>JAKQNP010000032.1 GCA_029565675.1 bacterium
TGTATGGCATTCCGGAATTCCGACTCCCCAAGAAAATCGTCGAAATGGAAATCAATGCTTTGAAGGCCATGGGCGTTGAAATTCGAACCAATTTCGTGGTGGGCCGCACCCGGAAATTGAAGGATTTAATGGCCAAGGACGGATATGATGCGGTCTTTATCGGGACCGGCGCCGGCCTACCCAAGTTCATGAATATCGAGGGAGAAAACCTCGTCGGTGTATTTTCGGCGAATGAATATCTGACCCGGGCCAACTTGATGCGCGCCTATGCGGTCGGACAGGCGGACACCCCGATTTTTCGCGGACGACGGGTGGCGGTATTGGGGGGGGGGAATGTGGCCATGGACGCGGCGCGGACGGCGGTTCGACTGGGGGCGGAAGAGGTTCACTTGATTTATCGGCGAACCGAGGTCGAAATGCCTGCCCGTGTGGAAGAAGTGGCTCATGCCAAGGAGGAGGGGATCATCTTCCATTTCCTGGAAAACGCTCAACGCATTTTAGGCGACGAATATGGAGTGGTCACCTCCATCGAATGTCTTCGGTATGAATTGGGGGCGCCGGACGACTCGGGACGGCGCCGGCCCGTGGAGATCAAAGGCAGTGAATTCATCCTGCCGATGGATGCGGTGATCGTCGCCATCGGGAATGAGTCCAATCCGCTGATCCGACAGACCACGGACGGGCTGAAAACCAATAAATGGGGCAATATCATCGTCGATGACAGCGGTAAAACATCGATCGATCGGGTCTATGCTGGGGGGGATATTGTGCTGGGAGCCGCCACCGTCATTTTGGCCATGGGCGAAGGACGGCGAGCGGCGGCCAGCATCAACACTGAACTCGCCGCGCTTCCATGACCTGTCGTCCCGTCCGGGCACATGACCATTGGCGCGGTGTGATTTTTGATATGGATGGCACCCTGACGGTGCCGGTCATCGATTTCGCCGCCATGCGATCCCGGCTGGGGATCCCCTCCGGCGACATCCTGCACACCGTCAAAAACTGGCCGGAAACCCGACGACGTTGGGCTTTTTCCATTATTGAAGAGATCGAAGAAGAAGCCCTCGCACGGATGATCATTCAGGAGGGGTGTAACGAAGTTTTGGATTTTCTGCAAGACACCGGATTACCCCGGGCCATTGTCACCCGCAACACCCGGCGGACGGTCGATCTCTTCATGGCGCGGATCGAACGTCATTTCGATGTGGTGATTACCCGGGATTTCGAGCCGGTCAAACCCGCCCCGGACAGCGTGTTACACATCTGCGCGAAGTGGAAGACGACTCCGGATCGGGTCATTGTCGTGGGGGATTATCGCGATGATTTGCTTTGTGGACGAGCCGCGGGAGCGCACACCTGTCTGCTGAAAAATGACCGGAATGCCGAGTTTTCCGCGCTGGCCGATTATGTGGTCGAGACTTTGCCGGAATTAATGTCAATTCTGGGCGATTATCGGTAGTTTCGCGGCTCAATGCCGAGCTGTGCGATGCGATAATTGATGATGCGCTGGGTGGTATGAAGGAATCGGGCGGCGGCGGCGGCGTTGCCGCGATGTTTCTTGAGGGCATCCACGATCAGTTCCCGTTCATAGGATTCCACCATCACCTTCAGGTTGGCGCCATCCTGCGGAATCAGGGCGGTGTTGGTTTCCTCGCTGGTCTGCAGTGAGGGCGGCAGACTGTAACCATGAATGACATCATCGGTGGTGGTCAGGAGGGCGCGTTCTATGCAATTTTCGAGTTCCCGAACATTACCGGGCCAATGGTAGGCCATCATCATGTTGATGGCCGGTGTCGATATGCGCTTCACGTTTTTGCCGTGAATCGTATTGTATTTTTGGAGGAAATGGTCGGCCAGGAGAATGATGTCGGTTCGGCGCTCACGCAGGGGGGGGATGTGAATGGGGAAGACATTCAGCCGATAATACAAATCCTCACGAAATTTTCCGGTGCGCATGTAATCTTCCAGGTTGCGGCTGGTGGCGGCGATGATCCGGACATTGACGGTGATCGATCGATCGCCGCCCACGCGTTCAAAGGTGCGCTCCTGCAAGACCCGCAGTAGACGGATTTGAACGGGGAGCGAGATGTCGCCAATTTCATCGAGGAACAGGGTTCCGCCATTGGCCAACTCGAAGCGGCCTTTTCGTTGTTGGGCGGCGCCGGTGAAAGCGCCTTTTTCGTGGCCGAACAACTCGCTCTCGATCAGATGATCCGGCAAAGCAGCGCAGTTAATCGCCACCATCGGCCGGCTGCATCGGCGGCTCTGGCGATGTATGGCGCGGGCGATCAGTTCCTTGCCGGTGCCGCTCTCGCCGGTGATTAAAACCGGCACATCTTCGCCGGCGACCCGATCCACCATCTCGATAACCTGGTGGATGCTGTCTGATTCGCCGAGTATCTCCTCATAATCATTGCGCCGAAAAAGGGGGAAAACCGGCCGAGGTACCGACTTTTGCCTGCTTTTTTCTTTGCCGCAGCGGATCGATCGCTCACCGCAGAGGACAAGCAAATTGTTCAACATGCGCAGCACATCGATTTCAGGAACCGTATAATCGGTTCCATCCGCCTTTTTGCCCAACAACAAGACCGCCAGATGGCTTTCGTCCAAAAAGAGAGGAATCCTGAACTCGATACACGCTTGATTTTCGAGTTCGGGATCCAAATAGAGGTAAAAACGATCGGTATGGCGCAAATCCGGGCCCAGAATCTCCCACCCGGAATCCAGCAGATCCTTCACCGAACCCGTGATCCGCAGTTGCGGTTTCTGTCGGCGGATCAAAGGATTACCGCGATGCGATTCACAGATCAGCGTCTTTTTGTCGAGATCGAAGAGCATGAGGAAAACATCGCTCGGATTAACCAGGTCATCGACCACCTGGACCGCCAGTTCGCACAAGCTGGAAATATCGGAATCCGATATCAACCGGTCGCTCAAATTCGCCAAGCGCTCGAGCATCTTGGGGATATTCTGAGAGGATTTTTGCACAATACACCTCTTGGGTTTGCTGGCAAGGCAAAAGTCCCGGCCGATCAGCGGCCCTCATCCATACGGGTGCCGATCACCATTTTTTTCAAGCCCACTGCCCTGGCTGTATCCATCACCCGCACAACCAGTCCATGTTCGGCGGCCTGATCCGCTTTTAAAACCAGCGTTTTGTCTTCAATTTGAGGATATCGGCTTTTCAATGCTGCAGCGAGGCTGTCACGCTCCACCAGAACGTCGTTCAAGTAAATCTCCCCCGTACTGGTGATATAGACCGCCAGATTTTCCAATCGCGCCACTTCACTGGTTTGCGTCTGCGGCAATTCGAGTTTCATGCCCGGCTGCTCGATAAAACTCGAGGTGACCATAAAAAAAATCAACAAAATGAACATCACATCGATCAAGGAGGTGATGTTGATGCCGATGCGTTTCTGTTTTTTCTCTGTCAATCGCACGTTTTATCCCTCGGTTGCGCTCAAGTCCTGTCGCTCGGTTGCATGCAAAGCACGGATACGCTGCAACATCGCATTGGAGTGTTTTTCGATATCGAGCACCAAATCCTCAGCGCGATGGGTATAAAAGTTATAGGCGACCAGAATCGGTATACCGATCACCAATCCGGTGGCGGTGGTGATCAGGGCTTCCGAGATGCCGCCGGCCAGCAAGCTCGCCTGGCCTGTGCCTTGCGCCGAAATTACAGTAAAGACCTTTATCATGCCGATCACTGTTCCCAGCAGCCCCAACAGCGGCGCCACGCCGGCGATCATTTCCAGAACCGAAAGTCCTCTTTCCAGACTTCTGATTTCCTGGCGCCCCTGGTCCTCGATCAATTCCTTGATCTCAGCCTTGTCCAAATGACGGTTTTGCAGTCCCACCAGGATGATGTTGGCAAAGGGACCAGGCTGCTTTTTGCACAGGCTTTTTGCCATTTGAATATCTTGTTCGCTGTCGATCGAATGGATCAAGCGAACGAGTTCAGGATGTAAAATGCGCCGTCGGTGCAGGTTGATCGATTTTTCCAGGATGATTGCCAAACCGAGTACCGAGCACAACAACAGCGGAATCATCACCACCCCGCCGCGAGTCAAATAAGCTAATGCGTCCATAGACCTGCAAAATTTGGGTACAAAAACATGATCCGCCTGTTTGCGCAGGGAATCAACGGATTAACGGAGAATCGAGTAAATAAAAGTCCAGGTCAATTCCAAATAGTCTTCCGGGAAAAAATCCGGCAGTTGTTTGAATGGATTCGAGGCCTTGACCGCATTGACACTGGTTTCCATCAATGCGGGGTGGCCGGAATAGGAAAGCACCGCCAGATCCTGCACACTCCCGTCCGGATAGACGCGAAATCTGAGCACGGTTTCGCCGCTGATCATGCCCATCTGGGAGAACGCCGGCGGCGGATAAACATTGCGGCGGATTTTATTCTTCATGGCCAACAAGTACGGAGCAAAATCCCAGGCGTAGGTATTCAGCGACACATCGCCGAGCGCATCGGCACTGAATTGCTGCTGATTGAAATCCACATCATCGCTGAAATCTCCCGGCGTCTGTTGGTCATTTCTCGCACTTTGACGCAGCATCGATGCATGAAACGGCTTGACCGCTTGCCGGCGATAGACTTGCTGCTCCAATCCGAGTTGCTGATCTTGAGGTTGCGGAGACTGCGGCTGTACAGAAGATTCCTGCGGAGTTGCTTCGCCGCCGCCCGAGAAAACGCGGTAGTCTGTCTGACCGGTTGAATAGGGCATACCCGAGACAAGATCATTCCGTTCCACGAGATCGCTAGCTCTGGCATTTTTGTCGGAGAAAAACCGGCTGTCGTTCTGCGGTTCGTCAACAGCCGCGTCAGCCGGTGTTTCGACCAATTCGAAAACGATCGGCTGGAAATCTTCCTGCAATTTCGGCGCTTCCGGGGTGGAAATCGGCAACAACAATGCGTTGAAAAATGGCCGATAGAGAAAGACAAAAACCAGATGGAACAACAGGGATAAACACAATGCCAGCCAAAATCCTTTTCTGCCCTGTGGCGGCTGGACGGCCCAGGGCACAGGTATCGCATTGGCGCCTCTCGGTCGATTCTTGCGCAGAGTGGTGTCGTTAGGCAAATTCACGTGGTTCCTCACCGATAGCGACCGACATCAGATCAGCTGCAGCTTCGACGGGTCCGTCATAAATGCGGCGACAGCCGGCAATTGCCGCTGAAATATCGAGGCTTGGATAGAAATGGGTCAACAACAGGCGTCGGCATCCGGACTCCTGCGCAATTCGGCCGGCCAGAGAGGGAGTCAGGTGCTCATCAATGGCCAGCTCATCGGGGAAAGAACATTCCAATATCCCCAGATCGACATTCGCAAACAGCGCGACGACTTCCGGACAATATCCGGTATCCCCGGAATAAGCCAGAGTGCATGAATTGCACTGTAATCTGTAGCCATAGCTGACTGGTTTATGCTTCATCGGTAGTGCGGAAATCAGGCATGAACCCAGCTGGATTTCGCTGTCGATTTCCTCGATCTGCAAGGTAAAGGGGGTCTGGCGCATGACCCAGTCGCCGTGCAACTCATGTTGGCCGCGCAGATAAGCGAGCAGACCAGGAGGGCCGAATAGTGAAAGGGTTTTCCGCCGGGTGAAATTGGGAGTAAAATGCAAAGCCATAAGCAAGGGGACCAGATCAGCGACATGGTCGGGATGAAGATGGCTGATCACCACGGCGTCGATCGCGCGATAATTCAGCCCGGCTTCAGCGAGACGTCGGAGAGAGCCGAATCCGATGTCGAGCAGGAAAAATTGCTCGCCGATTTGCAGTGCGTACGAAGAGCAAGAGCGCTCTTTTGTCACCGCACAGGTGCCTGAGCCGAGGATCGTCACTTTAAAAAGCATTTATGTGGTCTCGTTTTTGGTCCAGGCCAAGCAGGCGCTTCAACCGACCCGGATAAAAGAAAGCAAGGATATTTGCATTTTCAAGCACCGCGCAGACACTCTAGTGCAAAAGATCATGCTTGTCTTTTTTATCCACCTTCGTAGATTAACGCGAGGTGTCGTCCCGGGGTTCCTTTTGCAAGAGGGAATCCGGGCAGGGAACTTGCAATGGCAGTGCACCGTAAAATCGATAACGTCGAACAACCGTGTTGCAGTCCGGCAATCCGAAACAATCGCCGACCAGCGCAATCCAACTTTCGCCGGCCCAAGCCATGAAAAAAGCGATCTTGATTTCGATCGGTTTTCACTTGCTCCTTTTGGCAATCTCGGTTATTTATAAGCTCAATCCGCAAATTGCAGAAAAGGCGCTTTGGATCGAACTGGAATTCAAAACATCTGATCTCTCGGTGAAATCGCCGGTCGAACCTCCCCGCGCTGTCACCTCTGCCGCTGCTCGAGCAGCAATTTTATCACCATTTGCAGAACAAGTCCAGGCAAAAGAGACCGTGCCGGTCCCGACCGAGCCGCAGACAGAATCAGATTGGAGCTCGCTTTTTATGGACTCGCTGAGAATCCTGCAGTTTAGACCATTGCAGACCTTTTCAGATTCCCTACCCGTGATGCCAAAAATCCAGCCATACCTTCCGCCTGCCGGCTATGGACCGCCGCTTGGCCGCAACACTTCTTTGACTGATGCAATCAAACGCGAATTGAATGGCCCTTCCAGCGCCGCTGAGCCGGTGGTACCGCTGAGCCGAATCGTTGAAAGCGGCTTGCAGCTAGTGGCCGGCCAAAAATCGGATTCGCCAAAACCGCCAGAATTGGATTTTATCCCATCGATGGTCCAGATACAAGCGCTCAAGCTGTTATGGGAGACTGACAGTTTAAGCGGGCGCGACATCTATTCAGCCCTGGACCCGGCAACGCGAACCACGGCTCGTGATCTGGAACAGGAATTGGAGCTGCTGGTCAACAAACAACTTTTACAGCGTCAGATGATATCGCCGCGCAACGAATTGACTCTCGGGATACCTTTTGCAGCCCCGACGGTCGAGATGAGCGGCAAAAATCGGCGCAACCGCGAATACCGATATCAGCCCCTCCTGCAAAAACAAGAACTGCTGGAATTTCTCAATGCGCTCGTCTATCGAAAACAGCAGGGATTGCCTTCTGACATTCAGCTGACCGCAGAAACAGTCGAGACGCTGCAAACGCGTGTGCTGCTTCTCACTGGCGACTTATAACCATCCGGTCCGCCTATACCAGTCGACGGTTTGGCGAAATCCGGGCTCCAACTCGATTTGCGGCCGGAAAGTCAATTCAGCCTTGGCACGCGCATTGGAGCAGAGCCAGTTGGGCTGTTTCATCTCCCTCACCTTATCGCTGTTGAGCAGTGCCGGTCTTTTTTTAATTGCAGCGGCCAGCCGATTGACCGCAGAAACCGCATCGAGCAGCCAGAACGGGATGAACAAGCGGATCGGCTTTTTATTAAGGGTCCTGGCGACCAGATCGCCGATTGCATGCCAATTCCACTCTTCATCGCCGCTGAGATAATAGACACGGCCGTTTGCTTCTTTAACCTGGGAAGCCAAAAAGATCCCTCGCACCAGATCCTCGACATGGATCATACTGATTTTTTGGCGGCCATCACCCAACAGGGGCAAAATCCCTCGGTTGGCGCTGGCAAAATAGGTCAGGATGTCGCGATCCCGAGGTCCATATACCGAAGGGGGACGAATGATGGCAGCGTGGCGATGCTGGCTGTATTTGAGTACGAGATCTTCGGCTTGCAGTTTCGAGCGGCCGTAAAGAGAGATCGGATTTGCCGGATCGGCTTCGGTGATCGGCCGATCGTCTGGGCTGGGACCGCCAGCCGCCTGGCTGGAAACGAAAACAAATTTTTGTTCAGCCGGGCTGAATTTTTCACAAGCATCGAGCAAGTTTTTTGTTGTTTGCACGTTGCCGGCAAAATAGGCTTGGGCATCTCGTGCCTTGGTCACGCCTGCCAGGTGAAAAACCAGATCGGTTTTTTTGAGCACCTGAGCGAGAGATTCCGGACTCCGCAAATCACCATAAATGGTTTTGACGGCCAGCGGTTGCAGCCACCGCAGATCGCTGGTTTTGCGAACCAAACAAAGGACTTCAGATCCTTTAGACAAAAGATACTCGACCAGAGTACTGCCGATGAATCCATTGCTGCCTGTCACCAGAGCTCTCATCTTTTCTCCTTGTCCCGCTGTGCAGTCAGATTGTACTTGAACATAGTAAAAACTGGGATGAGAATCAATGATCCAGTGGTGTTTAGGGTTGCGCCATAAATTTTCTTTGATCTGCAGAGATCATCCGGCAACGATGCAAGAATGGCAAAAGAGGTAAAGCCAAGCTTTTATGAGCCAATCCTGTCGTTTTGCATTCTGCAAACAAATCTCTCGTCAGTCATGTTTGAACTTGACTATCGTCGCCTGAATAGCTATATTTTTATTATTTCTGGCAGCAATTCAGGGTAGTGATTCGGCTGACCGCAAATCCACTCGAAAGCTTAGGAGGCAAAGATTGGCAGATCTTTTTGATAAATGTTCCAAAGGAACTTCTGCTCGAGCACGAGAAGCGATGCAAAGCGGTTGGTACCCCTATTTCAAGGCCATCGAATCCGGCGCAGACACCGAGGTGGTCATCAACAACAAGAAGATGATCATGATCGGATCCAACAACTATCTCGGATTAACACAAGACGAACGCGTCAAGCGAGCCGCCATTCAAGCGATCGAAAAATTCGGCAGCGGCTGCACCGGTTCGCGGTTTCTCAACGGCACCCTCGCCTTGCATGAAGAACTCGAAGCACGGCTTGCGGATTTTATGCAAACCGAGGCGGTGTTAATTTTTTCCACCGGATTCCAGACCAATCAGGGGACCATCGCCTCAATCATCGGCCGGCGCGATCTTGCTGTCGGAGACAATGAAAATCATGCCAGCATCGTGGATGGAACGCGGTTGGCTTTTGGCAAAGCGCTGAAATACCGCCACAACGACATGAAAGATCTCGACAAAATCTTAACGCTGAACAAGGGCAACAAACACGGCATATTGGTGGTCAGCGACGGGGTTTTCAGCATGGGTGGCGATATTGTCGACCTGCCCAACCTGGTGGAGGTGGCGCAAAAACACGGCGCCAAGGTGATGATCGATGACGCCCACTCGATCGGTGTTCTCGGCGCCCACGGTCGCGGAACCGCTGAGCATTTCGGTTTGCAGGACAAAGTCGATCTGGTCATGGGTACGTTTAGCAAATCTTTCGCTTCCATAGGTGGCTTCATCGCCGGCAAGGAAGAAGTGGTTCACTATATCAAGCATGTATCGCGGGCGCTGATCTTTTCCGCCAGCCCGCCACCCGCCGCAGTAGCGACGGTTATTGCAGCGCTGGACATTCTGCAAAAAGAGCCTGAGCGGCGTGAAAGATTGTGGGCGCATTACCACAAGATGAAAAACAGTTTTGACGATATGGGATTCAATACGGGTCTGTCGCAAACGCCGATCATCCCGATCATTCTCGGGGACGACACAAAGACCTTTACATTTTGGCGCCGACTTTTTGAGGAGGGTATTTTTTCCAATCCCATCATCAGTCCAGCTGTGCCGGCTGGACAGTCTTTGATCCGCACCAGTTATATGGCAACTCATACGGACAAAGAACTCGATTTTGTTTTGGATGTTTTTTACAAAGTCGGCAAAGAGATGAAGTTAATCTAAACAAAAAGGGGCGGCAACCTACGCCCCTTTCTCAGTCCAACCAATACAGCATTCTGCCGCAATTTTCGCAGGTAAAAATTTCTTCATCTTCTCGCCCGCGCGCCGCCAGAGAAGTCGGCTGGCGCAAAAAGCATCCCAAACAGATATCGTTCTTGACCGGCACAATTGCGCGTTTTAACTTGGCGCGCAATCGCTCGTAGCGGGACAACAAGGGTCTGCTGATCTGATTGGCCAACTCTTCGCGCGCTTTCTGCAATTCATCATAGCCGGTCACGTTGAAGCCCAGTTTGGCGACCTCGTCAGTCTCCTGAATCATCAAGTCCAGATCCTGCAGAGAAACCAATCTTTCCAAATCATTCATCGCCATTTTGCTATTCTCCACGGATGACCTCAATAAACTCGTTATACTCTCGCACCGCTTTCATGCGTTGCAGATTTTCCGCATCGCTCAAAATGGGCATCAGACTGCCCAAAATTTGCAGATAGACATTGCCTTCATCATTCGGTGGGGCGATGACCATAAAAAAGAGATGCACCGGTTTGCCGTCCATTGCATCAAAAGGGACTCCTGCAGTGGATTTACCAAAGGCAATCAAAACATCAGAAGCGGCGACTGTCCGCCCATGCGGGATGGCTACCCCTTTACCGATTCCTGTACTGCCCAATTTTTCACGCTGGTGCAACATCTCCAGAACGATTGCCGAATTGCGGATATGCTTTTCTTTGACAAACAGGTCCAACAGCTCTTTGAGAACCGCTTCCTTGTCCGTCGCTTTCAGTTCCGGGATAAACAGTGCAGGATTGAAATGAGATGCCAGCTCACTTTTTCTCATTTATTCCTCCTCCAATAAAACAGAATCATTTGTATCTGAACTTACGCCGAAACGCATCATGACTTCGCGAACAGCCGGGGGCACATATATCCCTTCGAGAGAAACCTGGCTGAGGTAATGGCTGAGGGCAACAATTTTTTTCACTGTGCTGTCATTTTTTTGCAGGACAACCAAAGATTGATCGTAAATTCGGCAAGCTCCCCCCGAAAAATCGCCTTTTTCATAGCGCAGTTCGACATTCAGCGCCTTGACCATGGTCTCCAGTGCTTGCAGCAGCTCTTCGTTGCTCAGCTGTTCGCTTAGAGGTATTTCTCTGACTTTTCGTGTCTTAGTTTTTCGACCACCCATTTGACTTCCTGTGCGCGAGAGCGATTGCAGATTAGCAGAATATCGGGTGTATCCACAACGACAAGATCTTCAACCCCGATCAGAGCAACCAATTTTTCCGCCTCGATCAAATTTCCATGACTGTCTTTGGCAATAAGGGTTGCAGAACCGGCATTGTTGTTTTCATCCTTTGCTGACAGATTATAGGTTTCCTCCCAACCGCCCAAATCGCTCCAGCCAAAATCACCTTCAACCACCAAAACCTGGCTGGCATTCTCCATCACCCCATAATCGATCGATTGTCCGTTCAAACGGTTATAAACCTGTTCAACCACCTGATCTTTTTGTCCGCTGTCGAGGGACTGTCTGATTTCCAGCAACCCGGCATAGAGATCCGGCATCAACTCTGCGATATAATTGAGAATGGTTTCTGCATACCAGGTAAAAATACCGCTATTCCATAGAAACTCGCCGCTGTGGTAAAATTGCCTGGCGACTTCCGCGTTTGGTTTTTCGGCAAAGGCGCGAACCCGAAACGCGTTGTCGCAACGATTATCGAGCTTTTCTCCGCGCTGGATATAGCCATAACCCGTTGCCGGATAGCTGGGTTGGATCCCAAGAGTGACCAAAGCCTGGCGGTTTTCATGCACCAGACCAACAGCCTGTTGCAGGAGTCGAGTGAATTTCTTGCAATCGCTGATCAGGTGATCTGAAGGCATGACGACCATAACAGCCTCAGGATCGCGGTGATAAATATGCAAAGCTGCCAAACCAATGCATGGCGCAGTGTTGCGTGCAGTCGGCTCAAAAATGATGTTTTCGACAGGCAGATCAGGCAATTGCTGGAGCAAGAGATCGCGGTGTGATCTGCTTGCCACCACCCAAATGCGGTCAACCGGCAATAGATGCCGAATGCGGCTTTGCGAAGATTGAATCAGGGTTTCGTTGCCGATTAGCTGAAGAAATTGTTTGGGGATCGACTTGCGACTGCGCGGCCAAAAACGGCTGCCGAATCCGCCGGCCATGATCACAGCATGTGTCTGCTTCATCGAGCGTTCATCCTGTATCCATGCACCTCATCCATGCACGCGAATGAGATTAAAAAACCCGTCATGTGATAAGGACGGGTTGTTGGGTATTGTTTAAAACGATTGAGGCAGGTGGCGTTCCAATTTTTTTAACAGGCTGGCCTTATCAACAGCACCGATAATTTGTTCCACCACGGTGCCATTTTTGAATAGAAGCAAAGTCGGAATGCTGCGGATGCCGTACTGCTGTGCCACGGTTTTGTGGTAATCCACATCCATTTTACCCACTTTGAGCTTGCCGGTCAGCTCAGCAGCCAGGGCTTCAACCACAGGAGCGATCATTTTGCACGGTCCACACCAAACAGCCCAAAAATCGACCAAGACTGGAACAGTCGCGCTCAAAACCTCTTGTTTGAAATTGTCATCGGTCAATTCAACTGGTTTGCTCATTTCATTTTCTCCCTGTCCAGGTAATTGTGATCAAAATACAAATCCGATGAGCAAAAAGCAGCCAGCTCTCCCACCGCTTTTGTCTTTCCAAGCCGGCTGCATTTGGCTTTCAAGTATATTAATAAATTGCCTTATTTGCAACAAAAAAGGTCGAGGACGGCGGGGCTGTGGGCGCTGTGCAGCCCCGCCCGATTCATTTGCCTTATCTGCAGCAAAAAAGATCGAGGCCGGCGGGGCTGTGGGCGCTGTGCAGCCCCGCCCGATTCATTTGCCTTGTCTGCAGCAAAAAAGGTCGAGGACGGCGGGGCCGCGGGCGCTGTGCCGCCCCGCCCGATTCATTTGCCTTATCTGCAGCAAAAAAGGTCGAGGCCGGCTGGGCCGGGGGCGCTGTGCAGCCCCGCCCGATTCATTTGCCTTATCTGCAGCAAAAAAGATCGAGGCCGGCGGGGCCGCGGGCGCTGTGCAGCCCCGCCCGATTCATTTGCCTTATCTGCAGCAAAAAATGTCGAGGACGGCGGGGCCGGGGGCGCTGTGAGGCCAAGCCCGGTGCACTTGTGGCTCAAAACATCGCCCGGATGTAGTAGAACAACATCAGGGCTGAGGCTGCGAGTTTGAGTCCAATTCCGGTCAGGTTGCCGACAAAGACTCCCCATCCTGCTCTGAATGCCTGCTGGCGTTCTTTGCCGGCCAGCAATTCACCGACAATCGCCCCGAACAGCGCGCCGAAAAACATTCCCCAAGGCGGGAATAAAAACATGCCGACAAACATACCGATCACCGACGACCACATGCCAAGGCGTGAGGCGCCGTATTTTTTTGCGCCCCAGGCAGGTACGATATAATCCAACACCGTCACCACAATCGTCAAGGCCGCCATAGCCAAAAGAAATTCAGTGCTGAAGACTTGCCAATTGTGGGCAAGCGATAAAATAATGAGGGCAAGAAAACTAAGGGGGGTTCCCGGGAGAATCGGCAAAATGCAACCCAACAGCCCAATTATCGAGACCAATAAACCCACAATCGTCCAAAACACTGTCATGTTTGACCTTTTCCAATCGTTTTTACATGGAATCGAGCCGGCTGGGTCGAGCTCGGGTCGGCACAGATGTTCTTCAGTTGGCCTTCACCCGCCATCAATCGATTAATTGCAGGATTTGCAGGACCTCGTCTTTGCCGATCGACTGATGCTCTCCGAGCCGTACACCTCGTCGGCCAAAACGGTCTGCAATTGCAGCGAAATGGAGATCGGTTATCCCAGTGCTGTGTCTGCTGACCGGCATACCGAGTGAGCGGAAAAAATTCTGTGTCCGCTCGATCGCCGCATCAGCGGCTTGATCGCGATTGGCCATGTGAATTTGCCAAATGCGTTCACCATATTGTACGAGTTTTTCAGCTTTGGCGGAGCGTTGGTGGCGCAAAACCGCGGGCAACACCAGCGCCAGAGACGGTGCGTGAGCGATACCGTAAAACGCGGTCAATTCATGGCCGATATCATGGGTTGACCAGTCTTGCGGTACTCCACAGCCGATCAATCCATTGAGAGCCTGGGTGGCACACCACATCAGATTCGCACGGGCATCGAGGTTGTCGGGTTGATTGAGAACCGCCGGAGCTTGTTCGATCAAGGTCAATAAAACCGCTTCAGCCTGGCGGTCCTGCAGCGGCGCATTGACCGGATAGGTCAGGTACTGCTCGATCACGTGCACAAAAGAGTCGACAATACCGTTGGCC
Source organism: bacterium (assembly GCA_029565675.1). GTDB lineage: Bacteria > Zhuqueibacterota > Zhuqueibacteria > Residuimicrobiales > Oceaniaggregativiventaceae > Sulfursilanivivens. Next base: position 14,027 of record JAKQNP010000032.1, read on the forward strand.
AGCTGTTCGCGAGGCAGGCTCAGAGTAACGGCCGGATCAAGGATAGAAAATTGTGGGGAGACTTGTTCACTGCCAAAAGCCAACTTTTCGCGGCTCGATTCACGCGTGATCACGGCATTGCCATTCATCTCTGAGCCAGTGGCCGGCAGGGTCAAAACCGCGCCGAGCGGCAGCGCCTTTTCCACTTTGGCCTTCTTGGCCAAAATATCCCAAGGGTCATCACCGGTAAAACAGACGGCTGCAGCGACAAATTTGCTGCCATCCAAAACCGAACCGCCGCCGACGGCAAGCAGAAAATCGATTTGAGCCTCTTTGGCTTGTGCAACCGCACGCATCAGGGTTTCATAATGCGGGTTCGGCTCGATACCGCTGAACTCTACGACATTGTGCGCCTTCAACGCATTTTTTACCTGTTCATAGACGCCGTTGGCATGAATCGAACCGCCCCCGTATAAAAGCATGATGCGTTTGTTTCGATCGATCAGATCGCTCAACCGAGCGATGCTATGCTGCCCGAATACAATCCTGACAGGATTGTGGTAAATAAAATTGAACATGCTCACCTAAACCTTAAAGACTCTGTTGATGCCAACAACCGATCAGACCGGCAGCATCGCCGTGCTTCCGTGCTGCCGGTTTGAATAACGCCAATCGGGGATAAAGGTTTCCTGCATCAGAAATAAATACGGACATAAAGCGCAGGACTCGGTGACAAAACAAGCGATTGCCGTGTGTAGCTGCTGCTAACGGTGGGGCTTCCGCTTTCATCTGTCTCCGTAGACATCGAAAACTGCAAAAAGCGGGAATGGATGGCAAAACTGAGCGCCTTGTTGAGATACAGCTCAGCTCCCAATGACATGCCAGCGCCAAAACTGATATCGCTACTGGTTGATTCAGAAGTGCCCCCGCCGCCTGTGGGTGTTTCCGTGGTGCCGGAACCGTACCCGGCAAAAACATAAACTCCCCAATAGGGCGAGACAGAGGACTGGGGCCGCAGATAGGTCCGGTATTCGGGCGACAGAGAAGCGTTCAAGTTTGAATTGGTCGGACCTTCGCTCGTGGATCCGCCAAACTCTGTCTCACTGGAAGTGCCGCTATAACCAATGCTTACGTTAAACAAGAGCATGTTTCGCGTGTTGAGCATTTTGGAAAAAGCGAATTCACCCGAGCTCACATTGGTGAATTGCGCAGCGATGGCATATTTGCCGGCGCGATCAGCGGCCAGGGAACTCGATACCATAAGCAGCATTAAAAGTGCAGCAAACCAAAAGCGTTTCATTTTTCCCTCCCATAGTTGCTGAGTCCCTTTTCAGAGGATGTGCATGGGAATCCTCATGTCACACCCAACATTGAGTTTGAGAGGCAGTCACGCCCGACTGCATACAAACCACCGTCACCCCCGTTCTTCGCTGAACCGCCTTTACAATGACGACTTGTCAATAGAAGGTTTTTGCAGGGTTGATCAGTGCGGTGAGACTGCACAGCACTAAGGTAATATAATTATATCATTGAACAAGAAAAAAATGCAAAAACCGCGTTTTGCTCTTGCCCGTCTGCGCGCTTACCGCAACATCTTGAACCAGGGATACAAGAGGGCTTTTTTTGTTTGCACATGGGGGGTAAAATAAATATATTGCCCAAAGTGTTGCAGAAAGCCGTCTTTTCCAGGAACCTTGTGGCGACTGGCCACAAAAACGAATCAATTGCGGGTAAAGCGCTGTGCCCATTGTGGGATTTTCTGCTCTGATCATCGCGTCCGTAATGAGCCTGTACGCCGGCGCGCTCATGCTGTTTGCCTGTCACCAGGACAGCTATCGTTTTTATCGCAGCGCTCGCCGCGCCAGTCAGGCAGTCTTTTTCTTCCTTTCGCTGGCCGCTATTGCCCTGTTGGTTGCCTTGTTGAGCCGAGATTTTACCATCGAGTATGTGGCTCACTATACCAACCGCTCTCTGAGTTTATTCTATACGATTGCCGCCTTTTGGGCGGGACAAGCCGGATCTCTGCTCCTGTGGGCCTGGTTGCTGGCGGCCTTTACCTGGTGGTTTACACGGCGACCCGCAACCGAATGGCTGGTTGCGCAGGCTGTGGCGCAATCTGTGCTCAACTTTTTACTTTTATTTTTTCTTTATCTATTGGTATTCAAATCAAATCCCTTCAAGCTGCTGGAGTTCCAGACCGCTGATGGCGTCGGACTCAATCCGCTGCTGCAAAATCCCGCCATGGTCTTTCATCCACCTGCTCTTTACATTGGTTTTGTCGCTTATTCTGTACCTTTTGCCCTGACGGCCGGAGCACTGTTGCAGCGATTGCCGGTCAGCAGGTGGATTGATTCCTTGCGCCGCTGGTCGTTGTTCGCCTGGATGTTTCTCACTCTCGGCAATCTTTTGGGGATGCAATGGGCTTATGTCGAACTCGGGTGGGGTGGGTATTGGGCCTGGGATCCGGTGGAAAATGCCTCGCTTTTGCCCTGGCTTACCGGCACCGCCATGTTGCATTCCATTCTTCTCCATAAACAGCGCCGCATGATGCCCGTTGGCATGTTTGTCCTGGTTTTTCTGACTTTTTCCCTGACCATTTTCGGCACCTTTGTGACGCGCAGCGGCATGATCGCATCCGTACATGCCTTTGGAGTTTCCAACCTGGGGCCGGCTTTTCTGCTTTTTCTTTCTCTCATCGTGTTGGGATCGGTATTTTTGTTGCTGTCCAGACGGCAGGTCTATAAAAGCGCACATGCGGTTGAGAGCTGGACCGGCAAGGAATCATCTTTTCTGGTCAGCACCGCGCTCTTGATCGCTCTGATGATCGGCGTTTTTATCGGCACTTTGATGCCGGCGATCAGCGAATGGTTGAATGGACGTCAAATCAATTTGACCATGGATTTTTATAACCAGTTGGCCGCGTTGCTGGGACCGGCGATCGTTTTGCTGTTGGGATTGTGCCATTTGCTCTCATGGCATCGAACCCCCGGCAGGCAATTGTGGAAAAGGTCGGCTTTGCCGATCGCCATCGGCCTGGGTGTGGCTTTGTTCGCTTTCTTTTTGAGCCCGCATACCTTGCGAGCAAAGGTGGCATCGGCGATCTTTGCGTTTTCGCTGGCTGCTGTGGCAATCACCAAGCTGCGTCCTGTGTTCAGCTGCAACGCCTTGAGCAAAAAAGGGTTGCCGGCACTGGTCAGCCACATCGGCGTCTTGCTCTTTTTCATCGGCATCGTCGGTTCATCGAGCCACTACCGCGAGAAGACGGTGTCCATCAACAGAGGCGAGTGGATCGACTTTGCACCCTATCGCCTGAACTATCTGGGCTTGGAATCGCTCGAATGGCCGGATCGCCAAATAGATCGCGCGATTTTTGCGGTTTATAGCGGCAATGACTCGATTGGCACATTCTGCTCTGAAAAACAAAATTTTCTCAATTTTCAGCCAGCCACCGAAGTCGGCATTCGCACCACCCTGACCCATGATCTCTATCTGATTCTCGGCGCTGTCGATAAAGAAAATGACCGTGCAAGCATCAGCTTGTTGTACAATCCCCTAGTGGTGTGGATCTGGATCGGCGGTGGAATGATGGTCATCGGCACGCTGGCCTCGCTCTTTATGCGAAAACGATCGGATCCAAAACAAAAGGAAGAGATGTGATTTTCTTTATACTTTTGTTGGCGGTTGCTGCCGTCATCACCGTGCTGGCACCGCTCTTCAGCGAGGCGCCGAACCTGCCGATCCGTTTCGCGGCCGAGCGTGAGCACCTCCAACGTTTGATGCATACGGCGAACTTGTCCAATGAGATGAAAGCAAACGCGGATCGACCGGGCTCAATAAAGCCATCGTCAGTTAAACAGCAATTGCGCGAACAATTCAATCTGGAAATCGACGAGTTGGAAGATGAGGCGTGATCTCAGCACGACGAGCGATTGGGCTCCAAGTTGCTCGTGAATCTTCCCTCTGTTTTCGGTTAAATGCCAACCAATGCGGCTTAGGCAAAGAGAAAAGATGAAGAGCTGTTTTAAAAATTCGGCGCTCGTTTTATGCCTGTCGGTGGTTTCCGTACAAAGCGCCGATCAGCTGCGCGGTAAAATTTACAACGGTTCGGCAGACAGCACCGCCGTCAGCAACCAGACGGTTGAATTGCTCGAATTCAAAGACGATCAGTCTCTCCCCTCTCGTGTGCAGGAGCGCCAAAGCCGACAGGACGGCTCTTTTACGTTTGCTGGTTTGCGAAAAGAATCGCCATCGCAGTTTCGCGCTGCCGTCGTCTATAAGGGCGTGCGTTATTTCAGCAAAGCAGTACAAATCTCCCCGAGTGTACCCTTACCTGACCTCGACATCGTGGTCTACGACACGCTCAACACAGCAGCGCCGATCGAACAGCAGATGCATCATCTGTTCATTCAGGACAAAGGCGATCGGATTTCGATTCGCGAAATACGGGTGGTGGTCAATCCGACCGACCGAGCCATTCTCGATGTATGGCGAACCGACGGGATCCACAAAGCCACGTTGCGTTACTCGCTACCTTCTGAGGCCATCCACCTAAAAATTCCGGTTGAATCGTCCGACCATCTGCAGGGCAGCGAAAAAACGGTCGACGACCTCAGCATCATCCTGCCGGGTTCGCATCGAGTGAGCTACGGCTATGAAATCCCATGGCAAAAAGACAGCGCGCAGATCGATTTTGTCCTCGACTATCCGACCTTGTCGTTCAATCTCTTCAACAGCAGCACAGAACTGACACTGCAATCCGAGCAGTTGATCGACCACGGCCGATTTGCGATGCGGGACCAGGTCTTCCAACGCGTTGGCGCAGATTCACTGAGCCGTGGCACTCGAATTCAAGTATTGCTGCAAAAACCCTCCGCTTCCGCAATTTCGGGGTGGACAATTGGCTGGATAACGGCAGGTTTGTTGGCGCTCGGTTTACTGATCTCCATTTGGTTGCAACCAAAAGACGGCTGGGAAAAATTTTCCGCGCTGACAAGATTGCAGCAACAAAAGCAAAAGCTGCAGGAGAAAATCCGTACCGCCGGCGATTTGTCGAGTCAAAAACGACGGCAGCTTTTAGCAAAAAAAACAGCACTGGAAGCTGAAATCCAGCTGCGCAAACGCTATCGCTGAACCAACCGCCAGACAGATTGTATGGAAGCGACACAAAATCGCAATATCATCCTGTTGACCCAAATCTGCAAGCGTTTTGGCTGGCTCGACGCTTTGCAGGGTATCGATTTGCAGGTTAAGCCGGGTGAGTGCATCGCATTGCTGGGACAAAACGGTGCCGGCAAAACCACTCTGTTGAAAACAATCGCCGCCCTGATCGCGCCGACCAGCGGTCAAGTGCAAATTCAAGGTCAGAACCCGCGTCAAGCCAGATCGGCGATAAAAAGGCAAATCGGTTTTGCCGGCCACCAGACTTTCCTCTATGGAGGTCTGACCGCAGAAGAAAATATGCGCTTTTACGGGCGGCTATACAGCCTTGAATCTTTGCCGGAGCGTATCGAGCAGGTGCTGCAAACCGTGGGTTTGCGCCATCGCCGCAACGACAGGGTGAGTACTCTTTCAAGCGGTATGCAGCAGCGGTTGTCGATCGCGCGAGCCATCCTCCATGCCCCCCCGATTTTGTTGCTCGACGAACCCTTCGCCGGGCTTGACCTGGGATTTACAGAGAAACTGCAAGAGTTGATCGCCAAACTCAACGCCAATCGAACGACCATCCTCCTGTCAACCCATGACCTCAACCTGGCACTCGATCTTTGCGATCGTCTTGTGCTCTTGCGAAACGGCCAGCTGCAAATCGATTGTGCGCCGAATCAATTGCCGCCGGAACAGTGGGCGGCTTACCTCAAAGGCACAGCATGAGAGCAATCATCCAACAGATGGCCGCTCTGATCGGCAAAGATCTGCGAATTGAAAGCCGCGGCAAAGATCTGCTGCTCACCATGACGATGTTCAGCCTGACCCTGATCGTTGTTTTCAATTTTACATTTGATGCCGAGTCTGCGCAAGCCTATCTTGTTGCCCCGGGCATTCTGTGGGCGGCTATCGCATTTGCCAGTTCCACCGGCATGAACCGTACCTTTAACCGTGAACAGGAAGAGTCGTGCATCCAGGGCTTGATCCTCAGTCCCATCGACCCTGGTACGCTCTATTGCGCCAAATTTGTGAGCAATCTCATCTTTTTGTTGCTCTGCGAAACGATATTTTTACCGGTTTTTTGGGTGCTTTTTGATTTGCCCTGGCGGGTCCTGCAACCACCTTTCTGGTTGTTGCTGTTCTTCGGCAGTGCCGGTTTCGCGGTTGTCGGCACCATTTTTTCCGCTATCGCTGCCGAATCCAGGGCCAAAGAGCTGATGCTGCCGATTCTCATGCTGCCGATTCTTGTCCCGGTCATTCTGGCAGCCATCAACGGTACGCAGGCGATTTTCGAATCCGGCAACCCGACAAACTGGCAGCCGTGGATCCGCTTGCTGGTCGGATTCGATGTGATCTTTTTTGTCCTTGCCTTTTTGCTCTATCCCTTTGTCGTTGGAGAGTGAGACATGCCCCACAAGCCGAATAAAAGATTTTGGCTCCTTCCGGCCATCGCCGCAAGCGCTGTTCTGATGGCATTCGCCGGATGGATGGCACTGATCTTTGCGCCTACCGAGCAGAGCATGGGCGATCTTCAGCGCATTTTTTACTTTCATGTCCCTTCCGCCTGGATCTCCTTTCTGGCTTTTTTTATCGTCTGCATGGCCAGCATCGCCTATCTGGTCAACAGAAACCCCAAATGGGACTTGTTGGCGGCCAGTTCAGCGGAAATTGGCGTCCTGTTCATCACCCTGGTGTTGATCACCGGCCCCTTGTGGGCCAAACCGAGATGGAACACCTATTGGACCTGGGATGCCAGATTGACCACTTCCCTCATCCTGTGGATGATCTACATCGGTTACCTCTTCATCCGTTCTTTCACCAAAATGCAGGCGCGCGGGAGCACCCTGGCTGCTGTTTATGGCATCATCGGTTTTGTCGATGTGCCGATCGTCTATTTTTCTATCCGCTGGTGGCGCAACTTGCACCCCGGTGCGGTCATCGCCTCATCCTCCGGCGGTCTCGCAACGGAGATGTTGATTGCCCTGTTGGCCGCTTTGTTGGCGTTTACCAGCCTCTATGCTGTTTTGCTCTATTTGTGGTATCAATACCTTCACCTGGAACATCAACTCTATGCCTGGAAATCCAACCGTTCAGGAGGGTTCGAATGAATTCTCTGGTTTATCTGTTCGCTGCCTATCTGGTCTTTTTGGCCGCTCTCTTTATCTTTATCATGCGCCTTGCCATCAAATTGAACCACCTGGAAAAAACAATCCGCTCTCTGCACGACCAGGGTCTTTCCGGGAACTGAAATCCCCAAACATGCATTGCACTTGATTCTTTGTTCAACTTGTCGTATATTTAATTTCGTAATTTTTACCCGCGAAATGCAGCAAGGGTTTGACCCATGAAAAAAAGAGGGGCTGAACAGATTTTTCAATCGAGAGGAAAGACGATGCTGGAAAACATGCATACAGCCATAGATGATTTCAATGAACGTCTGGCAGTTTTGCGGAGGTCTCTTTGACCTCGAGAAAAAAGAAACAGAACTGCAAGAGTTGCAGGCCAAAACCCAGGCAGCCAATTTTTGGAACGACAACGAAAAAGCGCAGCAGGTGATGCGCGAGATCAGTTCCCGCCAGGGGTGGATCGAATTATGGAATAAACTACATAAGAATAGTGTGGATCTCGAAGAGTTGCTCCAGCTGGCGGCTGAAGAAGAGGATGCCGAGATCGCGGCTGAGATACAAAGATTGGCTGATGCTCTGGAAAAAGAGATCGCCGACCTCGAATTTCGCAAGATGCTCGGCGATCCCCTTGACAGCAAAAGCGCCATCCTGACCATTCACCCGGGCGCCGGGGGCACGGAATCACAGGATTGGGCACAAATGTTGATGCGCATGTATTTGCGCTATTGTGAACGCCAGGGGTACTCGACTGATATTCTCGACTTTCAGGCTGGAGATGAAGCCGGCATCAAATCGGTCAGCATCGAGGTCAGCGGCGAATACGCGTACGGCTACTTGAAAGCCGAAGCAGGGGTTCATCGGCTGGTGCGCATCTCGCCTTTTGATTCCAACAAAAGGCGGCATACTTCATTTGCTTCGGTTTTCGTCTATCCAGAAATCGATGATGCGATTGAAGTGGATGTCGAAGAAAAAGATCTGCGGATCGACACCTTTCGCGCCAGCGGCGCTGGAGGACAGCACGTCAACAAGACCAGTTCCGCCATTCGCATCACCCACATCCCCACCGGAATTGTTGTCCAGTGCCAAAACGAACGCTCGCAGCATCGCAACCGCGATGCAGCGATGAAGATTCTCCTTTCGCGTCTCTATCAGCTCAAGATGGAGGAAGAAGAGGAGAAACGGCAAAAACTCGAGAGCACCAAAAAAGAGATCGCCTGGGGCAGCCAGATTCGTTCCTATGTTTTTCATCCTTACAATCTGGTGAAGGACCATCGCACCGGGCATGAAACCGGCAATACCATTGCGGTGATGGATGGTGATCTGGATGAATTTATCCATGCCTATTTGGTGATGCGCAGCGAGACCCATTGAGCGGAGACGGCATAGGTGCCAACGACGGTTGCGGAAATCGATCTGGATGCGATACGGGCCAATTATTCAGCCGTTGCTGCACGAGTCAAGCCAGCCCGGGTCATGGCGGTGGTCAAAGCGAACGCCTACGGCCACGGTGCGGTACCAGTCGCCCGCGCTCTGCTGCAAGAAGGTGCCGCGTGCCTGGGAGTGGCGCTGATCGACGAAGGTATTGAACTGCGCCGACACGGCATCACCGCGCCGATACTGGTTTTTGGCGGTTTTTTAGCTGCAGATGCAGCGCGGCTGGTCGCCAACGATTTGCAGGCCACTCTTTACACGGATGAGCAGTTCCAGGCCCTGGCATCGAGCGCTCAACGGGCCAAAAAAACAGCTGCCGTTCATATCAAGATCGATACCGGCATGGGTCGGGTTGGTATCGGGTGGGAAAAGGCAGCGGATTTTGTCGAGAAAGTCACCGCCAAATCGAACATCGATTTGCAGGGTGTTTTTACCCATCTGGCCACTTCGGATGAGGTGGATAAATCGTTTGCGCGCAAGCAGCTGCAGCGTTTCAATCTTGCGCTTGAAAGCATGCGGCGAAAAGGGATCGAACCGCCGGCTGTTCATGCCGCCAACAGCGGAGCGATTCTCGATCTTCCCGAATCCTGGTATAATCTGGTGCGGCCGGGAGTGATGCTCTACGGTTACTATCCATCGCCGGAAACCAGTAAAAGCGTGCTGTTGCGGCCGGCAATGACCCTCAAAACAAGGGTGTTGCATGTCAAGACCGTTGCGCCGGGCACCTCTTTGAGTTACGGTCGCAAATATATCGTCGAGCGGTCCACCCGTATCGCGACTCTGGCGGTTGGCTATGCAGATGGCTACAACCGGCTGTTGTCAAACCGCGGCGAGGTGCTGATCCGCGGCAAAGTGTGTCCTGTGCGCGGCCGGGTTTGTATGGATTTGATTTTGGCCGACATCGGTCCGGACGGCGATGCGGCGGCAGGCGACGAGGCCATTCTCTTCGGCACGGATGGAGAACACTGCATATCCGTAGATTCGCTGTGCGAAAAACTGCAAACCATTCCCTACGAAGTCACCTGCTGGGTTTCCAAACGAGTGGAACGGATCTATCGGTCGTCTGAACCGATTTTCAGCGCGGCCAATCGATAACCTGGAGACAATAAATGAGCGAAGAATTACTCGATCTCAACGAGGTCATGAAAATCCGCCGGGCGAAATTGCTCAAATTGCGCGAGGCCAATATCGAACCTTTTGCCTATGCCTACAGCCGCACGAACATGACCGAAGAGATTCGCAGCGATTATGCCGGGTACGAAGGTAAAACGGTGTCGCTGGCCGGCCGCCTGATGTCCTTGCGGCCGATGGGCAAAGTGACTTTCTGCGATTTGATGGATGCCAGCGGCCGCATTCAACTCTATGTCGGGCAAAAACAGATCGGCGAGCAAGCCTATGAAGTGTTTAAACTTTTCGATATCGGCGATATCGTCGGAATCAAAGGCCAGGTTTTCAAGACCCATGCCGGCGAGATCACGGTTTCTGCTGCAGAGATCACCCTGTTGACCAAAAATCTGCGACCGCTGCCCATCGTCAAACAGGCAGAAAAAGACGGCGAAAAAATCGTCTACGACGCCTTTGCCGACACTGAACAGCGATATCGCCAGCGCTATATCGATCTGAACGTCAATCCGCAAGTCCGAGAAGTCTTTATCAAGCGTTCCCGGGTCATCTCCGCCATGCGCGAATACCTCGATGCGCGGGGCTATCTGGAAGTGGAAACACCGATTTTACAACCGATCTACGGCGGCGCTGCAGCGCGACCGTTCACCACCCACCACAACGCTCTTGATATCACTTTGTACATGCGCATCGCCGATGAACTCTATCTCAAACGTTTGATCGCCGGCGGATTTGAAGGTGTCTACGAGATCAGCAAAGACTTTCGCAACGAAGGCATCGACCGCACGCACAATCCGGAATTCACCATGATGGAACTCTATGTCGCTTACCAGGATTACACATTCATGATGAATCTGGTGGAAGAGATGGTCTGCACCATCAGCGAAAAGCTGAACGGCACTCTGCAGCTGACCTATCAGGGCGAGAAGATCGATTTGACTCCGCCGTGGCGGCGATTGCCGATGTTCGAAGCCCTGCAGCAGTACAGCGGCATCAACCTCTACGGCAAGGAACGCGAAGAGTTGGCCGCCGCAGCAAAACAGCTGCATATCCCCGTGGAGAAAAGCTGGAGCGCCGGAAAAATCATCGACGAAATATTCAAGGAAAAGGTCGAACCCAATTTGATCCAGCCCACGTTCATATGCGATTATCCGGTGGAATTGTCGCCGTTGGCCAAACGGCACCGTTCCGACTCGCGCCTGGTTGAGCGGTTTGAACCGTTTGTGGTTGGCAGGGAAATCGGCAATGCTTTTACCGAGCTGAACGATCCGATCGACCAACGCGAGCGCTTTGAAACCCAGCGCGCCGCCTTTGAAGCCGGCGATGAAGAAGCGCATCAATTGGACGACGACTTTATCCGTGCTCTGGAAGTCGGCATGCCGCCAACCGCCGGGCTGGGGATGGGCGTCGACCGCCTGGTGATGCTGCTCACCGACTCGGCATCGATTCGCGATGTGATCTTTTTCCCAACCATGAGACCGGAACAATAGATGCTGCCTTTTGAGGTTACTATCGCCTCGCGTTATCTGAAATCGACACGCAGAGGCTTTTTGCTCTCCAGGGTCGCGATGATCTCGATAGCCGGATTCATCATCGGAGTCGCCGCCCTGGTGATCGCCCTGTCGGTCATGAACGGTTACGAAACCGAAGTGCGCGAGAGTTTTATCGGTGTCTTTGCACACGGCCGGGTGCGCGCTTATCTCGACCGCGGCATCGATGACCCCGCGGCTCTGGCCGATAGTCTGCGACGCCAGCCTGAAGTGCAGGCCTTTACCCCTTATATTTCGGACAAAGGTTTGCTGCGCACCAAAGACGATCAAACCGCTGTTTTTGTCCGCGGCGTCGAACCCGAGACCAGCCACGAGGTCACCCGGCTGGGGGAAAATCTGGCCAGCGGCAATCTCGATTTCACTGAAAAAGTGAACGCCAGCGGGCGTATGCTGCCCGGCGCCATCGTCGGGACGCGCCTGGCGGAACGCATGGGCATCGAGATCAACGATGAATTCACCCTGGTGAGTCTTTCACAAGGATCATCGCTATCCGACCTGCCGCAAATGATGAAATTCATAATGCAGGGCACCCTCAAGACCGGATTTCACGACCTCGACAACAACTATGTCTACATCTCTGTTCCATCTGCACAAAAACTGGTCAACATGCCCAACCGCGTCACCGGCTTTGAGTTCAAAACAACGAATTACAATCTCGCCCCGGCTGTAGCCGATTCGCTGAATCAGCGCATCGGTTATCCCTTTATCGCTGAATCATGGGGAGATATGAATCCGGATCTCTTTGCCTGGGTGCAGATCCAAAAATGGGCGTTTTTCATCGTTCTCAGTCTGATCATCCTGGTGGCCAGTTTCAACATCGCCAGCACCCAGATCATGATCTCGATGGAAAAAACCCGTGAAATTGGCATTCTCAAAGCCATGGGCGCAACCCATTTGAGTATTTTTCTTGTATTCACCTTTTCCGGACTTTTGGTCGGTTTGTTGGGCGCATTGGCCGGCAATGTGCTTGGCTTCCTGATCTGCTATGCGCAACAGACCTGGCGCATTCTCGCACTGCCTGCAGATGTCTATATCGTCGATTGGTTGCCGGTGCTGATGCGAGAGTCCGATTTCGTAAAAGTGACCATAGCTTCACTGCTCATCGCCTTTTTGGCTTCAGTGGTGCCCGCTTTGCGAGCAGCGAGAATGGCGCCAGCAGATGCGATCCGCCACGATTGACAAACTGCGACGGTAAAATGAAAACCGAACTTTTTATAGCCCGCCGTTATATGGCATCCAAACGCAAGACCGGTTTTATCTCCCTGGTCAGCTATATCTCCATCAGCGGCGTGGTCATCGGCGTGGCGGCGCTGATCATTGTCCTCTCCGTGATGAACGGCTTCGAAGCAGAAGTGCGTTCGAGGTTTCTGAGCGCAGATGCGCACATCCATGTGCGCACGGTTCACGAATCGGGAATGAAAAACTACGGTTTTATCAGCGATCAAATCCGTGCACTGCGCGGAGTCAATACAGTTTCCCCCTATATCGAAAACAAGGGGCTGGTGAAATCGCGCGCCGCGCAGGCCGGCATCATCATCCGCGGCATCGAAACCGAATCCGCCAAAGAGGTTGTCGAGCTCGAGAAAAACCTGATCTATGGGACTCTGAATCTCGATCCCATGCCGTACGAAGGCAATCCCGCACAACCCGGGATCATCCTCGGTTTTGAATTGTCGAAACGCCTGCAGGTCATTGTCGGAGATGAAGTCACACTCATCAGCCTGAGCGGTGTGCGCACCTTGCAGGATACTCCGATGATGCGCAAATTCCGCGTCGTGGGCTACTTTGAAACCGGTTTGTACGAGTTTGACGACAATCTGGCCTATATTTCCTTGCCGTCGGCACAAAGACTTTTCAAGCTGGGAGAGAATGTCAGCGGCATCTGGGTCAAACTGCACGATTTCGATCAGGCAGGAAAATACGCAAAAAGAATCCAGGCAAAACTCGGACCTCCCTACGAAGCGATCAGCTGGCGGGAATTGAATCCCAACCTGTTCGCCTGGATGGAAATCGAGAAATGGGCTGCTTTTGTCGTCCTCAGCCTGATCATCACCGTGGCGGCTTTTAACATCATCAGCACCCTGATCATGGTGACCATGGAAAAAACCCGTGAAATCGGTATTCTAAAATCGATGGGAGCGGATGCTGACTGCATTCGCCGCATCTTTACTCTGCAAGGTGCCATCGTGGGGGTGATCGGCACCCTCATCGGCATCGCAATCGGCGTCGGATTTTGCCTTGCCCAGGATCATTTTAAATTCTTCTCGCTTCCACAAGTTTATATTGTTGGATGGTTACCCGTGCTGATCAAATGGACCGACGTGGCGTTGATCGGCATTGTGGCCATTGTTATTACCTTTTTATCGGCAGTCTATCCAGCTGCCAAAGCCGCCAAACTCGATCCGGTTGCGGCCATTCGTTATGAATAGTCCTCTCTGGAGAATCGATGAAAGAGACGAATCCAATTCTGCAAATCAGAGACCTGCATAAAAACTACCATCTTGACGGCGCGCAAGATGTCGCGGTTCTCAAAGGCATCGATCTGGATGTCGCCGCCGGCGAAATCGTCACCATTCTTGGGCCGTCGGGAGTGGGCAAAAGCACCTTGCTGCACCTGATCGGCACCCTGGACAGACCGACTCGCGGCAAAATCCAGATCGACGGACACAATGTGATGAGCTTTGAAGAATCGCGTCTGGCGGCTTTTCGCAATCAGACCATCGGCTTTATCTTTCAATTCCACCACTTGCTGCCGGAGTTCAACGCTGTGGAAAATGTCATGATGCCGGGCTTGATCGCCAGACGCGATAGCGATCAAGTGCGCCAAGCCAGCCTCGACCTGTTGGCAGAAGTGGGTCTCAGTCACCGCTCTTTGCACCGACCCCGCGAGCTGTCCGGCGGCGAACAACAGCGCGTGGCAGTGGCGCGTGCACTGATCAACCGCCCGAAAATTGTTCTCGCCGACGAACCTTCTGGAAACCTCGATGTGCACACCGCCGATGCTTTGCACAAGCTTCTGTGGCAGATCAGCCGCAACCATCGACAAACATTGATCATCGTCACCCATAACCTCACTCTTGCCGAGCAATCGGATCGAGTCATCGAATTGTACGATGGCAAGATCAAGAGCAATTCTTCAACGCATCGGTTGGCGTAAAAAACCGCATCTCTTCCCAAGGAATCGATCCCAGCCATTCAACAGGCCCTATTGGGTGGCATGGTATTTGTATTTGAACAGGCAGATCTCCCTTCGCCGCGCTTGAGTTTTTGTGCAATTTATTTTATTTCAATAATTTATATCATGAACCATTCCAAACAGTTGTCACAAACTTGCACATTTTGTAATAATTTCGTATTGCATAGCGAAATCCATTTCAACAAAAACGGAATAGAGTATTTGAGGCACATTGTTGGAAAAATGGGTTGAAACAACAACGCCGTCAGTGGGTTTAACAGATAGTAAAAATGGCGGCAGAAGCAAGTTTCTGTCAACCGCTCGGATGGAGCTGGACAGTGGCAGCGAGCCACAAGAAGGCTGTTGCAATTTGGTAAAAAAAGACTTACCTTTTTATATGCACGTTTGGTGCGAAGTGCCAGATCTTTAACAATATCAGTCGGATAGCGGTTGCTCAAAGTTTAATGAACACAGTTCGACAGGTGGTTTGAGATTTTTGCTTTGTGCGGGGTGGTGATTCGGTTAACACCGAATCTGAATTATAGCTTTTGGGCACACATTTAGGCACCTGCAAACGAAGGTGCGCCGGAGGATTTGAAGCGGAAATTTGCTTTGCCAATGGATGTGAACCCAGCAGAGAAATGGCCAGGAGTGATTATGAAAAACAATTTTTCAAGTCGCGTTCAAATGGTGATTCAATTTGCCCGCGATGAAGCGCTGCGGCTTGGACACGATTATATCGGCACCGAGCATTTGCTCTTGGGCTTGATCCGCGAAGGCGAGGGAGTTGCAATCGAAATTTTGCAGTCATTGGGTTGCGATTTGGATGAGATCAGAGCTGCCATCGAAGAAGCGGGGCGTGCCGCAAATGAAACCATGACCATCGGCAATATTCCATTTACCAAGCGCGCCGAAAAAATACTGAAAACCGCATACATGGAAGCCGATCGCCACAAGTCCGACATAATCGGCACTGAGCATCTGCTGTTGGCGCTGGTCAAAGAAAAAGAGGGGTTGGCCTCGCAGATCCTCAGCAGTTTCGAGATTAGCTACGAAGCGGTAAGCGAGGAGTTGGATCGCATAACGCAGGGTGCGCAAGAAACCCGTGCGAGCGCCGAACCAGAAGCAGCGCCGGGCAAGTCGCAGACTCCGGCGTTGGATCATTTTGGTCGCGATTTGACCGAGTTGGCGCGCAAAAATGAGCTCGATCCGATCATCGGGCGAGACAAGGAAATCGAGCGGGTTGCCCAGATTCTGAGCCGGCGCAAGAAAAACAATCCCGTGTTGATCGGTGAACCCGGGGTAGGCAAAACCGCGATCGCCGAAGGATTGGCTTTGCGGATTGTCGAGAAAAAAGTTCCGCGCATTCTCTTCAACAAGCGTCTGGTCACTCTGGACCTCGGTGCAATCGTGGCCGGCACCAAATACCGCGGTCAGTTCGAAGAGCGCATGAAAGCCATCATGAATGAACTGGTAAAAACCCGCGACGTCATTCTGTTTATCGACGAGTTGCATACGATTGTCGGCGCCGGCGGCGCTTCGGGATCACTCGATGCATCGAACATGTTTAAACCCGCGCTGTCCCGAGGCGAGCTCCAATGTATCGGGGCCACCACCCTTGATGAATTTCGGCAGTTTATCGAAAAAGACGGTGCACTCGAACGCCGTTTTCAAAAAGTGATTGTCGATCCGCCCTCATTGCCGGAAACCTATGAGATCGTCCGCGGTTTACAGCTGCGTTACGAATCGCATCATCGAGTCAGATTTACCCCTGAAGCGATCGATGCCATCGTGAGGCTTTCTGATCGCTACATCTCTGATCGTTTTCAGCCGGACAAAGCGATCGACGTGTTGGATGAAACCGGCGCACGCGTGCATTTGGCCAATATTGTTGTGCCCAAAGAAATCACGGCGTTGGAGGAACAGATCAAAAAAGCACGTTCTGAAAAAGACACCGTGGTGCGCTCACAAAACTTTGAAAAAGCAGCCGTGCTTCGCGACCAGGAAAAGCGCCTGTTGGCCGAATTGGAAGATGCCAAAACCCGCTGGAATGAAGACGAAGAAAGCTCTTTTGCCGAAGCGACGATCGAAGATGTATCGGAAGTGGTGTCGATGATGACCGGCATCCCGGTGACGCGAGTGGCGCAAGCGGAATCGAACCGGCTGTTGAAAATCAGCGAAGAACTGAAAAGACGGATTATTGGCCAAGACCAGGTCATCGATTTGCTGAGCAAGGCGATTCAGCGCACGCGTGCGGGATTGAAAGATCCGAATCGTCCGATCGGCTCCTTTATCTTTCTTGGGCCGACGGGGGTGGGAAAAACGCAATTGGCAAAAGAACTAGCGCAGTTCCTCTTCGACAGCGAAAATGCGCTGATCCGCATCGACATGTCGGAGTTTATGGAAAAATTTGCTGTTTCTCGTTTGACCGGAGCGCCTCCAGGTTATGTCGGCTACGAAGAAGGCGGCCAACTGACTGAAAAGGTGAGGCGCCATCCTTACTCGGTGGTGCTGTTCGATGAAATCGAAAAAGCCCATCCCGATGTGTTCAACATTCTTTTGCAGATTCTTGATGAGGGACACTTGACCGATGGGCTCGGGCGCAAAGTCGATTTCAAGAACACAGTCTTGATCATGACCAGCAACATCGGTGCCCGGCAGATCAGCCGCACCTCGGGCGTTGGCTTTGAAATGAGCACCAGATCAACATCAGCTGATTATGACACCATGCGCGCCCGAATTATCGAAGAAGTCAAGCGCTTGTTCAACCCTGAATTTCTCAACCGGGTGGACGAGATTGTCGTTTTCAATCAACTGCTGCGCGAAGACATGGTTAAAATTATCGACATCGTACTCTTGGAAACCCTGTCCAAACTCAAAGACCGCAATATCGGCATCGAGTTGTCAAAAGGGGCAAAAGAATTCCTCGCGGACAAAGGATTTGATCCGGTCTTTGGCGCTCGGCCGCTCAAACGGACGATTCAACGCTATTTGGAAGATCCCATCGCTGAAGAACTTTTAAAAGGCCGTTTTACGGATGGCAGTCAAATCCGCGTTAAAAGACGCGGCGACAAACTCGAATTCATCGAAGGGAAAAAGTCTTCCATCGGCTTTGATTCCGATGGGCCGAGTCAACCGCAAGCTCTGAACAACTAATCAGAAAAATGCATAGACTGGTGTCCGGTAACCGGACACCAGTGAAATGCACAACAAAAAAAGCGGATCAGAATCTGATCCGCTTTTTTTATCTTCCTGCCTTCTTTTATTTGCTTGTCACTTTGATCATCCTGCCGACGGGTACCTGCTGATCCAAGGTCAAACCATTCATCAGAGCCGCACTCTCCAAATCCGCTTGTGCCACACCCAATGACTGGAGAACGGTGCGCGCCGTCCCGGTGCGTTGCGTTTTTTTGACTATCAGTTTTGTGGGAGACACATTGATGCGATTGGCATCGGTGAGGGTGGTGAAACTTCTCATCGTTCTTTCAAAGGTTGTTTGGTATCCCGAGAATTGTGGCTCGGTGGTGTAGCCGTGAAAGACATAGATGTTGTTGTCCTTTTCGATAAAGAACGACTGAAAACCAAGGGCCTGGCTCTCATTCTGCAAGGAAGCGACCAAACGATGAGCCGTCAAGCTGTTGATCGAAACGGCATCCAGTTGCTTGACCGTCACACCGCTTTCGCTGACAAATGCCCTGGCGGCTTCGGCTGAATTGGTGCCGCCGCTCAAGCCAAAAATAATGACCGCATCTTGCTGATTGGAGATCATCTGCACTTGTGCCGGCGTATTGTTGACGGTCCATCCGGAAGGTACGGGGAAACTGAATTTCATGGTGGGATGATAAAAAGCGTTGCCGTCGACATATCCCTGACGCGGATCATCACCAAAGATCAGGCCATTCAGTTTGGCCAGATATTCGCTTTCATTAATGGCGAAATTGGTGCCTGCCATCTCTTTTTTCTTCTTTGCGGTTCGATCGATGACCGCCTGGATGCGATTGTCCGGATTCGGATGGGTGGAAAACCATTCCGGCAAGCTGGCGCCACCGGAAGCCGGATTCATGCGTTCCAGAGTGACGAAAAATGAAGCCATCCCGTTCGAGTCGTATCCGGATTTGAGAGAATAGTCCACACCCAGGTCATCGGCTTCTCGCTCATCTGCCCGGCTGAAGCTCAAAAACAACATTTGGACGCCGAATTGGGCAAGATCTGAATATTGCCGCATTTTTTCCGAAAGGATCAATCCAACTCCCAACCCCAGACTGGCCAGGCTCTGTTGGGTATATTGCTGAGCGGAATGGCGCATGTTGACGTGTCCGAGTTCGTGGCCGATGACTCCGGCCAGTTCGGCTTCGTTGTTCATATAGGCCAGGATGCCTCGCGTCAGGTAGACATAGCCGCCTGGCACGGCAAAGGCATTGACCACCGGCGTGTCGAGCACCTTAAAGGTGTAGGGCAAATTGGGGCGATGGGTGATAGCTGCTATCCGTTGCCCCAGATTGTTGACATAGGCATTGAGCGCGGCGTCTTCGTAGACTCCATAGGTCTGCACGATTTCTTGATCGGTTTGCTGTCCCAGCGAAATTTCATCCGCCTCGGACAACAGCATGAGCTCCCGCTTGCCAGTCACTGGATTTACCGCACAAGAAATTACCCATGCCATCAGGATAATAACCAGCAATGCGGAAAAACCGACCGCGATCTGTCTGCGTTTCATTTCTTCTCCCTCCCTGAATAAATGTGGATTCTTCAGCCTGCTGATCAAGGCAGCAGGATGTTCATCATCATCGATGAGCTATCGGCGCTGCATGCGTCCTTCAATAAAAGATCGGATCTCGGTCTGCTGCAGGATTCTTTCGATGACCGCATCGGCGAGCAAGATTCCGATCTCGGAATGTTTTTGCGGTTCAAAGCCGAAATAGCGCTGGCTTTGTCCAAAAAGAACAAAATCAACCGTCGCTCCGCGGTAAACAGCCTGAGGATCAATGGGGTTAGCGCCCACATTGGCCGACAAGATTGCCACATCATCAGCAGATATTTTTCGGAAGCTATAGTCGATGCCCGACACCTGCAGCACACTGTGCTTTTCCAAAGCAGCGGCGCGGGCGTTTGTCTTGATCAAGGTGAGCAAATCTTTGCCTGTACATTCAAAGGTGACGAGATAGTTTGAAAATGGCAGAATTTCGTTGATATCCAGTTTGGTGATCGGGCCGGCGGGCAAATCCTTGCGAATGCCGCCGCCGTTGATCACTGCGAAATCAGATCGCGCTTGATCGCGAATGGCGTCGGTGACAAAGTTGCCAAGGTTGCTCTCGGCATAATCCGTCCGCACCCAATCGGTCAACAGGGTACCGATCGTTTTGCCGTATTCATCATCGATCTGTCGTCGATAGAGCTCGACTCGTTCTGTCAACAGCTTCGACGGCTCCCTCACCTGGTCTACCCAGGTCGATATCAGTTCATAGTCATAGTCGGCGATTGAATCGCCAGCTACCGAGCAGGTCAACACACCAAGGCTGGTCGTCTTCGAACCGGTCTGAACGATGAGGACGCCGTTTTCTTTCACCGGCTTGGGCAAACGAGTATGGCTGTGTCCACCAATGATGACATCTGCGCCGCGGATTTGCTGAGCGAGTTGCAGGTCCTGTTCATAGCCCTGGTGGCTCAACAAGACAATCAGGTCGGTTTTGCGATCCAGCCGGTTGATGGCGTTCTGGGCTGTGCGAACCGGATCGAGCACTTCTACCCCGGCAAGATTTTTTACTGCAGTGACGTCAGCGAGGTCACTGAGGAT
Organism: bacterium; assembly: GCA_029565675.1. Classification (GTDB taxonomy): domain Bacteria; phylum Zhuqueibacterota; class Zhuqueibacteria; order Residuimicrobiales; family Oceaniaggregativiventaceae; genus Sulfursilanivivens. The sequence continues at coordinate 34,346 of JAKQNP010000032.1, forward strand.
CAAACCCACCACACCCACTTTGAGATTGCCGACTTGATAGATTTTTTCGCCCAAGGGCGCCAACAGTTTGCCATTGACCAGCAGATTGGCGGACAGCACATCGAAATCAGCCAGCTCGATGAGACGGCGCAAATTTTCCTGCCCCTCATCGAATTCATGATTGCCGATGGTCATCACATCGTAGCCCATCAAATTCATCATTTCGACGAATCCGCCCCCTTTGGCACCGTTGACGGCGATCTTGGACAAGGGAGTTCCGGTAAGAATGTCGCCGGCATCGAGAAGGAGTGAGGCGGGTCGGTGTTGACGTATCCGGCGGATCTGTTCTTCCAGAGCAACTGCTCCGCCGATCAACGGTCTTGGCTTGGTATCGACCCAGGTCGCAGCCATCGGGATATATTGCGAATGCATGTCATTGGTATGCAACAGCGTGATTGCACCTTGCTGCTGAGTCCTTTTGCAGCCGACCACACAAAAAACAACGGCAGCCGATAAAGCCCACCGCATCCATCTACCATCTTGCATTCCGGACTCCTTTTATCTGTGCTTTCGTCTGTCCGATAGTCTCGAGCAAAACTTGGCTTTCTCAGCCATTCATGCTGTGCATTTCGCGGCCAGTTCTGAACGAATTAGTTGGACTTGAGAAGAGTGTGCAACCCTGTTTTGTTCAATTCTCATAAGTATAGCGATTTAGTGAATCAGTATCAAGAGAATTTCAAGCCGTCGGGTATACGCTTCAGGGTTGAATCTATGCCGAAATTTACCTATCTTAAAAAAATCCAGTCAAATTCGATTGCCAAGCAGGAAACCAGCGATGAAAGTCCAAATCCAAAACGTGCAACAAATCTACAAAGGATTTATCCAGCTCGATGAAGCGACTCTGCAGTTCGAAAAATTCAATGGAACGATGAGCCGAGCCGTGCGGCGCATCAATGTCTATCGCGGCGATGCCGTGGCGGTTTTGTTATTTGATTCGCTTCGCAGCTGTTGTTATTTTGTCCGCCAGTTCCGCTATCCGGTTTTTACAGTGGAGCCCCAGAATGCCTGGCCGCTTGAGGTCGTTGCCGGATCGGTCGAGAGCAACGACGGACTCCTCGTAACAGCGATAAGGGAGGTCGAAGAAGAGGCCGGATTTCGCATCACCGGCGATCAATTGGTGGCCATCGGCCGATGCTACCCAAGCCCCGGCGGTACATCGGAACGCATTTTCCTCTATGCGGTCGACGTAGCGAACGCCACGCGCGTCAACGACGGGGGTGGACTGACAGCAGAAGAAGAAGATATCCAGGTCATCGAACTCTCGGAATCGCAAGTTCATCAGCGGTTCATCAACAACGAATTTTGTGATGCCAAAACCTTGCTCTGCCTGCATTGGTATTTTAGCCGGCAGCCAAACCGCTCTGAGGTTTGAAGGTGGTTCGCTCGATCGCGAGGTATGATCAACCCCAAACAGCGGGATCGGGCATGCTGTCGATGACAAGTTCGGAGTCGGCAGCAACTCGCTGATTCGGCCAGATTTTAACACCTGCATTCACAGTGCATCGATCGCCAATAACCGAATCGTCGGCAATAATCGCCCCCAGATACCGGCGCTTGCTGTCGATCGCTTTGCCCTTGATCACCGATTGGATCGTGGAACCATCGCTGTTTGCGGAAACGGTCGTTACCCGGGAACCGATGCTGCAACGGCTGCCGACCACCGAATGCAAAAGCCGTGCGTTTGCGCCTACCCTGACGCCATCCATCACGAGCGACCCTTCGATCTGAGCACCTTTTTCCAGACAAACATCAGCACCGATGACCGTGCCGCTGCCGATTCTGCACCCTTGCGCGATACGACATCGATCCCCGATCAAGGCTGGTCCTTCGATTGAAACAGTGGGATGAATTCGAGCGTCAGAACCGATCCGCACTGTGCCTTGCAGTCGCGCCCCAGCGGTTGTGGTTTTCCGGTTATCGTTCTGCAGATCCTGGAGAAAAAAATCCTGATGCTCGAGCAGATCCCACGCATAGCCGGTCGGCAGCCAAAAACTGCTGATCGGCACGGTATAAAACGGCTTTTCCCTGGCGATGCCCAAAATGCCATCGACGATTTCGATCTCGCCCCGCACACTTAGCGGAGCCTTGCGGAGTTTATCAAAGACCTCGGGCAGAAAAATGTAACAGCCAATATTGGCCAGATCGCCCAAATCCCTATCGGGTTTTTCGACCAGATCGAGCACCAAACCCTGAGCATTCACCTGATAGACACCATACAGAGAGGGATCGGGCACCCGTTTGACCAATGCCCCGTTTTCCACCTGCAACAGTTTTTCGAGATCGACGCGGCTGAAAAGGTCATCGCCGTTCATGGCGACAAATCTCCCGCGGATGTGCGGCTCAGCCTGCAAGACGGCATGACCAGTCCCCAATTGTTCTTTTTGTTCTTGATAGATCAGACGAATACCGCGATAAGATTCGCCAAGTCGGCCATGGATCATCTCCTGCCGATAGCCGACAATCAGGATGACCTGATCAAACAACCCGACCATTTGATCAAGGCTATGCTCGATCAACGGCCGATTCAATATCGGCAACAGGGGTTTGGGACGCGTCAGAGTGAGAGGATAGGTGCGGGTGCTTTTCCCTGCCACCATCAATACCGCTTGCATAGACCTCCTTTTTCCCTTGCGTTTTACGATCTAATTCGAAATCTTTATGTCATCCGGCTCGCCCTGCAAAGATGCAATCGGAAGAATGGGTACCAGACACCAGCTCCCCCACACCCGACCCCAGAAGATTCTTGATGTCCAGATGGGTGACATCGCTGATAGAAAATATACTCCAATGATTTGACTATTTCAAGGCAATGTTGGAGTTGAGATGCATAGATCCTGAAGTTGTTATCGATAAAATGTCGTGGAAAATCGACGATAGCAATTCAAACACATTGCTCGCAAGCCGAAAGGTTCATGACATGAAAGACCAGATCGGAGTTTGGCAGATAAAAGATCCCAAATCGACACCCGACAATCCGCGCTGGTTTAATGGTCGACATCGAGTCTGTCAAAACCTTTGAGCCGCTTTTCACGCTGGAAGACTTGCGCCGGCAGCAAAACCTTGCCGATTTGTTGGCTTTGCGCCGCGGCAACCGTTTCTCGGTTATGCCGGTGACCATTGAATATTATCAGCAGATAATCAGATTGCGGTCTGCATAGACCAAGAATCTGATCGTTTCGCCTAGCACAAAGGAGGCACTCGCATGAGAGCCGGGTTAATCGGGCGAATCGCTGCTGCATCAGCAATCGTGGGGCTTTGCCATTGTTCACCAGGGCCGTCCATCGACCTCGAACTCAAGCTGGCCAAAGGAAAAACTTTGATTCATAAGCGTTGCAGCTCTGCAAAACTAGAGAAAGGGACACCGATGAAAAGATCTCGATGGATTATGGTGTTGAGTCTGACCGCAATCCTGCTCGGATTCACTATCAGCCGGTCGGCCGAAAAAACAAACCCAGCGACTCTTTTGATTCGCTGCGATGATATCGGCATGTGCCACGCGGTCAACATGGCGTGCAAGCAATTGATCGAAAGCGGTGTTGTCTTTTCAGCATCAGTCATGTTTCCCTGCCCCTGGTACCAGGAAGCGGTTGACTTGCTAAAGGAGAATCCGCAAATCTCGGTCGGAGTCCATCTGACCCTCAATGCCGAATGGACCAATTATCGCTGGGGTCCGATCATCGGGCGGCAAGCGGCGGCCAGCCTCATCGACAGCTGCGGTCATTTCTGGCCCTCGCGCGCCAGTTTTATCGCCCACTCGCCAAAAATTGAAGAGGTGGAAGCAGAAATGCGCGCCCAGATCGAGCGGGCATTGACTTCGGGGCTGCGGATCGATTACCTCGACCACCACATGAGCACAATTGTCGAGACACCGGAATTGCGTGAATTGTTGGAAAAACTGGCCAAAGAATATAACCTCGGCATTTCGCGCTACTTTGGCGAAAACACCTTACAAGGGATCTATGCGGTACCGATCGAAGAAAAATCGGACAGTTTGCTGACGATCATCGACAGGCTGCAACCGGGCGGCACTTATTTGCTGGTTTTTCATATTGGCCGCGACGAACCTGAGCTGCAGGCGATGAAAGACCTCAACTCCTTTGGTTTGCCGCAGATGAGCCGTCATCGGCAGGCCGAACTGCATGCCCTCTGCTCGCCGGATTGGCGCGAAAAAGCCAAACAGAACCAGATCGAGCTTATAACCTATCGCGATTTGATCGCGCAGAAAACGACAGCCGGCATGAGCCGGCCACAAGTCCAACAGGATTGAAAAAGATGCAATCCAGACCGCAGCGGCGCGATTTTATTGTCTTGCTCCTGATGGTGAGTATGATGTTTGTGTTTTGTCGCCAAGATCCAGGCGCACAATCGCAAGGGTGCAAACAGCTGCCGGTTCACCTCAGCCATCTGGGCGCAATCGTGCGCGGCGATACCACCCGACCAGAGTTGGCGCTGATCTTCACCGGCGGGGATTACAGCGACGGCGGCAACACGATTCGAACCGTTTTACAAAAAAAACAGATCTTGGCGGGTTTCTTTTTTACCGGACAGTTCTATCGCCAACCGCAGAATACCGCCTTGATACGCGGATTGATCGCTGACGGCCATTATCTCGGGCCACATTCGGATCAACATCTGCTCTATTGTGACTGGTCAAATCGCGACTCTCTTTTGGTCAACCGCGAGGAATTTTTTGCCGACCTCGATGCCAATTACGCGGCGATGGCCATGTTCGGCATCGAGCGGAATAAAGCCAGCGTCTTTATTCCGCCTTATGAATGGTATAACGCAACAATTGCTGACTGGGCAAAGGATGCCGGGGCAGTGCTGATCAATTTCACTCCCGGCACCCTGTCGCATGCAGACTATACCACTCCCGAAATGACATCCTACCGCTCCTCGGCAGAAATTCTGAATTCGATTTATTGCCATGAAAAAAAGTCGCCAAGCGGATTGAATGGTTTTATTCTCTTGATGCACATCGGCACGGCTCCGCAGCGAACAGACAAACTCTATAACCACCTGTCAAGCTTGATCGACGCCCTGGGGAAAAACGGATATCGCTTCACGAGAATCGATCGGATGCTGCCATATGAATCGATTGTTCCTAAAAATTGCGCTCATTTTCATTTTTCTTCTCAGTGCCGGCGTCGCGCTCTTTTTTCTCCAACCCCTGGATCAAGAGCGTTTGGCAAAGGAACCGGTTCTTTCACGGGTCATTCAAGACCGGAATGGACTGTTGTTGCGACAAACCCTTTCCAGTCAACAGGGGCGTGCGGCTTGGGTAAAAATCGATGAATTTTCCCCGATTATTCCGCAGATCTTTATCGTTCTGGAGGACAAGCGGTTTCGTTCGCATTGCGGTATCGATCAACTGGCCTTGTTGCGTGCCGCGTGGAGCAATGTCAAAAATCGGCGAATCGTCTCCGGAGGCTCCACGATCACCCAACAATTGGCCGAAACAATCTATGATTTGCCGCAAAATGCGCTTTGCAAACCGCTCGAGGCGCTTTTGGCCATCCGCCTTGAGAACTGGCTGAGCAAAGACGAAATCCTCGAGCACTATCTCAACCGCATTCCATTTGGCAATCAGGCTTTTGGCATTGAAACAGCTGCGCAAACCTATTTTGATAAACCGGCGTCTCACCTTTCTTTGCCGGAGCTTGCCTATCTGGCCGGGCTGCCGCGTGCACCGAGTCTCTATGATCCTTTTCGCCATCCCCAGCGCGCGATCGAGCGTCAGAATCAGGTGCTCAATCGATTGTACCGGACCGGTATCATCGATTCCATGCAGCTGCAAACCGCTCTGCAAGCGCGGATCGAGCTGAGCAAACCCCAACGGCTCTTTCGAGCCCCACATTTCAGCCGCTGGGTATTATCGAAAATAACAATCGATGAACGTGAAATTCTTACATCCCTCGATTTGCCGCTGCAACAGCAAATCGAGATTTTGGTGGACGATCATCTAAAAAATCTCGAACCTTATCACGCCACCAATGCCGCAGTTTTGGTGGTTGACAACCGCACAGGCGAAATTCGGGTTTGGATAGGGTCGCGCGATTTTTTTTCTGAACAACAGCAGGGCCAAGTCGATGGTGTCCTGGCGTTGCGGCAGCCCGGATCGACACTCAAACCCTTCACCTACGGTCTGGCACTGGAAAGAGGGCTAACACCGTCTTCTATTCTGCCGGATATTGAGACCCATGCGGCAACCGCCGGCGGCGATTTTACCGTGCACAATTACGACGAAACTTATCACGGGCCGGTGCGCTTGCGAACCGCTCTGGCATGTTCCTATAATGTACCCGCCGTCCGCGTGCTCGAAAGCCTGGGTAGCGATCTGTTGCTCGATCGGTTGCACCGCGCAGGCTTTGCTGGTCTGGACAAACCCGCATCCCATTATGGGCTGGCCCTCACCCTGGGCAGCGGTGAGGTGCGTTTGTTCGAATTGGTCAGGGCGTATCGAGCTCTGGCAACCGGCGGTCTGGTCCAACCGTTGCGTTATTCGGCAACCAGCGATAAAAGCGATGAACAGGATAACAAACCGCTTTTTTCCCCGCAAGTCTGTTTTCTATTAAACGACATGCTCAGCGATGCTGCTGCCCGAGCACCGGCTTTTGGCTATCAAGGCCCCCTCAACTTGCCTTTCCCCTGCGCCGCTAAAACCGGCACGTCAAAGGATTATCGGGACAACTGGACAATCGGCTATACGAGTGACTATACCGCAGGGGTTTGGGTCGGCAATTTCGACGGCAGCCCAATGCAACGCGTCAGCGGCATCAGCGGTGCCGGGCCGCTTTTTCGTCAAATCATGCTTGTTCTGCATCAAAAGAAAGATCCAGCACCCTTTAATCAACCGGCCGGCCTGATCCGCTGCAAAATTTGTTCACAATCGGGTGAAATTCCTGGCCCGGCATGCGAACAAAAGATGGAGGAATGGTTTCTCGCCTCGCAAGTTCCTCAGGATACCTGCTCGGTTCATCGCTGGGTGGACATCGACTCCCGCACCGACCTGCCCGCTAAAGCCGGGACCTTGCCCCAATTTGTGGTCAAACAAAAAATCGAGCTCTGGCCGCCGGAATACACGCCATGGTTGGTTGCCAACCAGCGCTCATTGCCCTTTCGCGTCAACAGCCTTTCACCCCAAGCAACAACCGGATCTCTGCGTATTGCGTTTCCCGACGAAGGCGATATTTTTAAAATCGATCCGATTCTGAGACCCGAGTACCAGATCCTGCACCTCGAAGCGAATGTCTCTGAAGGAATCGATACGGTTTACTGGTTCGTCGATGACAGCCTGATTGGATGGAACACCCATCCCTTTTCCCGCCAATGGACCTTGCAGCCCGGTGAACACACGATCTCTTTATCCGAAAAAGATTCCTCATCAGCAGACAGGATTCGCATACAAGTTTATTGAAACTACGGGTGTCACCCAACCGCTGCAAACACCCGGATTCGGTGCGAAGCACCGAGTCCCACAGAAGATCAATCTGCCAGAAACAAGAAGGGCGAAAAACACAATTTTCACAACCCTGTAAAGAACAAGCGATTGAATGTATTTTGAACCGGTCAGCACCGAATCCAGGATGAAAAAATGGAACAGGAGAAAAACATTGCTTGTTGAACATTAAATGCCTAATTTTTTGAGTAGTCAATGCCGAACAGGCGTTGCAAAGAAAAGAGTTGGCGTCAAGGCAAGTGGAGCGAGTCATGCAAGAAAGCGGCATTGTGCTTGCAGTGGAGGGGAATCGGGCTCGAGTTCGTCTGAACCGAAGCGAAAAATGCGGGGAGTGCGGCCTTTGCGATTGCTTTGGCGATGGCGGCATGCGCCTGACAGCGGAAAATACGCTTGGTGCCAAAATTGGTGACCAGGTGACGGTATTTGTCCAGCCAAAACAGTTGATCGGCCACAGTTTTTTGTTGTTTCTCTTTCCCATCGCCGCCCTGATTGCAGGTTATTTTGTCGGCCGTTCTGTTTTGGCGTCACCAGATTCTGCCGAAGGGCCGGGCATTTTAGGCGCATTCGTCGGTTTGCTCGCCGCTGCCGGAGTGATCAAATGGTTTGATTCCCGACGGACTGCAGCCCCCTTTGCCGCCCGCATCATCGCCAAAAACGAAGATGTTCTGCAAGCACAAGCGGATCGGCCTGCAGGCGAAGAGGCGCCAAGCACCAATTCATTTAACCGAGGATGAAAGCGGTTTCTTGATGAAAAAAATCGGATCGCTCTTTGTACCTGTTTTGCTTTTTTCTCTGGCTGCCCTCAGGGGAGCCCCTGTCCAGGACATGCAATTGTTGTCGACATCGAACCAGGAATTGACAATCGAGTTTCGCCCGCAAAACTGGCAAATCATCAAGATGTCCGACAAGGATGAGTCAATCATCCAGTTTGACCGCTGCGAACAAGTTGCCGAAATCGGCATGCCGATTCTACCCGTCCGCACAATCACCGTTGGAATTCCTATGCACGGTGATGTTGCCATAGAAACAATCGATTCCGAGCATGGAGAAAAAAGCGATATCCGGCTGCTTCCGGCTGCGGCGCCCGCAAGAGATGAGCTCGGCATGATGGCGACTGCACAGAGTACGGCTATCGATTCTGTCTATTCGACTGCCAATTTCTTCCCTGCGCAGTTGGTGCGGTCAGAGGAACCGACCTATTTTCGCAATCAGCGAATCATCCGCTTGACTTTTTACCCGCTGCAGGTCGCACCCGAAAAGCGATTGGTCCGGCAATATCAGCGTATTGTTGTACGAGTGCGGTTCAACGCTGCTGCTGCTGCTGCGCCACCGGCTCGCCCGGGCCGGGACGAAGAGTTGTATCGCCGGCTGTTGTTGAATTATGAACAGGCAAAAGACTGGCGGCGTTCGCCTGCAGCGCTGCGCAAGACAAGCCAAAGCACCTTTGAGGGCAACAACTGGTATCAGCTGGTGATTCGGCAAAAAAACGGTATCCAGCACGAAGGAATCTACAAAGTCGATGGCGAAACGCTGGCAAAGGCAGGAGTTCCGCTGGGCAGCATCACCCCATCCACGTTGCAGCTGTTCAACAACGGCGGGCGGGAGTTGCCGATGGATCTGAAAACTGCGCGCCCCGACAGCTTGATAGAAAACCCCATCACTCTGGTCGGCATGGAAGACGGCCGCTTCGACAACGCAGATTACATTCTCTTTTATGGTCGCGGGCTGCAGGGTGCAACCTATGACGCCCAAACCGGCAAATATAGCCACTCTATCAACCATTTTACCGACGAAAACATTTATTGGCTGACCTTCAATTCTGCGCCCGGCAAACGGATGGAGAACAAAATATCGCTGCCGGAGACCGATCTGACTCCCGAGCCCAGTTTTTCCGATTTGGTCTTTGAAGAAAAAGAGCAGCACAATGTCCTCAATTCCGGATTTGTCTGGTTCGGACAGCAGCTGACCAAAGACAAACCGTCCTTTTCGCTCAGCTTAAACATGCCCGGCGCCATTCCCGATTCGACCGCCGAGTTGCGCGTCCAAATGGCAGCCACCACTTCCGGCACGCATTCGTTTCGGCTGCAACTGAATGGATTCTTTATTCAACAAACCAACATCAACGGCATTTCCAGCGGCTATGGACTGGGCGGTTCGTCCTCGCTTTTCAAGGGTATTCTGCTCGACGGACCCAACACCCTGAACGTGCAGTATCAATCGACTTCTGACATCTCGATGGCCTATGTCGATTGGATTGAAATCGAATACAAACGCCGGTTTCGCGCGGTCAGCGACCAACTGGCCTTCAACGCGCCCAAGCGGCAAGGGGCTGTTCTCTATCAGATCCAGGGATTCAGCCGCAACGATATTCAGATTTTCGATGTGAGCAACGCTGGGCAAATCAGCCGCATCGGCAATCCGCCGGTCAGCACCGGTTCGGTGCGTTTCGTCGACGATGCAGACCCTCTGGTTCCAAAACGCTATTTGGCCCTGACTCCCGGCGCTTATCGAACGGTGGATGCGATTCGACAGCGCACGGTGACCAATTTGCGCGCTCCCCGGACCGTTGACTATATCATCATCACCGCAGACGACTTTTACCAGCAAGCGGCACAGTTGGAAAGTCTTTATGAAACCTATCTGCAAAACGATCGCCTGGCAACTGAAGTCGTGCGGATTTCCGACGTCTACAATCAATTCAGCTGGGGACTGGTCGACGTCACCGCAGTGCGTGATTTTCTCGTCTATGCCGAGACCCATTGGGGTAGTCCCCGCTATGTGCTGCTCTTCGGTGATGGTCATTTCGATTATCGCAACATCCTCGCTTATCAGACACCCAACTTGATTTTGCCGTACGAGACCACCGACCGTTATGAAACCACCAGCCGGGCGACCGACGACTGGTTTACCTACACAAAACCCACCGCCGGCATGCAGATGGCAATCGGCAGAATACCGGTACAAAATGTCAACGAAGCCCAAAGCACTGTCGATAAACTGATTCGCTACGTTGCACAAGCCGAATTTGGGGAGTGGAGGAAAAAGGTTACACTGGTCAGCGACGACGAACTGATCGCTGGAGGGCAGGGCAACTTATCGGACGTCATCCACACTTTGCAGACCGAAACACTGGCAGAAGGCTTTATCCCCGATTTGCTCGATCGAAAAAAAATCTATCTCATGGAATACCCGGCGGTTCGCAATGCCAGCGTTTCCGGGGTAACCAAACCGGATGCCACCGAGGATTTGCTCAACCAGATCAATCAGGGATCGTTGTTGATCAACTATATCGGCCATGGCAATGACGATCTGTGGAGTCATGAACGGGTATTGAACAGTTCGAGTGATTTCGAGCGCATTCAAAACGGTGACCGCATGGCGGTGTGGGTGGCAGCGACTTGCGAATTTGCCTTCTGGGACCAGCCGCAGAAGCAGAGTCTTGCAGAACGCATTCTCAATGCCGCCAACCGCGGCGCAGTCGCCATGATCTCGTCATCGAGATTGGCTTATTCCAATTACAATGCCGACTTTAACTATGCGCTCTATGAGAATCTCTTTGCAGACTATGCCAAAACCGGGCTGACCCTACGCCTGGGCGATGCGGTGCTGTTGGCCAAACAATCGTCCAGCAACATGAACAACAGTGAAAAGTATATTTTGCTTGGCGATCCGGCCATGCGGCTGGGAGCACCACAATATCGCGCGATTTTTGATCAAATCGAGCCCGACAGCATACAGGCACTCAGCCGGGTCAGAGTGAGCGGCCATGTGGAACGCGATGGGCAACTCTGGAGCGATTACGACGGGAAAATCATGGTGCGCATGGTTGACTCACGACGAAACCGCACCTATACAACGGATTTCGGTTCCAATGTCAACTATACATTGCCCGGCAACACCATATTCCGCGGAGTGGCTTCGATCGACAACGGACAATTCGAAAGTCGGCTGATTGTGCCCAAAGACATTTCATACGGTGGGCTGGATGGACGGATCACGGCCTATTTTTGGAGTGACCATGCCGAAGGCACAGGCAATCGGGAAAACCTGCCGGTCGGCGGCACTGCCGCGGCGCTAGTCGATCATGAAGGGCCAGAAATCAAAATCCATTTCGGTGACCCCGGATTTTCGCCCGGTGACTATGCATCGACCAAACCGGTCTTGCATGTCAATATCGCTGACTCGCTCAGCGGCGTCAATATTGCCGGCGATATCGGACATCAAATCACCCTGATTCTGGACGGGAACGATGCCGAAATCAAAGACTTGACCGAATTTTTTGAATATGATGAAGGAAGCTATACACAAGGGTCGCTGAAATACCCGATCTACAATCTCGCCCCCGGCAGACATGATTTGCGCATCAAAGCCTGGGATAATTCCAACAACTCCTCGATCGAAGAGACCTATTTGTTTGCCGTGGCCGATTCGACTCTGCAAATCAGGAATTTGCTGACTTGGCCCAATCCAATGGTTGAACAAACAGCCTTCACCTACGAAATCAGCCACGATGCCACTGTCTGGCTGAAAATCTTTACCCTGTCCGGAAGACTGGTGCGCCAATTCGATCCGCAGCCGGCCAACATCGGATTCAATATTTTCCCGGTCATCTGGGATGGAAGCGATCAGGACGGTGATCCACTGGCGAACGGCGTTTACCTTTACAAACTGCAGGTGCGCAGCGATACCGACGGCAAAGTGCAAAACAGCGAAACCATAGGCAAACTGGTTATTGCGCGCTGATCGCAGCACCGCGATTGTGCCAGTCGACCGCAAACGGCTACAAACTTGGCCGAATAGAAACAGCAGCAATTTACATAAAAACCGATCGAGACCGAGAGCAATCGAAAGGGTTCTTTTATGAAATGGTTAAAATTGTTTTTTTTCGGGCTATTTTTTGCTCTGCCGCTGACCGCTGCAAACAACACTGAATTCCGCGCCACCTGGGTCATCACCTGGGAAATTTACAGCAGTGACAGAAATCCGGAACAAGCCAAGGCGCGCATCCGCAAGATATTGGATGACCACGTCGCGGCCAATATGAACGCCGTGCTGTGGCAAGCCAGACAGGGAGGTACGGCTTATTATCAATCATCCTATGAACCCTGGGGTAATTATCTCGGCGACCGCTATCCCGGATTCGACCCCCTGGCCTATGCCGTCGAACAAGCGCATCTGCGCGGACTCGAGATCCATGCCTGGGTCAATTGCTTTCACACGTCGCGCATGGTTCCCGGCACCCCGGCTTATGAACACCCCGAATGGGTCTGCACCAACCAGGACGGTGCTTATATGACCAGCAATCGTTGCCTCTCCCCGGGCATCGCTGCTGTCCGCCAATATACCGTCGATATCTGCAAAGAAATAGCCGAAAACTATGACGTCGACGGCATACATCTCGATTTTTGTCGTTGGAATGAATACGATGAAGATGACATGAGCAGCATCATGTCCGAAGAAGAGGAGCTTCGCGTCCTCGACGGCATGGTGACAGAAAAAAAGCAGCTGCAAAAACCAAACAGCATAGCCGGGAGCAAGCCCTACCTGTATGACTCTGAACACCCTTACAGCGCCGGCATTCCGGACGGATTCAGCAGTTGGCCGCAATGGCGCCGTTGGGCAGTCACGGAATTCATGCGGATGCTTTCGGAGACCTTGCATCCGCTTAAACCGTGGGTGCGCATCTCCGTCGCTGCCCTGGGCAATTATAATTGGGGCGGGTGGAACGGCTACAATTCCGTTTTTCAAGATGCGGCTCTTTTGTTCAATGAAGGCTATGCCGATCAGCTGACCCCCATGCATTACCACTGGTACAACGAATCACCTGCTTCCTATAACGTCACTGAATTTGTCAACATGCTCTGGGGCCCGGACAAAGACAACGCATCCGGCTCCTGTTGGGGACGCTACATTCAGCCCGGCATCCAGGCAGGAGGCCTTTACACCTGTGGGCCCAACTCGGTCACCCTTGGCAACACCTCTTCCTGGATCGATCCGACAAGCTTGATCAATCAGGTTCGCAATGTTCCATGGGTCGATGGATTTCAATTCTTCAGCTATGGCATTTGGGAAAGCTCCAACAGTTTTCAGACAGCAGCAAAGACCTATTTCAACAATCGCAGCAAAATTCGCGCTTTGCCTATCCGCGATGCACAGCCTCCGGCAGCGCCGCAACTATCGGTTGCCATGCTCGACACCTTTACCTATCAGATAACGGTCACGCCGATTGCGCAAGAGACTGAAGGTGGCTGGATTGCGCTCTACCGCGCCCCGGTGCAACCGGTCAATCTCGATCTTGCCCCCATCCTGACCGTTCGTTTCGGCTCGGAGGCGTTTACCGTGACCGACACCATCCGGATTGGATTCAACAACACTTTCACCTATGCGGCAACCGCATTCGACCGCTCGTGGAACGAGTCCGAACTTTCGAATCTCTATGAAACCCCGCGTATTCCAGCCTTCTCCTATACGCCGAATCCGATCGCACTGAACTATATTCGCCGGGTGACAGACGGTTATGAAATCAGCTGGATGCCCGCCGACAACCTCTCCATTATTTCCGGATACCGTCTCTACGGTCGCAAATCTGGAGGCGAGTGGGAACTGCTGCGCAACGAACGCATGCTGCGCTCCACTGCGACATCGGTCACGGTTACAGGGCTGGGGGGCGATGAATGGTTTTTCAGCGTACGCCCTGTTGGACAGGGGCCGCTCAAAATCGAGGCAACTGAGCAGACCATCTACGGTGCCGGAGGTGTCGGGCAAAATCGGGTGCTGATCGTCGATGCATTTACCCGCCGCAATGGCGCCTGGACTTTAGCCGCACAGCCGTTTACTTCCCAGGTCTGTGAAGTCCTTCATTCCCTGGATGTTTCCTTTGATTGTGCAAGCCGCGATGTGGTCATCAGCAACCAGATAAACCTGAACCAGTACGCGGCAATTTTTTGGCTATGCGGTGACAACGACAACGTCAGCGATACGATCGATCTCTCCTCGATAAACAAAGTGACGGCCTATCTGCGCAACGGCGGTTGTATGCTCCTCTCCGGCAGCAACATCGGTCTCGATTTGTACGAATACGGTACCCGCAACCAACAGGCCTTTTTCAATACCTATCTGAAAGCTGCCTATCTGGGCAACGGCGCAAACGGCAACGGTTATCTTGTCGATGGAACTGAAGACGGAATTTTTAATGATTTGACTTTGCATTTGGACGACGGCGGGCAGGGATTCGATGTGTCAGCGCCTGACATCTATAATGCCAACGACGGGAGCATTGCCTGTCTTACCTATAGCGATGATTCAGGTGCTGCTGGAATCCAATATCAAGGTGCAATCGGCGGCGGTACAGCCGTTTCTCACCTGCTGCATTTCGCTTTTCCAATCGAAACCCTCTATGCAGCCGATGAGTTGCAGGCGCTGATCGAGCGCTCCCTGACTTTTTTCAATATCGAGCATGTCGCCTTTGTTGCCGAAGAACATCCGGTAGCACCGGATTTTGTGCTGGCGCAGAACTATCCCAATCCGTTCAACAGCCAAACGACCTTTGCCTACACACTGCCGAAGGCGGGACCAGTCAAACTCGAGATTTTCAATCTGAACGGCCAAAGAGTTGCCTCGCTGGTCGATGCGAAACAGGCAGCCGGCTATCACCGAATCCAATGGAATGCAGCAGAGATGGCGACCGGGCTCTATACCTATCGTCTCACCTTGAACAGCGATGGGCGGACCTATTCGCAAACCGGCAAGATGCTCTATCTGAAATAGTCTTTTTATGCGGTGGCCGGGTTTTGTCTGGTTTCTGTCAGCGATGAATTTGCCACGCTTGTCCACTCTTGGAGAATGATGCTTTTAGCGGGTTTTAGTCGGCCTGCTTGACAAGTCACTGGTGACAATAAAAGGGCAGTTCAGAAAATTTGAACTGCCCTTTCCCTATTCGGTGCGCCCGTCAAACCGAGCCGTCCAGCACCTGGCGGACATGATGAGATATCTGCTGCAGGGTAAATGGTTTGGGCATAAAAGCCAATTGCTTTTTATCGGGGTAATCTTTGGCGAGAATACTGCCGGCATAGCCGGACATATAGAGCACCTTCATCGCCGGCTTGAGTTTTTGCAGGCGTATGGCGAGGTCAACGCCTGACATCTGCGGCATAATCACATCCGTAATCAACAGATGGATCGGCCCGGCATACTGTTCACAGGTCAACAAAGCTTCGCCGCCGTGCTGTGCTTCCAGAACGGTATAACCTTGCAATCGCAGCATTCGTGCCGCCAGACTTTTTACATCTTCTTCATCTTCGACCAACAGGATCGTCTCATCACCGCGTGGTAGACTCTGCAACGCAGATTTTGCCGGCAATTCTTCAACAGGTTCAGCAACTTGAGGTAAATAAATATTAAAGATGGTGCCCTTGTCCGGTTCGCTTTCACATTCAATATGTCCACCATATTGAGTGACGATGCCAAAAACGGTTGAAAGGCCGAGACCAGTGCCTGTTTTTTTGGTGGTAAAAAAAGGATCAAAAATCTTGAGCTTTACTTCTTCGGTCATACCCACGCCTGTGTCGCTGATCGAAAAAAGCACATGTGCCCCTGATTGAGCGTTGAGATGGGTTTTGCAATAGGTTTCATCGAGAAAAACCGGTTTGGTGCGCAGCACAAGTTTACCGCCATCAACCATTGCATCGCGGGCGTTGATCGCCATATTGACGACTATCTGTTCGATTTGGCCGGGATCTGCCTTGATGTTGCCTGCCTTTGGGTCGAGGTGGATTTCCAATTCGATATCTTCGCCCAAAATTCGTTTCATCAACTTGCCCATTTCAGCAATACTGCGGTTGAGGTCGATTACTTTGGCTTCCAGGGGTTCCTGCCTGCTGAAGGCGAGCAATTGGCGGGTGAGGTTGGCGCCTTTTTGTACCGATTTGTCGATCTGCTCGATATTTTTGCGCAATGGGTCATGCACATCGATCTGGCTCAACATCAGCTCGCAATAGCCGTTGATAACCGTCAATAAATTGTTAAAATCGTGCGCCACACCGCCGGCCAGCCGTCCGATCGCTTCCATTTTTTGTGCCTGAATAAACTGCTTTTCCAGGTCCACTTCATGCGTCACATCGCGCTTGACGGCGACAAAATTGATCGTTTGCCCCTGTTGATTTTTGATAGGCGAAATCGTCGCCTCTTCCTCAAACAGAGACCCATCCTTGCGCCGATTGATAAAGTGACCATGCCAACTTTCGCCGCTGGTCAAGGTGGACCACAGCTCGTTATAGAAAATTCTCGGATGTCTGCCGCTTTTAAGGATATTGGCATTTTTGCCCGCGACCTCATTGCGCGAGTAACCTGCAATGCGCTCAAAGGCAGGATTTACATATAGAATATGTCCTTTGACATCGGTAATCATGATACTCTCGGCCGCTTGCTCGACCGCGGTGACCAACCGGCTGTTTTCTGCTTCTGCATTCTTGCGCTTGGCGTTATCCAAAGCGAAGAGGAGGAGGTATTCCCGTCCATCGCTCTCGAATAAATTCGCGGTCACTTCCACAGACAGAGAACGACCCGACTTGTGCTGAAACCGCATTTCGGCCATCTGCGACTTTTTATCGCGCAAGGTAGTGACAAATTCCCGCCAAACACTCGCGGTCAAGCCCGGATCGATTTTATCAATGGAAATCTGATCGATTTCTTTAATGCTATAGCCCAGCAATTTTAGACCAGCGTCGTTGGCCCACATCAATCTGCCGTCCAAACTCATCCAGTACATTGCCATGGCAGCATGATCCACGGCAAGCTTGGTGATCAAGAGAGCTTTTTCCATCCGTTTCTGCTGGCTGCGTTCCGATGCCTTTTGCCATGCCGATTTGAAAGCAGCAGGCAAACGGTCGAGCTGATCGCGATAGACGCAATCATCAGCCCCCCTTTTCAAACACTCGATCGCCACCTGGTGATTCTGCTGCACGGTCAACAGAATAAAGAGAATATCCAATTGGCGCAAACGCACCATCTTCAGGGCCTGCAAACAGGAGAGATCAACAGCCGATTCGCTGCTCAGAATGCCATCCAGCGGTAATTCCAAAGCCTCTTCCAATTGCCTGAGGTCGGAAACCTGGCGCCAGCTGTCAATCATTTTATTTTGCAGCAATACCCTGGCGATCGCCTCCGCAATCTTTTGCTCTTCTTCGATTATGATCACGTGCATGACAAGTCCTTCATAGGGTTTGCTCCCATCCTCATACCATGTGGCGGGATGGTTCGACCTTGGCGCGCATTGCCCGCGCTCACCGTTCAGGAAATGAGCTCTGGTCAACGCTTTTCAACCGCGCCCTGCGTCAGGAGAAGGTTCAATGAATGAATTCGGATTCCGATTCGAGGTGGGATTTTTCTTGCAGTTGCGGTTCAAAAAGCACGATAATGAACAACAGCATCATGCCGATCGTGATGGCCATATCGGCCACATTAAAGACCGGCCATCGATCGAGTTGATAACCCGGAAAATTAAAAAAAAGAAAGCGAAAAGACGGTATGCTGATATCTAAAAATTCAAAATCGAGAAAGTCGGTAACTCGACCACGGATGAGTCTGTCCAGAAGATTGCCAATTGCGCCGCCGAATATCATAGCCAGACCAAACCGGCTGATCCAATGTTCTCCCTGCATTCGGAGCAGATAAAAGAGTATGGCGATGCTGGCGACAATTGCAAAAACGGTAAAAAACCAATTGTTGCCGAACCTTATCCCAAAAGCCATACCCCGGTTTTCGATATAGGTCAGACGAAAAAAGTCGCCCAGCACAGGAATCGAATCATATAAATTCATCGATAACCTTACAATCATTTTGCTGATTTGATCGAGCAACACGATAAAGCTGGACACCAAAAAAATGCGATTTGTAGATTCCATTTTCATCCTAATCACTCGCTTATCGATTCATCACTTTGGTGATCTGGTGAAGCACTCCGCATTCGCTTGGTGCGCTCTTCTTTGGCTTTGCATTTGATGCAAAGACGCGCATGAGGAACAGCCAGCAGTCTCTCAAAGCCGATTTCCTTTTTGCATTGAATGCAGATACCATACTCACCCGATTGCAGGCGTTCAAGAGCCATTTCCAGGTGGAACAAAAAGTTGCCTTCCCGAGAAGCAAAAATATATTTTTGCTCCATCTCCATGGTATCAGAACCCTGATCGGCCATATGAAATGAGTAGTTGGCGTGCTCGCCGCTGCTGGTGCTGGAATTCTGGTTGGTCTTGCGACGGTCTGCTTCCTGGCGCAGCTGATCGCGCTTTTCGACGATCACTGCTTTAATCTGTTCGAGCTGTTCTTTTGTCATACTCTCCTCCGCTGCATGCAGGAGTAATGCATCCGATCTGGTGGAGATCGAACACTGATTTTTGTGTGCCGGACTCCACTTGCTGCTTTTTGCAGCTTGCAGGACCGGATTTGCCCGGTGAAACATTTAACCCAACAAACGAACCGTTCTTATATCTTTTGCAGGCCGACCGTGGTGTTTTCCTGACCGATTTTCCACTCTTTTTGCATCTGGCCACCGATCTCACCGACGGTCAACTGTTCGCACAGTGTTTCGCTGCGCACATATTCAGAGAGTCTTTCAATCGCCTGGCTGAGCAGGGGTGATGCCAGAACCCATACCTTGATCCTGTCGGTCACCTGCAGGCCGGAATCCTTGCGCATATTTTGCAGCCGGTTGACAAACTCGCGAGCCAGTCCCTCATATTTGAGTTCTTGAGTGATCTCGGTTTCCAGAGCGACAGTCAAATCGCCCTCCTGGCCGGCTACCAAACCCGGTTTGTTCTCGGTGTTGATCTGGATATCGCCCGGTAGAAAGGTCGCTTCATGCCCCTCGATGACGACCGATTTCCCTCCGTGATTGATGATTTGCTCGATGTCTTTTTCGCTAAATGAACGAACCATCTCTGCAGCTTTGTTGGCCAACCGGCCGAATTTCGGCCCAAGGTTTTTGAAGACAGGTTCTGCTCGTTGAATGAGCAGTTTGTGCTCGTCATCGACAAAATCGAGCGCTTTGACGTTGAGTTCATCGAGGATCAGATGTTCAACTCCCATAATCAAATCGCGTCGGTGCTCGCTCTTGGCGACCACCACGAGTTTGGCGAGAGGTTGACGAACATTGATTCCCGCTTCATTGCGCAAAGATCGACCAAGAAAGACAATGCTTCGCACCAGCTCCATTCGTGTTTCGAGAACCTCGTCGTGATAATCGGTCGGCATTTCCCCTGGCCGCGGGTAAAGCTGCAGATGCACACTCTCCACTGCCTCCCCTTGACCCTGGGTCAAACCGCGGTAGATTCGTTCAGCCACAAACGGCGCAAACGGCGCCAGCAGTTTGCTCACCACCAACAAGCATTCGTACAACGTCTGAAATGCGGCTTGCTTGTCTAAGCCCATTTCGCTTTTCCAGAACCGGCGGCGCGACCGACGGATATACCAATTGGAAAGATCATCGCTGACAAATTGGGCGATGCGTCTGGTTGCCCTTGTCAGATCGTAGTGCTGCAAATAATCAGTCACCTGCTCGACCACGGTTCCCATCGCAGAGATGACCCAGCGGTCAAGCTCCGAACGCTTTGCAACCTCCAGGCGTTCCGAAGAGCGATAGGCAAAACCATCGATATTGGCATAAAGAACAAAAAATGAATAGGTGTTCAACAAGGTTCCCAGAAACTTGCGAATGACCTCTTTGATGCCTTCCGAATCGAATTTTGTCGGCACCCAGGGAGGGCTGACGGTCAACAAATACCATCGCAACGCATCAGCGCCATCCTGGTCGAGAAAGTCGAACGGATTCACCGCGTTGCCGCGTGACTTGGACATCTTTTGTCCGGTCTTGTCCAAAATCAATTCCAGCGAGAGACAGGTTTTATAGGCCGGCTGATCGAAAAGCATCGTGCTGATCGCCAGCAGTGAATAGAACCAGCCTCGAGTTTGATCGACTCCCTCTGAGATAAAATCAGAGGGGAAATTGCGTTCGAATTTTTCTCGGTTCTCAAATGGATAATGGAGCTGTGCATAGGGCATACTGCCAGAATCAAACCAACAATCGATCACTTCGGGCACCCGCTGCATCTGACTGCCGCATTTGGAGCAATCGATGAAAACGGCATCGACATGCGGCTTGTGCAGATCGAGATCGGTCGGCACATCATTTCCCAGGTCGCGCAATTCTTGCACACTGCCGATACAGATCTCGTGGCCGCATGACTTGCACTGCCAGATCGGCAAGGGTGTACCCCAGAAACGATCGCGCGACAGCGACCAATCGATATTGTTTTTCAGCCACTCGCCAAAACGGCCTTCACCGACCTCGGCGGGGTACCAGGCGATCTTTTCGTTGTTGGCCAACAAGCGGTCTTTAACGGCAGTGGTTTTGATGTACCAGGATTCCCGCGCATAGTAGAGCAACGGCGTTTTGCAGCGCCAGCAATGGGGATAGCTGTGCAATATCTTTTGTGTTTTGTACAGCACACCTTCGCGCTTGAGCGTATTGATGATCTCCTTGTCTGCATCCTTGACAAACCGCCCGGCCCAGGGCGTGATTTCAGCCGTGAATTGTCCGCTGTGATCGACTGGCCGAACTACGGGCAAATCATATTTGATCCCCAGCTGATAATCATCTTCGCCAAAAGCCGGAGCGATATGGACGATTCCGGAACCATCTGTGGTGGTGACAAAATCACCGAGAACGGTGTAATGTGCCTTTTTGTCTGTTTTGACATAGGTGAAAAATGGTTCGTAATCCATGCCCGCCAGCTCCTGGCCGCTGTAGGACGAAAGAATCTCGTAATCTCCATCCAGCACCATCAAACGAGCCTCAGCGAGGATCAGTTGCTCACCTTGATGTGAAATTTTGACATATTTAACTTCCGGGTTCAGAGCCAGAGCGACATTGGACAACAGCGTCCAGGGCGTGGTCGTCCAGACCAGAAAATAGGTGTTGTCTTGTCCTTTAATTTTCGCTTTGACAAAAATAGAGGGATCTTCGACATCCGCATAACCCAGCGAAACTTCATGGCTCGACAGCGGTGTTTCACAACGAGGACAATAGGGCAAAATCTTGTGCCCGAGGTAGATCAGCCCCTTGTTCCACAACTCTTTGAGGATCCACCATACCGATTCGATATAGTCGTTGTGATAGGTGATATAGGGATTACCCAGATCTATCCAATACCCCATGCGATGGGTAAGTTCGTCCCACTCCTGTTTATATTTCCAAACGCTTTCGCGGCATTTGGCGTTGAATTCAGCCACGCCATATTCGAGGACTTGATCTTTGCCATCCAGTCCGAGCTGTTTTTCGACTTCGATCTCGACCGGCAGGCCATGGGTATCCCAACCGGCTTTTCGCTCGACTCGATATCCCTGCATGGTTTTCAAGCGGCACACTGCATCCTTGACCGTTCGCGAAATCACATGGTGAATGCCGGGACGGCCGTTGGCCGTTGGCGGTCCCTCATAAAAAACAAAAGGATTGTTTGCGTCGCGCTCGGCGATACTCCGTTCAAAAATGCGGTTTTCTTCCCAAAACTTGAGAATCTCTTTATCGAGTTCCGGCAAGGACAATTTTTCAGGCAAAGGATCGTACATGAGTCGCAGCATTCTTTTAAGTTTCAATGTCTTCGGTGTTTGGGGGCCAAACACCCCTGATAATCAGAGATAGTTTTGCAGAATCGGCCTGAGCTTGTCAACGGTTTTTTCAGGCCAAATTTTCTTGTCGGTAACAATCGCATTTTGCAGGGCGTGATGGCAAGAGCAGTCACAAGATAAATCGATGTGGGCAACTGCATGTTTGACCAGTGCGCGCGCATTTGCCACGCTTTTATGCAAATTGTCCAAAATGAGCTCGACGGATACGTTTTGGTCAATCTCTTCATGCCAACAATCGTAATCCGTTACCATCGCGAGAGTGGCATAGCAAATTTCCGCTTCGCGCGCCAATCGCGCCTCATTCATCTGCGTCATGCCGACCACGCTCATGCCCAGTTGGCGGTGAATCTGCGATTCGGCCAGAGTGGAAAACGCCGGGCCTTCCATATTCACATAGGTACCGCCGACATGAGCTGTCACCCCCACTGCCCTTGCCGCCTGCTGCAACACGCCGCCCAGTTGTGGACAAACCGGATGGGCAAAAGAGATATGGGCAACTATGCCGTCGCCAAAAAAGGTGCATCCTCTGGCTTGATTGGTGCGATCATAAAATTGATCGACGATGACAAAATCCATCGGCCGCAGTTCAGGCTTGAGCGATCCCACCGCTGAAACCGATATTATCCAGTTTACACCCAAAGTCTTGAGTGCATAGATATTGGCCCGCGCATTGACTTCGGTGGGCAACAACCGATGGCCGCGCCCATGCCGCGCCAGAAATACGACCTCGCGATCGCCCATCCTGCCAACGACCAATTCATCAGACGGAAGACCGAATGGCGTATCCATGGAAACCGAGCGTATCAGTTTAACTTCATCCATTGCGTATAGACCGGAACCACCGATTATTCCGATTGCGGCCATCTTATTTCTCCCGTTCTAACTTGGCAAGAAATCCAAGGATCAGTCGGGTAACCTGAGGATTCACCTGCCGCGAAATATCCGACACCATCTGATGAGAAATGGGCTGCATCGCCTCGGGCAAGGATTGATCGGTAAGAACCGATAGACCAACCACTTGCATGCCCAACTGTCTGGCCACCAGAACTTCGGGCACTGTCGACATGCCTACTGCATCAGCACCGATCATCTGCAGCATGTGAATCTCAGCGGCAGTCTCGTAACTCGGGCCGCTTACCGCCGCGTAAACCACCCTGGGCAAGTCGATGTTCTCTTCACTGGCTGTCAGTCGCAACAATTGGCGCAACGCAACGCTATAAGGTTCGCTCATATCCGGGAATCGTTCACCCAGAAATGGATCATGGGGACCGATCAATGGGTTGTCACCCATCAAATTGATATGATCTGCAATTTCAGCTATTGTGCCCGGCAGCAAATGCGGACGAATACTGCCTGCAGCATTGGTGATCATAACCTTGCGGATGCCGAGTTGATGCATCACACGCACCGGCAAGGTAATCTCCTGCATCGAATAACCTTCATAGAAATGGAATCGCCCTTGCATAAGAAAAACAGCTTGTCCTGCAAGATTTCCCAGGACAAGCTTTCCCGCATGAAAGGCGACGGTTGATTGTGGAAAGTGCGGTATCTCGCTATAGGGAATGATCACCGGCTTATCGACTGCTGCCGCAATATCGCCCAAGCCGGTTCCGAGAATGAGACCACAATCCAATGGCCTCGGAAAGCGCGCTGCGACATGGGCAGAGGCCTGCAAAACCCTATTCTTTACTGTCAACCCTTAAACCGCTCAAATCGTTATTGTATTTGCTTTTTCAATGCTTCAATTTGCTGCTGCAGGGATTCGGTTTTCTCTTTTTCCAGCAGAATTTCTTCTTTCACTGTATCACGGCGCTGAGCGTTTACGGTTGCAATTGCTGCCTGGCGATCTTTGCGCGCACCGAGGCGGCTAAAAAGAAAGGCGCCAACAGCGGTTCCCGCTGCAGTTCCACCGATGAGAACCGGGTTTCGGTCATCGCTATCGATCGAGCGGGAGGCCATGCTGGTGATGAAAAAACTTGTCCCCATGCTGAGCAATGCGCCGCTGATCGTATAGGTCCACATATTCTTGTTGCCTTTTGCTGCTGCAATGTCGCGTTCGCCGATGATAGTGCCCCAATCGTCTCGCACCGGTTCGGGGCCGGTTATGGCGGCGATGGATTCTTTGCGAGCCCGCCAGCTGTTGTTGGTCTCATCGACAACGACCAGGACATCGTTTTCAATCCGTACAACCGTTCCCTCGACCGAGCGGCCATTTGTCATCTGGATACTCACCGTCTGACCCTGGCTCACTTCATCAGGGCGAAACGCCGCTTGATGACCACACCCCGCCACTACAACAAGCAACCCGATAATCACAGCCATACACCTGGCCATACGACCTCCTCGCATCCCCTGATTGACCCTCATAGATTTGCGGCGATTTTCGCGATGACAATTCTGCACAACTAAATGATCACCTGATCGGACAGAGTTTGATTATCATCTTCACGGCGCGAGATGATGTCTTCTTCGCTGTCTGCATCCGGAACATGGCGCGTCAAGGTCTCATCGCGTATGATGCGGGGTTCAGCTCGCTCGCCCCTGAAGGATTCTTCGTCAAAGAGGTCCGAAGCGGGTTTGGGCTGCGGTCGGTTAATCGGCATGCGTTCGGCAGCAGCAGGGGTTCGGTTGCTCGGCTCAGATGGCGGCGGCTCTTCCAGGTCCTTTTCCAGATCCTCGAATCCGACATCATCCATGTTCATCACTTTGAGCAACTCGATCTGCGACTCGAGCAAATGATGCAGCCGCTTCGCAAAGGATTCTTTCTGCAGACGCAACATGTGCAAGTCGTTTCGCATCTCCACAAGCGATTCTTTGGCTTCTTTGATGATGTGCTCACCCTGCAATTCTGCCTCGTGGATGATGATTTCAGCTTCGCGACGGGAGTTTGTCCGCGATTCTTCGACTGTGTTTTGCGCTTTGACCAGAGTGTCGCGCAAAGTGCTCTCGACCTGTTGATAGTCCTGGAGCTGCGTGCGCAATTTGATCAGTTCATCGTTCAGCTGATTCTTTTCCCGAATCAGCATCTCGAATTCATCCGCCATCATGCCCAAAAAGGCTTCCACTTCATCAGGGTCCAGTCCGCGAAGAACCCTTTTGAATTCCTGTTTGCGGATATCCAGAGGCGTCAGCTTCACGACAAATCTCCGACTTTATTGACTGATGAATTACGTCAACGCCAACTGGCGCAGCGTTCCAACCAAAAAGCGATCCAAAAAATGAATCAGCAAAATCACTGCGGCTGGCGACAGGTCCAACCCTGCGACAGGTGGGATCAGCTTCCGAATCGGCGCCAGCACCGGCTCGGTGATTTTATACAAATAGGCGACAAGTGATGAGTCGTGTCGCACCGACAACCAGGACACCAACACGCGGGCAATAACCGCATAGGTAAAAAGGGTGAACAACAAATGCAAAAGATCTGCCAGAGCAATAAAGAGTGAACCCATCAGTTTCGATCCTTTAGTCGGTTATCTTTCGCCAAAGATGGCACGGCCGATGCGCACATGGGTGGCCCCCTCTTCAACCGCGACCGTATAGTCGTTGGTCATTCCCATTGACAAAAACGGAATCTGCGATTTGTTGCCGCGTTGGGAATTGATCGAGTCGCGCAATTTGCGCAAAAGTTGAAAAGACGGCCTTGCTTTTTCTGCATCGCCGACCAACTGAGCGATCGTCATGAGTCCAATCACCCGCACACGATCAAAGGCCGTCAGTCGACCGATAAACTCGCCAACCTGGTCAGGCGCAAGCCCAAATTTTGTCTCTTCGCCTGACGTGTTGACCTGGACAAACACATCGATCGTTCGATCGAGCAGTTCGGCTTGTTGCTGAATAGCTGCCGCCAAACGCAATGAGTCCAGGGTTTCGATAACTGCGGCAAACTCAAGAGCTCGTCTGACCTTGTTGGTCTGCAGGTGCCCGATCAAGTGCCAGCTGACCGGTTCGTGGATGGATCGGGATTTTTCAACCGCCTCCTGGACGCGATTCTCACCGATTATCGTCACTCCGGCTGCAATCGCCTCGATGATTTTCGGAACGGCAACCGTTTTGCTGACCGCCACCACCTGAACGTCTGCCGACTTGCGGTTCGATCGCTCACAAGCTGCTGCGATCTCCAGTCGAACTCTTTCTATATTTTTCGCAATGGTCATATCAAGCTGTTTTGCATTGTCGGCAAACCGGAACGGATTACCCGATGTTAATGAATGTAAAATATAGCCTTTCCCATGATAAAATGCAATTAAAATCTCCAATGTTCAGCGAGCACCCTTGATGTCTTGCCGGCCCAAAAGGGCTGCCAAAGCCAACCGTTTTCATTCCCGGCTGCAAATTTTATAACGCCTTTGCGCCCTCATGTGGTTTACCCTTGATTAAACTGATCAAAATGCTTATGTTATTGAACGAACATTCGCTTGTACAGTTTCTCGTTCACTAAACCACAGCAGAGCAGCCATCGCAATCGATCCGGCGGAAATCGCGCTGTGGATCAGGTTTGGTCAACTCTGTAAAAATCGATACCCTTGACGATCCGGTGCACAACAGCAAAAGACGATTTGGCCACCAACGCTTAAGAAAGGTTCATCTATGTCAGAGCACAAACCCTATATTGCACCGGAGGTGCACCTCAGGGATTTTACCTTTAGAGCAGTTATTGCCGGCATTCTTTTCGGCATTATCTTTGGTTCTGCCAACGCCTATCTGGGTTTGCGGGTTGGTTTGACCATCAGCACCGCCATCCCGCTGGCAATCGTGGCAGTAGCTGCTTTTCGCCTGCTCAAGCCGCTCTTTGGCGAAGCCAACATTCTCGAACAGAACATCACCCAGACCACCGGTTCAGCCAGTTCATCGCTCGCTTCGGGCATCATCTTTACGATTCCGGCACTGTTTTTATGGGGTTTTGACCCATCGCTGCTGCAGATCGGCGTGTTGGCGGTTCTTGGCGGCGTCCTGGGTGTGATGTTCATGATTCCGCTGCGCCGATTTCTTATTGTTAAAGAACATGGGACTTTGCCATATCCCGAAGGCACTGCCGCGGCGCAAGTGCTGATGGCCGCCGACGAAGGCGGTGCCCGGGCGCAGAATGTTTTTCTGGGATTGGGAGTCGGAGCGGTATACAAATTATTTACCGGATTTCTCCACCTCTGGCCAGAAACGCTGAGTCTTAAATTGCCCGTGCCGCGCAAGGCGGAAATCGGCCTCGAGGCGGGGCCGGCGCTGCTGGGCGTCGGCTATATTCTCGGCTATCGCATCGCCGCTATCATGGTGGCCGGTGGTTTGCTCTCCTGGATCGGCATCATCCCGCTGATCGAGCTGTTCGGCCACGGGCTGGAGCAACCGCTGTTTCCAGAAAGCGAGATGTTGATACGCGACATGTCGGCGCAGCAGATTTGGACCCGCTATATCCGCTACATCGGAGCGGGGGCGGTGGCGTTTGCCGGCATCATAACCGTAATCAAAGCGCTGCCGACGATGTTCGACTCTCTCCGCATCGGTCTGGGTGAATTGCGTCGCAAGAATGGTGCAACTGCGACCGCAGTGCTCCGCACCGATCGCGATCTGCCCATGGTTGTCGTGGCTATCGGCGCCTTGGCGGTGGTATTGGCGATCGTCTTTACCCCGCATGTTCTTGGAATCGGTTCCCATATCCTGGTCAGAATAATCGGCGCTCTGTGTATCGCTGTCTTTTCGTTCATGTTCGTCACCGTGTCCTCGCGCATCGTTGGTCTGGTCGGTGTTTCCTCGAATCCGACTTCAGGAATGACGATCGTGACTTTGTTGGGAACCAGCCTCATTTTTTACGCTTTGGGCTGGACCGATGACTTCGGCAAAGCCGCCGCCCTCACAGTCGGGACGGTGGTCTGTGTTGCCTCATCCATCGCTGGTGACATCTCACAGGACCTCAAATGCGGCTACATCATCGGCGCCACACCGCGCAAGCAGCAGCTGGCCGAAATCATCGGTGCCACCACTTCAGCTTTTTTTATCGCCGCCGCAGTGTGGCTGTTGGGCCGGGCATTTTCTTTTGGTTCACAAGAACTGCCGGCGCCGCAGGCAACCCTGATGAAGACCGTGATCGAAGGGGTATTGCAAGCCGACCTGCCGTGGGGCCTGGTGCTCACCGGTGCGGCACTGGCAGGCACATCGGAGTTGCTCGGCATACCGTCTTTGCCATTCGCCGTCGGCATTTATCTGCCCCTGTCGACCATGACCCCGGTTTTTATCGGCGGCACGATTCGCTATTTCATCGAAAAAAAGGCTCGCCCGGATGAGGAAATGGTGCGAAAACGCAACGAGCAGGGTATCCTCCTCGGATCCGGATTGATCGCCGGCGAGGGCATCATCGGCGTGCTGATCGCTGCCTATGCCTTTTTTGCCGGCCTGCCAAAAGGCATCGGACTGCACTGGGGCGAGGTCAGCGGTCAGCTCGTTTCCCTGGCGGTTTTTGCCCTGCTGGCGCTCTTTTTGGTGCGAAAGACCAGATTAAAGGGGGGTGTATAACCATGAATGCAAAACCTTTTGTGCTGCTGATATTGGTCGCACTTTGCCTGCCCTTGGCCGGCATCAGTCAAACAACGCCGTGGAAACAACAGAACATTTTAATCGGCGGCGTCGGCATTGGCAATGTCAACAATGCGGAATTCTACCTGCAAATCGATCGTGCGGACATCGACTTTGTGATCAACTTCGACCGCGGCAGCCGCTATGAGGCAAGCCGAATGCGCCAGATGCTCGACAGTCTGCGCGCTGCCAGGCAAATCAATCTGCAGGCCATCCTGCATTATGAGGGTTGGCCAACCCCGGCCAACGACCGCACATTTAAAAATCTGGCGGCCAAGAATCAACAGCATGCGATTATCCGCACACTGCGAGAAATGGAGCAACCAGAGATCATCGGCTACTTTGTCTGGGATGAACCGTGCAGCGATGACGAGTTTGCCAATATCAAAGAGATGAGCAAGATGATCCGCACGCAATTCCCGGACAAATTGGCCTATGTCAATCTTTTTCCCCTCTATGCCGCAGACGACAGTCCATGCTTTATAGAAAAGTATGGCAGTGACGAGCAATCTTACGAACGCTATCTCGATCGCTATCTATCGATGGTCGACGATCAGGTGCTCAGCGTCGATTTTTATCCGTTCATTCACCGCGGCGTGCGCAACAATTTCTATCACAACCTGCAGATGCTCAAAAACAAGATCGACCAATACAGCACCCCGCAACACCGCATTCCATTCTGGCTGATCGTTCAAATGTCCGAATCACGGAGTTTTAAAATAAAAAAACCGACCATGCCGGAAATCAGCTGGCAGGTCTATTCGGCAATTGCTTACGGCGCCAAAGGCATTGTCTATTACACCCTGGTGGAAACCCCAGCCCTGGAGTGCCAGGAGGGAATTCTCAATGCTGCCGCCCAACCAACATCGATCTTTACCAAAGTTCGCTCCCTCAATCTGACGCTGCATCGTCTGGGACCGCTGCTGATGCAGCTCGAACCGATCGCGATCCTGCACCCTGCCGACAGCCAACAGCGCATTTGGCCAAACAATCAAAAGGGTCTGCAAGCCTTTAAGCGCAGAGCGACAACAGAAGAATACAACAGCAGCCGAGCTGGCGAACAAATTGTCCGAGATATCCAGGGGACGCACAGCGAGCGCGCATTGGTCAGCGTGATGGCTCCAAAACAAGGCCGGGAACGCTATCTTTTGGTGGTGAACAAAAGCGTTGATTCAGCCGAATCTTTTACCTTGCAGTTGACCTTCAACGCTCAGAGGATCGCGCGAATTTTTGATCCTGACCTCAGCCGCACACTCGGCCTGAATACCAACACATTGAACACCGGTCGCATCGAACCGGGCGTTGGCAAACTTTTTTTGATCGAGCCCTGAATGGGCGATTGATGCTGCGTTCACCGGTTGAAACACCCATTGAACAGCTGGTTCGTCGAACCTTCTGCCCAAATAAACAGACAAAGCATTTGACTTTAGCAGAAAAAATATTGACATTGAAGGTCGGCCAATGTGCAAGTCTGCTGCTGATCAGGGCATTTACTCATGCAGACACCGTGTCCAATGCAGTCGAAAATCATCGGCCTAAACCAAATCCACTATCCAGCGCAAATATTGTGGTGATCTTGTACTCTAATTCGGAACCCCGCAATGGCAAACACTCAGGCCAATCTTTTAGATTACTTGGCTGTTCTGGTTAAATGGCGCAAACTGATCGCGATCAACTTTTTTATCGTCTGCCTTATCGCAGCCGCCTTTAGCCTGATTATGCCGCAAACTTATACCGCCCACACAACGATCCTGCCACCGAAAGAAGAAGGGGCGATGGGCATCTCCTCGTTTCTGCGCAATCTGCCAATAGGGGGAATGGGAATCGGCAATGTCAGCGATGAAGCGAATCTCTTTCTCGCGATCCTGAATTCTCGCACCATGATGGAATCGGTGGTCGAAAAGTTCGACCTCGTCAATCGTTATAAAGTCAAAAACATCGAAAAAGCAATCCTGACCTTGCGCGACCACGTCACCTTCGAGATCACCAAAGAAGAGACTATCACGCTTTCTGCTTCGGCGACCACCAAAACCTTTCCCACATCAGCAAAAAGAGAAGAAGCCCGTACGACATCGCGCGATATGGCCAATTTTTTTATTCGCCGCCTGGATGAAATCAATCGGCAGCTTAAAAGCGAGAAAGCGCGCAATGACCGTCTGTTTATCGAGAACCGCTATCACCAGAACCTGGAGGATTTGCATCGTGCGGAAGAAGCGATGAAAGCTTTCAGTCAGAAAAACGGTGCAGTTGCTCTCGAGGCACAAATCAAAGCGGTCATCGAAGTGCTGGCCGAGATGAAAGCGCGAATCATCAGCAAAGAGATCGATCTGAAGCTGCAGCGCTCCTATTTGGATGAAACCCACCCGGACTATTTGCGCAGCAAGCGCGAACTGGAAGAAATGAACCAGAAATATGCGCAGATCAAACGCGGCAGTTTTGACGCCGACGATGACCTAAAAAATGCTGATGTTTTGTTGCCGATCGAAAAAGTACCGGATTTGGTCACTCAGTATGGCAGGTTGTTGCGCGAGTTCAGCCTGCAGATGAAATTGATGGAATTCCTTCTGCCGGAATATGAAACCGCAAAAATTGAAGAGGCGAAAAACACACCGACTGTCCAGGTGCTGGATGAAGCGGTGGCGCCGATCAAGCGGTCGAAACCGAAACGCGCTATTTTTGTTCTGCTCTGGGGCGCCGTCAGTTTGATCATAACCTCGGCTTATGCATTCGGCAAAGAGTATCTTGAACGCCTGAAAAACGAGGATGCGCAAAGCCATCGACAACTCTCCCAACTTTTTTCAACTGTTAGACGGGATTTTCAGCGCAAGAAGACACGAGGCTGATTTGCAATGTCAGCAAATCTCGGACAAACCGCAGCGCCGGCAACATGGAACAAGCGTGTTTTCTGGCGTCTGATCCTGGTGCAGGCGGGGCTGATGGTGCTCACTATCATCCGCCAGGAATGGCTGCTCCTTCTGCTGATGCCGGTTGTTTTTCTCCTGCTTTTTGCGCTGATCGAGCGCAATCCGTTGCACGCGATTTTTCTGATCTTGTTCAGTATTTTTTTTGGTTCGATTTCAAACCTGCCCCTGGCCAGCAAAATACCCCAGCTTTTCGTCGTTGACCTGATCTTTTTTGTGGTCGTGGTGTCGCTTGTGCTGCGGGCGATTATGCGCAGCGATCTGCTGCACATTTCTCTGGCGACCGTGGAAAAGTGGTTCCTGATCTTTCTTGGATTTTGTCTCCTGACCGTCTTCAAAGCCGTAGATCCCCTGCGCGGCCTGGCGCTGTTTAAAAATCTGTTGGCCGGTTTGCTGGTGTTCGAGATCGTTCTCCGCTTTGTCAAGACTCGCGAACAGATCATCAACTTGGTGCAACTGCTCATGTTTTGGGGAACGGTGCTTGCCGTTATCCAGCTCATCACGATGTTCAATCAGGGCGATCTGCTCGAAACCATCCGCCGCAAAAATATCCACCTCAGTTTCGGCAGCTCGAATTATATCGCCGCTTTTTACGTCGTCCTGATCGGTCTGGGATTGCCGCGACTATTTACTCCGTCCCTGTCGACCAATAAGAGGCTCTCACTGGGCGCCGTGATCTTTCTCATGTTGACTTGTCTGTTTCTGACCGGATCGCGCGGCGGCGTGGTGGCTTTGTTTGTCGGTTTTCTGGTTGTCCTTTTCCGCTTTCGCAGCCTGAAAAAACTGTTGCTCATTTTGCCGTTTTCCCTCCTTGTCGCCATCGCCATCTATCTGAATCCATCCAGCCGCATTGTTTTTGCCGGGCTGGTCGATTTTCGAACCAGCGCTTCGGTTCTCACCCGGCTGGAACTGTGGCTGGAGAGTTGGCGGCTGTTCCGCGAAAATCCTTGGTTTGGCGTCGGACTGGGCAACGTCGATTTTCATATCCATTTAAAACTGTCGCCGGTCTTTTATACCAAAGCCCACAACCTGGTTTTGGAATTGTTGTCGGAAATCGGTCTGCCAGGGTTTTTGCTCTTTGCTGGATTCTTTGCCGCTGTTCTGATGCTGCAAATCCGTTCATGCCGCCGTATTGAAAATCCGACGAGCAATCTCCTGGCTTGGGGATTTCTCTGCGCCACCCTGGCCGCTTTTGTCCATTCGCTGTTCGAACCGACCATTACCACTTATTTTTTTGGCATTGTCTTCTGGATCATCATCGGACTCTCGGTGGTGCTCAATCGCCTGGCCCAAAATCCACAACAAGGAGCAGTTAACGAGTAGGCTTGCAACCCAGTTGTTCAATTAATCAACGGAATCACTCGTGACTCTGATCGCGCGCAAGGTAACGCAAAATTCCTTCTATATCCTCGCCGGCCGCATCGCCGCCCTGGGTTTTAACATGATCACTATCGTGGTGCTGGCCCGCTATTGGGGCAAGGAAACCTTTGGCGTGTTCTCTTATGCCCTGGTTTTTGTCGGTTTTTTTGCCTTGCTGCCCGATTTCGGCATGCAGCCCGTGTTGGTGCGCGAAATATCCAAAAACCGCAGCCGACTTGATGCCGTGTGGTCCAATGCCCTGACGATTAAAGTCGTGTTCGCGTTAATCGCTTTTATCGCCGCCAACCTATACGCTGGCCTGGCGTTTGACGACCCTCTTCTGCGCTCGGCCATCTTGATTCTATCGCTGACCCTCTTTGTCACCACCAAATCCAGCACTGTGCGCGTCGCTTTTGAATCGGTTTTTTATGCCGATATGCAGATTAAATACCCTGTGCTCTTTCAACTGATCGACGGCGTGGTCCAGACAGCAATCGTCCTGTTGCTGGTTTGGCTGAGAGCCGATACCGTCTGGATACTCGCCTGCTACGTGCTGGCCAATCTGCCCGGCCTCTTGGCCACCCTGGTCGTGTTTTTCCGCCATAACCGCATCTCCTTTAGCCCCGACCGCAAGGTTTTGCAGTGGCTGATGCGCGAATCCTTTCCTTTGGCGCTCTATCTCGCAATGATGCTCGTCTATGATCGACTTGACGTGCTCTTCCTTCAGCATTTCTGGGGTGAGGAAGCGGTCGGCCTCTATTCCGCCGCATTCCGCCTCACCGCACCCATGGCTTTTATCCCTTTTGCCATCACAACCACGATCTATCCTTTGCTGGCGCGTGGCAATCAGGCCGGCTCACCGGATCTCGACCAGCTGTTCGGCCTGGGATTGAAAATCCTTTTGCTCATCGGGATTTCAATCGGCATGGTGAGCACCCTGTTCGCGCCGCTGCTCATCAATTTGCTGTACGGAGCAGATTTCGCCGCCAGCGGTCGCCCTTTCGAAATTTTGATCTGGAGCCAGAGCGTTTTTTTCCTCGCGTTCTTTCTCATTGATTACAACAATTCACAACAGCGACAGCGGCGCAACACCCTCTATATCCTGCTGATGCTGGTCATCGGCTTTGTCGTTCAGCACGGTTTGATCAGCCGATTCATGATCCACGGTGCGGCATGGGCCAAATTGTTGCTCAACACGCTCGGCGTTTTTCTCCTCGCCGCCTTGACCTGGAAATCCCTGAGTGGTCGACAACATCGAGCGTTCATGAAAATAGTTCTGTTTTTGCTGGCGTTCATCGGGATCGAGATGATTCACCTTCTCGGTTGGATCGGCCCGCTTGCAGCGCTGGTGGGATTCCTGGCGCTGGCGTTGGCCATCAACCGCATGTTGTTCGACCCTGTCGAAAAACAGCAGATCGGTCAGGCATTTCGCGCGGTGCTGTCGCGGCGCCAACGCGAAAGGAAAGAGTCGATTTCATCAGATGGATAAACCATGAACCAACGTCCAGAACTCTCCATCGGTATTGTCAATTACAATACGCGCGACCTTCTGCAGGGCTGTCTGAAATCGATCGCAGCTGAACCGCGCTTTGGCGAATACGAAGTGATCGTTGTCGACAACGCTTCCAGCGACGGCTCACTGGCCATGTTGGCCAGCGACTTTCCGGCCGTGCATGTGGTCGCCAATGAACAGAATCGCGGCTACGCAGCCGCCGTCAATCAATTCATAAAAATCTGCCGCGGAGCGGTTCTTCTCGTGCTGAATGCAGATATTGCAGCGCTGGACGGTGCGATCGACAAGACATTGAATTTTCTACACCACCACGAGGATGCCGGCTTTGTTGGCTGCCGGGTGCTCAATCCTGACCGCTCCCTGCAGCGTTCCTGCCGCGGTTTTCCCAACTGGATCAATTTTTTATCCGAGAATTTTTATCTCTATGCGTTGTTTCCCAAAGTCCCGTTGTTCGGTGCGGTCTTTATGACTCATTTCAACTACCAGAGCGAGCGGGAGGTCGACGTCATCCTCGGCGCTTTTTTGATGGTCAGACGCAGGGTGATCGAGCAAATCGGCGCGATGGATGATCAATTTTTTATGTATGCCGAGGAAACCGATTGGTGTTATCGCGCCAAACAGGCCGGCTACCGCAATCTTTTTTTCCCGGGCGCGGAAATTATTCATTATGGAGAACAGAGCACCAGACAGAATTCTGTCGCCATGTTCATCGAGCTGCACAAAAGCCACCACAAATACATCCGCAAGTATCACGGCGCTGCTTATCGAATGCTGGTAAAAATCATCCTTGTATTCGGCGTAATCCTGCGCCTGCTGTTCGGTACTGTCGGCGTTGCTCTTGCCCGATTGGGTTTTCGGCGGTTCGCCGGCGCCGCCGAATTCAGAAACCGTTACCTTCAGACTTTGCTCTGGTATTTCACATCTGCCACAGGAAGTCATTAGCATGGCAAACCGAAATTGTGACATCGCAATCGTTTATCGCATACACCCAAAGGTATCAAAAACACCGTTGGTGTTTGCAGACGACAAATACCGGCTGGCGGAAACCTGTCTGCGTTCTCTAAAGGCTGGGCTGAACGGACTCGAGGTCAAAATCTGGGCTCTTTTGGACAACTGCCCTCCTCGCTATCAAAAACTCTTCGAGTCGCTCTTTTCGCCCGAAGAGCTGGTGTGTGAATCCTTGCCGGGAGTCGGCAACACCGGCACCTTCGCACGGCAGATCGAGATACTCTGCACCCAGACTGACAGCGAGCTGGTGTATTTTGCCGAAGACGACTATTTCTACCTGCCCGATCGTCTTGTCGAACTCGTCGGGCTGATGCGAGAAAACCAGGAGATCGATTTTGTCTCCCCTTATGACCATTTGGATTATTATACACTTGCTTTTCACCAGCATCCTGTCAAGGTGCGTGCAACCGCTCAACGCCATTGGCGGCAAGCCAACTCCACCTGCATGACTTTTATGACTCGCCGCCATGTGCTGCAAAAAACACGGCCGCTTTTTATGTCCTATATCAACGGCAATTATGATGTCAGTATCTGGATGGCTTTGACCAAGATGCGCGCCTTCGATTTTACGTTTTTCCTTCACTGCGGTCTGACAGACCGTCTGCTGCGAACCGCTTACGCCAAGGCCTGGTGGTATGGGTGGCGGCAGCTGCTCTGCGGTCGGCGTTACCAACTGTGGACACCCATCCCCTCCATCGCCACCCACATGGAGAGCACTGCCATCGCTCCGATCATCGACTGGAAGACAGAAATCAGCAAACTGCAGAGGCAAATCAAAAAGGATCGCAATTGAGATGAAGGTCCTGCAATTCGACACCAGCGGCCGCGGCGGCATCGCTCACTTTATCTTTTTTCTCAGCAAATCTCTGGCGCAACGCGGCATCGATATCGAATTGCTGACCACAGGCGAGAATGAGATGATCGGAGAGATGGATTTTACGGTTCACCCTGTGCTCAAGCCCCATTATCGCATCAAATCATTTTACGGCAAAGGCTTTGTGTATTTACACACGCTTTGGCGATTGGCAAAAACAATTCGCACCCGCCGGCCTGACATCGTTCATTGGCACGAGATTAAAATCCCGACAGTCGAACTGTGTTTGCTGCGTTTTTTTCAAAAACGAGATGTCCGTTTCGTGCTGTCGGCCCATGATGTAATGCATTTCGAGCGCGGAAGAGTGACTCGGGCGTTGCTGGAGCTCTATCAGCAATTCGATTTTATCATCGCACACGCGGAAAACAACAGGCAGATCTTTTTGCAAAAGTTTAACTGCGATTCAAAACGAACGGTCGTCATTCCGCACGGCGAGTATTCCGATCTGGCTGGCAGCATGCCGGATAAAACCAGCGCACGCCGTCAACTCGGCGTTGCGATCGAAAACCGCGTTGTGCTGTTTTGCGGTTATATTCGCAGGTACAAGGGCCTCGATCTGCTGCTTAAAGCTGTTGCACAAGCAAGGGAAAAGCTGCCCGATCTTTTTTTGCTGATTGCCGGAGAAGCCAAAGAAGACTTTGCCCTCTATCAGGAGTTGATCGATCAGCTCGGTCTACAAGAGTCCATACTCGCCGATATCCGCTACATCCCCCTCGATCGCTTGCCGCTCTACCTGGCGGCGGCGGATCTGGTCGCCCTGCCCTATCGGCAGATCTATCAAAGCGGCATTCTCTATCTCGCTTTTGGCGCCCGGCGGCCTGTGCTGGCGACCCGAGTCGGCGGTTTACAGGAAGTGGTTCAACCCGGCAAAAACGGTTTTCTATGCGAGCCGGAAAATATCGACGATCTGGTCAAGAATCTTGTTGTTGCCATGCAAAATATCGAAGTGCTTGAAAAAATGGGAGAATACGCGTATATTCAGAGCAAAGAAGCATTTTCCTGGGAATCGATTGCCGAGCAAATCGATCGAGTCTATCAAAAGCTGTTCACTCTTGAGTAACCAAGGCCGGTAAATGTTCGCTGTCGTGCTGTTCTGGATCACTGTCTTTTTAATATTTTACACCTATTGCGGTTATTTCTTGCTGCTGCTCATCTGGCATCGACTGGCACGCCGGAAGTCTTTAACCGAGCGGAGCGATTTGCCCACTGTTACCATGGTCATCTCGGCACATAACGAACAAGCCGTCATCAGGAAAAAAATCGAAAACTGCCGTTCCATCGACTATCCGCGCGGGCGCATCGAATTTCTCTTCGGCACTGACGGTTGTACAGACGGCACCGATCGAGTCTTGCAACAGAACGATGACCTGCGCGTCATTGCTTTCAGCGAAAGATCAGGCAAGGCCGGCGTTCTCAATAGGTTGGTGCCGCAAGCGACAGGAGAAATCCTCTGTTTCTCCGACGCCAACACCATCTACGAACCGGACGCCATTCGAAAACTGGTGCGCCACCTGTCCGATGAGCGCATAGGCGGTGTTTGCGGCAATCTTTTGCTCACCGATCGAGAAAACCCGGCCGCCAAAGAAGGCGAAGCGCGCTATTGGCATTACGAAAACCGCATCAAAAAGCTCGAAGGCGATATCCGCACTGTCTTTGGTGCCAGCGGCGGGATCTATGTCATCCGCAGAGAACTTTATCAACCGCTGCCAGCTGACCGCATGATCAATGACGACTTTCTGCTCTCCATGCGGGTGGTTCAGCAAGGCTATGATGTGATCTATGACGGCGAAGCTGTGGCCTACGAGACGCCATCCAGCGACGTCAAGGGCGAATTCCGCCGCAAAGTCCGCATCGGGGCAGCCAATTTTGCAGTGTTGCCCCAAATCGCTGACCTTTTGCATCCCAATAAAGGCTTTATCGCCTTTGGCTTGTGGTCGCATAAAATCGTGCGTTGGCTGGTTCCTTTCTTGTTGCTCATCGCTTTAATCGCGAGTGCTTGTGCGCTGGACAGACCATTTTTTCAATGGATATTTGCTGCACAATTGCTATTTTATGGCACTGCCTTGGTCGGCTGTTTGGCAGAAAAGCGCTTTTCGCTGCCGGTTTTCGTCTTGTATCCCTATTACTTCACTGCCGTCAATCTGGCGTTGGCCGTCGGTTTTTTCCGTTTTCTCTTTCGCCTGCAAAAGCCGACCTGGCAAAGCATTGAACGCAACTAGAGTTTTGCATGCCCAAACCGATCGAAAAATTGCTCCTCGCCGTCACGGATCTGATCACCATCAATCTGGCCTTTTTCGGTTTGCTGCAGCTGCGCACGCAAGCGCATCTTTTCGTGGCTGCCGAGCCCGGAATACTCTTGCGCATTTCTTTGCTCATTTACCTCGTCTGGATGTTCTTGTTCATTTTTTTTGGTCTCTATCAATCGTGGTACACCAAATCGCGTTTTGATGAGCTGATCACGGTTCTGAAAACCGTTGCCTTTGGTATCGCGTTGATTTTCATCGCCACCTTCGAGCCGGAAACTGATTTTTCGCAGCCGCCCACCATCGGCCGGATGATGATCGTGAGTTATTTTGCGCTGATGCTCATCTTTGTCGGCGGAGGTCGGCTGCTGCTTCACACGGTACAGCGCAAGCTCCTCGAGGCTGGCATCGGCCAGCGCAACACCTTGATCATCGGCTGGAACAACAACGCCCGCAAACTGGCGGGAAAAATCCGCCAATTCCCGGCTCTCGGCTATCGAGTGGTCGGTTTTGTCAGTTTGGAAGACGATCACCGGGGCGAAAAGCACGAACAGGTTCCGGTCCTCGGCGAGCTGAAGAATCTGCAACACCTGGTGACAAAACACCGGGTCGAAGAGGTCATTCTCTCGCTCGGCCGCTTGCCGCAGAAAAAAGTGCTGCAGGTGATCAGCCAGCTGGAAGAACTGCCGGTGCAGATCAAGATCGAACCCGATCTCTACGGCATCGTGATGGGACAGGCACGCACTCAACAGATTTATGGATTTCCGCTGATCGAAATTCAGCCCCAGCTGCTTTCCTCCTGGGAGCGCAAAACCAAACGGATCATCGATATCGCTGTTTCGCTGGTCAGCCTGGTCATTCTCTCGCCGCTTTTTCTCATCACGGCGATCGCAATCAAGTTGACCTCAGCCGGACCGATTTTTTACAAACAAAAACGGGTGGGCAAAAACGGGCGCATTTTCACCATTTATAAATTTCGCACCATGGTCAGAAATGCGGAAAAACTCACCGGGCCGGTTTGGGCGGGAGAAAAGGATCCCCGTGTCACGCCGGTGGGCCGCTTTTTGCGCAAAACGCGCATCGATGAATTTCCACAGCTCCTCAATGTGCTCGACGGCGATATGAGTCTGGTCGGTCCGCGGCCCGAACGGCCTTATTTTGTCGACCGTCTGAAACGCGAATACCCGTTTTACACCCGCCGGCTAAAGGTGCAACCGGGCATCACCGGCTGGGCGCAGGTCAAAGGCGAATACGACACCACCATCGAAGGGGTAAAAGAAAAACTCGAATATGATCTCTATTATATCGAAAATATGTCTCTGCGCATGGACTTTCGCATCATTTTTTATACCCTGGCAACCATATTGCGCTTCAAAGGCCAATAGCGCAGCACTGCTTAAATCGGTGCCCACCAATGCGGAAAGGTTAAATCAGTTATGCTGGATTTAAAATTCATTCGTGAAAACGCCGAACTGGTCCGACAGGCCATTGCCAACAAACATGAAAAAGCCGATCTCGATGCGTTGCTGCAACTCGACAACCGCCGTCGGGAATTAATCGCCCAGGTTGAAAATGGCCGCGCCGAACAAAACCGCATCACTCTGCAAATCGCTGAACTTAAAAAAACCAAGCAGGATGCCTCGCCGATCATTGCCCGGATGCGCCAGTTCTCCGAGAGTATCAAACAACTGGACGCGGAACTGGACAGCGTGCAGGAGCAGATCCATGCCATTCAGATCCGTATTCCCAATATTCCGCACGCCAGCGCGCCGATCGGCGATGCCAGTCACAATACCATCGTCAAAACCTGGAGTGACCCGGTGACCCTCGATTTCCCGGCCAAACCGCATTGGGAAATCGCCGAGAATTTGGACATCATCGATTTCGGCCGTGCCGCCAAGGTCTCGGGTGCCAACTTTGTCTGCTACAAAGGCG
This sequence comes from bacterium, assembly GCA_029565675.1. Classification (GTDB taxonomy): domain Bacteria; phylum Zhuqueibacterota; class Zhuqueibacteria; order Residuimicrobiales; family Oceaniaggregativiventaceae; genus Sulfursilanivivens. Next base: position 74,937 of record JAKQNP010000032.1, read on the forward strand.
CCGGTGCACGTCTGGAGCGCGCGTTGGTCAATTTTATGCTCGATCTGCATGTGCAGAAACAGGGCTATACGGAAATTTTTCCGCCGTTTGTCACCCGGCGACAGGCGATGTTCGGGACCGGCCAACTTCCCAAGCTCGAAGAGGATATGTACCATATACCCGGTGATGATCTTTTTCTCATCCCCACTGCCGAAGTGCCGGTGACCAATCTGCACAGTGACGAGATCATCGACAGTGTCCGGCTGCCGATCCGCTATACCGCCTATTCGCCCTGTTTTCGTCGCGAGGCCGGGGCATACGGCAAGGATACCCGCGGTCTGATGCGCGTGCATCAATTCAATAAAGTCGAGATGGTGAAATTCGTCACGCCGGAATCGTCCTATGACGAGCATGAAAAACTTTTGCAGAATGCCGAAGAAGTTTTACAGCTGCTCAAACTGCCCTATCGCGTGCTGAATTTGGCCACCGGCGATCTGAGCTTCGCCGCCGCCAAATGTTACGATATCGAGATCTGGGCCGCCGGCATCCAAAAATGGCTGGAAGTGTCGTCGTGCAGCAATTTCGAGGATTTTCAGGCAAGGCGCGCCAACATTCGCTTTCGCAGACAAAAAGGCGACAAACCGGAATTCGTTCATACCTTGAACGCCTCCGGAGTGGCCATGCCGCGCACAATGATCGCGATTTTGGAAAACAACCAACTCCCAGACGGCAGCGTGGTCGTGCCGGAAGTGCTGCGCCCGTTTATGGGTTGCGACAAAATTCAATAGGTAGAGACTGGACACTGCATGACCACTACACCAGGCTGGACATCGATCCTGCCGCCGCTGATCGCCATCGTCCTGGCAGTGCGGACCAAACAGGTGGTTTTATCGCTCTTTATCGGTATCTGGCTGGGCTGGACGATTCTATCCGGCTGGAACCCGATCGCCGGTTTTGCCGCTGCTCTGGAAGGCTGTGTAATGGTGTTCGCCGATGCCGGGAATACCCGCGTCATCCTGTTCAGCACCCTGGTCGGCGCGTTGATCGCCTTTACCCAGGTTTCCGGCGGCATGGAAGGTTTTGTCCAACTGCTGACCCGACGAGGCTGGATCCGCAGCCGCCGCAGCGCGGCACTGCTTGCCTGGATTACCGGCATGGTGATTTTTGTTGAAGCCAACATGAGCATTCTCATCGCCGGCACCCTGGCGCGGCCGATCTTTGACAAACTTCGCCTGTCGCGGGAAAAACTGGCCTATATCTGCGATTCAACCTCGGCGCCGAAATGCATCCTTATTCCGCTCAACGCCTGGGGCGCATTCGTCATCGGCCTGCTCACCGAGCAAGACATCGAACGTCCGGTGGAAGCCTTTGTCGCCTCGATGCCGTATAACTTTTACGCCTTTTTTGCCATCCTTTTGGTTTTCCTCAGCGTCCTGTTGCAGCGCGATATCGGCCCGATGCGCCGGGCCGAACGCCGAAGCCGGGAAACCGGCCAGGTGCTCAATGACGGCGCCGAGCCTGTGATCGACACCGATCTTCTGCAGATGAGCAGCAAACCCGGTGTGACACCAAAGGCTGTCAACATGCTTATTCCGGTTCTCACGATGGTGGTCATGATGCCGCTGAGCCTGTGGATCACCGGCAACGGCAATCTGATGCAAGGAGAAGGGTCAACGTCGGTGTTGTGGTCAGTGGTCAGCGGATTGCTCGCCGGTGCGGTCGCCTATCGGGCGCAAAAAATCCTCAAGCTCAAGGAAATCATGCAGGTCTTGATGAGCAGCATCGGTGGCATGGTACCGCTCGCCTCGCTGATGCTGTTTGCTTTTGCAATCGGCAATGTCTGCAAAACGCTGGGAACTGGACCGTTTGTGGCTTCACTATCGAATGCTTTTGTCTCGCCAGTCTGGGTACCGGCACTGTTGTTTATCATTTCCTGCATCATCGCCTTTGCCACTGGCACATCCTGGGGCACTTTTGCCATCATGATTCCGATCGCGGTGCCGATGATTGGTCTGATGGGGCTGAATTCAGGTGCAGTGATCGCCGCTGTTTTAGGCGGCGGCGTTTTCGGCGATCATTGTTCCCCGATATCGGATACAACCATCATCTCGTCGATGGCCGCAGCGACCGATCATATCGATCATATCCGCACTCAAATGCCCTATGCGATGATCGCCGCCGCCATAGCTTTGCTGGGCTATATCTGGGTGGGTTTCGCTTCATGACCGTTTGCAATGGCGAAACTATGAAAATAGGAATTCTTGCCGATACCCACGGGAACCTGCCGCAGCAACTTTTTTCGGTTTTTTCCGGTATGGATCATTTGATCCATGCCGGGGACGTCGGGTCCATGGATGTCCTGGCCGAGTTGACCGCGATTGCGCCGGTTACAGCGGTATATGGCAACTGTGATGATTTCAGCGTGCGCCGCCATCTGCAATCCACTGCTGTTCTCGAACTGTGCGGATTTCACTTGCAGATATACCACTATGTGGATGTCTTCAGGGAATACGCTGATCCTGCGCATGAGATCATTATTTTTGGCCATACCCATCATTCGGAAATCCGCAAGAGCCCATACGGACTGCTTATCAATCCAGGATCAGCCAGCAAACCGCGCGGCCAGGCAAATCCGACAGTCGCCGTGTTGTCGCTGGCGGTCGGTAAAACGCCCAAAGTTCAGCTTGTCACCCTGAATCTAAACCATTGATCGTTCGCCGGCGATCAGCACCCAGGTGGGAGAACCCTATGGCCTTTGCACAAATGCTGCACAACACGATCGAGCGCAAACAGACTCTGCTGTGCATTGGGCTGGACAGCGACCCTGACCGGTTGCCGGCCCATCTCAAAAACGAAGCTGATCCGATCCTGACATTCAATCGGGCCATCATCGAGGCGACCGCCGATTTGGCAGCGGCATTCAAGATCAACACTGCTTTTTATGAATCGCTCGGCAGCCAGGGATGGGAGACTCTGCAGGCCACTTTCGCCAGCCTGCCAGCGGACACCATCAAGATTGCCGATGCCAAACGCGGCGATATTGGCAACACGTCACAACAGTATGCATCCGCCTTTTTCCATCAGCTCAACGCCGACGCGCTCACTGTCAACCCCTATATGGGATTCGACTCGGTGGCACCGTTTTTACAGGATCCGGAGAAAGGTGTATTTTTTCTCTGCCTGACCTCCAACCCCGGAGCGCAGGATTTTCAATATTTCAGCAACAGCAAACAGCGCTTGTATGAACGCATCGCAGCAGCGGTGCAAAAATGGAACAACAAGGAAAATTGTGGCCTGGTGGTCGGTGCGACCCATCCGGATGAATTGGGCGGTGTGCGAGCCATAGCCCCTGATTTGCCGTTTCTCATCCCGGGAATCGGCGCCCAGGGCGGCGATCTGGAGCAAGCCGTGCTACAGGGCACTGATCGCTACGGCGGTGCGGCGATCTTTAATTCGAGCCGAGCGATCCTCTATGCATCGAACGGCAGAGATTTCGCAGAGGCAGCGCGTCGGACCGCCGAAGCAACCCGCCATGCCCTTGAGCGGGCGCGGGAGAAAAAACTGAGTGGCAACTGTTAAGCCATCGTGTTCTGGTCATTTTTCATCGGTGAGGTAAAAATGGATTCTCAAACTGCACTCGATTTGTTCAGAAAAACGGGCGCGCTTCTGGATGGCCATTTTGTGCTGACTTCCGGATTGCACAGTCCCAATTACTTTCAGTGCGCCCGGGTCCTGCAATACCCATGGTACGCCGAACAGTTGTGCACAGTGATTGCAGATCATTTTCAATCGGCCAAAATCGATGTGGTCGCGTCACCTGCCGTCGGCGGAATCGTCGTCGGCCAGGAAGTCGCCCGCCTCTTGGGCTGCCGTGCGGTTTTTGCCGAAAGGGTTGACGGCCGTATGGTTTTGCGGCGAGGCTTTGAATTCGACAAAGGGGATAAAGTCCTTTGTGTGGAAGATGTGGTCACCACCGGCGGTTCGATCGGTGAAATCATCGACCTGGCAAGAACCATCGCAGAAGTGGCCGGGGTGGCCTGTATCGTCGATCGCAGCGGCGGTAAAGCAGAGTTTCCGCTGCCCTTTTTCGCGGTGCTGCGCATGAATATCGAGACCTACAACCCAGCTGATTGTCCATTATGCAAACGGGGCATTCCAGCGTACAAACCCGGCAGTCGAAATCTGCAAAAATAAAGGATCTGGCGCGATGTTAAGTGTGGTTCTAATCTTGCTTTTTGGTGTCGTTATGCTCTACTTCGGTGCAGAGTGGTTGGTTCGCGGTTCCTCACAGCTGGCCCTGAGCATGGGAATCAAACCGTTGATCGTCGGATTGACCGTGGTCGCAATGGGAACCTCATCACCCGAGATGATGGTCAGCGTCATAGCGGCCGTCAATCATACCAAGGATATCGCTCTGGGCAACATCATTGGCAGCAATATCGCCAATCTGGCGCTGGTGATCGGCTTGTCTGCACTAATCCGGCCGTTGCCGATTCAACAGAATACCGCCAAAAAACAGATGCCGTTTCTGCTCCTGGCCTCCCTGTTGTTTTATCTGCTCAGCCTCGACGGCATTCTCGACCGTCGAGATGGGTTTGTGCTGTTCTTGGGATTCGTGCTGTTCATCGCCCTCATGTTGCGAAAAATTGCCCGCGACCGCAGCACAGACAAACTCCTTGCCAGTGAGGTTAAAATCCCCAAAACCGATAAATCCCGGCGGTGGATGCATATCGGGCTGACTGTTGCAGGACTGCTGGTTCTGGTTTTAGGTTCAACGCTGATCGTGCGCTCGGCTACGACCATTGCAGCAGCATTGGGAGTGAGCGAAATCCTGATCGGTGTCACCATGGTAGCCGTTGGGACATCACTTCCCGAACTGGCGATCTCTACCATCGGCGCTTTGCGCGGTGAAACGGACATTGCGGTGGGGAATGCGGTAGGCAGCAATATCTTTAATACGCTGTGTGTTCTTGGAATAGTCGCGCTGATCCTGCCTATTCCAGTAGAAACGGCGATTTTGACTTTCCACTTTCCCGTGATGTTGGGAGTGACTTTGCTCTTCTGGCCGATATGTTGGGTCGGCTTGAAAATCAATCGAGCGGAAGGTGTCTTATTGCTGCTGCTCTATGCGGTCTTTATCTATTTTCTCTTCAACTCGGGGATAGGGATCTGAAGGAGAAGGCAGGAGACGAAAAATTTAAAAAAAGAGGCTGTCCAAATGGGCAGCCTCTTTTTTTAACCGAGATACTTGCGCAGCGGCTCGAGCCGTGAGCGGTGGCGCAGCCGGCGCAGGGCTTTTTCCTTGATCTGGCGCACTCTTTCGCGCGTCAGCTGAAAATACTCGCCGATTTCTTCCAGCGTCAGAGGACGGTCGCCATCGAGTCCGAAGTAGAGTTTGACGATTTCGGCTTCCCGATCCTTGAGTGTTCCTAAAACCTTGTCGATTTCGTCGCGCAGGGAATCGCGCATCAACTCGCCATCCGGTGGTTCATAGCGATCGCTTTCGAGCACATCCAAAAGGCTGTTTCCTTCATCCTCTTTGAACGGCTCGTCGAGCGAAAGATGTCGAGCGGATGTTTTGAGCACATCGGCGACTTCGAATGACGTCATTTCCATTTTGTCGGCAATTTCATCCATACTGGGTTCGCGGCCGAACTTCTTTTCCAGGCCTTCCAGCGCGCGTCCGACTTTGTTGATCGCACCAACGCGATTCAAAGGCAGACGGACCACGCGTGACTGCTCGGCAAGTGCCTGAAGAATAGACTGTCGAATCCACCAAACCGCATATGAAATGAATTTAAAGCCGCGGGTTTCGTCAAATCGCTGTGCCGCTTTGATGAGCCCCAAGTTCCCTTCGCTGATGAGATCCTGCAGCGGTAACCCCTGCCCTTGATATTCTTTGGCAACACTGATTACAAATCGCAAATTGGATTTGACCAGCGTGTCCAACGCATCCTCATCGCCTTTGCGGATGCGACGGGCCAATTCGATTTCCCGTTCCGGTGGCAGGGGTGAAAAGTTGCCGATCTCTTCGAGGTACTTTTCGATCGACTCTTTGGAACGCGTCTCTCCCCTTTTTTTCTTTTTTGCAATCGCCATTGGTAGAAAGAATCACTTCCTTTGGTTTTGGTTGATCGCCTAAAAGCGCCTATATGAAATAACACTGTATTTTGAAAAATATTTCACTTTCTCTTATGCAATCCGTGCAAATATCCTCATCTGACCCGACGTACACAACCGCAGATGAATTCGACACCATTCCAGAGCACTATTTTTAACGATGGAGAGCTATTTGCGCTTGTGCAAGAAGAATTTTTCAAAAAAAAGGACCTAGCCGATAATTTAAGCAAAAAATCGGTAAAAACAAATGAATTTTCCATTTCCTTCACTCTGGTAATGGACGCTGATCGTTTTTTCCCGCTTCATCAAACCGGCTCACGATGTTTTCTATTCCTTTAATTATTTCATGCCGTAAAACGACAAATGTTTCAACTGTCACTTAAAGCGGCGCTTGATTGTTTCCACTGTTTTATCGATTTGCAGGTCAGTTAAATTCAGGTGGGTCACCAGGCGCAGGCGAGTGGTCGAAAATGCCGAAGCCAACACCCCTTCTTCCTGCAAAATGGTCACTGCTTGCGGCGCCGTCCATCGACCAGCGCTGAAATCGACGATCACGATATTGGTCTGCACCGATTCGAGATCAACCGCAGCGCCTTCGACTGCAGCGAAGGTTTCGGCCAAGAGGCGGGCGCGCTGATGATCTTCCCGCAATCTTTCCACATGATTCTGCAAAGCATAGAGCCCGGCTGCCGCCAAGATTCCGGCTTGACGCATGCCGCCGCCGAAGATCTTGCGAAACCGATGGGCGCGTTGGATAAACTGCGAAGAACCGACCAGCACCGATCCCACCGGTGCACCCAAACCCTTGGAAAGGCATATCGATATGGAATCGACACAATCGCCATAACGGCGCAGCGGCACACCGCTGCTGATGTGGGCATTAAAGATTCGCGCACCGTCCAGGTGAACGGCCAGTTTGTGTTGGCGGGCAAATAGGGCGATGAGTTCCATCTCATCGATCGGGAAAATCGTCCCGCCGGCGCGATTGTGAGTGTTTTCCAGAGTGATCAAACGACTGTGTGGAAAATGGTCGTTCGGCATGCGCAACGCGTTTTCGATCTGTTCGACCGCAATCATACCGCGCCGGCCCGGGAGCGGCCGCATCTGCACCCCTGAAAGCAAGGCGGGACCGCCGCCTTCATAGTTAAAGCAGTGGCAGTCTTGCTCGCAGATCACTTCATCGCCCGGCTCGGTATGGCTTTTAATGGCAATCTGGTTGCTCATGGTCCCGGAAGGTACGAACAAGGCCATTTCCTTGCCAAACAGATCGGCAACAGTCTGTTGCAGCGCATTGACTGTTGGATCTTCTCCATAGACATCGTCCCCTACTTTTGCGGTAAAAATTGCCTCGCGCATAGCCGCGGTCGGTTGGGTGACGGTATCGCTGCGCAAATCAACCCATTGCATGAACGGATCTCCTCCTGAATCAGCCGGTATCGACGAGAGCCGATGTGAACTGCAATCTGAAATGAATCATACCGGCGTTGTCTGGCAAGTGCAGAAAAATTGTTTGCGATGTTAAAATAGCGATAATTGCGTCTGGCGCCGTGCCGGCAAAGCGGCGAGCTGATGTTCCACAAGATCGCGCGAGATGCGGGCGAGAAAAGGTGAAGGGGTCTGGATCAGTTGCTGACCAAACCAATACCGTTTTCGTGCATGAGTGAGCAGCAAGATGCTCTGTGCCCGTGTCATGCCGACATAGAGCAATCTGCGTTCTTCCGCCACATCGGTTGGCTTGTCGCCAACTCGCAGGGGCAATATTCCGTCTTCGCATCCAGGGATAAAGACCACCGGGAATTCCAGCCCTTTGGCGGCATGCAAGGTCAAGAGGTGCACCCGGTCGCTTCGTTTTTCCAGCGCATCAATCTCCCGATGGAGAAGCAGTTGATCGCGATACGCAGAGATATTTTTATCGTATGGCCGCGCCAATTCCAAAACCCGCCGATAGATAGAAAGCGCTTCGCGGTTTTCTTCCGGCAACCGGGTCCGCAGATGCGGCCATATCGTGGCCAGGATTAGCGACAAGGGGGCAGCTGGCGGCAATTGCTGAAGCTGCTCCAGCAAAGCCAAAAAAAGTGGCCATTCCGGCGAAGAACTGGTTTGCGTTTTCAGGGACGACAACCAGGGGTTCGGGCCAGAGGCGGTGCTGCGAACCTGCTGCAAAATCAGCTGGGCTTCAGATTCGGGGAGATAAAAAGTCAGGAGGTCGAGCGGATTTGCTCGACCAGGCTCGGACAGCATCATTGCAGCGGCGCTGAGCGCCCGCACCAGCGGGTGGTCTGAGAGGCGATGATCGCTGAGTGTTTCAAAGGGAATTCCCGCCCGATTGAGTGCTGTGTAAAGAGGCGGGGCCTGTCGTTTGCTGCGCAAGAGGATGGCCAAATCTGAGAAGCCATAGTCCTGCGGCAGCCCGCGCTCATCGACCCGTTGGGTATCGATGGAAAAATGGCTGGTGCCGCCGACCAGCTGTTCGATCTGCTGCACGATAAATTCCGCTTCAGCGTGATCTCTCGGCGCTTGATAAATACGGCATTTGACCAGCGGATCGATCTTTGACCACAGCCGATCGCCGTCATCGCGGTCGAGCAGTTGTTGAGAAATGTCGAGGATGTTTTGTGCCGAGCGGTAATTGCGGAAAAGACGAATGACTTTTGCACCAAAATCCTGTTGAAAACGACTAAAAAAACGTAAATCGGCACCGCGAAAACCATAGATCGCCTGATCCGGATCGCCGATCACACAGACATCTTCGGCAGCCAGGGCAAAAAGCTTGAACAATTCGTATTGCGCCTGGTTGAGGTCCTGAAATTCGTCCACCGTGACGATTTGGAAACGCCGCACCCAGCGGCGGCGCACATCCGGATCCTGGCGCAGGATGCGCACCGGCAAACCGATCAGATCATCATAATCGACGGCATTCAGTTCCATCAATACGGTTTCATAGAACCGAAAAAGGTCGGCCACTTCTGCAGATTGGCTGGAGGCCGATCTCTGGGTCAAATTATCGGGTCCGATCAGATCGGCTTTAAACCGAGAAAAAATTTCAAGGTAAGAGGTGAGCGGTTTGCCGCTTTTCTGTCGAAAAGCCGCCTGTATCTCTTCATCGTCAACTGGATCAGCAATGCGGAATCCACGTTTTCTTCCTTGAAAGGCGGGGAGCTCGCGCAGCAATTCAGCCCCCAGAGCATGAAAAGTCTGGATGTGCATGCGCTGGCTCAACTTCGGCCCAATCAATCTGCGCAGCCGTTCTCGCATCTCATCGGCGGCGCGGTTGGTAAAAGTGACTGACAGCACTCCCTCAGCTACCGCCTCGTTGGCGTGAATCAATCCGGCCAAGCGATAGACAAGGGTGCGAGTCTTTCCGGTACCCGGACCGGCCTGGATCTCCAGAGGTGTACCGCGATAGGAGACGGCCTGCCACTGTTCCTCGTTGAGTCCATAGGGATTGTTTGCCGTCTCGGCGACGATGTCCGTTGCAACGCTCGCCGCCGCAAATCTGGCATCGTTGTCTCTGGGAATCGTTTTTGCCAGCGTTACAGTTGGTTTTAATGTTTCCGGCTTTAAATCGAACAAGGCGCCTTGTTGCAGTATCTGTTCGCGCTCGCCGGCTTGAAAAATTCGAATTGCGCCATATTCGCCGTCATATCCCGCTTCAGCAAAGACTTTTCTCGCCCGCATGCGGCGGATCGCTTCTGCAATCAACACACCGCCTGCGCGCTCGATATCGGTGGTGCTGCAATCGATCAAGATGTTGAGCTCCGGGCCAAGCGAGTGAAGCAATCGATGGTACTGTTCCTGAACCTTTTTCGAATTCGGCCCCAAGCTCAAAACATCGCCGAGGACCTCGGGCAACGGCACGAGGCTGAGAAAAGGTTTCGCTCCATCAGGACGAACGTTTTCCGGGCGGTCTGCCATCTGTTCGACCTGGTAGCTGACGCCGAGAACGGCTGGTTTGCCGCAAACCGGGCAGAGCCCTTGATTGGCCAGCGTCTCTTGCGGATGCATGCGGCAGTTGCATTTGCGGTGGCCGTCAAAATGGTATTTCCCCTCTTCAGGAAAAAATTCGATGGTGCCGTAAAAAGCAGAGGACAATTTATCCCGCAGCGCTGCGAACAATGCCGTGTAGGAGAGCTCGGTATCAAAAATATTGGCTTCGCGTGCCAGTTTTTCCGGTGAATGGGCATCGGAATTGGACACCAAATTATAGCGGTCGAGAGCCGTCAACCGCCAGTTCATCGGCGGATCAGAGGACAAGCCGGTTTCCAAGGCAAAAATGTGCGGAGTGAGGTCTTCAAAGCATTCTTCAACCGAAAGAAATCCGGACTTGGAGCCGAGCAGGGAGAACCATGGCGTCCAGATATGGGCCGGAATAAGGACCGCCTGTTCATCAGACTCGAGAAGGATTTCGAGCAAGTCGTGTGAATCCAGGCCCAGAATCGGCCGACCATCGGAGCGGATGTTGCCGATTTTTTCCAGCCGGTTTTGAAAGCGCTGTACGGCATCGAAATTGGGCAAAAAGACCACATGATGAACCTTGCGCACGCGGTCGCCTTTTTTATAGATACAGCTGATTTCACCGGAAAGAATAAAGCGCACCTGCCCACGGCAAGAGGCGGGTATTTTCTCTTGCAGCATGGCACCGCGATCGGGTTTGAGTTTATACAAACCTTCTTGATCGGGTTCGAGTGTGTCGCGCATCTCCTGCAGCCATTGCGGATGGCTCAGATCACCGGTAGCGATCAACTGCAAACCTTTGAGCTGGCCCCAATAGTTCAAATGTTCAAGATTCAGGCTTTTGCTGGTGGCGCGAGAAAAATGGGAATGAATATGCAGATCCGCAATATAGCGCATGCTTCTCCTTCGACGGCTGTCGGCGTGTGCAGATCATCAGTCGGATTAGCCGTTGCGGCGAGATCGGTATAGGGAAAATCTCTGATGGCAGAGAGCTGGTTCAGCCGAGCCGCATGGAGTGACTGATAGAAACACAAAATTTCAATAGACTAAAAAAGAAAGATCAACAGTCCCAGAGCAAAGCGGAAACCGCCGACGCTGAAACCTTCAAAACCCGTTCGACCGCGGATGCCGCCGGAGGCGATTTCCATCTCGAAAAATCCAGCTGTTCTGGGATGCAAGAAATACTGCAAACCGAGTTCGAGATAAAAGCCACTGCCGGTGTTGCGGTTTTCCTCATTTTGCATGTCAAACAGCGACAGGTTTTCATCCTCTTCAACCCGGTAAAAAACCGCACCAAAGCCATAATAGCTGTTGCCACGGGATTCAAGCGGCGGTTGAATACGCACGCCGACAGCAATCCATTGCTCATGCCAATCGGCCTGGGAAAGAGAAAGGCCGGAATGCGGGGCGATACCGCTTGGCTTGCCATTTTTGTTAAAAGTGCGGTATTTGCCGACCAGGTAATTGTTTTTGTAGACGCGAACACCCGCTGCGCCGCCTGGGCTGACCCCCCAACGGCTGGTATAAATCGATGTGAAATCATCCAGCGATATGCGGAACAATCCGCCGCTGCCGCCGGCAAAGAATCGGGGCTGCGAAAACGCGCTAAAAGATTGGGCCTGTAGCCCGACAGCGAGTGAAATCAATAACAAAAAGAACAAAACAATAGGTCGCATTTTATCTTTCCGATGTGTTTGACACCTTTTGTTGAATGGTTTTGGTTTTTCGGTGTAGCCAATAGAACAGCCCGGCAGCGAGCAAAATCCCAGCGGCATCAGCCATCCAGTCGCCGATATCAGCGAATCGGCCGGGGATCCACTCCTGGTGCAGCTCGTCGAAGGCGGCATAGAGAAGGCCTCCGCCGATGACCATCCATACAGTGGGAGCAACCGGCCGGGAATGATCGGCAGTCAATCCGCGCAACCACAACCAGGCAAAAACGGCGTAAGCGAGCAGATGAAACAATTTGTCTTGTGCATTGAATCCGAGATCCGGTGTCGGCATTTTGGGCAATGAAGTCAAAACCAACAAGAGCAGCGTCCATACGCCTGCCGGCGCAAACCTTCGCCAACCATACCGTTTCAATCCTGTCTCCCATCGATCTGCTGCAAGGCGGCGGGCAGAGCGGCGAGAATATCGCCGGCAAGCATAGACCACTCGCCTTTTTGTTGCGCTGCAATATCACCGGCCAGTCCATGCGCAAAGACACCCAGGCAAGCCGCTTCCGGTCCACGAAGTCCTTGCGCCAACAAGCCACCGATCACACCGGTGAGAACATCTCCGGAGCCGGCGGTTGCCATGCCCGGATTGCCAGTAGAGTTGATAAAAACCCGTCCATCCGGCGCAGCGACAACCGTGGGGCCGCCTTTGAGCACCACGGTTTTTTGCCAGTCGGTTGCGGCTTTGCATACCGCTTCAATCCGGGTGGGGAGAAAGTCATCGACTGCTCGACCGGTAAGCTGGCTGAATTCTCCGGCATGAGGGGTCAGGACCATCTCCCCCTGGTAGCCAATCAATGATTCGAGATGGCGGGCAGCCAAATTTAAGCCATCGGCATCCACCACCATGGGCAGCGACAAGGCGGGAAAAAGCTGACTGAGCAATTCACCGGTTTCAGGGTGTTGGCCAAGACCAGGGCCCAAAGCGACGGCACTCTGTTTTTCGATTTTGCCGCATATTTCCTGGAAACAGCTGCGGTGCAAAAAGCCTTGCTCCGCGTCATCAACCGGCCAGGTGATCACTTCGGTCAATTTGGCCGCCAAAATATCATACAGGCTTTGCGGCGCACACAGGTAGCAGAGACCGGCTCCGGCCCGCAATACAGCTTCAGAAGTCAGGGTAGCGGCGCCGGTAAATCCCGTGGACCCGGCGATTACCGCCACTGTGCCGCAGTGGTTTTTATGCGCATCGCGGCTGCGGCGCGGCAGCAAGTTTCGCATCGCAGGCTGATCGAGTTCCCAAACTCGGGGTGAACAGCGCTCGACAATTTCCGCCGGCATGCCGATGTCGATCACCACCAGCTCACCGGCAAACTCGCGGCCCGGGGAAAAGAGCAGACCCCGTTTTTTCAAAGCCATGACTGCTGTCACATCGGCCAGCACGGCAGGTCCATCAACTGCGCCGGTATCGGCATTGACACCGGTCGGCAAGTCAACCGCCAGAATCGGAACATGATAGGTGTTGATCTGCTCAACTGCAGCGGCAATCAGACCTTGCAGGGCGCCGCGCACACCGGTGCCCAAAAGAGCATCGATGACCAGATCGGGTTTCTGGGGCGGCAAATCGGCTAGTTCCGCAATCGGCACCACCTGATGACCCATATGCCGCAATACTTCAAAATTGATACGCGCATCACCAGCCACTTTGGCCGGATCTGCGAATAAAAAAGTATGGACATCCAGACCGGCGTTCAACAGATGGCGGGCGATCACAAACCCATCGCCGCCATTGTTCCCCGGACCACAAAAGATAGTGATTCGCCCATCACTGGCGGCGAACAGTTCCAGGGCAATTTCAGCAGCGCCGCGGCCGGCGTTTTCCATCAACACGGCACCGGGGACGCCATAAGAGTCGATGGCCAAACGATCCATTTGTGCCATCTGTTGTGCGTTGACTATGGCTCGCATGCCTGATCTCCGGGTTTCATCTGGCAATCATCTCCGGCAACGCGATGAATACAGACCATCGCAATCGCACATTTTTGGCTGTGCGACAAGCTGATCGAAACCACGCGATCAACCAACAACTCGGCCAAACGCCCCTTCAAATAAACAACTGGTTTGCCGCTGGCGCAATTGCGGATTTCGACATCGTGCCAGCGGAATTCATTTTGCTCCGATTCAGAAAGGGCTTTGATCAGCGCTTCCTTGGCAGCGAAACGCACCGCCATCGATGCCTCAGCCGCGCCGCGCACTTTTTTCCGACAATAGGCGATCTCGGTCTCGGTCAGCAGACGCCGTAAAAACCGATCGCCCCAGCGATTCGATGCTTCAACAAACCGGTCGATATCGACAATGTCTGCACCAATTGCAAGATCCATAACATTCTCGCTATGATTCAATTCTGGCCAAAGAGAATCTTATCCGGATTCGTTGCTTCACAACGAATCCGGCGGTGAATAAAAACAGGACTAAATTTAACACAATACAACGTCACAGCCAACTTTTTCTTGCTTGTTAGCCATTTTTGCGTTAACTTTTTTAAATTCAACAAACTCAACCACAGATATGGACCCATCCAATTCAAATCTCATCCATGCTGCTCTGAATGGCGATCAACAAGCCTATAAAGAGATCGTCAACCGATTTTACGGAAAAATTTTTGCCCTGGTTTTGCGCATGGTGAAAAACCGCCAGGAAGCTGAGGATTTGACCCAGGAGACTTTTATCAAAGCCTTCAATTCCCTGGCAACCTTCAATTCCGAGTATGCTTTTTCCACCTGGTTGTACAAAATCGCTGCCAATACCTGCATTGATCATTTTCGCAAAAAACGGCTGCTCACCTTTCCTCTGGACAATCCGATCACCATGCAGGACAGCGAGATGCAACGGGAATACCCGGATCAGCAAGAGCCCGAACCTGACAATCGGTTGATCAACAAAGAGCGCACCACCATAATCGAGGATGCCATATCATCGCTGCCGGCCAAGTATCGCCAGGTGATCATCCTGCGCCACAAACGCGACAAATCATATGAAGAAATTGCGGAAGAGTTGGCTTTGCCGTTGGGGACGGTCAAGGTACGCATCTTTCGCGCCCGAGAGATGTTAAAAAAAGCTTTGCGCGACCAATTGCGCGGTTAAAAATACTCCGCCCTTTAGTCCTCTCATTCGATTTTTAGCAATATGCCATCACCAGCCTTGAAAAGCAAAAAAGTCATCCGCTCATTGCGATTTTGCGCCAAGTTCCAGATCGTTTCTTGGGTAAACAGGCCATTTTTGCCGATTTCGATCACTTTTTTTACCGAATGAGCGAAATAAACGCGGATCTTGGCACCTCGGTCAGTGTCCTTGTTCAACAATAAGGCGTAGCGATCACCGTGTTTTGAGCGAAGGTAGCTGATCAGAATATTTTTGCCATCGATGCGGTAGATCAAAGCATCAGTGGGCAACGGCAGGCAACCGTTGGGCAGCGGGTCGGTATGAAAAACCGCTTCCACCTGCAGTTGATTCAACACCGGAGCCAGGTGCTGCAGTTCGCTATTGATGGTCTTGACCTCATCGTAAAGCCGATTGGGCATGCCATTGTTCTGCTGGAACGCGCTCGCAGCGCGGAAGCTGAGCTTTGGCGGCGCTTGATAGGCATAATAATGCACTCCGCGAGCGCCATAGGCAAGCGCGCTGTAAATTTGCACGCGCAGATGAGAATGTTGTGGCGGAGGTTGCAGCTCTGGTGCCAAGCATTGCACCACCCCCCAGAACGGCACTTTGTAGCGGGCGCTGACCCGGTGCAACAAGTCCAGATGGGTATAACCATCTGCTCGCATTCGATAGTCGCTGTCTGACAACAACGCGCAGGTGAGTACCGCGGGACGAACGATTTCCATAAAAAGTGTCAAATAAGCAGAGTAGGATGCAACAGCGAAATCGAGCGCAACCGCATCTATGTCAGGGATAAGAAACATGGCCGGGTGGTCAGGATCGGCTTGTGCCAGTTGCTCCTGGATACGGCCGAGGCGGGGGAAATCGCGGCGCTGTGGATTGATCGCAACCAGATATCCCCAGAGGGAAGAAAACGGTCGATAATCCTGCACCGCTTCGAATACGGCGGTTTCCAAAGGCAGCTCGTCGAGCCCGGCGCGCAGCAGACGCCTATCGGTAACCAGCAATTGCAAATCGAGCGAGTCAGCCAAGGCTAGCTTTAGGCGATTTTGTTGCTGATCGCCCTCCTCGACATGGGCGATCGTAAATCCCGCAGCCCGCACCTCATTCAGCCCTTCAAAACCGCGCCCGGGCAAGAGATCGGCATACCAGACCAAAAGTGGCATCTGCGATTCCGGCTCAATAAGAGAACAGCTTTGCAAAGTGAGGCAAAGAAACGCCGATGCCAAAACCAGGGCGCGGTGGGTAGGACGCATGCCGAAACAACGCTCCTAATTTGAATGCCTATTCAGACGATTTTGTCTGTGTTTAGCCGCGGTATCATCAGAACGAAGGATAAAATACCAACGCTGGTTTAGTGTAAGATTTTATCGGGGTAAATGCAAGAAAAAATCGGTATCCGCAAGAGTTTTCATCTGTCGCTGAAGGAGCATCTTGACCGAAAAACAAATTGACAATAAAGGACAATTCGGTTACATTGGTTTGTTTTGCACAACTCGATATCACTTCACCCAAGGAAACGCGCAGAACGCGAGTGGTCATGGCTGAAAAACGCAGTTTTGTCCTGGACCGGTTCCTCAAAAAAGCTGCTCCGTTCATGAGCCTGTTGCTCATGGTGGTCCTGCTCACTTTGCTTTCACCCTATTTTCTCACACTGGACAACCTCACCGCCATCGCATTGCAGATGTCGGTGGTGGCGATCATGGCTATCGGCCAAATGTTGGTGATTATTTCCGCCGGTATCGATCTGGCGGCCGGTTCGGTCATGGCGTTTTCAGGGGTTGTCGCCGCGTTGATGATGTCGCAAGGTTTTGGTATATGGCCGGCCATTATCGCCGGACTGCTGGCAGGATTGGCATGTGGTTTGTTTTCCGGTGTGCTCATCGCCAAAGGCCACCTGCCGCCCTTTATTGCCACTCTGGGGATGATGGGAATCGGCCGGGGATTGGCGTTGTTGTTGACCGGCGGCAAAGCGGTTTTTGGTTTGCCACAATCCTTCTCGATTCTCGGCGGCGGCAGGATTGCGGATCTGGCGCCGGGCTGGATCGATCGGTTGGCCGGCGGGGTTCCCATCCCCGTTCTCTTTACCATCGTGCTGGCAGTTGTCTTTCACCTGCTCCTGACCCGTTTGCCTTTTGGCCGGCACATCTATGCCATCGGCAGCAATCCGGCCGCTGCGAAACTCTCCGGTATCCAGGTACCGCAAAACCTGATAAAAATCTATGCGTTGAACGGTCTGCTGTGCGGCTTTGCCGGCATCGTCAGTGCCTCGCGCCTGAGCACCGGCCAGCCGACCGCCGGTACAGGCGCCGAACTCGACGTCATCGCTGCCTGTGTCATTGGCGGCGCCAGCCTCAGCGGCGGCGAAGGCACCATCCTCGGCGCCATGATCGGCGCCCTGATTATGGGCGTGCTGCGCAACGGCTGCAATCTTTTGGATATCCCCGATTTTTGGCAGCGGATCGCCATCGGTATCATCATCATCGCTGCAGTCTTTTCCGATCAATATCGCAAGCACCAAAACAAAAAGATCTAAGTGCGGAGAATGGCAATGAAACGAATCGCTTTGCTCTTCCTTTTGCTGGCCGTGCTTTGGCTCGGCTGCGTTCAAACCACTGATCAGGTGCAAATCCTCGTTTCGCCCAAAGGACTGGTGCATTCATTCTGGTTGACCGTCAAGGCAGGCGCCGAACAGGCCGGAAAAGAAGAAGGCGCCCGGGTGATCTGGAAAGGGCCGGCCCTGGAAACGGACATCGCCACCCAGATCAGCATTCTCGAGGATTATATCAACAAAAAAGTCGACGCCATCGTGCTGGCCGCCTGCGACGCCAATGCCCTGATTCCGACGATCGAAAAAGCCGACGCCGCCGGCATTCCGGTCATCATCATCGACTCGGGTGTCAACTCGGATGTGCCCAAATCGCTGGTGGCCACCGATAACATCCTGGCGGCACAGAAAGGCGCGGATGCCCTGGCCGGGTTGATCGGCGAAAAAGGCAAGGTGGCGCTGATTCCCTTTGTGCCTGGAGCGGGAACATCGGTGATGCGCGAAGAGGGATTCAAGCAGGGACTGGCAAAATATCCGAAGATCGAACTCGTGGCCGTGCAGTATTCACAAAGCGAGGTTGAACGCGCCATGTCGGTTACCGAAAACATCCTCACCGCCCACCAGGACCTGAGCGGCATCTTTGCCGCCAATGAAGCGGGAACCATCGGCTGCGCCCAGGCCGTCAAGAGCCGCGGCATGGCCGGCAAAATCAAGCTGGTCGGATTCGATGCGTCGCCGAATGAAGTGCAGGCGCTGCAAGAAGGGGTCGTGGATGCACTGATCGTGCAGAATCCCTATCAGATGGGCTACCAGGGTGTTAAAGCCGCTCTTGCTGTGCTCAACGGCCAGAAGGTCGAACCTGTGATCGACACCGGTGTCACCGTCGTCACCCGCGACAACCTCGAGACGCCCGCAATCCAGCAGCTGCTGGCCAGCATGAATGAGTAAAACGAGACAGGGCGGAACCTCGCTCCCTTTTGGAGCGTTAAAAAAACGTTTCAGAACTGTTGCGTTTAAAGAAAAAAAAGGGTATTTTGATCAGGCTGAATCATTCATAAAAAAGGTAGAATCCCTACTACCCATTCAGTCGGCATCATTTGTTTCAAGTCAGGCTTTAGAACGTGTTTTACCACAAAGGGTACAAAGAAAAAATTACTGTAAAAGAAAGAAAATAAAGAAGCGACAAACCAGAGTGTCGTATTTCTTTGCAGGCAATGAAAAAGTGAGTGGTGCGAAAGCAAAAATTTAATCCGATCCGTTTTTACTCCACCTCTTTCTTTGCGTCCTTCGTGGTTTATGAATCATCAGACTTGATTGGTTTCGACAAACCTTTTGCTGCATCAGCAGCAAAATAAAAAATCCCGGCTCTGGGACGAATAGGGTTTCGACAAACCTTTTGCTGCATCAGCAGCAAAATCGAAAATCCCGGCTCTGGGACAAATAGGGTTTCGACAAACCTTTTGCTGTATCAGCAGCAAAATCGAAAATCCCGGCTCTGGGACGAATAGGGTTTCGACAAACCTTTTGCTGTATCAGCAGCAAAATCAAAAATCCCGGCTCTGGGACGAATAGGGTTTCGACAAACCTTTGCTGCATCAGCAGCAAAATAAAAAAAACCTCCACCTTGGGGACGAACATGGTTTCGACGGGTCACGTGGTGGTGGTGGATGCATGCCGAGCGACCCCGGTTGACTCGTAAAAACACCCGGGAATAAACATAATTGCAGACAACTACAATTATGCCCTGGCTGCCTAACCAACGTTAGGCCGGCCACGTTCCCTGCGGGTTGTGTCTGCTGGACCTGCAGCGGAGCGCCGATCACAGCGGACTGGCCTTCGGCGTCGCCTTGCCACCGAAGGCGAGACTTTAGAGGCTGGACTCTTTACACCCTGTCTTTCGGGACGAAAGAGTCGAGATACAAAGAAAGACTAAGCATGTAGTATTCGCCATGGCCGGTTTCTCGGACGTGGGTTCGACTCCCACCGTCTCCACCAATTAAAAAGAAACCCGTTACTTCCGGGAAACGAGCCCGGAGTGACGGGTTTTTTTATGTTGTGATGAATTTCCGGATGCAAAAAATTGGCTGGCCAGCCAACCGACAATCAGCCGGTTTGAAGACACGCCATCAAGAACGAATTTTTATCACATCGCAAAGTCTCTGGTAGAAGCGTATTTCGATTCTCCGGTCGGGGTAGTTATGCGCAAAACACCATGGCCAAAATCATGGCAACGCAATTATTGGGAACAGATCATCCGCGAAGAATCTCTGCAAAGCCCGGCTGCTTCAGCGCCTCGTCGATAAACGCCAGCATGTTTTCCAGGGGCACGTCGCCTTCCACCGCATGCGCCGGGGAGAGGATATATCCACCTTCGCGGCCCAGCTCGATCAGCCGGCGGGTCTCGGCCTGAACCTCCGCCGGCGTGGCATAGGGCAGGGTCCGCTGCGTCGACAATCCGCCAAAAAACGCCAGCCGGCCGCGAAAGCGGCCGATCATTGCGGCAACGTCCATGACCTCGGGTTGAAACGGATTAAAACAATTGACGCCGATGTCGATAAGGTCGTCGAACAGTTCCTGCACGTCGCCGCAGGAATGGATGAACACGGCTTTGCCCGCCTGGTGAACAGCGGCATAGGTGCGCTTGACTTCGGGATAGATAAACTCGTGCCAGATCCGCGGGCCCATCTGCAGCCCGTGCTGCTGGCCCCAGTCGTCACCGAAATAGACCGCGTCGATATCCCATTCCAGTGCCCTGTTGACCTGGGCGATGTTGTAATCGGCGATGGCTCGCAACAGGTCGCGGACAAAATCCGGATGGTCGTAAAAGTCGGTCATCAGGTTTTCCATGCCGCGCAGGGTCCAGGCCCGTTCATAGAGCGAAAAGCCGATCGAAAAGACCCGGTAACGATCCGGCTGCGCCGCAATCTTGCCTGACATGTCGACAAAAAAGCGTGCATCCAGCGGATCGGGAAAAGCATATCCACCCAGTATCGGCTCAACCAGCAGCGGGCGTTCGACGTTGCCGATGTCCTTGTCAATGCTGCGGTCCCAGACGACGCCAAATGCATCCTGGAAACGGTCATCGCCGAGATCGGTAAAAAAATCGATTTCGTTTCCCAGCGACAAAAGATGGTTGTGCAACTGCAGCTCAGGATCATCGCCACCGAAATGATCGACCAGCTTTTGCCGGGCTTCCAGCGTAAAAGAAAACGACCAAGGCACATAGGGCGGTCTGGCGCCCGCTACAACTGCCGCAATCACCTCGCGTTTGGTCATCGCTCTCTCCTGTTTAAAGAGTCGCCGGGTTCGCAATCGCCGCGCACGCGCAATTAAACTGCAGCATGGCGCCGACCCTGCTCGCGCAAAGAGGGGGTATCGAAATGAAGAGGATCCCGCGTCAGCTCCTGCTCGCCTGCAGAGTTCACGCTCCGCACCCCCACCCCCGGGCGCACCAGCGTGTTCTCAGCAGCGATTTCACCGCGCCCCGCCATGTTCGATTGGCCAACGAGCAGAAAAAGCTGGGGATAATGTGTTTTGCCACAGTGCAGCAAAACAGAAAGAACTGCGAGCACGACAAGATTACGATACTTTGCCATACAGGGTTATTTCAGAAAATTAAATGTAAAGGTAAAAGGCGAAAGGAAAAAGGAAAAACTTGTTGCATTTTATTTTACAATACTTATATTATCTCCTTCCAATATTATAATAATACAATAAGGAAGACCCATGACCCTTTCCAATGCCGAGGCAGCTCTGCTCGGGCTGCTCGCCGAGAAACCCAGACATCCCTATGAGATCGAAAAAGAGGTGGAGCTGCGCGCCATGCGGCAATGGACCGAGCTTTCCATGTCGTCGATCTACAAACTGCTGCGCAATCTGGAAAAATCGGGAGCCGTGACCAGCCATGCGGAAATCAGCGACAACAACCGCGCCCGACGTATCTATCGATTGACCGAGGCCGGCATGGCATTGCTGCAGGACAAGCTGCGGCAGCTCTTGCGCGAGCCCGAGTATCCAAAATGGCGCATCGACATCGCCACATCCAACATCGCCTTGTTGCCCAAAGCCGAGGCCCTTGCCTGCTTGCAGGAATACCGCGTCAATCTGCAAAAAGCCGAACAGTGCTATCGCGACCTGGCCGATTATCTCACCTGCGCCGGCTGTCCGGGCTATCGCCAGAGCCTGGCGCAGCGGCCCATCCATCTCATTCTGGCGGAACTCGCCTGGATCGACGAATTCACCGCTCAACTCGAGGAAACACCATGACTGTTTCTTCATCGATTCTGATTCGCAATGCCCGCACCCACAACCTCAAGGGCATCGATCTCGACGTTCCAAAGAACCGGGTAGTGGTTTTTACCGGCGTCTCGGGATCGGGCAAATCGTCTTTGGTCTTCGATACCCTTTATACGGAAGCCCAGCGCCAATTAATCGAGACGTTCAGCACGTTTGCCCGGCGGCGGCTGCCCAAGCTTTCGCGGCCGCCGGTGGACGAAATCCACAATCTTTCCACCGCCATCGTTATCGATCAAAAACGCCTCGGCCGCACGCTGCGCTCCACCGTCGGCACCGCAACCGAGGTCTACACCTATCTGCGCCTGCTCTATGCGCGCTGCGCCGAGCCCTTTGTCGGCTGGTCTTATCGCTATAGTTTCAATCATCCAGAAGGAATGTGTCCGGCCTGCAAAGGATTGGGCCGGCGCATCCGCATCGATGTCGACCAGATTGTGGACCGCAACAAATCGCTGCTTGAGGGCGGCATCACCCACCCGGATTACAAAATCGGCGGTTATTACTGGCGCGACTTTACCGGCAACGGCCTCTTTGATCCCAATAAAAAACTAGGCGATTTTAGCGAAGAAGAGCTGCATCGTTTGCTCTATGCGGAAAATTTGGCATTGAAGCGCACACATGCCGGGGTTACCTATTCCAAAAGGTGGGATGGACTCATCATTCGTCTCGAACGACTCTACATCAACAAGGCCGAAGACGAGGTGCCGGCAGGTCGCAGGGACGCCTATCAGAGGTATCTGATTTATGACGACTGCAAGGTTTGTAACGGCACCAGGTTGAACTCGGAGGTGTTGCAGGCCAAAGTTGCAGGCCGCAACATTGCCGAGCTTTCAGCTCTGGAGCTTTCCGAATTGGATGCGTTTCTGGCGACCGTCGACGGCGAGGTCGCCGCACCCATGATCGCCAAGATGCGCCGTATTCTCGGGCACCTGATCGATATCGGGGTCGGCTATCTCTCCCTCGACCGCGCCGTCTCGACATTGTCGGGAGGCGAGTCGCAGCGCGTCAAGATGGCGCGGCAACTGGACTGCGATCTCACGGGATTGATGTATGTGCTGGACGAGCCATCGATCGGGCTGCATCCGCGCGACATTGATTCGCTGATCACCATGTTGCGGCGCTTGCGGGATCAGGGCAACAGCGTGCTGGTGGTGGAACACGATCCGGCGGTGATCCTGGCTGGTGACCATGTCATCGATATCGGTCCTGCTGCCGGGTCAGGCGGCGGCGAGGTCTGCTTTTGTGGCACCGTGGCGGAACTCAGATCCTCAGACTGCCTTACCGGCCGTTTTTTGAGCGACAGCCGGATCCGGCCGGCAGTGCAGCGCCGAACCCCGGTAGACTGGTATGAAATCCACGGCGCCCGGGCGCACAATCTCAAGAACATCGATGTGCGCCTCCCGCGCGGCGTGCTCACCTGCATCACCGGCGTTGCGGGCAGCGGCAAAAGTTCGCTTATCCACGACGAATTTTGTCGTCTTCAGCCGGACGCAGTGGTTGTCGACCAGAATCCGGTCGGACGCAGCAGCCGTTCCAATCCCCTTACCTATACAGGCATTTTCGACGAGGTACGCGCCTGCTTTGCCCGTGCCTCCGGCGTTCACGCTTCTCTCTTTAGCTTTAATTCTCGAGGTGCCTGCCCGAAATGCAAGGGGCAAGGGGTTGTCCATGTCGAGATGAATTTTATGGACGACATCAAGATCACCTGCAGCGAATGCAACGGCAAACGCTATACCGAGCAAGTGCTCGGATTGAAGTTGAACGGCAAATCGATTCACGATGTCCTGTGTATGACCGCCGATCAGGCGCTCACATTTTTTGTCGAAAAGAAAATTCGCAGCCGGCTCGAATTGCTCAACCGCGTCGGTTTGGGCTACCTCGAACTCGGCCAGCCGCTATCCACACTTTCCGGCGGCGAAGCGCAGCGTTTGAAACTGGCGAGCGAACTCGGCAAATCCGGCCATCTCTATGTCATGGACGAGCCCACCACCGGTCTGCATCCGGCGGATATCGAGCGGCTGTTGACGATCGTCGAACAACTGGTCGACAACGGCAACACCGTCGTGATCATCGAGCACAACATCGACGTCATCATCCGCGCCGACTGGGTCATCGATCTCGGTCCCGAGGGCGGCAGCCGCGGCGGCTATCTGCTGGCTGCAGGAACACCGGAATCCATAGCCGACAATGCACACAGCATCACCGGCCGCTATCTGCACCGCCGCTTCGTAGAGCCTGTCGAATAGAGCAGCCAAACCGGACAAGCCGGCGCAATCCACTGGAAACTCGATGTCGACCCAGAATGCCGACACTTTTTTACCCTGAAACTCCAACCGAGGAGCTGTCATGTTCATTCTGAATCTGAACTATCTCACACCACTGCCGCAGGTCGAAGAACACCTCGACGACCATCGCGCTTATCTGCGGGAATATTTTGATTGCGGCGTTTTCATCGCCGCTGGCCGAAAAAATCCGCCTGTCGGCGGCGTCATTCTGCTGAGGGCTGAATCGAAGCAAGAAGCGGAAAGCCTCGCGCAGCAGGACCCCTTTTATCGCGCCGGGGTGACGGAATACGAAATCATCGAGTTCACTGCGACCAGAGTCGGCAAGGGATTTGAAAAGTTGGCTGGATTTTAAAACAGGCACAGGGTATCTTGACTCCGTTGCGGAGCGAGACCCTGCAGGCTGCCGATCTTGCAGCCGAGGATCGCAGAGTCGCCGAAGGATTCTGGCTTGCGGTCATTTTGATCTTTTTATTTGCATCGAGTGTTCAGATTTGCTATACTGATTTTTGATAACCGGAGGACACTTATGAAAAACTTGGCTCTAGTCATCCTGGGCTGTGCAATTGTTATGCTGGCCTGTCAATCATCAAAAAAGGAAAACCAGAACATGACTTTTTCCGATGACCTCGCTTTTTTACAAAAGCATACCGATGTCGTTCTGCTTACAGATGCTTCAGGTCAGCGACAAGTGGCGATATGTCCGGCTTATCAAGGCCGGGTTATGACCAGCACCGCTGCCGGGAGCAGCGGCCGGAGTTTCGGCTGGATCAACCGAGAATTTATTGCCAGCGGCAAGAACAATCCGCATCTCAACGCCTTTGGCGGCGAAGATCGGTTCTGGCTTGGACCGGAGGGCGGGCAATTTTCGATCTTTTTTAAAAAAGACACTCCATTTGATCTTGACAACTGGTTCACCCCGCCATCCCTCAACGAAGAGCGCTGGGATGCGGCGATGGTTGCGGAAACTCGGGTCGATTTCCAGAAAAAGATTGAGCTGGTCAATTACAGCGGCACCGCATTTGACATTCAACTCCAGCGCACCGTGCGTTTGCTGGGCGATGAGGAAGTGATCGCGCCACTGAAAAATTTGATTTCAGACGAGGTCAGCTGGGTTGGTTTTGCTTCAGAAAATCGGATCACCAATACCGGCAGCAAAGCGTGGACTAAAGCGAGCGGTCTGTTATCGATCTGGATTCTCGGTATGTTTCCGCCGTCGGACGGCACCACCATCGTGTTGCCCTATGTTGCAGGCCCCGATTCGA
This sequence comes from bacterium, assembly GCA_029565675.1. Classification (GTDB taxonomy): domain Bacteria; phylum Zhuqueibacterota; class Zhuqueibacteria; order Residuimicrobiales; family Oceaniaggregativiventaceae; genus Sulfursilanivivens. Next base: position 100,198 of record JAKQNP010000032.1, read on the forward strand.
CGCTTGGACCGATCGTCAACGACGCCTACTTCGGCAAGGTGCCTGACGACCGTCTCAAAATCGGGCCAAAAGCCATCTTTTTCAGCGGTGACGGACGTTACCGCAGCAAGATCGGGCTCACACCGCAGCGCAGCAAACCGATTATCGGCAGTTATGACAGCGACAACGGAGTGCTGACTATCGTCACCTTTACCCTGCCGCAAGGGCTGCGCGACTACGTCAACTCGATGTGGGAACTGCAAGAGGAGCCCTATCGCGGCGATGCAGTGAACAGCTACAACGATGGACCGGCAGCACCCGGAGGCAAACCGATGGGACCTTTTTATGAACTCGAGACTTCTTCCCCGGCGATTGCACTGCAGCCCGGCCAGAGCCTGATGCATATTCACCGAACCATCCATTTTCACGGCACTCCGGAGCAGCTCAATCCGTTGGCCCAAAGTCTTTTGGGAGCAACTGTGCAAGAGATCAGCAACACCTTGCGATGAGTCTGCCGGTGGCTGCGCCATTCTTAGAAATGCACGGTATCTGCAAAGCCTTTCCGGGCGTCCAGGCTTTGGACGGGGTCGACCTGCAGGTTCTGAGCGGTGAGGTACATGCCTTGCTCGGGGAAAACGGTGCCGGCAAATCGACGCTGATGAATATCCTGAGCGGCGCATCCAGCGCAGACCAGGGTGAAATCCGAATCCAGGGCGAATGTCATCCGCTATCTTCCATCCGCGATGCTGAAGCGATTGGCATCACCATGATCCATCAAGAGCTCAATCTCGTCAATCAGCTGACCGTGGCCGAGAACATCGTACTCGGCCGCGAGCCGGTATCTCGTCTCGGCTGGATCCGGCGCGGTGCCATGCATCAAATCGCTCGACGGAATCTCGATCATCTCAATGTTGCCATACCGTTATCCACTCTTGTCGGCGATCTCAAAGTAGGCGAAAAACAGCTGGTCGAAATCGCCAAAGCTCTTTCACAGCGATCGCGTCTGGTAATTATGGATGAGCCAACCTCAGCCTTGAGCGACAAAGAAAAAAAGCGGCTGTTCCAGGTAATCCGCCGCCTCAAGGCGGAAGGGGTAGCTGTGATCTATATCAGCCACCGTCTTGAAGAAATTTTTGTCATCGCCGATCGGGTGACTGTCTTGCGCGACGGAAAATCCATTGCCACTCGCCAGGTTGCCGAGTGCAACAAAGGCGAATTGATCAACCTGATGGTCGGCCGTGAGCTCGATGAGCTTTTCCCCAAGGTTGCAGCCGCGCGCGGTGAACAGCTCTTGGCGGTCGAGAATCTGACCGTAGCACACCCGGGGCAAAGCGGCAGAAACTTGCTTTCACAGGTGAATCTCGAGCTTTGCCGTGGCGAAATTTTGGGAATAGCCGGCTTGATGGGTGCCGGCCGAACCGAGTTGCTGCTGACTCTCTTCGGCGTTGCGCCTGGCAGAGTGACATCCGGAACCATCCGCCTGCAAGGCAAACCGCACTGCTGTCATTCGCCAGCTGAGGCCATTGCCAAGGGCATTGTTCTGGTCACTGAAGACCGCAAGGCGCACGGCCTATTTTTACCGCTGGATGTATGCAGCAACATAACGATCGCCGCTTTGCGCAAAACGATGGCGCATGGAGTGATTCGCCGACCATTGGAAAACCGCCTGGCCATGGGTGCCGTGAAGCAACTGCACATCCGGGTGCCGGGATTGGCGCATGCCGTCGAAACACTGAGCGGCGGCAACCAGCAAAAAATCATTCTTGCCAAATGGCTGTTGACAGACCCCAAAATTCTCCTGCTCGATGACCCGACGCGTGGTATAGACGTCGGCGCCAAAACCGAAATTTATCAGATCATCAACCGCTTGCTCGCAACGGGTATCGGCATCATCCTGGTCTCTTCAGAATTGCCGGAGCTGCTGGCCATGTCCGATCGCATCGCCGTTCTCTGCGAGGGACGCTTGACAGCAACCCTTGACCGCAGCCAGGCCACCGAACAGGCGGTCATGGCCGCAGCAACCTGACAATGGTTCAGGGGTTGTGGATCACGGCCAGTTTTTGCCGTCGACTTTGGCCGATTGCAGTTCACCCTGGCCGGAAATCATCGAATAGCGCACTGGACCGACATCGCGCGCAAACCACCAAATCACATCGTTTGCCAGAAAATGGCGTTCCGGAGTTTCCAGATAGAGGATGCTCATACGCATCTTGATGCATTCTGGAAAGTCACCAGCGGGTATGCGAACCGCTTCAATGGAGTCGATGGCATAGATCACACGCACCCGGCAGGCGGTCGTGGCCGAGTTTTCGCAGATTTCAATTCCCTGCACGATTTTTTTGGCACCGATTTGATCGCTAAATGGGGTCAGGAGCAAAGGCGGATCGAAGCGAAAGGTCGGCAATAGGTTCGGAAAGGGTTCAAACGCAGTCCATTCCACTGCGTCCTTAGCCTGGCGGCAGTGCAGCCAGCTGATCGGGGTGTCTTGCGAATCGACGCTGGCGATGCGGAAAAGCAACACAGGTGCTGCCTCTTCCTGCTCGGTGATCAACAGTGTTTTCAACGGACCATTGAAAACCCAACGGTTGTTCTGCTGCACGGGAAAATAATTTTGTGGAACAAAAGGCACGGAACACGAAAGCGAGGCAAACCATATTGCAGCCATGCAGCCTTTAAAGATGCGCACTATCCATCTCCTTTGCATTTTCGGCCGGCATATTGCGGACTTGCTGTGAATGGAAAAGTCGCACCCAACTTTTTCTGTCAACTTCGCCAAAGTTCGCAATACCATTTCCGCCCTCCCTCATCTCATGGACTTGCCGGTTGGAGAAATTGGAACGGCCAGTTTTCTTTCAATATACACGAATTTTTAAAACAGTCCAAGTTCTAGTTTGGCTTCATCGGGCAACAGGCGCTCGAACGAGGCTCGTGCGACCAACATGGACTGGATCATCGACCAGAAGCGATGCGGCGCATTCATCATTTCCCGGCCTGGAACCTGTTGGAATAGAATGGAGTTGAACTGTTGTTGTTAGATTCACAACGACAACGATTTACAATTTTCGTCTGCACTTTTTAGCTAAATCAGCTACTATAGTGATCTGAATTACGGTGGTCACCTTGTGGTGGCTGCCCATTTTTCGCAATAGAAGGGAGAACATCATGAAAAAAATCGCACTTTTGTCATTTTTGCTGGCCGGTTTGGCCTGGTCACAATTGACAATCGAAACCACAACGACCAGCGACGGTTTTTTAGGCCAGGGCGCTTTTGAATCCACCAGCAAAACCATGATTCAGGGCGAGATGAAGCGAGATGAGAGCCAACTTCGCTTCACCGGCAGCATCATGAAGCACATGAACAAAAAAGGCATGGATATTCAGATCACCCGTTTGGATCGCGAAGTGATTTGGAGCTACAACGATCAGGACAAAAAATACACCGAGCTCACTTTTGCAGAGATGAAAAGCCAAATGGAAAAGGGCATGCAAGGACAGGGTTATCCAGGCATGGAAACCGACCCGGAGACGAGCAAATCCGACGATGGAGAATATGAATGGCAGGATCCGGTGATCGAGGTAAAGGAACTCGGCCGTGAAGCGATTTCGGGAGTCGACTGCAAGCATCATGTGATCACCGTGACCACTGTCGGCAAACACAAAGCCACCGGCATCCTCGACACTCTGTTGCTCAAATCCGATATTTGGCACAGCAAGGAGTACGGTCAAGCGCTGGAGATCCAGAAAACTTTTAACCAGAGACTCATGGAAAGCATGGGTGTCGGCCGTGAAACGGACATGGGTCTGGCCCAGTTGGCAAAGATGTATGGCGAACAGATGGCTGGCTATGCAGACGAGCTGAAAAAATTGGATGGTTTTCCAATGAAAACGGTTTTCAGAATGAGCTCAACCCAAAACGCCATGGCCAAGGGCGAGTCCGATGAAAGTGTGGAAGAGGAAGAATCCTCCGAGCAATCGGTGACCGATTTGCGCAAAGGACTAGGCGGGATGTTTGGCAAAAAAGTAGCCCAGATGGCCAAGAGCAAAGTCCAAAAAGAAAAAGCACAGAGTGGGCCAAAGACGATTCTGTCGACCACGTCGCTGGTGACCGCCATCGAGGTCGGTGAAATTCAGCCTGCTCTTTTTGAGGTACCGACTGGCTACAAAATAGACAAGAAATAATGACAAGCTGCAAGAAGCAAAAGAAAAGGGGATTCTCTGAAGCGAATTCCCTTTTCTTTTTTTGGACTCTTTCGCAAGAGACTCACAGCGAGGTAAAAACGCGCTCTATCCTTTCCATGGCCCAATCGATCTCTTGACGGCTGATGACCAGCGGTGGAGCCAGCCGGATCACGTTTTCATGGGTGTCTTTGGCGAGGATGCCCTGTTCTTTAAGAGCTTCGCAAAAACGTCGGGCGCCGCCGCTCTCTTTCTTCAAAACAATGCCGATCCACAATCCTTTGCCGCGCACAAAATCGATATGGGGGGTATCAAGAGCCCGCAGTTTTTCCATGAAATAGTTGCCCTGTTTGCTGGCGTTGTCGAGCAAGTTCTCTTCCACCAACACTTTGAGCGCCTCGCGGGCCACTGCACAGGCCAGTGGATTGCCGCCATAGGTGGAGCCATGGGTTCCAGGTTCGATAACGCCGAGAATACGGCGGCTGGAAAGAACGGCTGAAACAGGATAGAGACCGCCAGAGAGGGCTTTGCCGATGACGATCATGTCGGGTTTGACGCCTTCGTGTTCGGAAGCAAGCATTTTGCCGGTTCGTCCCAGACCGCTTTGAATTTCATCAGCAACGAGCAAAACATTGTTTTTACTGCATATTTCAGCGGCTTGTTTGAGATATCCCGCCGGCGGCACCACAACCCCCGCCTCACCCTGGATCGGCTCAACCAGAAATGCTGCAGTGTTTCGAGTGATTGCCTTTTCAAGCGCAGCGATATCGCCATAGGGAATGATTTTAAATCCCGGTGTATAAGGGCCGTAATTTTCAAATGAAGACGGATCGTCAGAAAAAGAAACAACGGTAGTGGTGCGACCATGGAAATTGCCGCTGCAGACGAGGATCTCAGCCTGTTTGGGTGGAATGCCTTTGACTTTATATCCCCATTTGCGGCTGGTTTTGATCGCTGTTTCGACTGCTTCAGCGCCGCTGTTCATTGGCAGCACCATTTCATAACCGAGCAGTTCGCACACCTGTTGGGCGAAAAGCGGCCAAACCTTGTTGCGAAAAGCCCGGCTGGTCAAGGTGACCAGTTCCACCTGTTCTTTCAGTGCGGCTACAATGCGAGGGTGACAGTGCCCCTGATTGACAGCAGAATAGGCAGCGAGACAATCCATATATTTTTTCCCATCCACATCCCAAACCCACACTCCTCTGGCTCTCTCGACGACCACATCCAATGGGTGGTAATTGTGCGCGCCATAGCGATCCTCAATGCGGATGTAATCCTGACTGTCCATCATGTCTCCTCTTTTTTGTTACCTGTGCAACAGTTTAGTAAATCTACAGATTCATCGATGAAAAAGCAAGGACATATGGCGAAACGCAACAGTTCTTTTCTCTTGATTGTCGATAATTTTTCTTGTATTTTTTAGATTATTTACGATAACATATTTATTTATTAAGAGGTTGAAATCCCTTTTACGCGCTCTGGTGCGCAGCCGCCAACATCGAGTAAAGAGTCAAGGACTCTATACGGGTTCTGTGCGGCACGTAAATTCTGGAAAGGAGCAGTTGTGCGTATTCTTTCTGGCATCCAACCATCGGGACAATTGCATCTGGGCAATTATTTTGCGATGATGAAACGCATGATCGAATATCAAGAGGATCATGAGCTCTTTTGTTTTCTGGTCAATTATCATGCGCTGACCACCGTAACCAGCGGCGAGTTGTTGCGCAAGCAGACTCTTGAGGCGGCTTGTGATTTTCTCGCTCTGGGCATCGATCCAGACAAATCCATTTTTTGGGTACAAGGGGATGTGCCTGAGGTAACAGAGTTGACCTGGATTCTCTCCAATTCGACACCGATGGGACTGTTGGAACGGGCGCATTCCTACAAAGATAAACTGGCAAAAGGCATCGCCCCCAACCACGGATTGTTCGCCTACCCCGTGCTGATGGCGGCAGACATTCTGCTCTACGGCGCCGACCGGGTACCGGTAGGAAAAGATCAGAAGCAACATCTTGAAATGACGCGCGACATTGCCATCCGCTTCAACCAAGCTTACGGCGAAATTTTTATTGTCCCCGAACCTGACATTCCTGATTCTGTGGCAATGGTCCCCGGCATCGACGGCCAGAAAATGTCCAAATCCTACGGCAATACCATCGATCTTTTCAGCGAGCGGGGTACTTTGAAAAAACAGGTGATGTCAATCGTCACTGACGCCACTCCGATCGAAGAACCCAAAAATCCAGACAAATGTGTGCTGTTTGCCATCTATTCCCTGTTTCTGGATGAAAAAGGCCGTCAAGAGCTCAAAGACCGCTATCTCACCCCGGGGTTGAAATATTCCATCGTGAAGAAGGAATTGATCGACGTGATCTGGAATCATTTTACCCCTTATCGTGAAAATCGCGCAAGTTATGTCGAAAATCCGGACCGGGTACGCCGGATTTTAGCCAAAGGAGCTGACAAAGCCAGAGCCGTTGCTGCTGATTATTTGCGCAAGGTGCGGCAGGCGGTCGGCTTAAATTACTGAGCAATTTTTCACCAGAGATGATGAGGTTCACTATGCGCTTGTTTTGCTTTTTACTGACCCTTGTTGGCCTTTTCTGCACTGCCAGCGCCGCAGACAAACGGGCCATGACTGTCGACGATCTGTGGGCACTGCAGCGTCTCAGCCAAATCACGCTTTCCCCGGATGGCAAGCTGGCCGCATTTACCGTCAAGTCCTATTCGATGGAAGAGAATTCGAGCTCATCGGATATCTGGCTGGTCTCCCTGGCTGGAAACGACGCCCGACCGCTGACCACGCATCCTGCAGCGGATTTCTCCCCTGTATGGCGACCGGACGGCCAGGCTCTGACCTTTCTTTCAGATCGCAGCGGTTCGGTACAGATCCATGTTCTGCCGATTTCCGGCGGTGAAGCTGCTCAGCTGACCCACTCGCCGGTTGATATCGATGATTTTATCTGGGCTCCAGACGGAAACCACCTGGCCTTTGCTGCGCGGATTTTCCCCGACTGTGCCACTCTGCAAGCCAGCGCCGACCGAGATCGGCAAAAAGCGGATGCGCCGGTAAAAGCCACGGTCACAGAGAAATTGCTCTACCGCCACTGGAACAGCTGGACAGAAGGAAAACGCACACATATCTTTCTCTGTGACGCAAAAGGCGAAGTGATCCGCGATCTGACGCCTGGTGATTTTGACAGCCCGCCGTTGGCTCTGGGGGGCACACGGGATTTTGCTTTTTCTCCACAAGGCGATTACCTGGTCTATGCCAGCAACCACGACACTCTGGTGGCGATATCGACCAACAACGACCTTTTTATGGTTTCCTCAGCCGGCGGCGAAGCCATCAATCTTACCGCCACCAACCGCGCAGTCGATGTGCAACCATTTTTTTCCCCGGACGGCAGATCAATCCTCTACAGCGCCATGAGGTGTCCGGGTTTTGAAGCTGATCAGTTTCGATTGATGCTCTACAATCTCAAAAGTAAAAATCGTCAAATTCTAACAGCTGCTTTTCCGTTCAGTCCGCAGGAAACTTTATGGGCGCCGGATGGCCAGGCCATCTATTTTACTGCCGCCAAACAAGGCCGCCAACCGGTCTTCAAGCTCGATCGCAAAACCGGAGATGTTGCAGAGCTGATCTCCGATGCAGTCTATTCAAATCTGTGTATCACCCCGGATGGGAAAATGCTGGTTCTGATGCGACAGGCCATCGACCAACCAGCAGAGATCTTTGCATTTGACTTGCAAAAAAAGAAATTACAGCAGCTGACTTTTGTAAACCGCGAGATCATGCAATCGATCGAATGTCAGCCGGTCGAGGATTTCTATTTTAGCAGCTTTGACGGCAAAACCGTGCATGGATTGCTGGTCAAACCACCCTTTTTCGACGCCACGCGCACCTATCCGCTCATTTACCTGATTCACGGCGGCCCCCAGGGGATGTGGAGCAACGATTTTCACTACCGCTGGAACAGCACCTTGTTCGCTGCGCCAGGCTATGTGGTGGCGATGGTCAATTTCCGGGGATCGGTCGGTTATGGCCAGGAATGGACCGATGCGGTCAGCCGCGACTGGGGCGGGGGTCCTTATCAGGATTTGTTGGCGGGCTTGGACTATCTGGCTGCCAATTTTCAGTATATCGATACAACCCAAATAGTCGCCGCCGGCGGCAGCTATGGCGGCTTTATGGCCAATTGGCTTTCCACCCACTCCAACCGCTTCAAAGCCCTGGTTTCGCATGCCGGGGTTTTCGATCAGCGCAGCATGTATGGCGCCACAGAAGAGCTGTGGTTCCCGGAATGGGAATTCGGCGGAACCCCCTATCGCAATCCCGAGTTATATCAAGAGTGGTCGCCGTCGTTTTATATCGATAATTTCGATTCGTTGCGAACACCAACCCTGGTCATCCATGGCCAGCATGATTATCGTGTTCCGGTTACCCAGGGTTTTCAGATGTTCACGGCTTTGCAGCGGATGGGTGTCCCATCCCGTTTGGTCTATTTCCCGGACGAAACCCATTTCATTTCCAAGCCGCAGAACGCCAAACTTTGGTGGAATGAAATTTTTTCCTGGTTTGAAAGATGGCTCGAATAAGAATTCAGTTGCAGAGGAGCGCTTCGGTGCTCCTCTGCATGCTCACAGGGGTGTTTTTCTTTTCCACATTTGGCTGCAAGAATCCTTTTGCAGAGGAAAAAAAGAAACCTCTGGTGCGCGAACTGCTGAACGAATACCTGGCCGAGCCAGGCCGGTATATCGTCTATTGGGACGGCAAGGATAAAAACGGCAAATATGTCGAAATCGGCGAATATATCGTGTTGCTGGAATTCGGCAACCATCAAGAACAAGATTTTATTACCGCTCAGGTCGGCGGCAAGCCTGGTTTCAACAACCAGGGCAATTTCATCCCTGCATTTTTTGTCGCAACCCACCTGGAAACTCCCTTCCCGGATCCTTTTCAACTCCTCTCGGGAGTCAATCTCCCCTTCGCTCTGCATGAACCGGCACAGGTAAAATTGCAGATCTATGCCAATTGAGCTTTGATTATGTTTCTGGTTCGGCTTTGCGGGATACGGATATCCATTCGTCAAGGGATGGTGCTGTCGCCAGGAGCGATTTCAACAGCAGTGATCAGCGTTTGGCCTGGCGCAAAAATTCGATGATTCCTTCGACATAATTGGCAGCCAAGCGCTGGCTGAAGCGGTCATCATTGAGCAAAATTTCCTCTTCAGGATGAGATAGGAAGGCACACTCGATTAAAATCGCCGGCATCTCCGTCAAACGCAGAACAGCGAAACTCGTTTGAAAGCGGCCAAAGAAATCGAGCCCCTGGCGGGTCAGGTAGGGATAGAGAGTCCAGGCAAGCGCCTGGCTTTGCGGCTGATAGAAATAGACACCGGCGCCGCGCACTCGCAGCGGATCAATAGAAGCAGCGATGGAATTGTGATGAACCGAAATAAAGAGATCGCTGTTGCTTTGCCGAGCAAAATCGATGCGCTCCTGCAAACCGAGGTTGCGATCGTCTGTGCGGGTCAGCACCACCCGGCTGCCGGCTGAGGTCAATTGTTCGGCGAAAACCTGCGCAAACCGCAGATTGATCTCTTTTTCCCGGGTGCCGGCGGGTCCCATTGCACCATTTTCATCCCCGCCGTGACCGGGATCAACGCAAACCACAAGCCCTTCCAAAGGCCGTGCGCCGGAAAGAGCGAGCTGCAGTGGTCTCTTGATCGTCCAAACCAATCGATTCGCTTCAAATTCAAGTCCATAGCCCCACTGTTGACCATCGGTCAGGTCAGCATGAATCTTGACCACGCCGTCGGCAACTTGCTCGACTGCCAGATGTTTCAATTCGGTTTCACTGTTTGGCCAAGCAATAGACTCGCTTTGCAGTCGGGAGTTGAACAGATAGAGATCCAAACCTGCGGGTTCCACGATTTGCCGAACGATTGCTGGCACAGCGCGGCCGGCATCAAAGATCAGCTGCAGTTTTTTCCGGTCAAAAGCGATTCTGACGGCATTGATCCAGGTGTCGGAGAGGGCTTCACCTGCCGACAACAATTGAACCTGGTCGCTGGCCACGTACCCCACATGAGACGGGCTGAGTCGGATTTTGTAGCGATGGCCGATTTTACCGACAACATGAATCCTGACAAAAGGCGACAGCTTGCCCATTCGGATACCCTGTTCCGTATCGTTCCATAGATCGGTTGCCGCAATCGTTTGGCCAATCAGAGGAAGTTTATCCGACATCACATACAATTGGCTGGGCAGAGTCTGTTTTACCGTGCGTCCATCCATCCCCTTCAGCTCTATGTGAATTTGCAGCTTTTTGCCTGTCACTTTGTTGTCGAGACGAACGAGCCCGTGATAAAGCCCTGGCCATGGAAATTCGGGACTCATTTCGGTCTCAACCATGGGAACATCTTTGATCAATCCCTCGATGGAAAAACGCGCATGCCCGCCGGGACTTCCTTTGCAGCGCACATGCAAGACATCGCCATCGCACAGCCAAATATCCGAATCGGGAGAGAAGAAACGGCTGTCGAAGCTGGTCGGGAATATCGGAGTCGCTTCGATGGGCGCCGGTCGATAGATACGCAGCGAATCATCCCGTGTTTGGTTGCTGAGCCGTGCCTGTACCCGTATGGTATTCCAACCGAGTTGCAGATCGACACGAGCGACAAAAGCGCCGCTGGAATAGACTCGCACTTGGTCGCGATTAATCGTAACCTTTGCACTTGGATCGGTATACCCGGAAATGCGCAGTTTGTCGACGTCCAGGGTATCGCCAAAAGAAGGGAAGGTCATCTGCAAGGGCAGAGAACGGCGGATGTTTTGCGCATGCAGGCTGGAGAGCGCGGCAAGGGTGATCAACAGAAGAAGGGTATGGCGCATAGCGGCATCCGAGTTTTGGTAGGTCCAGCAACGACGCGTCCATGGGCGTCCAGATCGAGCAAGGCAGCCACTGCAATTAAAAACAAGAACAGATCGCGGAAAAATCCGTCTGTTTGGTGCGCGATTGGAAAGGAAGCTTGAGAGAGTGTTGCCAGACCACAGGCCAATTGGGGGATCAGCTCTTTTGTGCAACAAAAATCATCGTACCGCTTTGATAATCATATGGACAACGATCAAAACCGCCAAAGACCTTTAAAAGGCGAAAACCGGCGATTTTCAACAGCGCTTCCATTTCAAAACGAAAAACATAGCGGTAGGTATAGGAACCTTCACCGCTGATTTTCCAGCGGTTTAGCCGCTTGCGAAAATAGCGATTGCGGACATACAACAACTGGTTAATCGGATCGTGTTGAACTTGGGTTTCCAATCTCAGGCCAGGCGACAAATCCGCCTGGTCCCATTCATCACGCCAATCGCATTGGGAAACAACCGAATAGAGCGGCACAAAGAGATCCATGACCAGCAAACCTTCTGCAGTCAGATGCCGGTTGATGTGCTGCAGAGTTTGCAGCTGGTCATTTTGGTTGAGGTTGTGAAGAAAGGTACGAAAGGGAATAATACAGAGGGGAAAACCTTTGGACAGTTCCAGCTCGGTCATCTGCTGACAAATCAGGTGCAGTCGCGCTTGTTCTTCGACCGGCAAAGTAGCCAATTTGCGGTGGGCGATCTGCAACATAGACGGCGACGAATCGATACCGACGACCGAGTGGCCTGCCTGTATGAGCGGCAGGGCAACCCTGCCGGTGCCTACACCGATTTCCAGGATCTGGCAGTTACTGGGTGCAGCAATCTCGAGATAGAAAGCGAGATCATCCTCTTTTTGCGCATATTCCCGATCGTAAAATCGGGCCAGCGGATCATATTGTGCCATAGTGGCCAGATCATCGACAGTCGGTCAGACTGCTAGATTTCCATGATATCTTTTTCTTTGAGCTCGAGAATCTCGTCGATCTTTTTCACGGCCTCATCGGTCAATTTCTGCACGCGTTCTTGCTCGGTATGCAGCTGATCCTCCGAGATTTCGCTGCTTTTCTCGGCTTTTTTCAATCTTTCGTTGGCATCCCGCCGGATATTGCGCACCGCGACTTTTGCGTCTTCAGCGATCTTTTTGGCCAATTTGACCAAATCGCGCCGGCGCTCTTCGGTCAGTTGTGGAATGGGAACGCGGATCAGGATGCCGTCGTTGGTCGGATTCAAACCGAGATCAGCTTTGAGTATCGCTTTCTCGATTTCGCCGAGCAAACTGCGATCCCAGGGTTGGACCACCAACAAACGCGGTTCCGGTGCGCTGACATTGGCCACCTGGCGGATTGGGGTCATGTTGCCGTAGTAATTGACCGAAATCGAATCCAACAGTGCGGGGGAGGCTTTGCCGGTACGGAATTTGGCCAATTCGCTGCGGATGTTGTCAATCGCCGAATCCATCCGTCTTTTGACATCCCGTTCAAGTTCATCAATCATAGGGCTCACCACCTACTTTTGTTCCAATGGCTTCACCAGCAACAATCCGTTCCAGATTGCCGGGTATTTTAAGATTGTAAACCACGATGGGCAACCTGTTTTCCATGCAAAGGGTCACCGCCGTGGTATCCATGACTTTGAGCTGCTGTTTAACGACCTGCATATAAGTAAGGCTATCGTATTTGATCGCATCGGGATATTTCATCGGATCCTTATCATAGACACCATCGACCTTGGTGGCTTTGAGAATGGCATCCGCTTCGATTTCAATCGCCCGCAGAGCGGCCGCGGTATCGGTGGTAAAATAGGGGTTGCCGGTTCCAGCGCCGAAAATCGTGATCCGACCGTTCTGCAGATGGCTGATCGCTCGTCGGCGAATAAACGGTTCGGCCAATTCTTCCATCTTGATGGCGGTCATCACCCGCGTTTCGATGTTGTAGCGTTCGAGATAATCCTGAAGCGCCAGGGCATTGATGACCGTGGCCAGCATTCCCATATAATCGGCAGTGACGCGATCCATTCCACGGGCGCTGGCGGATAGACCGCGGAAAATATTGCCGCCACCGACGATAATGCCGATCTGCACTCCCGACAGTGCCACCCGGCTGATCTCTTGGCAGATGCGGTCAACGGTCGGCGGATCGATGCCCAACTTTCCGCTATCTCCCATGAGCGCCTCGCCGCTGAGTTTGAGCAAAATGCGGTGATAGATGGGGGGAGAAGCTTTTGGGCCGACAGCAGAGACAGATTTTGAGACTGGTTCAGACATGCGCAAAAAAAAAGAGCGGGAGTATTCCCGCTCTTAATCTCCCAATTGAAAGCGGACGAATCTTCGAATAACCATATTTTCGCCGAGTTTTGCAATCATCTCGTTCAGATAATCCTGGACGCTTTTGCCCGGATCCTTGACAAAAGACTGCTCCAACAGGCAATTTTCCTGGTAAAATTTGTCCAGTTTGCCATCAACGATTTTGGCTGCAATTGCGTCGGGTTTGCCTTGTTCCTTGACCTGAGCAAAGTAGATTTCCCGTTCTTTATCGACGACGTTGGTCGGGATCTCTTCCCGCGTCACAGCGATCGGCTTGGACGCCGCAATATGCATGGCGATATCTTTGGTAAAGATCTGAAAATCATCGGTGCGGGCGACAAAATCGGTTTCGCAGTTGACTTCAACCAGAACGCCGAGACGGCTGCCCGGATGAATATAGTGCTGGATGATTCCTTCTCGCGTTTCGCGGCCAGCCTTTTTTTCTACTTTTTGTAAACCTTTTTTGCGCAACCAGTCAATGGCTTTTTCCATGTCGCCATTGCTTTCCTGCAAAGCGTGTTTGCAATCCATCATACCTGCACCAGTTCGTTCGCGCAGGGTTTTAACATCATTTGCCGAAATGGCCATGCAACTCTCTCCTTGGGTTGTCCACCAGTGACTGCTTGAAAAAAACCAACTCACCAGAGGCGGATCGCGGGACTATTCTTCTTCTTCATTGATCTTGACCTTGATTTCCACCGGCGGTTCAGCTTCCTCTTCCATCACGGCAGCGGCAAATTCGCTCCGGCTGGCCTTGCCTTCGATTATCGCATCGGCAACGGCGTGGGTGATCAAATTGATCGACTTGAAAGCATCATCGTTGCTTGGAATGGGGAAATCAATGAGATCCGGATCGCTGTTGGTGTCGAGCATGGCGAAAATCGGAATACCAAGCCGTCGCGCTTCATTGATGGCGATCGATTCTTTCTTGGCATCTACCAGGAAAAGGGCTGAAGGCAGATGGTTCATGTCGACGATGCCGCCTAAAACTTTTTCCAGCTTTTCCTTTTCGCGCTCGATCATCAAAATCTCTTTTTTCGCCAATTTATCATAGGTGCCATCTGTGGCTTTCTTTTCAAGATTTTTGAGCCGTTTGATGCTCTTCTTGATGGTGATGAAATTGGTCAAGGTACCGCCGAGCCAGCGTTCGGTGATAAAGGGCATTCCGCAGCGCTCAGCTTCCACACGCATCAAATCTTTGGCTTGCTTTTTTGTGCCGACGAACAACACCTGACCGCCGTTTTTGACGATCAGCGTCAGGTGATCCAAAGCCGTGTTCAACGCTTGCAGAGTTTTATTCAGGTCGATGATATGGATGCCGTTGCGCTCCATAAAGATGAATTTTTTCATCTTGGGATTCCAACGGCGGGTCACATGGCCGAAATGACATCCAGCGAGCAAAAGTTCCTGGATCGTTGTCTTTTCCATTGTTGATTCTCCTGATTGGGGTTGTTCCGCCATCCCCGCCTATTCGCACCCCTTTTTGGGGGCACCCCACACCTGCGAGGATGTGTGTGATTAAAAATCAGCGTTTCGAGAACTGGAAGCGTTTGCGCGCCTTGGCTTGGCCGTATTTCTTGCGCTCAACCATGCGCGGATCGCGGGTCAAAAAGCCGTTGCGGCGCAGCGTTGGTTGCAGCGAATCGTTGGCTTTCACCAGAGCACGAGCAATACCGAGCAGCAGGGCACCGGCTTGACCGGTTAAACCGCCGCCTTTGACAGTGGCGCGCACATCATAACTTCCGAGTGTGTCGGTCACCGAAAAGGGTTGCTCGATGATCATCTTTAAAGTATCGCGTTTGAAATAATCGAGCAATTCTCGATCATTGACCGAAAATTGACCCGAACCGGGCATCAAACGAACACGGGCGACTGCATCTTTCCTGCGACCGGTGGCAATAACCTCATTTCCTTTCATCTGAACTCCTCATTCATCGACCTGACTTGATTGGTTCCGGGCAAATGCGGCACCATCCGCCCAGCCAATGAGATATTATGATTTGATTATAATTCCATTTTTTCTGGTTGTTGAGCAGTATGCGGATGCTCAGAAGAAGCATACACCTTGACCTTGCGCAACAACTTGCGTCCCAGGCGGTTGTGGGGCAACATGCCTCGCACCGCTTCGCGAACCACATATGTCGGCATCTTTTCCATCAACTCCGCATAACGCGTTATATGCAGACCGCCCGGATAGCCGCTGTGGCTGTAATATTTTTTGAGTTCAGCTTTGCGCCCGCTAACCCTGATCTTGTCCGCATTGATGATCACCACAAAATCGCCGACATCCATATGAGGGACCCAGATGGTTTTATGCTTACCGCGGACGATTTGTGCGACCTTGCTCGCCAGTCGACCCAGCGGTAGATTTTCCGCGTCGATCACATACCATTTGTGATCAATGTCACTGGGTTTGGGTGAAAAAGTTTTCAACTTGTTTCTCCTTCGTTTATCCGTGGCCTTGGCCGGTACGCCAAAACCTTGCTCCAATACGACAACAACGCCACCAATCGAACTGACATCGAGCAACATTTGTCGACCTGGGATGCGCCGCTGCTTGCGGAGAGCGGTGACGACATGAAACGCCTGCGCTTGTCGCTGCCCCGCAAATATTGCGGTTTTTCACCGCCTGAAATACAATATTGCTTAAAGTGCAGAAAACCGCCTCGGCAATTTTTCGCGATCGATGCGGTATTTATGGATACAGCCTTTGAACATATAAAAATTTTGCTAAAAATGCAAGATATTTTTGGAACTTGT
Source organism: bacterium (assembly GCA_029565675.1). Taxonomy (GTDB): domain Bacteria; phylum Zhuqueibacterota; class Zhuqueibacteria; order Residuimicrobiales; family Oceaniaggregativiventaceae; genus Sulfursilanivivens. The sequence continues at coordinate 116,339 of JAKQNP010000032.1, forward strand.
GTTTGACAGTTCAGTGGCTGGTTAGAAATTCGGCTGCCAGATCAGGCCTTTATTGACCACTGCGGTCACAACACCGCGCAGAGTCATGCCATCGTAGGGAGAGTTGCGGCTGCGCGAACGGGTTTTTTTAACATCGACAATCCAGGTATCTTTTGGTTTGATGAGGCTGAAATTGGCAGGCTCTCCGGCATGAATCTGCGGAACAGGCAATTTGAGCAGCCGGCGGGGGGCAATCGACAACCGATAAAGAGCCTCTTCCATGCTGAGGACTTGGCGGTCGACAATCTGGTGCAGGACAACGCCGAGTATGGTTTCCAGGCCGATCACGCCGAACGGCGCAGCGGCAAACTCGACATCTTTCTCTTCGACCGAATGCGGGGCGTGGTCCGAGGCAATCACATCGATCGTCCCATCCTTTAAACCGTCTTCAAGTGCAGCGATATCTTGGGCGCTTCGCAAAGGAGGGTTCATTTTTAGATTGGTGTCATAATCGACCAAATCTTGCTCGCAAAAGAGCAGATGATGCGGGGTAACCTCACAGGAAATCGGCACGCCCTCTTGTTTGGCGCGGCGCACCAACTCGACGCTTTCCCGAGCTGAGATATGGGCGATATGAACTCGGCAGCCGGTCAATCGCGCCAAGCTGATGTCACGGGCGACCTGGATCTCTTCAGCGGCATTGGGAATACCGGCAACCCCGAGTCGGGTCGACATTTCTCCCTCATTCATATGACCCTCGGCAGCCAGATCCGCATCTTCACAATGGTCGATGATCAGCATATCGACCATTCCAGCATACTCCATGGCCCGCCGCATCACTGCATTGTTGCGAACGGGACTGCCGTCATCGGAAAATGCAACCGCACCGCTGCGCGCCAGATCGACCATCTCGGTTATTTCATTTCCCGCCCGCCCTTTGGTAATGGCGGCAATTGGCAACACGTCCACCAGCTGAGTTTCGGCGTGTTTTTTGATAAACCGCACCACCTCCTGATTGTCACAACACGGTTCGGTGTTGGGCATCGGGCAGACGCCCGTAAACCCACCCGCCATTGCAGCGGCACAGCCGCTCTCTATCGTCTCTTCATCTTCGCGGCCCGGCTCGCGGAGATGAACGTGCATATCGATTAAACCAGGGAGCAACAAATGGTCGGTTGCATCGATTATTTGGCCAGCAAAAGTCTCGAAATCGACTTGCCCTATTTTATCGATACGATCGCCGCAGATCACCACATCGGCCTTTTCCCGCTGACGGCCGACAAGATCCATGATCTCGACATTGCGAATCAACAACTGGTCGATTGGTTTCATCGCTAAGGAATCCCTCTATTGATCGAGTTCTGCCGAAACCGCTCTTTTCGGCGGGTTCATGATTTGGTGTTCGGCGCAGCCGCCCGTGCTCATTCGATCGACGGATTGCCGCCGCTGAGCAAATAGAGAACAGCCATGCGAACCGCAACGCCATTGGTCACCTGGTTGAGAATGACCGAATAATCCGAATCGGCCACATCGCTGTCCAGTTCGACACCGCGATTGATCGGCCCGGGGTGCAAGATCACCACATCCCGCTTGGCCTGTTCGAGGCGTTCCAGGGTTATGCCATAAAGTTTGTGATATTCGCGTATCGATGGAAAGAGCCCTTTATCCTGTCGCTCCAGTTGAATGCGCAAAACATTGAGACAATCGGCCCATTCCAAAGCTTCTTCCAGATGGAAGGTCACATGCACGCCGAATCGCTCAACAAACATGGGCATGAGAGTCTTGGGACCGCAAAGCATCACTTCAGCGCCCATGGTGAGCAGACCACGGATATTCGAACCAGCGACCCGGCTGTGCGCGATATCACCGATGAGTGCCACCTTGAGCCCTGCAATTTTGCCGATCCGCTCGCGGATCGTCAGCATATCGAGCAATGCCTGAGTCGGATGCTCATGCATCCCATCACCAGCGTTGATCACCGCGGCATCGACACAGCGGGTGAGAAAAAGGGGTGTACCAGCGGCCGAATGGCGGACCACCACCATGTCGATATTCATCGCCTCGATATTGCGGATCGTATCCTTGAGGGTTTCGCCCTTCTTCACCGAACTGGAGGAAGTTGTAAAATTGACTGTATCTGCGGTCAGCCGTTTTTCAGCCAGTTCAAAAGAGATACGGGTGCGAGTTGAAGGTTCAAAAAAAAGGTTGACCACAGTTTTACCGCGCAAGGTGGGGACCTTGGGAATCGGCCGCTGCAGGATCTCTTTAAAAGATTCCGAGGTATCCAAAATCAGCGTAATTTCTTCCCGGCTGACTCCTTCCAAACCCAATAGATGACGGCTTTGCAGAGTCATTTAAAGTGCCTCCTCCGGTGCTTCAACGAGCAATACGCAATCTTCGCCATCCTCTTCTTTCAGGCGAACCTGGATTTCTTCGCCAACCGAAGTGGGTATATTTTTGCCTACATAATCGGCGCGGATCGGCATTTCACGGTGGCCGCGGTCAACCAAAACCACCACTTGAACACTCGCCGGCCTGCCGAGATCCATCAACGCATCCAAAGCGGCGCGCAAAGTGCGTCCCGTATACAAGACATCATCGACCAAAATGACCTGTTTTTCATCAATGTCAAACGGAATGTCAGAAACCTGCACCACCGGCTGTTTCAACCGCCGGCGGAAATCATCGCGGTAGAGTGTCACATCGAGAACGCCAAACGGCACCGAGGTTTTTTCTATCTCTTTGACCTTTTCCACCAATCGCCGGCCAATAGCCACTCCACGGGTGCGCAAACCGATCACCACAATGTCGCGGACACCGCGATTGCGCTCGATGACTTCATGCGCCAAGCGAACGATCGTGCGCTGCACGCCCTCGGCATCGATGATCTTGGCTTTGATTTTTTGCTCCATATTCAACCTTTCGATTGACAAAAAAAACCCTCCGATAGCAAGGCTCGAAGGGTTGCAGATTGCCCCTTGCTGCCTCGCTGGACAGCTTTAAGGGATACTCTTTTGTTGAATTTTACAAATAAACCGCCATATTTGCAAGGCTTTTATCGGCCGATGCGGGAAACACAGCATCCTAACCGCAAATCCGTATTCGGTTCAAAGCACTGAATCTGGCTCGAAACATCCAGAGATCGAGAATCAAGTAAAACAATAAAATGGCTTGACAAAATAATCCAGAATGATTAGACTTTCAGTACAGGGTAAAATCCACTTCAACAACACAAGCAGCAGACCAAAAAATATGGCAACAATCTGAGCAAGACAGATCTCACTTTGCCCAAAACCAGGCACGAATTATCCAGGTGCAACCGTCGCAGGCGGAGCAAGGAGAGCGCAACATGAATCGCTATTTCATTTTCATTTCCGTTTTTTTGCTGCTGATCGGTTCCACGCTTGCCGCCGATCCCGGCATCAGGTGGGAAGCCGGAGTTGGGGCAACCGGCAATCGTTTGCTGGGCGGTGAAAAAGGTTCGACATGGCGCTCCGGAGTCGGTTTATCGCTGAGCTTTTTTGTCGCACCCTGGGCGGCGATCGCCTGGCAAGGAGATTATTGCAAGGTCACCCCGCGCAAAGATGAGTGGCTAATGGCTTCTGATCCGGCTTTCCCCTGGCGAACTTTTTTGTTTGAAAACAGCCTTGAAACCCGTCTTTATCTCACTATGGGCAAACGTATTTTCCCTTTTTTCAGCATCGGAATGGGGCTGTTGCGGTGGGATGTGCGCGATTACACCAACGGCGAGGCGCTGTTGAGCGATGGTTTTTTCTACGGCCAGAGTTTGTACAACGGCATAAAAACCAGCGCGACAATGCACGCCGGAATCGGGGTCGAGTATCGCCTGGCACATCATTGGAGCACGAGGTTATCGTTGCGTTATTCCCATATTTTCGATCAACGTTTTGATAACCTTGGAACAGGCGATATCAATGATCGCATTTTGCGCTTCGGCGTTTCAATCAACTACCTGGGCACCAAGCAAAAAGACAGCGATGGTGATGGAATAATCGACAGGCATGACGCAGCGCCATTGCAGGCAGAAGATTTCGACGGTTTTCAGGATGAGGATGGAATACCGGATTACGACAACGATCAAGACGGTGTGCCCGATTCACGCGATGCCGAGCCGCTGATTCCAGAAGACCGCGATGGTTTTGAGGATGATGACGGAATTCCTGATCCAGACAACGATTGGGACGGTATTCCTGACCACCTTGACCAGGCGCCGAATGAACCCGAAGATTTTGATGGTTTTCAGGATGAGGATGGCAAACCCGACCTCGACGATGACAGCGACGGCATCGCTGATTTGCTCGATCAATGTAAAAAAGAGGCGGAGACTTACAACCAATACCGCGATGATGATGGCTGTCCCGACGAAGTGCCACCACCGCTTGCCGCACGCGGTGAACGGTTGGTGCTGCAAGGTGTCAATTTTGCTGTCGGCAGTGCAGATTTGACTCCAGATTCCTATGCACGTCTCGATCAGGTCTACGAATCGCTCTATTTGCATCCCGATCTTTTGGTCGAAATCCGGGGCCATACCGACAGCAGCGGCAGCGATGCGATCAACGATGCCTTGTCCCTGGCGCGAGCTGAAACTGTGCGAAAATACCTGATCAACAAAGGTATCGACAGCCATCGCATCAGCGCTGTGGGTATGGGTTCCAAGGAACCGATCGCCGACAATGCCAGCGAAGCAGGGCGGGCAAAAAATCGGCGCATCGAGTTTGTTCGCCTCAATTGAACGATTGTGAAGAGTCAGCAGAGAGTGCTCTTATTTAATTCGAATCGACTGATTTCTAGGCTCAAACCAGAAGGAGACCATTGCGGGTGGAATATCTGATTCTTCCCTTTCCGGTAGAAAAAGCTTTATGGATGCTGGCCAACGAGCGGAGGAGCAGCGATGATCTTGCTGTGGTTGGTTGTTCATTGCCGTTTGCCGAATCGATGAGCAAACCTCTGGCACCGACTTTAGCGGAGGCACCGCCAGCAAAAATCGAAACGACTCGCGGTCCGAACAAAGCGATTAACGATGCCGCTCACACGGACGGCTGAATCCAATTTTCTCGGGCGCGGATGATCCGCCAGCCTTCGCCTTCGACACCAACCTCAACTCCACGGCTGCGGCTGTTGTAATTCGAGGCAAGGGTGTAACCGTAAGCACCGGCGGTCATGACTGCCAGCAAATCGCCGCGCTGCGGCTCGATCAGATTGCGATCCTTGGCCAAAAAATCGCCGGATTCACAGATCGGGCCAACCACATCGACCAGCTGTTGCTCTCCTGCTCGTCGTCTGACGGGCACTACCTCATGATGAGCGCCGTAAAGAGACGGCCTGATCAAGTCGTTCATCGCTGCATCGACAACCACAAAACGCTTGCCTTTGGTTTCCTTGGCAAATAAAACTCGAGTCAGCAAAATGCCGTTTGGACCGACAATCGAACGCCCGGGCTCGAACAGCAGCTCACAGCCGGTCGCCTGGATAACCGGCAACACCTCTTTGATCACCGCTTCCGGCTCGAGCATCCAGGGAGAACCCTGGTCTGCCAAAACCGTCTGATAGTCGACACCGAATCCCCCGCCGAGATCGATGTGTTCCATTTCGATCCCCATACTCTTGAGGTCTGCGACAAAATGGACAAGGGTTTCAGCGCTCTTGGAAAAGGGCTCGGATTTGCGGATCATCGATCCCACATGGCAGTGAACACCGACAATTTTGAGAGAGGATTGCTTTGCCGCCCACTGGTAACACGCTTTGGCCTGCTGGATTTCGATGCCGAATTTGTTGGCGCTCTTGCCGGTGGTCAGATAAGGGTGTCCTTCTATGTCGATATCAGGATTGATGCGCAAGGCGATTGGAGCAGTGCATCCCATTTTTCTGGCGATTTCCGCCACCACTTCCAGTTCCTGGGTGGATTCGACATTGAGAGCCAGAATGTTGTTTTCGATCGCCAGACGGATTTCGGCGTCGGTTTTGCCAACCCCGGCATAGACGATTTTCTTTGCCGGAAAACCCGCTGCCAGTGCCAAGTTCAATTCTCCGCCCGAGACCACATCGGCGCCGCTTCCCAAAGCCGCCAGATCGCGCAAGATTTCCGGATTCGAATTTGCCTTCAAGGCATAGCAGATCAGGTGGGGGTAAGATTCGAGCGCCCGATCGATCCGGCGGTAGTTTTCGCGGATGCCGGTGCAACTGTACACATAGGCCGGCGTATCGACAGCTTCGGCGATCGATTGCAGAGGAACAGATTCGCACATCAGTTCGTCGCCTCGATAATTGAAGCGATTCATTTGGCTCTCCTTTCTGTTCAGCCTTATCCTGTAAAAATCAATTGTGGTCCTCGGGGTTCATCGAGGCAGCCGAATCTCATTGCCTTCATTGGGCCAGCGGGAACGCAATTGCACCGAATCGGCATAGACAAAAAAACGCTCTGCAGGCAGAAACGGCCAGTGCTGGCCGAGACTATAAACGCCGTTGCGATCGCTGTCGCGATAAACCTGAATTCGATAGGCGCCCGGGAACAGATTGCCGACGGCGTAGGGCCCGGCCGAATCGACACGAATCTCGCGCGCCTGGCCCTTGAGTTCCTGGGCTGATATCACAAATGGTCCGGTACGGGTGCTGTCTTCATCAACGATAGTGCCGGAAATGATGGAAAAGGTATCAGGGTTGACCGTAAAAAAAACGTGGCAAAAAACCGAGTCTTGCAGGGGATTGCCGAAATAGTCGAACACCGAGTCGACCTGGGCGGTTAAGCAATACCGCATATTGCCTTGCAACAGTGAATCAGATTGAAAAACCAGAACCGCCGGAGATTGCCAGGACAACCTTCCTTTGACGCTTTGCGCGTTGGAGTCGGCAAGGACAAAGATTCTTTCCACGCCATCCCGCTGCATCGCTTCAGAAAACAAGATTCGGATCGGCGTTTGCAGATCGACGAGGCGAGCGCTGTCAGGCGGCTGCACATCCAGAATACGCGGACCGATCGTGTCGGGAACGGCGCGACCGACAAATTCCGCAGAGTTGCGCTGCGGATCGAGCGGCAACCCGGCTAAATCTTGTGCCGAGCGCACGGCAATTCGCCAACTCTTCTCGGCCAACGGCTGGTCCACGACCAGGTGGACAAAAGAGGGATTGCGCAGATCTCCGTACACCAATGTGGCCGATCGTCGGGAGGAATCGGAGGTCAAATGATAATTATCCATCTGATCGAGGCCGTCGATTTTCAACGGCTCGGAAAAACGCACATCGACATGATGGTCGTCGGCGGCGATCGCGCTCAACAGGACCGGCGGAGTTGTATCGCGGCGGGCAACGCGAAAATTGAGATGTTCATAACTCGTGCAGAGAGAGTCGAGTTGAACGTCGCGATGCGGAACGCCAAGGGCGTCGGTTTCAGGATCATAAAGGCCATTCGCTTCGCGGTCATAGACCGCAAAAACCCGAAAAGGCCGCAACCCCAGATTGCTCAGGCGAAAAAATCCGTTTTCACCGGCCTGGGTGATATAGATCGGTTTGATGGCAGCGGGATCGGGGTCTGGATTTTCGGAAAGGTCATAGGCCCAGAGCTGGGTGCCGGCAAGCCGCGTGTCGGAAAATATCCGGCCGCTGATTTCGCCGGTATCCAGATGATCGCCGGTGGAAAAGGAGAGGGTAAAACTCTGCGGCAGCGCGTTGTTGCGATAATCGCGGGTGGTGGTGCCGATCGTTACGACATAGGTGCGATCCGGCAGCAAACCGTCGATCACCCGCAAACGCAGAGTTCTGCCGCGCCAGGAGGTGTGGACTCCCTGTGCAGGAAAGGGCGTGATAAAAAGAGAGGCCACACAAGAGTTGTGATCCACCCGCTCACTGAAAGTAATCTCGACATCGGTGGAGAGCGGGACGCGAGTCGACGATTGCTCAGGAACGGTGCGAACCACGGCAGGCGGCGTTTTGTCTACTGGCCCACCAGACGGGAAACCCTGATTGGCGCAAGTCGACAAAACCACCAGTCCCACCATGAGTAAAATCGGGATCAGAAAGTGCGGTTTTTCACCCTCAGACCGCGAACCGGGTGTCGGACGATCCATTTTATTGCCTCGAAAAGAGTTGGTTAAATCGCAAAAATTTATTTAATTGTTGCCCCAATCGCAAGGACTTTCTGGATATTGGCTGCATGCGGATAAACCGCGAGCAGCAAAGCACCCGATTAGATGAATTCTGTTCCCGCACCAAATCGGCTGTTCAGTGGCGTTTGCCGCTGACGAATCAGCCCTTGCGGGGGAAAAAACCAGCACAAGCACAGGGAGGTAGAGGTGAATTCACAAACCTTTTCCCGGCGTGAATTTATCGGCGGCTTGGCGATCGCTGGTGCGACCGCACCGCTCATGGCCAAAGCAGCAGCGCGAGAAGTGGTCAAACCAAAAGCTCTGCGGCAAGGAGACACCGTCGGTCTGGTCGCTCCGGCCAGTCCAGTCTTTGAGGCAAGAGAGGTGGATGAAGGGATTCGAGCGTTGGAAAATCTGGGATTTCGGGTCAAAAAGGGCGACCACCTCCATTCCCGGCGCGGATATCTGGCCGGCAGCGATGAAGAACGGGCGCAAGATCTGCACGGCTTTTTTCAAGACCCGGAGGTCAGGGCGATCGTCGCTTTGCGCGGCGGCTATGGGACATTGCGCCTGCTGCCCCTGCTTGATTACGAACTCATTCGGCGACATCCGAAAATTGTTCTCGGATACAGCGACCTGACCAGCCTGCATTTGGCCATCCATCGCCAGGCCGGCATCGTGACGTTTCACGGCGCTGTGGCGTTGTCGACTTTTAACGACTATTCCAAACGCTATCTCTATCGCACCCTGGGAAGTGCATCACCCTGCGGTCAGATTGAAAACCCGCCGGATATGGTGGTTCGGCTTCTCGGGCGAAGCAACCGACGCGTTCAGGGACCGTTGGTTGGCGGCAACCTAACTTTGGTTTGCGCATCGCTGGGAACGCCGCATGAAATCGAAACAGCCGGTAAAATTTTGTTCCTCGAAGAAGTGGGAGAAGAGCCCTACAGCATCGATCGCATGCTCAGCCAGCTGCGCCAGGCCGGCAAGCTCGAGCAGGCGGCCGGAATTCTGGTCGACCGCTGTGCGCGCTGCAAACCTGCAGATTACAAGCCCGCATTCTACAACAGCCTGAGTGTCGAAGAGGTGCTCGAAGACTTGCTGGGCGATCTCGATTGTCCGGTGCTGATCGATCTATCGATAGGCCATGTGGCTGATAAGCCGGTTTTACCGCTCGGAATTCGCGCCGAAATCGATCCGCAGTCGCGCACCTTTTCGCTCGTCGAAGGCGCTGTTTTGGAATAAATTTACGCAAACAGACGGTTTTTCTCGTACAGTAGACAGGAGGTTTGGTGTCCGGTTGAATTGTCATCAGACTCGAGAATCTAAATTAAGAAAAATCTTGCCATTATCGATTTGCTGCGCGATAAAACTGACGAGAAAATATGTTCAATTTGGCTTCCTTATCCTTTTTCACGATGGTCTATTTCTGGATCGCTTTCACCCTGCCGACGGCCTTGCTGGCCGACACATTGCGCCTCAGCTGGCAAGCGGTGACCCAGGACACCTCCGGGCAGGCTGAAAGCGCACCGATCTATTACGCGATCTATGGCGACACCCTGCCGACGTTCATCCCGGATGAAGAAACCCTGATTGCCGCCACCACCGCCACGAATTTCGAGATGCAGGCGCAGAGCAATAAAAATTATTACTTTACCATCCAGGTTTTTGACAGTTGGGGAAACGGGTCAAGTTTTTCACCGCTGGTCGGAACCGCGCCATGGGTAATCGGCGAGCTGTGCCTGATCCTCGAAGGCGCATACGACGCCGCCGGCGACACCATGCGCACCGTGCTGCAGAAGCGCGGTTTGATCCCCCTGCGATCGCCGTACACGGCGGCGCCGCGAGAAACCCCGGCGCTGCCAGATGACGTGGTCGACTGGATTGAGGTGCAACTCCGGGATGGCGAAAATCCGTCGCTGGTGCGGATGCGGCAGTCCTTTCTGCTGCGCAAGGACGGCCGGGTCATCGAACTGGATGGCACCCTCAAGCTCGGTCTGGTCGGCGTGGACGCAGGAAACCACTATGTCGCCGCATCGCATCGCAACCATCTGGCGGTCATGTCCGCGCAACCGCTGGCCTTGAATTCTTCGACCATCGAATTTTACGATTTCAGCGATTCGGCGGAGCGCTTTTACCAAAACGGCGGCTTGCTGCTCGAATCCGGTGTCTATGGCCTGATCAGCAGCGACGCCAACCACAACGGTCAGGTGCAAAACGACGACAAGAACGACTATTGGCGGTTGCAGGTCGGTTTGAGCGGTTATCGGGAAGCGGATTTTAACCTCAACGCCGAAGTGCAGAACGATGACAAGAACGATTTTTGGCGCCGGCACGTCGGCAAAGGGAGCCAGGTTCCCTGAACAGGTGGGTGCCTCTGTTTATAACAGATGCAACACACGCAAAGCGAAAAACAAGAGGATTTTGTATGCGTTCGATCCACCGTTTTATGGCAGTTTTGCTGATAGCCCTGGCGGGCTGCACCTGGGCGACCGGCATCACTTTCACCTTTGGCAATATACGCGTCACCGGCTCGGCGCCGAAGGTGATCGAATTCGATGTGCTGGCGCAGGCCAGTGAAAACGGCACGTTTCTCGGCGACACCCAGGTCTATATCAATTACAACACCCTGGGATTTGGCGAATACATCGCCGCCAACAGCAAAGTGACGGTAATTAAAGGAGTGTTGCTGCAAGGAGAAGTGCCAATTGTAGGTCCAAAATATGAATTAATAAATACTCTTGATAATACAATCGACCGATTTTCTGTCGCTGCAAATTACCGTTTTGACGGATCATTAGAAGGTGCCAATCCCCTGACCACAGCTCCCCAGAGCCTTTTCAGTGTCGCCATCGAGATTCTCGATCCGCTGCAAACCGCCGGGCTCAGCTTTGCAGAGGATTTGATGGTGGGACAGCAATACCAATATGACAACACCGCCAAGTACGACCCGGTGAACGCCGATGATCAAGACGACAGTTCGCTGCCGGTGCAGCTGAACTCTTTCAGCGCCACCCGCCAGGCGCACGGCATCGAACTGGTTTGGACCACCGAAAGCGAAATCGACAATCTGGGCTTTAACCTTTTCCGCAGCGACAGCGGTCCGTGGATACAGATCAACGGCGCCCTGATCCCGGGCGCTGGCCGTTCGTCCGAACCGATCGACTATATCTTTTTCGACAATCGGGTGGAAAACGATCGCATCTATTGCTACCAGTTGGAAGATCTCAGCGCCACCGGGCTGCGCCAGGTGCACGGGCCTGTGGCGGTCGATGCCGGAGCATTTATTCCCGCAGATTACCTCCTCGAACAGAACTACCCCAATCCCTTCAATCCGCAGACCACGCTTTCCTATGGCCTGCCGGAGCAGAGCCGGGTGATCCTCGACATCTTCAACCTGCGCGGCGAACGGGTCGCGCGTCTGATCGATGTAGAGCAAACAGCCGGCATGCACACTGTGCTGTGGAAAGCAGAGAACGATTTGGGTACACCGGTCTCGTCGGGCGTCTATTTTTACAGCCTGAGGGCGAACAAATACCACGCCGTCGGCAAGATGGTTCTGACCCGCTGATTCCATTCCGCCGGGTGCGCAATTATCTGTGCCATCTTTGCTTGCATTTGCGCGCAAAAATCGATATTTTGCAGCAGATCGACAGCAGCCGATCGAGTTCTATCATTTGGCAACCCCCCACACCCCCAAATTCCGAAAGGCCTTTGCCTATGGAAAATCGCAAAGTGGAAAGCGTGAACGATCTCGTGGTCTGGCAAAAGAGCCATGAGCTGGTTCAACAGGTTTATTCTCTGACCGCCAAATTTCCCAAAAGAGAGCTCGCCTCTCTGGCGGAGAGTTTGCGACAAGCGGTCCTGCCGCTGCCCATCCAGATTGCACAAGGTTTCAACAAGCACGGCAAGAGGAACAAAATCCATTTCTATCAACAAGCGCTCAATTGCATCGAAGAGGTACGGTATCGGGTGCTTCTCGCCCAGGATCTCGGTTTCATGAAAAAACAAGCCGATCTGGCAGAGACGGTCAATTCGATCGAGCGAATGCTCAAGCGCCTCATCCGCTCTGTCGCATCATCATCACCATCTCAGGACAGAGGAGAATGATCCATGGATCTGGTCGAAATTCAATCCGCTCTGCAACAGGCTGGTGTTGACGGCTGGCTGTTTTACGATTTCCGCAGCCGCGATGCGATCGGCCAGCGCATCTTGGGCATGGACCCAACGCGCCACCTGACCCGGCGTTGGTATTACTTTATTCCGGCACGGGGCACAGCACAAAAGATCGTGCATCGCATCGAACCCTGGAGCTGTGATCAGCTGCCTGGCGACAAACAGATCTACCTCGCCTGGCAGGAACAACACGCCATGCTGCGCCAGGCGCTCGGCAACAGCAAAAAAATCGCCATGCAGTATTCGCCGAACAATGCCATTCCCTATGTCTCGATGGTCGACGGTGGCACGTTGGAGCTGATTCGCAGTTGGGGCATCGAGGTGGTTTCAAGCGCCGACCTGGTTGGTCAATTCGAGGCGCATCTCAGCGAGGCGGACTGGCAGACCCATCGGCAGGCCGGCAAAATCGTCCAAATGATCAAAGATGAGGCTTTCGCACGGGTGGGTGAACAGATCAAAGCCGGGAAAAAGCCGACCGAGATTGAGATTCAGCGCTTTATGCAGGCGCGGATGCGCGAAGAGGGATTGGAATGGGACAGCGGTCCGATTGTGGCGATCAACGAACATGCCGCCGATCCCCATTACGAACCGACCGCTGAATCATCGCTGGAGATGCAAGAAGGAGACCTGTTGTTGATCGATGTCTGGGCAAAACTGAAGCAGCCGCGCAGCATCTATTACGACATCACCTGGATGGGTTATATCGGCAAAACCATACCGGATAAATTGGAAACGATTTTTCAGGTCATCCGCACGGCCAGGGACGCTGCGGTCGACCTGGTGCGCAAGCGCTTTAGCGTTAACGAGCCGGTCTTCGGCTGGCAGGTTGATGAGATTTGCCGGCAAATCATTGTCGAGGCCGGTTATGGGGATGCTTTCACCCATCGCACCGGACACAACATCGGCGAGCAGGTGCATGGCAACGGAGTCAATATCGACAATCTCGAGACCAAAGATGAGCGCCGCATCCTGCCGGGCGTCTGTTTTTCAGTCGAGCCCGGCATCTATTTGCCTGAGCAAAAAATCGGTTTCCGCACCGAAATCGATGTGTTCGTGACCGATGCGGGCGAAATCAACATCACCGGCGAAATCCAGCAAAGCCTCCGGCCGCTGTTGGCCTGAAAAAAAGGCCTGTCCGGCTAGCCGGACAGGCCTTTTCGCTTTTTGCACACTCCCTAGTTGGAACTGCTGTCGTCTGTCGCGGTAAAGACGATGAGGAGCACGGTAGCGACCTGGGAAGCCACCGCGATCACCTCCTTGGTGATATCCCACCACTCGCGCTTTGGCCCCTTTTCCGGCACAAAAATCCGATCGCCATCCTGCATCAGCATGCGGTTATCGGGTTTGAGCCATTCTCCGCCGATGTCCCGAATAACCCGCATTTGCTTTTTATTGGCCCGATAATTGTAGCCGCCCGCCAGATTGATGTAATCCTGCACAGAGAAATCGCGGTTATAGCGATAATAGCCAGGATTGATGACCTGGCCAAAGACCGCAATCGATTTTTCCGCCACCGGCAAAACGATCACATCGCCGTCCTGCAGCAGCAAATCTAGGCGCTTATCTCCTCCCTGCAGCAACGCATGTAAATCCAGTGGGATCAATCCCTGGCCCTGGCGCATGTGAAATTTGTAGTATTCGCGGTCGATTTCGGTAAAACCCTGGGGTTGCATCCTCTCCAGGCGGGTGAGTTCAGGATCGTTCCCCTGCCCCAGCGATGGGCGGCGAAGATAGGCGCAGTTCAGGCAAGCATTGGCGGTTGGGCCGCCGGCATTTTCCAGAATTTGCGACAACCAGCGCCGATCGACATCGATGGCGTAAATGCCAGGTCTGGCGATTTCGCCCTCTACCGTCACGTGATAGCGAAGATGATAATTGGCCTGCGGACGCACCCAGATCCGATCATCGCTGGTCAAGGGCATGGCGAGCGTCTTGGCGTACGTTGCGCTGTTCGGATCGCCAAGAGGCAAAACCATCTGTTCCACCTGGCTTGTGCGGCCGACAAATCGAGCCAAAATCAGGTGGCTGGTATCCGCATCTGCGGCCAATCCGTGTCCGAGAGCGAGCAGATCGCCGACCGTATCGCCGCTCAGGTACTCGAAAACTCCTGGTGCCCGTACGGCGCCGTCGACAGCAACTTTGCCAGCTTGAAGATTCTGGTAGGGAACCACGATCCGATCGCCATCGAGTAAAATCGGGTTGCTTTGCAAATCGCCGGTGCGGTCAAATTTATCCAGATCAGCATAGAGGACCTGGCCATTGTGTCTGTTGATGGCAATTTTTCGCCGAGAGGCGAACAAGCGCCCGGGCTTGTTGGCCGACTGCGCGGCGATAATCTCCTGCGGTTGTTGCGAGACGTTGAGCTGGCGGCGATCCGGCGGCGTTGTTGCAGAAACGGTACCGGTTTCGGGATTGTTGAGCAACCCGCCAGCGGCCAACAGAGCATCGGTCAAGCGGCTGACTGCATCCACGACCACCAGTTGTGGATTGGCAACCGCACCGCTGACGCTGACGCGGAATTTCCGCAATTCGCTCAGCGATAGGTCGATCCGATCGATGCGATAGACTTCACGCAACCGTTCGATGACCCGTTCACGGCCGGCTTGCAGAGTAAGATTGGCAAGCAAAATGCGCCCAACCGATGGGATAACAATATCGCCTTCAGGCCCGATGAGGGCGGAGATGTTCTGATCCGTGCGCCCGACGATCAGGATCTGCAACCGATCTCCCGGACCTAGAACATATTCAGCCGGATCGATCGGGCGTTCCAGGATGGGACCCTGTACTGCGGGTGGTGTTTCAGCTACAGGCAATGTGCCCTGGAGCTCTTTCAGTTGTGACAGAGTAGAGGGCATCTGGGCAAAAGCTGGCGCCCACATGATCAGGAGCGATAAACAGAACTTGCGCATGTGTTCATTCCATCACTTGGTTGTCAAAACAGCGGTTGGATTCACCCTGCCGGAAAACAGTTGGCCCGCCCGGTTTTGTTGTCATTACAGCCTTTGGGTTCAGTTCAAAGCAGCAAAGATCTCGACAATTCGCTGGCTGGCTTGACCATCCCACAGGGGTGGAATTTGGAATTGAGCAGTGCCGCCATTGAGAAAGGGTTGTGAAGCGGCAACAATGGCTGCTGTATTGGATCCGACCAGGCGGTTGGTGCCCATTTCGATGGTAATCGGCCGTTCGGTGTTTTCGCGCAGAGTCAGACATGGCACACCAAAGAAAGTCGTTTCTTCCTGCACACCGCCGGAATCGGTCAACATGAGCCGGGCATTTTTCATCAATCTGACAAAAGGCAGATAACCCAGAGGCGGAAGCAATCGCAGGTTGTTCATTTTTTGCAGCCTTGCAAGCAGACCGAATTGACCAGCCATCTTTTCGGTTCGCGGATGAATCGGAAAAACCAGTTCGATTTGTTGCTGCAATAGATCCAGAGCCTCAACGATCGCCGCAAAGACTTGCGGGTCATCGACATTGGATGGACGATGCAGAGTCAACAGAGCAAACGATGCGGGACGCAATCCCATGGATTCGAGAATCGGGTCTTGCTCGATGAAAGGAAGCTGTTCGACCAATGAATCGATCATCACATTGCCGACCAGATGCACACCAGCGCCGTGCCGGCCTTCCGCACACAGATGATCGAGACCACTTTTTTCCGTGACAAACAGCAGATCGGCGATCGAGTCGGTCAAGATCCGATTGATCTCTTCAGGCATTTGGCGATCGCCGCTTCGCAATCCGGCTTCGACATGGGCAATGGGAATGTGCAGTTTCACCGCCGCCAAGGCAGCCGCCAGAGTCGAATTCACATCTCCGACTACCACGACCCAGTCCGGGCGAAATTCAAGCAAAACTTTTTCCATGTCGACCATCACCTGGGCGGTCTGCACGGCATGGGAACCCGACCCGACACCTAGATAACGATCGGGTTCAGGCATGCCGAGATCGCGAAAAAATGAGCGCGACAGCCGGTCATCGTAATGCTGGCCGGTATGAATCAAAAGCGGGGCAAACTCATTCGAGTGTTGCATTCGCCGATGGATCGGCGCCATTTTCATAAAGTTTGGTCGAGCACCCACAACATTGACAATCTTGAGCATTTCAGACTATCCTTGGCTGCTTGAGGTTTTCAGGTCGCAGAGTGGTATCGGCGCACATAAAACATGGCAGTCGCCTTTGACTTCGTCCTCCTCTGGCAATGCTAAAAATCGCGTTTATAGTTTTTTTTGTAGAATTCCCGATATTCACCCGTTTTGAGCTTCTTCCACCACCATTCGTTGTTGACATACCAATCGACTGTTTCGCGCATGGCTTTTTCAAAAGAGTACCGGGGCTGCCAACCGAGCGAGCGAATTTTTTCCGTATCGACAGAATAACGGCGATCGTGACCGGGACGGTCGGCGATGAACGTCTTGAGATTCTCCGGTTTGCCCAATGCCCGCAGAATATAATCGGTGATCTCCAGATTGGTCCTTTCGTTGCCGCCGCCGATGTTGTAGACCTGTCCGATCTGCCCTTGGGTTAGCAAAAAATCGATGGCATCGCAATGATCGAGAACGTAAATCCAGTCGCGCACATTTTTGCCATCGCCGTAAATCGGCAAAGACTTGTTTTCGATGGCATGCGTGACGAAGAGAGGAATCAATTTTTCCGGATACTGATAAGGTCCATAATTGTTGGAACAGCGCGTGACGATAACCGGCAGATCATAGGTTTTGAAATAGGAATAGGCGAGGCGATCGGCACCCGCTTTTGAGGCGGAATAGGGGCTCGAGGGTTCCAGAATATCGGTTTCGCGAAAGGAGCCGCGCAGGATGCTGCCGTACACTTCATCTGTGCTGATCTGCACAAACCGTTCGACGCCGAATCGGCGAGCGGCCTCGAGCAGAACAAATGCGCCGTAGATATCGGTTTTGATAAAGTCATCCGGTGCACCGATCGACCGGTCGACATGGCTTTCGGCGGCGAAATTGACGACTCGGTTGACGCCGGCCATCGCTGAATCGACCAGTTTTGCATTGCAAATATCGCCTTTGATGAAGCGATAATTCGGGCGATCGCTGATATCCTTGAGATTATCGAGATTGCCGGCATAGGTCAATTTGTCGACATTGACCACCTCAACACCATCACCGTATTTATCGAATAAATAGCGAATAAAATTGCTGCCGATAAAACCAGCGCCTCCGGTTACCAAATAACGCATCATGTTTTCTCCTGAATTGATCTATCGCGGTTGATTGTTGCGGGTGTCCTTGCCGCGTCGGTTAAAATAGAAAGACAAACGGTAAAAAGCAATTTTAAAATCTGCTCTTTTTATCTGGCACTATACAGGCGCAGTCGGTCGTTTGCAGACGATAAAACACTTATCTGCGCGGCCGTGATGACTGCTTGGCATGGCGGCAAAACCGCCACCGGTCGAGCTTTTCGTTGTAATTGACATGAAAAACCGATATATTTCAGCGCATTAAAGCTCATCCGAATCTGCTGCGAACGGTTCAGTGCTCATGCACATGATCAGCCGGCGGATGAGTTGTCGTGAACCAGAAATCGAGCGGAACCATGGATCCTTTACGCATCGCCTTGGGGCAAATCAACTGCACAGTGGGAGATCTCGAAGGCAATCGGCAGCGGATTCTCGCTGCCATCGAGAGGGCAAAAGATCAGGAATGCGATTTGATCGCCTTTCCTGAGCTGGCGATCACCGGATACCCGCCGGAAGATCTGTTGCTGCGCCAGCAGTTTGTCGCGGATCAAGACCGTCTGGTCAGTGACATTGCTCGGCGGGTACAGGGTCTTATCTGCATCCTAGGCCATGTCGATCTCGATCACGCCGCCCTGCACAATTCCGCGGCGGTCATCACCGAAGGCCGTCTGGTCGACACCTATCACAAAATCAATTTGCCCAACTATAGCGTTTTCGATGAGGAGCGTTATTTTGAAGCCGGTTCGCGGCCATTGATACTCGATTTAAGCGGTGTGCGCATCGGCTTGAATATTTGCGAGGACATCTGGATCGACAACAATGTCACCGAAGCCGAAGCGCTTCTTGGTGGAGCCGATCTGTTGCTCAATCTGTCTGCATCGCCGTATTATGTGCACAAGGAAAAGGAGCGCCTTGAGCTGTTGCGCAAACGAGCGCAATTTACCGGTGCAGCGGTGGCGTATGTCAACTTGATCGGTGGACAGGACGAACTGATCTTTGACGGCCACAGTTTGATTGTCCACCCGAACGGCAGCGTACTGGCCGCCGGTGCTGGTTTTGCTGAGGATTTTATTGTTGCCGATATCGACATCGACGCCTTGCGGCAATGGCGACAGCAGCAGTCGGATCGCGAAAGCCGCAGCAAAAGTTTCTTTTCGCCCTTTGGTCAATTTTCCTATGTGCAAATGCGACAATCGATTCGCGAAAAACATATCGATCTTACTGAAAACAAACCACAGACCGAAGCGGATGTCGAAGAGCAAATCTATCGAGCTCTTTGTCTCGGGATCCGCGACTATGTTGGTAAAAATGGATTCAAAGACGTCGCGCTTGGCTTAAGCGGCGGGGTTGACTCCGCGCTGGTCGCCGCTTTGGCAAGCGACGCGCTGGGGCCGGATCATGTCGTCGGGATCGGTATGCCCTCGCAATATTCCTCCCACGGCAGCATCGTCGATGCAGAACAATTGGCAAAAAATCTCGGCATCGCCTTCCACATCCTGCCGATCCAAACCACATTTGATGAGACCTTGGCGCAATTAAAACCGCTATTTCAAGATCTGCCCAGCGATGTGACTGAAGAAAATTTGCAGGCAAGGATTCGCGGCAATCTGTTGATGGCGCTCTCCAACAAGTTTTCCTGGTTGATCATGGCGACCGGCAACAAGAGCGAAACCAGCGTGGGTTATTCCACCCTTTATGGCGACATGGTAGGCGCCTTGATGCCGCTCAAGGATGTGTTTAAAACCATGGTCTATCGCTTGTGCCGATATCGCAACCGCATTGCTGGATACGATCTGATTCCGGAGGCGACACTCAACAAACCGCCTTCAGCTGAATTGCGCCCCGACCAGACCGACCAGGACTCTTTGCCCCCTTATGATGTTTTGGATGCGATTCTCGAGCTCTATGTGGTAAATGAAAAAAGCATTCAGGAAATTGTCGAACGAGGATTTGACAGAGATATCGTGCGTAAAATTGTTCGGTGGGTGTACAACAGTGAATACAAACGCCGGCAAGCACCTCCGGGGATTAAAATCACACCGCGAGCTTATGGCAAAGATCGGCGGATGCCGATCACCAATCGCTACCGCGAATGATGATCTTGAGAAATGGTTAAATCTTGCCGAATCCTCAGATCCCGCAAAAAGCGTGAAAAGCCCTAACTCTTAAATTTAACTTGACTTTTACAAAAAAAGTAACTATCCTTTTTGTGATACCCAGTCACTCACTGGTGTTATCCCACCGTTGGAAAAGCTGTAATTCCACCCCTGCCCGGAATTACAGCTTTTTTTTTATGCCTGCCCGGATACAATCGCTTTTCTACCCTTGGCAAACCCTGCTGCATAGACGACCAATACAGCCAGGGCCAGTGGCGAGAGCAACAAAAATTTGATAAATTCCACGAACCGGTTGCGCAGCAGGCGCCAGGCAATTGCTGTGTATTTGACAATCGGCAACAGCGGAATCAGGATGGGATAACGGACAAAAGCTTTCCCCTGTAAATCATATTTATACCGATTGATCGCCGCGCCGGTGCCCAGTTCGAATTGGTTGCGGAATATCTTGCGCAAGCGGGTTCTGTTGCGATGCCAGATGATGGCAGAGGGCTGGTGAAAGAGCTTCTCCCCTTTGGAAATCAGCAAACGCGTATAGATGCTGTCGCTGCCTTTGATCTGATCAGCAAAAAGGCCGTGTTGATCGAATACATCTCGATCAAAAGAGACGTTGCAGGTTCCGAAATGCGACTTGTCCTTGGTGGGATAAGGGGTGATCAAGTCACTGAATTCCAACAAGTAATCCAGAGTGCCGATCAGATTGTGAGGTGTGCCATTGCGCACCATTCCGCCCACAATGCGAAATCCTTGTCGATGTGCTTCCAGCAGGGATGACAGCCATTTTTTATCGACGATACAGTCGGTATCTGTAAAAGCCAAATAGCGGCCTTTAGCTGTCTGAATGCCGGCGTTCCGCGCTGTGCCGGGAAACGCCCGCTGCGGCAACTCAATCACCCTGACCTGCGGAAAACGCTGCTGCACCAATTCCGCGGTATCGTCGCCGGACGATTCCACCACGATTACTTCAAAGGAACAATCGATTTCTTGCTTGTAAACGGATTCGAGGGCATCGAAAATCACTGCTTTCTGCCGATAAGATGGCAGGATAATCGATGCTTCAATGTCGAAGCTGGTGCCCATTCATGTTCCAGATATTTTGCGTCAAAGTGCAGATGAGTTAGATCAGAAATCGACAACAGAGGAAAACCAGAAAAGAGTGTCTGCAAATCGATCGATGATGGCAAAAAGCGGTTGTCGCTGATGCGCAGAGTGAAAAAATCCCTAATTTTGATTGACGCGGCTGCAGCATTTTACACTGCTGCGGCAGTACTGACAGAAAATCGAACCTCACTCCTGGGCATCGGAGATGCCCAGCATCGTGCGCCCACAAGGAATCGAACCTTGAACCTACTGATTAAGAGTCAGTTGCTCTGCCAATTGAGCTATGGGCGCTGATGGGTGAGGGCGGCGGGAATCGAACCCACGACCGACGGCTTAAAAGGCCGCTGCTCTACCAGCTGAGCTACGCCCTCATGACAGACGTGAAATTAGCATTTTATTGATAAATATGCAACAAAAATTTCGCCTTACTGCAAACACTTACAGGATGGCGTGCTGCCGTGACCGAGGTCGCCTCTAAATTGCTGACCTCGTTGCTTCTGCAGACGGTTCGTTCTTTTCAGCCAGCCACCCCAACAATTGATGGCCGACACCTTCAATGTTGCCCATCCCGAACAGACAGACATCATGGCCGAGTGGTTTCAGCACCTGAACAAGCTGTTCAAGAGTCTGCAAAAACAGCGAGTTGGCATTGGGACGCAGATCTTGCCGCAAATGGCGAAGCAAGCGGTTGCTGTCATTGCCCGCCAGCAAGATCAGGTCGGCGGCAATGGTGTGGTTGAGCAGTTCGGCCATTTGTCGGGTGCGATCGGCGCGATCGGCTCTCGTGTTGACCAATACGACAGTCGGGTGGTTGCGATGCAAAAATTCGACTGCAGGCAAATTCCAGATCTTGGCGATCGACTGCGGATCATTGGCTGCAAAAGCATGGATATAGGAAATCTTCAGTCCAGAGACGGCAGCGTGAACAATCCGCAGCGCTCCGCTATCAGGTTGTGCATCTGTGAATCCTTTTAGCGCCTGTTCCTCGTCAAGTCCGACACAGCGACATACAGCGAGCGCAAGAGCGTAATTGTCCGGGTGTTCGATGTACACACAGGTTGTCGATTCTGCCGGTATCGACTCTTGTGGTCTGACGAGAATCAGGGATGCAGTCGCTTTTTCACAAGCTTTCTGAACAATGGACTGATAATTGTCAGTTAATGCAAAAACGTGGGAGGCGGAGCAAAGAGAATCGCCATAAACAGCCGCAACACTTTCCGGATCAGGTCCCATGATATCGAGATGGTCGGGACCAATCCTGGCCAATACCGTGATGTGGGGTTTAATGATTTGCTGCGATTCGACGCGCTGCAATTGTGGGCGCAAGGACATCCCTTCGATCACCAGGGCTTCGGCGCCTTCTCTGGAGGCCTGTCTGATGACTGCCAACTGTTCGCGCAAATCGGCGCGCGTCTTTCGCGCGACAACGGTTTCGCGTCCGTCGGGATGAATATAACAGGTGGCACTGCCGCTCGTCTTTGCGGTTGTGCGGATATCCCCTGCCCGCAGACCGGCGCTGATCAGACGGGTAATGGAAGATTTGCCGCGCGTGCCCGTTACCAGTATTCGCAAAGGAATGCGGTTCAGATGGCGTTCATGGCGCGCTTTTTCCCACCCAAAGTACGCCAACAGCAGAACCAGCCCGCCAGTCGGTATTAGAATTGAAAACATTGGTCGGCTGCCTTTTAGGGGGCCATCTGCACAGCCAACTTCCCCACACCCAGGGAAATCACCAGATAGATCGATCGGCCGCTGTCAGAATAATTGCTGGAGTAATAGTAACTGCCTTTCTGGATCAGATCTGAAGGATATTCGAACTGGGATAGAAATAAAGACTTGGCAACTTTAAGCTTGACACCGATAGCCGCAGGCAGAACCAATGTCGTTTCGCCTACATCGAGATCGATGTGCGCCATGCAAGGATCGCGATATTCGCCGTCGAAATTGGCCAGCAGTGAACCCATGCCGCCGTTGATGTCGGCTTGTTTGAAATTCGCATTGCCAAGATGGTGCAATTTAACCTCACCCACTTGAACATTGACATCGAGATTTTCCATCTGTGCGCGATTGGGTTGAGAAAAATCGAGGTTAACTCGGCCGGCAATGCTGTAGACTTCAAGATTGGTGATTCGCAAATCGCCGAGGTCGCAATCCAGTTCGCCGGCTTTGATCTTGCTGAAAACATCAATTTGCGGTTTTTTCGGCAGCCGAATTTCGATATCGGCGTATTTTTTTTCATCGTTATTTTCGATCAGTTGCCAGTGATCATGATCGATTTGTATCGACAAACGGTTTTCTTTTTCATCGAACTCGACTTGTGCATCGCAAACTGTTTTGTTGTAGACGACGCGGAAAAAAAGTTCATCGCTCTTTTCGTTTTTGTTTATACGGACCTGTGCGCCATCCACATCAATATCTACTACCAGCTGATCGCGATCGATGCGAAAAGTTTCTTCCAACTGAACGCGGTCATCCGACAAGGCTGTTCGCGGGCCCAGCAAAAACGACAGGATAATCGCACCTCTCAACAATCGCAAGGTAAAATTCATGATTTCTTTCCTTTCCATGACAAACAGAGACCAGAAATTGTTGCCTTCCGTCTTTCGATCGTTCGACAGCTCAGCGATCGACGTCGGCGGCAAGGTCAGCCAAAAGCGCTTGCATATCATCTGGCAAGGGTGAATCAAAAGTCATGTTTTCACGCCGCACCGGATGAAAAAAAGTCAAAGTTTTGGCATGCAGCATTTGGCGATCGTATTTTTTTAACAGTGCCAGGCCAAGCTGAGTACGGCTCTGGTTCAGCCCGGCCAACTGTTTGGAGCGGCCGCCATATGTCGCATCGGCAAATACAGGATGGCCGATCGATGACATATGAACCCGGATCTGATGAGTGCGGCCGGTCTCCAGATTGAGACGGACAAAACTCATAAAATCGAATTCTTGTAAAACTTCATAATGGGTAACCGCCGTTTTGCCGGCAGGGTTGACCACCATGCGCGTGCGCTCGCGATGATGGCGGGCCATTGCGGCTGATATGGTGCCCTTTTTCTGTCGCAAATGTCCCCAGACAAGGGCACGGTATTCGCGTTTGATCAGGCGGTCGGATAATTGACGTGCCAATGCGGCGTGAACCGGATCGGTCTTGGCGACAACCAACAATCCCGAGGTATCTTTATCCAGGCGGTGGATGAGGCCGGGGCGTGTTTCACCACCCAGCCTGGACAGTTCGCAGCAGTGATAGATCAAAGCATTGACCAAAGTACCTGACATGTTGCCAAAGGCCGGGTGGACAACTCGTCCTGCCGATTTATTGACCACCAGCAGATCATCGTCCTCATAAACGATGTTCAGGGGGATGTTCTCCCCTTCAACAGTCGATTTGGCCGGCCGTGGAAAATGGACACACAGTTCTTCCCCCGGCCGCACCAGATGATTCGACTTGACCCCCTGACCGTCAATCGTGACATGACCAGCTTCAATCAGTTTTTGAATTTTGGAGCGGGTGACCGACGGCAATTGTTGGGTTAAAAATTTATCCAGCCGTTCTTTGTTTTTACCTTCAGGCACCAATAGAATCAGGTGTTGGCTGTTTTGCATCTCATCAGGAGTCATTCATCCGCTCTAAAACAGATCTAGTGAATTACGATGGTTTTGTTTGTCGATCGGCCATAGATCTCCGGGTGGTACATTTCTTCGGTAGTGGTTTCCGGCATTGAAAAGGTGCCTCTGCTGGTTGCACGGGCAAAATAGGTATAGCGATGCACTCCAGCCGGCAAGCGGTCAGCAAAGATCAGTACCCGATCGGAATGCATTTCCACATGTTCAAACACATAGGCATTGGTGCCTGCATCATCAGCGGCATCGCGGGCGGCCTGATCTGTGGTGGCAAATGAAAGCTGGATAGCCTCAAGGCCGGCGGGCAATGGGTCTTGCACCACGACATATCGACGTTCCTGACCAGCGACAACGGTCAGTTCGACCTGCACCAAATCGCCAAGCTGAAATTCGCGGTTAGCCGCTGGAACCGGGGTCATCGCTTTCAATACCATCAGACCCTCATCGCGCGGTTCAACCGCTTGGCGTGGATAGGTGGTCATTCGAAGGCTATAGTAGAGAGAACCAGCGCCTTGCTTGTCGATGTTGGCATCGATCGATTTTCCTGCCAGTTTGGCCAACGGCAATCGGCTCTGCATCAAAGCTTGCCGCCGCCGGTCGAAAAGCTGATCGATTAGAGTCTGGCCGGCGATGCGGATACGAGTGGTAAAATTTGGTGGGGTTTTTTCAAAACGCTGATAATAAGCGGCCATCGCATCCAATGCATAGACATTTTCTTGGGTGGTGGCCCAATGGCCGTTTTGTTGTTGTTCCATCAGCCAGGTGATCACTTGTTCATAGAGAGGAAAATCCGTTCCGATTTCCACAAGTGTCTGCAGGATCAATGCGGTAGACCGCACATTTGAATGATAAATCCAATCCATCTGGCCGATCTCATCATCGGCGAAATAGGCTGTGGTGGGAGAGACACGCACCGAATTGACGATTTCCTGGCGCAGCACCTCAACGCGGCTATCCTTTGGATTCATGATGTGCACTATTTTTAACAGATAGGCACGGCCGAGGAGCGGCAAGCTTTGGCGCATCGGGTAGAAACGCTCTACATACCCGGCGTCGGGTCGACCGTTCAGGGTCAGGACATAGAGAGCAAAAAGCTCGGTGCTTTTCCAGGCCAGATGGTCATAGGGATAGATCTGTCGATCGATGCGCTCGGTCAGCACATCGCGGATATAATCCAGCAAATTTTGCAGCACTTGATTCGGTATCTGGAATCCTTTTTCAGCGGCTCGGGTCATTGCATAAGCGGTATAGACCGATACAAACGGAGATGAACGGTCGCCGTCCTGCCAAAACCGCATGCCACCATCACCGGATTGAAAAAGCGCCAGGTTGTCCAGCCATTCCTGTATTGCTCGTCGATAGTCGTTTGGCAACAACTCGAATTCCCGCAACAAGTCACCGGCCACAATCAACGGTAACTGGCGAGACACCTGTTGTTCTAGGCATTCATAGGGATAGTTTGCCAGATAGGACAAGGGGCCGCTGATACGGCTCAAGGCGCTGGCCGAGGCTGTCACAGTGATAGTTGATAAATCGGCAAATATGCTGTCCGGTACATTGATTTTTTCCTGCCGCGATTCCTCGGTGCGCTGAAATAAGGCAACGGTTTCTGAGCGCCGCGATTCGAGCACCTGAATCTTGTTTTCCACGGCATCTTGCGATTCACCCAGACGGCAGAAAAATCGCATCGTGGCGTCACCCAGGTTTTGAGCCGAAACGTTAAAGAAGACCTGTCGGTTCTCGCCCGGCGCCAGGGAAAACTGTTGCTGTCGCTGGCTATGGATCACCAGGTTTTCAGCCTCGGCCTCGACAGTGATGATCCCTTGCTTGCCGGTGTAGTTGAACACGACCACCCCAGCTTCACAGCGATCGCCGGCTCGCAGAAACCGCGGCATGGCAAGCTGCATCAACAAAGGCTTGCTGGTGCGAAACTCAGCCTCTCCCCGGCCAAAGCGGTGATCGCGGCTGTGCGCCGCCGCCATCAGAGCAAAAGTCGTCAGGTTATCCGGAGCGACAAACGATACCCTTGCGTGACCATCCGACCCGGTTTTCACCGATGGGTTCCAGTATGCTGAAGCGACAAAATCCCGGCGCAATCCGGCACCCGAAAAACCTTGATCAGCGCCGCCCCCGCCGCGATTTTCGCCTTTTTCGCCATAGTTGCGCTGTTCGACAATGTGAAGGCGGGTTTCGGAGGTCTGCACCGAAAGCGGACGCATACCATAAAACGCATCAAAAGGATCCGGCAGACGATAGCCAATCAAACTGAGAACTCCGGCATCCGCTGCAGAAAAAGCGACTTCGGCATCTACCGGTGCCCCGCGCTTATCCCTTACCCGGATAACCACAGCCACGGAATCGCCGGGCTGATAGCTTTCTTTTTCCGGCTCGATTTGCACCTGCAACCTTTTGCTCTCCGGGCTAACCGGCAGATTGACATAGCCAATTTTAAAGGCAGGTTTGCCGACATCCTGACCCTCGTCGCTAAACATCTGATCCGCACTGCGGCCCTTAAGCAGAATAACCGAGACAAAAACGTTGGGCAGAAAGCCCTCCTCGATCGGCAGAGTGATGGTCGGTGTGCTGCCCTCCAGAGTCAGAATTTTTTGCGCCAGAATTTTTTCTCGCTCAACCGTGACCAGAGCTTGAGCGCTCTCGAACGGAGATTTGACCATGATTGAGGCGACCTCACCCGGAGCATAGAGTTTTCGGTCGGCGATCAAATCCATCCGGTCGTCATCGCTGCGTTCCCAGGGCACATAGTCACCTCCTGAAACATAAAAGCTAACATCGCTGGAAGTCCGATTGCCGCGTTCATCGACAGCATCGGCGCGAATAAAATAGAGACCTGCGCGTTCAGGGGAAAAGGCCTGTTCGACATCTTGCTGTTTGGTGGTGACGACAGCCGAATCCACTTGCACATCAACCGTTTTGTTGAGCCATTGATAACGACCTCCGATACCGGCCTTGCGCACCGCATGCCATTCGCGGCGGATCAGCTGCAAAGAGACCGATTTGCCGGAGATTCGTTTGCCGTCCGGCTGGATGGTCATCACTTGGCATTGCACCGGTCGGTTGTGGGCAATAAAAAACTCGCTTTGCTTCAGCCCGATATAAAACGATGCCGGATGGACCTGGACTTGTTCAACTGTGCCGATCACTTGCTGGTTTGGTCCTTCGACATCAGCAGACACGAACAGCTGCAGCGGAAAGTCGCATTTCAAAGCGCTGAGCAGGGTCGCCGACTGATATCGGCCCAGGGAGTCGAGACGGCCATTTCCTTGCAAGATCACGGTGCTGGTCAACTCGCTTTGCTCGCCAGGTCCCCAGCCCAGCGGACCGAACTGATAATCCGCAAAGCTCTCGGGAGAAAAGGACCCGCGGGTCAACAAAAAGCGATAAGATATCGGTTGAGCGGCCATAGGTGCACCAAAAAGATAGGAAGCAAGAAAATCGGCGCGCAGGCTGTCGCCGAGCACATAATTTTTCGCTGGAACATGTGCGGAGACTTTGAATTCGGCGGAGCGAAAGGCTTCCACTTGAAAATTGGACCAAAGAAATTCACGCCATGAAGAGGTGTCACTTGGGGTGGCGAGCGTTTCAGCCGCAACCCAATAATATCCCAGACGGGCGTTGTTGTTCAGTTGAATTTTTGCATCGAACGAGCCCCACCTGGAAAGATTGACCTTGGGCATCTGCACAGTTTCGCCCTGACTGTCGCGAATCGACAAACGGATTGGTTTTGCTGCCGGGACAACCCAGGAGTCAACTTTTTTCTGGCGCACGATTCCCTTGATAAAGACGGCCTCCCCGGCGCGATAGAGACCACGATCGGTAAACATCAATCCCTGGCAAAAGTCCGGCTGCGGATTCCATTCATAATCGATGCCGAAGCGATACGGAAAGATACCGGTTCCCCAATCCGATGCAGTATAGGCAAAATCGCCCTGGTGGCTCACAAAAATCCATTGTCGCGGTCGACTCCATTCATTCTCAGCCATGAGGCTGAGCGTTTTCCAACCTGGAGTCTCAACCAGACCTGATTTATCGGTCGTGCCTTGCCAGAGAAGGCGATTCTGATCATCGCGAATCTCTACCTTTGCATCGACCACCGGTTGAGTGTTATCAAGCCGGGTCACCCAAATGGCATTGTTATGCGGTGAAAATTTGGCGGAAATACCGAGATTGGTAACTTGCAGCAGGAGACGTTGGGCAGAATGTTTGTCGGCTGCGTCGCTGATTTCAGCCAGGACAAGCCCGAATGGTTGCTTTGCCAACAACCAATCGACTTGCAACGCGGAAATGGCTCTTTTGTTATGCGGAGCGTCGTTTCTCCATGGTCGGTCTATTAGAAACCACTCCTCCGGCACTTGTGTTTTTGCAGAAAAAATCGATTTTTCGCTCGTCAGCAACTCGATCAGCTTGTCTTTGGGAACATGCCCCATTTTCAGCCGGACCATGGATTTGTTGACGAAAAAAACCGGAAAGCGCCTGTCCCCCAGGGCTTCCAAAACTCCAGGGCCACTGCTTATCGTCACCCGTTCGGGATAAGAATCGGTACGAAACGAATCGGTTTGTGCAACTGCGAGCCGATTGCCAAAGATATCGATCATGTCGGCATCGATCTGCACACGGTACAGAGTGTCCGGCTGCAAATCAACGGCGAGAAATATTTCATTCTGACCCCAATCCCGATCGCGATAATAGTCCGGGATCTCGACAGCAGGAACAAAACGCAGTCTGTCAACCAGGTCGGCAGGCCGAACAGGATTGTTGAACTTGAACACGATTCCTGAAGTCGGATCAACAATGGCATCCGGAGTATCTTTTCTGGAAGACCATCCGAGGTAACGCAAAGGGCTGTAGGTTTCATACTGCAATGCGGTCGATTTTGTGCTGCCGAGGTCGCCCTCACCGCTCAGAAGACCCTGGTTAATCTTCAGCACGTACCTGCGAGCGAGGGTCAAAGCCTTCACAGGCCTGACCTGAAGAATCCGCGTTGTATCCTCTCCCATAGACCACATATCGGCAATGGTTTCCCTCCGCGGCCGTTGAAACTCCAGGGGCAGCGAAGTGTTTTTTTCCTGATCGACCAACGCAATAGATTTGCCGACCCGCCGTGGATCCATCGGTTGATCAAATCGGAGCAAAAAAGTCTGATCAGGTTCCACATGGGAAAAGCGATCCTCCGGGTGGCTGGCTAGCAACCGCGGCCTTGGAGTGGTAAAGCTCCACTGAACTGGCTTCTGCAACCGATTGCCTGACAGTGAACGCACGCCTGCCGGCACGGTGACCACAAACTGTGATGCATAGGGCAAGGTGTCGGCCGGGGTAAAGGAGAGGGTGCGGGTTCCCAACCAGCGAAACTTGCCATCGACAGGCGGATCGATTTGCAGCGGTCCATCTCCCTTGCCTTCCGGAGCGATGGAGAGAGGCACCATGGCTTCGCGAAAAGTGACCACAATAGCCCCGGCATCGTTCAGATTCAGCAGTTCTCCTTTCGGTGAAACAGAAACGACCAGGTCAGAGTCTGCGGGGGCAACGGTCCAGATCATGAGGCAACAAAAAATCGACAGCAGCAGGTTTTTCATTTTCGTTCTCACAATAAAATGGGTCTCAGCAATGCCCCGCCTGACGATGAGACACTGCCGAATGGGTCTATGCATGATTGGCGATGGTGCTGCCTTCTGAATAGATTTCCTGGGTTGCACAGTCTGGTTTGACCTGTGGCTCAACAATCGAGTTTTTTCCCACAACGATATTATCTGGCAGGGCAGCTTCTTTGCCGATAACTGTTAAGCCGGAAAACAGATGATCCGGAAATTGGCGGTTTGGGATATGAGAGTCGCCCACACCGATCTGCGCATGTGCACCTATCCGGCTGCGTTTATCAGCAATGACCGAGTACAGGCAAGCTCCGTGCTCCGCCAGGCAATCCTGCATCAAAATGGAATCGTGTACACACGTCTGTTTTTTGATATGAACACCAGGCGACAAAATGGAATTGATCACCGTCCCCTCGACCACACAGCCATTGGAAATCAGCGAATTGCGAATAAGTGCAGTTTTACCCACCCGAAAAGGCGGACGATCACCAATCATGCCGCGCTCTTGCATATTGGTATGGACTTTCCACTGTTGCAGATGTAAGCCTGAGCGGCTGTCAAGGATATCCATACTGGTCTGCCAATAGGAGTGCAGAGTGCCGACGTCCGCCCAATAGCCCTGAAAACGGAATGCGAAAACTCGTTGGTTGTCGAGTGCGGCAGGGATGATGTGTTTGCCAAAATCGTGTCCGGAGCGAACTTCCAAAGCAGAGCGCAAAAAGTCGATATCAAAAACATAGATACCCATTGAGGCCAGATTGTTGCGCGCTTTTTTGGGTTTCTCTTCCCAATCGATGATGCGGTTTTTTTCATCAACAATGCCGATACCAAAGTGATGGGTATCTTCCCAGGGCACCTGCATCATAGCGATGGTGACCAGAGCCTTTTTTTTCTTATGGAATTCGACCATGGGAGTATAGTCCATCTTGTAGATGTGATCTCCGGAGAGAACCAGGATGCGTTCGGCGTTGTATTTTTCAGCAAAATTCATATTTTGCGCCACCGAGTCCGCGGTGCCCCGGTACCAATCCTGATCCTTGATGCCGGTAGACGGCGGGAGAATCGTCGCCGTCCGGGTCCGGCCGATCAGATCCCAGGCAGATCCATCGCCGATATGATCCATCAGGGAGTGGGGGCGATATTGAGTCAAAATGCCAACCGCATTGATCTGCGAGTGCATGATGTTACTCAGGGTAAAATCGATGATGCGATAGTTGCCGCCGAACGGCACAGCTGGTTTGGCACGCAACCAGCCGAGAATATTCAATCGGCTGCCCATCCCTCCTGCCAATAAAAACGCAACAGTTCGCCTCATTGCAAAATCCTTTTAGCTGGCATGGACTGACTCGGAAAATCCGTTTCGACTTTATTGGGATAAATCACACAGCCCGAACCGATGTGATAATGGGAAGGAACCCGGCTATTTCTGCCGATAATGGTGATGTCGGGAGAGGATGCACTTCCATCCGCGACCTGGCTGCCATTTGCCGTTCGGCCTACATGTGCGCCTTCGCCGATTTCAACCTCCACATCGGTGATCGTTTTATCGACCACGGCACCCGAATGTACCACGGTGTCGTACATCAAAATGGAATCACGCACCGTGCTTCCGGCGCCAATCCGCACACCTGGAAATAAAATGCTGTTCTCCACTGAGCCCTCGATGATACAGCCATTATAAACCAGTGAATTCAACAGCAGAGCGGAAGAACCGACCAATGATGGCGCGCGTTCATGCAGGTTTTCATTGAACAAATTGGTGCGCACATTCCATTGTTCGATTTGCAGAGGAGAGGATTCAGTCAACAGCTCCATATTTGCTTGCCAATACTCCTCGATGGTGCGGGAATATCCCCAGTAGCCTCTGAATTTATAGCCGACGATATGGTAGCGATCGAGGATATGGGGAAAGAGATCGCGGCCAAAGTGATCGCATCCGCGCTTCATTTCGCTTTCAAGCACCTGATTGAGCACCCGGCGGTTGAACAAATAAATCGTCATCGAGACCCAATCTGAGATCGTCTCATTCGGTTTTTCGACATAGTGCAGCAGTCGACCACCGTACTTTGAGGTGTTGTCGATGACGCCTTGCCCAAAACGATCAAGTGAAGGTTCGTTCATCTGCACGAAAGCCAGCGAAATCTGCGCTTTTTGCTCTTCGTGAAATTGAATAAGCTTTTGGTAATCCATTTGATAGATATGATCGCCGGAAAGAATGAGAACATAATCCGAATCGTTGCGGTTTATAAATTCGAGATTCTGATAAACCGCATCGGCGGTACCGGTATACCAATCCGAACTCCTTGTGCCTTTCATCGGCGGCAAAAGGCTGATGCCGCGTTGGCTGCCGACCATATCCCAGCTGGCGCCGGAGCCGATATGGTTGATCAACGAATCAGATCGATACTGCGACAGGATACCGACTCGTTCGATCCCGGAGTTCATCAAGTTGCTCAGGGGAAAATCGATGATGCGATAGAGGCCGCCAAAAGGCATAGCAGACTTGGGGCGGTGGATGGTGAAGACGCTCAATTCATCCACACGACCGCCGGCCAAAACCATTGCGATCGTCTTTTTCATATTCTCTCCTCAATCACACGGCACCAGAGATGGAGAGCGAGAAACGATTATTCTAGATTGAAGAATTCCATACCCTAAAGCGGCTCCATTCGCTCGGATGGCCATTCACATCCAGGCGGATGATGCGCTGAGCCCGCATACATGCTTGAGCGGCAGAATTTCCTTCTGCCAAAAACTGGAAAAATCGCTTGGCAAAAATATAGGATGACATCGGATCATTCGATTTTTCGCCCAGGATCAACGAAGCAACACCTCCAGCAGCGAGTGAGCGCAACCACACCGATTGAGCAAACCCACCGATTCCATCGGCAGCAGGCAAAACCACAACAGGCGCCGCTGATCCCTGCCTGATTGCCTCATAGGCGGATAGACCAACCTCTCCGGAAGGACCCGGGAGCGGAACGACACTTAAAAATGGATTGAACTTGTCGCCTGACACGGTATTCCAGGACAAATAAAAAGCTCCTTTTATCTCCGGCAAAGAGAAATCATCCTGCGACCGAATCTCGACGACTGGATAGTGGTTCTCGATGGCGGCGATCGCCTGTACCTGGTAACGATTGCGCATCGCATCAGCCGATAGCTGAATGGTATTATCGATGAGCAGAACCATCGGTTGTTCACCGATTTCTGCAGTCGATCCTTCGGAAGCAACGAGGCGTTCGAACAAAAGCGGCAAACTGGTATAATAGTTAATGGCCAATCGTTCGCCCAGTGACGGCCCGGCAGGAAGCGGCAGCGCAGTCAGGGGCAGGTTGGCAAGTGATCCATTCGTTACCACCAACAGCTGATCGAATTCTTCCCATTGCAAATTCAGGGGCTGCAACAACCTGGCCGACCAATCGGTCAGGTCGCTGTCTACATTTTCCTGATGGTCCAGCTTGCGACCGAGTTCCAACAACAGCGAGTCGCGTTCTCCTGGAGCAAACCGCAGCCAGACTCCGCGGATAGATGGCTTGGCCAAAGCCCAAACGAACACATCATCCTGCAAGGCATCGAGTTTCAAAAGCACCGTTCGCTCGGGAAGGTGTTCTTGCAGCATGGCCACGTCAGGTGAAGCGCCGCCACCCAGTTCCGCCCAAGCAGGCTGCTGGCGAGAAAAATCGCGGCCGGCTTGATCGACTTTTTGTCTCTGCTGAACGAGCGCGGTCGACTCGCGGTCTGACGGCAGGAGATTGCTGTTGCGGGAAACATTCTGAAGGATTTGGAACTGCATGCGATTGAAAGACTGTTGTGCTTGGATCAGAGTTTGCCAACTTTTTGCCGCCAGGGAATCGGCAAACACAAAAGGCCGGCTGCCGAGCTGGTGCTTGAAGCCGATTGCCATCGCTCGGTCGCTGAGCGTCCAAGCCAATTTCATTTCATTGCGGCTGATCAATTCGCCGATCCTTTGATGGAGCAATTTCTCAGCGGGCTCCAATTCGCGCAGGATCCAAAGAGCCGGCAAAGCTTCCTCAGAGGATTCGAGAAGAGAAAAGGCTTGATCATAAAGATCGGCAGTGGCAACGCCTGAACCGGACAGAGACAAAGCTGTTTTGAGTTTGCTGCGCCAGGCGATTTCGGGTATCCAAAGAGCAGTTGCCTGCTCAGCCACTCTTCGCCACTCTTGCGCCGTTTGGTGAGGATCGCGATTTTTTTCCTCAACATGGAGGACGACGAAATCAGCGATCAAGTTCTGGAGCGGATCCTGAGTAATCCGGGCCCGTTCCTGGCAAAAGTTAGCTGCTTGACTCGCTGTTTTTAAATCCGAAAGCGATTTGGCCAAACACGCGAGATTGACGAGGCGATCAAAGCGATCAGCGCCGGCAATTGAATCAGCGTCAACCGCTCGTTGAAGGCTCAAGAGTGCCTGTTGGACAAAACCTTGGCGAAGCTGAATCTGGGCCTCCAGTTCGGACAAATCGCCCGTTCCAAAGCCGGACAGACGTTGGCGCAGAGCTCGAACCCGTTCGGCTGCGCTGACGTAGTCGTGTTGCTGAAGATCGATCTTGGCAAATAAAAATTCGGCTTTGAGTTGAATGTTTTCATCACCCAACTGCAACGCTTTCTGCAGATAGTCGACGCGAATATCCTTCATCTTGTAATGCTGATGCGCCAGGTCGAAATAGGTGGCGGCCAATTGATCCGGCAAACTCTTTTTCTCCAGCAGCAGCAAAGCGTTTTGTCTATCGGTGAGAGCAGCATGGAGATTGCCGAGATTCTCATTTGCCTGCGCTCGCAACCGCAGCGCGCGCACTTGCATCGACGTATCTTTTAAAACCGCAGATTCTTTTAGTGCAACGGTCAAGGGATCGATTGCGATTTCAGAGTCGTGATATCTTTCCATAGCGATGCGCGCCAACTCTATCTGACATCGCAACACGCCATGGCGGTCGCCGCTTGCACGAAAGCGGGACTGTGCTTGTTCAAACCACTCAACCGCCAGGCTGCCATCGCGGTCACAATCCGCTGTTTGGGCGAGATTAAAATAGGCTTCTCCGGCTTTTGAATGCAATCCATAGCGAACGGCGAACTGGCGATACTTCTCTTCCGCTGCTTTAGCTGCGGCAGCATCGCCATGGGAGCGGTGAAGAACAGCCAGGCTCATCCATGCCGATGCAATGGCCGCGCGGTTATGCGATTGTTGCGCTCGCTGCAGCAAGGCATTTTGACTTTCGACAGCGGTCCGCCAGTTGCGGCTGATGATTGCAGCCTTGCGCAAGCCGTTCAAAATGCCAACCTGCTGTTCCGGTGTCGTTTCCTCATTGGCCAGCGCCTGTTCAAAGACAATGACCGCCTCGTTCCATCTATGTTCTCGGCTCAGCTGTTCAGCTCTTTCCAGAGCGGACAATATTTGGCTGGTGGACAATCTCTCCAACTCTTGTTGTCGAGATGAGAAAAAACCGTACAATTGCCCGATACCAACACCTCTTTGTTCGACTGCTTGATCAAAAGCCTGAGCAGGTGGAAGATCCTGATATGCCTGATAGAAGTGATATAAAAATTCATCTGCTTCCTTGCCGGCTTGCGGAACGACCAGCAGGCCGCTGACACCGCTAAAATAAAGTGCCCTCTCGAGCAACAAAAATGCATCGGCTGCCTTTAATGCGACAGGCGATTGCTCAAATTGCAAAACTGCCAAGCCAGCATTGGAGCGAAAGGATAAAAATGCCGTCGGTTCGAATACAGCGGGCAGTGAATTGCGAATAAAAAAGCCCAGTTTGCTCACTGTGGG
The DNA here is from genome assembly GCA_029565675.1 of bacterium. Lineage (GTDB taxonomy): Bacteria > Zhuqueibacterota > Zhuqueibacteria > Residuimicrobiales > Oceaniaggregativiventaceae > Sulfursilanivivens. Next base: position 152,032 of record JAKQNP010000032.1, read on the forward strand.
ATTTAGAACATTCCACTCGGTTTGCAAGGAGAGATGAAAAATGTCGGCATTGCGCAGATACTCAAGTTGATCGACAAAACTGTTCTGGTCGGGGTTTTGCACTGGCAGATAGGGTGTATAGCCAAGAGAAGCGATGCGGTCAGCCATGGTCTGGCTGGTGATATAGATATGCTTCCCCGCTTGTTTGCGATTTTCCATGGAAGCTTGCAAGGAAGACAGGCTTGAAAGCAGAAAGAGGGGCCGATGCAGACTATCGGCTTGCCGCCATATGTTTGTCCACGGGTAGAGCAAAAATGCAGGATCCGGGATCAACACCAGTTGTTGCACTTTAGATCGCTGCAAAACAGGGGCAAAAAGTTCACGCAGCGATTGCTGTGACTGAGCGTCGTCGGCTGCAAACGCTTCTTCGATCTGTCGACGGCTCAATGAGAGCGGCCGAGCTATCACTTCATCGGCTGTAACGAGCCAGCTCAGCATAAGACGTTCGAGGTCATAAAAGCAGAGCACCGCGTCGCCGGGGTCGAGAAGTTGCTGCACGGTCGCAACCGATGTTGGTGTTTTGCTCAGCAAGGATTCCAAGCGCGGTGCGTCACGGCGCATCACCGCCATAAGCTTTTCAAAGGTATCGAGTTGATTGTTCAGCTCTTGCCGCAGTTCCGCACGATTTTTCGTGACCAGCTCGGTTTGCAAAATTTTTAGCTGCAAGCGATGGATCTCATTTTGTTGATTGCGCGCTGTCTGCAACAATTCATCACTGCGTTTATCCGCAAGTTGCAGATCTGTGGCGAACAGCAAATCGCGAAACCGGCTCTGATGCAGTCGTTCTATGGCATCCAAAGCGCTGTCATCCAACCCCATTTCCCAGAGGTATTGTGCCTCGCGGAAAAAGGGCGTTTTTCGGGTTTGCCTAAGTTCGACACCCAACAGACCGTCAGCTTCAACTGCTTGTGTTTCGAGGACCTCGATAGCTTCGGCATAGTATTCAAGCGGATGAACGGATATGCCGAGTTCCTTCTGCTGCTGCCAACCGATTTGGTCGATCAAATCACCAAGAAAACAATCGACCCGCCATAAAATATCAAAATAGCCATAATTAAGCGCCAGCCATCGGCTACGCAGAAAAAGTTGATAGGCTTCGGGAAGGTCACCGATCGCACCGGAGATGCGGCCGAGGGTAAAATTTGCCGTGCATTCTTCGCGGCTCATGCCTCGACGCAAACTTGTGGTCAGCGCCTGTTGCACCACCTGTCTTGCGTCGGTGAATTGTTGCAGAGCGCGTTGTGCCGGTGCCAAATCGCCGGAAGCTGACTGCAAAATCTTGTCTTGTGCGGCTGTCAAAAGGAGTTCACCCAACTCCAGCTGAGCGCGCACGACCTCTTCCTGAAGCCCAATCATCCCTTGAATGGCTCCGATGGCCTCCCGTAGTTCTGCAACCGCCTCCATTTCATAAGTAATCCATGACGCATCTGACCGGCTGTCGAGCCAGCGCTGGTTCTTTTCACTTTGGATCAGGCGGCACAGATTGACACAATTGGTGATCCAACCGTAGTTGAGTTTGTTCTCTTTGCATAAAGACAAAGATCTTTCGAAATTGATGCGGGCTTGCGAAAAATTGCCGTCGAGAAAATGGAGATATCCCAGGTTATTGAAAAACGTCGCCCGCACCTGGGGGTCCTGGTTTTTGTCGTTGAGCTGTAATTTTTTCTGCATATAATCGATTGCAGCCGCATAGGTCTTTAACTCGCGGTAACTCGAACCCAAAATAGAATAGATCAGCGCGCGTTCATCGCGGGTCGAAAAGCCATTTACACTGGCTGCCCCGGCCGGCGTCAAATCGATAAAGGGCAGCGGCGCGTACAAGCCGAGAAAACCGAGTTTGATGCGCTTGGGTTTATAATCAACATTTTGCACATGGCCGGAATCGATCAAATCCAATGCGCGCTGTGCGGAATCGATGGCTGAATTGACTTTTCCAGCGAGCAAATAGTTGTAGGCGATGCTGCGCAAGCTCATCATCTGTTCATTGAAGAACCGATGTTTTTCTTCAAACTCAGCCGCCTGAGAAAAACAGTTGATCGCTTGCAGCGGTTGATTGGAGTCCTGATAAAGCAGCGCCAGCCTTTTCGTGCATATATAGTGTTCATCTTCCATTTCGAGATCGCGATAGAGGTCGATGGCGTGCTGCAGATACCGTGGCCCGAGCTGGTAGTCTTCGGCAATCAGAGATGCATGCCCCAGCCGTTCATAGACCAGAGCTTCACGACGTCGATCGATAAATGTCGAATCGTATTTCAGTTTGACCAGATAATATTCATAAGCCCTTTCCAGACCATATTCTCCAAGTTGGTAATAATTATTGGCCAGGTTCAAGGCTATGGTCGCTTCGAGAGTGGGATTCTTTCTCTCATCGTTCAAGGCCAGCGCTTTGGTCAACTCGTGAATGGCGCGTTCAGCATAGCGCGGCGGTTTTCCTGCACGATAGAAGGTGATGGTTCGATAGAGAGAAAGCGGTGGAGCAACAATGCTTTCATACAAACGGGATAAAATGGATTTAGGCTTGGATTCTTGCTGCGTAAGGTAGTGCTCCATCATCTCATAGTTATAGGCGATGGTCAGGTATCCTTCGACGAGGGCATAATCGAAAGAAAGTGCCCTGGCGATGGTCGCGCTCGATTCGGCCAAAAGCTTGGGGTTAAAGCCATCCGGATCGCCGCCCAATTCAGCCTTTGCAGTTGCCTGATAGGACAACGCCAGACCAAGGGCATAGATCAGAACATTGTCTCTGCTGTTAGCGGCCGCGATTCTGCGATACTCTGCAACGATCTGGTCGATCTGGTACAACCGATATGAAGATTCGATATATCCTCGGTGACCGTGCAAACAATGTGGATCCACTTCGATCGCCCGCTGATAGCGTGCTCGGGCGAGGTCGAATTCCTGCAAAGCTTTGAACTCGTCAGCAGCTGCAAGGAGCGACTGAACAAGAGCTGTTCTTGCTTGCTCGGCAAAAGCCAGCCTTGCTGATTTGTTGCTGTCGATGACCTTTATCAGATGTTCATAGCCCTGATCCGTTTTGTTCAATTTGAACAGGCACTGTGCCTGAGCGATCTGGGCGATCAAGGACTCCTCGTAGCCAGGGAAATCTTGTTCGATAGAGCGATAAGCGGTCAGGGCTTGATCAAACGCGTGCTGCTGAAAGGTCAAATCAGCCAATTGCAGCCGTGCTCTTGCCACCAACAGGGTGTCATTGGGGTAGGTTTGGATCAATGCGCGCAATTTCTTTTGTTGCTCTGGCACAGGCTGGTCGCTGTCGACCCAAAAAGCCAATATCGCTTGCCGTGCGGCTTTGGCCCACTGATCCTGGTCAGGATATTCTTTCAGCACACGGCGATAAGCCTCGATAGTTGTCTGGCGCCCGCCCTGCTGTTGCAGCGATTGCGCGATGCGAAAAAGACTTTCGGCACAATGACCCCGCAATTGGGGGAAATTCGCACATACCGCGCTGTAATACTTGCGCGCATCATCCATTTGGCCTTCGCTTCGGTAGAGTTCACCGATTGCAATGCGGGCTTCTGCTGAAGGTCTTTCTTGATCGGCAAAAGTTCGCGAAATAGAGGCCAATCCCTGGCGCAACAGCGAATTGCGTTTTTGTTCGTCGGCACCGAGCGTACGGATGCGCAAAAGCGCCAACTCGGCATACGCGGCAATCGAGCGATTGTTGCCAGAGCGCTGCAAAGTCATCTGCAAACCGCTCGACGCCTCTTCGTAATGGCCGAGCAACAACAGACAAACGCTTTCTTCATAAAGGGCGTTAACCGCAAGCGCATGATTGAGGCCATGAAAATCGATAACCCGACGAAAAGCCAGGGCACGATCCCACAATTGTTTTTGTTCGTCGGTGCTCAGCGACTCTGCGTCGATAGCGAGAAAAAGCGGGCCCAGGACGTCCCGTGAAAGCGCAGCCGGCAACCTGACATCTTGCGCAACTGAAAATTGTTCTTCATGGGAATCCGCGCGGGGCACTCTGCCATGTATGGGGATAGACCAAACATCAAAATTACCCTGTTCATCAGAAGAGTAATAGACACGCCCATCGCTTCCGCCCCAAGGTTGGATTTGTTGTGCAACAGACCAGGCGAGAGGATAAGCGTTTTTGACCATCCGCAGGTTAAAAGAACGGCGCAAATCCGGCGACAAAGAATCTTGGTGGGTGACAGCCTGGGGAGTTCGGTTCACCGCAGCAAGCCAGATCACCCCTCTATCAGCCGGGCTGACTGTGCCGTCGCTGTTGGTATCGGTGTCATAGCGCAAAAATACCACAGCAGTTGCATCCGAAGACCAACTTGGAAAGCCGTCGAGAGCCTGACCATGGGTCAATCGATAGGTCGGGTATTCTCTATCGTCGCTGACCGGGGCATCCGCGGGCGTAGGACGTGATCCCTTGAGGTGGATGATATAGATATCGCCCTGATTGCCGGCTGGACCGCGGAAAGAGGAAAACGCGATCAGATCCTGCAGCGGGCTCCACACCGGATGCGTTCCCCCGAGGTAGGTCAATTGGAGAGTTTTTCCGGTATTGTAATTGAAAAACCAGATTTCGTCTTGGCCAGAACGGTCTGACACCCAGGCGATTTTTTTGCCGTCCGGTGACATGGTCGGATAGCTGTCATAACCGCGGTAGGTGGTGATCTGCTCGGGTTGACCTTTTGGAATCAGCTGGTCGCCGGCCTCGCGCAATTTGAGAAGATAAATATCGCCAGCGGCGTCACTGCGTTGTGAGACAAAAACAAGGGTTCGGCTGTCCGGCCCCCAAGTCGGGTAGAGATCATCGGCTTTATTGAAGGTAATCTGATAGGATCGCCCGCCTTTGACATTGGTCACCCAAATATCGTAATTGGCAGCCTGTCGGTTGACATAAGCTACCCATTTGCCGTCCGGTGAAACTCTGGGGGACAAGTCGATGTCAGGGTGAGTGGTTACCTGCAGTCCAGCAAGCAGCGCGGCTGGGGCGGGGACCGATAACGCAAAAGCAAAGAGCCACAAAATCAGCACAGTGGTCAGCAAACGGTTTCTGCCGGCAAGAAACCCTCTCGAACAATCGCGATTGTAGTTGGTCGGCTTTTGCACTACTGGCGGTCCTTTTCAACCCATTCGCCGTTGGGCTTTTGAATCATGACCCCGGGTTCGGAATCATCGGCGTTCATTTTTGCCAATTTCACACGGGCGATGGAGTCGCTCGCCGCCTCGGCTGTTGTGGAAAAGAGCAGCAATTGGTTGTAGATCGTCCGGCGGTCTAAATTTTCATCCTGTACCAAACGATCGACTCTTTCACGATAAGCAGATTCCTGGCGATAGCGATCGTTTGGCAAAATGGCCAAATATCCATCATTGCCTTCACCCGCTACCTTTTCGTGCTTGAGTTCGTTGATTTCGTCGCGACGAAATCTTTGGCTGGAAACGGCATCGAGGGAATTGCCAACAGTTTCTTTTGCAGGAAGAGGATCGATGGAACGGGTTGAAGCAATGACACTGTTTTCATCAGCAAGATGTTGAAACTGGCCGATCGCCTGATTTTCGAGAGCGGTTTTTTCGCCGGTTACCACGATTTGTGGAGCCTTGATGCTGCAAGCGAAAAGAAGCATGGTCAATCCGCATTGCAAGAGAATCGATATTCTGTTTTTCGTCATCTCAGCCTCATCTCTTTACCATTTGTCCTGGTGGTTGGAGAGCTGTTTGCAGGAAAAACTGAACCGGCACTCGCGACAGTTCGACTTTTCCTTCGCTCAGACGAACCGGAAAGTACCAGGGTTGGTCAAAATAGATCGCTGGATAAAAATAGCCATGGCGGATCAAAAAGCTGACCAAACTGGGTTTGAATCCCAACCCGATCAATTGTTGGGTCAAACTGACGCCCGTATCGGTTCCGCGAGGGTCCAAAGCTCGCAACAAGTTGGAGACCACCCGTGGTCCGATTTCCGTGATATAGAAATAACCGCCGACCATCATTTCATGCTGCGGATCAAGACCTTTTCCATCCAGGGTCAAATTGCCATTGATGATGCCGCGGCCTTGTTCTTTGTTGTCTGCCGGCAGCAGCAGTTCGGAATTGACCTCATTGAAATGCGCCGAGATGGTGTAGTTTGCATTGCGCAGGTCACCAGCAGCCAAATCAACAGCAAAACGGCTGAGGATCGTCCCCCCATAGCTCTGTGCTTGCAGAAATGGTATCTCTACCCACCCTTCCCCAAGGTACATTTCGGCGTTCACATTGCTCACCGCATAACCGGCTGCCTCGATTGCGCCAACAGAAAGGGTGGAGCGTTTTTTCACTGAAGCTCGGTAATAGTCCCGCAGAATCGTATAGTCGAGAGCGGCATTTGAGGGAGTAAGGATCGGCGATTCATTCCTCATGATCAATTTTCCAGCATGCAAATCAACGCTCTGTTCGAGATCAAGGTGGGCATTGATATCGCGCACGCGGATTTCGCCTGGCAAGGAGACATCCAAATGCTCAGCGTCATAAAAGGTCCGTAGATGAATCGTGAACTGATCTCCGCTGAAATTGGCGGATAAGCGCTGGTCACCGCGCAATCCTACCAGGTCCGCCAAAACTATCGTGTCCGGCATGACTTGATCCAGCTCCAACTGGCCGCTGAATTGCGGATTTGTGGGCAAATCATCCAAAATGGCGGCGAAACGACCTGTGGCACAAAGATCTGGCAATTCGAGTTGGCCATCGTTCAGCTGAAATTCAGATCCATCGCGTGACTCTAGGTTAAAAGAAAAATGGTTATCCAGATATCGCATCTTTTGTTTGAGGTCAACAAGAATTTCATCGATTGTCAATGCGGCTGCAAGACGATACAATTGGTCTGATCGGGAACGCAGATCGAGATCGAGATGAATTCCATCGAAAACCAGGCCCTTGCTTGGGTAGTCGATGCGCATATCCACTGTGCGAATTTTTCCGTCCATTCGATATGTCAGAAGTGAATCCTTTTTACTGCCGCTGGCAGTCGCTTGCAGGCGAGTTGATCCACCGAGGCGCAGATCATACAGCTGGTCTCGAATTTCGCGCGGCACCATCCGATAGAGAGGCTGATGCCTGATTTCCAACTGTGAAACCTGGACCTGGATCTGATCGTCTGAGAGGCTCGCAAAGGCCATTGCGTAGAGAATATCGTTCAACTGCAATTGCAGGGAATCGATGCGGAAACTCTGCGCCAGCAGATCGATATCCCCTTGCCAACGGCCAGTAAAAGTGAGCGGCGGAAATCCATAGGTTTCTTTTTGATAGTAAAACAGGGAATCACTGTGAATGGTCAGGGCGCCATCGATTTGATGCAGGGAATGAACATCAATTTCGAGATTGGCATTTAGCACTGTGGAGAGCGGCATGTTCGGCAGCACTTGAGTTTGCAGACGGCTCACCGATACATTTGCAGTACCGGCAAGATCCTCGAAGCGATCGCCGGACAGGTCGATTTTGGCGTTGGCCTGCGCGTTGAGCAAATTTTCGGCTGTCCATTCAACCGACAACAGAGTTGGCAGATTGGCTGAATCCAGCTTTGCATGGACCTGCAGATGCAAGGGACCGCTGAAGAGAACAAAGTTGTTCTGCATCACTGCAGACAGAGAATCCAATGACATCTGTGCATCGGCGGAGATTTGGTTCACCCCGTTGTCGTTCAATCTTCCATTCACCAATGCAGAAATGTTCAGCTGTTCGATTTCATATTCGCCCTGGTTTATCGTTGCACCGAGGTTTTTACACTTGAAGTTGGTTTGAAATTCGACAACTGGTTTCATTTCAGTTTTAGAAAGGGTCCCACGGAACCAGGTGTCCTGCAAAGAGAGCTCACCCTTTTGATCATGCCAAACAACCGCCCATCCTGCCGGCAAAAAATCTCGGCTCAAGCCATCGAGCTGTGTAAAAGGGATTCGGCTTTCGATAACCCGGCCATCGAACGACAAACCAGAGCTCTGTTGTGCCAGTTTGGCTTCGAGCTGCAACCAGGTTACCCGGTCGACTAGAAAAGCGGCACTTTGCACATTCACAAGCGTATCCAAAAGATTCGCTTCGCCTTTCAGATCCAGATGCAAGGTATAAGGCGATAAAGCATCGATTTGATGGGTTGCATTCTGGAAAGAAAAATCGGTTTGCTGCAGATCCAATTGCAAAGCAACGCCGATGTCTTGCACCCTATTGATATCCACCTCGATTTTGCTGTTGACCTGGCTATGCAGCAGCAGCGTCTGCATAGCAGGGGACTGCACATGGTGCAGCAAAAACAGGCGTGAAGCATCAGCGGAAAGATGCAATTTCCCGCGCAGATCCGTTGAATCAGAAATCAGCGCGCCGTGCGGCAGATGAATATCGTTTAGATCCAGGGTGATATGATCCAGCTGAAGCTGAGAATGACCGTTTTGACCGCGGGCAGTAACGTCGACTTTCCCATTGCGAATCGAGATCTCATTTAAATGGATTTTTATCGGCAGAACAATGTTCTCCGATCCTTGCAGCGTCACCGAATCCATGGAAGAAATCTGCTCATCAGCAAGATCTGAATCGAATTCCAAGACTAATTCGGGATCATCAATCACAAGACTCTGCAGAACAAATTGTTTTTTTAAAAGGCCGAGCAATGAATAGTTCATGCTGATGCGGCGGATTGAGGCTGATTGAACTGGAAAAGTATCGATTCCGGCAACAGAATCAGGCGAGGTGAGAACGATATCCTGGAGTTGGAAACCCTTAAACAGATTCAGAGAGGCCTGTCCGATGGATAGATTTTTGCCCAATTCCTGATTTACGGTTTTGATCGCAATTTCTTTGACCTGTTCCGGCGGGAGAAAGATATGAACAACCAGAAACAGCGCCAAAAAAAACAACACCACGGCTAAAATCAGACCAAAACCGATCCTGAATAGGATCCGCAAACTTTTTCGTCTAAACCCGCGTTGTTTGTTCTTTAATTTGGCCATAGATGCTCAAAACAAAATACACGTTGCCAAGATAGCCAATCTGCTGTTCATTCGAATAGATAATCTTTGCTCGGCAGAGGCCGAGCAATTTTTTTGCACAGCATATCAGGGCGGTCAGCGAACAGAGGACTGATCTCCACCGGGACACGGCTATTGCCGTTTTTGTCAAATGGGAGATCGACACCGCAGTCATGCAGCCAAGAGGCGAAAAAATTGGTAAGATCCCGCCTGGCGGTAATTGGCGAATCGTTGCCGTCGGCATTCTTGATCGGGCTGAATTCCTTTTTTCGGTCGGTTTCGACAACCATAACCTTTTCAGCGAAATGGAAAGCGTCGAAAATGAATTGCTCGATCTTGTAACCATTGGGTTGTGTCGGTTCCACTGCACGACCCGATTCATCCACACAGGAAATTTTTTTAAACGCCAGATGGTAGGGAAGCCGGCGATTGCCATCGATCAGCGATTGCAAAAAGGAGACGCGAAAAACATGCAGGGCAATACTTCCCTGCTCAAAAACCAGCCGTCCATCGGATCGGCGCCGTGTTTTTTGTTGTTCGGACAATTCCGAATATTCGATCACACAATAGCGCCCGTCAAGGGTGCCGATATTGCCCAAATTTTCAAACGGATCGCGTTTGGCGATTGTTTTTGCTGAAATATCCGCCCCTGCTTGTCGATGCAAACCGAGATAGAGGGGATCAGCAATCTGAGTCAACACATTGTCGACCTGAAAATAATACAAGCATTCGATCCCTTGCTCCGCCATCGATGTGAGAACTCCATGGTGATTTAGGGCGTTTAGAATACCGCCATGTCCATCAGGAGAGCAGCTGATCCGCCATTTCTTTTCCAGCAGAATCTTACCGTCAGGAGAAAAAGTCGGCAACGTTCCCTGGACAAAAAAATAAATCGAACTTTCATCCTTGCCAAAGCATTTGTTTTTCTGAAAAAACTTTCGTGTTTCCCGATCGGTCGCCTCACTGGTCATGATACAAAAGGGAATCACGTGACCATACCGCATTTCAAGGGCGCGGATTTTCTCGACATGATACTGAAAGAGGCTGCGTTTGGTTATTGGGCCGATCGGGAAAAGTCCTTTCGGACGTATAGAACCGAGGCGGGTACCTTGACCGCCTGCCACCACCACAACGGCAACCTTTCCCTGGGTCAGCGCCTCTTCGCCAGACTGCAATGCCTGTTTTTTGCGCAACTCATCGCGCTGCAGATCTTGCAGCAGAAGAGTATCGGCCGGGCGCAAGTTGCTTTTGTCCTGAGAGGATGAGTTGACTGTTCCCCGGACCAATTCGCTGAGCTGAGGAATCAAGTTTTCGTCAAGTCCGACAATTTGTCGGGTCAACTCTTTTCTTTGCGGGCAAGTCAATTCGCCCCAGAAATTCAACAAATGTCCTTGTCCGATCTTGTCCAACTTGTCGCGCAAATCGCCGATTTTCCAGCTCATTTTCATGATTTCGATTGCGGGTTCTAATTTTATTCCTTTTTCAGCGAACGTTTTCTGACCGCCAGGTTGAAAACCTCGTTGAGATGTTCGACAAAATAAAAGGTCATATTCTTTTTGGCATTTTCCGGCACTTCCTCGAGATCGTCGCGATTTTTTTCCGGCATGACAATCTTGTTGATCCCTGAGCGCCGCGCTGCGAGGACTTTTTCTTTGATGCCACCAACCGGTAAGACCTTGCCGCGCAAGGTGATTTCGCCGGTCATTGCGATATCGTGGCGAACCGGTCTTTGGGTAAATAGCGAATAGAGAGCGGTTGCCATGGTGACCCCAGCCGAAGGGCCGTCCTTGGGAATTGCGCCGGCCGGCACATGAACATGCACATCGAGCTGCTCAAAAAAAGCCGGATTGATTCCCAGGTTTTCGGCGTTGGTGCGAATAAAAGACAGAGCTGCCTGTACAGACTCTTTCATCACATCGCCGAGTTGGCCGGTGAGCATCAATCCTTTGTTGCCTTTCATCTGAGTGGCCTCGACAAACAGAATGTCACCGCCAGTAGGTGTCCACGCGAGCCCGGTGACAATACCGGGTTCATCTCTCTGCTCGGCGATCTCTGAGTAGTACTTGGCCGGGCCTAAAAAATCACGCAAGTTTTGTTTGTCGATCTTGTGCAGGCTCGTATCACCTGCCGCCACGTCGCGTGCAACTTTGCGGCAGATTGCGGCGATCTGCCGTTCGAGATTTCGAACGCCGGCTTCGCGCGTATAGCTTTGAATGATGGCGCGGATCACCGGCCGGTTGAATCGAATGTGTTTGCGCTTCAGGCCATTCTCTTCGATTTGCCGGGGGATTAGATACTTGATCGCAATCTCGACCTTATCATCTTCGATATAGCCCGGCAATTCCAGCACTTCGAGTCGATCCCGCAAGGCGCTTGGAATCGTATGCAAAACGTTCGCAGTGGTGATGAACATAACCCGAGAGAGATCGAACTGCACATCGAGATAATGATCGGAAAAAGAAAAGTTTTGTTGCGGATCGAGCACTTCGAGAAGAGCGGAAGATGGGTCACCGCGAAAATCTTGCCCAATTTTATCCACTTCATCAAGCATAAAGACCGGGTTGTTGCTGCCCGCGACCTTGAGGCTTTGAATGATGCGACCAGGCAGCGCACCGATATAGGTCCGCCGATGGCCGCGAATTTCAGCTTCGTCATGCACACCGCCCAGAGAAATGCGGACAAATTTCCGGTTCATAGCACGGGCAATGGATTGCCCAAGCGAGGTTTTCCCCACTCCAGGAGGCCCGACAAAACAAAGAATCGGCCCTTTGGTGTCCTTCTTGAGTCGGCGAACCGCCAAATATTCGAGAATGCGCTCCTTAACCATTTTGAGATTGTAATGATCTTCATCGAGAATCTGACGAGCGCGTTCAATATCCAGATTATCGACCGTCGATATCGACCATGGGAGAGCAATCATCCAATCGATATAGGTACGAGAGACTGTATATTCAGCTGCCCCGGGTTGCATTTTGGCCAACCGATCCAACTCGCGCAGAGCTTCGGCTTCCACCTGCTCGGGCATGTTTGTGGTGATGATTTTCTGCCGCAGTTCTTCGATTTCAGCCGATCGATCATCGCCGACGCCCAGCTCTTTTTGAATCGCGCGCAGCTGCTCGCGCAGAAAATATTCGCGTTGATTTTTACCCAACTCGGTCTGAACTTTATCCTGAATCTTGGATCCCATTTCGAGAACCTGCAGTTCTCGATTGAGATAGAGGGTCAATTTTTCCAGCCGCTTGCGCACATCCAAGAGTTCGAGTATCTGTTGTTTCTCGACAATCGAGAGGGTCAAGTTGGTCGCGATCAAATCAGCCAATTTCCCCGGATCATTGGTATTGACCACCACGACCTGCAGCTCATCCGGCAACTGCGGAACCAGAGAGACTATCTTTTGAAATTGAATGACCAGGTTGCGTTTTAGAGCTTCGATTTCAGTCGATTGCTTCAACTCTTCATGCAAAAGATCGATTTGGGCCACGAAAAACGGTTCGGTCTGGATTACCTTGCTCAATCGCACCCGAGACAAACCCTGGACCAGCACCCGCAACGATCCATCCGGGAATTTGAGCATGCGCAAAATGATCGCCGCGACACCGACCGGATAGAGATCTTCGGCGTTGGGATCCTCAACTTCTGCCTGGCGTTGTGCAACCAGCCCCAACATCCGATTGCCTGATATGACCTGATTGATCAGATTGACGGATTTGTCCCTGGCCACCACCAGGGGGGTGACGATATTGGGGAAAACCACTGTATCTCGCAAGGGCAATATCGGCAATTCATTCGGAATCTTTTCGCGGATGTCATTGGCCTCAAAAGCACCTGATAGTTCATCCATTTATTTCTCCAAGAAACACTTCTGTACCATCCCCGCAACTCATGATTTATCGGCTGTGCTATTGCGTAATCGGAATTTCAATCGCTTTGGTTTTTTTCGAAATCTCTATTTCCAGTACGCCTTGCTTAAAACAAGCCTGGATTGGATTATGTTCCAGATTATCAGGAATCGGTATCATTTTACAAAAAGGGCCATACCGCAATTCCAATTGATGGAACCAAACAGTCTGCGATGGTCGGCATTCCTTGCGTTCGCCATTGATGAGCAATTGGCCGTTTTTTAGCTTCACGCAAAGGTCATCTGGATCAACCCCGGCCAGTTCCAAACGGATCAAGACTGCATCTTCACTTTCCAGGATATCGGTATTCGGTTCCCACATTGAATTGCTGACGTTCCGACAAAATACCACATGAGGCATTCGTCTGGCCTGTTGGCCGGTATCGGTCAGCTCGCGGATGACTTGGATAACATGTAAAGACATGACAATCATTTCCTCGCGATTTTTGAACCGTTGGACCCAACATGTTTTCTTTTAACCTTCTGTCACCTTTAACGCCGAACTCGGCCATAAATATTCAACATTTTTAACATCGCCTGGGATTGTTTTGTTGGGTTGTAGCGGCGCATTGTCTTTTTATTTGCCAAATCGCCAACAATTGTCGACAAAGCCAATACATCACAACCCGAAAACAGCTGCCCACTCGTCCAGTTCGGATTGGCAATTCCCTTTGCATCCGCCAGGATCGGGGGAAAAGATCTGATTGGACAAGAAAGGGGGACGCGGCTGGCGGTTTTGGGGATGGGAAAGCGATCGGCGACTGCAAAAAACAAAGATTGGCCATTGCGCGGTCGGTTAATCGGCCTTTGCCGCGAAAGGCCGAGCCGTGCAAAGTCGGCATCACAAATCTGCACAACCAATCCGATCAAAATGAGTGGTGTCGTGTAGAGAATGACTATTTTTTAAAGATTGGATCCAACCGCCGCACAGGACAGGGATATCCCCCATTTTGGAAATCGCAATCACCCCAATAAAAGCAATTGACTGAACAAATCACATCGCTTTCTTTGAGTTGATTGGTGGGGTAAGACTGTGCATCGTCTGTTGCCTGTTGTATCAATTTGCGTCTTTCGCGAAAACCTTGCCAACCGGTTTTCTTGAGCAAGCCGACAGAAATCAGTTTGGCCAGACTTCGCGCCGCTTTTGAGCGCGGGTTGCTGATCATGAAAGGTTTGAGTTCCTTGACTGAAAAACGGACGCTATCGTCATATTCGATAACGCCCAAAAACTCCATCTGCAAACCAAGGAGCTCGGAGACGGCAGTTTTCAGCGCCACACCTTCCTTGACCTCGTCACTGCTGTGCACCATATTGAGAATCAATCGGGGATGAAAAGTGTCGAACAGATTTTCAACAATATCAGCCGCATCTTTATCGATCTGCTTGATTTGGTTGTACAATTGTGGCAGAGTCGTATTCATTCGACTTGGGTCACCAGACATATCGCTCATCAGCAGAGCCAATATTTCCGGTTTGCCTTGCATTAGACGGTGGAATTTGCGAAAAATCGCAATCTTGATAAAATTAAAAGCTTCCTGAATCGAGGTCGGCTCAGGCGCAGCTATGACAATGTGTTCATCTGCCGCCAGGAAGAAATCGATGGTATTGTGCGACGAACCTGCACCCAAATCCAGCAATATGTAATCTGCATTGACTTTTTTAAGGTGTGAGATGAATCGCTGCTTCTGCGCATACCGGGGATTTGCCAGGCCAAGTGTTCCACAACTGCCGCTGATCATTTTCAAATTCTCGACCGGGGTGTCGATCATAATGTCCGACAGAGTTTCCCGTTGCAGAGTATAAAAATGGTAAAAAGTATATTTAGGTTCGAGAATGCCCATACAGGTATGCAGATTGGCACCACCCAAATCCGCATCGACCAACACAACTTGATGACCAAGGCTGGCAAGACCCACACCCAGCGAGGCGGTGATCACGGTCTTGCCGACTCCGCCTTTACCTCCACCGACAGCAAAAACGATTCGCTTGGACTCGGGTTGTTGTTCAGGTGCAAAAAGCGTTCGATATTCCTTGTGGTCTTGCGCGTGGATCCATTCTTGTAAATCTTCATTAAAAATCAGGTCATCGCTTTTAAACTGACCACTTTGAACCATTTTTTCCAGATCGGTTACCGAATAAGGCCCCAATTGCTCGTCTTTTATTTTGACGAATACTTCTGCCATTTCTAATCCTCAATTCCAACCACGGGTTCCGTGCTAAAAGCGATCCCTTCTCGTCCTTGTTGGGGTTCTTTTTTCCGTTTTGGCAGTGTCGATCAATTTGGTTTACGCCTTGCGAACACGAATCGCTTTGTCACCTCGCAACTCGCCGCGAATATCAAAACGCACGCGCAATCCAGCACAGATTGCATTGGGTGCAAGTGTGGCCTCGAGTTCTGAGACATGCAAAAAGAGCTCGTCACCTTCATCGGTTGCAATAAACCCATAGCCTTTTCCAGGATCCCAATATCTGATACTGCCATTTTTCATGAGATAAATACTCTCATTCGGGGAAATTGCGTAAAAAAATCGAAAAAAAGAAAACGGAACCCGGATTGTTGTTGATGCAAGAGTGAGGCAGACAAATCAAAAAATCAAACCTCATTCGATGGTGCTTTTTCACTCGTTTCGCCGGCTTTGTCTTCGTCGGATTCCGGCTCCTCTGTCTCTTCTTCGCGATCCTTGCGCTCCAGGAGATTTTCGCCATCTTTATGTTTGCGCATGACCAGGTATGTCAGGGTTTGTCCGACTGTAAAGGTGACCAATCCGTACGAAAGGATCCATGCCAGGATAAACAGCAGACCGAACGCAAAAAAATAGGAAGAAAAAGCAACTGATGAACCGCTGAGTTCAGCGGCAGCAACCGCATGATGTGGCCGGGCAAAGAAGAACCATGGATGAAGATTTCCGAGCAACCGTTCTACAAGCGGTTGGACAGAAAGCAACCAGTTTTGCAGCAAAGCCTGGGCGTTGTTGGCGAGATGGACATAGTCCTTGCCCATTGAAAATGCGAACAGGCCATTCATCCAAACCAATGCTTTTTTGGCAATCGCGGCAAAGACCAGCAAACTGAAAAGCGCGAGTATGCAATTGACGACCGAAAAAATCAACAAGCGCCAAGGTTGCGACCAAACAAGAGAAAACGTTTGAAAAATTGCCTCAAAGGCATCTTCATCGGTCGTGGCAACAATCGCAGGAACCAGGAAAAAGGAGACAAACAGGGCTAAAGCAAAAAAGAGCACGAGCAATGCGCCAACGAACCAAAAAACGATCGTTAGAGCAATGCCGAATTCACCGACATAAGGAATCCGTCCCAAAAATCCGAGCAACAAACCACCCAAGAGCATCAAACCGAGCAGGATCGCCAGAGAAACAGGAGTAAAAATAACCGAACCAGCCTTGTGGAAAGCAAAGTTATAGGCCTCACGCCATGAATAAAAATGGTTGCCTTTTGCGCTCATATAGACGGCCCGCGCAACAGCGGTGCTGGAGATCAGAAATGCGATCAGCAAAACCAGATGACCGAGGATAAAAAACGTCCACGAGTACCAATTCACCGATAAGCCGGTCGAAAAAATGCAGATCCCAAAGCCAAACTGCTGCCAAAGGTTAGCCAATGAATATCCGCTGACAGCATAGCCTGCATACATCAGTACGAGATAGATCACAAAACCGATGCCCAACCCGACCAGCTGAATCCACATGCGCTGTAAACTCAGAGCCAAACGCGGAGCGCGAAACAAATCCCGAAAAGTGAAATTCAACGTTAACATCTCTGCCCTCCTAACTCAACTCGCGACCTGAGGTTGTTCGATCAGGTTTTCTGTTCCTTGAATTCGATAGCTGGATCGATTCTTCTTATTTTTACTTTGACAATTCTGTTTCTTTCGACCTTTACGGTCACCATTTCGAGTTTCTCATAGGTGATCACTTCATCCTCTTGTGGAACAGCGCCTGTTAATTCAAATATAAATCCCCCCAGGGTGTCGTATTCATCTTTTTCCGGTATCGCAACTCCGAGCAATTCGTTCAATGTATAAATATCAATTTTTGCATCCACCAGATAGGTGTTTTCATCCAATTGTTTATGGAGAGCCACCTCTTGGTCATATTCATCGCGAATTTCACCAACAATCTCTTCCAGCACGTCTTCCAAAGTGACCAATCCAGCTGTACCGCCATATTCATCGACGACAATTGCCATGTGCTGCCGCTCCTTTTGAAAGAGGCGCAGAAGGTCATCGATCTTTTTGCTCTCTGGCACGAACAAGGCAGGACGGGCCAGGCGAATCAGATTGATGTTGTTGCGCTTGTTCAATACCGATGGCAGCAGATCTTTGGCGTTGATAATCCCGCGGATCTGATCGATCGTTTCTTCATAAACAGGAATCCGCGTATGTCCTTTTTCTTTGATCAGCAAAATCAGATCATCTGTTGAGGTGTCATTGGACACACAAACCATGTCGGTTCGCGGAATCATTATTTCTCGTACAATGGTATCGCCAAACTCGAATATCGAATGGATCATCTCTTTTTCATCGGCTTCGAGTTCACCTTGCTCCTGTCCAAGTTCCAGCAGTGCATTGATTTCGCTGGACTGCAACAGTTTGTCTTCTTCTCTCTCTCTGATTTTTAGAATCCCGATCAACCAATTCATGCCCTTGTCGATCAGTATTGAGAAGGGCAAAAACAGAAAATAGATCAAAGTCACAAAAGGAACAAGATACAGAGCCAGGGATTCCGGTTTTTTGGCCGCCAAAATTTTCGGAGAGATCTCACTGAGCAGAAGGATCAAAAAAGTAACCAAAACAATATTGACCACCATCGCAATATGAGGATCAAAGCGATTGATCCTAGCCCAATGGGTCACCAGCAGAGCAGCAAGTGATGAAACAGTAACATTGACCAATGTGTTGCCGATCAAGATCGCGATCAAGAGTTTGCGTGGGCTGGATAGCAGTCTGGCGACACGCTTGCTTTTCTTGTCCATTCGAGCAGCAAGCTTATCAATCATCAAGCTGTTCAAGGAAAAAAAAGCTGTTTCAGTGGCCGAAAAAAGAGCCGACAATAGAAGCAAGAAAGGAATCAGCAAGAGAAATAGGGATGGATCGGGTTCCAAAAGGGATTAACCTCCATTATTAAGCCAAAAACCAGGATCAGCCAAGCTTGTCTGTTTGCTTTGGCCGTTGGAGATGGGCATCGTCGATGGCTTGATTTTCCAAGGCAGCCATGATCTTCTGTTGGGCCTCGTTTTGATCGTCATAGCCGAGCAAATGCAGCGTACCATGGGCAACCAACCGAAGCAGTTCGTCACGATGATTGGCCTTGAATTCAAGTGCCTGCCGCTTGGCTTGCATCACATTGATATAGACTTCACCTTCGAGCCTATCGGCGGATTCGCTTAAATCAAAAGCCATCACATCCGTATTTTCGTCTGTCTGCAGATAGCGGCGATGTAAATCGATCATATAAACATCATCTATAAATATAATAGTTAATAAACAATCTTGAAAGAAATTTTCGCGATCGAGAATGGCGCCAACCATTTGTTTTAGTGTTGCGATGTCGAGAGCGTCGAAGCCAAAGCTGCTTTCAAGAGTCAGATTAAGAACTCTTTTCTTTCTTTTCACTGCTTTCCCCATTGCTGGAGGGATAATCGATACGGCTGTGAAAAATGCCATTGAGTATTTTTTGAAAAGCTTCGGATATTTTGGTGAGATCCTGGAGAGTCAAAGGAGATTCGTCCAGTTCTCCGCTTTTGAACCGCTCATCGATAAAACTTTCCACCATATTTTTGATCCGGCTGGGGCTTGGATCCTTCAAGGTTCGAGAGGTCGCCTCGATAGCATCAGCGAGCATAACAATTGCTGTCTCTTTGCTATGCGGTTTTGGACCGGGATAGCGAAATTCATTTTGCGAAACATTTGCGCCATCATTCTGTTCTAGAGCTTTTTGATAAAAATAGTTCATCAAGCTGGTGCCGTGGTGTTGATTGATAAAATCGTCGATCTCTTTTGGCAACCCATGGGAATGGGCCATTTCAGCCCCTTTGCGCACATGATTCAGGAGAATCAACGAGCTCATGGTTGGCGTCAATTTTTCCTGTGGATTGTGGCCTTTGTTTTGGTTTTCGATAAAGTATTCCGGTTTTTCAATTTTGCCGATATCATGATAATAGGACCCAACGCGGGCCAAGAGTGCATTGCCGCCGATCGCTTCAGCCGCGGCTTCAGCAAGATTTCCGACCACAATGCTGTGGTGATAGGTGCCGGGTGCTCGCATGGCCAGTTGGCGCAACAAAGGTTGATTCAGATCCGAGAGTTCAAGCAAGGTCATGTCGGTGGTCAGATCGAAGATAAATTCAAAGATGACGACCAAGCCATAGGCAAAGATGGGTGTAAAGAATCCATTGATGATTCCAAAAAGCCAGTTTTTCGCCATATCCGAAAAGGAGAGGTAGCTAACCACATCGTGCACGGTATTGGCCAACAAATAGGCTCCAATGGTGGCGGCCATCGCGTGGAGAACCCAATTTCTTGTCCGCACTTTGCTGACAGTCAGAATGACGATGGTTGAGGCAAAGATGGAGATCAACGAGATCGCGTACTCGTTGCCACGCATGGCGCCGACCAACAAGCTCAACACAACCGCTGTGACCAGTCCCACATCGGCATCGAAAAAAATGGTGACAATAACCGCCGCCATGGCGACCGGAATCAGATAGGCAGACAGATCAAAACGATTGACGATAAAAGTGAATAGAGACATCAACAGGATAATCAGCGCGATCAACAACATTCTCTTGGTGTCAAAAATGATGCTCCGCCGTGCCCGCCAGAGATAGATAACCAGAATACTGAGAATTAAAAGGGTTAAAAAGAATTTGCCGACCGCCGGCAACAAACGTTTCCAAAAATAGGAGACTTCACCGCGTTCGGCTTTGGCAACGGCGAAGGAATTGAGTTTTTCGATATGCTGTTGGGTGATGCGCTGATGGCCATCGATGATTCGTTCGCCGGCCAACACCTGGTCTTTGGCGAGAGGAACGATGGCAACGGCATCCTCGATTCGTTTCTGGTGTTCATCCTGAGCGTAAAACACATTGGGCTGGAGAAAATTTACAGCAATTTGATAGGCAACTTTTATTTTATGTTCTTCGCGCAGATCGCTCTTGCGCAACAACTCCAGCAGAGTGTTCTGCGCTTCTGGGACACTCTGATAATAATTGATCTCCTCGAGCTCTTCGACCCCGCCGTCCTGTTTGCGGCTTATGGAGAGCTTGGTAATAGTGGGGGAAAAAATGTTTTTTTCCACATTCAACACTCCGGCCTTGTAGATTTCGCGCAAGCTGACCAGGGCCGCCTGGGCAATATCTTCAAAAGCCGCCAACCGTTTTTGCACAATCGCCTGAGTGGCAGTATCTGCGGCGCGTTCGACCTTCTCTGGAAATCCGAATAAAACAAGCAGAATCGCTTCATCGGAGATGACAACACCTGACTCGCGCATCAGGACTTGCATATCCTGCGTCGTCGTCTCAGGCGAACGCAACAGCTTGTCGATTTGGCCGATTACGCCGACCATGGAATCTTTTTGGTGTTGCACGACACTGTCGGAAACAACAAAAACAGGTGGAACGCTGTCATGTGCGCGACGGCGATCCGCTTCATACTCTTCGGAGCTTTTGTTGATAGGAAAAGTAAAAGGAGCAATTATTTCGGGACCGACATAGACCCGGCCCTCCTTGAGATCTGCAAATTGAAACGACCTGCCGCGCGGAAACAGAAAAGTGATGATAAACGCCAAGATAAAAACGCCGGCAATTTGCTTGCGATACTCTTGAAAACGAAAGGGGTTCTGTTTGCTCGTGTTTTTCACGGCCTCAGGAAATCGTTTGACGGATTTTGCTCGCAAAGGTCTCATTCCACCTCGGTAGTGTCCGATTCATCGCTTTTGGCATACTTTTCATATGCACGGATGATTTTCCTGACCAAATGGTGGCGCACCGCGTCTTTATCGGTCAAATAGACAAAATCGATCCCATCGATATTTTTCAAGATATGCTGGATCTGGACCAGCCCAGACTCGGTGTTTCCCGGTAAATCGATTTGGGTGATGTCGCCGGTGATGATGGCTTTGGAATTGGCTCCCAATCGGGTCAAAAACATTTTCATCTGCGCAGTAGTTGTATTTTGGGCTTCGTCTAAAATCACAAAACTGTTGTGCAGGGTGCGGCCGCGCATATAGGCAAGCGGGACGATTTCGATCACCCGAGTTTCCACAAACCGTTTCAATTTATCCAGAGGAACCATTTCGTGCAAGGCATCATAGAGAGGCCGCAAATATGGATCGATTTTTTCGCGAAAATCTCCGGGCAAAAATCCCAGATTTTCGCCGGCTTCCACAGCAGGACGGCAGAGGACGATGCGATCCACTTGATGATCGCGCAAATGCGCAACTGAAACCGCCACCGCCAGGTAGGTCTTGCCGGTTCCGGCCGGACCGATAGCGACGACAATGTCATTCTTTTTTGTCGATTGAAAATAGGCGATTTGGCCAGGAGTTTTCGGTTTGATTGTTCCGCCTTTGGTATAGAGAACAATCGAATTCAGGTCGTGTTCCTCAGCCTTGCGATCTGGTTGTTGGCTGAGTCGAAAAACCGTTTCGATATCATCAGGCGCAAGCGATCCGTTCTTGTTCAACATATAGATCAATTCGGAAATCACTCGTTCCGCTTGCTCGACCAGCTTTTCATCGCCGCGCAAGATCAAATCCTGACCCCGGCCGATCAGTTTGATTTCAAAGAGATGTTCAAGAATGCGCAAATTTTCATCCTGCAAGCCATAAAAGGCGATCGGATCAATTCCACGCAGTTGGATACGTTTTTCATCTGCCAATTTTTTCGTCACCTCAATCGACTGTTGATCTCGACAAATCATCGCAAAACATCGCCCTCTTTGGCCAACCGTGAAGGCGATCAGGTAAAAAAATAAAAAAACTCTCGGCCCGCAAGAGACCGAGAGTTGCAATTTGATCAACGCTTGAGCGATCGCGGGATCGACATTACTTCAAATCCAAATCATCCCGTCTCGCCCCTTGCGATCAGTTGGCCGGAATAACCAGAACCGTATAAGGAAAGATCATATTGGCATTGCCACCAATAACGTCCTTGTTCCTTTCATAGATCTTTGCCCAACTGCCTGGGTCGCCCAAAACATCGGCATTCCCGGCAATCTTGGACAGAAAATCACCTTTCTGCACGAGGTATTCATCCGGACCGACTTCGCGTTGAATCTTGAGAATCTGTTGCGGATAGATCAGATCGGGATCCTTGATTTGATCTTTGTTGTAGCTATAGATGCGCATCCATTGCATCGGATCTGCATAGATATCTCGTTTGCCGGAGATTTTCCACAGATAGTCGCCCACAACAACGGAATACTCATCATAAATCGCCTTGGGCATTTTGTTTTTGATCTGCGTCAATTTGCCCTCAATCCCGGCAACCAGATTTTGCATCTCGGTCAGCGCAAAGATGGGATTCTGTTTCAGCGCTGCCAGTTTGGCCTCTGCATCTTTAATCTCTTCGCGTTTCTTGAAAAGCTCTTCTGGGGAAAGAGCCAAAAGACCGGCAACCTGAGCATCCAAATCTTTCAAGCTCTGGCGATAGGCATCGACCGCATCGGCATCGACGCCGATCTCTTCATAGATCGCCTTCCAGGTCTCATCGACTTGGCCTTGCATTGCCTCAATTTCTTTCTTCACTTCTTCGCTGGCTTTGGCACAAGCGTCGAGTGCCTGTTTGGCTACAGTTTCACGCCCTTGCCATTGCGCCAATTGAGCGTTATAATCTTCCATACTCATCTTCTCTTGGGCCAGGGAAACAGAAGCACCAAAGATCAATGAGAAGGAAAGCAGAAGCGCAAGGCGAAATACATTTCGTATAGACAAACTCATCACCTTCCCTCCAATGATTTGGGGTTAGATCGTTATTGTCCCATGGCCGCAAGACGACTGATTACATCGGATTGTTCTTGCTGAACGTTCGTCAATTCCTGTTTCTTGTCAGCGAGTTGACTCTTAACTTCAGCCTGGGCTTTTTCACAATCCGCAAGTTCTTGTTCAGCTGCTAATGCGGCTTGTTTGGTTTCCTCCAACAGCTGCAGTTGCTCCTGGTTCGGATGCTTGCTACATCCCGTCATGAAAACCGATGCCATCAGGGCAACCAACGAGAGGGTCACAATAATCCGGATCGCCTTTGTCATCAATTGTACACCTCCTTTCAAGGACTGCGAGATTAATGTACTAGATGCTTCATTCTAAACAGCATGTTTTAAACACATTCGCACTTTAAATATGTTAGTGAAAAATAGGTTAAGAGTCAAGTAATAATTCATATATTAAAAGACTCTTCTCCGGCATCTTTACTAACCATTGATATGCAACCAAATAATGGTTATCCTTATTCCGCATTTTCGCTGCTTGGCTTGTGAAGTTCCTGCACAAACTGCAACCCGAGTTCTTGCAGTTGTCTTTCGCTCACCTGTGCCGGTGCGCCGTCCATCAACGACATGGCGCTGGCTGTTTTGGGAAAAGCGATCACCTCGCGGATGGATGACGAATCGGTCAAAACCATCACCAGACGATCGAATCCAAAAGCAATTCCTCCATGCGGTGGAGTGCCATAGGTCAATGCCTCGAGCAAATAGCCAAATTTGTCATGCGCTTCTTGATGGGAAATGCCCAAAACCTGAAACATTTTGCTTTGAATTTTTTCATCTGAGATTCGAATGCTGCCACCAGCAATCTCGCTGCCATTCAAGACCAGGTCATAGGCTCGCGCATGGACATCCTGGGGATGCGCTTGCAGCTTGTCCAGATCTGCCAGGTTGGGTGAAGTGAATGGGTGGTGACGGGCAACATAGCGCTGTTCTTCCTTGCTGTATTCGAACAATGGAAAGTCGACAATCCAGGTAAATTCGTAGCGATCCGATGGGACCCAATTTTCTTCTCGCGCCAGCGCGAGCCGCAGCTGTCCAAGGGTATCAAGAACGATATCCTGTTGATCGGCGACGATGAGGATCAGGTCACCGTCACTTGCTGCCAATTCTCCAATGATGGCCTGACGTTGCGCATCGCCAAAGTATTTGTTCAGGGTGCTTTCCCAATCGCTGTCCTTGATTTTTATGGCGACCAGACCTTTGGCGCCGAAACTTTTCGCTTGTTCTGTCAGAGAATCGATTTGCTTTCGCGAATAGGCGGCACAACCTTTTGCACAGATGCCGGCAACCAGCCCCCCGCTTTCGATGGTTTGGCGAAAAATTTGAAAATCGCTCTCTTTCGCCAGCGCAGAGAGATTGTGAATTTTTGCGCCAAAGCGCAAATCGGGTTTGTCTGAACCGTAGTTCATCATCGCCTCTTCATAGCTGAGGCGTTGAAAGGGCAAGTTCAACTGGACACCGATGATCTCGGTAAAAATTTTCTGTACCAACCGCTCGACAATGGCAAAAATATCCTCTTCGTCGATAAATGACATTTCAACGTCGATTTGGGTGAATTCCGGTTGACGGTCGGCGCGCAAATCTTCATCCCGAAAGCAGCGCACAATCTGAAAATAGCGATCAAATCCCGACATCATCAACAGCTGTTTGTAGGTCTGTGGAGATTGCGGCAAAGCATAAAATCGACCGTTCCATACCCGACTGGGAACGAGAAAATCGCGAGCGCCTTCGGGAGTGCTCTTCATCAAAAACGGTGTTTCGATTTCGATAAAGCCATTTTCGCTAAAGTAGTTGCGCACGAGCTGTGCGGTCTGGTGACGTATCATCAGATTGCGCTGCATGTTGCGATTGCGCAGATCCAGATAGCGGTACTTTAAACGCAAATCTTCTGAAGAAGAGATCTTGCCAGAGATCTGAAATGGCGGGGTTTGGGCTATGCTCATCAGATCGATATCTTCAGCGACCAACTCTACTTCGCCGGTGGATAGATTTTTATTCTCCATATTGTCTGGCCGGCGTTCGACTCGGCCTTGAAATCCAGCCACGTATTCAGAACGGAGTTTTTTCGCGTCTTCATACACTTTGCACGCGGGATCGATACGAATCTGGGTGATGCCATAGCGATCGCGCAAATCGATAAAAATCAAACCACCATGATCGCGGCGTTTTTCAACCCAACCCATCAAAACAGCTTTCTTGCCAATGTCACTGCTGCGCAGATCACCACACGTGTGTGTTCGTTTCCATTTCATAGACATTTCCTTTGGTTCATGCTAATATCTTTGCTTGATGCATCTGAAGACAAATATGGCTGATCCAAATGGCGAGCAGACACAAAAAGCCGGTGCGCTGCACCAAGGTCAGCGCTCGCAACCATCAGATAGCAAAATAGATCAAAATGGATTAAAAACCAAAAGTATAGACTTGGCGGAAGGTCGCGTTGCCCATCTCGGTATCGATCTGTCCAAAATCGTCCCACCGGCTGACACGCGACAGGATGCAGCGTTCGACGCTCTCGCTCTTGAGTGTGGACGAAATGATGTGAGGATTAATCACTTTTCCTTCAGGGGTTATAGTAAATCGGACGACCACTTTTCCTTTAAGATTTGGAAAACGCTTGAGTTCCCGTTCATAGCAATATTGAATCGCGGCGCTGTGGGCGTAGACAATCGATGAGACCTCGTTGATGTCGCGTCCGGCCAAACGACCGCCAGAGGGTTGAATTTCTTGCCCTTCGTCGCTCAACGGCGCCAAAGGCGATACGTCAAAGTCAGATGTCCTGGTAAAAGCTGCGGTTTCAGCGCTGCCAAGGCCGGTAACCACTCCATCCAGACTGCCACCTTCGGTTCTCCGCCCGCTGGTAATCGCTTGACGTCCCATTCCACCGCTGCCCGATGTACCCTCGGCGCTGCCCCCACCACCAGAAGTCGCTTGCCCTCTGGAAGCGAGTCGATCCATATTGCGCATGGCTTTGTCATAGTCCTGTTCAGCGACTCCGCCTTGGCCGAGAACATCTTGTAGCGTTCCATCGACCCGATCGCCGCTGGGGCTGGTGAGAATTCCCAACAGTCCCTGGTTGGCAACATTGGGATCACCCGCCGTTGAAGTACCACCGCCAGTTCCAACCCCTCTGCTGGCTGTACCAGAACCACCTGGACCACTGGCGCTGCTCGCTGCAGTGGAGCCGTCGCCTTTTGGCGGCAGTATGGAAGATGACGGTGCGGTTCTCGACGTGCCGCTGGAAGGAACAAAGCTTTCGAGCTCTTTCTGGACGGCCTGCGGCAATGTCAACATGTTGCCGATAAAGTCAGAAGGAGTCGTTTCAAGCACAGCTTCGGCATAGTCTGCCTGAACGCGCTTGATCGCCTCCTTGTCTACAGAGCTGGCGGCAGGCAGAGGGTTAAAGACAAAATAGAGCACCGTCGCGAAATGCATAAAAAAGGAAATCGCTAAAATAATCAGAAACGTCCGATCCAGATCTTCAAACGGCCGCTTCTTAAATTCAGGTGATAGGGCAAAAGCAGAAATAGTACACCTCCGTACCAAGCACTTGTAAATCACTCCTGCCTGCGTCGTTCGAGTTGAGTCTCATGAGTTTGAGATGGCGCATGAATGACGAAGGCAACACAATCCCTTGTTCTGGGCCTCGCAGCCTAACTCAGGCCTCCTTTTGGTAGACGACCAATCTCATGTTGGGATATTCGGAACGACCACAAGTTGCCATAACCTTGATCAAGGTTCGAAAAGGAAGCTCTTTATCGCCCTGGATGGTGACTTTGCCCGAAAACTTGACTCCATACATCTCTTCCATCCGTCGAGATTCAGAAGCATAGCGCTGCAATTCTCTACTCAAAGGCTCGATGATCAAGCCTGGTTGCTGCACCACTTCACTGACGTTGGCAACCGGTTGGTTGTTGACCATGATCCATTCCTTTGAGACCACTACATCCAAGGCGATTTCCGGAGGATTTTTAACCGTCGACGAGGGCAGAGTCAAATTTTGTGAAGGCTGAATGAGTTGTCCTTCAGTCGAATAGGTTTTGAGCATGAAGACCAGGATAATTGTAAACATGTCCATCATCGAGGTCAAATTGAGACTCACGCCTCTGGGGCTGGTGTCGTGCTTTTTTATTCGTGACGGTATGAATGCCATTGCGAGATTCCTTTAACAAACAATAGGCTTACAATATCCCGGCGCTGATCGATACCTCGGGAAAAAGCTCATGGTCGATATCATCGATTTTGAACGAGCGTGCTGCATCCATCGCGCTCACCAGAATCTGGTAGCCTATATCGCCTTCTGCTTGCATGATAATTCGTTTGGTGTCCAGCGGACCGCCGGCAATTTTGGTCTTGATATCGACCAGCATCTCGTTTAACCGGCTAAAGTTATAACTGCCATCCTCGTTCTTGGGAATGGTCGGTCCCCCGGAAACGGGATTGTGCAAAATTGCCTGCGCGCTCGACAGATAGATCCCTTCTGAAGTGATCGTGACCGTCAAGTCGATGTTCTGTCGCGATTCTTTGGGCAATTGCATTCCAGCGGTCGCGCCTCCAGCCGCTTGCGGCAAGTTCAGCTCGATGATGCCGATCTGAATTGCAGTAGCGGTCGACAGAAGCAACGGAATCAGCACCACCATCAAGTTCATCATTGGAAACATATTGATTTCAACAGGTTGAGGGGTGTGACTGCTGCGTTTGGAAGGTTGATAGGCCATACTCAACGATTCCCGGTCAGAAGGTTGATCAATTTAACCGAATGCTCATCAATTTCATCGATGATTTTTTTTGTCCTGCTCTGCAGGTAACTATAGAAAAGCGTAGAAGGTACAGCGATCAGTAAACCCGCCAGAGTCGTATTCATGGCAGTTGAAATACCTGCGGCCAAAAGCCTTGCTTTTTCAGTCGGGTCGATGCCAGGAGCAGAAACAGCGCGAAAAGCGAGAATCAGGCCATAAATCGTGCCCATCAGACCGATTAAAGTTGCCACATTGGCCAGCATGGCGAGATAATGGGTGCGCTGTTCAAGCTTGGGTATGACTTCCAGCATTCCCTCATCGACCGAGTTTTGGATCGTGCGGAAATCGGCATCAGAGTCCTTTTTCACCACTGCGCGCAAACCAGAGCCGATCACTTTGGGCAAAGCCCGATCACCAGCGCTCTGACAAAGCTCAAGGGCATCAGAGGCCTTGTTCGCCTTGATCAGTTTGTGTATCTCTTGCATAAATTTGCTGGCATTGATATCGCTTTTAATCAATATGTAGATAAATCGTTCCACGGCAATGGCAACGGCAAAAACGGCAGGAATGAGCAAGATCCACATAAACTGCCAACCTGCAACATCTGGACTGAAATTTCTCAAGAGTTCCGACATTCAAACCTCCCTTTCTCAGTGACACCAAAAGCAAAACCACCGTTACCCATCAGCCTGACGATCAGCTGTGTCCTACAACAAATCGTCCTTTGATTCGGTTATAGGTACAACATCATTCTTGGGACCAAATCCACGTTTGCATTCACGCAGCGGCAACTGATACCCAAGACATTTTTACAAAAAAATATATTTTTATTTGTCCTCTTTAGCAAGAAGTTTTTTGAGTTTTTTGATTCGTTTGCCCCCTTCCAGCTCTTGCCCATAATCCAAAACCGTTTCAGGCTTTTGGCGCATTTCATTAAGAAAGGAACGGCGTTCCAACGGTAATGTCCCGACTGCGGTTTCCGCTCTTTTGGGCACAAAGGTGACACTGGGCTTTTCGATGATCGCCTCGATATTAATCGTCTGCAACACTTGTTCATCGTATTCGCTGGACCGCGAAACAGCGGAGATCACCGCCGGCACGGTTTGAGCAGTATCCGGCGGCGCCGTTTGTTGTGCCCATATGGCGCCAAACATGAGACAGATTAGTAGAACACTCTGTTTTGGCACGATCGCACTCCTTTTCCTGTTTTATGGGATTCGCCCTCGTTCGATCATCATCTCTTGCTGTGCTTGTTCCCCCGCCATTTCGGGGTTCAACATTTTGACGCGTTGAGCCCAATCCGGCAAACTGCGAACATCGATTTTTGCTGATAAAAATCCGGACTCTGCTTCTTGGCTTTTGACCTCAACGGCGAGCAGGTTGTTGCCATCCACCAAAAGCTCAGAGACATCGACAGTCACAAAAGTTTCATTTGAAGTTGCATTGGTTATTTTTTTTACCAGATCACCGTTAAAGTAGACATTGATGTTGGCATGCGGAACAAGCGATATGGCGCAGTCGACTGGCAGTCCTTGCACAGCGATTGATTTGCGATAAAACGCATCGGCTGCAGGTTTGCGAATACTCAAAATGGTGACTGAATCCACGTCGACAGTGAGAACAGAATCTCGCTCGACATAGGTCCAGATGGTTGGCCAAGATGAGGCATCGCCTGGAGCAACAACTGCAGCTTGTTGCCAGCCGCTGTCGTCGAACTGTGGCAGAGCCCAACCCTCAACATATTCGGTACCGGCTCTCCAACTGCTGTCGGTGTAGAAAGAGAAGGAAGAGATGGTCAAATCGATCAATCCGGCAAATTTTTCCGGATCGAACCGGACCAGCTGTAAAGTTAAATTCTGCGAATAAAGGTTGCGAATATTGAAATTTTGCGCCATCGCATAGCCAGTCTGGAGTATTTCGCGCTGCAAATCCCGCAGCGCAAAATAGTTGCTGTTGAACGTAAACAGACCTTCCTCCAGCAACGGCGATTCAGTGCGCAAAAAGCCTTCGCGCGCTTGATTCGCCCATTTTTTTGCTATACGGCTCAGAGAATCAGCGGCCAATGCCGAGCGATAGGCGGTGAACATCATGGAATCACGGCTGCTGACAACAAAACGATCTTCGACAGCCATGGTTTCTGCCAGGTGAATGGCTTCTCCGTATTTGTCAAGGCTGTTGTTGATCGTCGCTAAAGTTAAGTTTGTCGAGTTGGTCACATCATCAGCCAGCAATTGCATATCGTAAAAATGATCATCCAAGGTTCCGGAACCGAAAACAAGATCACCATATTTTTGCAGCTTTTTACCGATCAAATCGAACCCCTGGTTAGAGAGATCGGTGTAATAAAGGGCGGCAAGATGTTTGGTCGACATGAGCTTTTCCAAAGCCAACTGCACCCATTGCGATTCAATCTGCAGGGAATCCGCTTCATTCAGGCAATTTTGATAGCCAATCAGGGTTTCCTGGATCATTGGCGCAACAACCGAATCGATGACCTGTTTCTGATAGACCAGTGCAGTGAAATCGCCCAGCCCAGAGGGAATCGGAGCTTGGGCCACGGCCTTTGCTGATTTGAGCAAGATCTCGGCCATTTCATAATTAACCTTCGAGAGCTGTTCTTTGCTGCGTCCCAACCAGCTGTCGATGGCTTGGAGAACGGTATCCTGAGCTGTCACAGCCAGAGTATCGATCGGCAGGCTTTGGCTCTCTTTAATTTCCTCCAGCAGGGCGGTTTGGTACGCATCTTGTAGTCGGTTAAGCGCCTGAATACCGCTGCGATATGCGTCAGCGCTGCGATTGTAAAGCACCCGTGAAGCATCGTTGACTTCTTTTTGCGCGACGATTCGACGGATAGGCTCATCGATGGCGATATCTTGTTCAGACCAGGTTTGAGCAAACTCCTGGTAAGCCAATCCAATGGTAAAAGTCGCTTCGTAAATTCGATTCGTTCCGTAAGAGGTGCAATTGCTCAGGTGTCTGACAATTTCGAGCAGCAAATTCTTTTTGCGTTCTTTGTTGATTTCGATCTTGTCGACGGGCAGTCGGAAGTCAATTTGGTCATATTCCTGATATTTGACCATTGCCAGAGCGAATTCCGCTTCGCCGGCATAAAAATCGTTGCTTGCCATGCCGCTTTCGACGCGTTCGCGGTTTTTGAGCAAAGCCTTCTGGTATTCGGCGATCGCAGCGTTGGACTGCTGGCGATTGCGATGGTAATCACCTCGTTTAAAGTACGCCTCAATGGTGCGCGGGTGAGAAGGAAACCGGTCGATAAAGTCGGCATAAGCCTGGTGCGATTGATCGAGATCGCCAAGCTGGCGAAAAAATCCGGCGATTTCAAAAGAAAGTTTCGGAGCTTCCTCATCAAGAGGAAAGCGTTGCAGAAACAAGCGGTTAACCTTGACGGCATCCTGCCAGTTTTCAGCACGGGCAAAATAAAAACTTGCGTTGTAAAGGGCATCACGCGCTTTGCTCTCTTCCGGATGAATGGTAGCCAGACGCTCATATGTCAAAGCCGCATTGCGATAATCGCGCAACTCGACGTAATCAAACGCCAAATTGTTTTGTGCATCATAGACGTACCCTGAACTGGGTCGAGTTGCCAACAACAAAAGATAGGTCTCAATCGCCCGCATATATTCACCAGCCTTGTCGTACTCGAGGCCAGCATTGAACAGAGCCAAATCAGCAAAGGAACTCTGTGGGGCTTCTTTGACCATGCGGCGGTATTCGTTACCCGCCTCAAAGTGCAGAGCTGACTCTGCCAACATCTCGGCATTCAAAAAGATCGATTCGGCCAATCGGCGGTTGGCGCGCGACATGAGCTCAGGAGAAGCATCCTGATCCAGGAGGATTTTTCTGGCGATAATTTCCGAACTGCGAAAATCAGCTTTGCCAAAATAGCTTTCCAGAATGGCGAATCGCGCATGATTGACTTGTTCTGAAGTCGGGAAATGGCGCAAAAGGGTTTTAAAGTATTTCAAGGCATTCTTGAACTGGTTATGGCGATAGAACAATGCGCCCGCGTTGGCGAGAAACAGCGGTGTCTCTTCATCATGGGGAAACAATTTGATATAGTTGTCGTAGGCTTGCGCAAGACGCTCTTCCTCGACGGACAAGGGGGTTTCCAGCAGCTGCATCCGTTCGCGGAAATTGATTTTGGCCTGGCCGGTCGCCTCCGCCTCGCTGGCAAGATCGCTGACCGTCGGTTGTTTTTGTTCCTCGAACTGTTTCGCCAATTGGGCCAAAGTATCTTCGGCAGCTTCACGGGACAACGCCACTGCGTTTTTCGCGGCAAAGCGCTGATATTTGCTGTTCCAATATTTATCGGAAATTTTCAAATATTCGTCGAAAGCCTCGATCCTGCGATTGAGCTTGGTGTCGAGCATCAATGCCATATTCCAATGAATCAACGCGGCGCTCGAGTCATTGGGAAAGGCGCCAAGATAACGACGGCTTTGGACAACAGCCTGGTTGTAGAGATCGAGTCGTTCGTTTTCTTGGGCATTGTTGAACAAAAAGGTGACATTGTCTCGCAAGGCGCTTTCGGTGAGCAGATAGGCCTGTTCGCGGGTTTGTTTGTCGATATTGGCTTCCCACCAAGCCGATTCCTGGCTATAGCGGGTGAACAAAAGATCTCGGGACAGGAAAGCCAGCGCATCTTCGCCCATTCGCCGTTGACACTGGATGATATTGCTCTGCACAGAGGGCGCACCCGGATGCATGGGATAGAGTTCAACAAACAACTCATATGCCCGGATAGCTAAAGCATAGTCTTCTTTTTCCCGCATGTAAGCATCGCCGATTCGCTGCAGTATTGCGGCGCCGTAATCGCGGTCGCCGATTGATCGCAGATAGTCGGCGGCAGCCTGTGGCCCGCCTCTTTCCAAAAAGCTGAGGCCGATATATTCGACCGCTTCATCCATGAGCGAAGGGTTGGTATATTTTTGCAGCGGATCATGTGGAACATTGGCATGGATGTCGTCGGCCAAAACAGTGAAATAAGAGATGGCTTTGTCGTATTCGCTCAGACGATAATATGACCACCCCAAGCGATAAAGCGCTTCGTCATAGCGCGGGCTTTCTTTATAAACCAAAATTCGGTTGTAATAGTCAATCGCTTCGTAGAGCTGATTGCGCGGCGGATTGAAATGGTACTCACCCAAACGCATGAGCACATCAGGCATGAGATTGGATTGCGGATAGTCGTGAATAATGCGTTCGTAGATGGTTGTTGCGCTGTCGGCGATTTCAGAGTCCTCAAACAAGACGCCGATATTGTACAGAGCGTCGTCGACCAGATCGCTCTGCTGATATCTGGTAACTACAGTTTCATAGGCGAGCAAAGCCTGAGAAAAATCCTGTTTGGGCTCAGCCGGGGGTTCAGCAATTTGCTCGCGCTCATATAACGAATAGAGTCGGTCGTATTCCTGCATTCGTTGCGCAAACTCTTCTTGCGCTTGTTCGTAGTAAAGCTCTGCCAGACGCATCAGAATCTTATCGCCAACCTTTGTGCGCGGATTGCGACTGAGGAAAAGCTCGGCATCGCGAATCCCCTGCTTGCGCAATTCTTCGCGTTCCCATTTGAGCCGTTCACGCTCACGAGAATAGTAGGAGCGAAATCTTTCCAACTCCTCGATGCTAAAAGCCTGGATCACCGAATCGGTCAACGACAGAGATTGAAGTTTGGGCACAAATTGCCGAGGTTCTTGCGCCTGGGCGCTGAACCCGGTAAAAAAAAGCAGCCCGCAAAAAAGTGCAACCACTGTTCGAGTTGGATTCATCGGGACAATCCTGATTGACCGTTCAAATCACCGCTAATACCGCACTGTGGAGCGACAAGGAGGAGATAGGGCTCTTGCTGAACCTGGTCAGCACTCAGCGTTCGATCAATTCGCGAAGACGGCCTTCCCAGTCCTCTTCCTCTCTCTCCCGAATATCGAAATACTGTTTATCGAAATATGTCTGTTTTTCTTGTTGTTCGAGAGCAATCTTTCTGGCAAGCCACAGCTGTTGCAGGGCCTCGACCTCGGCCTCAAAAATCTGCAATCGGTCTTCGATCGCTTGTTTTCGCGCGCGATAGATGTTCTCGATGGTCTGGATTTGGCCGGTATAGTTGGTGATTTGATCGAGTTTTTCCTTGCGCGTTTGATAGATGATATCTGCGATTTCGAAACCGGAAAAATCGCTCCAGCGATCCAAATCAGACGCCGGAGCGTCTGGCACAGCCTGAGTCATCCATTTGCGAAATGCGCTCAAGCGGTCCTGCAGACGGACCAGATCTTTTTCCAGCAATTCCAAATCGACCCGAGCGGAAAAGTCTACTTTGCTGGTTGCTTGTGTCTGTAAAATTTCTATTTCATCGAAATGAATCTCGAGACGTCGTTTTTCCAGCTCCAGATCGCGATAGGTTGAGGCCAAGTTTTCCCGCCTATACGCCATGCTTCCTTCCTTGGCGACCAACGGAAAATCGACCAGATAAGCCGTATTGACAACATCTTGATCGGCTTGAAAAGTCTCCAGAACCCGGATCAAACGAGCGCGTTGTTGCATGGCCTTGGCGGTAATATCGGGGCGGTTCTCCTTCTCAGCCCATTCGAGAATCTCATCGACTTGATCGATGTGGCGCAAAAGATCCATTCGCTCATCAAAATAATCTTGCAGAAGCAGATTGCCGGTATCGCTTTTTTCCTGTACTTGCAGCAGAAATTCGTTTAACTCACCGCGAACATTCGAGATGGCAGCGAAGAGATCCTCGCGTCGGGTTTCCAGAGCGTCTTTTTCGAGCTGTCCAAGTTCGCGAATCTGCTCAAGAGCGCCCATGCGTTCGCGGTCGAAATCCTGTTGCACATCGAGGTGATGGCGTGCACGAACCACATAGCGATATGCGTGCAGGGCGGCATCCGGTTGACCGAGAAGACGCTGACAGTGGGCAGACATGACCAGCGCTTCATAGGTAAAATTGGAGGCCAGATAATTTCGCAAAAGCGCGTGACTCTTTTCGATGGTTCGGTCATAATCGCCTTGCTCAAGAGCGATCCACGCCTGCCCCAGCAAGGCTTTGTCCAGGCCCTGATAGCCCTGTGAGACGGCGTCAAAAGCGCTTTGCGCTTTGTAGAACTCACCGTTTTGGTAATGGATCATTCCCAAGCGAACCAGCGCCGTGTTGCGAATATAGGCGGTGTTCAGGTTCGTCCACGGATAATTGACTTTGTCGCTGAGCATCTCGAGTATTGGCACAGCTGATGCAAGCTCATCCAAATTAAGATGGACCACACTGAGCAGGAGTTGGGCCGGCGGGTAGAATTCGCTGCCCGGTCCGATGAGCTGCAGGATTTCACGCGCACGGTGAAACTGGGCGCTGTCAAAATGGCGGTTCGCCGCCAGATAATGGGCATAGTCGATCAATTGAGGGGTAGCAACCGAATCGATTGCCAAAAAGCGATCATAATAATTCATAAAATCTAAAGTGCCTTCAAAATCGTTTGCATATTGCATCAATCTGACCAACGATTCGGCGTGATAGATCGACGGTTGTGGATCATTCAGCACCTGCAGGTAATAATATCGTGCTCCGTCGAGGGCCTGTCGATGATAACGCGCTTCAGCAATATAGTAATTGAGAGAAGTAAAAAAATCATCCCGTTTGGGCCATGTTTCCATGACATCGAGAAGCTGATATTCGGCGGTCAAATAAAATCCATCGGCATAGTTGAGCATCGCGCTTTTGACGTGATCGGCAAAAATTCGCTCGCTTTCCGTGGTGTTGCCGGCGGCCAGCAGCTTTTTTCGAATCGCCTGATACTCAGCCAAACGGGTTAAAACGTCAACCATTCTCTCATCTTTCCAACTATCGATATAGGTGGAAAGAGTGGGATAAAAGGTGCGGTCATATCCTGAGCGTGATAAAAGATCAAAAACCGATCCATCCAGCTGGGTCATGAGCCGCTGCTTGATCTGAATCAACTCATTCTCGGGATTGACTTCACCAGGCGGCAGGGTTTTATCGATGTTGCCGACGACCCGTTGGATCTTTTCTGTCTCGATTTGATAGCGGATATAATCTTCTTCGTTCAGAGGTCCGAGCCCACCCCAGGAACTGAACACACGAACGAGGGCGGCTTGTTGCTCAGCAATCTGTTGCAGCGCCGCTGCATTGTTGTCAGCTCGAGCCTGGACTTTGAGGAATTCCAACGTGTCGTACATGCCAAGCAGAGTGTCGAGCTCGGCGGTATAATCGTCGACCATTCCGCCCACACGCTCAGGCGAATAGATTCCTTTTTTATAAATTTTGCGATCATCGATCGACGCTTTAATGTTATCCCGGGTATCGTTGATCACTTGTAATGCCCGCAGCTCACCACCATATTCGGCGATCCGCTGCAAACGATTCAGGTCATCAAATATGTTCAAGAGAGAAACCAGTTCGGATCCGTAGGAAGACACAAGATGATCGCGTTGAGAGGTTACCTCCTGAAAAGCTGGCAATCCGGCTTCACCGCGCAACAGCAATTCTCGCTGCATGACATTGACCAACTGCAGCAGCTGGACCTCGCGCGCCAACAACTCTTCAACGAAATCGCGGGTGTTTTGATCGAGATAATAACGGAGTTTTTCTTCGAAGGAAATTTCGGTTTTGTCTTGTACAGATTGCAGATCTGGTTGTGCGAACAAAGGCTGAATAACACAGGCAGCCGCCAGCAAGAGCAGTGCAATCGATATTCGGCCGGTTGAACACAAAGCACGCCTTCTGGTCATAAAACAACCTCATCACGCATGGACAGTAAAAGGTACCCCAGTAACAGCACCAGATCCAGTCACAAAATAATATAAAGTTTTTTCCACTATGTCAAGTAATTAATTGACTTGTGAAGGAACACCATCGCCACGGCTTGAGATCAGCGCCAGACGTTCCGCTTTGCGCCAGCAACAGGCCTTACAGAAAAGTGAAAAAACATTTGGCGTTCCCCCTATGCCCAATATCAAATGCGCGATGATCAATCGCCTGATGCCGACCAGCCACCGGTTTCGTCCCGGAAAAGCGCGGTGATGAAATAAAGACCTCAACAAACGGACCAACCCTTGGCAACGGGTATCAGTTAGCAAGGCTTATTGGCTCTGTCCCTTGACAGCCGCCGGTGCTGCGTCAGCTCTTTTGCCGTCTTCAGCTGGCATCGAGCATTTCCCCTCGAACAAAGCGCCCTCATCGATGATCAATCTCGCTGTATTCATCTCACCGCGAAATACAGCTTTGCTTTCCAGGACGATTTTGCCTGACACCTGAGCCGTGCCGGAGATGGTACCACCGAGGACCAAATTTCGGGCTTTGACATTGCCCTTGACGGAGCCATCTTTGCCGATCACCAGAGTATCGCTGGTCACGATATCCCCAACGACCTGTCCGTCCACTCGCAGTCCATGTTCGACTTTGATGTTACCCTCAAAAATCGACCCTTTTCCCAGCAGAGTGTTGAGTTCACCTGTCTTTTCCGTATTCTTCATCTCCTGTTTTCCGAACATCTTGTGCAATTCCCAATTGTGTTTTTCTCTTCAAGAAGAAAATTTGCCTGGCTTGGAAAAAGCCAGAATAAATTCTTTTGGATCCTGTGGAACACCATCTTTCCAAATTTCGAAATGGAGATGGGGGGCCGAACTCTGGCCGGTATTGCCGAGAAAGGCGATTGGCTCACCCTTTTTGACCAGGGCGCTGCGTTTATACAACAGCCGCTGGTTGTGGCCATAGTAGGAGAAAAAACCATCGCCGTGATAGAGAATGATGAGATCGCCCAAATCTGGTGTCCAACCGGCAAAAACCACAATGCCATCGGCGGCAGCGCGGATAAAAGAGCCGCGCGGAGCAGCGATATCGATGCCGCGGTGTTGCCCGCGATCCATGTGTCGATAATCATCGTAATCGCTGGTCAGAATCCCCTCCACCGGCAGAAAGGTGGGGACGCTTTTGAGATAATCGTGTATGGATGCAGTTGAGCGCTGTAAAAATCCGAGCTTATCTTCAATACTGACTTGCTGCTCCCGTTCTGTTACCTGGTAGGGTGAGACGACTGCAGGCAGAAAGTCGGTGTAAATTTCGATATTTCGCTGGGGTTTTACGCTGTCCACGTGTACCGAATCCGTGCTGGCCAGCCCCAGCGCCGAGCGAATTTTGCCTTGCGATGCTTCGAGCTCTTCAAACGCAGCCAGCAGTTCGTAGACCTTTTGATTGTTTTCGTTCAGCTGATCATTCAAGACCGTCAAATTGCGATTGCGATAATGCAACTGAGCAGCCCGCCAGTAAGTAAAAAATCCAACAACCACATGCACCGCCAAAGCGACGGCGATGATTTTTGCCAATTTGGTGCGATTCGCCGGTATCGTGATCGCTTTGGGTTCGCTCTGATCGTCAGGAATTAAAAGAATCTGAAAACCGTTTTGATATTTCTTTTTTTTATTGGCCATTTGTGTCAGCTCTCGCGGTCATCGCAGATCATATGGATCAAGCGATCGAGCTCATCATCAGAAAAATAGACGATTTCAATCGCTCCACCCTTGGCCCTGGCTTTGATCCGCACTTGCGTGGTCAAATGAGTCCGCAGCCGATTCTCGGCATCCTCCAAATAGTGAGAGCGCCGCGAGGGAGCCGGGTTGGTTTGATTTTGTTCCTTTTGCAGTCGACGCGTCAGCTCTTCGACCTGGCGAACCGAGAGCTTTTGCTTGACGATCTTTTCCCAAACCGCGATTTGTTCTTCGCTGGTTGCCAATGACAACAATGCACGGGCGTGCCCCATGCTCAATTCATCGATCTGCAAGCTCGACTGTATTCGTCGCGGCAGTTTAAGAAGGCGCAGGAAGTTGGTTACGGTGGTTCGATCTTTCCCGACTTTGTCAGCGACCGCCTCTTGCGTGAGGTTGCACTCGTCGATCAACCTCCGATAACCTCGGGCAATTTCAATGGCATTCAAATTCTCGCGATGAATATTCTCGATAATCGAGAGCTCGAGCATCTCTTCATCGCTAGTGATCTCGATGATATAGGCGGGTATCTCTGCGTGTCCAAGCTCGCGCACCGCCCGCAAACGGCGTTCACCGGAGATCAGTTGATAGCCATCATCAACCTGGCGAACAGTGACCGGCTGCACGATGCCCTTCTCTGCAATCGACTTGCGCAGTTCGGCCAACATCTCGGGATCAAATACTTCTCGCGGCTGAAAAGGATTGGGAGCAATCTTGCGCACCGGAATCGAGGCAATTCTGCCTGTTTGCGCTGTTGCGGCCTCTCCCGGTTGCGTCAATGGAGCATCCGGCAAGAGCGCTCTAAGTCCTCTTCCCAGCGCTTTCTTGTTCGCCATTTCGGATAATTTCCTCAGCCAGGCTCATGTAATTTTCCGATCCGGCGGATACCGCATCATACAGGATAATCGGCTTGCCGAAGCTCGGTGCCTCACTCAGTCGAACGTTTCGATTGATCACCACTTCGAAAACACGGCCGTCGAAATAGCGGCGCACATCTTCCGCCACCTGCCGGGATAGATTCAACCGGGCGTCAAACATCGTCAGCAACACCCCTTCGACCGCCAAATCGGGATTGAGATGCTTTTGCACCAGCCGGATTGTGTTTAGCAGTTGCCCCAAACCTTCCAACGCATAATATTCACATTGGATCGGTATCAAAACCGAGTCCGAGGCAGTCAAGGCGTTGATGGTCAACAAACCCAGCGAAGGAGGACAATCGATCAAAAGAAATTTATATTGATCGCGAATATGGGTCAAAGCCTGCGACAGACGGTATTCGCGGGAAATCACGGATACCAATTCCACCTCGGCACCGACCAGATTGATCGATGACGGCAGCAGCTTGAGATATTTGAGTTCGGTGTCGAGGATAAGATTGCCGACATCCTGCTCCTCGATGATCGCATTGTAAATTGTTTGGTTCAGATCGTTGCTGTTGATTCCAAGTCCGCTGGTGCTGTTGGCTTGTGGATCCATATCGATCAACAATGTCGGATATTCAGCCACAGCCAGACAGGCTGCCAAATTGACTGAAGTCGTCGTCTTTCCCACGCCGCCTTTTTGGTTGGCGATTGCGATCACCTTGCCCATATGTAAGGGCATCCTCCTTTTGGCATAATAAAACAAAATAATATACTCCGGGTAAGTGTAAAAATCAACATAAAGTTTCTCCCAACGAGCACGCCTCCTTTGCCTGTGAGCAAAATTATGGCAATTGACAAGCTGAACAAAATTTTACGCTCCAATGATGGCATTAAATTCGACATGGCAACAACCATGCGATCTGACTCGCCATTGCGACAGCCTTACGCGGCCGAGTTTGTTCTTGACAATGGCTATTAAATAATATATTTTTATTCGGTTCAGTAACCATTTTGCACAACCATCATAATTCAATCCAATTGCATGACCTTGTTGACTTGCACTCATAACCCCCAGCGCCCAGCGTTCACCGGCTCGTCTAGCAAACAGTTGCGGTTGTTCTCTGCGCTGCGGCGGTACAATTTGCCGTTCGCCAGATCTCTCCCGCCCGTCGATCTGCTTGTTGTTGCCATAACCAGCAAAATCCAACTCATCCCTTTACCGCCAAACCTTGCCATGCGAAAGGAATAGCCATGCGTCTGTTCAACATGTTGGTCGTTTGGTTTCTTCCACTCATTCCCAAACCGCTCGTTCGAATTTTTGCCAAACCTTATGTTGCCGGTCCACGACTCGAAGATGCGATCCGAACCGTAAAATCCCTTAACGCAAAAGGTATTGAGGCGACCCTCGATGTTCTCGGCGAAAGCGCCAAAGCCACGGCGGAATGTGAGGATGCTGTGCATGAGTATCTGATCGTTCTCGACACCATTCAAAAGGAAAATCTCTCCAGCAATATATCGGTCAAATTGACCCAGCTCGGATTAAATATCGATCCGGAGTTTTGCTATACCAATGTCAAAAAAATTGTCACCAAAGCAGCGGAGACCCAAACCTTTGTTCGTGTCGACATGGAAGACTCGAGTGTCACCGATAAAACCATCGCTGTTTTTTTGCGGTTGCAAAGCGAATTCGACAATGTCGGCATTGTCCTCCAAGCCTATTTGCGCCGTAGCCTGGCAGACGTCGAAAGATTGTCGGCAAACAAGACCAATTTCCGCCTTTGTAAAGGTATCTATATTGAACCGAGATCCATCGCCTTCAAGGATCCGCAGACGGTTAACGACAATTTTGCCCTGTTGATCGAGACGGCTCTGCGGAAGGGATCCTATGTCGGCATCGCCACCCATGACGAAAAAGTGGTCTGGCATGGATTGCGCCTCATCCACCAGCTCGGACTCGAGAAAAATCAATACGAATTTCAAATGCTTCTGGGCGTCGATGAGCAACTGCGCGACATCATCGTCGCAGCCGGGCATCGTCTGCGCGTCTACGTGCCATTCGGCAAACACTGGTACGCATATTGCGTTCGCAGGCTGAAAGAGAATCCCCGTATCGCGCTCTACGTACTCAAAGCGATGCTGGGATTGCGATAATTTTTCATCCAGGTGCTCACACATTGACCACAGCCGGATTTTTCGTATTGGTATCTATTGCAGCAGAAGGGAATCGCGATGAATGGCAAAAATTTGATGCTTCTTCTTTTTCTCCTCGTTCTAATGGCGTGGCAAGCCGCTGATGCGGAAGAGGGGATGTTCCTGCTCGATCAAATCGCTGAATTGCACCTCGAAAAACACGGTTGCAGCCTGCCGGCCACAGCACTTTGGAATCCTCAGGACGGCGGGATTTCGCAAGCAGTGGTCAGCCTGGGCGGATGCACAGCTTCATTCGTATCGCCAATGGGATTGATCATCACCAATCATCACTGTGCCGAGGGAGCATTGCAGCGCAACAGCTCGCCGGAACACAATCTTCTCGAAACCGGATTCCTCGCCGAATCGATACAACAAGAACTGCCGACTCATGGAACCCGAGTCTATGTCTTGCTCTCTTTCGAGGACGTGACCACAAGAGTTGCCGTTGGCACCTCGGCCGGTATGGCGGCTGAAGAGCGGCGAAAAATCATCGATGCGAATAAAAACACCCTGATCCTCGCAGAGGAGAAGAAAGATTCGACGATCGACGTCAGAATTGTCGATATGTACGCCGGTGAGCGTTCGATTCTCTATCGCTCAATGGAGATCCGCGATGTCCGTCTGGTCTATGCACCGCCGCAAACCATCGGCGTTTTCGGTGGCGATATCGATAATTTTGAGTGGCCTCGCCACACCGGTGACTATACTTTCCTGCGCGCTTATGTGGGGCCGGATGGGCGTCCCGCAGACCCGGCTGACCACAATATCCCCTACCGTCCAACCACCTGGCTGACCATCTCGTCTGAAGGATATCAGGAAAACGATTTTTGCATGGTGATCGGCTACCCAGGATCAACCGGTCGCTATCTTTGTGCCAGCGATATCGACTATCGGCAGAACAGCTACTACCCATGGCGGATCCACATGATGAGTGATTATATCGAATTGCTCGAAAAAGTGGCTGCTGCCGATTCGCATGCCGCAATCCAGGTCGCAAGTCTGGTCAGCTCATTGAACAATTCGCTTAAAAATAGCCGCGGACAACTGGACGGTCTGCTCAGAACCCGGCTGTCTGCAGAAAAACAGGCCATGGAGTCAGCTTGGCTGCAGAAATATGGATCCAAATCGCCACAAGCGAAATTGCTGCAGGAACTCAACGAGCAGTACCAAGAGTTCAACTCCATCGCAGCCAAATACACTGCACTTTCCTGGCTGACGCGCTACAATCAGCTCCTGAGCGTTGCTCAGACAGCACTGCGTTGGGCGGAAGAAAGAGAAAAACCAGAAGCTGAGCGCAAACCCGGCTATATGGACCGCGACATGGCGAATTACAAAGAGCGGCTGCGCCATCGCTTTCGCAATTACAATCCCGACACCGATCGGCGAACCCTGGTTTTCTTTTATGAGAAGGCCGCCGAACTGACCACCGGCCAGAATCAAGAATGGTTGCAAGCGCTGGCGTACAACGGAGCAGCTGGATCCGCACCTGATTTTGAGATCACTGCCCAAAAGCTCTATGCGCAGACTATTTTTACCGATTTGTCGAGCTGGCTTAACCTTTTCGACATGAGTGCCGAGCAATTGCAACGTTCACCCGATCCGTTGCTGAAACTCGCCGTTGGCCTCTACAAGCAATACAAACCTCTGCAGGAAAAAGAGCGGCTGTTCGACGCCCGGCTCGATGAGCTTCGACGGCAATACCTCCAACTCGCGCGAACCGAGCAACCGGGACCTTTCTACCCGGATGCCAACGGCACCAAACGCCTCACCTACGGCACGATCAAGGGGTATTCTCCCCGCGATGCGGTTGCCTACAGCGCGTTTACGACCACTGACGGCATTCTGCAAAAATACACCGGCACCGACCCCTTTGATGCGCCGCAGAAATTGCTCGAACTTGTCCAATCTGAAAGCTTTGCCAACTATCGCGATCCGGTCAGCAAGAAAATGCACGTCAACCTGCTCACCACACTGGACACCACCGGCGGCAACAGCGGCAGCCCGGTTTTAAATGGCGAAGGGAAACTGATCGGGTTGTTGTTCGATGGAAATTATGAAAGCATAGTGGCGGACTATCGTTTCGACAGCGATCTGTCGCGGTCGATTTGTGTCGATATCCGCTATATCCTTTGGCTGATGGCAAAATTTTCCCAAGCCAATTGGTTGCTGCAAGAGATGCAGATACCACAGGATTCGGCTTGATAGACAAAATTAAAGCCCATTTTTTTCAGCAGCAATCCTCCATAATCCGCAATCGGTTGTGCCGAGGCAAACGGGATGAATGAGAACTTGAAGCAACAGCTCGAGCAACTGCGACAAGTGCTAGAGCATCACAATTACCGCTATTATGTTCTCGATGATCCAGAGATCACCGACGCCGAATACGATCGTTTGCTGCGCGAGCTGATCGCCATCGAAAACCAGCATCCGGAATGGATAACCCCGGATTCTCCGTCGCAGCGCGTTGGTGCGCCGCCGCTGCAGGTTTTCGCATCCATGCAGCACACCCTCCCGATGTTAAGCCTGGACAATTCGCTCGATGAAGCAGAAATGCGCGAATTCAACCAACGCACTCGCAGACTGCTCGACACCACAGAGGAGATCGAGTATCTCTGTGAAGTCAAGCTGGATGGTTTGGCAGTGGAATTGATCTATGAAAAAGGCCTTTTGACCATCGGTGCCACCCGTGGCGACGGCATATACGGCGAGGAGATCACCCGCAATCTTAAAACCATCGCTTCGATACCGCTCAGATTGCGCACCACCGCTGCGGCTATCCCAGAACGGTTGGAAGTGCGCGGCGAGGCGATCATGCCGTTGCGCGAATTCAGGCGATTGAACCAATCTCGTCTGGAAGAAGGCGAACCACCCTTTGCCAACCCGCGCAATGCCGCCGCAGGGTCGCTGCGCCAGCTCGATTCGACCATAACCGCCGGACGCCGCCTTGATTTCTATCCCTATGGAATCGGGGTCTGTTCGGCTCCGCTGCCGCAAACCCACAATCAACTCCTGCAATGGTTTGCGATATTGGGTTTTAAAACCAATCCATTGGCAAAAATCTGCACAGGCATTGAAGCAGTCATCGCTTATCACCGCGATATGATGGAACAGCGCGATACACTGGGTTATGAGATCGACGGCATCGTCGTCAAGGTCAACGATCTTGCCAAGCAGGAACGCATGGGCATCCGTTCGCGCAGTCCGCGCTGGGCGATTGCTTATAAATTCCCTGCACGCGAAGAAATCACCCGGGTCGAAAACATCATCGCCCAGGTCGGCAGAACCGGAGTACTCACACCGGTTGCTGTTTTAGATCCGGTTCGCATCGGCGGGGTGACGGTTTCGCGATCCACCTTGCACAATCAGGATGAAGTCGACCGGCTGGATGTGCGCATCGGCGATTGGGTGGTCATTCAACGCGCCGGCGATGTCATTCCGAAAATCGTCAGGGTCATCCGCGAACGCCGCGACGGCAGCGAAATTCCCTACATCCTGCCGGATCGATGCCCGGCTTGCGGCAGTCACACCATCCAATCGCCGGGGGAGGTCGCCTGGCGATGCGTTAATCTTTCCTGCCCTGCCCAGCTGAAAGAGCGTATCTTGCACTTTGCCAGCAAAGGGGGCATGGATATCGAGGGAATGGGTGAAAAATTGATCGATCAGCTGGTGGAGAAAGGGGTTGTCCAATCGATCGC
This sequence comes from bacterium, assembly GCA_029565675.1. GTDB lineage: Bacteria > Zhuqueibacterota > Zhuqueibacteria > Residuimicrobiales > Oceaniaggregativiventaceae > Sulfursilanivivens. The sequence continues at coordinate 196,926 of JAKQNP010000032.1, forward strand.
TGATCTGTTTTTCCTCGAAAAAAATCAGTTGATCGAATTGGAGCGCATGGCCGATAAATCAGCTGAAAAACTGCTGGCAGCCATCGCCGCCAGCCGCCAGCGGCCGCTCGACCGATTGTTGTTCGCGCTCGGCATCCGATTCGTCGGCGAACACATCTCCCGGGTTTTGGTCGATGCGATGGGCAACCTCGACTCCATCATGCAAAGCTCTGTTGAAGAACTCCTGGCAATCCATGAAATCGGCCCCCAGGTGGCTGACAGCGTGGTCACCTTTTTTGCGCAGGCGGAAAACCGGCAGCTGATTGTGCGGCTCAAAGCCGGCGGAGTGCAATTCCAAAGCATGGAAAAAAAACGGGGGGACAAATTGGCAGGGAAAACCTTTGTCGTTACCGGTACATTGGCCCATTATTCACGGCAAGAAATTGAGCAGCGCATCGAAGAACTGGGCGGTCGTGCAGCCGCATCGGTCAGCCGTAAAACCGATTATGTGATAGTCGGCGAAAATCCGGGATCCAAAGCGGAAAAAGCCCGCGAACTCGGCGTGCCGATTCTCAGCGAAGAAGATTTGCTAAACATGATCGGCGAGCAGAGATCAGGGAATTAAGGAAATTCAGTCATGAAAAAAAATCGGCAGGTTTGGCTGTTATGGGTGGGTGTGATTGTGTTGGTGCTGCTGGCTTGTGCCGGCGGCCAACGCAAGAAGAACACGTTGACATTTGTTTCGTTTGATGAGGAGATGCGCCTCGGCCAACAGCTGGCCAGCCAGGCGCATAGCCAATTTCGCCTGATCCGCAACCAGCAGATCATCGCTTTTCTCGACAGCCTGGCCGGCGAACTCGGCAGGGTATCAGACTGGGATGGTTTGACCTATCGGGTTTACCTTGTCAATGAACCCGATTTCAACCATTTTTCTCTTCCCGGTGGTTATATTTTTCTCTTTCGCGGTTTGCTGGAACAATGCACCAGCCTGGAGCAAGTCGCTGCGGTAATCGCCCACGAGATTGCCCATATCGCGCATCGGCATGCAGTAGGCCGCCTGAGCGAAAAATACGCCTTTGCCTTTGCCGCCCAGAGCATCGTCGGCGACAATCCTGAAATCGCCGCGCAGATCATCGGCAGTCTCTATTCCAGCGGCACCATCTTGGATTACCCACCAGAATGGGAGTATCTGGCGGACGAAAAGGCGCTCGAGTATGCCTGGAAAGCGGATTATCATCCGGTCGGATTGGTCAATCTGCTCGAGCAGGCAATCCATGTCCAGTTGACCAGTATCGAAAAAACGGATTTGCTCAACCGCACCCATCCTTCAGCCACAAATCGGTTGAAGCGTATCCGGATGCATCTGGCGCTCATACCGAGCAAAGGGGATTTGCGCGGCCAATCCCCTGAATTCATCGAGGTACAAAAAGTGCTTCTCAACATACCGCGCTAAAATCAGTGCACCGCTCGATCCAACCCGGAGCTACTTGAGCAACAAAAGCGATCGGGTTTGCCGGTAGCCCTCTGTCTGCAGACGATAAAAATAGAGTCCCCCGGGCACCAATTCGCCCTCATTGCTCCGACCATCCCATTGAACCGCATGACTGCCGGCCGGCAGATAATTGTCTTGCAGAAGCGCCGTGCTTTGGCCAAGAGCATTGAATATTTCGATCCTCACGTGGCCGGACCGGGCCAGTTGAAAAGGGATGCGCGTGGTTGGATTGAAGGGATTGGGGTAGTTCTGTTCCAACGCATAGCGATGCGGCGGGGTACTGCCGGCTTCTGCCATGCCGGTGATCAGAAAAGTGCCATTCTGGATCTCAACCGGTTGGGGAACATTCTCGCCATCCACAACGCCCACAACTTTAAGATCCTCTTCAAAAATGACGATGTTGACGGTTTCTTCGCGGACGGATTCGGGAATGCTGTAAAAGATGGTTAACACTTCGCCATCGCCTGGCGGAATGGTCGCGAGATTCCATGAATAGAGCAGAATGGTCAAAAATCCCAATGTATCCGAAAAACTGACAGAAAAATCTTGCGTGCGGCTGGTGATAACCACCGAGTCTGCTGTGAGAAAATCGGGGATGTCTGCCATTTTCAATTGGATGCCGCGAACAGGCATGTCGTTCGTCAGGTGAATCGAGATCTGATGTTGGCCGGTGCCCAACTTGCCGCTTCCCGAGTCCACAGACAAGGTCACCGCATCCACGGAACTCATCACTGTCAGACTGATCACGGCAACAAGCAGAATAAACCATTTTTTCATGACAACCAACCTGTGATTGAGACCAAAACACCACTCGGGACGGGATGGTCTCCCGTCCCGAGTGCAAAATAGGCAAATACTGGAACTAGATGATGGTTGGATAACGGAGATCATAGACCTGCAGCACATCGAAGATATCGATGTCGCCGTCGTTGTCCATGTCGCCGCTGAGGAGAAAATCGTCGGGCGCCACTTTGCCGAGAGCGATATCGATCATCTTGGCGATGTCCAGATCATCAACCGTTCCAAAAGGAGAAACCAGATCTCCGGCTTTGACAAAAGAAAAAACGCCGTTGGTCAGCCGACCCAGCACCGGTTGGCCGTTGATGTCGGCGATCAGCACCGCAGAGAGGCTAAGTGGTATTGTCGTGCCGATGAGACCAGGGTCATTGGCGATGTCGTAATAGATCTCGATAATCGGACCGGTGCCGGTCGAAATCACCCCGGTCATGTTGACGATGCCGATGGATACGTAGCCGGTTCCCTGGGTCGAGGCAACGGTCAACTGTTTGGCGCGGCCGACCGGACTGATCTTGAGGTTCGTCGTGCTTGGGAGAAACGGTACCGACAACTTGCCGGAACTGTCGGTAACGCGGAAGGTCAACGCCCAGACGTTGATTTTGTTGTCCATACCAATGCGCACGATATTGTCGGAGGTGCCGGGTTCACCGCTGGCATTTTGCACATAGACGTGCACCAACGCCTGGATCGAAAAAACGTTGTCGCTTTCGTCAAAGTAGCGCTGGTCGAGGACATTTTTCTCAACGATGACTTTCATCTGATCGGAATAGAGATTGGTCGGCAGAGGCCAGTCGAAATAGCCCTGGTCAGCCGGCACCGATCCCTGGATCAACGTTCGAGTGATGCCGTTGTCATCGGTATAATAGATGTCGACCACATCGATGCTGCCGGTTTTTCGCCAGGTGATGCGCTGGGTGGTGCCGATAATCCACTGTTCACCCCCGTTCGGGCTGAGAACCTGGAGGGTTGGAGTTTGCTGTTCGATGGTAAAATCAGCCGGGCTGATGCCCGCCGGCATGCTGGCACCGGTTTTGGCAACCTTGATACGGCAGGTGGTGTGATCTTGATCCGGGAAGGTCCAGCTGTAAGTGCCGGAATTGGACACATTGGTGACGATAGGTGTCCATGTACCACCGCTGTCGTACGAAATCGAGATATCGACATTTTCCGTCACTTCTTCGGACGTCCATGTGATCGTTCTCGATGTACCGCCCGGAATCACTTCGCCGCCGACTGGATAGGTGACATTGATAAAAGGTGCGCGAATGTTAAAGGACTCGATATTGTTTTTGTTCGCATAATTGCTGTACAGCACCACGCCAGCATAGGTCGTTCCGGCACCATAGGTTTTGTTGACATCCTTGACAGTGCCCTGCAAAACACCGTTGACTTTATAATCGAAATAGGTGGCGTCTGCCAGTTTTCGGGGAGTAACCGTTACGCGATCACCCGGCGCAGGCTGTGTTGCGCTGGTGGCGGTCTCATTGAGTTTGCTGCCCATTGCGCCATTAACCATCGAATAGAGATAGATGGTACCGTAGCGGCGATAGATCAAATAACCGGAAGCCGTCGCGGACGGCGCGTTGAGATACATAGCGATTCCGGCACCATTGACGCCTTCGGCAGTGGACTTGGTCGCTGAAAAGACCATCGACGCTTCAACCGGATTGGCCGCACCGATAAAAGTGGCCAAAAAGCTCCAATTTTCCACACCTGTGGTTGCATTGGTCGACGTGTTGACCAATGTGCCGGCGTCGATGGCGAATGCCGGATGTGCCGCCCAGTTGCCGCCCAAGGAGGGCCGGTCGAATTCATCTGTCAGCCCTTGCGCCGACACGGCTTGCAGGCCGCTGGCAAGGAAGACAGTCATGATAACCGTCAAAATACATTTCCACTTCATATGATTGTCCTCATCATTTATCACTGCATCCACTTTTTATTTCATCACGGCAAGCTTGCTGCTCAGCACAATATCGCCCGCCTGGAGTTGATAGAAATAGACACCGGACGAGACCGTCTTGCCCTGTGAGTTGAGGCCATCCCAACGCGCTGTATATTGTCCGGCTGTTCTTTCACAATCTTCCAGCACGCGAACCAATTGCCCCTGGGTGTTGTAAATCGCCAACTTAACCTGGACAGAGCCGTTAGCAGTCGTCGGGACATCGTAGACAATCGAGGTGGACATGTTGAACGGATTGGGAGTGTTGGGATAAAGCTTGAAGGATTGCGGTACCCCACCAGCCAGTGGCATCTCAGATCCCAGCACGGCCATCAACGCCGCTCCCTCTGCATCAGCGGCCTTTGCCGACAGCAGTTCCAAGGCCAGTTCTTGATTCAAATGGCCATTGACACGGACCGGGATTCGCAAAAGCTCCTCTCTGCCCATTGCGATCGGTTGGCCATCGACACTGCACACGATCAAATCATAGCGATCGCCGTTTTGCCGCGAGCGCATGACAGTGCCTGAGTGATTGGCGCTGACTTCAGCCTGTCCCAACTCAAGCGCAGCAGACGGGACACGGAAGGACAATTGCACACCGCTCACCGGCGTCGAATTGGTCATCTGAACAGGCAGATCAAACTTTCCCGTTATGCCAGCCGGAATGGTCGTCAAATCAAAGCGGACGTTGCCGGCAGCTGATTTTTGTGCGCTTTTTTGTCCGCCGTTTCCATCTGCAGTGGCTGTGTTGAGAAGAGCCAAATCCAACGCCTCGAGGATATCGAGAATATCGATTCCACCGCTGCCATCGAGGTCACCCGCCCAGCGCTCGTAGAGTGTTGCCGCAGGCTGGCGGTTGAGGACGATATTGATCATGCGCAAGACGTCGAACAGATCCACCGCGCCGTTGTAGAGCACATCGCCCTTATTGCCTAGCCAAAAACTGCCGTTCTTGATCACATAGGACTCGGGCGTCGTCGCTGTTTTGGCAACCACCAGGCTGTCGATGGTAATCGTTGCCTGGCTGCCGCCGACAGCATCGGGTTTGACATTGAAAGTGACGGTCATGATGCTGTTGCGGCCGGTTACCAAATACTTAAATAAGGGAGTGCCATAGGACATGAACAGGATCTTAACCGCCCCGCTTGGGGTTGTGGTAAAGTGGGGTTGAAAATTGGCGGCATAGCCCGCAGTGGCCTGCACATCCGTCACTTCGATCGAATTGGCGGTATCATAAAGATTAAAGATCATACCGCGAATGATCGTCGTGTTTTTAAGAATAATATCCACTGTCTGGCCTGATGAGCCGGGTTGGCCGTAGCCGCTGGTAACAATCAAAGAATCCCCGGCGGCAGGAAATCCTTGTTGCACAACCAAAAGGACCCCCAGAAGGATGGTGGCCAACAGGGGATTTTTCTTTACATGCTTCATTCTACCCTCCGAATCTTTTGTACATGCGCATATTCAAAAGCATTGGTCAAAGACCATAGCAGAACAGATGCCGAGCGAGTGATGGGAATCAGGGTGTAACTTTTTGATACAACCGCTCAGTTCGAAACAGATTTCGCTGAACGACACCACCTCCCTTCGCCGTCAATTGCCAAAATGGGCGTATTGGTCATTCCAATTTATTGTATTAATTTATCTTAAGTCCAGTAATAGTAAAAAGAAAAAACCAGATCTTCCGCCTGATAAAGGACAAGAGCTGTCGAGCAGGAAAAAGCAATTAATGTGCCAGCCGTTGCACAGCAACCGCCGGCGATTTTGGCTTTTCGACAGCACGATGCAATCTTTCGATTCAGCCGAATTCAGTTCCCCGTGTGCAGCCAAATTTTCGGTTGCATCCCAGCCATTTTTTTTATATTATATCGAGCAGGTGCTTTGCCTTCTTTGATCAAAGCAACAGATGCGGCTAAGTTAAGGGGAGCCGGAACAACAGTCTGTCGATTAACCAAGGATTGCATCCATCAATTGGTTCGTGCAGTCTGTTAACTGCACATGCAGGAAATGTATCATTCGGCATCTTTTATTCTACTGGGCAGAATGGCTACTCGATCGCTGTGGCGACGATTGAACACCAATTGTTTTCCACCAATCCGTTTTTAGCGGGCTACCGACCGGTAGCATCCTTCCCTCTGATTATATTCTCCTCCCCCTGAATCACGGAGGACAAATGCACTTCATCCATAAAATGAGTTTGCCATGAAAACAATCAAAACTTATAAAGTGATACCCAACCTGCCGGAGAATTTGAAAAACCTGGAGTTGCTCGCCGGTAATCTTTATTGGAGTTGGGATCCTGACATGCGGCAATTGTTTCGCCGCCTGGATCGCAATCTGTGGGAGGCGGTGGGACAAAATCCGGTGGAATTGCTCAACAAGCTTGAACAGAGCCGCCTGGAAATACGCGCCAAGGATGAAGGCTATTTGTCCAATTTGAACCGAGCCCGCGAGAATCTGGAAAGTTACCTGGCGCAGAAGACCTGGTATCAAGAAAATTTTGCTAAAAAAGGCAGTTTTCATATCGCTTATTTTTCCATGGAATACGGCATGACTCCGGCGATGCCGATTTACTCCGGCGGTTTGGGAATTCTGTCAGGAGATCACTTGAAATCGGCCTCTGATTTGGGTTTGCCATTGATCGGCATCGGCCTTTTATATCAGGAGGGATACTTTCATCAATATCTTTCCACTGATGGTTGGCAACAAGAGATGTACCCGCGGGTGAATTTTCACGATCTGCCGATCGAAGTGGTCACAGTCAAAGAGACCGAAGAACCGCTGATGATTTCGCTCAATTTTCCCGGCCGAACAGTCTATGCACAAATCTGGAAAGTGCAAGTCGGCCGCATATCTCTTTATCTGCTCGACAGCAATGTGCCACAGAATCAGCCAGACGATCAAAAAATAACCGACCAGCTCTATGGCGGTGATTCAGATAAACGAATCCGGCAAGAGATACTTCTCGGCATCGGCGGTATCCGCGCATTGGACGCTCTTGGCATTCACCCGGAAGTCTGCCACATGAACGAAGGCCATTCCGCATTCATGGCCTTGGAACGCGCGCGCTTGCTGATGCTGGAAAAAGGATTGAGTTTTGTCGAAGCGCATGAAGCGACTCGCGGCAGCAACGTCTTTACCAGCCACACCCCGGTTCCCGCAGGCATCGACGAATTTGATCCGCCGATGGTCGATCATTATCTCGGCGCCTATTATGATTCGCTGAAAATCAGCCAGCAAGAACTTCATGCTTTAGGTGGGGTTAACCGAGAGCAGACCAAGGGCAAATTCAACATGGCAATCTTTGCCATCAACATGTCCAGCCACTATAACGGTGTGAGCGCTCTGCATGGGCAGGTCGCGCGCAGCATGTGGCACTACCTGTGGCCAGAGGCTCCGGAAAGCGAAGTGCCGATCGGCCATGTCACCAACGGGGTGCACATTCGGACGTGGATTTCGGATGATGTGGCGGCTTTATTCGATTTGTATCTGGGTCCGCGCTGGTCCAGCAACCCAAGCGATAAAAGTGTATGGGAGAGAATCAACAACATCCCAGACGAAGAACTGTGGAGAGCACATGAGCGGCGTCGCGAACAGCTGGTGGCATTTGCCCGCAAGCGTTTGAAGGAACAGCTGATCAATTCGGATGCCAACAACAGCGATATCGAAGCAGCCAACAATGTGCTTAACCCCACATTCCTGACCATCGGTTTCGCGCGCCGCTTTGCGCAATACAAGCGCGCCTTCTTGTTGTTCAAAGACCTGGAGCGGCTCAAACGGCTGGTCAACAATAGCGAGTGTCCCGTGCAGATCCTTTTTGCCGGCAAAGCTCATCCGCGCGACAATGTCGGAAAAACGATCATCCGCGATATCGTTACCACGATTCGCCACAGCGATCTGCGCAACAAAATCGTTTTTCTCGAAGATTATGACATGAATGTCGCTGCTCATCTGGTCAGCGGCGTTGACGTATGGCTGAATACACCGCGACGACCGCGTGAGGCCAGCGGAACCAGCGGAATGAAAGCCGGCGCCAACGGTGTGCTCAATCTCAGCATTCGCGATGGCTGGTGGGATGAAGCCTACCAAAGCACGATCGGTTGGGCGATCGGCCGGGGTGAAATCTATGACGATCTCGAAGAACAGGATGCCGTCGAAACCGAATCGCTCTTTTATCTGCTGGAACAAGAAGTCGTGCCGCGGTTTTATTCCCGCAATTCGAACGATACGCCGGTCGAGTGGATCGCCATGATGAAAAACAGCATCCAGGCAATCGCTCCGGCTTTCAACACCCATCGAATGGTCGAGGACTATTTTCGCAATTACTATTATCCGGCCGCCGAACGCTGGAAGCGACTCACTGAAAACGATATGGCCGCCAGCCGTTCTTTGCTGACCTGGAAAAATCTCGTCCGCAACAACTGGCACAAGGTCAAAATTGTACAAGTCGAGTCGGATCAACTCCCGGAACAAAAAGTCGGTTCCGTTTTTAATCTAAAAGCCACCGTCGATATTGATGGTCTAGCACCTGAGGATCTGTCTGTGCAGGTTTACTTTGGCCCGATCAATCCTGAGGGCGAAATCGAAAACGGTCAAGTCATCGAAATGGAACTGGTTAAAAAAATGTCCGCGAACAAGCATCTCTACAACGCGCAAATCACCTGCAACGATTCCGGACAACATGGTTATTCGTACCGGGTGTTGCCTGCTCACAAGGAAAACATCCATCCTCTTGAAATGGGGCTCATCCACTGGTACGAAGGCAATATTTAAAACTGCGCCGACCTTGCCAAGGCGATGAAACCGAGGTTTCGTCGCCTTTTTTTTACCCATCGTCGCCTTCTGGCTGTAACTGGCATATTCCTTGCATTTAATCGATGGTACAAGCAAAGATCGCTTTTGCGTGTCAACCGTTGAGCATCAGGTGTTCCATGTTAAAGACAATTGTACCATTTTGCAGCATCATCGCCATATTCCCCGGTTTTTGTTTTCCAGCAGCCACCTGCCGGTTGGTCCGCAATCCCATTCCCCTATATGAAGTGGCTGAAGTCGAATTTACCATCGAAGCGAACGTCAGCCAGCCCTTTCAGTTCGATTCTCCGCTCCTGCAGCTGACCTCTCCGACTGGTAAAAAGCTTGCCTTGTCTGGTTTCTACTACGGGGTCGACACGGAAGGGCAACAGTTATGGCGAATTCGAGCAGCAGCCAGGGAGATCGGTCGATGGGACTTTAGCTGGAGTTTTGCCGGTGCCAGCGGAGATGGCCATTTTACCTGTTCAACACAAGAGAATTCTTTTTTGCACGGTCATCTGCGCATCGATCCGGACAATCCGCATAAACTGCGGTTTGAAGACGGCACGCCGCTCTATTGGCTGGGCGGCAAATATCTCTGTTTTATGCGGCCGTTTGGCTCTGCTGATCTGCAAGACCTGAGCTATCCGGAGCGATTGAACAACTCCGAGTATTTGCCGCATGTTAAGAGATATCTGGCAGAAATTGCAGCCCTGGGGCTGAACGGGGTGTTGATCAAAATATCGGTGCTGCCGTTGAATTATGATCTGCAGAGCATGAATCTCGAATTTTTCGCTTATCTCGATCAGATTGTGTTGGAAGCGCAAAAAGTCGGCATCAATATTCAGCTCAACCTATTCGACAGTTGGGGCAAACGCAAGGAGGAAGCTGATTGGGCCGAACCCTATCCGCCCAATGGCGTCTATGATCTTTTGCTCGAACCCTGGAATCCCAAGACCTATATCGAGGCCACCAGGTTTTATCTGCGCTACACTATCAGCCGCTATGCGGCCTATGGCCACCTGCATTGGGAGTTATGGAATGAAGCACAGCGCTTTAAAGTCTCGGCTCTGGAGGCCACCAAAGCTTATCTGCCTTGGATGCGCGAATACGATCCCTATGATTTGCTGGTTGGTGCTTCTGAAATGTACACCGGACCTTATCCCTGTGATCTTACCTTTCCGCATGGCAGTTACAAAGCCACCACCGACCAGTGGGAATATACGCACAACAAAACCCTGACCGATCCCAATGGTTACGCCAACGGCAAGCCGTTGATCTGGAACGAAATCAGGCCCTATGACGGCGACAGCCCGGAGCAAGAATACGACTGGTTTCGCGCGCAATTCTGGGGGCTTTTCACCGCTGGCAATGCGGGTGTTGCTGATGTTTGCTGGACCGATATTCGCCAAGTTCCCAATCGCATCACTGAATATCTCTCGCATCACGCGAGATTTGTGCAGAACTTGCATCAACCGAACCGGCTCGAGCCGGCAGACGAACTGATCGATGGCGGACAGGCCTCTGTCTGGCTTTGTCAGCAAAGTGGCAAAGAAGCAGTCGCCTACCTCTACACCCAGCAAAATTCCTCCCAGGTGGACTTTCGCATCTACTTCCAGCCAGGCAATTATGCCTGCCGGTATTATGATCCCAAAACAGGTGAGTTTGTAACCGAAACAGAAACGCGTCATTTTTCGACAGCGGGATGGAAGAGCTTTACCACCCCCCATTTCAACCAGGATCTCGTTTTTTATGCCCTGGAAGAGGCTTGTGGTCATAATACGCCCGTAGAGTTGTCGTCATTTCATGCCGTGCAACAGGGCTTTTCAATTGTGCTGGAATGGGAAACCCTAAGCGAAAGCAACAATTACGGGTTCGAAATCCAGCGGGCTGAGATTCTTTCCGACTTTAGCGTCATCGGATTTTGTCACGGCCACGGCACAACCCAAAACCACAACTCCTATCGAATCGTCGACCAACCGGTGCAGAAGGGATGGTATCGCTACCGTTTGCGGCAAATCGATCTCGACGGCACCAGCACCTTTTCACCTGTCGTTGAAGTAAACTTAATCGTGGCAGCTGGCGAAACGCACGCCTCGCCCAATCCCAGCCATGGGCCGGTCACCATCCGTTTCTCGGTGGCAGAACCAACCACAATAGAACTGCAAATCATCAACATCAACGGACAAATCGTCCATCAAGCGCAGCAGGATTTCGGCCCGGGTACGAATCATTTTGATTGGACCGGTCCGGCAGAATCGGCGCGATCGTTTACCAGCGGGCCCTATTTTTATGTCTTGCGCAAAAAAGGTGAAGCCAATCCGGCAAATTGGATGCGAGGTAAACTCTTGCTTATCAATTAGCACCAGACGCCGCTTAATGGATCAGCGCGAGTTTTCGGGCACGACTTTTCCCTGCCACTGTCAACTGGTAAAAATAAGTACCGGAAGGAAGCAATCCCCCCAGATCGTCACGACCATCCCATTCGACCTGGTAGTATCCGGGTGCAAGCGTTTTCTGCAGGAGGATTCGCACCCGTCTGCCGCTGATGTCAAACAATTGCAGGACAACCTTTGCCGGCGTCTGGGCTGCAGGGATTTGCAAGCCGATACGGGTCTTGTCGGCATAACTCCAGACATACGGGTTGGGATGGTTTTGGCTCAGATAGAGGTCATCGGATACCACTCCATCCGGCAGAGGTGCACTCACCACTGCCGCCTTTTTCAACAGGTCACGATCGGGGTCGATCAACAACTTGTGCGGTGCGCGGTGCCAGGTCACGCTGTGGACGGTTTCCAATCCCTGCAAATCAAACCGGTCCATCAGAGTATCTGTTTCTGCAGTCCAGCCAACTGGAACTGGCTGATGAAAAACAGTTTGCGTTTGCACTTGCTTGACCGTCAATTCAATTTTATAGCCTTCATATGGGAGAGGGTTAAACGACCACGCAAAACGGAGTTGCGGATAACCTGAACCGTAGATCCACTCTTGAAAAAAAACCTCGAGATTCTCGCCGCTGATCTCTTCAACCACAGTCTGAAAACCCCTGATTGTGCTGTTGCGATAAGCAAAACGCTGTCCATACCCATTCATGGCCGCAAAAAACACCTGGTCGCCCAAACGCCGGCGCAACATATGGAGAATCCATGCGCCTTTTTTGTAAACCGTCCCGCCCCAGGCGTAGACAGGTGCATAGATTGAGAAATGACCGCGCCTGCTGGTTTCATCAAAATAAGCAGTTGAAAACTGGTCCAGCGCTGCGTTCCGGGCGCTGTCGCCATACATCGCTTCGATATAGAGGATCTCACAGTAGGAAGCAAAACCTTCATTGAGCCAGATTTCTTTCCAGTCGCTCAAGGTGACCCAATCCCCCCACCATTGATGCGCCAACTCGTGCAGCACGATAGATTCATAACGGTTGTCGTCGGTCAACAGAGACGCCGAAAAAAACGAAATCTGTTGATGCTCCATGGCACCGCCAAAGTCAGGGAGCTGCACCATCGCATACCCGGTAAACGGATAGGGGCCAAAACGAGATTCGAGAAACTGCACCATTGGGGGTAAAACACCCAGCCAATTGGCGCGCGCTTTCTCGACGGCGTCCGGAAAAACATAACAAGTCAGCGGTAAAGTGTCGCCGTTGCAGGAGACCATTTTTTCGGCCAGCATCACAAAGGGCCCGGCGGCAACAGCGATCAAGTAAGGGGCGATCGGGTGTTTTTCATGCCAACGATAGACGGTATGAGAAGATTGTTGAACGACAGAGACAAGCGAGCCGTTGGCAACGGCGCGGCAGCCGACCGGAACTCTCAACTCGATTGCACAGGTCGCTTTGTCATCAGGCCGGTCATTGGCGGGCAACCAGAATTTCAGCGCCGATGGATCGTTCAGATTGATCGCCTCACCGATGGTGTAGGCATAACCTTGTCGCCAAAAAAAGCCGCCTCTGCCGCTGTTGCCCGGATTTCCGCTGTAGTAGATACAGGCTGACAAAGTATCACCGGCAAGTGCAGAGCGCGCCAGCTCAATTCGCGTCTGACTGCGATAAAAGGGTATCTTTTGATTTTCGACCCGAACCGAGTCGACTGTAAGATCGAGCAAATCGAAAGCGATCGGCAGATTGGGATCCAGCGGCGGCAAAAACCGCACTTCAACGCATCCGGTCAGGAATTGGCGGGTGAATTCGAGATCGAGAAAAATTTCATAGTGCAACACATCCATGCCGGCCAGGCGATCGTCTGTGTCGGCGCGGCTGCGAGATAAATGCACGACAAAACAGAAAAAAACCAGGAGAACCAAACATCTTTGTTTATTCACTTGTCCGGTTCCTGAATCAGAAAATAAACCAAAGCGGCGATACCGATCAAACCCGCCCACAGCAACATGACCAACAAGCGGGGAGACGGCCGCAACAACAGCTCTGCACCCATGCCGATTACACCAACCATCCCATAGACAATACCTCGCTTTTGATAGGCGCCGAGCTGTTTAAATCGGGCGAATGCTTTCATAATTGATCTCCTGGAACAGGGAATCCATCGTTCGGCGAACCTTTGCTCTTGCCGTTTGTCGCTGCCAATTAGCGCACCATGTTCTGCAAGGCCATCCAGCGGGAAGCGAATTCATAAACCACCACACCAAACGCCACCGCAACATTGAGTGACTGTTTGATCCCCCGCATGGGAATATCGACGGCCATGTCGCTGGCAGCGATCAATGAATCAGAGATACCGGTGAATTCGTGACCGACGATAAGACAGAGAGGAAAAGACAGCTCGGCACGGCGAAAGTCAACACTGCCGGTCGTCTGTTCGAGAGCGACGATCTGATATCCTTGTCGGCGCAATCGTTCGACGGCCTGCAACGCATGCGCTTCATAGCGCCAGGGAACCGACTCTTCAGCACCCAAGCTGGTCTTGCGGATTTCCGCACGCGGCGGTGTGCCGGTAATTCCACACAACAACAGCGACTCCACACCTGCACCGTCTGCGGTGCGAAAGATCGATCCAACATTGTGCAAGCTGCGCACATCATCGAGCAAAGCCACAAGTGGAAGACGGACAACGGTACGCGCGGCTTGCAGCTCCTCGAAGGTCAATTTGCGCAAATTGGTATTCGTGGGCATCGCTCACCTGCTTTTTATGACAATCGATCTGGCCGCTCTCCATTTAGCCGCAAGCCATCCGACTTTTTATCGCGCTGAAAATCGTCAGCCATTTCGCGCGCTGTTGATTTGGCTCGTGCGGAGTTGAGCAATTGCTGGTCGCCTGATTCAGCCTTCAATATCAAGACAGGGTGCATGACCGGTATAGTCAATGTAAAAAAAAGATCCCCCAGACACAACATTTACAGTATCCAGATGGATTTTTTTACCCGATTTGTTTGTTATTTCCATTGGAAAAACCTTTCTCGAGAATCTTGCCCAGGGGGTATATGAAAACCGGTCATTGTTTGATGTGAACAAAGGAAGTGTCTGATGAAAGTTTTGATGGCGTACAGCAGTGGATTTGGCACAACCAAGGAGATTGCGGAAAAGTTGGCCGATATTTTGGCGGAACCGGAAAAAATCAAAGTCGAAATCCTGCCAATCGATCAAATTGGTGATCTTAAAGAATTCGACGCTATAGTCGTAGGCACATCCGTTCGCGCGGATCGCCCCACCGCAAACGTGAGGGATTTTTTTACCATTCATCACCGCGAGTTGATCGATAAAAAAGTGGCATTATTCGTGGTCTGCTTGTCGGCAAACTGCCGAGAGGGAAGAGAAAAGGTTAAACACGAAGCGATTCAGCAAATTATCGAAAAGTATCCGGATATTCAGCCTCTGAGCATCGAGGCGTTTGGCGGGAGGATCGATTTTGATCGATTGAATCCGGTCATGCAATCGCTCATGAAAAAAGTATTGTTAAAAAGCGGCCTGCCGGACCAGGGAAGCATCGATACCCGTGATTGGGCGTTTATTGCGCAATGGGGAGAAGCTTTAAAAGCCAAGCTGCTGCAAGAAACCGCTCATCCATAGAACTGGCTGAAACTTGGAGTTTCAGCCAGCCCAACCAACTGTCCCCCTTATTTTTTTGCGAAACTGATCATCAACCCGCCGCTGCCGATCAACAGCATGATAATCGATTGCACCAGGGTCTTGTATTGGACGGTATCTGCAGCCAACGATCCTTGATAAAAAAACCATGCACCCAAAATCAGCAATACAGAATAGACCGCGATCATAATTCGACGTGCATGGCGATTTGTGGCAGGTGTGTCTTGGCTAAAAAACCGGTTGAACACCACCAGAGCAGCCATAGCAAAGACGCCCAAGATGGCAAAAATCAGCCAAAACTGCCGAACCTCACCAGAAATATCGCTCTGTCCGATCAGGGGTTTCAGCATCCTTTCGTACATCACCGCGCCGATGTTGCTGCCGATGAGACTGCCGATCACGCCATAAAGAAAAGCGTATCCCATATATACAGCTTTTTTATCGGCCGGCGCCACCAGACCGATATAGCTGTAGTATTTGGGATGCGCGGTCATTTCGCCGATGGAAAAAACGGCGATTCCGAGGATAAAAATCCAGGCATTGTTTGCAAAGGCCAAACAGAGAAAACCCAAAGAACCGATGGCGATTCCAATAACCATGGTCGGCAAGGGTTGGATCTTTTTGACCGCACGACTTACCAGCACTTGCAACAAAATGATCGTACCGGCATTGATAACTGTCACATGTTCGACATCAAAATGGAATGAAATTCTGATGTGTAGAAAATCGCTGAGGAATGCAGCGATGGGTGCAATAGCCCGGTCGACCGGGGTTTTATCGATAAAATCCCGTAAAAACCACAACACGGAGCCAAAATTTTGGAAATAGAGAATCCAGAAACAAGAGTAGACAAAAATCATCAACATGAAACGCGCATCGCCCAAAACCAACGCTGCACCGCTTAAAACCTGTTTGAGGCTCTTGCTGCTCTCCGGTTTAGGCGGATCCTTGTAAAGAAACACGGTAGGCAGCAGCATGAGAGCGCAATATAAGCTCGAGGCCGTAAAGATATAGCTCCACGAAAAACCCTTGAGATAGCTGACCAACAGCGGTGCAAGAAAGGCACCGAGGTTGATCATCCAGTAATAAATACCAAAGCCAAATCCCGAATTTTCCTCATGGGTCGAACGCGCGATCGTGCCGGAGATGATCGGCTTGAACAATCCGGATCCGGTTGCCATGATCAAAAGACTGGCAAACACGATTCCATAGGTGGTGACATGGCCCGTGAGAAAATAGCCGGCAGTTAAAAACGAAAAGGCGATCAGCAACATTTTGCGATAGCCATAACGGTCAGCCAGAGCTCCACCAAGAATCGGCAAAATATAGGTGAAGGCATAAACCAGGCTCTGCAAAAAACCCGCTGATTGTTCGGTAAATCCCAATCCGCCTTTTGCCACCTCATTGGTCAGATAGACAGCCAATACTGAATTCATGCCATAGTAAGCTGCCCTCTCGAACAATTCCATGACATTGGCAACCCAAAAGACACCTGGGAAAGAGCCCAAGCCGCTTGTTTTTCTTTTGCTATCGGTCATTGTTTTCCTTTCGAGTGATCTTCAGAATGGGATCGATTCTTTGGATAATTATCAACATGCGTGCTACTGATCAGATGGTTCGGCAAAACGCAGCTCGCTCGATTCATCGCCTGTTCAGGAGACCAAAGCGCAATTTTCACAGATGGGCAAATAATAGGCCGCCTGAGGAAAAATCAGCCCCTTTGCGGGAGCCTGAAAGACCACCTCTTGCCAAAGCGAATCTGTGGGCTTGAGCGGAATCATGCCGATCCGGCGCACTTGTTCAGCCGGCAAGGAGGAGACCAGAAAAAGGCGGACGGTCTCGGTTTTGCGTTTTAGCGACAAAGCGGTATGGCCGTTGAGTTGATAATCGGACAACAACGCCTCAACAATTGCCGCTGACGAATCGTGAGAAAAATACGGCATAAAGGTCGATGATCCGATACCTTCAGCACATTCGGCATAAACCACCAGGATTCCTCCCGGGCGAACCGCACGATAGGCATGGTGAATTGCCTTATGAGATTGAATCAGATTGACGTCACCCGGAAAACCTCCAGCGCTGGCCAAGACAACATCGGCTTGTTCTTGCAGAGGAATGCGATAGAGTTGTTGCACTTTGCGGATGGCCTGTTCTTGACTGGCGACGACCGGTCCTGCCTGGGCGAAATGGATTCTGCCATCGGCATCGAGCACGAGCTGCAGAGAAAGAACATGCGGAACAAAATCGAGCACCTGCACCAGATCCCGATAGACGGGATTGGCTGCGATCTCTCCCTCGCGGCAGTTTTGGGCCATCTCTTTGCGAGAAAAATCGATGGTCCGACGGTGGTTCAGCCTAATGGTCTCAAAACCCGCCACCCCGGGCAAGAGCATTTTGGGACCACCACCATAACCGGCAAAGTAATGAAACAAGACGCCGCCGATCGTCACCACACAATCGGCTTCCAGGACGCGCCGGTTGAGCCAGATCGGGGTGCCGGCGTCGGTTGCACCGACGAAACGCATTTCAGATTGGCAAAATGCATCGTGTTGAGTTACCCTCACTCGTCGATAAACCGCATCGCCGACCAAATCAGCTACCACTGATTCGGGTTGCAGACGATGCGATCCATTGGCGATCAGGATTTCAACCACAGGTTGGAAGCGGCGAGAGAGCTCGTCCAGCAATAAAGGCAGCCATTCGGAAAGACGGCATTTGCGGGTATGATCGGGCACAACAAGCAGCAGACGATCTCCTCGATGCAGTGGACGAGCTGCCAATTGCTGCATTAACGATTCGATTGCCTTTTCGAGAAGGGCAGATTCCGACTCTTCGGGTTCAACCGCTGGAGTTTGTAATGGCTGCCAGCTGATGGCAGCAGGAAGATCGACGGACAGCCTGGTCCGTCCATACGCGATTTCAATCATCCATCAATACGAGCCGGCAGCCATGTGGTCCTATAATTTCTCCAGCACTGCAAGAATTTCTTCAGCATGGCCGTCGGCTTGCACCTTATGATTGGCATAAAGGATTTTGCCGTCTTTGCCAATAATAAAGGTTTTTCGGATCATTCCAAAGTATTTTTTGCCGTACATGGCCTTTTCGCCCCAGGCACCGTATGCCTCTGCCACCTGATGATCCACATCCGAAAGCAGTGGAAAATTGAGCTGATATTTGTTGACGAATTTTTCGTGCGATTTGAGAGAATCCGCGCTGAGGCCAAACACCACCGCGTCGTGTTTTTCTATCTCCTTTCGCCAATCGCGAAATGAACAAGCTTCTTTGGTGCAGCCGGGAGTATCGTCTTTGGGGTAAAAATAGAGGACAATCCGTTTTTTACCCAAATAGTCGTTCAGCGATACAGTCGAGCCATCGCTGGCCGGCAATGAAAAACGAGGCGCCTCGTGGCCAACTTCCAGTTTAACTTCGGTTCCCATAATCCTTCTCCTTTATGTAATCGAATCTTGATCACCAGTATCCGGTTGACGAGCCCGATATGATGGTTTCTGATTCGGATTTAAAGCAGGCACGGTGAACAGATGTGCATCAATCGGACGCCATTGAAGTTGAACAATTCAAGTAACCTGTCAAACAGTGCGGCAATTGAGAAAAATTCCAATTACTTTTCTGCCACAGCATAGACCGGGCGGGTTACAGCAGGGGGGCTCGATGTTTCAGCGAATATATTGCATTTTTTGTATTAGACGAAAGTCATCGGCGATAAACTGGACAAAATAGATACCGCTGGCGACTCGCTTACCCGAATCGTCGGTCGCATCCCATGCCAACCGATGATAGCCGGATGTTTGTACTTCATCAGCCAATTGCTTGACCTGCTGACCGTGCAAATCATAAATCATCACCTCGATTTTGCTGGTCTGGCTGAGCTCAAATTCGATCGCCACCTGGTCGTTGAACGGGTTCGGGTAAACCGGCAAAAGGCGATGGCTCTCGGGTGTCGAAACGACAACAGCAACCGGTCCGTGAAAGGTTTCGTTGCCGCCGACATCGATATCGGATATCTTGTAGTAATAGACATTGCCAGCCGCAATATCCGCGTCAACAAAACGATAATTTTGCACGGCCTGGCTGTTCATTGCACCGGGAATCAACTCTTTATTCAAGCGCAAAAAATAGCCTTGTTCATCAGTGCTGCGATAGATGTTAAAACCAAGATTCTGTGTTTCAGACTGCGTGAGCCAACTCAACACCACGTGATCGTTTTGCCGCAAAGCGGTGAAATGGGTCAGTTCAATTGCATTAATCTCCGACTCAACGTTTAAATTTTCAACCAGCCAATCCGCCCAACCACCAAAGGGCTGATTGCCGGGATTTTCAAAATAAGCCGCCTTGATAGAGCGGCTGTCAAGAGTAAACATGATCCGATTGACGGCTTCACCGCGCATGGTGAGCCGGACCAGGGTCTGCCATTCCCGCAAGACATTCCATCCAGGGGCTAGCCCGGCGCCGATTCCATCGGCATGAGTTTCGATGTGATAAAAAGCGCCCTTGTTTTCCAGGTTGCAGCGATAACCGTCTTGGAGATCCAATCCCCACTCTACTGCCGGATCGGCAAGGCTTGCAGAAAGATTCCCCTGGCCAATTATATCGCAGCAAAAGGCTTGCAGAGTTCGCAGCGTGTCGGTTGAACCCAATTTGAGCTGCAACACGAGATCGACTTTATTGCTCTGCAACTGTTCGCTGCGAGAAACCAAGGCCCGCACCATCAGCGGCGGCGCCTGTTCGCTTATCAGCGGCACGTATCCCAAATCGTGCGAGAGCAGATGCCAGGGCGTAAAGCCCCGATCCGGTTGATTGGCAAGGTAATTGTAATAGGCGGCCTCCAGGGATGCCTCGTCTATCGACAGAGAGGCGTAGGGGCTGGAACCGATCTCCCACTCCAGCGTCACAAGGGTCTGCCATTCACTGGTAACAAAAAAACCTTGCCGAGCCGTTTCACCTATACTCTTCCCTTGCAGAGCAAGATGGTAAAAATTCGGGTTGGCAACCATAGCGACATCGTACTGTTCCGCAAGAATGGTATTCAGCAGAAAAAACGGGGTTTCCTGGGGCATGCCTAGTTCTGAACTAAAAAAAATGTCCGCGATGATACCCTGCAACGTTCGCGGCGTTTCGCCTTTGAGAATGCGCAACTGAAAATCAGCGCGCAATTTGCCGTCCAGCCGCAAGTCGTTTTGCACCAGCAACAGCCGGCACTCCAGGCTGTCGGTGATGGTCGGAGCCAGGTGCAGGGTGTCGGTCCCTTGTGCCGCAGTTGGCCAATAGGCAGCAAGTGGTCTTGCGTCGGCATTATCGCGAAAATAAGCAGCAGACAGAGTTGACGTTTTCATGGGCACGGCCGTATCCATCGTGTTTTTAATACGCCATCCAAGGATAGCAATCGTGCACCAATCCTTGCCCACCTGCCACCAACCGTTGGACATCTCTTTAAAGGTCTTCGGGGTGAGGTTGGGACGGGCGAAAAGGGCAATCCGCGCAGTTCCGTCGGCTTGCCGGAAAACATTTTGATAAAAAAGAGAATCCGGAGCAGACCAGCGAATCCCTTCTTCCCGAGGCAACGGCTGTAAAATCGATGGATCATATCGAATATCGCAAGTAAACGAATGGAGATAGCGAATAGCAGAACCCTGCTCATCCTGTTGGACCTGCAGTGCCATTTCCAATTTGCCGTCGATGCTTTTGTCATTGCGCGTCACGATGGTGCGCACGCGCAGATCGGCCGGCAGAACAGATGTGGCCAACAAAAGGGTGAAAAGCAGCAACCCTGGCCAGTTGATTCTTTCGCGAATCATATAGACCACCCGAATTGCCCCGCAAAGCTCACACTGTTGCCTCTACGTCCCATGTGATCGATGCAGGAGCGACCCAAATGCGGCAATTTACGCTTGAGTTTTATTATGTCGCGATTCCGCCTGACTGAACATACAAATAAAGTGCCATAGATAATAAAAAAGGCGCAGCTGGATTACAGCTGCGCCTGAGCACAATTTCGGCAAAGCGGTCAGAGATGATCAATCATACATGGTACCAACACTCGATGCGCCACCTGAAGCTGTCAGGAAGCGGGACCATTCGCTATCGTAGATTTCTCCCCGGGCGGTAGAGTGGACCAATTCGAGGTCACCCATTCCGCGACGATCGACGAAGATGAAATTGACTCCTCCCTGGACGGAGTAATAGTGCCAGACTTCATAAGCGCGTGTATCGGTGCTGAACGGGAAACGCTCGCGTTCATCCGGAAAACCATAGACCATGATAACCCGTCCCCTATCGGTCTGCCAACCGTTCTTGAATGTGCCTTTGAATTCTTCGTTGGCGGTTTGCAGTCGACGCATATATTCAATTTTATATTCGTTGACGGGTGTGCCTGGTGTCTGGTCGCGATCAGCCCAAAACTTTTTCAAAAATTCTCGTTTGCCCTCAACATTCTTGATCCGTTTCCAGGTTTGGCGTTCCTCTTTGGAAGTGATATAGCGAGAAAAGTCGAATTCAGTATCCAATTCATCTTTGCTCATCGTATCGTAGCGGCCGGCATCCACTCCTGGGCTGCCTGCACCGCTTACCTCCTCTTTCTTTTCAAAGCGTGCACCGCCCTCGGCATAATCTTCCTCACGGTAAACATAAAAACGGCGGGTGGATTGTGCTTTTTCACCGCTCAATTGATCTTCAACATTCATCACCAGACTATATGCCCCGGAGAGCAAGGTCACCACATTGAGGGCATTGACTTCAACTGCTGATTTGCCTGGCTTTGGCCGAACACGCGGAGCCCATTCTTTTTGCAGCTTGCCATCTGCATCGTAGATCTGGTACTGCACGCTATAAGAGGAGGGCGATTGGCTGGGATCAGCTTTGAGATGATAGATTTCCGAATAAGCATAGAGTACCGGCAAACCGATGCCATACAGCGCCGTCGGATGTGGCAAAATAGAGTAACCGTTTTTCGTATATGGCGTGGTCAAAGAATCGCGGGTGATGTTCGATGCCAATTCGATATCGCTGACCAGGAGCGAGTCTCCGTCAAACGCCAGGAGTTGGGCTGCAAACTCGATGGTATTTTCTTGTTTGCTGTTGTCATCGATCACGGTCAAACGAACCTTGAAAATACCATCAGGCAGAAGAAAGGAGTTGATGAGGGCCATCGATTGCCCAACGGTGATGGATTCCAGTTTGTCAACATCGTTAAAACTGGTCCAGATTTTTGTGTCAACGAGAGAATCCTCGGCCATAATTTCAGCCTTAACAGTGAACTGAGCGCGAAAGACAGAATCAACCGGCAGATAAGTCAAGGACGACCGCTGCAAAGAGACATAGAATTCAAAAAAGGTACTATCAGACGAAAAGCTGAATCGGTTGTAATCCGCACTGAATTGAGGGCCTGTCGGTTGAGAAAATGCTGTGCCCAGGACCAGCATAATCGACAACAGGACGCCAATGGTTGCTAATCGCTTCACTTGCCACATCATTGCAATGCCTCCATGAATTATAACTCGTCTCGGTGCAAAACACCGAATCCATAAAAAAATATTTGGGCGGTTCGCCCGGCTATCAAAGAATCAGTTTTCGTTAACAACGTAAACAAATCGTCTCTTTGGTGGATCTTGTTTGCAAAACCTTTGTTATCCTTTTGTTGTGCGCGATTTCGCTGAGCTCGGCAGGGCGGCTGAATGACCGTTTGCTGCCATCTGCCGGTATAGTGACAATGTGGTTCTTTTTGGCTCGATTGCGGGATCTGTGGATTGGACCTCTAGCTCTCTGCCGGAACCAAATTAGATTCGGCACGCTCATTTTCTTCTCTCTCGAAACGAACCGAAACAATTTTTGAGACGCCCTCTTCTTCGGTTGTCACCCCATAGAGCTGATTCGCGGCACGCATGGTTAACTTGTTGTGCGTGACAACAATAAACTGGGTTTGATCGGAAAAATTCTTTAAGGCATTGGTAAAACGCTGTACGTTTTGATCATCCAGAGGAGCGTCCACTTCATCAAAAATGCACATCGGACTCGGTTTGACCAGATAGATGGCAAAAAGCAATGAAATTGCGGTCAACGACTTTTCTCCGCCGGATAAAAGGGTCAATGCACTGAGGCGCTTGCCGCCTGGAGTGGCATAGATGTCAATATCCGATTCGAGTGGGTCTTTATCGCCCCCCAGCACCAGACTGGCGCGGCCTCCCTCGAAAAAGGAGCGAAAGACCGTGGTGAAATTCTTTTGAATTTGCTCAAAAGTTTCGAGAAATTTTTTCCGTGCTGTTGCATTGATGATCTCAATGGTGTCGGTGAGATCTTTGCGTGCGCTGATCAAATCGTTTTTTTGCCCCAGCAAAAAATCGAAACGCTCTTTTTCCTGTTCGTATTCCTTAAGTGCCAGCAGATTGACCGGGCCAAAACTTTCGATGCGTTCTCGATAGGAATCCACGGTCTGCCGCATCGTCTCGACGTCCAGATCTTCAGCTGTTGCCGCGGATTGGAGTTCGACATGGTATTCATCCATGATGCGGGTTTTGAGGTTTTCAGCGCGCAATTTTAACTCTGACAAGCGCAATTCATTGGAATGAACCACATTTCCCAACTCTTCCGTCTTGCTGCGACCCGAGCGAATCATTTTTTCTTTTTCAGCCAACAGGGTATTGACTTTGTGTTCTTCTTGCTGCAAAACCTCAAGCTTTTCTTGCACCTTGCGCAACTTTTCCTGATTTTCTGCCACCAACCGGCTGTATTCTGTGTTCAATTCAGTCAGTTCTGTCACCTCATCTGCGGCGCGAAGGGCTTCTTGTGTGCGGTTTTCCAGCAATGATTCGCTTTCCATCACCTGGCGCTGCAAAGAATCGCGCTCGCGGTGCAGGCTGTCGAAGTGACTCTGTAACGTTGCGACCTCGACATTGACTGCTTGCACTTGTTCAGCAAAGTCATTGACTTCCTTCTCCAGCGCACGTACCTGGTCGGCAAAAATCTGTGCTTGTTCACCCAACTTTTGCCGGCGGAGATGGAGATCTTCAGCGTTGAAACTCTGTTCCTGCAAGACCTGGCCGACCTGGGTGAGCTCTTTGATCAACCGTTCCCGTTCCAATTGCTGCTTTTCCCGCGATTCGGTCAACGATTGATCTTCATAGTTGAGGCGCCCCAATTCGACCCGGATGGCGCTCAAAGATTCATCCAGGGCGCGAATGGCATTCTCTAATTCTTCAGAATCGATTTTGGCCGCATGGGCAGCCTGCTCGACTTCTGACATGCTTCGTCGGCGCTTCTCGGCCAAGACTTCTATGTCATTTATCTCACGTTCCAAAGCTTGCAATTGTTCCTGTCGGCCGATAAATTCAGATTGTCTCTTGCTTTGGCTGCCGCCACGAATCATGCCCCAACTGCTGAAGAGCTCGCCCGCCAGGGTTACCACATTGACCTGTTTTTCCTGCAGAGACTTGAAAAGGCGCTGTGCTGTCTGAAAATCCTGCACCACCAGATAATTGCCCAACAACGCCCGCACCACCGGCTGGTAGACGGGGTCGAAATGGACGAGTTCGTCGGCCCAACCGACAACTCCAAGATCTTGGACAATTTCTTCTCGTTTTGGGGAAACACGGATCTGTTGAACAGGCAAAAACGAGACCACGCCTTTTTTGTCCTGCTTCAGCAGTTCGATACCTTGAAAAGCGCGTTCAGGAGTATCGACGACAAGAAAAGTCGCCGCTTCGCTCAAGGCGGCAGCAATGGCGGCGCCATATTCGTGGCGGATGCGCAGAATGTTGGCAATCGGCCCAAAATTGGCAAAACCATTTTCCCGCATGGTAGCGAGATGGCGCACACCTGCCGGATAATCCTCAAAGTTCTCGATCAGCCGCTTGATCATCGCTGCCTGATTCTTTAAAACCTCAGCGCGGTTTTGATCCTGTAAATAGGCCTTTTGCAGCCCTTCAAATGAACGCCGACTCTCCTCTTCTTCTTGACGCCTGCGGTTCAAACGCCGGCGTTTCTCCTCAATCTGCTGCGCAAGCTTTTCTTCTTGTTCGCGAACCAAGGTCAACCGGTCGATGACCTGACGATAGCGCTCGACATATTGCTCTTCTTCTCTTTCCAGTTCCGCCAGACGACTGCTCAGATTTTCCTCATTGGCTTTGAGCCGTTCCCCTTCGTTTTGTTTGCGGCTGACCTCTTCAGTAATGCGCAAAATCCCAATCTCTGTTTCTTTGGCTTGCTGGCGAGTCTGATCGAATTGCTCTTTAATTTCCTGATAGGCGGTGAATCGCTTCTGATATTCTGCCCGTTTTTCCGCCAGACGGGCTTCTGCATCACTTCTCTTGAGCTCGGCTTCTGAGAAATCGGATTTTAGAATGGCCAGCCGGGCGACAAAATTCTTTTCCTCGGCGTTATAGCGGGAACGGTTTTCTTCCAGAGAGCGCAACCGTTCTTTGTTGATGAGAATGCGTTCGCTGTATTTCTGGATCTCTTTTTCAATCCCATTGTGGACTTTTTGCTCTTCAGTGATCTGCAGTTCCAGCTCCAACAATTTCAAACGATTGCCTTCATAGTCGGCATCGGAAAGCGCCAGAGTGCTGGCGGCTTTCTCCCGTTCATCTTGTAAAAACTCGAGTTTTGTTGCCAGAGGCTCCAGCTCTCGCATGATCTCTGTGTAATCATGCGTCGCCAGTTTGATTTCGATCTCTTTTAGCTCACGAGTCATCTCTTGATAATGCTCGGCTCGGCTGACCTGACGCCGCAGCGATCTAACGGACTTTTCCACCTCAGACATGATGTCTTCGATGCGCAAAAGATCCTTTTCGGTGGCTTCCAGCTTGCGAAAGGTGGCTTTGAGACGCAACTTGTATTTGGTGATGCCGGCAGCCTCTTCAAAGATTTTCCGGCGCTCTTCATCCTTACCGTTCAAGATCTGTTCCACCTGCGGCAACTCGATCACAGAATAGGTGCCAGGGCCCAACCCTGTATCCATAAACAGATCGAGAATGTCCTTTAAGCGGACTTGGTTGCCATTGATCAAATACTGGCTTTCGCCGGAACGGAAAAGTCGCCGCGTGATCAACACTTCAGAATATTCAACCGGCAGCAGGTTTTTCGTGTTTTCAATCTTTAGAGATACCTCCGCCATGCCAACGGGCTTGGCGCTGGCAGATCCGTTGAAAATGACGTTTTCCATGCGTTCGCTGCGCAGCACACCGCTGCGTTGTTCACCCATGACCCAGCGAATGGCATCGACAACGTTGCTCTTTCCACAGCCATTGGGCCCGACGATACCGGTAATACCGTCTTTAAATACCACATTGACTTTTTTGGCGAAAGACTTGAAACCGACAATGTTCAATTCTGAAAGATACACAGGCCCCTATTCGGTTGAAGTTCTGATTCATTTCGCAGTAAACTTGTTAAAATACAATTTGGGCATCCTAAAATCAAGCAATAAATTGCTGTAGCTGCAAGCCAAAATCCACTTGTCAGCCACTTGTCCGCGGAAGAGATTCGGAAATGGTTAAAAGTTGCCGGCCTCATCAGCTGAAAAAATACTTGATGTATGAAATAAACGAAGAATTGCGCTCGAGCAACATGCCCAAAACCGCCACGGCTGCGCCGAGAAAAAGAAGCAACAAAAACATCTGACCGACCGAGTATTGCAGCATTACCCGCAATCCGCGCAGCATTCGCAAGAACAGCCAGAGCAGAACCAGAATGATGGCAATCGCCACTGCCAGGTGCAAATTCTGACGTTCCAAAGTGCGAAACACAGCTATCGACAATGGAAAGAGAAAAAGAAGATTCGATGGCAACCACAGACAGAAAGCCACGATTTGCCGCAATCGGATCGACCGCCGTTGGAGAACAACGATAAACTTGATCAGAAGCGACTGTAAAATGGCCAGCGAAAGCATTCCGATAGTCAGCAACGGGATTAAGTATTGAGGATTCCATATCAACCAGATCATACGGTACTTGACATCTGGATCTTTAAACAACCAGGATAAAAAATGATCGAAAAGCGGTTGCGAGCGAGCATAAAATGCCGCGCTGGCGATGATCAATGCCGGCAAAAGAAAATTGATCACGCCCGTGATCAAAGTCAGCGGGAAATTGACTTGCCGGTTTTCCATCAAGTCGATATAAAAACCATGCGGAAAAAGAAAAATCCGACGGAGGTATTCGCGATACCGCCGATCGTTTTTAAGCAAAAGCAGAAACAAAACCAGGGCGAACAAGCCGATTAAAACAAAGAGGATGGGTTCATCTTTTTCTCCCTCCGTCACAATCAGCGTCGGATACTTTTGTTGGCGATAATGGGCTTCACACACGTTGGCCGCCGGTCTTGGATGATCATGCTGGTCGAACAATCCGGCTCGAAAGAGGTTGTTGTCGACGGTCGGGCCCCAGAGAAGATGGGGCAGATCGCCTCGCCAATCGCGCAGTGGGCCGATTACCAACCCGCGAGCTGATTCATGTGTCCGCAATAAAAGCAGTTCATGGGTCAAACACAAAGCCTGGTCGATGGCAACAGAATGCTCATCGGTTTTGCCATCACCCCGCAACGGCTGTTCGAGCTTGACCCATTGAGTCGCACCCGGCGAAATCTGGTCGATTGAAACCAAATAGATCAGCCGTTCATCGGTTTGAGACGGCATTTTCTGCACGCCGAGAAAAAGTGGCCGCGAATCGATAGTTGCGGCTTGATCGCACAAGCGGCTTAACCACTCTGCAACCTGCGGATCATCAACAGCCAACCCCTCACCCACTCCCCAGGCGCAAATTGACGGGTGGTGCCGGAAAGCCACGATCATCGACAAGAGCGCCTGTTCGACTCTCTTTTGGAAATCCTGGCGCAGCAAAATTAATGTCGGTACATCTTGCAACGGCAATTCGGGCAAAATCGCCAGCCCGAGTTCATCGCAAACCTCGACCATCCGGCTTGACGGTATATCCGCAAAGGGGTGGACGGCATTACCACCCAGAGAACGAATCCGCATCATGTCGCGGGTAAACCTGGAAAGCGCCGAATCTGCGGGCGCCTGCTTGACACCCAGATCCTCAACCCATTGTATCGCCTGCAACCCGATCCAATTGTCTTTAAAAACCAAGTTGCCGGTATCTCGTTGAGCAAAAACCACTTCGCCTGCGTAGATCCCGGAGCCATCCCGCCTCAATTCGACGCGCAAACGATAGCGATGCGGATTGCTCGGTGTCCAGGTCTGCAGTTTGGTTCTCGATATCACAATTTCAGTTGTGTCGCCTGTCACTCGGATCGGCAAAAAGCTCTGCCAAACAGTCTTTGCCGTTTGGATCTCATCGATGGCGGCATAACAGCGTTGATCGACGGTGATTGGTCGATCGCTTTTCCAGATCAGACGCACCTGCCAGTCATCGGCGTTGTTTGCCGGCAACCGCAATTCAACAGCGGCCAGATAGGGCTTGCGCAGCGCAAAAAGCTTCATGGTGCGATAAATCCCTTTGCCCCGCACAGGCAATCCGCGCATACGAACCTGCAAAGGCAGAGAATGGTGTGCCTGCAAACGCGAGTCCACTTCCAACATCAAATGGTGGCTGCTATCCGTACCGAGCAATTCAGCCGGAACCGGCAGGGAGGCTGGCAAGCCATTGCCGTTGCCACCGCCAACGAATTTTTCATCGATATAGACAGAAAACGGCGAATCCATGCGTTCGAACAGCAAAAAAAGATCCCGATCTTCGGTATGAGCCAATTTGAATTGATGGTGGTAGCGCTCGTACGCTTGCCCACTCAAGAATTGTGGCAAGAAAATTTTGGCGGCGGTGCCATTTTCACCCACGAGTTGCCATTCTCCGCTCAAATCAATGCAATGGGCGAATACCGTATCGTGGTCAATATGCTGGAGCGAATAGCGCAGCGTCGACGCCGCAGTTGACCCAAAACAGGACGAGAGCGCAAACCACAGGATGATCGCACGCAAAAAAGGCAATGACTGCTTTTCAAGCAACTTCATAATCGGCAAGACCTCACACTGACTTTGGCTTCACCAGCCTTCTTTGAAGAACCGTAACGATGCGGCCCTTTATGCCACAGGAAAAAGCACGACACTTGTCACCCGGATTCTGTGCGAAGCACCGAATCTGGGCGTTACCCCCCAATTGCCTTCCGGCGCATATTCATAAGACTTTACCATCGGCAAACGGTCCAACACTTTGTGCACCAGATTGCGCAGAGAACCACTCCCCTTGCCGTGCACGATCCGTATCTGCACGATTCCGCGTGGTTGGCATTCACACCGATAATCGGGGATGAGCGATTTGACTTCCGCCGGTTGAAAAGCGTGCAAATCCAGGAAACCGTCGATCACCATTTCGATGACTTTTTCCCGCGTTTCTCTTCCAGGTGATATTTGCCGATCCACGTCTCCAACACCTGGCGCTGCCGCTGACCATAACCGTCAACGGTTTTCCTGATCTTTGCCAGCGATTTTTCCCGCCAAAGCTTGTCCGGTGTCTTGCTGAAGAAAAGATCAGCCAAACAGATGATCTCCTCGGCTCGGGTTTGCGGCACCATTTCGCGATCTGGCAATGGCATCTGACGGGTGCGAATCTCCTCGCGAGTCAAGCCGACGCCGAGATGGCGTTCACATACCAAAGCATGCATTGGCAATCCGGCCTGTTCCAGCAATCTCCGCCCTTCGATGCCATGGCACAAATAAGGCAATTTGCCGCTGCAGCCGATTTCCGGCGCAAAAACAGCAATCATGCCAATATCGTGGAGCATGGCACCTTCCTCGATAAAACGCAACTCTTCTGCTTGGATATCGCATCGTCTGGCGATGGCCAGCGCTTTGTGGGTTACCAAAACAACATGTGGAATGTAGATGCGATAGGCAAGACTCGTTGGATCGATGATCTGTTGAATCAATGCAAAATAATCGACCATCCTCGGCTCGATGTCAAGTGAGCGGTTCATGGGGTTTTTCCGCTGCAATATAGGCAATCGTCGGGAAAAATAAAATAACAAATCGACTCTTTTTATACCATCTGGCAACAAAAAAAGATGGCGGTCGGCAGCCAGGTGATGCATAAAAAAGGTGTAATTGAAAAAAACAATTCATAGATTCTTCGGCAGAACAGAACCCCAACACAACAGCAAAAAACCAACCAGCGGATAGAACTTTGCCGACAACAACTGCCCGCCAAATGCGCTATGCCTCTGTCGCCGACTTGAACGCGACACAGCACAGGGAATTGGTGATGCACCTCTTCCCCAAGATTGTGCCGCGCTATGATTTTTTAAACCACTTTTTGAGTTTTGGGCGTGACCGTGCCTGGAGACGGCTGGCGGTTAAGCAGATTCAACCGCCGCAAGGCTCGGTCTGGATGGATGTCGCCACCGGCACCGCTGATCTGGCTCTGGAAGCCGTCCGTCAGCACCCCGACTCCCTGGCTTTGGCGGTTGATTTTGTCGCGGAAATGATCCGCCTGGGGCAGAAAAAGGTTGACAGAATGGGTGCCACAGAGCACATCCGCTTTGTTCTGGCGGACGCAATGCATCTGCCGGCCGTCGATGGATCGGTGGATGTCGTCTCTGTCGCCTTCGGACTTCGCAACATGGCGGATCGACCATCTGTTTTGCACGAGTTCTATCGGGTGTTAAAGCCTGGCGGGAAATTGCTCATTCTGGAAATGGCTTTGCCGCAAAAAAAATGGCAAAAAACCATGTTTTCCTTTTATCTTCGCCGCCTAATCCCAACGATTGCTGCTCTGTTTTCGCAGCATGCCATAGCCTATGCGTATTTGGGCGATTCGATTGCAAATTTTCCGCCCGCCGGGGATATCATCGAACTGATGAGAAAAGCCGGATTTATCAAAACAGCTTGCCGTTCGCTAACCTTCGGCGTTCCACATCTCTTTGTCGGTCAACGATCGGGATCAGCGGAGCGGTAACTCTCCGGCTCTTGTTTTGCTATGGCCTGGTTGTTCTTCCGGCAATTAAGCAAAAAGAAAACGCCCGGCTTGTGGTCGGGCGCAAACATCCATTTCGACATCGGCTCCTTGCTGCCATGCCTGAATCTACATGGTAAAGGATTGGAATTCCTCATACAACCGCTTCACGGCTGGAATATAGTTCTGGGTTTCGCCAGCCAATACACCATAAGCTTTGCCGCTGCCCAGCCAAAGCGCTGCACGGCGCTCGCCGCCATTGTAGGCTGCCAGTCCCCCTTCAACATCGTACATCTCGATTAATGAGGCGAGATAACGGCTGCCGATCCGAATATTGTAGATCGGATTGAAGAGGATCTCTTCCGGCGAACTCCAGGTCAGGTCTTCGTATGTGGCGACAAACATCCCGGTTGTCGGCATGACCTGCATCAATCCCATGGCCCCGGCGGGCGAGACTGCCTCTGTATCCCAGGTTCCACCTGTTTCATGGGTAATTGTCGCACAGAGCAGATCCACGTTGAGAGTCGGATATTTCTCGCTCATCCGGAAAATCTCTTCGGCAATCTCATATTTTTTGTGGTGCGGCAAGCTGGTGTTGTATTGATTGATAATCGCCATGATCTTTTGAATCTGATACTGACGGATACTGTCAACCTGAATGGAGCTCTGCAGGTCATAGATCATTTTTTCCATTTGTGCAATGCGAAAAGCATTTTGTTTGTTGTACATATGGCGCAATGCCGCTGCGACAATCGCTATCACCAAAACAAAAAAGAGAGTAAACACGAGATAGCGAGTAAATGAAAACGATTTTTTTACCTTTTTATCCATACTGGACTCCTATTTTGATTCTGTTTTAACAGAATCCAAAACGAAACCAAATCATCCATGTGACCGAAAAGTTATCAGAAATTTATGAAATCAAATAATTTAACAATTTTTTTAAAAAATGTCAATATATTTGAACCTTCGATGACAGCGATCGTTATCGATTTGATTTGTGTGACTGCAAATGGCTCAAATTGTCAAGCCCTCGCTTATGATCGCCAAAATAACAGATCAACTGTAAATCTGACGCTTGTTTCTTTGTCAGCGATTTTCTACTTTACCACCAAACACTGACCAGTGGAAGAGCCCCGAGCCGCACCCATGTTGATCGCAGGTACAATCCTAGTGTCGATCTATCTTCTCTACCCCACGGTATTGCTGGTGGGGATGGTGATTGCCAAATACAGAATCACTCACTATAACGTCGATAACCGCCCATTTGTTTCGGTTGTCGTCGCTGCGCACAATCACCAATCTGAGATCGAGCGCTTTTTAACCGCCTTGCTCCAGCAAAAATATGACGTCAGCCGCTTTGAAATCATCTTGGTGGATGACGGTTCGACTGACCTGACGCTCAGCCGCGCCCAGGAGATAGCTCGTTGCCATCCCAATCGCTTGACCGTCCTGGAGAACCAGGCAAACCGCGGCAAAAGCCGAAAAAAGTCGGCCTTGGCGCTGGGAATTCAATCCGCCCGCGGTGAGTGGATCGCGTTGACAGACGCTGACACCACTCCCCCTGCAAGCTGGCTGCAAGCGCTTGCTGAACACATGCATCCGCAAACCGTTCTTATCGCGGGTTATTCTCCACAACAAAGCCACACCTCGACGTGGTGGAGTGATTTTCTTGTCACCGACAGTCTGGCATCCGCTTTTGTCGCAGCCGGCACGATCAGCTGGAATTTTGGCGTCACCTGCACCGGCCGAAACCTCGCCTATCGGCGACAAGAATTTTGCCAAATCGGCGGTTTTGCTGCAACGCCTGATACCCTGTCAGGCGATGACGATTTTATTCTGCAAAAGATCGCCAAATCGGGTAAAGGCAAGCTGGTCTATGCCTTTACACCAGCCAGTCATATCCCTGCCACAGGTCCTGCAACGATCGGCAAGTTCTTGGCGCAAAAGCAACGCCATCTCTCAGCGGGAAAGAAATACTCGCGCTTTTCCCAATTCAACTATGCCGTATTTCATCTGTGCAACCTCTTGCTGATCGGAGCGGGATTATATGGCCTTGGCGGCAACATCCATCTTTTTATTCTGTTGCCGATAAAAGCTCTAATCGATGTGATCGCCATCTCTGTCTTTTGCCGTTTGCTCGGCAGTCGATTGAGCTTGAGAGGATGGTTGCTCTGGGAAATTGGTTTTCCGCTCGTTCATTTGCTCGCCGCACCAAAATCGTTCTTTGGTCGGGTTCGATGGAAATCGGATGACTCGAATGTCAGCACTCCAACTTGAAATCAACAACCGTAAATGGCAGATCTACAAAAGCAATGCCCGGCAAAGAGGGCAGATGGTCTGCCATCTGCTGCAGTCGCGCCTGGCCATAGATGGTGCGAGAATTCTCGATTACGGCTGCGGTGAAGGTGGCACAGCAACTGTGCTGGCCAATGCCGGCGCTCGTGTCGATGCAGTCGATCTCGATGAGGTGCAAATCGCCGCGTTAAAAAATGCCGGCAGTCACATCGGCGGCACTCTCAACGCCTTTCGGTTGGATGACTATGACTTTTCCCGCCATGCCCATACCTATGATGCAGCAATTTTGCAGGATACTCTGGAGCATCTGAACGATCCCCGAAATGCACTCAAAGCGCTCCGATCGGTCCTAAGAGACGGCGGGTGGTTATATCTATGCACTCCCAATCGTCTATCGGTGCTCAATTGGCTCGCTGATCCGCACTACAGCCTGCCGCTTGTCGCGCTCTTGCCGCGACCTGCGGTCAAAAAAGTGGTCGCTGATCTTCTGCATTGGCGTCCGCCACAAAAAACTGACTTTCCTCAACTGCTCAGCCTGCAAAGCCTGCATAGATTGTTGACAACAACCGGATTTTCCTGGCGTTTGCTGCAACGCGAAGCATTCGACTATGCGATGCAAAATCCATCGAGTTTATGGAATCATCCCTGGCATCTTTCCATCGCGGCAAAAATGCATCAAATCGGCATTGATAGACCACTCGCCGCACTTTTGCACAATCACCCGGACACCCTAAACACCTGGCTATGCCCCAGTTGGTTCGTCATCGCCCGCGCCGACCGCCGCTGCTCCTGACTTTTTTATTTCTCTTTCCATTTTTAAACCGTATCTTTCTGAACAGGTACCGAACCAAGCGATCCATCCACATTAACGGTCCAGGCACACAGGCCGCAATGCATTTCGCGCAATCAAATCGATTGTTATCAGTTTTCCGACCGCAGGTGATTGATTCACAACCGTGTAATCGATGCAAACCGCGAGCCGCCCAACGCATTCTTTTGCTGGTTAAAACAGCAATTGCGCTATTGGTGATGGCGTTGTTGCTCCATCACATCCACCCTGAGGAGATCTACCGCGCCCTGCTGATTGCCCGCCAAAACTGCATCGCTGCGGCATTTTTGCTGCTTTTTCTCAACATCTATTTGCAATACGCCAGATGGTCTTTGCTTTTACACTCGCAGGGGCAAAGAGATCGCAGACAAGCTCTCCGGTCTCTGCTCGTCGGCTTCACTCTCGGGTTTATTACCCCAGGAAGGATTGGTGAATATGGCCGAGGATTGTTTGTCGATTCAGTTGATCGCTCCAGCGCGGTCGGCCTTGTTGTTCTCGATAAACTCTACGGATTGCTGGTCATCACTCTTCTGGGCGCATCGGCGGTAATCTCGATCCTTTCACCCTGGCCTGCCGGGTGGACCTTGTTGCTCAACGCGCTTCTCATCTCTGCCGCCCTTTGCATTTTGGTTCTGTTGTTGCATCCGCAGAGCTGGTCCAGATGGAGCAAAGGGTTCGCCGGACTTGGGCGTCATTCCCGGTGGCAAGGTTTGTCACGAGCGTTTCGCCAGTTCACTGCTGCACAAGCAAGGGGAGTCTTGCTGCTCAGTTTGTTGCACGCTCTGGTTTATTTGAGCCAATTTGTGCTCTTGCTGCGGGCTTTTAGCGATCTTGCGATCTTCACCGCCTATCGCATCGCTGCCGCGACTCTTTTCAGCAAAAGTATGCTGCCGATCGCCATCGGTGATCTCGGCATTCGCGAAAGCGCGGCGGTCTTCTTTTGCCGCAACTACAACATTGAACCAGCAGCCGCTTTTAATGCATCTGTTTTTCTATTTCTAATCAATCTGCTTGTGCCCGCCCTCACCGGACTGGCAATCCTTCTGCAAAGTCGGGTCGGTGTAACCTCAAACGAATAGCGGAAATCGGTTTGGATGCCATCTATTTAACTGTTTTGTTGCTCTATTCGATCTTCATCGCCGCGATGCACGCCGGATTGAAACGATTGATGTCACCTGCGGGAGCCGAATTGCCCAGGCTGTCGGTCATTTTGCCGGTTCGCAACGAGCAAAACCATATCGCCGCCTGCCTTGCCAGTCTGGCGCAACAGACTTATCCCAAAGAGCTCTATGAGGTCACCGTGATCGATGATGAATCATCGGACGGCACCGCAGAGCAAGTCGAACAATGGTGCCGCGATCACCCCAACTTTCAACTGGTGCGCAAAACAACGAACGCCGCATTCAACGGCTCACCGAAAAAACGCGCCATCCAACTCGGCATCGAGCATAGCGTCGGCGACTTGATCATCACCACCGATGCCGATTGTCGGTTTTCAAAAAACTGGTTGCGCTGCATGGCCGCCGCATTTTCAGCCGAGATCGGCGCAGTTGCATCCTGGGTGCATGTGCCAGCAAACGGCACGTTGCTGAGTCGGGTGGAAGAACTCGATTCGATGTCCTATTCGCTGGTTGGAGCGGCTTGTATCGCCCTGGGATATCCAATTCTGGCCAATGGGGCAAATTTTGCCTATCGCCGCCAAGCCTATGATCAAATTGGCGGTTTCCAGGGAATTGACTGCCTGGCCAGCGGCGATGATGATCTGCTGCTGCAAAAATTGCATCAACAGGGAAGGTGGCGCATCGGCTTCTCCGATAGCAGCGAAACCATTGTGACCACCCGCAGCTGCACCGGATGGAAAGCCTTCTTTCAGCAGCGAGTTCGCTGGGCATCAAAAAGCGGTGTTTACAAAGAATCAGTGCAGGCGGTGCTGTTCGTCCTTTTCGTTCTCATGTTGTGCTACTTGTCGTCGCTGATAATGCTGATCGCACAACCCACCGCAGCCAGAGCGGCTTTGGTTGTGGGCAAGATGGTTGCCGATTATACTCTTTTACGGGTTGTGGCGCGCAAATTTGGCACGACTTTTCGTTTGAGCGCTTTTTTAACTGCCGAACTTGTGCAAGCCATCTATTTGCCTGCCATCGCACTCTGGGGAGCGCTGGTGGGGAGCTTTGAATGGAAAGACAGGCGCTATCGCCATGGCCGGATCGATGCAAAAAACCATCCCGCAAAACCAATCCCATCCCTCTCGATACCAGAACCGGATCACTCAATGGCCGGCAAGCTCGCACAAAAATAACCGGTACTGTACCCACCAAACTGATAAAAATTATTCTCCTAGACTTCCTTGCCGGTGATCTGCGGAAAAATCGATTTGACGTCCTGGCAAATTTTAATATATTGCAGAAACAGTGCTCCATCTGACGATGGCACACTGTTGATAGTGCAGCAAAGCAAAAACCCATTCATGAGATGGAATCGATTGATTCCCGGATTAAAAATCCATAAAATTTATGCATGATCGCCAAAAAACTTTCTTTCTCGCTGAAAAAAACGCCCAGGCTTGGTGTTGGGCTGTCATCGCCGCAGTTTTGCTGTTGGTGGCACCCGCTGCTCTCATTGCGCAATCGGTCGATGTCCCTGCGGACTACTGGGGATATCGCTTTCTCGAACGGGCGGAGACCAATGGCTGGTTTTCCAGTCTGGCCATGCGCACCCAGCCGATTTCGCGCCGCGACTTTGCAGCCATTCTCGCACAAATCCAGCAACACCATGCCCGGCACCACTCCCTGAGCACATCTGATGAGCGGCTGCTCAACCAACTGCTCATTGATTTCCACGATGAACAGCCACAAACCGGCAAAGAGTCCGGGCGCGAACGCCACTTTCTGCGAGTCGAGGAAGAAAACGGTCAGCTGTACCTCGATCTATTGGCGAAGCAATCGCTGATCATCAATCGCGGCGGCCAATACGACCCGGATCAACTTCTTTCTGAGACGATGATCGGCGGTATTCTGCGCGGACACTTGGGAAACGCGCTCGGCGTGTACGCCGATGCACGCAATGCCTTGACGCGGGGCAATGTTGAAGTACAGGATGAGGATGAAAATTTCGATACCTCACAAGGTTCTCCGGTTGTGGTTTCCGGCCCCAACATCTTTCAAGATCGAGCAGTAGCTTATTTGATCTGGGAAAAGCCGTGGCTGCGGATTAAAGCGGGTCAAGACGCACTTCGTTGGGGGCCCGGCCAGCACGGGCACCTGGCGGTTTCCTCCAATATGCCTCCGGCAGCCAAAATCGCTCTTTCAACCCGTTTCAAACGTTTTCAATTCAACAGCGTGCATGCTTTTTTACAGAGCAGCCTGGGAGCCAAATATCTCGCCGGCCATCGTGTCGATTTTTGTCTCTCAAACAATCTCTATATTGGCGCTGCAGAAACCGTCATCTATGGCAACCGTGACATTGAACTGGCCTATCTCAACCCGCTTATGCTCTACCATATCGCCGAGCATCATCTGGGTGACCACGACAACAATTCGCTCAGCATCGATTTTACTCTTTTCGCGCGCCCCGGGGTGCGGCTTTATGGTGAATGGTTCATCGACGATATGACCAGCACCGAACCCTTGCTGCGGTTTTACGGCAACAAGTTCGCGTTCTTGTTGGGAGGCATGTTGAGCGCTCCGCTGGGAGTGCAGAATCTTGACCTGACTTGTGAATATGCGCGCATCGAACCTTTTGTCTACAGCCATTATGACAGCATCAATATCTACACCCACTATGACAAAATCATCGGCCATTGGCTTGGACCAAATGCCGATTCATGGTACGTATGCGCCGGCTATCAAGTGGGGAGAGATTTCCGTTTGGAAGCCTTCCTGGAACGACAGCGAAAGGGTCCCGGGCAGGCCGATACCGTTTCACAGCCAGAGAGCGGCACGCGAAAACACTTTTTGCACGGAACCGTTGAAAACAAGCAAATCGCGGGATTCAAAGCAACCGAGCAGGTGCGTCGCGATATTTTTTTAGCGCTGGGTTACAGCGCCGTCTGGACGGATAATGCCCAACGCCAGGCCGGATGGAATACGACCGATCACCTGGTTCGCTTTGAACTGATGCTGAATTATTAGCACACCGGGACGCCCACCACTATTCAAGGATCTTTCAATTTGTTGATTCTGAGCATTCTCTATGCGCTGATCTTGGTAATATTGTCTGTCGGTTTGTCCAGACTGCCCAAGCCTCTTTCTTCTCTGCAGCCGCGTCTTTCGGTTGTGGTGGCCGCGCGCAACGAGGAAAAAAATATCCCCCTTCTGCTGCAGGCATTGGCGGCGCAAAATTATCCGCGCAAGCGCTTCGAAATCATCATTGCAGACGACGGGTCGAGCGACGGGACGGCTGGCGAAATCAGCCGCTTTGGCGCTCTCCATCCGGATCTCGATCTCCGGTCAATAACGGTTGTCGGCCGAGAACAAGTCGCTTCGCCTAAAAAAAACGCTCTGCAGCAAGCCATCGCGCATGCAACCGGTGAAGTGCTGGTTTTCACCGACGCAGATTGCCAACCTGGACCGCGATGGCTTTCCTCTCTTATCCGCTATTTTGCCCCGGGCATTGAGATGGTGATTGGATTTTCGCCGATGGAAAAACCATCACTTGCCTCCCTTGGCCATCGCTTGTTGGCTTTGGATGCGCTCTCCCTGGCCGCCTTGAGCGCTGGCAGCACCGGCTGGCGTGCACCGGCTACCTGTAACGGCCGCAATCTTGCCTATCGAAAAAACTTGTACGATCGGATCGGCGGCTACACAGGTATAGATCAATTCGTTTCCGGCGATGACGATCTCTTTCTTTCGCAGGCCATCCGCTTTGGACACACTCATTTTGCCTATGCATTGGATGCCGAAGCGGTTGTTCCGACTCGGCTATTGCAAAACTGGCACAGCTTTTTCCATCAGCGGTTGCGCCATGCATCCAAAGGCTTTCACTACTCAGCAAAAAAAATCGGCCTTCTGGTCATGACCTATCTCTATAATGTCCTCATGGCCGTAATGCTGGTAAAAGCCTTTTTCGGACATGCAGCAGCCATAGAACCCCTTGCTGTCTTGCTGATCAAGTCGGCCGGCGAATTGGCCCTTCTGATCCCGTTTTCCCATCAAATGCGGCGCCTACGCTGCCTGGCCGTTTTCCCTGTCGCCGCTATCCTGCACCCTTTTTACGTTGTCATCTTTGGTGCGCTGGGACAATTCTGGCATTTTAACTGGAAAGAAGAACGCTTTGCCAAACAAAACCGTGCCAAAACAGGAGTCTCCATTTGATCGCCTTGCAGATGGCCATTCTCATTTTGCTGCTGTTTTACACAATCACGATTCTGATCGTTTTTTATGGGTTGCGGTTTCGACAGGCAGCTGGAAAACCTCCAACTGGTAAAGTATCGATTGTTATTGCTGCACGAAATGAAGAAAGGTCGATTGACAACTTGCTGCAAGATCTCTGCAGGCAATCTTTCCCTGCCAGTCGGTTGGAAATCCTGGTGGCAGACGACAACTCTTCCGATCAAACCGCTGCCATTGTCCAAAAGTATGCCAGCCTCCATAAACACATCATCCTTATCCAGGTGCCCTCGCCGCCTAAAGGCGTCAGCCCGAAAAAATTTGCGCTTTCGCGGGCGATTCAACAGAGTTCAGGAGAATTCATCCTTACCACAGATGCCGATTGTCGAGTCGGACCGCGATGG
The DNA here is from genome assembly GCA_029565675.1 of bacterium. Taxonomy (GTDB): domain Bacteria; phylum Zhuqueibacterota; class Zhuqueibacteria; order Residuimicrobiales; family Oceaniaggregativiventaceae; genus Sulfursilanivivens. Next base: position 236,732 of record JAKQNP010000032.1, read on the forward strand.
ATCGAGACCATGATGAGTTACTTTCAACCCACAACCGGTTTTGTCATAGGCTTTTCGCAGTTTGGCCGCAAAGGCGAAAAACTCAACCGCATCGAGCGCCTGCAGGCTTTTGATTTTGTTGAGCTCATGAGTGTTGCGGTCGCATCAACGCACATCGGAATGCCCCTTGCCGCCTCCGGACAAAACATGGCCTATCGGCGGACTGCTTTCGAACAAGTCGGCGGCTATAGCCGTGTCGCTCATCGCATCTCCGGCGATGATGTCCTGCTCATGCAATTGATCCGCAAATATACCGATTGGAAAATTGTCTTTGCCCAACATCCGGAAGCTTTTGCTTCTTCGCGACCGCAACCGACCCTGAAATCTTTGGTAAATCAGCGCAAGCGCTGGGCATCCAACAGCACCGCTCAATTCTCGCTTAACCTTGTTTTTTTCCTCTACCTTGTGCTGGCTTGGTCGCTCAATACGGCTGTGCTCTTTTTCCCGATCGCATCGCTTTGCACCGGCAATTCTCTTGGCTTTTGGCTGGCGGTGATGGCAATCAAGGCTTCGCTGGAAGGGTTGCTGGCCCTCAAAGCCGTTTCCATGTTCGATCGCCGCGATTTATTATGCGAATTTCCCCTCTGGTTCTTCGCGCAAATCCCTTATATTGTCTTTGTCGGTTTGTTGGGAACGGTGGGAAAATTTCAGTGGAAAGATCGCCAGCACCGGGCAATCCCCTGACGAACCAACGAAACGATTGGATCATTCTTTTTCGGTAGGCCTTGATCGATGATAAAAACAAGCAGATGGTCCAAAGCGGCTGCACACGCCCTGCACAGGATGCCGATCAACTCGAGCACCGAAATACGATTGACCCGCCTTTGCTCGCAACGCTGTCGGCAATGCCAGGTTTATGAACGCCAGACCGAACCCGCATCACTTTCGCTTGCCTCTTTTAAAGAGATCGGGGCCAAACTCTGCTCCTATGGTGCCCATATCGGTTTTATCTCCGGGGGTGAAGCCACCCTGGTTCCGGACCTGATTCCAATCCTTGAAGAATCTCGGCGGATCTTCCCGACCGCAACGAATCTGGTTACCGGTTTGATCAACCAAACCGAGCACCTTCGCGAAATTGCCCGCTTCTGTCTGGAACAGAACATCAACATTCAGACATCTCTGGACGGCCTGGGTGCAATCGGCGACAATCTGCGCGGCGTGGATCATTTTGCCGAACGAGTTCTCGATCACATGGCAATGATCTCCGCCATGCGCGGTTCTTCCCGTTCTCTGCTCTATGCCAACATTGTGCTGAATCGCCTCAATCTCGATCAAGTACCAGAGCTGATTACAAAAGCCAAAAAGATCGGCTGGAAATCGACCATCGGTCTATATCACCACCTGACCGAAACCACCCGGGAGGACGACGAACTGGCGTTGATCGACGAACCGCGTTTGGTGCAATTGTTGGAATTCCTCGATGGCAATCCGGACATTCTCAATCTCAATTCGTTTATCCTTGGCATCCGGCCTTTTTTGCTTGGCGAACGAACAACGCCTTGCCCCTTTGTCGCCGCTCCGGCGCTGATGACGCGTCTGACGATCATGGAAAATGCCGATGTCCACCTCTGCTGGGGAGGCCCGATCGGCAATCTCTTTACCCAGACTCTCGAGGAAATTTTCCGGGGGCAGGCCTACCGCGATCTCTTGCAGCGCTATCGCGATTGTGCCGGCTGCTGGACCACCTGCTATACACAGCGCTATTTGTTGATTCATCCTCACTCAGCAGGCGAACTTTTCGGCAACCTCAAAAAAATCATAAAAATGAAAAAGGCACCATGAGAATAACGGTTTGCATTCTAGTGTTATTGTTTTCTATGGTGAACGGGCAAACGCGCGATTTGCCCGCAGCTGCAATCGAGACTCTCGAATTCGATCTGCAGTTGGGTTCTTTGCGCAACGCAACAGCGACAATCCGCACTTCCTATACGGACTCGCCTTCACACTCCCTGCACATCACTGCCGCTGTCTGGACGCGGGGCGTGGCGGATATGCTCTTCCCCATTCACAACCAATACGAAACGTGGATCGATACCACATCTTTTCTGCCGGTGCGCAGTGAGAAACGGATCGCGCAAAAAAACATCTATCAACATTTCTGTATAGACTACGACCACCATGCTGGCAGCGCGATCAGTGATCACGGCCACCAGTGGCCAATTGTCCCCGGTTGTCAAACCCTTTTTTCTCTCCTGCCCTATCTACGTCGACAACCTCTGCAAAACGGCGATTCGCTTGCCGTTCTTCTGGACATCGAAAGCCACGTCTGGCTTCTCTCTGGACGGATGACCAACGAAAAACACAAGCAAGGCAGCGCCTGGCATTTGCGGTTCGTTTTCGAACCGGCCATGACCATTGTGCATCGAGAATGGAAAACCGATTTGCTGACCAATCGAATCTCCAGAAGCGATACCCAGCTCGATATCTGGTTGGACGCCGGCACAGAGCGGTTGCCGCTGCGGTTGCTTTTCCGCAACAACCAGTTTTGTGTGGATATGCAGCTGAGCAACCGGCGCGATTGATCTACACAGAAATTCGATTGCCTTGCGCGAGGGGTTGGAGCTGTTGCAGAAGCAAACGCCGACTTTGTAAAACCCATTCCTGAAAATCGGCCTTCGCCTCCTGAGGGGCAGGCAGGTGGTTGAGTGTGTCAACCACAGCAGAGATGGTAACTGCGGTGCCGAAACGGGCATTAACCGCCAAATCCCAGGCGTTGATCTCCTGATCGAAGTGATTGCCGACAGGCAGCACAAGAATCGGTTTCTGTAAATACGCAGCCTCACAAAGCGTCTCGAAACCGGCGGTGGCGACCAGAAATCGACAAGCGGCGAGTGCACGACAAAAACCGTCACCTTGCAGCGGGTAAAAGCCGACGGCGCCATTTGCAGGAATTTGCAGAGACTCGGGAGGTTGGTCGCAAAAGCATTTGATCCGCAGTTGAGGAGAACGGCGATGCCACTCGAGAACGTCGACACAATAGCCAGAGTTGAGCAGGTAGACCAGGACAAAATCTTCGGCCGGTTGGCCCGTTTGCTGCAAAATCTCCTGCCGGATCAAAGGAGGCATGACGATCAAACGCCCGCCTTTTGCCGGCGGCAGTGGATAAAAAGAGAGCGCCAACACTTTATGCGCGCCGAGGGCGGTCAGATGAGTCCAGAAACGCGCCAGCAACAGCATCATCCGATTTCCCGTCGGTGGCTTGAATTGAGGATGCAGCAAGAGAAATTGATGACCGACAGCCACCATGGGAACGCGGGGGCGGCAGACAACGGCATAGAGAGCTGCGAGAACCTCATAAAAGTTGATGATCAAGTCCGGCTGAACATGTCGTACGATTTGCTGGAAACGATGCAATTCCCACAAGTAAAGAGGAATTCGCCAGGCGCCAAACAAAATACTCTTGCCCAAACAGATGGCGCGATCCTGTTTATCGCGGATATAGTTCGGGCTGCGATAACAGCTTATCGGCGCGCTTATCTTGGTCAAAAAAAAATCTGGGATCTGGCGTTGGCGGCTGGTGCCGATGAGCACGTGGACGATTTGATAGCCCTGCGACTGCAAAATATCCTGACAGGTGAGCGCCTGGGTCAAATGGCCGCGGCCTTCTCCCTGAACAACAAGCAATACTTTTTTAACCAAATCGGCACCCCAGATTGAAATGCCAATACGCCCAACAGCTGGACGCAGGCTTCCAAGTCGACCACAGATCAAGAAAAGTGAAAAAATAGCCCAGAGATGGATGATCACCTTCTGGGCGAGACAGACCGCTAAACAAAGATTCGGTGGTGAAAAACGAAGAGTCTTGACCCCAGCCTTGTCGTTGGGGCAGACGCCGTCATTTTGACTGGATCATTTCACCGCGCGTGACCTGCAATCAGAAAAGCCGGATCTTTTTGATAATGCGTTTCAATCCCCGGCCGAACAAATCGGGCTCAATTTCAATGTGCCGATTTTCACCTTCGCCATAGCTGGCGGACTTGACAGAGGTAAGATCCTTCAATGCATCATGAACGATAAAGCGCTCATAATCGTTCATGTGGGGTAAAACCACCCGTTCACCGGTGCGGATCGCCTGCTCTGCTTTTTGCTGTGCATAGCGTCGCAGATTGCCCACAGGGTAAATGCGCATTTCGTGGTTTTCTCCGTTGCGGTAGGTGCGAGTCGCAATATCGGCATTGCGATCAAAATGACGGTGAATCAATTTGCGCTCGAAAGCATTCAAACTGGGCAGAGAAATTGGATCGATCGAATCGACCAATTCATCAGAAATCTTGCGAATCAGCGCGTCGATTTTGCTGTCGCCTGAGTTGGATGGGCGGTGAAAACTGCGTCGCGGTTTTTGCATCAATGCGCTCTTCTCCTTCAAACTTGAGCAATGGATCTATCGGTGCGACCGGTTGCCGTGCCAGGCAATCGATCGAGCAGCTTTTGGTGAATACCTCCAAATGGCCCATTGCTGAATGTGATAATCGCGTCACCTGGACGGCATTCCTTGCATAGCAAGTCAACCATGGCATCCGGTGATTCACAACACTGCGCAAACACCTGGAGCGCCAACAGGTCGTTGACCAGCCTATCGCACGACAGCGTCTGTTCGACTGGTGCTTTATCCGGGCGATGAACCGGCGCAATCAGAACGCGGTTGGCAAGCCCCAGCGCATCGGCCAGCTCTTTCTGAAAAACATTGCGCCTCGTTGTGGCTGTGCGCGGCTCAAAAAGAGCCCACACGCGAGTGGCAGGATGATGTTTTTTAAATCCCTGCAGTGTTTCGCGGATGGCGGTTGGATGGTGCCCAAAATCATCATATATACGGATATCGCCGATTTGACCTTTCAGCTCCATCCGCCTCTTGACACCCCGAAAAGAAGCAAACGCGCGGCGGATGGCATCCCAATCGATTTGCACATGGCGGGAAACGGCGATGGCCGCCAATGCATTGCGCACATTGTACTCGCCGGGCAGAACCATGCTAACTTCACACTGTGGCTTGCCGTGCAGCAGCACCCGAAAAAAAGTCTGATCCTCGGCAAAACGAATTTCCTCTGCACGCCAATCAGCTGTCGCATCGGTCAAGCCAAAAGTCTGCACCGGACAAAATGGTCGAGCGATCACTGCGCGCACCGTGGGAAAATCGGAACAGGCAACCAACAAACCGTTGCCGGGAATCAGATTGACAAATCGCTTGAAAGCCGTTTCCACCTCGGCAAAAGAGTTATAAATGTCAGCGTGATCGTATTCCACATGGTTGATCACGCCGATTTCCGGTTGGTAGCGCAGAAACTTGGCCACTTTATCGAAATATGCCGAATCGTATTCATCCCCTTCCAAAATCACATCTGTTCCACCGGCCAATTGAAATCCTTTGCCGAAATTGGCCAACAACCCGCCGGCTAAAAAGTTAGGTTTGCGTTCGGCAACCTGAAAAATCCACGCCAACAACGCTGTCGTGGTTGTCTTGCCATGCGTGCCGGTGACAACGATGGATCGATGATCACGGATCAAAAATTCGCGAATGGCATCGGGAAGAGAAATGATCGAGATCCGACGGTTCAGGATTTCTTCAATTTCCGGATTCCCCCGCGAGATCGCATTGCCCACCACCACCAGATCCGGGCTATCGTCCAGATGAGCCGGATTGTAACCAATGTGTACAGGAATGTGATTCTCCTGCAGAAAATTGCTCATGGGCGGGTAGACATCGTCATCAACACCCCAAACCTTGTACCCTTTTTGATGGAGCATAACCGCCAGGGGCGCCATCGCGGTACCGCAAATCGCCAGAAAATAGATTTTTTGTATTGTCCGATCAACCAACATATTCTTGTCTATCTGTTTGGAAAATCCTGCGGCGATATAGCCGCCATGCCGGTAGCATCGATACGGATATTGGTAATCCGACCTGCCCGACCCGGAACGCCCAATTCCTGTTCATTCATTTTAAGCCGCAGGCCGGCAGCGTTGCCGATCTTGAGGTAAAGCGGTGTTTCGCTGGACCAGACGCGAAAATCACCTGGATAAAAAATGGCATCATCGACCAACGAATCCCGGTAGACCACCCTTACCCAGGTCGTCTCAACTGCCGTCGCTTCCAACAGGATCACGCTGCGTTTGATCGGAGCAGGTTTGCTGTGCATCGATATTTTCTGCTCTGCCTTGGCCGCGACAGGTGGTTCAACTGTCACTGCTGTGGGTGCCGATGGAGATGTTGTTGGGAAATGGAGCGAATGGTCTGCATTTCTTGTCTTTGGCTTGAACAACGGCAACAAAAGAACAACAATCGCCAGGCCGGCGACTCCCCAAACAATGGGTTTATTCATGGATGGAAGCCGGCGTTTGGTCGCTTTGACCGATTTGCTTGGCTTGGTCGGTTGTGTCGGGGTTTGCGCAGACAACAGCCTCTCGGCCATTACGCCGGGATCAAGTCCGAGAAGCAGAGATACGGTTTTTAAAAACGCCTGAGAATAAGTCATCGGCAGAAAAGAAAAATCGCCAGCCTCCATGCTCTTGAGAAAACGCACAGAGATTTTGGTCTTGGCTGAAACTTGTTCCAGGCTTAGCCTCTTGGCTTCTCGGCGCTGAGCGAGTTCCTTGCCGATTGCTTTACATTCATCTACAATACGTTGCCGGTCTGTGTTCATAGTATGCCATTCTATTGGGTTGCCTATCTGTCCTGCCTGATGACAAAGTCTCTTAATGTGATATAGAATTTGTGCAAGGGAAAACCAACCACATTGAAATAACATCCTTCGATTCGGTCGATAAACAGAGCGGCTCGTCCCTGAATACCATAGCCACCTGCCTTGTCCATCGCCTCTCCGGTCGCCACGTAGGCTTTAATTTCATCTGATTGCAGTTCAGCAAAATGGACAATTGTGCGTTCATGCTCGACGACTGCACGATTTCCGGGTTTTTGCAGCAAGGCAAAACCAGTATAGACTTCGTGAGTGCGGCCGCTCAAACGGTGCAGCATGGCTGTTGCTTCATCGACGGTTGCCGGCTTGCCCAAAATAGAACCATCGAGCACCACCACTGTATCCGCGCCGATGATCACAGCCTGGTCGTATTGCTCCGCTATCGCCCGGGCTTTCAACAAAGCCAAAGAGGCGACGTGTTGCACCGGATCATTTTCCGTCAACAGGCCTTCATCGACAAAAGTGGGGTGAATTTCAAATCGGAAACCGGCCTGTCGCAGCAATTCGGCTCTTCGCGGCGACTGGGATGCCAGCACCAGGCGGCAGCCTGTCATTTCGTCGATTACCTTCACGGCTGCGGAATTTTCTCAGCACTGTCCAGCATCAAGGTTACCGGGCCATCGTTAAAGATTTTGACCTGCATGGTCGCGCCGAATTGGCCTTGTTCGATATGCAAACCCGAGCGCTGTAAAAGGCGGATAAAACGCTCGAAATAGGGTTGCGAATACTCTGGCGGCGCCGCATCGATAAAAGAAGGGCGACGCCCGCGACGGCAGTCGGCATAAAGAGTAAACTGTGAGATCACCAAAAGCTCGGCCCCAACATCGAGAGCCGAAAGATTGAGCTTGTCGTCGTTATCTTGAAAAATGCGCAAATTCACAATTTTTTCAGCCAAATAGTCGGCTGCTTCTTGTGGATCGTGGCGGTGTATGCCGACAAGGATGACCAGGCCCTTGCCAATTTTGCCGATCGTCCGTCCTTCGACCTCAACCGAGGCCTCAGATACCCGCTGAATCAAGGCGCGCATCTTGCTTTATCCCGTTTTACTGCCACTTTCCCAAAAAGATCGCCAACAATCCAACGACCATATCCGCTTTTAATAGCCCGCTGATGCGGCCGAGATTTTTTTCGTCAGAACGATGCCACAAACTGCATACAGAATAGAACAGAATCGGGTAGATGCCTGCAACCACCAATGCAAAGTACCACTTTCCATACCAATGCCAATGATAAGGCAGCCAGGTGGTAATGATCAGCACGATAAAAACCAGTGTGGCGATCACTTTCGCCGGCAACATCCCATAGCGAACCGGCAGAGTGGCAGCCAGCTGCTGGCGGTCGCCAGGCACATCCTGCATATCTTTGATAATTTCTCGCCCCAAATGCATCAAAAAAGCAAAAATGGCCGGCGGCAAACCCGCTTTGAAACGGCCGACAGCCGCACTGCCGAATAAAAAAGCCAGCCCGGTAAACAAACTGACCAACAGATTGCCGAGCAGAACTGTACCTTTGAGACGGGCACTATAGAAATAGAGACTTACAACAGCCCCTGCAGCCATCATGCCATTCACCCGGCTGAGCAAAAAACTGCACAACAGGCCGGTCAGGGCGGCGCCGCTGGCAACGACCAGCGCTGTCTGCCTGGAGATCATGCCGATGACCAGAGGACGATGGGGCTTGTTGATACGATCGATTTCGATATCAAAATAATCATTGATCGCATTCGCCGCGACCGTAATCAAAGCGCCAGCCAAACAAGCCAGTATGATCGACTCCGATGAACCGCCACCGCTGATCAATGCTGCGACTGCGATGGAAAGCGCTGCAATCAACACATTCAGAGGTCTGGCCAAAGCGATTATTCCACGCCATCTTCTCAGCACAGTCAGCAAATCCATCGATAAATGATCAACGCCAACAACCGAAAATCACCGGCATCCTGAGGAGGAATGTCAGCGAATGAAGGTGACAATAGCCCAGTAAATTTCGGTAATTTTCCATCAAATCAAAATGTTTTGCTGGGGTACGCATCCGAAAGCAATCAATCGACCAGAGAGAACTGCCTGCGCTGGCGGAGCAACAGCAATGACATAAAATATAACATCAAGTCTACCAAAATGCAAGATTAATTTGTTCAACCATTTGACCGCAATTGATTAATTGTTTTAACCGCTGGCTGCGCTTGCGGCAGATTGCACCAGGGTGAGCAAGAAGGGCGGACTTTCCCCGCCCGCCTGTACGGCAAATGGCGCGAGCGGTCTGACAGCAACGCATGTTGTGCCGCTCGCGTGGAATGCCATTTTGCTGAACTTGCGTAAGGCATAACTTTCAAAGAAGTTGATGTCCTTGCTTACAAACAAATCGGAAGAATAAGAGGGATTGTCGCTCTGCGGGCAAAGATGAATTTATTATAGCAGTGCACAAAACAAGAGCTACCAAAAAACTGCGCTTCAACAAGAACCTTTGACCCATTCATCCAAATCAATGGGCTGTTTAGCTGATCTCGGTGACCCGATATCGCAAAATTCCGACAGGCACTTTAATTTCCACAATTTCGCCGATCGCTTTGCCGACCAACGCTTTGCCGACCAGCGAGTCGACGGATACCGCTTCCAGATCGTTGCTCAAAAATTCAGCCGATGGCACCACTTCGTAAACGATCTCTTCATTCCTTTCGATGTCGACGAGTTTGACTTTCCGTCCGACATGCACCCGATCGAAAGAAATCTGATCGCTTTCGATGACTCGCGACCGTGACAACATTTCTTCCAATCGATTGATTTTCCTCTCCACCAAAACTTGCTTTTCTTTGGCGGCCGCATATTCCGCATTTTCGCGCAAATCCCCGTGTTCGCGAGCCTCGGCAATAGCCGAGATGATTTGGGGTCGCTCTGTATACTTTAATTGATGAAGTTCAGCATGCAGTTTATCGTGCTGTTCCTGAGAAATATAGACCGGCTTCATTTCCATTTGCTCCTGTTGGTTATCGCTTGATTCTGCCCGAAAGCAGAGTCGTAAAAAAATAGAAAAGTGAAAACATTGATGACCGCTGTGTTGCCAAATATGACTTTGGAGAAACTGCTCATCTGAGCAGATGCGAATGGATAAAAAAAGGCAAACCGAATTGAAACGAGCTTTCAATTCGGTTTGCTTTAACAAACTAAGCAAAAAGACGGTATTTGTCAAGTAAAATCTTGTATTTAACAACCAAGTGTCAAAAATGCGGCCTCGGAGTTTCGCTCGAATACAGCAAGGGAAATAAACCATGCCTGGCAGGCAGCAAGAACAAGAGCCAAATCCTCTATTGATTCGCCCAGAATTTTCGGTAACTTTCATACCGTGAGTTAGATACAGAAAAAAGAACAATTGCAAGTTTTTCCTTTTTTGTTAAATTTAAGTTGCATGGGAATGGTGTCGTGTCAATATAATCAGAAAGTTACGTTAAAACACAAAAGCGTGACTCCACAACAAATCACCGGAAGCCAAACCACCAACCATTCAAGAGAGTTGCATGAAACGCAAACTGATCGTCATCACCACCGGCGGCACCATCGAAAAAAGTTATGATGAGGTAAGCGGCACTCTGAGCAACCGTGGCTCGGTTCTCTTTAAACTGCTCAAGCGGCTCCGACTTCCAGATCTGGAAGTCCTGCATCGCGATCTTTTCTGCAAAGATTCGCTCGATATGACAGACAAGGACAGACAAATGATCTTGCTGGCGTTGGAAAATGCTTTGGCAGACCGCTTGCCGATCATTATTTTGCACGGAACCGATACCATGGCCATCACGGCGCAATATCTGTATGATCATCTGCCTGAGTTGGCTGTACCTGTGGTGATGACCGGAGCGATGAAACCTTTTGGCTTTGAAGATTCGGATGCTTTGCAGAATTTTACTGAAGCGTTGGCGGTGGCTTTTTTGCTCTCTCCCGGGGTTTATATTTCCATGCACTGTCAGGTCCACCCTTTGCCAGGTGTGAGAAAGAACCGCGATCGAGGCACCTTTGAATCCGGCCGGGACATCGAATCCAGCTGAGTTGAGAAAAGCGATTCATTTGGTCAGACTCCGGTTCCAAGCCCAGGTTCGGTGTTAACCAAATCAAAAAACATTCAATCTCTCGTTCTTTATGCGGTTGTGAATTAGGCACTTGTCACCCTCTGTGCATTGCTATCAGATTGATTTTTTAAGAGATTCGGCGCCGGATCCGGGTCTAAAGACTGTGCTTGCGATTTTGTACTGGGTGCTGTATATTGAATTGTTCATTCAATTGTTGTTTCGTATCGGGCGAAACCCGGCAATTTTTTTCAGGAGGTGATCATGTCCGTGTTGCAGAACCTCAAACCCAAGCTCTTGTGGAAATACTTTGACGAAATCCGCAAAATTCCCCGTGCTTCGGGAAAAGAAGAAAAGATCGGTGAATATGTGATTTCGGTGGCAAAAAAACTTGGCCTGAGTTATCAAAAGGATAAAGTTGGCAATATCTTGATCCGCAAACCCGGTTCTGCAGGCCATGAGAAAGCGCCGGTGGTTATCTTGCAGGGCCATCTGGATATGGTATGCGAAAAAAATTCGAACAAAAAGTTCGATTTCGACAAGGATCCAATCGAGGTGGTGATCGACGGCGAGTGGCTGAAAGCCGATGGCACCACTCTTGGAGCAGACAATGGTGTCGGGGTTGCCGCAGCGCTGGCGATTCTTGAGGACAAATCCCTGGTGCACGGACCGATCGAAGCCATCTTTACGATTGACGAAGAGCGCGGTCTGGTCGGTGCAATGAACCTTTCCAAGAAATGGCTGACCGGTCGTACGCTGATCAACCTGGACAGCGAAGATCTCGGCGTTTTTTCCATCGGCTGTGCCGGCGGTGCGGATTCACACATCCATTTGCCGGTCCGCTTTCAGAAAGCGAAAGGCGATACGGTCCTGGAGATTCAAATCAGCGGTTTGCGCGGTGGCCACTCTGGAATCGATATCCAGGAAGGCCGCGGCAACGCCTTGAAAATCCTTAACCGCCTGCTCTACCAGATGAGTCAGATTGTGCCTTTCGAACTGGCCTGTTTGGAAGGCGGCGATAAACACAACGCCATCCCGCGCGAAGCCAAAGTCCGCATCGTGTTGGACAAGCAACGAGTGAATGCCGTCAAGAAATGGATCAGCAAAGCGAGCAAGGACATTCAAATCGAGTTCAATCCAGTAGAACAGAACATCCAAATTTCGGTTAAAGCGGTCAAAGGCGATGTGCCCAAAGTCATGCCCGGCACGGTTCAGAACAAGCTGATGGCTTTGCTTTTTGCGTTGCCGCACGGCCCATTGGCGATGAGCCGCAGCATTAAAGGCCTGGTCGAAACCTCCAACAACGTTGCATCGGTCAAATGCGTGAACAATGAAATTCGGATTCATCTCAGCAGCCGAAGCTCCAATATGGCTGCTTTGAAAGCGACTCGCGACAAGCTCGCAGCGATCGCCGGCATGGCACCCGCGACCATTGACCAACCTGATGGTTATCCGGGTTGGATGCCCAATCTCGAATCTGATGTGCTCAAAGTCGCCCTTAACACCTACAAGCAAGTAACCGGCAAAACGGCCAAATATGAAGCCATCCATGCCGGTCTTGAGTGCGGGCTGATCGGGGAAAAATTTCCGGGCATGGATATGATTTCCATTGGTCCTACCCTGAAACACCCCCATTCTCCAGATGAACGCGTGCACATCGAATCGGTGAACATTTTCTACAAACATGTTTTAAAAATTTTGGAAGCCCTCGCCTAAATCAGCCCACATTGCTCCTGCGGCCATCACCAGCGCCGCAGGAGCTTTTACTTGTTTTGCCTCTGTGGTTCTGAAATTCCTGCTTGAAAAAACATTTACCCTTGACGGTCGAAAGTGTAACAAAGTCTTTTCCACCGCGTATCATGCAACAGAAGAACAAAGGAGGATCCGTCTGCATGGCCAAGATGAACAAAAAACGGTGGACATTGGTGGCAATCGCATTGCTGTTGGTTTTGCTCACTATCATCCTCACCCAGGTAAAAAACAACAGATCTGAAAAAACCGGACCTGCGTCGGTCAAAGTGCAGCGGGCGACCATTGTGCAAAAGGCGCTGGCCATTGGTTCAATTGAACCCATTGACGAGATAGCGATCAAGTCAAAGATTTCCGGTGTGGTGGGCAAACTGTATGTCGAAGTCGGCGATCGTGTCCAGCAAGGCGCTGCCCTGCTCGAAGTCAAACCAGATCCAACCCCGCTGGAGCTGGCCGAGGCCAAGCGCGAAGTCGAAATGAGAAGCATCGAATTGGCAAACCTCAAGCGCGAGCTTGACCGCCAGCGCCAGCTGCAGGAACAAGGTCTGATCTCGGACCAACACTTTGAAAATCTTCGCACCCAATGTGAAGAGTCGGTGATCAAACATCGAATCGCTGCCGAACGGCTGGATCTATTGGAGCGGGGAAAAGTCCGCATCGCCGGCACCCAGATCGAAAGCGTGATCAAAGCGCCGATCAGCGGCACGATTCTCGAAAGATCTGTCAATGTCGGTGACCCCGTCGTTCCCTTGACCTCGTATCAAGCCGGAACCGAACTGATGAAAATGGCAGACATGCAACAGCTTGTTTTTTCAGGTACCATCGACGAGATCGATGTGGGCAAAATTCACGAGGGCATGCCGGCCGAATTGCAGATCGGCGCCTTGCCGGGCAAGCTGATCAAGGGCACCGTCGAGCTGATTTCGCTGAAAGCACAAAAAGAAAACAACATTACCGTCTTTCCGATAAAAATCCAAATCGACGACACAGGCGATGCGGTGTTGCGCGCCGGCTTTTCCGCCAACGCCCATATCATCATCGCCAAAAAGGACAGCGTGCTCACCCTGCCGGAGCGGATGGTTACCTTTCGCCATGATTCGGCTTTTGTCCGCCTGGCCGATAAAGACGGATTAGCCAAAGAGCAGTCCATCGAAATCGGACTGAGCGATGCCATTCAAATTGAAATCTTGTCCGGTTTGCAGGAAGGACAAGAAGTTTTGGAAAAAGAGGTTAAAGAAATCATCTGATCATTTGTTGGTGCACAACAGCTCGTCCCCAAAACACTTGGATAGAGGATTTTTGCCAATTGACCTTATTGATCGACACGATTCATGAGATCCGGTCCTGCCTGCAGCAATACAAAACACGAACCCTTATGACCTTGTTCGGCCTTGTATGGGGGACCATCAGCCTGGTGGTTCTGTTGGCTTTTGGCTTTGGCTTAAAAGGGGCAATGAGCAAAAACATGCACGGCATGGGAGAAGGCCTTGTCATTCTGTTCGGCGGTCGTACGGGCATGCCGTTCGAAGGATTTACCCGCGGCCGGGTGATCCAGTTTCGCGAAGAAGACGCTGCGCTTTTACAAAAAGAAATTGCCAATATCGCCACCATTACTCCCGAATACCGGCGCTGGAGTGTGCCGATCAGAAAGGACGACAAGGTTTTCAATGCCAATATCGGGGGAGTCGATGTTGCCTATGGCGAGATGCGCCATCAAATCCCACAACCCGGCGGGCGATGGATAGACAATCTGGATCTGAAAGAGCGGCGCCGCATTGCCTTTATCGGGGACAAGCTGAAAAATTTCCTCTTCGGCGAACAAGATCCTGCTGTTGGTAAAACCATTTTTATACAGGATTCCCCTTTTCTGATCATCGGGGTGTTGAAGAAAAAAGTACAAAACTATTCCTATGGCATGCGCGATGAAGAAAGCGTTTTCATCCCGTCTACGACCTTTCAATCCTTGTATGGTCACACCCATTTGAGCAACCTTGTCTATAAAATGCACGATCCCAATCTGACTGAAGCGACCAAAAAACAATTGTACCAGGTGTTGGGGAAAAAATACAAATTCGATCCCCGCGATGACCAGGCTTTTTCGATTTGGGATACTTCGGAGATGGACAAATTCATCTTTTATTTCACCCTGGGATTCAATTTGTTCATGGCGCTCATCGGTGCCATGACTTTGATGGTCGGAGGCATCGGACTGGCCAACATGATGTATGTTGCCGTACAAGAGCGAACAAAAGAAATCGGTATCCGCAGAGCGGTCGGAGCGACCCGGCAAGCGATTCTATTGCAATTTCTGATGGAATCCTTGTTGATCGTTCTGACAGGTGCAGCCATTGGCATTATCCTGTCTTTTCTTTTGATCAAAGCGATTGGCCTGCTGCCCTTTGAAGATTTTGTTGGCGATCCAAAGTTGTCCTGGCCAATCGCATTGGCTGCCGTTGCCTTGCTGAGCTCGATCGGACTGTTGGTGGGGTTTTTCCCGGCGCGTAAAGCCGCCAACAGTGAGATCATCGACTCGCTCCGCTATTCGAAATAGACAGTCGATTTGCCGGGGTCTTGGGGGAAATTTGGGAGAGTTCAACATGCGCTGGACCATGTTGTTGCGCGAATTTATACAGGATATCCGTCGGCAAAAACTCCGCGCTTTTTTGACCGTTTTTGCCATCACCTGGGGGACTTTAACAGTCATCCTGCTCATGGCATTTGGAGCCGGTCTTCAATTCCGCATGCAGGAAGGTTTGCTCAACGCCGCCGATCGGGTGATTGTTCTCAACGGCGGACAGACCAGCCGCAAGTATCAGGGACTGCCGGTCGGCCGCTCGATTAACCTGGTCGAAGAAGATGTCGACCGGCTCAGGATGGCCATTCCGGAAATCGCCATGATCAGCCCACAAATCGGCCGCTGGGATGCTCAGCTGCGGCGGGGAAATAAAACCGCTTTAACATATATGGAAGGCGTTTATCCCAGTTTTGAAGCCATGCGCCGAATGTACCCGACCGGCGGCGGCCGCTTTCTCAATGACCTCGATGTACACGAAAGACGTCGGGTGGTGTTTTTGGGTTGCGAAATTACCCGGGAATTGTTCGGCAACGACCAGCCGATTGGTGATCGAGTCGATATCGATGGAGTGCCCTTTAAAGTCGTGGGGATCATGGGACCCAAAATGCAGACCTCGATGAACAATGGACCCGATACCCGCCGGGCAATCATTCCCTTTTCCACTTTTCAGAGTATTTATGGCAATCGTTATTTGCACTCCATCGCGATCAAACCCCAGAGCGATCACTATTCGGCCAGGATCAAGCGAGAACTGTATCGCATTCTGGGAAAGAAATATCGCTTCGATCCCGAGGATGAAAAGACCTTGCAGATCTGGGATTACGACGAGTTCATCAAACAACAGGACAAAGTCTTTTTGGGCATCACGGTTTTTCTTGGCAGTCTGGGCATCATGACATTGGTCGTCGCCGGCGTCGGAGTGGCAAATATTATGTACGTCGTGGTCAAAGAACGCACGCAGGAAATCGGCGTCAAACGTGCGGTCGGCGCCAAAAGACGGGATATCATGGGCCAAGTCATTTTTGAGTCCCTGCTCTTTTCCGCCCTTGGTGGTCTGTCCGGAATGCTGCTGGCCAAAGCATTGATTGCACTGATTTGGTTGCTGCCGGCCGACCAAGGCGCCATGCAATTTCTGAGTCGACCGCTGATGGATTCAGCCGTGGTGTTGGTGGCAGCATCGGTGCTCGGCGCCATCGGACTCATCGCCGGTTATTTCCCTGCCCGGAAAGCCGCACATATCGATCCGGTTGATGCCCTGCGCTACGAATAACGGCGGCCAACCGCGTCAGACAATCTTCGTTCCACCAAGCCAAATCTGCCAGCCTTCGCTTCCCTCTTTCGATCGTCTTTGCTTGCATGGCAGCCATAAAAGTGTTATGTTGATCTGAATTTGATTTTTGGCGTTTTGCATTCGAAGGCAATCGAACCCAGTTTGTTCGAGATTACACCCATGCGATTTGTTTACACCCTGCTCCTTATTTTGCTTGCTGTTGGAAAACCAGTTGCGGATAACGTTCCATTTGAAAAGACAAAACCAGGCCATGATTTGCAGCAGCAAATCGTTCCGCAACAGGTCATGGTCAAGCTTCGCTCCGGAACGCTAAAAAAGGCGTTTGTCCCTGCGGCTCTGCAATCGATCCAGAAGCGCTATTCAATCACCAGGATCGAACCCGTCTTCCCGGATCGTTTCCTCGTGCCGGGTGCTTCTGACTGGCGGATCTTGCATTATGCAGACAACCGAGATCCCCGAGATTTGGCTTCGCTATTGCACAGCTTGCCCGATATCGAGATCGCCGAACCGCGACGTCTTTATCCGCTGGTTGCGATTCCAAACGATTCTCTGTTCCCGCAGCAAATCCACCTCGCGCAGATCTCGGCCCCGCAGGCATGGGATATCGCCAAGGCCGAACAGGGTAATGTGGTAATCGCCATTGTCGACGGCGGCACTGAACTGACGCACCCGGATCTGCAGGCCAATCTTTGGTATAATCCCGGCGAGATCCCAGACAACGGCCTCGACGATGACCAAAACGGCTTTATCGACGACATTCATGGGTGGAACTTTGCCAACGACAGCGGCGATCCATCGCCCTTGCCCAACCAGCCGGTAAACGGCTATCACGGCACCCACGTCGCCGGGCTTGCCTCTGCAGTAAGCCACAACCGCATCGGCGTCTCTGGCAGCAGCTGGAATGCCAAATTGAGGATTATCAACGGTTCCTCGCCCACCAGCGATCGATCGATTTTACACGGATTGGCCGGCATTCTCTATGCCGCTGCGAATGGAGCACAAGTCATCAATTGCAGTTGGGGAGCCATCAGTTCACCGTCAGAATATGAAAAGTGGGCAATCGAGCAAGCCACTGCGCTGGGGGCAGTCGTGGTGGCTGCTGCGGGCATCAATCTGCTCAGCACCATAGACCGCAGTGGCTAGGGTTATGCCACCGGGACATCCATGGCAGCGCCTGTGGCGGCGGGGGTAGTGGCACTGGTAGCAGCGCAAAATCCGGATTGGAGCGGGCTGCAAGTCGGCAGCAGAGAATTGCTCCACAAAATCATTCTGCTGCCATGAAGCAATTTTATCGATCTAAAAAGCCAATCTGCTGCTTTTTCTTTGCCTTTGTGAGCAAGAATCGCTATCATTGACAACATCCGTCGGCAAATAAAATCACAAGCACAAAGGCGCTCTGGCTCTGAATCAATCCAGATTGCCAAGAGAAAATGATTGCCAAAAACCTTTTGGTATAACACCAGCACAGGAAGATGATATGAATGGATTAAACATCATTCAGCACCCCCTCATCCAGCATAAATTGACTCTTTTGCGCGATAAAAAAACCGATCACATGGATTTTCGCCGTTTGACCAAAGAATTGACCGGATTCATGCTTTATGAAGTGATGAAGGATTATCCTTTGCAAGAGATCGAAATCGAAACGCCATTGGTCAAAACCAAAGGCCATATTTTGGCACGCGAAATCTCGCTGGTGCTGATTTTACGGGCCGGTCTGGGCATGGTCGATGGATTGCTGGAGTTGGTCTCCAACGCCCGCGTTGGCCACATCGGCCTCTATCGGGACGAAAAGACGCTCAAACCGGTAGAATATTATGTCAAATTGCCCACCAACCTGCCGGAAACCGATGTCATCATCGCTGACCCGATGTTGGCAACCGGCGGTTCCGGAGCAAAAGCCGTAACCCTGGTCAAAAAAGCAGGTGCCAAAGACATCAAATTCGTCTGCATG
This sequence comes from bacterium, assembly GCA_029565675.1. Classification (GTDB taxonomy): domain Bacteria; phylum Zhuqueibacterota; class Zhuqueibacteria; order Residuimicrobiales; family Oceaniaggregativiventaceae; genus Sulfursilanivivens. Next base: position 255,086 of record JAKQNP010000032.1, read on the forward strand.
GTCGCGGCTCCCGAAGGTGTGCAGGTCCTGCGCCGCGCCCATCCCGATGTGCCGATCTATACTGCAGCCCTGGATGACCAGCTCAACGATCATGGCTATATCTTGCCGGGGCTCGGTGATGCCGGGGATAGGCTGTTCGGCACCAAATAGGACAAGGTCCTCCAGCTTTTCGCTCGAGCGGTTTCACCGGATAGAATCCACTTAAACAGAAAAGACGACTGGCGTGAAACAGAACTGCAGAATCTCGATCGATGACTCGATCAAAGGATTGATCTTCGACTGCGATGGCACATTGGTCGACAATATGCCCCTGCATTACCAGGCCTGGGTGGAAACTTTAACACCCTATCGCATCGAATTTCCGGAAGAACTCTTTTACCAGCTGGCGGGAGTGCCGGGCAAAGAATTGGTACGGCTGTTGGCCGAACGCAGCCACGTGACTGTGCAAACCGCCGAGCTTGTGCAGGAAAAGATTCGCCGTTACCTGCAACTTATGCCGCAAGCCAAACCCATCGAACCGGTAGTTGAAATCGTCAGGAAATATGCAGGTCTATTGCCGCTCGCAGTGGCAAGCGGTGGATATCTAGAAATAGTCGAAAAAACCATCGAACTGATCGGCCTTGGTGGCTGTTTTTCAGCAATCGTGACGGCAAAAGATGTTGCCAACCACAAACCAGCGCCCGACACCTTTGTTGAAGCGGCAAGACGTCTGCAAGTGCCCTGCAAAGCATGCCTGGTATTCGAAGACGGTGATCTGGGATTGGAAGCTGCGCGACGAGCAGGCATGCGCAGTGTCGATATCCGTTGTTGGTTGTAGATCTGAGGCGACAAGGCGATACTCTGCAAATACCAATACTTTCACGCTAATCACCCCGCACGCGCAGGCTGCAAACTGATAATCAAATCCAATACTCGACTGGAACACAACTATGGATTCTGCTGAACTTTGTTATAACGAGGATCTCCGCCGCAGTGTGGCGGATGCCAAAACAAATTTGGATGGTGCGCATTATTTTTTCCTTGGCAATGGCCACATCCAGGCCGGGGTGCAGATATGCCGGGGGAAAATCGGCACTCCCGTCGGTTTGCTGATTATGAATCCGGAAGTCTTTGGGCGCAAACAAAACTCCTTGACATTTGATCCGCGGCGCGGCATTGCAGCGACAGCGCTGCAGCTTGACTGCAATGGCAAAAAACAATCTCTGCAGAGATCGAGCATCGACAGCTGTTGGAAAAAAGAGATCAGGGTGCCGGTTGTACAGGTGCGTTGGAAAACCCGAACTTTGCACGTCGAGGAAGAGTTTTATTGTCCTGATCTGGTGCAGGCTCGTCTGGTGCGGCGGGTGACCCTCTGCAACCGGTCGAAGGACCAATTCGGCTTGTGCATCAAGACCGGTGTACCCGGAAAAATGATCAACAGCTCGGTGGACTTGGCACCCGGCGCGATGACCACCCTGGGTTTTCAATACCTGTTGACTGCCGATAAGGTGGAGATCGAACTAACCGATCAATTGCACATCTCCGCGCCAACAACGGCGTATTGGGAAAAAACAACGTCATTCCAATCAGACAATGACTTTATCAATCATCTCTTTAGATCGGCAGCCGTTCAAATCACCAGCAACATGGCCGCCAATGGTCGGTTGGACGCGAGCATTTGGCAATACAACCTTGAATGGGTGCGGGATCAATCGTTTATTGCGATGGGATTGGTTCTTGCGGGGCAATTTGAGCGCGCCCGGGTGTTGCTGCAGCGGCTGTTGACTCACGCGGTCAGCCCGGAAGGCGACACCATCGATTCCGGCCAGCGCCGAGAGGCAGCAGACGTCGAGCTGGATCAAAACGGCGAACTGCTCACGGCAACAGCGCTGTACACGAACTGGACCGGCGACCTTTCGTTGCTGAAGGATAATTGGCCAACCATCGAACGAGTGGCAGATTTTCCCTTCCGCCCTGAATTCGTCCACCAGGAAAGCGGGATGCTGCACAACCGCCGTGAATATTGGGAGCGTTCGGCGTTGCACGGCGTCGAGGACGGTTTTGAACTGATGTATCAGATGTGGGTGAGCCGCGGCCTGCGCTGTGCATCTGAACTCGCCACACGACTTGGTCATGAGGAGACAGCGAAGCGGTGGCAAAAACGAGCTCAGGACTTGAAAACCACCATTCTCCAGCATCCGCGTTATGGCATGATCGACAGGGGCAGGTTGGTCAAAAGAAAAGGATTGGATGGCGAGGTACAGCACAACTTGCAGCCGGAGTCGATTGATATTTTACCGCCGGGAGTTCCCCTGTCTCAACCGATACCCCATCCGCTCAATCCGGACAGTTCAGCTGCTTTGCTGATCGCCTGGGAGGAGATCGACCCTCAGGATCTGTTGGCCCGGGAGACATTTGCGGATTTGGAAAAGTTGTGGAACCAGCGATGGTCTGGTGGGGGCTATGGCCGTTATCATATCGACAGCGAACCTGACTCGCCCGGGCCATGGCCATTTGCGAGTTTGTTCATCGCCCGCGCCTTGTGCCAGGCCAACCAACCTGCAGCGGTCTGGCGTGTGTTGCGTTGGCTGGAGAGGTTGCCCGGAGCCGAATCCGGTACCTTTTTCGAATTTTATGGCAAACGACCGATTCCCCCTTGCCCGCAAGTCGGTTTTACTCCATGGACTTTTGCCGAAACCCTGCTGCTGTTGGTGTATCAGATCCTGGGCATCCGGACGAATCCTGCGGGCGTGCAAATCCGACCGCGCTTGCTCACCGAGCTGGGAGAGATTAAGTGCAATCTGCGCATGGGTGGGTATAGTTTGAATTTGCGCATTTCATCAAACCTGGATAAAGGCATGGTGATCGAGGTGGAAGGATCGACTTTTCGCCTGTTGCCAGACGGGGTTGAATTGCCGGCGCTTGTTCGGGATGTGACAGTGCGGATGGCCGTTCCGGCGGGCACGGAACTGGATAAAGGTGGCGGCATGGACAAATGAGTCGCATTCATTTATCGAGGCGCAAAGAAATTATATCTAACGACTAAGGCTCTCTTTTTTTTAATCTTTTTGTCGTTTTTACTTGTTTTGCGCAAGTTTTCATATTATCTTTATAATGTTGTCGCAGACAACAATGGATCCATCCCACAAACGATTGCTGGGGAATAAAAGAAACCCGCCGAAACTTTTCACTGAACCGCGATTGCAGACCAGCCCTGGTGCCTTAGGATAGGCTCGGAGACGATTCGAACTGCGACACCATATTTTTCACCTCCAGAAAAAAAGTTGTTGATCCAAGCATCTGGTTGGCCATTTGCAGCACATGATCATTTCGACCGTAAGGCCAAAAGATTCGTTTGTCAACAAGGGTTTTGCATATTGTGCCGCGCGATCGAAATCGCATTGCTGAGAGTAGGAAAAAGCAATGTCGGGCATCCTGTTTGCGCATCAAAAGCGTGAGGTTTCCACCGAAGCACAACAATGGCTCAAGGAATTGGGCATCGAGTGCATTGTTGTCGAATGTGGAGTCAATGCAAAAAAGGCGATCGAGAAACTCAAGCCGGATCTTATCTTTACTCAAATCGATCTGCCGGATGAAGATGGTTTTGAGGTGTTGAACTTTACCCGGGAATGGAATCCCCATACGCCAGTCATTTTCATGGCAAACCGTTCAAATGTCGCTCTAGCGGTCAAGGCGATCAAATGCGGCGCTTATGATTATATCGAATTGCCGCTGACACGGGAAAAGCTCTGCGACATGGTGGCCAGCTCCGAACACTTGATTCACGCTTTTCCCTATGCCGCCCTGGCAAGAGAAACGGCTCATTTTTTTGAAATTGAAAACGATCTGGGTTATCCCCCCTCGCTGAAAAAGTTCAACCATCTCCTGATCAAAGTCTCGCGCACCAATGCCAATGTCTTTATCTCTGGTGAATCCGGAACCGGCAAAGAGCTGGTCGCCAAAACCATCCATCACTTGAGTGAGCGGCGCAACAATCCCTTTATTCCGCTCGATTGTGTGGCCTTGCCAAGCAGCTTGCTCGAGAGCGAATTGTTCGGCTATGAAAAGGGGGCATTCACCGGCGCGGTACAATGCAAACCTGGTCTGATCGAGTTGGCAAACGGCGGCACGCTGTTCCTCGATGAGATCACTGAACTGGATATGTCACTGCAAGCCAAATTGCTGCGCGTCATTCAGGAGCGCCAGTTTCGCCGAATCGGCGGACAAAAAATGATCCGTGTCGATATCCGGATCATTTCAGCCGCAAACAGAAATCCGGAATTGGCGGTCAAACAAAACCGGCTGCGCCAAGACCTTTTTTATCGCCTGCATGTGGTGCCGATCGTCTTGCCGCCTTTGCGTGAACGCAAAGAGGATATCCCCTTCCTCCTTTCATTTTTCCTCAACAAATATTGCCGCATTTATAAGCTTAAATCACTCAAAATCTCCGCAGAAGCCATGAAAGTGCTGCAAATCTACGTCTGGCCAGGGAATGTCCGCGAATTGCAGAATATCGCAGAGCGGTTGGTTTCTGTCAGCGACAAAGAGATCATCAATCCGCAAGATCTCCCGGAAACTATTCTGCTTAATACAAGCCCGATCGTCGAGAAAGTTGAAGCGCTCAGTTTTAAAAAGGCCAAACAGAGATACTTGCAGACATTTTGTGCCCGATATTTCGCATCGTTAAGCAAAAAATATGACGGCAACATTTCACAAATGGCCAAAGAGGCCAAAGTAAGCCGCAGCACCATCTATAAAATCATCAAAACTGACAACTTGCAAATTGGAGGCACCAGATAAAAAGGCCTGTATTCCAACTGCTCAAATCTGCAAACACCACCGATCTGATTGAAAATTAAGTGATTAGTATTCTATTCCCCGCAATTGTACAAAAAACTGTACATCCACCGCTCAGAGCACCTGAAAACCGATCAACAGTCGCACGGCTTATATATAATTGTTTTATATGTTTTTAAATCACCAAAATGCCTTGCTGTAATATTTGGCACGTTTTCTGCTTTACCAAATGCAGACAACGCGTTTTATTCTTCTACCTCTCCTCATAGGATAGGCATCTTTAGGCTGCGCAACCAGGTTTTCATTGACGAAAAAAATCAGGCTTCATCGGATCGCGATAGGCTGAACAAGTGATTGCCGATCGAGGGATTTCTGTCCCTCGTTTGACTGCCGGATTTCACCATAGCCGGTCGGCCCATGAATCGTTGATAACGATCGCACTAAATTTATGAGGTCTGGATGAAATCTTCTGTCGTCGTCGCCACCGAGGACCCTGGGATCATCAGTCTTCTGGGCCAGATTTTGGTGAAACGAGATTGCAATCTTTATATCACCAAATCAAAATTGCACTCTATACTCAAGGTGCTGACCCAAGAAGTCGCCTATTTTATCCTCGATTTCGAATTGGCAAACAACTCGAATTTGGAATTGATCAACATCATCCGCAGAATCCGGCCGCGTTTGCCGATCATCATTTTTTCCGAGGATAACTCGGAACACACCATCGGTGAAATTGCTGAATTGGGAATTTTCTATTATGCGTTGAAACCACTGAATGTGGAAGAAATAGAAAAAGTTGTCGATGCCGCAGAACAGTTTGTCCATGAGCAACAGAGCATGAACTGCGCCTATATCTAACTCAAATACGCAAAAAAAAGCTACCAGGGGACTCGGCCAAGTCTTTGTCCTGGTAGCTCGTGGCAGCAATCCAGTGGAATCTTCATTCCTCTAGAAGGCTGTTTTATTTTAAATATAATTGATTTGTCCAATTTTTCCAACTTTTTTCATCGCATTTCGCAACCATTGGCCAAAATTCGCGCGGTTTGACGTGGGGCACCCTGAGAGAGGGGAAAAATGTGAAAAAGAACTTGTTGATATGGGCTCTGTTGATCGGTAGCACCGCATCGGTCGGGGCTCAAACCGATCCAAACCGCCCGTATGCCAATGGATTTGCTATCTCCAGCCAACCGGTCGGCGCGACCGTCTATCTGGAAGGCGAAATCATCGGCAAGACACCCTGCCGTTTTCCGCATGACATCACCGGCAATTACCGGCTGATGGCCGAAAAAATCGGCTATGAGCGCTGGAAGATGGATGTACAATTTGGCAATGCCCCAATCGACTCCATCAACATCTCCCTCCACCCCTTGCGGCGCTCAAAAGCCTTTGTGCGCTCGCTGGTCTTCACTGGATGGGGTCAGGCTTATTCGCAACAACCGTTGAAGAGCCGGATCTTCACCTCTGCCCAGATGCTTGCTATTCTGGCCGCCGGATGGTCACATTGGCAGTATAGCGAGAAACAAGATAAATACGAACTCCGAACAGCTGAGTATCTGCAGAAAAGTAAAAGTTTTGCCTCGGAACCGGCAGCTTGGCAACAAGTCGTCGCAGCGCATGATGGTTTGAACAAGGCTTTTGACCTGCGGCAAGCGCTCATCGCAACAGCAGCAGTGATCTATGCCTATAATCTTTTAGACGCTGTTTTGTTTTTTCCCCAACACAAACGGGAAATCGAGTTTGTTCCGTTTACCCAAACATGGGGATATGATGGGCCGACAACGACGTTCGGTTTGGTCTGGAATTTTTAAAAAGCTTGCCTGGCCAATGGAGAAGGGAGAAGCATGAAATCGCACCAAAAGTGTACCGGCACCCATGGTTGCCAAAAGGCTCCTTTTACCCTACATACTGGCAAGAAAATCCGCCATTTTTCGATCTGCACGATCTCTGTGTGTCTTTTCCTTATCGTTTCGAGCTGCGGAAAAGACTTTGACGACCCGGTTTCTGTCCACCCCACGGTCTATCCCCAAGCACCGCTGGGAATAACAGCGCAAGTGGCCGACAACACCGTTTTTCTTTCCTGGTCCTATCGCTCGCTGCAAGAAAGTGCAGCTTTCAACATATATCGCCGCGACACTTTGTTGACGGAGATGGCACTTTTAAGCCATTGTGACTCCCTGGTGTTTATCGATACAGAGGTGCGAAATGGCATGCCCTACACGTATTGTATCACTGCTGTCAACAGTGATCAATACGAGGGACCGCCCTCCGCAGAAATCGTCGCCACACCGGGGGTCTATTCGATTTCTATCAACAACGGTGCTGAATTCGCAAAAACAGCCGATGCCAATTTGAATATCATCGGTCCGGCTGGAGCGCAGTTGATGCAGATCGAAAACGATACTCTGCCACATGGCGCTTCGTGGTTGCCTTTCGTTAGCACAAAACAATGGACATTATCGCAAGGGGATGGCAACAAACGCATCTATGTCATCTTTCGCGACGCAGACGGCAATCAAAGCACGACAGGAATTCATGATGACATCATCCTGGACTCTCATGCGGCCATCTCCTCCTTCCGGATTGCAATCGAAACCGATTATATGCTTGCCGGCGACACCCTCAGAGTTACCCTGGTTGCCGGCGAACCTTATGGAACCGCTTCATTCGATATCGGCAACCTCATCCTCAACAAGCGTTTATTTGACGATGCCACTCAAGGAGATGAACTTGCCGATGACGGCACCTACACTCTCGATTATGTCATCCCGCCCTATCTGGATGTGCAAAATGCCGCCATCATCGGCAAATTCACCGATCGCCTTGGGAATGTTGCAGAAAATGTACAGGCCAACAAGACCTTGACAATTCGCTCACTGCCCACACCGGTAGAACTCTTCACTCCTGAACCCGTGCAAGGAAAAGAGGGTGCCGTGCAATTGGCCTGGACCATTTGCCAGGATGGCGATTTTCTCAATTACCGGCTCTATCGCTCGACCGATCCATTGTTGAAAAAAAACGCAACCCTGGTTCGCATTTGCACCGAACAGACACAGACCGCCTGTCTGGACTCACTGCTAGAACCCAAGATCGATTATTATTATCGTGTCCTGGTAAGCGACCAGCAGGGGCTCTCCTCCGCCAGCAACATCGTCAGAGTCCAATTGCCGGATTTTTATCCGCCACAGAGTCTTGAGCTGTACACCCCTGTTCTGACTGAGGCAGCTGAGGTTGCCATCTCGTGGCAAACCGCAACGAGCACCGATTTCGCCTCCTATCGATTGGTACGCTCGACGACGCCCGCTCTCACCGCAACCGTGCCGATTTTTTACACAAACGATCGCAGGGTGAGTTTTTATCTCGACACCGATCTCAAGTGCGAAACGACCTATTATTATCGCCTTTACCTTTTCAATGAGCGGGGGGTGGCGACAGGGTCCAACATTCAGTCTGTGGTTACCCCGGCCAATCAGCCGCCACAAGCCGTTCAATTGGCAGCGCCGGTGGCTACAGTGGCCAAATCTCTGCAACTGGTGTGGAGCCGCAACCGCGACAGCGATTTTGATTCTTATCGTCTCTTTCGCTCAACAACGCCAATCATCGATACAGCCCAGGCGCCCGTAACGATCATCAATATCCAGGACACCAACAGTTTCACCGATCAGGGATTGGCCAGTGCCAAAGTTTATTATTATCAAATTTTTGTATATGATTCTCAAGGCTCGAACACCGGAAGCAATCTGGTCAGCGGTCAGACGCTTCCTTAATTCCTTTACAGAGGAGCTCGGTTGTGAAACGACTTGAACTTCACATGGTTTGTGCATGTTTGCTCCTGGGATTTATGGTGACAGTTACCGCCCAAACCCCCAAGAATTATATCATCGGTCCAGGAGATCTGCTGAGCATCGCGTTCTGGCAAGACCAGGAGATGAATGTGACCACTCTGGTGGCGATGGACAGCACAATCGTGCTTTCAGTGGGTGGCACACTGAGGGCAGCAGGATTGACAGCCGATCAGTTGGCGGAAGAGATCATCGACCGGGTATCGCTGTTCAATCGAAGAATCACCAGCGCAACAGTCACCGTCAAAGAGTATGGCAGTCGCAAAGTCTATATCATGGGCAAGGTACAAAACCCCGGCAAATACAGTTTTTCCACATTACCTGGGCTGTGGGATTTGCTTATGGAGGCTGGCGGTCCGACATCAGATGCCAACCTCGGCGGGATTTTATTGATACGGACCAGCGAAAACGGGACGCTGGCCCAAAGCATCGATCTGGCCGATGCTTTGCGGCGCAACTCTGTGCACACCTTGCCAGCGCTATTGCCTGGGGACAATATCTATGTGCCGGAAATCATTGGGTCCTCGGTGGCGCCTGGCATGAATGCGGTACAGAATCAAGAAAACGTCCTGTTCATCTATGGCCAGGTAGGCACGCCAGGGGTCCACACTTTTAACAAAACGCTGAATTTGCTGGAGGCACTGATCACTGCCGGAGGTCCGACCCCGCAAGCGCGTTTGAGCCAGATACGGGTGATCCGCAAAATCGGCGCTTATTCGACCGTCACCCATGTGGATGTCGATCGCTACATCAAGGGCTCTGTTCCCAACCTATTTCTGGTACAAGGAGGCGACACCATCTTTGTACCGCGCAAGCTCACAATTCGCGAAAGTTTTGTCTGGGACCTATTCATGATCGCCGCAGCGGCAGTGGTTACTGCTGCAGTCTATGACACATGGGCAGATCGATAAAAGTGAAGGAATTGCCAATGCTTCCCACAAGCAGCACCAAAGACTTGCAAATCTGGATGCAAATGATACGCAAAAAATGGTACATCCCGGCCTTGGCTCTTGGACTTTCGATCTGCATCGGTTTATTTTTGGCCTTCACAATCGATCCAGAATACGAATCACGGACCTCGATGATGGTTCTGGACACCGACCTCCTCTCCGGATCAAATTTGCGTTTTGTCCCCAGTGTGCCGCAGCTGCAGGAGATCGAATTTCTCCGCCGGTTGATCACCAGCAACGACTTTTTGTTGCTGGTTTACGACAGCCTTGATATCGAGATGGACGCCAAGATGATCCAGCAGAGCGAGGATCTCCAAGCGCAATATCCCCATATGCCGAGAAATGAACTTATGCAACAGCTCTATATCGAGCATCTGCAAAAGCGCATTGGTGCACGATCCACCAGTTACAACACCTTTGAAATACGCGCACGGGGCAAAACTCCTGAGCAAGCCTATCAGCTTTGCTCTTTAATCACCCAGATGGCCATCGATGAGACCCAGAAACGCCAGCTGCAATCGGTCAACGCCGCCAGTTCGTTAAGCCATGAACTGCTCTCCATATATCGACAGCGGATGATTGAAGCGGAAAACCGGCTTCGGACTTTTAACAGCGGCATGACCCGCAGTGGAATCGACAACAGCCAGTTGAGTGCTGAAAAAACCGCAGAAATACAATCCATTGTTCTGGCCACCCAAATCGAGAAAAAAAGCACCACCGACGAAATAGAGACATTAAAAAACGCAACAGCTGCTGCGCCTGTCGCTTTCAGGCGCGACCTTGATCGTGCAATAGCAGGAATTCGAACCAGATTGCTCAGCAGAACGGAAAATGTTTGCATGTTGTATCGCCAATTCACCTGGCGCGACCTTGAAGTGGTACAGCTAAACGAAGAGATCGGTCGTTTGAAAAAAGAATTGCATGAAAAAATAGAGTCATCGATAAACAAGTACAGCGCACAATTAAGTTCCGAAATCCGTGCGCAACTGATTAAACTGGAAAAATTGGAGATCGAATTAGCCATCATCAACGAAACACTCGAAAGTTTTGGTATGATTCTCAATGCCCACAACGAAACGATCAAGAATGAACCTTCGCAGCAGGTCTTGCGCGAGCGATTGCTGCGCGAGATCAACACCAATCGCGATATTTACGAGCTGTTGTCGCAGCAGATGCAGGGCACCGAAATACGCGAGTCCGCGCAGCTGAGAGAAGCCAAGATGCGCTATCAAATTCTCGCGCCGCCGCAACGACCGCTCGAGCGAATCAAGCCTAATCGCAAGCGGATCATGATGATAGCAGCTTTTCTGGGCGGTCTGTTGGGACTGGGAATTCTCGTCGGGCTCGAATCCATCGATCTATCGATCAAGTACCCGGAAGAAGTGGTTGAATATCTCCGCGTTCCTGTTCTGGCAACAATACCGAAAATAAAGATGCCCACAAAGCAGAGAAAATGGATCAAAGAGATGGCCATTTTGATCACTGCACTGCTAACCCTGATGATCTTTGTGTTGATAATCTTTTAGCTGACCTGTCCAAAGGGTACAAGGACTTATTCGGTCAAAAATTAAAAAGGGAGTGGTGATGAACGAGAGAGCGCTTAACAACAGCATCTATCAATTCAATGAAAATTCGCCCTGCTTTTCCGACTTTTATCAACTTTTGAGCAAACTGGCGGCTCGCGACTTTGGCGAACATAAAAAAGTGCTTATGGTAACCAGCGCGACAGAAGGAGAGGGGAAAACAACAGTGGCCTCTTATCTGGCGATAACCGGGACGCTCTCCTCCTCCGACTATTTTGTCCTCATCGATGGGGATTTGCGCAAGCCGCAGCTGCATAAAAGATTCGGATTGAGCCGTGACGGCGGACTGGCGGACATTTTGCTAAACAAAAAGCGGTTGACAGAGGTCATCCATAAAACCGCTTTTCGCAACCTGCATCTGATCACCGCCGGGAGGTATGAAGACAAACCCTTTCAATTGTTGCAGCTCAACGAAACCAAAGAGTTGATCAACCACATTCGCCTGTACTACAAACTGATTCTGATTGATGGGCCGCCCATCATCCCTGTCAGCGATGCCCTTCGCCTGGCCGAGGTCGTCGACGGTATCCTCATGGTGGTAAAAGCCGGCAAGACTCCACGCACCGTCATCAAACGCGCCATCGACGTCCTTACCGAATCCGGCTGCCCACTTGTTGGCGTGGTTTTGAACGATCGGAATCAAGTGTTGCCCTATTACTATCAACAGAGGTACTATCGCTACAATTATTCACCGACCAATCACGATTAATGCGGGATTTTGTAGAGCTTTGGTTGGTTTGTTTTACCAAGGAATCGGGTTGTTTTCTGTTGGCAACGAATCCAAATAAAACGCCAAAACATTGAGAAAGCAAACCATGCTCAACAGCACATTCGAAGTAGAAAACCAGCGAATTCCCTTTAACGTTCCGGCAATCGATGAAGATGAGGTGGCCGCGATCGTCCACACGCTCGAATCCAAATGGTTGACCACCGGACCCAAAACACGCGAATTCGAAACTCAATTTGCGCGATATCTCGATGTGCCCTATGCCGTCGCCGTCAATTCTTGCACCGCAGCTTTGCATCTCAGTTTGGTGGCTTACGGAATCGGGCCGGGAGATGAAGTGATCACCACACCTTATACGTTTGCCGCCACCGGTGAAGTCATCCTGCATGTGGGAGCAAGACCGATATTTGTCGACATTCTGCCAGATGGCTTTAACATCGACCCGGAGAAAATCCAGGTTGCCATCACAAATCGAACCAAAGCGATCATCCCGGTTCATTTTGCCGGGGAACCTTGTCGGATGGATCAAATACTCGACCTTGCAAAACGGCACAATCTGGTGGTCATCGAAGACGCCGCGCATGCGCTTGGTGCCGCTTATCACAACAAACCGATAGGGACCTTGTCACATGCCACGGCTTTCAGTTTCTATGCCACCAAGAATTTGACCACTGGCGAAGGCGGCATGGTCACCACTGCGGACCACAGGATCGCGGAAAAGATCAGATCGTTGAGCTTGCACGGTCTGAGCCATGATGCCTGGAAACGCTATTCGAAAGCCGGCAACTGGTACTATGAGATCTGCGAGCCCGGGTTTAAGTACAACATGACCGATCTGGCAGCCGCCCTTGGTCAGGTCCAATTGGCCAAGTTTCACCGGTTGCAAAGCAAACGCCAAAAACTGGCACAGCTCTATATGAAGGCATTTGCTGGTACACAAGAGATACTTTTACCCCCTCATCCGCAAGATTCACGGCATGCCTGGCACCTGTTCGTCATTCGGCTGCAGTCGAGCGAGCTGCCGGCGGAAAGAAATCGGTTGATCGACGCGTTGGCTAGAATGGACATCGGTACAAGTGTGCATTTTATTCCCTTGCACCTCCATCCCTATTATCGGAAGCGCTTCGGCCATCAATGGGGAGACTTTCCGCAGGCGGAAAAAACCTATATTTCTGCGCTGTCATTGCCGCTTTATCCAGATCTCGAACCAACTCAAGTCGAACGCGTGGCAAGGGTAGTGCGGACTTGGCTCAGCAACCACCAAAACCGGAATTTAAAAAACAAGGCTGATTATGTTCAAAAGACTGGTTGATATTGTCTTTTCTGCATCAGGACTGTTTTTCTTGTCGCCTTTTTTTGTTTTGACCGCTGTGGGTAACAAAATTTTTTCGCCCGGACCGATCTTTTTTACCCAAAAGCGGGTGGGCAAAGATGGCAATTTATTCAAGATCATCAAGTTCCGAACCATGGTCGTCGATGCAGATAAAAATGGTGGCATCAGCATTGGAGGTGATCCTCGCAATACGGCATTCGGCCGGCTGTTGCGGCTGACCAAAATTGACGAGTTGCCGCAATTATGGAACGTACTCAAGGGCGAAATGAGCCTTATCGGCCCGCGCCCGGAGTTGCCAGAAATTGTGTCGCATTACACGACCGAGCAAAAAAGGATTCTGACGGTCAGGCCGGGAATGGTCGGGCCGGCACAAATTATCGGCCGCAATGAGGAAGAGATGCTGCCTTCCGATGTTCAAGATGCTCAGGACTTTTATATTCGCTACATCCTGCCGGACAAGCTTAAAGTGGATCTGAACTATATCGACAACTGTAGCCTTAGCACCGACTTTCGCCTTCTGGTCCTGGGGATTAAGGAGACGGTCATCGGTACGATCAAGCCCAATTCATTGATAGGAAAAAATCCCTGGCCGACCTTGTTTTTTTGGGACATGGTTTTGGCATCCTGCTCCTACATCCTCGCCTATTGTCTGCGGTTTGACTGGTCCATTCCAGAAGCCGAATTTCAAACCATGCTGCAGAGCTTGAGCATCGTGCTTGGCTTTCGCGCTCTGGCGTTTTTGTATTTCAAACTCTATCGCACGCTCTATAAATATTTGAGCATCAGAGATGTGATGCAGATTTTGCAGGCGGTGTTGCTCAGCAGTGGTGCGATTATCATCGGTGTTTTTTACTTCGGTTTGGGGGGGCATTCGCGTTCGATCTTTATCATCGACAGCATTATATTGATCATGGCTATGGGCGGTCTGCGGTGTTTGCTTCGCCTCTTGAGCGAAAGACCGACCGCATCCAGCTATACGCCGCATATCAATATTCTGATCGTCGGCGCCGGGGATGTCGGAGAGATGGCGGTTCGGGATCTGGCAAAGAATGGCCACCTCTACAAAATTGTGGGATTTATCGACGATGATCCCAAAAAACAGGGTCTCCACATTCATGGGTATCGCGTTTTGGGCAACCGGGCGGAGATTCCAGATCTGGTGCAGACCCTGCGTGTGGATGAGGTGCTGATCGCAGTCAGCAAAATCAGCTCAACAGAGATGCGATCGATTCTCAATTATTGCGACAAGGCCCAGGTCAAGTATCGAATGATACCAGCTGTTTCCGATCTGGTCAGCGGCAAAATCCAGCTGGCAAAGATTCGCAATGTCGATATCTCCGATCTTTTGGGACGCGATACCATTCACCTGGACCTCACAGCTATCCGCTCCTTTATTCACAACAAACGCGTCGTGGTTACCGGCGCGGGTGGATCGATCGGCGCTGAGTTGTGCCGCCAGATTGCAGGTTACGCACCGGCCCAAATGATCCTTATCGACAGAAGCGAGAATTATCTCTACGAATTGGGCTGTGAACTGGGCAAGTACAGCGACAGTCGAGTCACAAAAATCTTTTATCTCCTGGGTGACATCCTGGATCGAAGAAAGATGGCGATGATTTTTAAAACTCGCAAACCTGATATTGTCTTTCATGCGGCAGCACAAAAACACGTTCCGTTTGGCGAATCAAATGCCGACGAAGCGGTCAAAAACAACATCCAGGGCACGAAAATCATCGCTCTGGCCAGCCACCACTATCGAGTCGGCTATTTTGTTTTCATCTCCACCGACAAGGCCGTCAATCCCACCAGCGTAATGGGAGCAACCAAACGCGTTGCGGAAATGTTCTTGCAAAGTTTGGCACAAAAAAGCAGAACAAATTTTATCACTGTTCGTTTCGGCAATGTGCTCAACAGCCATGGCAGCGTGGTGCCGCTTTTCCTTGAGCAGATCCGTTCAGGCGGGCCAATCACCGTGACCGATTCCAGAGTACAACGCTATTTTATGAGTATTCCAGAAGCTGTCAACCTGATCCTGCAGGCGGTGATTATGGGCAGTTCTGGCGACATCTATATCCTGGAAATGGGAAAACTGATCCGCATCGAGGATTTGGCGCGAGAAATGATCAAACAGGCGGGCATGAAACCCGGCAATGACATCAAAATCGTCTATACGGGTTTGCGCCCCGGCGAAAAAATCTATGAAGAGCTGGTCAGCCAGAATGAGATCTCGCTGGCAACATCCCATCCACTCGTCCGCCGGATCATTCAAAAAGCCAAACAAAACCCCGCAGTTTTGGACAGCCATATTATTGATCTCGAGTTTATGGCCCGTCGCGGCGACCAAAAAGCGATTGTGCAAAAGCTCAATGAAATCATTCCAGAATTCCCAACCACCGCCATGAGAACCAACGAAAAACGCCTGCGCCGCACACGGCCCAAACCCGTTGCTTCAACCAAGGTGCTGGTGGCCAGTTAAGCGACCGCGGGAAAATCAGCAGGAATCAAAGGAACACTATGTGTGGTATTGTTGGACATTTTTTTAAACACCCCGAGCCCGATGTCTGTCGACATCTCGACCTTGTGCAACAAATGTTGCAGAGCATCGGTCATCGCGGTCCAGATGGTCAAGGGATTTACCTCGACGACCGCGTTATTCTCGGGCATACCCGTTTGAGCATAATCGATCCGGCAGGCGGACATCAGCCGATGAGCAATGAAGACCAGACCGTGTGGTTGGTCTGCAATGGTGAGATCTTTAACTATGTAGAGCTTCGCCAAAAACTGTGCAAAAAGGGACATCGTTTCCGAACTCAATCGGACAACGAGGTCATTTTGCACCTGTATGAAGAACACCAGGAGCACCTGTTCGATCAGCTCAACGGACAATTCGCATTTGCCATATGGGACAGTCGGCAACAACGATTGCTGCTGGCTCGCGATGCAGTGGGCATCTGCCCGCTTTTCTACAGCGACGATGACGATCGCTTGATCTTCGCCTCGGAGATGAAAGCTCTGAGCACAGCTCTGGCAGAACGTCCGACCCTCAATCTATACGGCCTGATCCAAACCTTTACTTTATGGTGCCCCATTCCAGGACAAACTCCTTTTACGCAGTTCAACGAATTGCCCGCTGGTTGCTTTTTGGATCTGCAGTCCGGCCACAAACAAATCAAACGGTACTGGCAGTTGCGGTTTCCGCATCATCCTGATGACACCCTGCGCGACACCAAGGAGGCTGCTGCCAAACTGGAAACCTTGCTGGCTGACGCGGTCACCATCCGTTTGCGTTCTGATGTCCCTGTCGGTGCTTATTTGAGCGGCGGGCTTGATTCTTCGATCATTACCGCTTTGATCTGCAAAGCCAACGGCAAATTGCACACATTCTCGATTGGTTTCGAAGATGAACATTATGACGAAAAAATGTACCAAGAACTCGCCTCATCTTTCCTCGACACGGATCACACTTTTTTTAAAAGCGGCAATGCAGATATCCTCGCCAATCTGGAAGAGGTGGTCTGGCATTGCGAGAAACCCATATTGCGCAGTGCTCCGACCCCTTTGTTCTTGCTCTCCAGGGCAGTGCGTGAATCCGGGTTTAAAGTCGTACTGACCGGTGAAGGAGCCGATGAATTTTTCAGCGGCTACAACATCTACAAGGAGACCAAACTGCGGCTTTTTTGCGAACGCCAGCCCGCATCCCAGCGTCGCAAACAGCTGTTTCAACGCCTGTACACCTATATCGACGAAAAAAACAACCGCGGACAGCACTATTGGGAGGATTTCTTTTCCCGGAATCCGATGGATAGGGCAGATCCTTATTGTTCGCATCGCATTCGCTGGAACAACAGCCGTTTCATTGGCCAATTCCTGCATCCAGATCTGGCGGAATTCAACGACCACGATCCACTTATCCATCTGCCGCGCGATTTGGAGAACGATTTGCGCCGACTCGACCCCTTAAGCCGGGCGCACTATTTGGAAGTGGTCATATTTCTGAATGGCTACCTTTTGTCCTCGCAAGGCGATCGGATGCTGATGAGCCACGGCGTTGAAGGCAGATATCCTTTCCTCGATCCGCGGATAATCGACTTTGCCCTGCATCTACATCCGACTTTGAAATTGTTCGGTCTGCAGGAAAAATATATCCTAAAAAAAGCCTTTGCCTCTTATTTGCCCGAACCGATTATCAAACGCCGTAAACAACCCTACCGGGCACCGATCAAGGCTGCCATTCGCTGCCAGCGGACTCTATTTGACTTTTGGACCCAACCCGAACGATTGCAGCAAAACGGCCTATTCGATATCCATAAAGTCGAGTTTTTGCGAAAAAAAGCCCTGGATCCTGAACGCTCACTGTCTGCCAGAGAAGAAATGGCCCTGATGGCTTTAGTGACCACCACCATGCTTGTCGAGCGATTCTCCAAACCGGCTGTTTGTTGCCATCCGAAAAACAGAGCACATCTCATCGATTTTCGAACTGCCGAACCAGTCAGCGCATGAAAGGGTTTATCAATGCTGTTGCATGATGCTTTTATCCACCAGGTGAGTGTCCATCCGCAAAAGGTCGCAGTCAAAACCGACGAAGGTGTTCTGACCTATAGCGAATTGCACGATAAAAGCCACCGCCTGGCCGCCTATCTGCTGCAAAAGGGTTTACAGAAAGGCGATCGCGTTGTCCTCTATATGACCAATAGTCTGGCGCTTTGTGTATCAATCTATGGTGTCTTGCTGGCCGGCGGAGCATTTGTCGTCGTCAATCCCACCACCAAAAAAGAAAAACTCTGGTATATCGCCAGCAATTGCACCGCATTTGCAATCATCACCCATCAAAAATTAATATCCGATTCCCAGGAACTCTCCGAGAACGTGCCCTCACTCCGACTGCTGCTATATGATCAGCGGAATTCCCAGGCGAAGAGCTTGGAAGAACTTGTCAGAGAACCCTTGGCTGAGGTGCGATGGCCGAGAATAATCAGCGTCGATCTGGCAGCCCTGGTTTATACCTCAGGAAGTACCGGAAACCCCAAAGGCGTGACCCTGACCCATTTGAACATGGTATCGGCCGCCCAGTCGATCATCACCTATCTGCAAAACAAACCGGATGATATTGTTCTCAATGTTCTGCCGTTATCCTTTGACTATGGTCTTTATCAATTGCTTATGGTGTTGACTTTTGGCGGAACGCTGATCCTCGAAAGAGATTTTTTATATCCATCGGAAATCATCTCCAAACTGCAAGCCGAAAAGGTAACCGGTTTTCCAGGTGTGCCAACAATTTTTGCACTGCTGTTCAAAATGCAGGAACTCAGCACAAAATCGTTCCCCCATCTGCGTTATATCAGCAACACGGGGGCAGCATTGCCGGAGGAGTTTATCAAAAAATTGCTCGAGCTGTTTCCTTCTGCGCAGGTCTTTTCGATGTATGGGTTAACCGAATGCAAACGAGTGGCTTATCTGCCGCCCGCCGACATCCGCCGCAAACCCGGCTCTGTCGGCGTGGCGATGCCGAACTGCGAGGTCTTTATCCTTGATGATGATCTGGAGCCGGTGAAGCCGGGAAAAGCAGGCGAGCTCTATGTGCGCGGCGCCAATGTCATGCAGGGCTATTGGAACATGCCAGAAGAAACCGCCAAGGTTTTGCTGCCCGGCCGTTATCCATTTGAAAAAGTCTTGCGCACAGGGGATATCTTTAAGATGGATGAGGAAGGCTATCTCTATTTTCTGGGCCGCAAGGACGACATGATCAAGAGCCGGGGTGAAAAGGTGAGCCCCAAAGAAGTCGAAAACGTGCTGTATCAAATGGAAGGGATCGAAGAAGCCGTGGTGATCGGCGTAAAAGATGAAATCCTCGGCCAGGCAATCAAAGCCTATATCAAAACCGCTCCTTACAGACAGATTGCGGGAAAAGAGGTGATCAGGCACTGTGCAAAATATCTGGAAAACTTTTGTGTGCCACAAATCGTCGAGTTTGTCGATTCTTTGCCCAAAAGTCCAAATGGGAAAATAGATCGCCGGAGCATACTTGAGGCGTCACTGTCCTGATCGAATCAAGGGAAATGGAGACCTGAACAATGGTCGCAAAAATTGGCAACGTTTTTGATGCAAAGGTTGAAAAGCAAAAGCTGGTCGAATGGATCCGCAACACAGTGTTCAAGACGCTCAAGAAACGCGGCGCAGTTGTCGGGGTGAGCGGCGGCATCGATTCAGCAGTAGTGGCTGCGCTTGCGGTCGAAGCTCTGGGAAAAAACCGGTTGCTGGCTCTGGCTTTGCCGGAAAAGGAATCCAGTCCGGAAAGCCTGGAACTGGCGCATGAACTCGTCACCGGGCTGGGTGTGCCTTTGATCGTCGAGGATATCACCGCCGGACTCGAGGGCATGGGTGCATATCGCCGCCGTGATGAAGCGGTAAAGGCGGTTTTCCCTGCCTATCGCGTCAATCATGATCGTTTCAAGATCGTGCTGCAATCGAATCCGTTGTCCAACAACTGGCTGAATCTGTTCAAACTCACCCTGATCCAGGGAAAAGAAGAACAGAGTTTGCGGTTGCCGCTGAATGAATACCTGCAGATTGTCGCTGCGTCAAACATGAAACAGCGATTGCGCATGGTCACGCTCTACTATCACGCTGAACGCAAGAATTACGCGGTTGTCGGCACCGGCAACAAAAATGAACATTGCCTGGGCTTTTTTGTCAAATATGGCGATGGAGGAACCGACCTCAAGCCGATTGCCCATCTCTACAAAACCGAGGTCTATGAATTGGCCAAAATCCTCCCTATCCCGACGTCGATTCAACAGCGCCAACCGACCACTGATACCTATCCAGCAGAGGTTTCACAAGAGGAGTTTTTTTTCCGCTTGCCCTTTTCGATGATGGATGCAATTTGGCGGGCAAACGAAAATGGAGAATCGGTCCACTCGATTGCCAATCAACTGCATCTGGATGAAATCCAGGTCAAAAGAATTATCGACGATCTAAAGCAAAAACAGCGATCAACCGAATACTTGCGCCTGCCCCCGCTTGGCCACACGGACGGCAATGGCAAGTCCGCCAGACGTTCCGAGCGAATCAATTAAGGAGTCTATCGATGACTATCAGAAGTCGAGTGCGCGATTTTGTGGTAGAAAATTTTCTGTATGGTGAAGATAACGGCTTCAAGGACAGAGATTCCTTTCGAGAGTTGGGTATCATCGATTCCACCGGCATTCTCGAGCTGATCTCCTTTTTGGAGCAAACTTTTAACATTGCCATTGAAGATGCCGAAGTCATACCCGAAAACCTGGATTGTATTGACAATATTGTCGACTTTTTGACCAGCAAACTCAGCGGTGCCAAAAGCAAAAAATTGGAAATTGCTCTTTAATGCTCTTCAGTAATGCGGGTGTGGATATGGTTTCGGCAGAACTCTGCAAAACAAGCGATCGCTTTGTTGCTCTTGCCCCTGAGTGGGACGCCCTGCTGCCTTGCAGCGAGATCAACGATATTTTCTTTACTCATGAGTGGTTGACAACCTGGTGGCAACATTATGGCCGGACGGCACATCTCTTTGTTATCCTGATTCGTGAGGGAAAGGACCTGGTCGGCATTGCCCCGCTGATTCTGGAGAAACGAAAAATCATGGGATTGACCGCAAATTTTCTGACCAACATCGGCAAACAGCAGAGCGATCTGTCTGGTTTTATCCTGTTGAAAGAGCGTCCGGATATTCTCCGTGCCATTCTGCAAACTCTTCAAGAACAAAGAGAAAGGTGGGAGGTCTTTTCTCTTCACGATGTTCCTCGGCACCTCTTCGCCGCGGAATTGAACAACATCCACACCATTTTTGATGCTTCCGCTCGAGTCTTGCCCTGCGAGCATTACTACATCGATACTCATGGATCATGGTCCGACTATTATTCGGCGCTGTCGAAAAATTTGCGCAAGGATTTGCATAAAAAGCAAAACCGCCTGGAGAGACTGGGGGCCGTTCGAATCAAACGCTATCAGGGGAAGGAAGTCGATCCGAACCAGATCGAAACGATTTTCCAAATCCAGGGACACTCTTATCGGCCGGGTCTGTTTTCCTGCTCCGATGACCGCGACTTTCATCGGGCATTGGCCCGGATCGCCGCTGAAAAGGGATGGCTCGATTTGACCTTTCTGACTTTGGATGACAACCCCATCGCCTATCGATATGGTTTCAATTATGCACATAAATATGAAGATTGGATCACGGGATTCGATAACCGCTATTTCCCTTATTCGGTCGGCAAAACATTGCTTCTCCATCTGTTGCAGCAATGCTTTGGTGATAACGTCCATGAGTTCCAGTTTTTGCGCGGCGAAGAGGCGTACAAGACAGTGTGGCAGGTCCAATCGAGCGAATTCTATCATCAGATGGTCTGGGCAAGGGACAAGCTGATGAGATTGACTCAAATTGCCCTGCCCGAGTGGCGGAGCAGAATGAGAAAAAAACTGGAGGAAGTCAAAACATTCAAACCCGTGGTTGAGCGATATGAAAAGATGGCCGATAAATTTTAGTCTCGATATCACCTTTCAGCCCTGGCAGGAGATCGACGATGCCACGGTCGGCGATTTGTATCGACTGGAGGACGAAGCGCTGCTGGCCAATGCCTATCTTTCACCTGGGTTCATCCTTCCTGCGCTGGAGCATCTGAAGCACAGTGCCTCTGTTGTGCTGGCCAAAGCGGTACACGATTCGCAGCTGGTGGGGGCCGTTTTTCTGCAATTGTCCAAGCGGAGTCGGTCGGTGCCTTTCTTTCATCTGGAACTCTACAGGAGCAAGCACAGTCCGATGACCGGTTTTGTTCTGCACCAGGATTATGCCGATTGGGTTTTGCCCAAGATGCTCGATGCGATTTTTACCTGGCAGCGATCCTGCCGCGTCGTCGAAATTGTGCAGATGCAAGAGGACGATGTCTGGAACCGTTTCTTGCAGCGTGACAACGGCGACCGAATCAACAAATGGACAGAATATGAAGGATACAACCGCCGGATATTCAGGCCCAAATTCGGCGGCGATGAATATATCCATAATTTCTTTTCAAAAAAATTGCGCCACGATTTGGCCAGAACCCGAAATAGACTCGCCGAGCTGGGCAAGATGGAATGGCGCGTGGTTCGCGGAGAATCGGAGTGGCACTCCCATATTCAGCGCTTTCTTGAATTGGAAAACCTGGGATGGAAAGGTCAACAGAAAACATCGTTGCTCTGCAACCCGAACGACCTGTGTTTCTTTAACAAGCTGGTTGCCAATTTTACGCGCAACCAGCGGTTATTTTTAACCGAGCTGTTGCTGGACGGGCAAATCATCGCAACGACAATCAATCTGGTCTCCAAATCGACAGGATTTGGCTTTAAACTGGCATGGGACCCGCGCTTTGCCAAATACTCTCCCAGTATTCTGAATATAGTGGAGCTCATTCGCCAGGGTCCAGACCAGCTCGCTGATCTGGAGTATATCGACAGCGCATCGCTGCCAGGTTCATATATAGAACATTTATTCAAAGACAGCATCACCATTATTTCCGGTTCTTTAACTCGGCGCGATCTGGCAACTTTTGTCATACACCGGATTCAAAATGTCCGCAGCGCAATGGCCAGACTTCGGTCCGATCGATCTCTCAAAGTATCACCGGCTTGACCCGGCAACCCGACGATCAAGTGAACGTTGTGATTTTTAGTCCCAAGAACGGGCAGTATTCGGAGGAAACAGATCATAGGGAATGGGGTAGCACCGTGCTCGTTCTTGCGCTTTTGATGAATTTAATTTCCCTTCTGCTCATCGGGAAAATGAAAAAGGCTGTGACAAAATAGCCGAAATTCTCAAAACCACTCGTCAATCCATGATGGAAGAATGCCAGTATGAATCCCTTCATCTTTGCCAGGAAGAAATGGCGTGAATTCCGCAATAGCTATGCATTAAACCAATACGACCGTTTTACGATAGCAGAACACTTTCGCAAACAGGGCGCGCAAATCGGCGAGGGATGCAGCATCATACCGACATCCCTTGGCACCGAGCCGTATCTGATTAAAATCGGCAATCGCGTATCCATCGCTGCCAATGTCGGTTTTATGACTCACGACGGCGGCGCCTGGATTCTTCGCGATGAAATCCAGGATGCACAGATGTTCGGACCGATTGTAATCGAAGACGATTGTGTAATCGGCGCCAATGTGGCGATCTTGCCCAATATCACCATAGGACGGCGCTCCATCGTGGCAACCGGATCCGTGGTCATCAGCGACATTCCGCCGGAATCAATAGCTGTCGGCGTGCCGGCGCGAGTCATCGGCTCGGTCCACAAATATCAGGAAAAAGTCCGCCTGGCCTGGGAACAACAAAGGCCGCCCGGCATCGAGATCGAACCCGGCGCAACCTGGTGGACTTCAAAAAATCTGCCCAGGAATCAACAATTGCTCAAAGCACATCTATTGTCTCTGTTCAATAACCCTGGGCAAACTCTGCAACCGCATGCGAATCGATAAATGAAAAAATTGCTTAAAACTCTTGCGTGTGCCATGATCTACTACAGCGGGCTTTTCGCGCTGATCCACAAATACTCTGCCAGACGCGGGGTGACCATTTTGGCCTATCATCGGATTTGCAGCATAAATGACGATTATCTCAATTTAGCCATACCGATCGATGCTTTTCACAACCATCTCGAGGTGCTGGCCAAACACTATCGAGTCGTCTCCCTCGAGCGGGCGATCGCCTTGCTCATGGAAAAAAAGATCACCAACTCGGTTGTAATCACTTTTGACGATGGCTATCGCGACAATTACACCAACGCCTATCCCCTGTTAAAAAAGTACGGTTTTCCATGGACGCTTTTTGTCACTGTCAATCCAGTCAAAAATCAATTGCTGCTCTGGTATGATTCGATCAAAACCCTCTATATCAACACTGCGCAGGATCATGTCGACTTGACTGACTTCGGCATGCCGGTTTTCCCGCTGCGAAACCGAAGAGAGAAAATCGCCGCGCTCCACAAAACCCTGGGCTTGATCAAGAAAAACCCTGTCTTTGGCCGCATGGACGATTTTGTCAGATCGCTCGAAAAGCAATTGCAGTGCTCTGCCGTTTCCTCAGCCACTGAGGCCATGCTCACCTTTGCTCAGTTGAGAGAAATGCAGCGCGCCGGCGTGACCATCGGCTCGCATACCATGAATCATCCGATACTCGCTCAAATCGAATCGAATCATGTCCGCGACGAAATCGAGCGGTCCAAACAGATGCTGGAACAAGAGCTCGAGCAACCCGTCGACTATTTTGCCTATCCAAATGGCGCACGCGAGGATTTCGACGATCAAATCATCGATAACCTTAAAAGTGTTGGCTATCGGGGTGCCTGCACCTTGATCCCGGGTATCAACAGCGACGACGATTTATTCAATCTAAAAAGAGTGGGAATCGACCAGAATTTCGTAAGCTTTGCGCCGTTTCTCACCCGCGCCTTGTTTGCGGTTGAAATGACAGGCATCCTGGACCGCTTGCTCATGCGTTCGATGCGAACAAAACTTTCATCTCCCAGGATATTTCCCGCCCCGGATTCCGGGGTTAAGCCCTGATTCCCCAACCAGGACGATTTGACAAGATTAGACTGCGACTGAATAGAGATGCTCTTAAAAAAAATTAAAATTCTATATCTAATTGATTGCCTGTACAACCAGGGCGGCTCTGAAATGTACCTCTGCCGCTTGCTCATGAATCTGGACCGGAAACGCTTTTTACCGATTATCTGTCCATTGGAACCTTTTGACAGCCTGATGATCCAAAAATTGCGCAACCTGGCGATCCCCCTTTATCCCTTGGGCGTCAACAAGATCTATTCTTGGCAGGCAATCAAAAAAGGGCTGTGGTTGAAAAAGCTGATCAAACAGGAAAAAGTCGACATCGTGCAAACCATTCATTTCTCTTCGGATTTTTTGGGGATCATCGCCGGCAGACTTGCCGGTGTCAGTGCGGTCATTTCAAGCCGCCGCGATATGGGTTTCATGGAGACCAGCATTCATTACCGGTTTTTCAGGTATTTGCTTGACCGGCTGACCGACAGGGTTTTAACCAATTCAAACATGATGCAACAAGCGATTGTTGCAGCTGAAAAAATACCTGCGATAAAGTTCATCACCATCTACAATGGCGTTTGCCTTGACGAGTTCAAACCGATGCGCAATCGAAGCAGAAAGTGCCTCGAGTTGGGGCTCAGACCCGACAGCCACCATATCGGTATCATCGCGAATATCAGGCCGATCAAAGGACTTGAGTTTTTTCTGCTGGCAGCGGCAGAAACTCTGAACGTTTTTCCGAACTGCGAATTTGTCATCATAGGCAGTACCGCCAGTCTGCATGAAAGCATCGCTGTCTATTGGCAGAAACTCTGCGGCATCATCGATTCGCATGGAATCAAAGACAAAATTATTTTTTTAGGTCCCCGGCAGGACATCGCCGATGTATTGACTTTGCTGGACGTTTATGTTTGCTCATCGATCAGCGAGGGCTTTTCCAACTCGATCATCGAGGCCATGGCATGTGGAGTGCCGGTTATTGCCACCAAAGTGGGCGGCAATGTCGAGGCGGTCTGTGAAAACCAGACGGGCTTCCTGGTACCGCCGAAAGATGCCAAGGCCATTGCCGTGCGGCTGATCCAGCTTTTGGCAGACCGAAAGAGGCGACGATCGATGGGAAATGCTGCCAGACAACGGGTGGCCGATTGTTTTAATTTGCCAAATGTCGTTCGCGAACACGAAATGCTGTATGCCAGTCTGAGCAACAAGAAAAATAAGATGCCGAAAAAGCCAACGCAATGACACAAGCGCAGAGAAAAGCGATGAATTCATCCGACTCACAAAACTACATGCCGCGCTTTTTGCAGCAGGCATCACACTATTTATTCGGCAATGTATCGCTGATTCTTTCAGGATTAATCTCGTTTCCAATCTTGACCCGGGTATTGACAACAGAGGATTATGGCTTGTTGAGCTTGATCTCGATTACACTCTGGCTCATCCTGGCCTTCACCAAAGCGGGTTTGCAGGAATCGGCTGTGCGTTTCTACGATGAATATTCCTCTGGACAAAAAAAAGCGCCGATCTCTGAATATTATACCACTCTCTTGGGCGCCTCAGTGGTTTTCACTCTCGCGGCGGTTGTCCTGGTGCTGCCTGTCGGGGCGCTGTTTCTGCGCCATTCAGCAGTGCCTAACCGCTATCTCTATTTATTCTTATTTGCCGCCCTGTTGATCAGCGGCTCGCTTTTCGTCCGTTTGACGAACTTTTTTCGCGCCGAACAGCGCACCAAAATGCTCAATCTGGTTTTGGTTTTGCGGCAATATTCAACTCTCTTTGCCGGTATCGCTTTTTTGCTCCTTTTTTCCCGCTCCCTGGTCGCCTATTATGTGGGAATCGTGCTGGCTGAATCGCTAATCGTTGTGCTGTTGACTTCGCGCCTGGCAAAAAATCACCTCATCCAGTGGAAAAATTTCTCTCCGTCCTTTCTCAAAGAGAGCCTGCAGTTTGGCTTGCCTCTGATTGGGTTTGAGGTGGCCAATTTTTTAATCAAATCCACCGATCGCTATCTCATCCAGCTATTTATCAATTTGGAAGCGGTTGCGGTATATGCCGCCGGCGCCAACCTTTGTCAATACTTGAAAGACATGTTCCTGTATGCGATCTCCTATGCCATCACACCGCTCTATATGCAGATGTGGAATTCAAAGGGGCCGGAACAAACCCGGCTCTTTTTGGGCAAAATAACCAATGCCTTGTTCTATCTTCTCATCCCCATCGTTTTTGGTGTAATCGCGCTGGCCAAACCGCTTATTGTCTTTTTGGCCTCGGAAAAATATGCCCAATCAGCAGCCATCATGCCGATCATTCTGCCTGGAGTCATTTTGTGGGGACTATCGCCGCTTTTCGCAGCTGGCATCTATATTCATAAAAAAACCAAAGTCCTCTCCTATATCGTTGGTGTTGGCGTGGTGACCAATACCATTCTGAATTGTCTGCTTATCCCGATCTATAACATTAACGGCGCAGCCTGGGCCACTCTCTTCTCCTTTGTTCTGATCATGGCACTCTTGATCAGAGTGTCCAACCGCTTGCTGAAAATCGTGGTCAAACCCGGGATTCTGTTGCGCGTTTTGATCGCCTCGGCAGCGATGTTCATCACCATCCACCTGGTCAACTGGCCTCCAGGAATAGTGGGTTTGGCGGGAGCCGCATTGACAGGCGCTTTTGTCTATAGTCTGGCCATTCTGACCATTGATGTCGAATTGCGCAAAACGCTGACTGCCTTTCTTCACCATCATTCTGCCAAGTTTTGCCAAATGCACTCGGAGAAAATCTAAATGGAATTCGGTTGGGGACTGACAAACATTCTGACGCCGGCCCTGTATGCCGGTTGCATGCTGGCCATCCTCCTGACGCTCTTCTATCGTATAGAGATAGGTATTTATGTATTTGTCTTCTTTTTGCCTCTACAGAATATCCTTGATTATGTGATCGATTTTCCACTCGGCAAAGATATCAACGACTTGCTCATCCTCTCGATGCTGATTCGGTGGATTTTGGATCGCAACAAAAACTCGTCATTTTTTCATCGCACTCCGTTCGATATTCCGCTGATGCTATTAACCGCCTGGACATTTATAAGCGTCTGGCACGGAGCGCAATATATCGGCGCTCCTATCTCCCTTCTGCCGATCGATCCCCGCATCATGGCATGGAAAAATTATCTTATTCCATTCATCCTCTTTTACATTATGGTCAACAACCTTAAAAGACCATTACAGATCAAAATCTGTGTGATGGTGATGCTCGGCTCGATCCTTATTCTCGATCGCAATTTTTACAATATCATCAAGTATGTCGATACTTCGCATTATTCAGAGTCGTTTCAGCATCTCGGCACGCCCAGCTCATTATCCGGCAACTTTTTGGCCGTTTTCTTGGCGTCCTATTCCGTCTTCCTGATCACGCTTTTTCTCTATGATAAAAACGTGCTGCGCAAAATCGTATATGCCGGATTGGGCGGATTGAGCTACTATTGCATCATGTTCCTTTTCTCCCGCAGCGGTTATCTTGCCGCGTTTTCCAGTTGGGCATTTATTGGCCTGGTGAAAAACCGAAAAATTCTTTTGGTGGTTATCCTCGTCACCTTCTTTTGGCAGTCTGTTTTACCGCTTTCGGTACGCGAGCGCATCGAGATGACCAAAACCGAAGATGGATATGACGGCACCACCCTCGAACGGCTCGGGATGTGGCAACAGGCTAAAATGATGATCGCCGAAAATCCGATCATGGGCGCCGGCTTTGACATCACCCGCCAACTGACCATCACCGACGGTGGACTGACCCAATACACCTGGCAAAGTTTTCACAACAATTATCTTCAAACCACAGTAGAAATGGGATATATCGGATTGGCGCTGGTGCTGTCGCTGTTTCTTCTCGGTGCGTATTGCGGTTGGCGGCTTACCAAGATCAGCGGCGATGCCTTTGAAAAAGGATTAGGTGTCGGCATGATCGGATGCACAATCGCCACTTTGGCAGGCAACTTTGCTGGCAGCTACTGGCATTTCTTCAATATCATCGGTTTTTATTGGGTTGCCCTGGCATTGGTTGTGAAAAGCATCCAATGGATTGAACCGAATGAACCCAAACCAACTGAACGAGTCTCCAAAGTGCAAGTTGACCGCTTTTTACTGCCGTATGTGCAGACAACAGAAACAGAACGATGAAGACAAACGAATCAAATCCTTTTATCACTATACTTGTTCCCATACGGAACGAGGCCGAATGGATCGCGTCGTGCCTGCAGTCGATTCTTGCCCAGGACTATGATCGCGATCAAATGGAAGTGCTGGTGATCGACGGAGAATCGACTGACCAGACGACTGCCATCATTAAACGGTTCGAGCAAAAAGACCAACGAATACGCGTTTTCAACAACCCGAAACAAAAGGTCGCCCATGCGCTCAACATCGGTTTGCAACTCGCAAAAGGCGATTTGCTGGTCAGAGTTGACGGCCATGCAACCATCGAAAAGCAATATTTAAAAAAATGCGTTTCAACTCTACAACAAACCGGCGCAGATTGTGTCGGCGGAAAAATTATCAGCATCAATTCGAGCATCATCGGCAAGGGGATCGCTCTGGCCATGTCATCGATTTTCGGTGTAGGCAATGCCCGATTTCGCACCTCTGGAGCTCCAGGTTTTGTCGATACCCTGGCCTTCGGAGCCTATCGCGCTGAGTGGTTTCAAAAAATCGGATCTTTCGATAACACCCTGGTGCGCTGCCAGGATGACGAATTCAATTATCGTCTGCGCAAAGCCGGCGGCAAGATCTATTTCAACCCGAATATCAGCGCCACCTATTTTCCGCGCTCTGATTTTATCAAGCTCTGGAAACAATATTTTCAATATGGTTTTTATAAAGTGCGCGTGATGAGAAGGCATTTCAGCATGATGCAGATCAGGCAGTTTGTACCAGCCCTGTTTGTTTTCGCTCTTGGCCTGTCGGCGCTGTGCAGCTGCTTTAATTCCGGTTGCCGCATCGCTTTTGCTTTCGTCGCCGGCATTTACCTGATTACTAACATATTGTTTTCATTAATAATTACCGCGCGGTCGGGTTTGCGCTTCATTTTTATTGTCCCAATCGCCTTTCTGATTCTGCATTTGAGCTATGGGCTGGGATTCATATGCGGTGTTGTTTTCACCCTGGTCAAAAAAACAACCCCAACAGAGCGACTATGCGACGAATCAAAGTGTTACAATTGATCAGCAGTATGGGTTTTTACGGCGCTGAAAATGTGCTGGCAACTCTGGCTGCGAATATGGGCACTGATTTCGAACCGCTGATCGGTATTGTCGACAACCGCGACAATTCACATCTAGAACTTGCCGCTTTTGCACGAGAACATGCGTTAACATCGATGGTCTTCCCTTGCCGTTCGGCAATCGACGCCGACTTTTTTCGCAGTCTCCACAAGTTCATTCTCAACAACCACATCGATATCGTCCACAGCCATGGATACAAATCGGATTTTTATGCCAGAATGGCCGCCGGTAAAACCAATGTTGCTGTCGTCGCCACTTGCCATCCGTGGATCATTTCCAATTGGCGCGGAGCGCTTTATGCCAAAATCGATCGCTTGAACCTGCGCTCCTTCACCAAGATTGCGGCGGTTTCCAAATCGGTAATGCGAAAATTGCGTCAGGCAGGTATACAAGAGGAGAAAATCTCTCTCATCCACAACGGCATTGATCTGGCCCGATTCACAAACCACCTCAATATCCAGCAAAGCAGAATCAAATTCGACCTCGCACCGCGCAAATGCATCATCGGCAGCATTGGCAGATTGGACCCCGAGAAAGGTCACATTCACCTGGTCGAAGCAGCAGCGCAAATTCACAAACTCCACCCGGATATTGCTTTTGCCATCGCCGGTACCGGATCCCTGCAGGAGCATCTCGTTCGTCGTACTCTCGAAACCGGCAGCAGTGCTTTTTTCGCCTTCCCGGGATTTGTTAAAGAAATCTCCGCGTTTTTGGCAGCAATCGATATTTTTGTCCTGCCCTCTCTGACTGAAGGAATGCCCATGGCTTTGCTGGAGGCCTTGGCGAGCAAAAAACCGGTCATCGCGTCTGCTGTCGGCGATATCGGAGAGGTCATCGAATCAGGCAAGTCCGGATTGCTGATCCCGCCAGGCGATACTCAGGCTTTGGTCCGCGCTCTGGATCAGTTGCTGACACACCCAGACCGTGCAAACGACCTGGCGGAAACAGGATATCAAAGGGTTCGCGACCATTTCAGCGCCAGGTGCATGAGCAGCAAATACGGCGAACTCTATGATCGAGCGCTTGCTGACCGGCGTCCGAGGTCAGGGTCAGATCAGAAGACGCGATCCATGCACCGAAAAGAGGTCGGGACATGAATACTTTTTTGGCCAAAAACATCGTCTATCCCCTCATCGGTCGGGCGCGGGGTGAAAAAACAGTTCGTGTTCTCCGAGAGATCCGTTCTGTACCGCTTTGGGCTCCAGATGAAATCGAAGCTCTGCAGCGACACAAACTCCTGCACGTATTGCATTTGGCGCAGGAGTCGATTCCTCACTACCAACAATCTTTCGAGCGCACAGGCATCGACGTGCGGCTATTCAAAGCGCCGAAAGACCTCGACAACATCCCGATATTGACGAAAGAATCTGTCCGAAAAAACATCGACCGCTTGTGCAATCCAAACCAGAGAACACGCAAGAGCTGTGAAGTGACCAGCGGAACGTCCGGCCAACCGTTGATGGTCATCAAGGATCGCCATAAAAGCGCCTATATTCGCGCCGTGATGTTTCGCGGTTATGAGCAATTTGGAATTTCGTATGGAGACAAACAGGTCCGCTTCTGGGGAGTGCCGTCCAAACGCAAATCGTTTTACATCGAAAAATTAAAAGATATCCTGGCCAATCGCATTCGGTTGTCTGCCTTTCACATGCGCGCCGATGAAATGAGCCGATTTTTGCGTACCATGGTTGAATTCAAACCTGACTACTTTTATGGCTATCCGAGCGCGCTTTCCCGCTTTGCGCAATGGATTCAGGAGAAGGGCTTATCCCTGCACGGCCTGAAGCTTTCTGTGATCATTTCCACCGGTGAAGTTCTCTATCCCCTGCAACGCCAGCTGATCGAGAATCTATTCCAGTGCCACGTTGCCAACGAATACGGCACCACCGAGGCCGGCGTGCTGGCTTTTGAATGCCCGCAAGGACAGCTGCACATCAACTCGGATCATGTGCTGCTGCAAATTCAGCCTTTGAATGGACAAACCGGCGCCGGCCGAATCCTGTTGACGGAGTTGAACAACGACTACAACCCTCTCATTCGTTATGATGTGGGCGATATCGGATCGATTTCGCCCCAACGCTGCACTTGCGGGAACAACTTTCCCCTGTTGGCAGAATTGCACGGACGGCAAAGCTCTTTTATCGTGACGCCCGAAAACGACTATGTCAATGACGCAATCCTCGAATATATTTTGCGCACCGGTGTGCATAAATTCCAGGGTATCCAGAAGGACAAGCACGATCTGACGATCAAAGTCGTCAAGAACAAAGACTGGACGAGCAAGCTCTATGAAACCTATGTCCATCAACTGAAAAAAGCGCTGGGCCAAAACATGCGAATCGAGTTTCAATTCGTTGACAGCATCGACTTCGAAGAGTCGGGAAAATTCAGGTACTTTATTTCTCATCTTCTGTGAAATGGCGGAGGATTCGTGCCCATTTCGTCAGGCAAAAAATCAAACAATGCAGAACAGGATGTGGTGCTGCTCTACCATGAGGTGACCGACTATCCTGAACGTTGGAAAACAACACGCCATATCGATCCGAACTATTCGCAAGCCGTCGACCGTTTCAGAGAGCAGATGTTGTATTTAAAAACCAATTCGCAGCACGTGGTCGTTGACTTGCGGCGGTTGCTGACGACCGAGTCCTCTGGCGCACGAGTGGCCATTACTTTTGACGATGGTTTGTGCGGGAATTACTACCATGCGCGGCAAATACTGCAAAGCCTGGATTTTCCAGCCACTTTTTTTGTCAGCGTCGATGACATCGGCTTGCCGGATTTCATGGATTGGGACCAAATCAGGGAGCTTGCTCAACATGGCCATTCCATTCAATCGCACACTTTATCCCACCCCATGCTGAGCCGTTGTACAGAGAAGCAAATCAGCGGAGAGCTGGTAAAATCAAAACAGATTATCGAAAATCAAACCGGCAAGCCGGTGACTTTTCTGAGTCTTCCATTCGGCGATTACAACGACACCGTGTTGAGAATCGCCCGAGAGGTGGGTTATCAAGCTGTGTTGACTTCGAGAATCGAGTTCAAGAGGAGCGGTCAGACCTCTTTTTGCTGCGGCCGCATCCCCATCAAATCGACCTATTCTCTGGCCAAATTCACCAGACTTTTGAATCCTGAATCCTGGGATTTCCGCAAGGAGCAAAAATTCGATCGGCTAAAAAGTCAGGTCAAATCGTTCATCGGCCTCAACAACTATCGCCGTATTTATCGCGCGTTCAAACATATAGAGTTAACATCATGAACATCTTGTTTTTATCTACCGAAAATCCCTATCCGGTCGATGGCGGACATCATCTCAGGACATTTTACATTCTCAAATTGTTGTCCAAACGCTATCGCATTCATTTCATCGGCTTTGCTCAGGACAAAAACGACTTCTCCTACCTTAAGAACATTCAACCTTATTGTCAAACAACCGAGTTGTTCCGTGTCGCCAAAACCGGTATTAACGGCTGGTTCTTGTGGCTGGCTTTGCGCAATCTCTTTTCCCGCAGACCGTTGATTGCTCAACGTTATTTTATCCCGCAAGCGCGCCGGCGAATCCGGCAGTTGATTCAAACCCATGCCATCGATGTTGTCCATGTCGATATGCTGGCCCTGGCGCTCTACCGGAAAGACTTCTCGGTACCGGCAATTCTCACCGATCACAACGCAGAGTACCTACGATTGTCCCGCTGGATGGGGCTCGAGACAAACCTGTTAAAAAAAGGTTTTCTTTGGCTGCAGGTGCAAAAACTCCGCTCCTTTGAACGAGAGTCTTGCCTGGCTTTTGACCGTTGTATCGCCGTCTCCGAATCCGATAAAGAGACCTTGTGTCGGCTCTGCAAAGAGGATCGCTTTGCAATCATTCCCAATGGCGTTGACACAAAAAAATTCAAGCCAGCGGCAAACAGTCCTCTGCCCAACCATCTGATCTGGGTTGGAGGCATGTCCGGGCCCTATAACTCCGATGCGGTGAATTATTTCCTCGACCAGATCTGGCCTCTCATCGCTCCGCCGCATCGGCGGCTGGTTATGGTTTTTATCGGTTCATCGCCGACCCGGCGGCTGTTGCAGGCCGCGAGCTCAGATCATCGGCTCGCGGTCAAAGGTTTTGTGAACGATATTCGCCCCCATGTCAATCGGGCAGCCGTCTTTGTGGCGCCTTTGCGCAGCGGCAGTGGGACGAAACTCAAAGTGCTCACGGCGATGGCACAGGGCAAGGCAATCGTCGCCACTCCGGTTGCCGTAGAAGGTATCGAGGTGACGCATGGGAAAAACATCCTGGTGGCTGATGATGCAG
This sequence comes from bacterium, assembly GCA_029565675.1. GTDB lineage: Bacteria > Zhuqueibacterota > Zhuqueibacteria > Residuimicrobiales > Oceaniaggregativiventaceae > Sulfursilanivivens. Next base: position 289,440 of record JAKQNP010000032.1, read on the forward strand.
CGTCATTTGCAAGTGCCGTGGAGGTTTTATTGCGAAATCCGTTTGTTGCCGCTGAGCTGGGTAAAAATGCCCGAAATCTGATTCTGGAAAACTACGATTGGTCAATCATCGCAAGATCATTGTACGAGATCTATGACCCGTTTATGCCAAGTTCGAAATTCAAATCCGTATCTTTATCAAACAGAGCTGTCAAGATCGCCGAAGCCAGTGCAGAATTGGCGAGAATTAAATAGATCCGCTTGCTGATAAATCGGTGGTTGAAACCAATCCATGCAAATTCGGAGCAACCTGTTTTTTTAAGAAACCGGCGTCGCTGTGGCACGATATGTGTCTGCAAGATAATTGGGACATGATTTTACCCGGCGTTGCAAAGAAGCAACAGAATTTTTACGGCTGTGTTTGCCAGCAAAGAAAGCGACAGCTCGATGCAAAAAACAATCTTGGCCTTTTTGATTCTGGCTGGATCCGTCGGTGCGGACCACCATTTTATCGCTCCCAACGGCAGCGACCAGAACATCGGTTCCTTGGCGGCCCCCTGGGCGACGTTTCGCTCTAGTCTTCGGCAGGTTTCTCCTGGGGACACCTTGTTGGTTCGCGGCGGCTATTACAACGAAGGTGAAATCTGGATCCGCAGCGACCTTGGAATGGGCGGCAAGGACGGAAAATTTGTGACGGTCATGGCTTTTCCCGGCGAAACGCCCGAGCTCGACGGCGAACGACGGATGATTGTCGAGGCAAACTATATCCGGATCCAGGGATTGACCTTTTTGAACACCTATAGCCTGGATTTGCCCTATTGGGGTGAACCCGGAACACGCGAATACGTCGAGATACTCGACAACCGCTTTGTCGGCGCTTTTATCATACCGCTGGAGTTTTGCGGCAACCATGGTTTGATCGAGGGCAACCGCTTTGAGAATACCAACGGCGAATCACATGCCATCTATTTGCACTATGGCCATCACAACATCATCCGCAACAATCAAATTTTGGGCACCAACAAATACGGCATTCATGTTTACGACGAACATCGACAGGAAGATCCACCGGGATTTGTTCGAAAATATGCCAATATTTTGCTTGAAAACAATCTGATCGCCAATTCGCGCAGTCGTTCGGGCATCATTTTGGGCACCTCTGCGGATGCTCCGACGCCCGGCGTGCTGATGGATAGCCTCATAATCCGGTTTAACACCATTATTCACAATGCCGGGGCCGGAGTCTTGATCAAAGCCTGGGCCGGTGAAATCAAGAATGTCGACATCTTTCACAACACGCTTTTTGATAATCGCAGCGGCGGCATCGTACTAGAGAATTGCCAAAACGTCCGCATCCACAACAATATCATCGTTTCTGAACTGGGTTCGCACATCTCGAAAGACAATCTATGTCAAAATATCCAGGTCAGTTACAATCTTTTTTGGCCGCTGCCATTGCGGTTGGGATCGATCGCACCGAATTCTGTTGTTTTGCTTGACCCACAATTTGTTGATTCAAATCATGATCGTTTTCAGCTGCAAGCAACCAGTCCAGCCATCGACGCCGGCATGGAGGTGGGTTTGCCTTTTTCGGGTCTTGCTCCTGACCTCGGAGCGTGGCAATACGAATCAACCGTCCCGGTCTTGATCGGTTCCTTTCAGGCTAGTGTGCAAAGAGATTCTGTTGTGCTGCAGTGGACAATCGGTTCGAATGATGCAATATATGGTTTTGCGATAGAAAGAAGCGATGATGACCAAAATTACCGTAAAATTGGATACATTCCAGCAGCAAATCCACAATCAACCTACCGCTATGTGGATAGATCGATCAAAACCGACTTGATCTTCTATCGCCTGAGAATTCTGAATCGCGATGGTTCCGTTTCTTTTTCCGAATCGCTAAAAATCTCCCTGCAACTCCCGGCAGAATTCGGCCTCAAACAAAATTATCCCAATCCATTCAATCCCTCGACACAAATCGATTACTATCTGGAAAAGCCACAACACGTCAGCATCGTTGTTCTCAATCCCATAGGCCAGCAGATCGCTGCTCTCGTCGAGGAAACTCGACCCGCTGGCCAGAACAGTGTGACCTGGACCGGGGTTGATGAAAATGGCAAAAAAATGGCCACCGGAGTCTATTTCTATCAGTTCAGTTGCGAATCGTTTCACGAGACAAAAAAAATGATTCTGTTGTATTGATGGGTCGACTCCATGCCAGGCTGGTGCGGTACTCTTCAGCCCTGTACGGTATGCAGATACGTTGAAGCCAGACCGAACCTCTATTTTGCTGCTGCACCGTTTGATAGCGGTCTTCACTGCAGCGCAATTCATCCACAACATCTAACTTTCGAGGCAAACATGAAAAAAGCAAATCGGTTCTTGCTCCTGTTTTGCCCAATATGGTTGATCACCATCAAGGCGGGCACCGTGTCTGCACAAGAGGATTATCTCTCGGCGATCGAAAGAGAGATTCGCTTTGCCGGCAAAAAGTCAGCCGACTATATCATTTCCAGCCATCCCCGATTGTGGGCGATTGGTGAAGAAGAGTGGGATGACCAAAAGGTTGGCTCATTGGCATGGCGAATCGTCCATGGTGAACTGCTGGATCCTGAGAGTCCTGCCAATGACCAGGCCAAATACGAATTCATGTATCTGGCCTATTTGGCGGATGATCCGGAAATGTATGGAGTTGCCGACAATGGGACGTTTAGCCGTCGCTTCTTATGGACAATTTTGGCCGGGCACGCGCGCAAATATGGTTGGGATCAAAAACTTCCCTCCAGCCTTGATCCCTATTCTTCAGGAGGCTATCATCCTCAGCACACTGCGGATGAGTATTATGCCGATGCGCGCAACAAGCTCCTGGCTCTGGCCAAGATTTCCGGTTTGTATGAATGGCCCTATTGGATTTGTATTTATGGTTCAATCGGATATGATTGGCTGCTGGCAAGCCGATATTCATCTGATGACCCTGTGCTGTCATCTGCCGATCAGAAATTCATGCAGCAAGTGCTGATCCAGAACGCCGAATATGTCAAATCACGCGTCAATGGCAAAGAGCATTTTTTTATCGCCTCTGAGATGGCCAACTATGTCTATTGCATGGTCGGCCTGGCTCTGTACGAACCAGAGAGGATAAGTGACCCCACTTACGCCGAGCAAAACAGCAAAGCGCTCGAATATCTGCAGGATTTTGATAACCATTGGATTGGTAAAATAATCCCGGCGATGAACGCACAGGGCGGCGACGGCGGTTGGCACGGCACATTTGAATTTATGATGCCGGATTTTGACGCAGTCTATAGCGGTGACTCGGTTTTGCCGTGGCACCTGGCTCCGATTCTGTTTGCGCACTATACCGCAACAAGAATGCCGATCGAGAAATCGATTTACAGCACCGGCTTTATGAAACATGGTGTCGAGTTCCAAAACCAAATGATCAAGCCGGATGGCACCTATTACCCCCCGGCGCCGCCTGAGGATGCGCGCATGCCATGGATCGCTCCTTTGCGTATGAACTCACGCCGTCGCTTTTCGCAAGATGCGGATCAGAAAAAAATTGCGGAACTGGGAGCCTGGGTCAGAAACATCAAGAGTCCCGGTTGGTTTGTCAATGCCGGCTCATACGATTTATTCGAACAGACAATTTTTGAAGAGAAATGGATCAATCCGCAACCCCCGCAAAATCTGGGCTTTGCAGACACCCGCCTATTTGGTCGCTTGGGCTGGGTTTTTCACTGCAGCGACTTTGCCCGAACCGACAGTCCGGCTTTTCTCTTTGTTTGTCAGCGCTACAATTGGAGCACGTTGGACCCCTATGCGCAGAATTCTTTGTTCATCCACTGCCGAGGAGATCTAATCCACGGCCACACCAATACCATGTTGTTCAATGGCAAAGGTCAGCGGCAAATAGACAATTTCCCGACCATGAGCGATGGGGTCGCTGCGTATGCACCGGACTCACAATATGACATCGGGCCGGGCATTCTCACTTTTCAGAGCAATGAACAATTTGACCTGATCCTGGGTGACGCCTCCAACGCTTTCCCGCACAACGAAGTCAAAAAATATCTGCGCGGAATCGTCCATCTAAAAGCAGAACGCCTTATTGTTGTAGTGGATAAAGCGGTCACCGCGACCAACATTTTAAAAACCTGGGCGATTGATCCGATTGCTGCTCCGCAAAAACTCGAGCAAGAAACAATCAAGATTTCCAACAGCGCCAGCGCCTTGTTTGTCCGCCGCCTTCTGCCTGTCCAGGTCACGGTCCTGCAGCAGAACGAAGCTAAATATGCCATCTCTTCCTCGGCAGATGCGGATTCGCTGTTTTTGCATATCCTGCAAATCGCGGATGCAAATCAAACTCTTGCCTCACCCGAAATTCTTGTCGACGAAGCGCAGTTGATCGATTCCCCTCCTGGGAGTTTGGGTATGCGAATCAGGGGTTGGAATATCTTTTTTCACAACGACCGAATTTCGTTGGAAAATGGTGCCCTTGAAGTCAGCTTGGTTTCTTTTACCGGGGAAGCGGCCGACAATGGCGTTCTCCTGCATTGGAGTACTCTTTCAGAGAACAACAATCTGGGTTTCGAAATCGAACGCCGCATCGAGGGTGAGGAGTATAAACGGATTGGCTTTATTAAAGGACATGGCGAAGCTCTCGCAGCCATTGACTATGAGTTTCTCGATAAGAACATTGAGACCGGACTAACCTATTATTACCGCCTAAAACAGATCAATACAGATGGCAGCTTTACCTATTCCGAAACCATTGTCATTGCTGCATCGCTGCCGATGCAGGCACAGCTCGAACAAAATTTTCCCAATCCCTTTAATCCCAATACCACTATCGATTTTCAGCTGAATGCGGCGTGCAGAGTACTGCTCACCATCTATGATCTGAACGGCCGTCATGTGGCAACCCTGGTCGAGCAAGACCAACCGGCGGGATTGTATCATATCAAATGGTCAGGAAAGGACAACGACGGAATGATGGTCCCAACAGGTATCTATATCTATCGTTTGCAGATCCCTTCCCAAACCATATTAAAAAAAATGATCTTTATCAGATAGATAAAAACGGCCAACTGAGGACACCTGATTATGGTCCAGCTATTTGAAAAAAGCAAACTCGTGCTAAAAAAATCAAAAACTGCCTTGTCACTTTACAATTTTCTGACTCATCCTGTGCGATTTTATCATTTTTTGCTTCTCAAAAAAAACCTCCATTCCATCGAAACTCATAACGGCTTTTCTGTCGTCGAATTTCGCCAATATCACCCATCTGTTCTGCGCATTTATCATTCAATGAATCGAGATTTCACTTTAGAACGAGCAAAAAACCGGTTCACTCATGGTCTGCACTTTTTTGCTCTCAAAAAAAATGAACAAATTTTGGCGAGTGCTTGGATTATACCGCCGAGCGAGCGCTTTATCGATGAAATCGGTCTGATTTTGTTGATGGAAAACAACTCGATCTGGTTGCGCGATATTTATATCCCCTCGCAGCACAGAGGCAAAGGACTTTTTACCATCTTTCTTGATCTGTTGTTATACTACCACTATCCCAACCGACTGATCTTCTATTCAGATGTTTTAAAATCCAACACCTCCTCGATGCGAGCACATCTCAAATATGGATTCGAAATCATCGACTCTATCCTGGCTGTGGTTTTTTTCAACAAGCTGCTGTGGCGCATCCGTTTGCCGAAAGAGTTCCTGTTTACCGGGTTTCAGAAAGACAACAGGATTGTTCTGCTGAACAAAAAATTTCAAAAATTCACGCAATTCAATATAGCTTGAGTTCACCATGCCCATAAACCAGGAGCAGTTGGTCACCTCTACTCCGAGTTGGAGGGCGTGGCGATCTGTTGCTGGTGTTGCTTATCACGAACCCAAGTCAACCATCCGATCGCCATAGGGGGTGATGACAAGATTCTTAATTTTTCTTGTGAGGAAAAGTTATGAAACACAACAAAATTATCCCAGCCGTGATTGGCGTCTTTGTGTTGTTCGCCGATCCATCTCTAGCGCAGGGACGCAACTATCCGATCATCGCCAATCATCTTTGCACCGACATTGGTCAAATACCCCCAGAGTCTATCGATAAAGTCAAAGACAGCATCAAAGTTTACTATGGCCATGCCTCTCATGGCGGCCAGATCACTGGCGGCCTTGAAATTCTTGCACAAAAAGACACACGCCTCGCTTTTGCGCAGAATGATTATTTGCCCAACGTTCCAAACGCTCTCTGCTTTCAGGATGTCGGGAACGATCCGGAGCAATTCTTTGCCACGGTGCAGTCCAAATTGGACCAAAATCCATCGATCGATGTGGCGATGTTCGGCTGGTGTGGCGAAGCTGCATGGTACGACGTCAACCACTATATTCAGCAGATGCAGGCTCTCGAACAACGCAATCCAGAAGTGACGTTCATCTATATGACCGGCAATGCCCAAGAAGGAGAGCTCGCTGGCTACAACCGACATGTATTCAACCAGGCCTTGCGGCAGTACTGTCAAGCAAACAACCGTGTCTTGTTTGATTTCGCGGATCTGGACTGCTGGTACAATGGAGAATACACTCCCGCTCGTTATGATTGGGACGATTGGGGCCGCTTGCCACTGATAACCGGCATACCTTTGGAACACCCGCATTACCATGGCGACGAGCTCGGTCACACGACCCTGGAAAGCTGTGAAAACAAAGCCAAAGCTGCGTGGTGGATGTTCGCACAGCTCGTCGGTTGGACGGCAGTCGTACCTGTGGAAATGGGGACCTTTAAAGCCTCTGCAAATAATGGTTCCGTCGAATTGGAATGGAGCACAATCAGTGAGAGCAACAATTATGGATTCCTGGTAGAAAGGAGCCAGGACAACATCCGCTTTGCCCAAATCGGTTTTATCGGCGGTCATGGGACCACTGCCGCGCTGCACAACTATCGTTTTATCGATAGAGCCGTCGCCGTGGGGGAGCGCTATTATTATCGTTTGAAGCAGCTGGATCAAAGTGGGCAGTTCAATTATTCATCCACAGTGGAAATGTTCATCTATTCGCCGGCCGGTTTCGATCTGCGACAAAATTATCCCAATCCCTTTAACGCCAATACCATCATCCACTTTCACCTTGGCGAGAGATGTTGGATCGATCTGTCGATTTTTAACAGCCGGGGTCAGCAAGTCGCGACCTTGATCAGCGGTATGGTAACCGCTGGTTTCCATACGGAAAAATGGCAGAGTGCAGAACAGCGCAGTGGAGTCTATTTCGCGCGCCTGCTGGTCCGTGATCACCAAGGAAAAATCCAGCAGCAAATTAAAAAAATGGCTTTGCTCAATTGACCCCGTTCTCGACCAACATGGAGGTCGCCCATGCGGCGCTGCACAAGATGTGTTTTGCCGGAGACTTATCCGGAGATCTCTTTTGACAAACAAGGCGTGTGCAACTATTGCCAAACCTGGACGGCGCCCATTTCTCCTCTCGGCCCGGAAAAGCTCGACGCGGTTCTGCAACATTACCGGAAAGGGAATGGTCAACTCGATTGTCTGGTCGCTTGCAGCGGCGGCAGGGACAGCTCTTTTGTGCTTTTTGAGCTCAAAGAGCGTTGGGGAATGCATCCCTTGGTCTTCAATTATGCCAACGGTTTTGTCGCATCGCAGGCAGAAAAAAATCTCGAGCACTTGACTCGCAAAATGAATGTGCCTCTGCTTAGAGTCGAATCCAAGCGCCATATTCAGGAAAAGCTGTTCAAGTCGTTTATGGCGCTGAATGCGCAAAAATCGCGTGCCCATGTTCTAAACCAATTGTGCGTCGGTTGCCGAAACGGCATCTGGGGAGGTGCTTTCAAGGTCGCCGCTGAACAAGGGCTCGAGCTCGTGGTGTTCGGCGAATCGAATATGGAAAGCATGGTTTTTCGACGGATCCTCGCTCGACAACTGGAGCCGGATTTTACCGCCAAGATAAAATCCACGATTTCCATGCCGGGCAACTTTGTTCAGCGCAAAATCCAAGAACAACAATTGAACAGGGAATTTCCTCTCCATTCAGAAAAATATAAACATCTGGTCAAATTGAATTATTTTGCCTATATCGGCTGGGATGAGACTAAGATCCTCGAGACACTGGATGCCATCGGCTGGCAAGCAATCGATCGCCGTTCGGCATGGCGATTTGATTGCCAAATTCACGCTCTCGGAAATTTTCTCAATCGTCAGCTCTATCAATTCACCGAAAAAGATGAGCTCTACAGCAAGATGATCTGCGCAGGCATAATTACCCGCGCAGAGGCGCTCGATAAAATCCGACTGAGCCAAGCGCAAAAAGAACAAGAGTTGGCAACCATTGCATCCCTGTTCGAAAAAAGCAAAATCAAAGAATCTCTTCGCGACAAGGTGCTGGGAGCTGATGTTTTGCAAATGGGTTGACCGCGATAGTGGCAAGTAAGAAAACCATTATCGATGTTGACTGGTTGAGAAAAAAAGCCTACATTAAACCCAAGCTGTCGATTTGCCAATCCGAAAACCTCTTTACCCGACCCGCTCACAGGAGGAAAATTATGTGGCTTAAACCCGTGGCCCTTGTTGTGGCTATTGTGCTGACTGCTCTGCTTTTCTGTGCGCGACAAGGTCTGGCAAAAAATCGTTTTTCAGAACAAAACCTCGAAGAAACAATCGCCAAACTGCAAAATCAATACCCGCAAGCTGAATCTGGTCGCATTCAGCGGGGCGTCCGCCAGGCAGCCCTGTTCTGGCAAGAGCAAGACGGTTCGGCAGATGATTTTACCGATTTCTGCAGCCAGGCATTTATCGCCGATACAGCCGATTTGCATGCGGCGTTTATGCGCATTCAGGACAATCTGGAGCAGATCTATGGACACGCCCTGCAGGTCAATCGCTTTCTCTCGCAACCTCTGCAGTTGGATCTCGGCCCGATCCTGCCCATCGATTACCGCTTTGCTGAGTATGATCCCTTTGCGCACATCCTCGATGATCTCTTTCACAATCGGATCGCTTTCACGGTTCTGCTCAATTTCCCCATGCACACACTGGAGGAAAGACTGAACCTGGGCGCCGGCTGGAGCCGCGCTCAGTGGGCACAGTCACGACTGACCCAACTTTTCAGCGCGCGTGTTCCCGCCGCAGTCAACCAACAATTGGCCAAGGCTTATGTGCAGGCGGATGATTATATCAGCAATTACAATATCTTTATGCACCAGCTGAAGGATCCTGAGGGCCGACGGCTGTTTTCTGCCGGGCTCAAGCTGATCAGCCATTGGGGGTTGCGGGATGAGCTCAAGAGCCAATATGCCGCATCTGACGGTTTGCCGCGTCAGCAGATGATTTACCAGGTGATGTTGCGCATTATCCAACAGGAAATCCCGGCCGCGGTGATCAACAGCGATCAAGTTGATTGGCAACCCTTTGCCAACACCCTGTCCATCAACGGCAAACCATTGCCTTTCGAAAGGGAGGCGGATATCCGCTATCAAACCCTGCTCGAAATCTTCCAGGCTGAACGGCTGGCTGATCCTTTTTATCCGATGGAACCGAGCAAAATCGACCGTCGATTTCTGCGAGACCGCGAGATTCCAGAAGAAAAATTCGAGGCAATGTTGGTAGAACTGCTCACCGATCCGGTCGGCAAAAAAGTAGCTGATTTGATCCGCCGGCGATTGCGCCGCGATCTGCAGCCTTTCGACATCTGGTACAACGGCTTTAAAACCCGCAGCCAGTATGCGGAATCCGAACTCGACAGGCGCGTCGCTGAGCGCTACCCCTCGGTACAGGCTTTTCACGCCGATTTGCCGAATATTTTTTCCAAACTCGGCTTCAGTGAATCGATCGGGGCGTTTCTGGCGGAAAAAATCGTGGTCGATCCTTCGCGCGGAGCCGGGTATGCGATGGGAGCAATGATGCGCCAGGATAACGCCCACCTGCGCACCCGCATCGAGCCAGGTGGTATGAATTATAAAGGCTATAACATCGCCATTCATGAACTCGGCCACAACGTCGAGCAAGTGTTTTCACTCAACCGAATCGACCATACCTTGTTGCAAGGTGTGCCCAACACCGCGTTCACAGAAGCCTTTGCCTTTGTGTTTCAGTCGCGCGACCTCGCCTTGCTCGGCCTGGAACAAAAAAGTGCAGAGCATCGAGACCTGCAGGCGCTGGACACTTTCTGGGCTACCTGTGAAATCGCTGCCGTCGGCCTGGTCGATATGAAAGTATGGCACTGGATGACCGATCACCCCAGCGCCACACCTGCAGAGCTTCGCGTGGCTGTGGTTCAGATCGCTCGAGACGTTTGGAACCAATATTGGGCGCCTTTGATCGGCCAAAAAGACTCGGAAATCCTAGCAATCTACAGCCACATGATCGATATCGGTCTCTACTTGCCTGATTATTCACTTGGCCATATCATTATGTTTCAAATCGAAGATTATCTGCGGGATAAAAATCTGGCAGTCGAGATGGAGAGGATGTGTCGCCTGGGAAGGTTGACCCCTGAGGCATGGATGCAAGACGCAGTTGGTCAACCGATTTCCGTAGCACCGCTCTTGCAGGCGACCCGCAAGGCTGTGGCTGGAACAAAGAAATAAGACAACTGTGATCAAGGATCATATTGTGGAAAAACAACCGACATCGAGAAACTGTTTCCTCTGTGGCCGGGAAAATCCAATCGGCCTTAAAATGAACTGGTATAACGATCGGGATAATCAACAAATTATCGGAGAGGTGACGGTGCCCGAGCAGTTCAACGGTTTCCCCGGGGTGGTGCACGGCGGCATCGTTGCCGCCATCCTGGATGAAACCGCCGGCCGGGTAGTCTTGATCAATAATCCGGACAATTTGATGGTGACCATGAAGTTGGAAGTGGTCTACCGCCAACCGACACCGACCAATACGCCGCTCAAAGCGATCGGCCGCGTCCTGCGCGAAACACCCCGACGAGCCGTGGCGGAAGCCGAATTGGTCAAGCCCGATGGTATCATCACCGCTACCTGCAAAGCGGTTGTCCTCAAGCCGTCAGAGGAGATGCAGAGCAACTGGCTGCCGGAGAAAAAATATTGGCGGGTCATCGAATAACTCGACAGGCAGAAAACAAGCGGTTTTACTAAAAGAAAGAATCCAGAAAAGGAAATGCCGTCATGACGCAATCAACCAACCTCGCGATGGAACATCTGGCACTGAACATCCCGGCCGCCGGCCGCATGGCAGAATGGTATTGCAAAAATCTCGATATGAAAATCGTGCGATCGTTTGATCTCTTTGAAACCACTTTTCTGGCTGACGCCAGCGGGCGGGTGGTGCTGGAACTCTACAGCAATCCCGAGTTGCCCATGCTCGATCATGCGGCTATTCATCCCTCGACCTTGCATATCGCCTTCGTGGTTAGCGATATCGCGACAACCCGGGATCGTCTTGCCGCCGCCGGAGCAACAGTCGTGCAGAACATCTTCACCACCAGTGCCGGCGACGAAATGATGATGCTTAAAGATCCCTGGGGAGTGACCCTGCAATTTATCCGTCGAGCAAAACCGATGTTAAAGCTCTGATTTGGCCTTTGCGAATCGTTGAGCAACATCGCTCCAGTTGATTACATTGAAAAAGGCTTTGACAAAATCGCCACGGCGATTTTGATATTTCAGATAATAGGCATGCTCCCAGACATCGACGACCAACAGCGGCACCGCACCCCACTGGGTCAAGTTCTGATGTTTCTCAGCCTGCAACACGACGAGTTTTTGTCCGACAGGTTCATAGACCAATACCGCCCAGCCGCTTCCCTCAACCTGAATTGCCGCAGCGGTGAATTGATCGCGAAAATCCGCAAAAGAGATGAAACCCTTTGCCAACGCTTGTGCCAATTCTCCCTGCGGTTCGCCGCCACCATTCGGCGACATGTTTTGCCAGAAAAGCGCATGCAGCAAATGACCTGAACCGTGAAAAGCCGCTTCACGCGAATAGTGCTTGATCAAACTGTAATCTTTTTTCTCTCTCGCTTCCTTGAGTTTTCCCAACGCGTTGTTCAGGCCGTTGACATAGCCGAGGTGGTGTTTACCATGGTGCAACCGCATGGTTTGTTCGTCAATATGCGGCTCAAGTGCGGCATAATCATAGGGCAGCGCTTGCAGCAAATAATTGCCGTCCGGATCGACTGCCAAATCGCTCATCCCTAGCGCCCGGCCCGGCACCCCCTGCATGATCAAAGCAGCTGCGCCGGCAGCAGCAGGAACAGCCTTTAAAAAATCTCTTCGATTCGCCATCTCTACCTCCCGATAGCTAGCATTAACCTCTTTGGCTTGTGCTCTCCAAACATTTGTTCTCTTGATGGGAGCCATTTACTCATTGCGATGCCACAGCCTGACCACCCACTTGCAGCCAAGCAGGCCATGGACAAATACCATTTACAGACAGATCAGGCCCCGGCTGAACAGAACCGCCTGGCCGGCAATCTCAACCCGGTCCCCGTAATGGCGGCAGCGCAAAACTCCACCGCGTTTGGAAAGCTGTTTCGCCAATAGCTCTGTTTTATGCAGTCGCTTTGCCCAAAACGGCACGAGCATCGAATGCGAAGAACCTGTAACCGGATCTTCCGGGATGCCCTCACGCGGCGCAAAAAAACGAGAAACAAAATCTGCATCTGTTCCTCTGGCGCTGACCACGACCCCCAGCGCATCGATTTGCTCCAATAACGCAAAATCTGGCTGTACCGCCTTGATTTCCGACTCGGAATTCAGGACCACCAACACATCTCGAGCTTTATAGATCTCTTTCGCTTCCACCCGCAGCGCATCGAACAATAGAGCCGGTGCTGCAAACGGTGCCGCCGTCCATGCCGGGAAATCCATGCGAAACCAAGCGCCGTCTTTCTCAACCGCGAGCAAGCCGCTGCGGGTATCGAACTCCACTCGCCGCACCGTGTCGTTCTGCAGAAACACAACAAATGCGGCAGCCAGAGTCGCATGGCCGCACAGGTCGACCTCAGAGACCGGAGTAAACCAACGAAGCTGGTAGCGATTTCCTGCGGAAACCAGAAAGGCAGTTTCTGACAGATTGTTCTCCGCGGCGATCGCCTGCATCAACTCATCAGACAACCAGCTCTCCAGTGGGCAAATCGCTGCCGGATTGCCATGAAAGGGACGATCCGTGAATGCATCAACTTGATAGAGATCGATATTCATATTTCCTCTGCCCGCATGAGCGTGCTTTGGCGGTGATCTCTTTTACAAACTCGCCCGACTTAACCAATTGCGGATTCTCTGCCACATCCCTTTGCCGACCATTTGGTCTGCATATTGTAAAATTCGGCTGGTCAGGTACAGCACATCCCCCTCACCCGCCCAATGCTCGCGCAGAATTTCGCTGTCGATATGGTTGACCAACGAATTTAACACATAAGCAGCGAGAGCAATATCATCGGTAAAAGCGATTGGGCCAAATATCGCTTCGGGAATAAAATCAAACGGTAAAATAAAGTAAGCGATCACCGCCGGCAATTTGATTCGTTGCTGGGCAGGAACGCGAGAATCCAGGGAGAGCCGCACCAGGAGATGGAACAAATCGGGAGCAGCCAAGAGGAATTCTGTCCAACGAGAATCCTTTCCGTCTTTTTCTGCCCAACGGCGGATAGATATCCGCAGCTTTTTATAAAAATCTTCGTGCCTGGATTGTACAGTCATTTGCAGCTCAGATGTCTTCGTGTTCACGCCACTCAGCCAATTTTTGGCCGATGAAAGCGACTATCTTTTCATGTTCCGCACGTCCGACCCCCTTGATTTCGAGGGGGGAGCCAAAGCAAAAATGAATGGCGCGTTGAGGATGAATCGGGCCGAAATCTTTGAGCAATTTGCCGGGTCGCCAGGCATCGGTTTTGAGCGCCAACGGGACCACAGGAACGCCGGCCCGGCGGGCCAATTTAACACCGATCGAATTAAAGTGCGCCGGATCGAAATCGAGAGTACGAGTGGTCTGCGGAAAGACCACGATACTTTTGCCTTCTGCAATCTTTTTTTCACCACCCAACAACACCTGCTGCAGATCCTGGCGCGGATCACTGCGGCTTACCGCGACGGGATCAAGCGCCCGCATGATCGCGCTGAACACCGGATATTTTAAAAGAGTCTGTTTGACCACAAAACTGATTTCCTTGATCGGATAGATGATACCATGCAAAGCCCAGGTCTCGAGGGAACTCATATGATTGGCCACGATCACGCAAGGCGAATCGAACGAACGCAAATTTTCCAATCCGCAGACCTCGACGCGAGTTCCCAATTCGCGAAAAACATCCAAACTCTGACGTGACCGATCCAAATAAGTGGTGTGAAATTTCGCCCCACCTTTTTTCGCTGCCGCGCTGACTGCAAGAACCAAATCAGCCAATTTATAATATCCAAAAAGCGTTGGAAAGTTCCTGGCCAACCAGGTAGGTTCAGTCTCTTGTTGGGCAGTTTTTGCATTGAATGATCCCATGGATCGTTTCCTTTCAGGAAGCGGGCAAGGTGATGCGCCGTTTGGCTGCATCCGCATTGGCCCGATAAAAGATACCGACATGGCCGATCAAACCGACCTGATGGCAATGACAGGCTGCCGCAATTTCAGCGCACAACTCTTTCCTTGAATCCTTGAATTCCAGAAACCGGATTTTGATCAATTCGTGGTTATCAAGCGCCTCATCGATCGCTGCGCTGACCGCCTCGGTTAATCCGGCCTTACCGATTATGATCACCGAACTCAATGGATTGGCCAGCCCACGCAGATATCGCCGCTGCGATCCTTTTAGTTCCATATCTCACCCATGCATTTTTCGCTGCTCAAGTTTTTATTGCCAGCGACCACAATCGCCGGCACATGAATTTTTCGCTCTGGTCGACCGGTGTTTCCAGCTGCAAAAGATTGGCGTGGGGATAGATTGGCTTCCCCATTTGCCCACAAGACACCACGGTGCAACCTAGGAAAAGCGGAATAAAGGCTGCCATTGGCTTTGGGCCCGAATCAACTCGCGATTGCTTGACCGTTCCACACAACGATGATAAAAAACGGCGCTGCTGTTTCGGTCTTTAAAGCTGCTGCAAAGGATCTCATCACCCAACCGCGCCTCTGCGCGAAAATTGATCTCCAGATGCTGCACTTTTTGCTCGTGCAGAATATCGTTCGGAACCGTTTCCAGGATCCATTCGATATAGTTGATGTTGTTGACATGCTGGTTGATATCCAAATCGTAATAACGAACCCTAAAATTCCTTTCGATTTCGGCGCCTGTAAAAGGTTCCTTTGGTACAGTCAGTGCCGGTTGATGCGGTACTGCCAGACGCTCCAAAATCCACTGCGGGACATGGCAGGGACGCCGAGTTGCGATATCGACCACCAGCCAGTTGCTTTGCCCCTGAACCAGTTTCTTGCCATCCGCATCATCAATGGCAAAGGCCCGCAAGGCATAAAAACGGTCAAAACCGGATGGCCAGGTTGTGATCCGTATGTTTTCCCGCCATTGCGGATAGGAATATATGGTTAATTTTAGATAGGATAAAGCCCAAAACAAGTTTTTCGCTTGCATCTGGTCAAATCCCACTCCAAGGCTGTCAGCGTGATCTGCCGCGACTTCCTGGAAGCAATCAGCAGCCACGGTCACCTTCATCACCCCGGTCGCATCCACATCGCTGGTGCGCAGTTGGAAAATTGCCTGCTTTTGCAGGGCGTCGATCACAACACCTCCTCAACGATAAAAATCCAAAATGCCTTCGCAGAGCCAATTCGCCACCGCTTGTCGGTTGTTGGCGATCACCAGCCGGTCCTGATCGCGGATATTTCGGATATTGCCCAGCTCGATATAGACAGTCGCTGGTTGGAGATGGCGAAGCATGAACAGGTTCCGCGTCTCCACATGACCGCTGTATCCTCTGCCAGGCTGGTTGGCGGCGTATTTTGCTTTTATGGCCTGGTAAAGCTTTCGTGCCAGATCTTTGCTCTTTTTGCTGGTTTTTTGGTAATAATAAAAGATGTCGATGCGCTTGGCATTGCTGCGCGAATCCACATGTAAAATGATGGCGGTCTGCGCAATGCGTTCTCCGCCGTTCTGTCGATACAGAGAATTGACAAGTGTTGCCCGATCTCTGAGGCGTATCGTGTTATCAGCGGAAATTGCCTTTTTGCCATAATAATATTCGTCGCGGTCTGATTTCAACAGAGCGTCATCGCGAATACCATCGTTGGGATCCTGGACAATGACATAGACACGCGCACCGTGTTCCAACAACCGTTTGGCCAGGCGCAAGGTGATGTCGTAGGCATATTCGTCTTCGCAGAGAAAAGCAGAGCCGCGTTTTCCGATGGCCCCTGGATCAGGGCCTCCATGACCGCTGATCAGATAAAAAAACTTGCCGCTCAGACGCTGATCTCGCAACGCCACTTCGCTATTATCGGGACCGAAAATCGGCCAAGATCCATTTTTACGAACGGGTTGTTCGGCCTGCATGCGCTGAGGCAGCAAGTGCAGCGGCACCCACAATTCACGATCCGCGATGTAGCGTGCACTTTTTTGTCCTGCGCGAACCACTTGCTCATTGTATTCCTGTATCTTTTTGGCGTGCTGATAATCGCTAAATCCCAGAGTGGTGCGAATGCTCTTGCCATCATAAGAAAATTTCTGGATCGGCATTCGATAGCGACGAGACAAAACCAAACGATTGGCAGCAAGCCCTTCTTGGTCGGCATTGATTTCTAAAAAGAGTTGCAAACAAGACCGGTTGTCCGGTAACTGATAACGGCGCAGCAACGCCAAAATTCCTTCTCCGGCCTGTGGCTGGGCAAGAACATATTCCTGGGCTGTTCCACCCGTAAAAGCGGCCAATATGAGCAAACCGATGATTACCAATCGCATCAAAAGCCGTGTCCTCTTCCCGTTCGACTTGACAATGACTGTGCTCCTAACCGTAGAAAGCCTGGAAAATTATGCAGCTCCTTGTTGTGGAATTGCAAATACCCAACGAACAAGGCAGGAAGTCAGTTGATCGATTCTGCCATTAAAGACGAAAGCCAATATCAAGATCTGTCAAAGCAGCAAGGCCAGACTCTCATGAACTGCGAATCAATTGCAGTTCTGGTATTGAAGATAAAATAATGATATGAAATGAAAAATAAAATCCTTATATTTTTGGAACCAAAAATTGGGAAAAATCGTGCTGCTGCGAAAGCCACGAATTCATCCTGGGGGCAAAAAATTGTCCAAAATGAAATCCGGTCCGGGAGAAATCCCGGAGAATTCCTTCGAAAGGAGAGGTTTATGAAACGGGTGCTGCCGTTCCTGCTGTTGGCTCTGGCAATCATGCTTGCCTGTGGCAAGAGTATTGATAAATTGAGCGCAGACAGCGAAACTTTTCGCCTGGCCACAACCCTGGCAGAAAAAATACCGATGCTGAATCCAGAAAAGAACGCCACTTTGGTAAAAGCCAAATCATTCTCTCTCTCTGCCGGCAGTTTGTTCAAGGAACTGGAAACCAATATGGGGAAAAATATCTCCCAATTGACTGATGCCGACACCACCGAACTGAGTTCGTTCTTGCATCGGGTTCTCAATTCGATGGTCGAGTCCCGAGTTTTGCTGAATGCTGCACAAACCGAAGGTGTTGCCGTCGACTCGACCCAGGTCGACAGCGTTGTGCAAACCTTCTTCCGCAACAACGGTGGTGAGGAGCGATTTATGCAGATACTCGAGGCAAACGGCCTCACCCTCGACATCTTGAAAGAGGACATCACTGAAAATCTGATCAAAGAAAATTTTCTCAACGACAACGTCTTTGCCAACATGCAAATCACGCCAGATGACCTGCAAAATGCCTATAATGAAGACAAGACCACCACAGTGCGCCACATTCTGTTGATGACCCAGGGAAAATCACCCGAAGAGAAAGAAACGATCCATAGCCAGATGGAAAACCTGTTGGCCCAAGCCAAGGCTGGAGAAAACTTTTCTGATTTGGCCAAGAAATACACAGAAGATCCGGGTTCGAAAGAAAACGGTGGGTTGTACGAAGATATTCAACGCGGACAAATGGTCAAAGAATTCGAAGATGCTGCATTTTCTGTGCCGATTGGCCAGATCAGCGACATCATCGAAACCAGCTATGGTTATCACATTCTCAAGATCGAAGGCCGCAAGAAAGAATCTCGTCCTTTTGATGAAGTCAAGGCCGCTTTGGAGCGCCAGCTACAAAATCGGATGCGGCAATCTCTGTATACCCAAACGATCGATTCGCTTAAAGCCGCTGAAAAAGTAGAAATCCTGTTCAATTAATTCTGTCTGACCATCGCCCGTGTCGGTAGATCTATGACACGGGCGAGCTTTTGTGTTCAGAAGAAACCTGTCCACCCAGCCATGCAAAAATTCGAATGTCGCAAATAAGGGTCTGACACCTGCGGTTTGTTCATGAATCTGGCACAAACAACTCGCCGTCTTTTTTCTCGCTACCTCAAAACCAGAGGAAGGCTCGTCTTTGCCAGCGTCATCGTTGGAATCATCGCTGGTTTGGGTGCAATTCTGTTTTTTGCGCTTTTGCAGGGAGCTGCTCACCTCTGTTTGCACAATCTGGCGCACTATTTTCCGCCTGAACCCAGCGGTGAATTGAGTGGTGTGGAACCCCTCGGCCTGCCCATTCGCCGGTGGGTATTGTTCCTCTTGCCCGCTCTTGGCGGTCTGATCGCCGGGTGGTTGGTTTTCACCTTTGCGCCAGAGGCTGAGGGACACGGCACCGATGCGGTGATCGACGCTTTTCATCGCAAAAAAGGGGTCATCCGCAAACGCGTGCCGCTGATCAAGATGTTCTCCTCCATCATCACCATCGGCAGCGGCGGCAGCGCCGGAAGAGAGGGCCCCATCGCCCAAATCGGCGCCGGCTTTGGTTCTTACCTCGCCAACCTTCTGCGTTTAAACGACGATGAACGGCGAACGCTTTTAATTGCCGGAGCGGCTGGCGGCATCGGCGCGATCTTTCGTTCCCCCCTCGGCGGCGCACTGTTTTCAGTAGAGGTGCTTTACAGACGCGATTTCGAGTCCAAAGCGCTCATCCCGGCCTTGCTCTCATCCATCGTCGCCTATTCGATATTTGCCTCGCGTTTTGGCTGGGAATTTTTGTTCGAAACCCCCAGGTACATCTTTAACCGTCCAATAGAACTGCTCTTCTACGCCTTGCTGGGACTGGTTTGTGCCGGTGTCGGATGGTTTTATGTGCGTTTTTTTTATGGCATTCGCGATCGTTTTTTTCATAGGCTCAAGCTGCCAAAGAAGCTTCGCCCTGCTCTCGGCGGGCTGATGGTCGGCACGGTGGGATTGTTTGCGCCCTATGTGTTGGCATCAGGTTATGGATATTTGCAGCAGGCAATGGATGGTTCACTGACCATTTCCTTTATGTTGGCAGCTGTCCTTTTTAAAATTTTCGCCACCTCTTTCACGATCAGCTCCGGCGGCAGCGGCGGTGTCTTTGCTCCTTCCCTATTTATCGGCGGCATGCTGGGCGGCGCTTTTGGGCAAATCATCGATCAGCTTTTTCCGGGAACGCTGAACAATCCCTCCGCTTTTGTTCTGGTGGGAATGGGTGCCTTTTTTGCCGGCACCGCGAAAGTGCCGATTTCCTCCATGATCATGGTTTCCGAAATGACTGGAGGCTACCAGCTTCTGGTCCCCATGATGTTGGCCGGCTCCACTTCTTATGTGGCCAGTTCCCGGGTCAATCTCTATGAAAAACAAGTCGATCGCATGGCCGATTCGATGGCCCACATGGGTGATTTTACCGTCGATGTTCTGGACACTTTGATGGTCGAACATGCCTATCAGCCGATGGACAACATACCGGTGTTGCACGAAAACTCTCGGGTACAAGATTTCTTGCCGCAGGTTTTGCCCGAACACCGAGTCACCTATTTCCCGGTCGTCAACGACAAAGAGGTCGTTGGCATCCTGCCGCTCAACAACCTGCGCAACATCATGCTCGAACAAAAAGAGACGTCTCCGATTGTCGCGCGTGATTTGATGAACAAATCCGTTACCGTCACACCGGGAGAAAGCCTGAAATCAGCGCTGAAAAAATTTGTGGCTTACGAATACGGGCAAATACCGGTTGTCGATATCCGCGATGAGAAACGAGTCATCGGCATATTGCGACATGAGGATGTGATCGCCGCTTATCATCGTGAAATGATGAGGTTAAAAAACACCCCATGATCTGTTGCTAAATGGCCAACAGAGCGACCGCTGTATAGAGAAGAGCTGACACCAACGCCGCTGCGGTCGCCAATGGCAGTTGCGTCAACACATGATCCATCAAATCACCACAGCAAGCCAAAGAAGAGAGAATTGTGGTATCAGAAATGGGTGAGCAATTATCACCATAAACCGAGCCGCCGGTTACCGCGGCAAAACAAAGGGTGATAAAAAACGGATCCGGGTGAACAGACCAGGCCAGCGGCATGGCTATCGGAAAAACCACAGCATAAGTCCCCCAGGAAGTCCCAATGCTGAAAGAGATCAACATGGTGATAAAAAGCAAGATCGCCGGCAATAAAAAAGGCGCAATCATGTGACTGGTGGTCCGGATGATAAACTGAGCCGTGCCCAGAGCACCGGATACTGACCCCATTGTCACAGCCAAGCCCAATATCACCGCTCCGATCGTCACCCCTTTACAACCATCAATAAATCCTTCCATGATATCTTTGAGCGCCATTCCCTTACATGCGGCAACAATCATGGCGCTCAACACGGCCAGCATGAAAGCCTCGGAGACCCGCAGTTTCCCGAACAGCAGATAAGGCAAAATCGCCACCCCCAGCAGAACTCCAATCGGCACGAGAAAGTCCGCCCAACCAACCCGATACGATTGTGGAACTTTCATCACACACAATTCATTCGACACCAGCGGTGCAGCACCATCGCGGTTCAATTTGTTCTCCTCGCGCGCCCGGATGATTGCCTGATGCATGCGCCGACCGCACCAGGGCAGTTTTTCCCAGCTGAAGAAAAAAGTAAGCAAAACAGCTATCCATGAATAGAAATTGTAAGGAATAGCTTTGAACAAGTAGCTTTGGCTAACCTGGAGATCGGCGAAAAGCGGAGTGGTGCCGACGATCAAACTGCCAATATAGATCGGCCAGACATTGAACGGCAAAAGAGTTGCAATCGGTGACGCCGTTGAATCGATGATATAGGTCAACTCTTCGTGGCTTACTTTTTTGGCATCACAGACCGGCCGCGAAGTTGAACCTGCCAATACGGTGCTGATCGTTCCACCTTGATGGAAAACCACGCCGAGCAAAAATGCAAAAAGTTTGGCACTGCGAGGGTCGCGCACAAAACGGGTGCCAATGCGTTGTGCAAAAAAAAGAGCCCCGCCGGTTTTGGTCCATAAACCGATCAATCCACCCAAACACCACAGATACACCAGCAAAATTTCGCCATATTTCTGGCTGCCGATCGAAGGGATGAGAAACTCTTGTACAACATTGATTTTCCCGCTGATCAGACCGCCTGCCAGAATTCCAAAAAAAAGCGATAAAATCACTTCGCGGGTTAAAAAACAAAGGGATATGGTCAACAACGGCGGCACGAGAGACCACAAGCCGAAATCACCGCTGTTGTTTTCCCTCAACCAATCCGTTTGCGTGCGGATGATCACCACTGCTGTCAGGACAAACAAGATGAACAGAATTTTGCGAGGTTTCAAACCATACCTCATACTTTTAAATCTTGCCTGGAAATTTCCTTTTCCGAAGCCGCCACCAACGCTGCAACTGCCGCATCACTGGTGATGTTAACCACCGTGCGAAACATATCCAGGATGCGTTCCACTCCCAAAATCAACGCGATGCCTTCCAGGGGTATGCCTATTTGTTTGAGAACGATCACCAACATCAATATCCCGACACCAGGCGCTCCGGCCGTACCGATGGACGCCAACAGCGCCGTCAAGACCAAAGTAAGTTGAGCGCTCAAATTCAGCTCGATGCCATAGACCTGCGCGATAAACAGAGCAGAAACAGCTTGGTACAATGCCGTCCCATCCATGTTGATCGTTGCACCCAGGGGCAGGACAAAACTCGCAATGTCATTCTTGATCCCCAGATTCTCTTCGCTGCACCGAATCGTTACCGGCAAAGTCGCCGAACTTGAACTTGTGCTGAAAGCGATGAGCTGAGCCGGTCGAAGCCCTGCCAGGAATTGCCCGTATTTCAAGGGGGTGAACATTCCGACCACCAAAGGATAAATCAGCAGCAAGATCAACTGCCCCAAAATAACCACACCGGCATAACGCATCAGGGCAAAGAGAATTGCGACCCCAAACGAACCCACAACTGAGGCGATAAGAGCAAATACACCAAATGGCGCCAACAGGATAATCAAGTCGACAATTTTTGTCATGATTTCATTGATGCCGACAAAAAAACCGGTAACCGGCTGCATTCGCAACGGATCCAGCAGCGACAGCGCAATACCCAGAAATAGGGCAAAAAAGATCACCTGCAACATATTGCCCTGACTCATCGCTTGGATTGGATTTTCCGGGATAATATCGAGCAATATTTGAATGATCGACTGGTCACTGCTCTGCTGCACTTTTTCTGCAGCGGTTTGGCCATAATTCATCAACAACTCTTGGCGAAGTTGGATTGGCAGGGTTTCACCAGGACGCAGTAAATTGCCAAGCAGCAAACCAAGCAGAATGGCGAGTGAGGTGGTCAGCAGAAACAGACCCAAAGTTTTCAACCCGATTCGCCCCACCTTTTTTATATCGCCAAGGCTGGCAGCTCCGACGACCAACGAAGCGAAAACCAGGGGAACCACGATCATTTTGATCAAACGAATGAAAGCCGTTCCGATCGGTTGCAGGACCACCGCCTGCTCACCCCACAACAATCCGACTATTGCCCCACATACCAATCCCAGCAGTATTCTGCTGGGCAAGTTCAGCCTGAACCACAGGCAATTGAAAAGCAAAAACAACAAGAAAGTGAGGGCCAGACTGGCCAACAACCGCATTCCAAAGGAGAGGTCAGGAAATGAAAGAGAAAAAACCAACGCTGAAACACATGCAGCACATGCGGTTACAAGAACAATCCTTTTGCTCATATTTTCTCGTTTGTGACAAAAGTTGATCTGCGACAGAAGGATTCAATTTGTGATAACACACGGATTCTTGCTTCTTTTTATTAATGAAATCGAAAGAAAGATACAAGAAAAAAACGTCATTTATTTAATGCCAAGCCCGCCAACACGCTCGCCCGGCTGTTCGGAAAAAACTTGCGATTGAGGCAGCAATCCAATATATTTTCTTCTGAATAATCCAACTCCCAGGCCTTCCAAACGGTTGCAGTTGAGGTTTTAGATGGCAAAAAATTTTTCTTCCAAAGAGCGCTGCTTGACAGCTTTTTCGCATCAACAACCGGATCGCGTTCCAATCGACTATCTCTACAATCCGGCAATCGACCGCCGTCTAAAAGCCCACTTTGGTTTGCAATCCAACGATAACGAACGGCTGCGCCAGGCTCTGGGGGTCGATTTCCGCGCAATCGAAGCCCCGTATATCGGGCCCAAATTGCATGCTGATAGTTCCAATATACAGGTGGACAACTGGGGTCGGCGTAAAAAATGGGTGGAGCACGAGTGGGGTGGGTATTGGGATTATTGCGACTGGCCGCTGCAATCAGCCGATCTGGAAACCATCCGGCGTTGGCCGCTTCCCTCGCCGGATGATTTTGATTATCAAACCATTCGCCGCGACTCGCGCAAATACGAAGAATATTGTGTGGTCGTCGGCCATCCGGGTGTTCCGGATATCATCAATTCGAACAGCATGCTCCGCACCATGGAGCAGGTTCTGGTCGATTTGATCACTGACGATCCAGCCGGACTGGAACTGATCGATCGCTCTGCACAAATCTGGTTGGAAATCATGCGGAGAACTCTTGAGGCCGGCGAAGGGCGCATCGACCTGCTCTGGCTGGGAGAAGATTTGGGCACCCAGCGCGGGCCGGTCATCAGTCTTGACCTTTACCGAAAACACATCAGACCGCGCCATCAAAAATTCGTCGATCTGGCCAGAGAATACCAGATCGCCACCATGATTCATTCTTGCGGTTCAAGCAGCTGGGCGTTCGATGATTTCGTCGAAATGGGAATAGCGGTTGTGGATACCTTGCAGCCCGAAGCCAAAAACATGCAACCAGCTGAATTGAAAAAACGCTGGGGCGACAAACTTTGCTTTCACGGGATGATCTCAACCGCCGGCCCGCTGGCTTATGGCACACCGGCAGAAGTCGCAGCCGACGTCCGCACCACACTCGATATCATGATGCCAAACGGCGGCTACGCTTTGGCTCCGACCCATGATATTCAGGACAATTCACCCACGGAAAATGTGGTGATGATGTACAAAACCGCGCAAGAGTATGGCGTCTATCGATAAATTGTGGTGCAGAACCCGCGCAACTGAAAAATCAGACAGGCAGATGGTGTCTGGGCGATTTTTTTACCCAAACCTGTACCAGTTTGACGATAACGTCTACTGCTTTCTGCATATCCTGGACTGAAATCCACTCCTGACGCGAATGGAAATTGTGGCCGCCGGTGAATAGATTGGGGGTCAGCAGCCCTGCAAACGACAGGCGGGCGCCATCAGTGCCGCCGCGGATGATATTTCGAATCGGTGTCAAGCCTGCTTCGGCAATCGCTTCGACGGCATATTCGACTACCCGGGGATCGCGATCCAACATGTACTTCATATTGCGATAGGATTCTTCCACTTTAAGCTCGATTTTCGCTTTGGAGTGTTTTGCCGCCACTTGGCCGCATATCGATTGCAAAAAAGCTTCTTTTTCCTTCAATCCTTCGACAGTAAAATCCCGCACCAAAAATTTGACAACCACGGATTCGACTGATCCGGTGATGGCGTGCGGATGGAGATACCCTTCGCGCTTTTCAGTGTTTTCTGGCGACAGTCGATCTGCCGGCAATTTGTCGATCACCTGGCTGGCAATCTTGATCGCATTCACCAGCTTGTTCTTGGCATAACCGGGATGAACGTTGACGCCGGTAACGGTCATGATCGCCGAATCGGCACAAAAAGTTTCGTCCTCGATCTCCCCTGCCGTCTCGCCGTCGATGGTGTAAGCATAGTCTGCACCGAATTTTTCAACATCGAAATGCTCGGTGCCGCGGCCCACTTCTTCATCCGGCGTTATGGCGACTTTGATCGTGCCGTGTTCAATTTCAGGATGGCTGACCAGGTAAGCCAACGCATCCATGATCTCAGCGATCCCGGCCTTGTTGTCAGCACCCAACAGCGTTGTCCCATCGGAGGTGATGATGTCATTGCCGATTTGGCTGCCAAGCAACGGATTTTCATCCGCCTTAATCACCACCCCCGATTCAGTGGATAAAACCAAATCACCACCCGCATAGTTGAGGTGGATCATCGCATTAACTCCTTTGCCTGAGACGTCGGGCGAGGTGTCCATATGAGCAATGAGACCAATCACCGGTACAGCATGCTCAGTGTTTCCAGGGAGAACGGCGGTAACATATCCCCATTCATCCATAACGCTCTCTTGCATTCCGAGCTCTTGCAGTTCTTTGACCAGGTATCGACCGAGCTCTTTTTGCTTTTCTGTACTCGGAAATGAGGACGATTCTTCAGAAGACTGGGTATCAAATTTCACATATTGCAGAAACCGATCAACGCACGAACAAGAATAACCTTTCATGGTTTTCTCCTTTTACCTGGATTCAGAATTAACTGGAAATTCATCTGTTGAACTTTTGCTTTTGATGGTTTTGCCGTCCACCCCCCAGGTGCACGGCAAATTTTATTGCCAATACACTTGTTGGACAATCCCTTGCGCAGATCAGATTCAACGGCCCAATCCGCTCGCCGTTCGCGTTTGCATGACAAAAATCTCTTGGCATCTTGCTGTGAAACATGTATATTTTTTATCAAACCGATGAGGAGTAAAATGAAAAGAATTGTTTTTGCGCTGCTGGTGATTTGTTTTGTAATTGCCTGTAAAAATCAACCGCACGACCAGCCCTATCAGTCTGACCGTGAACCAAACGGTGGCCTTTTGCGCATGACCATTGAAGGCAGGCCGATGCACGATCGGTTCTTTGTCGCTCAATTTACACCAAAGGGTGAGTTGTTCGAAACCGACAACCTGCAGCTGTTTAATTATAACATCGATTCGGAAAAATATCCAAAACTGCTCATCAGCATCGATCATCTGGAAAATGAGCTGAAAAATTGGCAAAAACAAGCGTTCCCGCTGGATGTTTTTGCTTTGATCCTTGAAGAAAACACCGTGCCGCTGCAGGCAAAGGGCGAATTGTGGATCGATAAAATCGACGAGCGATTCATTCACGGATCGTTTTCCGGGGACTTGATCCATCCGGAAAATGGCACGCAATTCCCGCTGCGCGGAGAGTTCAAGGCAGTGCTGCGCTATAACAGATGAGTGTCATCGCTCCTTGCGGCGCTTGTAAGTGTGCGCCAGTTCCACAAACGTTTCCACCTCTTCAGTCATCTCCTCTGGCAGTTCTCCAGGCAGAAAAGCCGCTGCCTTGATCCATTCCGAATCTACATCCATGCCCAAAACCAAGTCTGATCGGTTGTCGCGCGTATCTGCAACCCTATTCACATCCAGTCTGTTCACTGAAATGCTCATGTTGTGTCAACTCTTTGTTGCGGGGCAAAAAAAACCCCCGATGCACAAGATAGAAACCTTCGGGGAGTGAAACAAGGATAAATGCCGGTCAGTAGCCCAAAAAACTCTCAAAAAAGATACGGCGCTCGCTAATGCCGAGCCGCGACAGGTCTGATTTGATGGCTTCAACCATTGCCGGTGGACCGCAAAGATAAATGTCGGCATCGACCAGATCGGCCTTTATTTCCTGGAGAAATTCGGCGTTGATGAGCCGCCGCTCGCCAGGCCAACTGTCGTCATCCGATAGATCTGTAAAAGTGGGCAAATAGCGCCATTGCGAGCTGTGTTTGGCCAACTCGGTAAACTCGAGGTGAAACGCGGCATGTTCAAAATCGCGATTCGAGTAGATCAATGTCGTCTGCGGAAGCAGTTCCTGGTGCATCGAATCGTGCAGCATCGAGTAAAAAGGCGTTATCCCAATTCCACCGGCGATCCAGATTGCCTTGCCGTTGGAAGGGGTCCGCAGGGCAAATTCGCCTTGCGGCCCATACAATTCTATGGGTTCGGTGCGCATCTCTGTCAGCGTCTGTTTAAAACCGCTGCCGGTCATGCGGGTGGCGATCCGCAGCTCGGGTTCCAGAGGGGCAGAGAGAAGAGTGAATGATCTCGCTGGCCCGCGTTCGTCTGGGTAGTGCAACTCTGGTAATTTAACAATGACATACTGGCCGGCAATAAATTCGAACTCTGCTGGCTTGGCAAAAGTGAATTCGCTGGTTCCCGCCACCAGCTGGCGATGATGGAGCATTCGACTTTTCCAACTGTTCATCGCGATTTGCCCTTTTTCTTTCTCTTAAATTCTACATCGCCATCGACTGGAATAAAATCGATCAACCGTTCATGCCGAGAAACTCTGACGATTTGCACCATCAGACGGTCGCCGAGTCGATAGCGACGCCCGGTATTTTGCCCGACCAGGCTATAGTTTTTTTCTTCGAACAGATAATAGTCGTCTTTCAACTCACTGACGTGAATCAAACCATCGATCATAAATTGCGGGATTTGCACAAAGATGCCAAAATTGACAATCCGCGAGATAATTCCGGCAAAGGTATCGCCGACATGCTGCTCAATAAACTCGACCTGCTTGAGTTTGACCGACGCGCGTTCTGCTTCCAGCGCGCGCACTTCATTCTCGCTGGCTTGTTGGCATTTTTTCTCAATCGAATCGATGGCGGGAGCTTCGCCGTTGTTCTGATAACTTTTCAACAAACGATGCAGCAAAAGATCTGGATAGCGACGAATGGGAGAGGTGAAGTGGCTGTAGTAGCGATAGGCCAGTCCGAAATGACCAAGCGGCTGAACGGTATACTTGGCTTTCATCATGGTGCGGATCATGGCATCTTGCAGAATCGTCTCGGCGGCATGACCGGTAAACTTTTGCGACAGATTTTGGAAAAATCGCGGTGTCAATTTGCTGGGCATTTCAGCCGTCACACCAAAGGCGGCGGTCAACTCCAACAGAGCGCGCACGCTGTCCTGGTCAGGCTTTTCATGAACCCGATAGACAAACGGCAGAGTCCGCTGCTGTTGCTCGGGCAAGATTTGTCCACCGAGCCGCGCTACACATTCATTCGCCAGCAACATAAACTCTTCGATCAATCGATGGCTGTCGAGGCGCTGCCGCGGACCCAAAGAGATCGGCACACCTTGTTCGTCAAGATCGATTTGCACCTCGAGGCTGTCGAAATCGATGGCTCCGCGCTTTTTGCGGTTGGCTATCAATTTTTGCGATAAATGATGCATCTCTTGCAGTGTTGTTTGCAGTGGGTCATTCGTTTGACCATCGATTATCCCCTGCGCTTGTTCATAGGTCAGCCGTCGCTTGCTGCGAATAACCGTTTCAGCTACCTCATAGGAGTGAACAACCGCTTCCGCATCCAATTCGATCAACACCGAATAACAGAGCCGATCTTCATCCTGCCGCAGACTGCACATATCTGTCGACAATTCCGGCGGCAACATCGGAATCACGCCATCGACCAGATAGACAGAGGTGCCGCGATTCTGCGCTTCTCGATCAATTGCGCTTTCAGCAGGGACAAAAAAACTGACATCTGCGATATGCACACCCAGCCGATAGCGATCGGAGTCGATCTGTTCAAGAGATACCGCATCATCAAAGTCTTTGGCATCAGCGGGATCGATGGTAAAAATCAGAAATTCGCGCAAATCGCGCCGCTTTTCGATCTCAGCAACCCAGGATCGCTCCGCGATTGCTGCAGCTTCCCGGCGGACAGCGGGTGGAAAAGCGGCATCCAATTCGAAAGCCCGCGCAATCGACAGGACATCAACACCGGCCTCATCTGCAAAGCCGAGGACTTCGGTGATGTGGCCTATAGGATTCAGATGCGCATGCTCCCATTCATCGATCACCGCAACAACCTTTTGTCCTTCCTGAGCATTTTTTTCTTTGCCTGCAGAGATGACGATATCGACCTGAATCTTGAGGTTATCAGGAATGACATAGGCATATCGCCGTCCGAAACGAAAAGTTCCGACGATCTGACTGCGCGCCCTTTCCAGGATCTCAACGATCTGGCCCTCAGGATGATCTCCCTCGCTGACGGCAAAAAGCCTTACCCGCACGTGATCCTGGTGCAGCGCCGTGCTCATGTTTTTGCGGCTGACAAATACTTCGGTGCCGTCTTCAGAGATGACAAAACCATATCCCTGTGAATTGACTCGCAGTACACCGCTTTTCTCCGCGGCACGCGCAACGGCGCTGAAGCGATTGGCTTTTTGCCGATTGATCAAGTCTTCGGCTGCCATCCGCTGCAAGGTTTGCCGCAGATTTGCATACTCGGACTTGTCGATGGAGAGATTTTTTTCGATATCTTTGGTCCGAAAGACACGAGAGGGCGTGCGCTGTAAAAGCGCCAAAATCTGTTCTTGAAGGCTGGTAGATGTTTTTTTCAAAAGTACCTCGATGGCGAATGTCAACGCCGACCCATTCGACAGGCGTTTAAATGGCAAAATCTTCCGGAGCGATTTTCACAGCGGAAAACCGACCGAGTTCTGTGCTGAAAAGCTGCATAATACTGCGCAGCGCCGATTCGCTCACCGCTTCAAAACGCAGAACCAGGACTGGTTGTGTATTGGAAGCACGCACAAGTCCCCATCCGTCAGCAAATTGCACACGAACCCCGTCAATAGTATTGGTTTCATAGGCGGCAAAACGGTCGACCAATTGCTCGACAACCGCGAATTTTTCTTCATCAGCACATTCAACTCGAATCTCCGGCGTTGATTCGAATCGCGGGATCTGATCGACCAACTGCGAAAAAGAAAGCTCGCCGTCGCTGATGATCTGCATCAGTCTTCCTGAGGCGTATATCCCATCGTCATAGCCAAAGTAGTCATCTGCGAAAAACATATGGCCGGACATTTCGCCGGCAAAAGGCGCACCTTCCTGTTTCATCTTGGCTTTCAACAACGAATGGCCAGTCTTCCACATCAACGGTTTTCCGCCAGCTTCCTTTATCACCTGCGGCAAGGCTTGTGAGCACTTGACGTCGAAAATGATCTGCGCTCCGGGCTCGCGGCGCAAAACATCGCGGCTGAAAAGTGCCAACAAGGTGTCGGCAAAAATCAGCCGGCCATTCTCATCCACCGCACCCACCCGGTCGGCATCGCCGTCATATCCCAATCCCAAATCGGCCTTTTCCGCGATAACCCGCGCCTGCAAATCTCGCATGTACTTGGGAACAGTCGGATCGGGCAGATGATTGGGAAAGGATCCATCTGGCTCACAGTAGAGCGGCACCACCTCCATCCCCAGATCGCTCCACAGAGAAGGCGCAATTGGGCCGGCAGTGGCGTTTCCCGCATCGATCACGATTTTGAGCGACCTTTTAAAGTTAAATTTCGACTTTAACATACGGATATATTCGGGCAAAATGGCCCTGCAACGCAGCTCGCCGGGTTGAGCAACAGCATAGGAGCCTTCATCGATAATCCGCAGCAGCGACTGGATCTGCTGACCGTATATCGATCCTTGTCGATCGAGCATCTTGATGCCGTTGAATTCTATTGGATTGTGACTGCCGGTGATCATCACCCCTGCGTCTGTATCAAAATGCAGAGTGCTAAAGTAGAGGGCCGGCGTCGGGACTTGACCGACATCGATTGCCCAACAGCCGGTGCTTAACAATCCTTCAAGGAAGACGGATTGCAGATGCGCCGAGGACAAGCGCAGATCATAGCCACATGCGACCGACGAGTAGCCTTTTTTTCGCATCAGGGTGCCAAAACTGCATCCCAGGGCTTTGACCACATCGTCGGTCAAATCGGTCGCAACAATACCGCGGATATCATATTCGCGGAAAATGGTTCTGTTCATGCACTCCTCCGCACAAGCTATCTTCTTATCTCTCGCCGATGCGCAACTCCAAAACTCGATCCTTGCCGGCCAAATCCTGCAGAACAACGATTTCCTTGAATGGACTTGCAGAAAAACAGAGCTGTGCCGCCGCCATATCGGCGCCGATCTCCAGCAGAGCAATCCCGCGCGGCCGCAGCAGCGCGGGTAAAAGCCGGGCAAACAAGCAATAGTGCTCGAGCCCGTCCTGTTGGGCGACCAGAGCCGACCGCGGTTCATACCGGCGAATTTCCTCAGCCAATTCTGGAAATTCGCGTTCACTGATGTATGGCGGATTGCTGAGCACCAAATCAAAGGAATTCAAACAGCTCGCTGGCCAGGGTGAGGTCATGTCCTGCAGGATAAATTCAATACGATCCTCGAGATGGTGCCTGGCAGCATTTTGCCTGGCCACCTCAAGTGCCGCAGCGGATTGGTCGATTGCCGTAAGGTGGATTTGCGGCTGATAATGAGCCAGTGCAACCGCAATCGCTCCTGACCCTGTACCGATATCCAAAACACGGGGCGGATCGCCATCCCCCCATTCGCTCTGACAGAGTTGTCGCGCTCGTTCGACCAGAACTTCCGTTTCAGGGCGGGGAATGAGGACAGCGGGCGAAACGGTCATCGGCAAGGACATAAACTCTGTCTCGCCGATCAGGTATTGCAGAGGACAGTGTTCAAGGCGTTTGCGGAACAAAAGTTTGAACCGGGATAATTCTTCAGCGTTCAGCGGGCGATCATGTTGAAGGTAGAGTTGGATGCGAGAAAAGCCGAGCACATGGGCCAGCAGCCTTTCCGCCTCTAGCCGGCTGTTGTCGAACCCCTTTTCTCGCAGATATTCTGCACTCCACTGAATCAGGGATACGGTCGTCCAGTGTTTGACGGCAGTTTCCATCAGGTCATCGCTTTTAATTGTTCGCTGCGATCGACCAACTGCAGATGCGATATAAATTCATCAAGGTCGCCCAACAAGATTTCTTCCAGCCTATACAAGGTCAAACCGATGCGGTGGTCGGTCACGCGATTCTGGGGGTAATTATAGGTGCGGATTTTGGCGCTGCGATCGCCAGTGCTGACCATAGAACGCCGCTCAGCCGACAGCTTTTCTTGTTCTTCGTCCGACGCCTTTTCGTAGAGGCGAGCCCGCAGCACCTTGAGTGCTTTGGCCTTGTTCTTGTGTTGTGATTTTTCATCCTGGCAGGTCACAACCATGCCGGTAGGAATATGGGTGATTCGCACGGCTGAATCGGTGGTGTTGACGCTCTGCCCACCGGGTCCGGAAGAGCGAAAAACATCGATTCGCAAATCATGCGGATCGATCTGAATATCGAGTTCTTCCGCTTCTGGCAAGACCGCCACTGAAGCGGCGGATGTGTGGATGCGCCCGCTGGCTTCGGTCACCGGCACCCGCTGCACCCGATGCACACCGCCTTCATATTTCAGTGTTCCATAGGCTTGCTTGCCCGTCACCAAAAAGATGATTTCCCGAACTCCACCAATGCCTTGCGGATTTGAACTCAACACTTCCACTTTCCATTGATTCCGTTCCGCAAGACGCTGATACATGCGAAAGAGCTCGCCAGCGAACAAACCAGCTTCTTCGCCCCCTGTTCCGGCACGGATCTCGATAACGGCGTTGCGGCTATCGCGCGGATCTCTGGGCAGCATCTGATATTTGATCTCCTCTTCCAGCTCCGTGCTCTTCGCCTGCAATTCTTTCAATTCAATGCTTGCCATTTCGACCAATTCCGGATCATTGTCACCGTGCAGCAATTCCTCGTTGCCGCGGATTTGCTCCTGAATCTTTTTGTAATGCAGATAAAGCTCGACAATTCCCGCCAACTCGCTTTCTTCTTTGGCCAATTCCTTATATCGGCCGGGATTGCCAAAAACCGCAGGATCGGCGAGCAGCTCTTGCAATTGTTTGGAGCGCGCTGCGATTTTTTCCAACTTTGCGGGCAACATAACCCTAATCCTCGTGAACGGCTTAAAATAAAAAAACGGAATGCTCCCGCTGTTGGGGAATCGCAATTCCGTTCTCAGTTTGTGGAACGATAGCTATGACTGTTTAGCTGTGTCCTGTTCCAAACCGTATTTGCGACGGTACTTATCGACACGACCCGCAGTATCGATAAATTTTTGCTTTCCGGTAAAAAATGGGTGGCACTGTGAACAGATTTCAACTTTAAGATCGCCAACAGTGGAGTGGGTTTGAAAAGAATTCCCACATGCACAAGTGACCGTACCCAGCTTGTATTCCGGATGAATACCTTTTTTCAAGATACCACCTCCTGTAAGAGATCACTATTGCCCTGGATTCGGTGCGCAGCACCGGATCTCGTATAAAATCAATCTGATAGCAACGCACAGAGGGTGACAGGTGCCCATTTCACAACCGCAGAAAAAACAAGAGATTGAATGTTTTTTGATTCGGTTAACACCGAATCTGGGTGAAAGGCGCCCTCTTCGCAACCGCATAAAGAATAAGCGGTTATATTATTTGGATTCGATTAACTCCGAATCTGGTTATTTCTTATTATTAGCATAAAATATACAAAAATAATCGTAGATATGCAACACTCATTTTGAAAATGCACAATTCTAGGATAAAACAATTCCGGCAAGTCCAATTCTCGTCCTTTGGCATTGCGACCCAATTTGAGCCGCCCCGCAACACCCGTTTTTTCATAGGGCGTGCTCAGGAGGTGGCGCTTTGCAACTTGAGTTTACAGGATCAAGCGCTCATCGAATCGAGAAATGCTTTATTCGATTTGGTATCGCCGATTTTGTTGATTAGAAACTCCATCGCTTCGATGGTGGTGAGCTCGGCCAACAACTTGCGCAGAATCCAGACGCGCTTGAGTTCGAATTCATCCAGCAGCAACTCTTCTTTGCGGGTACTCGAACGGTTCACATCGATCGACGGGAAAACGCGGCGATCCGACAGGCGGCGATCGAGAACCAATTCCATATTGCCGGTTCCTTTGAACTCTTCGAAAATGACTTCATCCATTCGACTACCGGTATCGATCAGAGCCGTGGCGATGATTGTCAGGCTGCCGCCTTCCTCGATGTTGCGCGCAGCGCCAAAAAAACGCTTTGGTCGATGCAAAGCATTGGCGTCCACACCGCCGGAGAGTATCTTGCCGCTGTGCGGAACAACCGCATTGTGAGCACGTGCCAGACGCGTAATGCTGTCGAGCAAAATCACCACATCCTGACCGTATTCGACAAGCCGCTTGGATTTTTCCAAAACCATATCCGATACCTGCACATGGCGTTCAGCCGGCTCGTCAAATGTCGAACTGATCACTTCCGCCTTGACTGATCGCTCCATGTCGGTCACTTCTTCTGGTCGTTCATCGATCAACAGCACAATGAGTTTGATCTCGGGATGATTGGTGGTAATCGAATTGGCGATTTGCTGCAGCAATGTCGTCTTGCCGGTCTTGGGTTGCGCCACGATCAATCCACGCTGTCCCTTGCCGATCGGCGTAAGCAAATTCATGATCCGCATTGAATAATCGCGGGGATTGTTTTCCAAATTGATGCGTTTGTTGGGATATAGGGGGGTAAGGTTGTCGAAAAGAATCTTGCTCTTGGCGATTTCGGGATTTTCAAAGTTAACCGCCTCGACTTTGAGCAAGGCAAAAAACCGTTCGTTTTCCTTGGGCGGCCGGATCTGGCCAGAAACCGTATCGCCGGTGCGCAGACCAAATCGTTTGATCTGGGACGGTGAAACATAAATATCATCAGGGCCCGGCAAATAGTTGAAATCAGGAGATCTTAGAAAACCGTAACCATCCGGCAAGACTTCCAGGACCCCTTCGGCGAAAATCAGCCCCTCTTTCTTGGTCTGTTCCTCAAGAATGCGAAAAATGAGCTCGGATTTTCGCAAACCGGTACATCCAGCAATGCTCATCTCTTGTGCCATCTGATTCAATTCGGCAATTTTTAATGCTTTCAGTTCAGCAATGTCCATTTATGGCCTCGTGTTGGTTTTCCTCAGGTTAGACAAATTCATGCTCAGAAAATTGAAAATTTGATGCTGTGCCAACAGGGCACATGCGAAATTTGCTGGGGATGCTGTTCACTTGCGCAGTAAATGCTATCTCTCTATTGATGCAAACGCCAAATCCCTATACCGGATCAATTGATTAAGCAGAGAAACGGCGTGACAAGAACACTCGGTGAGGTGTATGGACGGCTCCATGCACCGATGAATGTCTAAAGAAGAATGAGTTTTCATTACCCCTTTTGAGAGCACCGCCGGAAATGAGCCTTGGTGCATACCTGCAACAAATTAGACGAGCACTGATTTCCCTTTAACTAATACTCGAGTCAGAATAAAAGACTCATCTTCACGCCAATCGTCAACTTTGCCTTGCGCGCAAAAGCCCTTCCACTAAGGCATTTCCCCCAATAAAACAATAGGGCGGTTTTGCGCGATAATGCAAAGGAACAATCCGTCTGTTTTCCGACTGGTGAAGATCCTATGGTGTGGATTGAAAGAGGTATTGCAGGCGAATTACTCCTCAATATAACCATACAATGCGAATTAGTCAATATTTTTTCGCAATAAAGGCGCGGTTTGATTTTTAAAATCATACCCTGCGGTCTGAGCGACCACAAAATGCGACCCCGTAACACAGATGGTTCGCGTCTGGTGCAAGACCGGGCGGGTTGCAGCAACCCGATAGGCCTGAGGAAAATCCTCCATCACCGTGCTGGACAACCCCATGCTCCGACAGACATCGTGCAATTTCTCTACCGCAAGAGCGCGCGGATGATCGATCGGCAGCAAGAAGAGCTGTTCAGCTGCTCTACCGATAGACCGCAGGATGCTTCGATAATCTTTGTCCGCCAGGACCCCAAAAATAAACAGGATCGAAGTGTGACCATAATAGCGCTTCAGATTGTAACACAGTCGATCGATAGAGCCCGGGTTGTGGGCGACGTCCAGCAAAGTACAGGGATCATCAGACACTTTTTCAAAACGTCCCGGCCAGCGGACCTGGGCCAGACCAGACACAATTTGCTGTTCCGTGGGGAATCCATTGGCGCGGCAAAAAGAACAGGCCGTCGCCGATGCCAACAAACTGTTCGCCACCTGATGCGCCCCACCCAAAGGCAGTTCGATTGCAGCATGTAAGCCCAGATCACAATCACAGACAAATCTTGAACTGTGGGCAGCCATCGCCAAACGAGAAACGCAGCAGATTTTATCCGCCTCAATCAGTTCGCTGCCGCGTTCCCGACAAATATTTTCCACCACCGATCGCGCGACCGGTTTCAACCGGCCAATTGTACAAGGACGTTGCGGTTTGATGATACCTGCCTTTTCGCGGGCAATCTCTTCCAGCGTGTTGCCAAGGTGTTGAGTATGATCCCATCCAATATCTGTAATGACCGAAACTTCAGGTGTCACGACATTGGTCGCATCCAGGCGTCCACCCAAGCCGACCTCGAGAATTGCAATCTGCACACCCGCCTGCCGAAAAGAATAGAATGCAAGTGCTGTTATGGCTTCGAAAAAAGTGCTCTCATATTCGACCAGAATGGGAGCCAGCCGATTGATGGCGGCACAAAAGGCATCCGCATCAACTTTTTGCCCGTCAATGCGGATACGCTCGCGCACATCGTACAAATGCGGCGAAGTAAACAAACCAACTCTTTTCGATGTTTGGCGAAAGATCGACTCGAGCATCGCAGCGGTTGAACCTTTGCCGTTGGTTCCCCCAACAACTATGGATTGAAAAGCTTTTTGCGGATCATTGAGGCGGCGTAAAATTTCGGCAATTCGTTCGAGCCCAAGTTTCCAGCCAAACGCTTCGCGGCTGTAAAGAAATTCAATCGCCTCTTGATAGGTCAAGTCCATTTCAGCCTCAATCGATCCGACCAGGTGAGTTCCAATAGAAAAGCGTCAAGCCACCTTCACCGCCAAACCAGATGTAATCTTCATCCAGACAAATTGCATAGATCGCAGAGGCTGGCAAACCATCCTCAACTCCATAGTGGATCCAGCGGTCGGAGCGCCGATCGAAGCGCCGTACACCATCCGCAGTGGCCGCCCAGACTCCATACTCATCCGCCAAAAGGCGATAAACTCGTAAATTTGACTCGTACAACCGCGCCGGTGGGGGCAACCACTCCTTTTTCTGCGAGTCCAGTGCGGCGACACCCTCTTCGGTCGCAAACCAGATTTCATCGCCAAAACTGGAAATGGCATAGGTTTCCTGATTTGATGGCCCGGCTGCACCTTTAAAAAACCCACCTTCACCGGTTGCGATATCATAGACATAGATTCCAAACTCGGTGGCAATCCACAGCAAATTCTCCTGCTTTTCCAGGTCGTAGATAAAAAGATTGCTCAAAGCGGCATGCATCACAGGGCGAATTTGCAGCGAATCGGTTCCCACCGTCTTTTTAACCACCCGCGAAACGCCGCCCGCCGTTGCCACCCAAATCGAGGAATCGTCGACAACAATATCCTGCACCCAATCATCGATAAGATTGTCGACCTGCGTGCAGGTCCGCCAAATCTGTTTTTGCCGATCATAACGTGTCAAACCACCGCGTGAACCAAACCAAACCGTCTCACCGTCAACCGCAATGCTGCTGATTTCATCCTGATAAAATCCGGTGATCAGGCGAGGTTCAAAATATTCAGGTTCTCCTTCACCCGGATTCCAGACAGTGATGCCGGAAGTTTGCGGATCAGTCTGCGCTCCAGCCAGCCACAGGCGATCACCGTCAACTGCGATGGCACCCACCTTTGAACTCCAAAGCCCAAAAGGCAACATTTCCAGATTATAATTCTGCAAATTGCCGCGCCCAGCTCCCAATCCCCAGGTGCCAATCCATAAATTTTGCCAGCTGTCCTCTGCCCAGGCTGTGAGCGGCCAGGAACGCAGACGTCCATCATCGACGGTCAACTCATCTGCGTCAAAAAGGTAATGCATCGGCATAAAAAAAGTCGGCATGTCGACAGCAGACTGTGCTTTTTCGCTGTGCCAAATGATCTCTTTGCTGAAATCAATAGCGTCCACCCGAGAAAAGAACGCCCCATACGCTTCTGAAACCAGGACTTCCTGCCGCGAGGTCAACAGATAGACCTGGCGATCATCAGAAAAACCAACTGCGGAAATTTTTGCCGGAAAAATTCCAAGCTCGTCAAAATAGGCATTGGTCCAATAGTTGGACGCCGGATCGAGATAGCAGATGGCGCGTTCGGTAACCGCCCATACATAACCTGTATTGTTGTCTAAAGCAGCGATTTTGACGTCATTGTCCGCCAGGCCGCTGCTCACTGTCCAGGGGCTCTCCCATCCATTGCGGAAAAAATTGTAGCGGCAAATTCCACCGGTGGTGGCAAAATAGATGCATTCTTGCCCGATTGAGACACTGCGAATAAAGCGGGTGGTGGAAAAAGTAATCCAGTCACCAGGGCGGTAATCCTTGTTCGAACCGCGAATTCGGACGTCATTCTCTCCAATCACTGCCGACGAAAAGAGCGCGACGGCCAGCAACCCCACTCGCATAACAAGTCTCGTTTTTTGTGTCACTCTCTATCCTTTCCTGTGGTTGTCGGACTTGGGCTGCCGGAAGACTTGATAATTCCAGATGGCTCTTTTTCTTTTGCCGCTGCTTGCACAAGCCGCCGAACCTTGTTGGCATTGTTGGGAGCCACCCGGGCTTTGATATGTGCCTGATCATCAACATAGTCAACTTGCAGAATCTGTGCGCTTTGGTAGAGCCGCCCGATAATATCGCTGCGGGTCAACGGCACGGTTAAGTCGATTTCTTCGGCCGTTTGTTCGGCATACTGCAACAAGCGCTGCCGCAACTCCTGCATGAAAATCCCGCGCTGCGCAGAGACAAAAACACTTGGAGTGTATTTTTCTCGCATTCGTTCGATCAATCCGGTCTTCTCGATGAGATCGATCTTGTTGAACACATGCAGGATCGGTTTTTCCGCTGCCTGCAGTTCTTTAAGCACCGTGTTGACCGCCGCAATCTGTTCTTCAAACTGGGGATGGGCAAGATCGATGATGTGCAAGAGCAAATCAGCTTCCAGAGTTTCTTCCAAGGTGCTGCGAAAGGAAGCGACCAGGTGGTGCGGCAGTTTGCGGATAAAACCCACGGTATCGATGAGCAAAATATCCCGCTTGTCGCTGTTTTCGATCGCACGAACAGTGGCGTCAAGAGTGGCAAACAATTGATCCTCGACCAAAACGTGCGCGTCGGTCAAAGCGTTCAGCAAAGTGGACTTGCCGACATTGGTATAGCCGACCAAAGCCACACGAAATGCGTTTTGGCGATTTTTACGCTGTGTTTTGCGCTGTTTGGCGATCCGCAGCAGTTCACGCTCCAAAACCGCAATTCGATTTCGGATCAAGCGACGGTCCGTCTCGAGCTGCATCTCACCTGGACCCCGCACTCCGATTCCTCCGACCTGCCTCTCCAAATGTTTCCATTGTCGAGTCAAGCGCGGCAACAGATACTTCAACTGTGCCAATTCTACCTGAGTACGAGCTTCCCGGGTCTGTGCATGTTTGGCAAAAATATCCAAAATCAAACCGCTTCGATCGATGACCTTTACACCGCACACCTCTTCGACATTCTTGGCCTGCGCGGGCGAAAGATCATCGTCAAAAATCAACATGTCGACGTGAAGATCGGTGACCATCTCGGCGATTTGTTTCACTTTGCCGCGACCGATAAAAAAAGTTTTGTCCACATGGTGGCGCTCTTGGATGACCCTTTCGACAACCTCGGCGCCAGCAGTCTGGGCCAACATTGCGAGCTCGTCTAAAGTGTCGTTCGATTGCCAGCGGTTTTGACCCGATCTGACGACCCCGATCAGAATCGCGCTTTCTCGATCTTGATGTTCAGTTTTGATCATACTTTTCCTTGCTCGCTGTTCGATTCGCGCGCGATCACCATTTCCAGGGCTAAGAACAACAAGGCGATGACGATCATGACTTGCCAGTATTCCTGCCCAAAACGCAAAGCCTGGAGTTGCTCAGGTAAATTCTTCTGGTCCGTAATCCAATGTATCTGGTCATATTGCGTTTTTGCAACCGATGCGAACTCCGATTCTGCCGCATCGATATTGACAGCCCAAGACGCCAGGGGCTCGGCTGCAACCGTCAAAAAGTAAATTCCCGGCACTTTGGTCTCGTGATAATCGATCCATGCCCCATCCTGCCGCAATTGCGGATAGACACGATCCGTGCGGCCATCGGGTCGCAGGAGGGTCAAAGACGAATTAAAATGGTCGCCCTGCAGGCGATGCTGCAAGGGTTCGCCCACCAACCGCTCTTGATGCATTTCATTGCCTTGCAAGGCCAGATAACGAACAATTCGCAGCATCAACGGCGCAAAGAGCGTCTTTTTATAAAAATCGGTCAAATCAGCACGCAGTCCAGTTGCCAAAACGAGTATCGGTGCTTCCCCGGATTTCACTTCAACCAACAGGGGATCGCCGGAGCTATAGTTCAGAATGGGATCACAATTTTCCGTCAGACGCATCTGCATCCCAAAATAGAAATATGGCGTTGCCAAATCGCTTGGCTGGGCAGCAAAAAGTCCCTGGAACAGCGGATGCGTCAGATCCATTCGTCCGAATGCCAACTGATCTCGGGAAGAGGGATCGATCTCGATCGGTTTGAGCAGTCGGGGCAGCCTTAATGGATCGGCCATTTCAGAATTGAAAAAACGGATGTCGGTCTGATCGCCCAGGATGAAAAATAGCCCCTTTCCTGATCGATGCGCCTCTGCAAGGTCGCTGACCGCTTGACTGGTAAGGCGGTCGACATTGCATAAAATGATTCCATCGCTATCGTTCAACAAACGATGGTTGATCTGCGCAGGCGGATGAACATCGCAAGAAATCGGCTGGCGGCTGTTCTGTGCCGCCTGCAGAGCCAATTGCAAAAATAGCGCTTCCTGTGGATCTGTTGCGATGCAGAGCATGCGCAACTGTTCGGGTATATAAAGGGTGAAATAACGGCTGTTATCGAAATTAAAATCGTCATCCTCGGCAACCACGCGGCCGGAATACCTGCCGCTTGCCGGCACCACAAAGCGCAGTGCGGTTGTCGCTGTTTGGCCAGATTTTACGGTTGCGCTCGCTTGCGCCACCAAATCGCCGTCGACATAAAGCTGCAGCAACCGAGAATCCAAATCCTTTCGGCCGGTATTCTTGACTTCGACATCCATCTCAAGAACGGATCCCGGTTCGACGAGCATGGATGAAGAACGAATCATCTTAACGGCCAAATTGATATCCGGTTGCTCATCGAACCGCAAAGCCAGCAGGGGCATCTCGGTTTGCGCCCAACTTTCAGAATCAGGAAATGCCAGAGCAGTTGCTTGAAAATCTGATAGAACATAGAGCTCACGGTTGAGGTTCGCTGAACGTTGGAGTTGGCGTTCTGCAAAACGCAATGCAGCGTTGAGATTGACCCGCTGGTAGGCGGTTTCGATTTTTTCAACCTCGCGCAGATAATGATTAAAGTCATGAAATGCCCGCTCAGCCAGCGCCAGGGTCGTATCTGAGGCGAGAATCAGACGAACATCATCACCGCTGTGCAGCAAGTCGGGGATTTTTTTCGCCGCCCCAATCGCCTGCTGCATTAGCACACCCCGGGCACCCAGGCGACTCAAACTCGGTGAGTCGTCGATGAGCACAACTGCGCTGGTCTGCGCATTCAGCGCCGGCAAAATGCGCGACCCTTTCCGAATCGTTGGTCGTGCAAATCCCAACACCAAAAATACGATTGCCAGGGTCCGGAGAAGCAAAAGCAAGAGTTGCCGCAACTTTAAACGGCGAATACTCGAATGCTGCAATTGGCGCAAAAATCGCAATGTGCTGAAAGGAATGGGTTTGATGCGGGTGCGGGTGAACAGGTGGAGGATGAGTGGAATGGCTGCGGCGATCAAACCCAGCAAGACCGCTGTATTTAGGAAATTCACTTATGCCCTGCACTTAGTCGTGTTCTGTCTGACGACGGAACACCAATCACCAATTTCAATAATAGTCATCACTTGAAACGAATTTCAACAAGTGTTGTAAAAAAACAATCCGGTTAAAAAAGAGTATAGATCAGAGGAGCAATGGCTGAGCTTTCCGTCAATACGATCAGCACCGCCATCAACAAAAGCACAATCAAGATCGGCGCCAACCACCATTTTCGGCGCATGCGTAAAAATTGCCAAAATTCTTTGACAATCGCTATCTTGGACAAGTTGAATACTCCCTATTTACTGAATGGCTGTTTAGAATTGCTGTTTATAGTCTTCGAAACGCCCTGGAATGCGCTCGCGATAATGCCAATAACTCTCTTGCTCCGGATCACCGCGCAACACCAACCAACGTTTGCCCAGAGCCTTCGATATCCAGGACAGCGGCGTGACGACAAAATAATAGGTTAAACCCAACACAGCATGCGTCAGCAGCCAACCCATAATCCGGGCTACGAACATCCAGGCGCGGTACATCGGCCGCAGCCACAGCGGTTGCCGCCACCCCAGCAGCGCCGTCAACACTCCTGCTGCACCCAGCACCCAGTAGCCCGGTTTCTGAGTTTTACAGCTCAGCCACACCGCCACGGCAATCGCAACAACTCCCAGGACCGCAAAAAAAATCTTGATGTCCCGCTGCTCTTTGTTCTGCATGCAAGTCATCGGCTCAATCCAGAGTTACAGGTTTGGTTGCACGGGGTATTGCTTTCGCCGACTGTTCTTGTTTGTCGACCCAAAAAGAACCGATTGCCAGGCCATCCATATCAGTCCGCAAAAAGCATCGCACGGCATCGTCCGGAGAACAGACAATGGGTTCACCGCGCACATTGAACGATGTATTGATCAAAACCGGGCAACGGGTTTTTTCCGCAAACGCTTTGAGCAAGCGGTAAAATAGCGGATTTTCTTCCGCGTCTACAGTCTGGATGCGGGCGGAATTATCGACATGGGTCACCGCCGGAATAGTTGAGCGGACTCTGTGCAGTTTTTCGAGTCCACGAAGCTGCTGGCCGTCTTCCGGCACTCTCTTTTTTTGTCGCTCGTCGATTTCAGCCACCAGCAACATATAGGGGCTGGGCCGGTCCAGCTGAAAATAGTCGCCTACACATTCGCGCAAGACTGCAGG
Organism: bacterium; assembly: GCA_029565675.1. GTDB lineage: Bacteria > Zhuqueibacterota > Zhuqueibacteria > Residuimicrobiales > Oceaniaggregativiventaceae > Sulfursilanivivens. The sequence goes on from JAKQNP010000032.1 coordinate 332,676, forward strand.
TGCGAAAGGGCGAAAACTTTCGCGAAACTTGATTTTCAGATTGATCCGGCGCTGCATGTCCGGGGAGCGTGGATTGCCGAGGATCGAGCGAGCACCCAGAGCGCGGGGCCCAAACTCCATGCGTCCCTGAAACCACCCTATCACCCGATCTTTAGCCAACGCTTCGACGGTCTGCGCGACCAATCTGTCGAACGGCAATCTCTGAAAGCGAAGCTGGTGAGCTTGCAATGCGGCTTCGATTGCCGCATCGCTGAATTCCGGACCCAACAAACTGGCCTGCATGCGATCCTTGCCGTCGATCGTTCGGGGTTGATTTAGCGAGTGGTGCCAAACCAATAAGGCAGCCCCGAGCGCACCGCCGGCATCTCCGGCAGCAGGCTGAACCCAGATGTCTTGATAAAGCCCGGAGCGGAGCAATCTGCCGTTGGCGACGCAATTCAACGCCACACCACCGGCAAGACAAAGGTTTTGCTGGCCAGTCTCTTTTTTTACTGTTCGGCCGAGGCGCAACATCACTTCTTCAGTGACCGCCTGTATCGAACAGGCTATGTCCATATGACGCTGTTCGAGTTCACTTTCCGGCCGGCGCGGCTCCCCGCCAAAAAGGCGGTGGAACTTGGCCGAGGTCATGGTCAATCCAGCGGCATAGTTGAAATAATCCATGTCGAGTTGAAACGAACCATCCTCTTTCAAGTCGATCAGGTGATCGAGGATCTTTTGACGGTAGCGGGGTTCGCCATACGGCGCCAATCCCATGACTTTATATTCGCCGGAATTGACCCGAAACCCGAGATAGTAGGTAAAGGCCGAATAGAGCAGACCGATGGAATGAGGAAAGGCGATATCCGCCCAAATCTGCAACCGATTTCCCTTTCCCACGCCAAAACTGGTGGTTGTCCATTCACCTACCCCGTCGATGGTCAGGAACGCTGCTTCTGCAAAGGGAGAGGCAAAAAAAGCAGATGCGGCGTGCGATTCGTGATGTTCGGGAAAAGAAATCGGCCCTGCATAGCCAAGCGATTCGGCAATCAAATCCCGCAGCCACAGTTTTTTCTTCAACCAAAGCGGCATGGATTTGAGAAAAGACGCGATGCCACGCGGAGCATAAGCCAAATAGGTTTCCAAAATCCGTTCAAATTTGAGAAAGGGTTTATCGTAAAAAGCGACATGGTCCAATTCGTTTGCTGTGATTTGCCCTTGTGATAAACAATAGTCGATGGCATGGTGGGGAAAGTCAGCATCGTGTTTGATGCGAGAAAAACGCTCTTCCTGCGCAGCAGCAACGATCTTTCCATCGCGCAGCAAACAGGCTGCACTATCGTGATAGTAAGCAGAAAGCCCAAGAATATTCATCTACTCGATCCATCCGACCCATGGCCGTCTGCATACGATCCGCCGGTCGTCGCCCGGCGCTGCCTGGCCGTCGATTGGGTCGTCATTACGCCGTCGTCGCCGCGGTTTCGGGTCCAGGGAAAAAAGTGTCTTCGATTAAATCGCACCAAACATGGATAATGGAGATGTGAATCTCTTGAATGCGCTGAGACAATTGAGCGGGAATCACCAGGGAACAGTCGGCCTCATGCCGCACCTGCCCACCGCCCTTACCGAGCAAGGCAATGGTGGTGATTTTTTTCTCTTTGGCAGCAGCGATGGCGTGCAACAGGTTAGGAGATTGACCGCTGGTACTCAGCACAATCAGAACATCGTTCGGCTGACCGAGGGCTCGTATCTGTCGACTAAAAACCTGATCAAAAGAATAATCATTGCCGACCGCTGTGAGAATTGCTGTGTCGGTCGTCAGCGCAATCGCCGGCAGGGGAGCGCGATCCCGCTTGAGCCTGCCGACCATCTCGGCGGCAAAATGCTGCGCGTCAGACGCGCTGCCGCCGTTACCGCAGAGCAGCAGTTTCCCGCCGCGCTGCATCGCATCGATCATGATTTGCGCGGTTCGAGCAATTTCATCCCCAAACTGCTCTGCCACCTGGATCTTGAGTTGAGCACCTTGCAAAAGTTCATCTTTAACGCGAGCAACAATATTTTCGTCGATCATTTCGTCTGCACCATCCGGTTCAACCATTTTCGTAGATTCAAAGGACTTTTTTTGTTTTGTAGACGCACCTGCTCGAGAGAAACCGGTGTTTGCAAAGATACCGGTTCACCGCGAACAATTTTTTGCGGAGTGATGGAAAAAAGCCGGGTTCCGCGTTCCAGACCATATCGATCGACTATTTTTTGGTAGGCTTTGGACAAGACCTGCGTCCGGTTCTGGTCATCGTGCGCATCTGACGCGACCAGGTGAATCAGATCCGCTTCGAGCAAGAGTTCGGCTGTTTGTTGAACCGTATCGCCGAACATCCCTAATAGGCTGCCGGCATTCATCTGCAAAAGAGCTCCGCGCGCGACAAAATCATAGGCAATCTGCAAGCGCTGGATCACTTGACCGTTTCGTTCTGGATGAGCAATCACCGGTGTTTTGCCGGATATGATTATTTTGAAAAAGCGATCGGCTACAAAATCGGGTATCATGTTCATCGGAAACTCGACCAGAAAGTAACGTCCGTTTTGTGCCAAGGTGGAAATCGGCCGATGGAGCTGCAAGTCGGGTTGAATATAGATTTCGCACCCCAACTGCAGATCGACAGCAATTCGGGCATTGGCGGCTCGCTCTTTGAATTCCTCTAAAAGAGAAAACCATTCTTTCTCATGAAGGAAATCTTTGGCACTGTGCACATGCGGAGTGCAGACCAATTGAGCAATGCCGTCTTGCTCCGCCTGTCGCAGCATTTCGATAGACTGTTCCCAGTTTTCCGACCCGTCATCGATGCCGGGCAATATGTGAGAATGGACATCAATGAATTTCATTAGCAATCCCATTTGGTTCAAGCGCTATTCTGACGCCAATGGACAGCTTGGGCAAATGATCGGATCAACTGGGTGTCCGGATTCTTTTCCAGGACATTACCTGTTACAATGAAACTCGCACCTGCCTCAACACGTTCCCGTGCCGCCTCGGGCGATCGAATTCCACCACCGATGATCATCGGTATCTCTACATAGCGATTCAAGGTTGCGATCATCTCCACAGGAACCGCATATTTTGCCCCGCTCCCCGCCTCCAGATAAACACATTTCATCCCCAAATATTCCGCAGCTAAAGCGTGCGCCATGGCCATATCAGGTTTTTCCCGCGGAATAGGCAAGGAGCCGTTTAAAAATTGTGCCGAGGTAACGCTCCCCGATTCGATAAACATATAACCGGTAGATATTGCCTCCAGATTCATCGATTTGATGATCGGCGCAGCCACCACTTGTTCACCGATCAACTGATTGGCATTGCGGCCGCTGATTACCGATAGGAACAAAATGGCATCCGCATAGGGTGAGATCTGCCGAGTTCCCCCTGGGAAGATGATCACCGGAAGTTCACAGACTGCCTTGATGCCTTTGATCAGCTCATCAAACAGGTAAGCGAACAACAAACTGCCGCCGACCAGCAACGCATCGACCTCGTTTTCCTGACATTTTTGCGCAATCTCTACCGCTCGTTCGAGGCCTTGTTTATCCGGATCGATAAGCACCAGATAGCCGGCCCCTTTTTGCTCTTTTATCCGCAAAAGCTTATCAAAAACATGCACTATTCGCTCAACCTTTCAATTGTTCGAGAGTGCTTTGGACAATTCGGCCAACCTGTGATATCGCGTCGTTCAGCTTGTCGCTGTTCTTGGCGCCGGCGGTTGCCATATGTGGGCTTCCGCCACCGCCACCGCCGGCAATTTTAGCGACCTGCTTGACGATATCACCGGCATGCAGATGATAGCGGTCGATCAAATCACGGGTCACCACGCAGACAAAGTTGGCCTTGCCATCCATTTCCGCAGCCAGCACACCAATCCCGCTTTGCATGGCATCGCGCAGCTGGTCGGCGGTTGATTTGAGATCATCTATATCTTTGCTGGCCACCAAACCGGCCACCACTTTGACATCACCAACTTGCGCGGCTTGTTTGACCAGGTCGGTAACTTTTACCCTGGATGTGGCCTGGCGCAAATCATGCACTTCATTATCCAACTCTTTGCGCTCCTGCATCAACGACCTGACCCGTTGTGGCAATTCTTCCGTAGGGCAGCCGAGAATCAGGCTGGCCTGGCGCAACATCTCCTCCCGCGATCGCAGATATTCATAGACACTGAAACCGGTTATCGCTTCGATTCGGCGAATTCCCGATCCCACTGCACTTTCATTGACAATAACAAATTCGCCGATCTCGCCGGTCGCGCGAACATGCGTGCCGCCACAGAGCTCGCGAGTAAAATCATCGACTTCAACCATGCGCACGGTTTCCCCGTATTTTTCGCCGAACAGGGCCATGGCACCTTTGCTGGTCGCCTCCTTAAAAGGTAAAATTTGCCAGCTCACCCGACGATTTTCCAAAATGCGTTCATTGACGATCCTTTCGATGCGCCGCAGATCAGGTTCGCTGACCTTTTCAAAATGGGTAAAATCAAAGCGCAGATAGTCCGAGTGCACCAGCGATCCCGCCTGATGCACGTGCTCACCCAAAACTTCGCGCAGCGCACGGTGCAACAGATGCGTCACGGTGTGGTTGCGTTCGGTCGCACGCCGCCGGGCAGAGTCGATGCGCGCTGTAACCCCGGCACCGACAGCTGGCAACCGGCCGCTCTGCAAGCGGCCGAAATGAACGATATGTTCGCCGATCTGCTTGGTATCCTCAACCTGAAACTTCATCTGCTCATTTTCAATCCAGCCGCGGTCGCCGATCTGACCGCCGCTTTCGGCATAAAATGGCGTCTCCCGCAGAATGATCCGCTCTTTATCCGCCAATACCACCTGAGTCGCCACTTCATCGCTGACATAGCCGACAAACTCTGAACCATCGAGAGCAGCGTCGACCTCGATCGTTGCATAGACCGTTTCACGTGCGGCGGCCGAGCGCTGGCGCTGTTTTTCCATTTCGCGTTGAAAAGCATCGGCATCGACTTGCAGCCCCTTTTCCGCCGCCATCAACTGGGTCAAATCCAGCGGAAACCCATAAGTGTCGTGCAGCAAAAAGGCGTCGGCACCGGAAAAAATCTTTTTCCCTTTGCCAATCGCCTGTTGCGCTTTGCTTTCAAAAATATCGATACCTCTGTCCAGCGTTTGGTTAAAGCTCTCTTCCTCCGCGTGGATGATCCGCTCGATGTGTTTCTGTCGCTCTTTGATTTCGGGGTAAGCCTCTCCCATCACCGAGACCAAAGGTGCAACCAGCTGATAAATGAATGGTTTTTGCATTCCCAAGACTCGACCGAAGCGAGCGGCGCGGCGCAAGAGGCGGCGCAAGACGTAACCGCGGCCTTCGTTACCTGGTATCGCGCCATCGGCGATCGCAAAGGTCAATGCGCGGATGTGATCGGAAAGCACGTTGAAACCGACCTCGATTTCACCGCCGCTCTGCGGATCGCGGCCCGTCAGCGATGCAATTTCGACCCGTATCGGCAGAAAAAGATCTGTCGCATAGTTGGATTTTTTGTTCTGCAGAACCGCCACCAGGCGCTCAAAGCCGGCGCCTGTGTCCACGTGTTTTGCCGGCAACAGGTGGAGCTTGCCGGAGCTGTCGCGATTGTACTGGATAAAAACCAGATTCCACAACTCGATAAAGCGCGCCGAACCGCTGTTCACCCCGCTTTTCCCGGCATCAGCCGGTTTATCAAAATCAGCGCCAAGATCGATATGAATTTCTGAACATGGGCCACAGGGTCCTGTCTCGCCCATCTCCCAAAAATTGTCTTTTTTGCCAAAAAACAGCAGGTGGGAGGGATCGAGATCGGTCATCTTTTTCCACATTTCCGCCGTTTCCGTATCCCGCTCGAGCCCATCTACCTCATCGCCGCCAAAAACTGTGGCATAGAGTTGATCCTTGGGCAACTTCCAGACATCCGTCAACAATTCCCATGCCCAGGCGATCGCTTCTTCCTTGAAATAATCGCCAAAAGACCAGTTGCCCAACATTTCGAAAAAAGTGTGGTGGTAGGTATCGCGGCCGACTTCTTCAAGATCGTTGTGCTTGCCCGAAACGCGGATGCATTTTTGCGAATCCGCGATCCGTTTGTGGGTCCGTTTGCGGTTGCCAAGAAAAATATCCTTGAACTGATTCATCCCTGCGTTGGTAAACAGCAAGGTCGGATCAGATTGCGGTACTACCGGCGCGCTTGGGACAATGTGATGCTCCTTGCTGCGAAAAAAATCCAAAAAGGACTGTCTGATCTCCTGTGACGTCATCTTGTTTCTTTCCGTTTCACTGTGTGAGTGGTAAGCCGATCCGCCTCGTTGAGGGCTTGATCGAGATCTTCCTGCAAATCAACAATGCTTTCGATACCGACCGACAAACGAATCAGGGCGTCAGTCACGCCGATCGCTTGTCGTTCCTCAGGCGCAAGACCGATATGCGAGGTCGAGGCGGGATGGATAAGCAGTGTGTCGATCTCCCCCAGACTCGTGGTAAAGCTGCAGACTTGAATGCCATCCATGACTCGTTTGGCTGCATCAAAGCCGTTTTTCATTTCAAAGGCGAGAATTCCACCGAAAGCTTGCAGCTCTCGCGCTGCGACCTGGTGATGCGGATGATCGGGCAAGCCGGGGTAAAACACCCGGCTTACTGCTGGATGGTCGTTTAAAAAACGCGCCAAAGTGAAAGCATTTTCACATTGCCGCTGCAACCGCAGGACAAGAGTTCGCATGCCGCGCAAGGCCAGCCACGCGTTAAAAGGACTCAGGGTGGCGCCGTAATGCTTGACGACTTCGATCATCGGTTCAATAAATTCACGCGACGAAGCGATCACCCCACCCAAAAGATCGCCATGCCCGCCGATGTATTTCGTTGCGCTGTGCAACACCACGTCTGCACCATGTCGCAAGGGTTGAATCAGAGGTGGAGGCGTAAACGTGTTGTCCACCACCAACAGCACGCCGTGTCGTTTGGCCAGGTCGGCCAGACCACGGATATCCGCCACAACCAGATTGGGATTGCCCACCACTTCGGTAAAAATGATGCGGGTTCGTTTGGTTAGCGCGGCTTCGACTGCTGCCAGATCGCTGATATCGACAAAATCAGTGCGCACGCCATGAGAGGTCAGGTGCTTTTGCAGAAATGAACGCGTGCCGCCGTAAATGGCAGCCGATGACACAACCTGGTCGCCACTGTTGGTGAGAGCGAGAAAAACAGCGCTTACTGCGCCCATTCCCGAACCAGTGGCCAAACCAGCCTCGCTCTCTTCGAGCAAAGCGACCATTTGTGCAAACAGATCGGTGGTTGGATTGCCATTGCGCGAGTAGATATAGCCGGCCTTTTCTGCGCGAAAGATGGCAAGCCCTTCCTCTGCATCGCTGTAATCGAAATTGACCGTTTGAAACAAGGGCGGTATGTGCGATTTAACCTGTCGAAAATCCGCATCTGTGGTGGCGCGAACCAACCGGGTTTCCAGCTGCAGTTTGAGCAATTTGTCAATTTTTTTGAGCAACCAAAACTCCTATCCTGTCTTCACCACCGAAAGCCGCAAAATGAATTGGTTAAACACATCAAAAGCCACAGGGATTGGTATAAAATGAGCAAAACTATCATCAAAGTAAATAGTTTTTAATCGATATCGTCGATCAGCCCTTGCCAATTCTCACCGATATCCTGAATGATTTCCCAGGCAAAACCGCGGCGGCCGAGCAGATCAAAGATGCGTTTCTTTGTTTTTGGCGATTGAAACTCGCCCAGAGTGCGCAGACGTTTTCGAGCAACTTGACGCGCCAGATCCGCTTCGGGAATTTCTGCATAAGCCGCCTGCAGCGCTTTGTCGATCAACTCTTCCGCAACTCCTTTCTGTGCCAGCTCTTGTCGCATCAGAAACCGCCCCTGCGGACGAGTGATCAATCGAGTCTTGACAAATTGAATGGCAAAATCGAGATCATCGAGATAATGCAAGCGGTCCAGCTCTTGCATCGCCCATTCACGTGCCGGCGCGGAAAAATGGGCAAGCGTCAGCCGCCGGTCCAGTTCCCGACGGCTCCGCGCCCGTACAGCCAAGAGGCGAATCGCCTTTTCTTTGGCCGCACGGCGTTCCTCAAGAGCCACAAGCGCGGCGATCTGATCCTCTTCCAGAACATCGCCGACCGCGATGCCGGATTGCAGCAAGACATCCTGGTGCAAACCAAAAGCAAACTCGTCATCGAGAAACACCGAACAGCGGTCGGTTCGCCGTTTTTGCGCGGTTATGGCTGTGATCCGTCGTGACACCCTGCACCATTACGATTTTGTGTCGCTCTCTGCTTTCTTCTTGCCCTCGCCGCCCAAACCACAGGCTTCACGCACCCGATTCTCGATTGTATTGAGCAGTTCCGGATTTTGTTCCAGATAGGCTTTGACATTTTCCCGACCTTGACCCAAGCGCTCATCGCCGTAGGAAAACCAAGTCCCGGCTTTGTCGATGATCTTGTTCTGCACTGCCAGATCGAGGACATCTCCGACGTGTGAAATCCCCTTGCCATAGATGATGTCAAATTCCGCTTCGCGAAAAGGCGGTGCGACCTTGTTCTTGACCACCTTGACCTTGGTCCGGTTGCCAATGGCAGTTTCGCCTTCTTTTATTGCGGCGGTACGACGGATATCCAAGCGCAGAGACGAGTAGAATTTGAGCGCCCGGCCGCCTGTCGTGGTTTCCGGATTGCCGAACATAACGCCGATCTTTTCGCGGATCTGATTGATGAAAATCACACACGTATGCGATTTGCTGATTGCCGCGGTTAGTTTGCGCATCGCCTGCGACATCAATCGCGCCTGCAATCCCATCTGCGCATCGCCCATCTCCCCTTCAATTTCCGCGCGCGGCACCAGAGCGGCGACTGAATCGATAACCACCACATCCAAAGCACTGCTGCGCACCAGCGTTTCGGTGATCTCGAGCGCCTGCTCGCCGGTATCGGGTTGAGAAATCAGCAGGTTGTCGGTGTCGACACCCAGTTTTTTGGCATAAATGGCATCCATCGCGTGTTCGGCATCGATAAATGCGGCCAAACCTCCCGTTTTTTGCGCTTCCGCCACAATGTGCAGAGCAAGGGTGGTCTTGCCAGACGATTCCGGTCCGAAAATCTCGATAATCCGGCCGCGCGGCACACCGCCGACTCCCAGGGCAATATCCAAAGAAAGAGATCCTGTTTTAATCACATCGACGGCAACCACCCGATCGACTCCGAGCCACATGATCGAACCTTTGCCGAACTGACGATCGATTTGTGCCATCGCCAGTTCCAGCACTTTGCGCTTTTCGTTGTTTTCCTCAGCCATAAATTTGCCCTGCTATTTTAAATTTTTGAGCTCGATGACGCTCTTTTGTGGACCTCTCAGACAACTCGATCCCCTGGCAGCCGGTACCGGCAATTGTCTGCTGGACAAGAATCAATCGCCAATTCGTTGCCGATGCATTGCGGTATAGATCGCTCCCCCCGGATCGAGCTGGCTTTGCATCAACACAAGCTCATCGACTTCGAAGCGGCCAAAACAGCTGTTCTCGCGTTCGATCCGCTCCAGCACATTTTCCACACCCCGAATGCTTCTTACCCGCCCCAAAGTCAAATGGGGGCGAAAGGGTCGCTCCTCGCGTGCAAAACCCTGTCGGCACAAATTTTCTTCCAACCGTTGCGCCATGGTTTGCAAGTTCCCCGACGGATCATCGATGCCCACCCAGTAGACCCGCGGCCGTTGCAATCTCGGAAAAGCGCCCATCTCTTGCACCGTGCAAACAAACGGTACCATTCCGAACACCGATTCTCGCATCGCTTCTGTTATCGCAGCCGTGCGATCCGCACTGACCTCGCCCAGGAATTTCAGGGTTACATGCATGCTTTTCGGCCGAACCCAACTGACATCCGCTTTCGTTTCTCTCAGACGGTCAACCGTTTCTCCCAAAGACTGGATTATCGCGGCTGGAAGTTCACAACAAATGAACAGGCGCATCGCTTTCCTATTTGATGTGAAGATTGAACAGAGATTTTCGCAACAGATTTAACGCCGCTTGCGCGGTGCGCATTTTGTTGCCAAGGCGATCATCGGCAAATCGGTGTTCTTCGACAACTGTTGCACCTTCCTCGGCACAAGCGATATAAACCAATCCCACCGGTTTTTGTGCAGTCGCACCGCCCGGTCCAGCAATTCCAGTAACGGCCAAGCCAAAAGTGGTCTTTGCCTTTCCGCGGATGCCTTCGGCCAATGCTTCCGCGACCGCCCGGCTGACTGCACCGTGCTTTTCCAGCAATTCTTGCGGCACACCAACCACTTCATGTTTTGCTTTGTTGCTGTAGGCGACAACGCCCTGCATAAAATAATTGGAACTGCCGGGTATGTCGGTCAGACGACTGGCAAGTAGTCCACCGGTACACGATTCCACAACCGCCACTGTCTTGCCGCTGCGTATCAGTTCCTCCGCCAAAACCGCTTCAAGGCCGATATCGCGATTGGCATAGATAAAATCTCCCACCCGCTCGCGTATCCAGTTCTCCGCTCGATTCAATTTTTCGACAGCTCCGGTGGTTCTGTCAGCGGTTGCGGTCAAACGGATCCGTACGCCGCACAAGCTGGGCAAAAAAGCAACTCGAGCACTGGCCTCGAGCTTTTTCATGTCGCCCAATTCTGCAAAAAGCGTGCTCTCCGCGATCCCGGTGGTGGCAAGGGTCCTTGTCTCGATATTTTTGGCACCGAGCAGTTGCACCAGTTCGGGCAAGACCACCCGCTGCATCATCGATTGCATTTCGAACGGCACGCCGGGCATAATGTAAAAACGCTTGTTGTTCTCTGTAAAAATCATTCCGGGTGCAGTACCGCGATCGTTGGGGATGACTCTTGCGTTGCGGGGAACCTGCGCCTGCTCTTCATTGATGCGCGCCATGGGGATTCCTCGCCTGGCAAATCGTTCGCGTATGGCTTGCAAGACCGTTTCATCCAAAACGGTATCGCTGCTGAAAAAACGACACGCAACGGCCTTGGTGATGTCATCGTGGGTTGGACCAAGCCCACCGGTCAACAGGACAATGTCCGCCCGCTCTTCGGCAACACGCATGGCCGAAAAAAGACGATCCGCATTATCTCCAACGGTCGTCACCCAATCCGGCACCACCCCGATCTGCAACAATTGTTCGCCCATCCATGCAGCATTGGTGTTAACGGTTTGGCCGATCAGGAGCTCATCGCCTATTGACAGGATCTCGACATGCATCTCTTTCCAATCTCTCCGGTTGTTTCATAAAATAAAACGGATCATCACCTGCAAACAGAGATTGCTGTAAACACCGGCAAGTACATCATCAGTCATCACCCCCCAGCCGTGTGGCAGTTTTTCAGCTTGCCGCACCGGGAATGGCTTGATGATGTCAAAAAAACGGAACAGAAAAAATGCGCTCACCCACAGCCAGGGATTATCGGGGATCGCAAAAACCGAGATCATCATCCCGACAACCTCATCCCAGTTGATGCGGCCGCTGTCCTCGGTTCGCCAGCAGGCGTCGCTGATCTGGGCAGCTTTTACGCCGACAACAAAACTCGCCGCCACACTGACAATCCAGAGCCATCCCATAACCGGCCGCAAAAACCACAGCACAACAACAGCGATCAGAGCGCCCACGGTTCCCGGGGCAAAAGGGAAAAACCCCGACCCCAGAGTTGTCGACAGGGCAATTGCAGCTTTCTCTTTGAGTGCCACTTTGTCACTCCCGCATTGTGCTGCAGAATCCAGTCAGATCTCGGCACGCCCCTCAAGAGCGCGAGAAAGGGTCATCTCGTCGGCATGTTCCAGATCGGCACCCACCGGGATCCCGCGAGCAATACGCGTCAGTTTTATCGCTAAGGGTTTGATCAATTTGGCCAGGTAGAGTGCGGTCGCTTCACCTTCGGTGCTGGGATTGGTTGCGACGATCACCTCATGCACCGAATCGTCCAGCCGCTGCAGCAGCTCTTTGACGTGCAAATCATCCGGACCGATGCCGTCCAACGGGGAAAGCACGCCGCCAAGCACATGATAAAGGCCCCGATAATCGCCGGTGCGTTCGAATGCCCAGATATCATTTGCCTCTTCTACAACGCAGATGATGCTGCGATCTCGCTTTTCGCTGCGACAAATTTCGCAGGTTTCTTCTTCAGCAATATTGTTACAGATCGAACAAAATTTTACTTTTTGTACCAGGTCAGACAAAGAGGTGCTCAGGTCATTTACCGCTTGCGGAGACTGTTTGAGCAAATAAAAAACCATGCGTTGTGCAGATTTGCGCCCGACGCCGGGTAATTTGCTCAGCTCCATGACCGCCCGCTCCACAGCTGAGGACGAATAGTGCATTCAACAGCCCTCTTCGCTCAAAGCCCGGGAATTTTCGGCATCATACCACCGGTAATTTGGGACATTTCTTCCTGAGCCCGCTGTTTCGCTGCCACCATCGCTTGATTGACAGCTGCCATCACCAGGTCCTCCAGCATTTCATGATCTTGCGGATCGATCACTTCCGGATCGATCTTGATGGCCATCACTTCCTGAGCAGCATTGGCGACGACCTTGACCATTCCGCCGCCTGCACTGCCTTCGACCTGTATATTGACCAAGTTATCCTGTGCTTTTTGTATGGCTTCCTGCATTTTTTGCGCCTTGATCAGCAGACCAGCCATTGCTCCCTTGTTCATCGTTTTCTCCTATCGCAGATGACCCGGCAATTGCCGACATCTCTGTCAATCTTGTTGGTTTGAAACTCTCATCCCCGCCTGTTGCCGGCGTGCAATGAGCCTACTCGGCAAATTCGGCATCAAAAAGATCAAGGATATGCTGAACCATGGCGTTGTTTTTAAGTAAATCCTCAAATTCCCTGCGCTTGTCGACGATCGGCATCCACTTTCGTTTTTGCGCCAAATAATCGCTGTTGTCAATCATGCAGCAAAACCGCAGGTTGCAGCCGCTCGTTTCGCGCAACAGATCCTGCAACCACACAGAATCTTTTTCCACATTACTCATCTGGAAACTGCAGTCGGGTGGAAAGGCCAACTGCATTTTGCCACCGGTGGTCTCTTTTGGCCAAGCCATACTCAAATAAATGCCCAGCGCAATCCTTTTCTTTTTAACATCGTCAACAAAATCGGGCCATTTGCTCTCGATATCGGCCAGGGATACCGTCGTATCGATCGCTTCCGGTTCTGCTGCGGCCAGGGTTTCGATCTCACTCGGCGCAGAACCGCCAAAAAACTGATTGACGCGATGATTGTCGAACAGGGAGCGCTTGTCAGCGGCATTCTGCTGAATCAGGATGGAATCAGGCTTTTTTTTTAACTCGGCGACGGTTTGGAGCAATTCAGAGAGCTCGACGCTTTTACCCATCTTGACCATTTTTACCAACGCCACTTCGACATGCAAACGCGGATTCAAACTGCGCTTGATCAAGTTTTCGGTTTCCGAAGCGATTTTGATATAGCGCAACAGGTCTTCACTGCTGAACAAGGGCGCCTGGCTGCGATAGTGCTCAGCGTCAACTTCCGAAACATCCAACTCGTGGTTTCCCGCGGTGATCTTGATCACCAATAAATTTCGCAGGTGTTCTGCAAGACCGAGAAGGAAATCGGAAAAGTCCACTCCCCCAACAAAGAGCTCATCAGCCAACTGAATAGATCCCGCCACATCGCTGTTGGTGATCAAATCGGAAACCCGAAAAAACAGATTTCGATCGATCATTCCCAGGAGTCGCTCGGTATCCGCGCTGCGCACGTTTTTCCCGGCAAAAGCGATGATCTGATCCAAAATGCTTTGCGCATCGCGCATACCGCCCTCTGCCTTGCCTGCGATAATTCGCAAAGAATCTTCATCTATCTCAATTGCTTCCTTTGCACAGATGGATCGCAGCTGGTCCATGATCATTTTGTTGGAAAGGCGCTTGAAATCGAATTTTTGGCAGCGCGATAAGATGGTTGCTGGCACTTTGTGGGCTTCGGTGGTGGCAAAAATGAAGAGAACACGAGATGGGGGTTCTTCCAGAGTCTTTAACAAAGCGTTAAAGGCTTCATTGGTCAACATGTGAACTTCGTCGATAATGTAGATGCGATATTTGCCGGGATTAGGCGAATATCGCAATCCCTCCCGCAGGTTGCGCACCTCATCGATGCCGCGGTTGGACGCGCCATCGATCTCAAAAACATCAAAACTTCTGCTTTCATTGATTTCAACACAGCATGAACAGGTGTTGCAGGGTTGAGTGGTCGGTCCTTGATCGCAATTCAAGGCTTTGGCCAGCAGGCGAGCCACAGTCGTCTTGCCTACACCGCGAGGACCGGAAAAAAGATAAGCATTGGCCACACGTTTTTGTTCGATGGCGTTCTGCAGGGTCATGGTAACGTGTTCTTGACCAACGACATCTGCAAAAAACATAGGGCGATATTTTCGCGCAAGTACCAGGTAGGACATACGCAGACTCATCTTTAGGCTGATAAAATAAAAAGGCTGTGCACCAAACTTCGATCCTCTATTCGTGAACAGCCTTGAAAAAATAACTCAACCCAAGTTTACCTGCGGCACATAGAATCAACACCTACCGCTGCTCGCTTCCGCTCCTGACGGGGTTTAGCGTCTATCTATTGCGCAGGGCTTGGATTTTCAGCGTTACTTTCCAAAGCGTGTTGCACAAATGAGCAGACCTTAGAAAGGTTTTCGACCCTGCTATAGCGGATTGCAGGTTACAGGGCACCGCTAGCTCCCCGTCTAGCACAGCCTTGTGGAGCCGATGGGGGTCGAACCCACGACCTCTAGAGTGCGATTCTAGCGCTCTCCCAACTGAGCTACGGCCCCATTTTGTTTGCTGCGACGCCTTTCTGATCCAATTCCTGCCAAACAGCAGAGCGGAGAGGGCGGGATTCGAACCCGCGGTAGGGGGTACCTACACACGCTTTCCAAGCGTGCTCCTTCAGCCACTCGGACACCTCTCCAACGATCCGGAAGTTGGATCGCAACCATCGAGCGGAGAGGCAGGGATTCGAACCCTGGGTACCCCGTTAGGGGTACAACGGTTTTCGAGACCGCCCGATTCAACCACTCTCGCACCTCTCCCTAGTGTGCTTGTTTCTGGCGCAGCATTTGAAAGAACTCTTGCAACATCTGTTGGCTCTCTTCAGCCAAAATTCCGGAGACACAGGTCGCTTCGATATCCAGCCGCTTTGTGCCGAGTACCTGCAAGGCTGACCCGCAGGCACCGTAGCGCGGATCTGTCGCCGCAAAAACCACCAGAGGAATCCGCGCCATCAGGATTGCGCCAGCACACATCGGACACGGTTCCAGGGTTGTGTAAAGGACAGAATCAGAAAGTCGCCAGGAAGCAAGAGTGGCTGAAGCTGAGGCAAGGGCAAGCATTTCAGCGTGCGCAGTGGGATCCTGCAGCGTTTCAACCAGGTTGTGCCCTCGACCGACAATGCGCTCATCCTGAACCACGACTGCGCCGATCGGCACTTCTCCCTTGTCTCGCGCCCTGGCCGCTTCGGCCAACGCCTGTCGCATCCAGGTCGTATGATCCTGCGTCACGAGAATCATCCCTGAAAAGAGCGCGCCCGGAGGAATTCGAATCCCCAACCTTCTGGTCCGTAGCCAGATGCTCTATCCAATTGAGCTACGGGCGCAATCCTAGCAGCGCGTACGGGATTCGAACCCGTGTTACCGGCGTGAGAGGCCAGCGTCCTAGACCCCTAGACGAACGCGCCACGTTCTATTGACCAAATTCGGTGCCGCGCACCGAATTTGGCTATTGCTGATTAAGCCAATAAATATAACAAATGATAAAAATAAAGTCAACTCTTTTCATTCCCGGATTCGGCGTCCAAGCGAATCAAACAGCAGTCAATTTCATCGTTTTGTGCAGATTATGAAAATGACACCGGTAACCCTTGCTGGGTCGCACTGAAATTTATTTTCTTTCAGATCAAATAGCTTGAGCCAAATCCGGATCCTGCAGTTGTACTCAGCGCGAGCCGCTGGTCCTAAAGTTGTTCAACGCTTTCATATAATTGGCGCGCTCGAAGGCGGCAGGCTCGGCGACCGATTTCTGGCTCATGCTGCCCTGCATTTGTCTGATCGATTCGTATTCGTTCGCTTCCATCCACTTTTTCATGTCCGCAAGAACCTTGCCGATCACTTGCGGGCCGTTGAGCAAGAGCGCAGCGCACATCTGCGCAATGTCCGCGCCAGCCATCATCATTTTGATGGCATCTTCAGCTGTGTGCACTCCCGTGGAACCGGCAAGACCCGCCTCCACCCGACCATAAAGAATGGCGATCCACCGCAAAGGCAGACGCAAATCGCTGGAATTGCTCAGAACCACACCCGGGTTGACTTCCAAAGACTCAAGATCCAGATCCGGCTGGTAAAAGCGGTTGAACAACACAAATCCATCTGCACCGTCCTGATCCAACAACTCGATCATATGCGCGAGCGAGCTGAAATAGGGACTGAGCTTCATCGCAACCGGAATTGTGACACTCGCCTTCACAGCCTTGAGGACAGAGCGGTAAAGATTCTCGATTTCTCGGCCGTCTCGCTTGCTGTCGGTGGAAAGAAAATAGATATTGAGCTCCAGCGCATCTGCTCCGGCGTCCTGCATCTTTTTGGCATAACCGGTCCAGCCGCCGGTCGACACACCGTTCAGGCTGGCGATAATCGGAATATCCGTCGCTTCCTTGGCTTTGCGTATATGCTCCAGATACTCCTCCGGGCCCAAATTGTACTCCTCGACCTGGGGAAAATAGCTCAGCGCTTCGGCATACGACTCGGTGCCCTGGGTTAAAAAATGATCCAATTCGGCCGCTTCAAAAGAAATTTGTTCTTCAAACAGCGAATAAAGAACCACTGCCGATGCCCCAGCATCTTCCAAGCGTTTGATCGTTGCCAAATCTTTGGACAAGGGAGAAGCCGAAGGTACGAGCGGATTCTTCAGCTTTAAACCCATATAGGTCGTCGACAAATCCATATGTATCGTGTCCTTTCGTTTGATATTCGATCGCTTGCGGCGGCTTTGCTCCGCCACAAGGAGTTGCCGTCGTTTTTTTATTCGCCGCTGGGGCCGGTCATTGCCGCCCATGCTTCATACAGGCGCCAACGCGCAGAGATCTGGTCTTGCGCCATCTCGATCAGCATCTTGGCGCGGTCCGGATGGCTCTTGGTCAACATCTTGAAACGCGTTTCGCCGTAGGCAAAATCCGCAAACGAAATGGACGGGGCTTTGGAATCGAGCTTCAACGGATTGCCCCCTTCGGCAAGCTTGGCCGGATTGAAACGGAATAACGGATAGTGGCCGCTTTCGACCGCAGCGCGTTGTTCATCCATCCCTTTGTGCATGGGAATGCCATGCGCAATACAATGCGAATAGGCGATGATGATGCTGGGGCCGTCATAGGCATCTGCTTCGAGAAACGCACGCACCACCTGCAAATCATTGTAACCCATTGCCACTCGCGCCACGTAGATATTGCCATAGCTCATAAAGATCATTCCCATGTCTTTTTTCGGCAAAGGTTTGCCGGCGGCGGCAAATTTGGCCACCGCACCGAGCGGCGTCGATTTGGACATCTGGCCGCCAGTGTTGGAATAGACCTCGGTGTCCAACACCAGAACATTCACGTTACGGCCGGAAGCAAGCACATGATCCAGACCGCCATAGCCGATATCATAAGCCCATCCATCGCCGCCGAGAATCCACACGCTCTTCTTGACCAGATTATCGGCCACCGACAGCAAGTGTTTGGCCTCACGCGATTTGTTGGTTGCCAATTTTTTGCGCAATTCTTTTACGCGTTCCCGCTGCGCGGCGATTCCCGCCTCGCTGCTCTGGTCGGCTTTGAGCAGATCATCGACCAATTGATCGCCCAGATCAGCGGACAGGGCCTTGGCCAACTCCTGAGCATATTCGTTCTGCTTATCCAGAGTCAGACGAAAACCGAGACCGAATTCAGCGTTGTCTTCGAACAGCGAGTTGGACCAGGCCGGCCCACGGCCATCTCGGTTGGTGGTATAGGGCGTCGTGGGCAAATTGCCGCCGTAAATCGAGGAACAGCCGGTCGCGTTGGCGATGATCGCCCGCTCACCGAACAATTGGCTGAGCAACTTGACATACGGCGTCTCTCCGCATCCCGCACAAGCGCCCGAGTATTCGAACAACGGCTGCAAGAATTGCGATCCCTTGACTGAATCGATCTTGACGGAACTGCGATCCAGATCGGGAATTTCCTGCAAAAAGAACGTAAAGTTTTCTCTCTCCTGCAAACGAATTGGCGGTTGTGGAGCCATATTGATCGCCTTGCGACCGACTTCCTGTTTGTTCTTGGAAGGACAGACTTCGACGCATAGCGCACATCCGGTGCAATCTTCCGGCGCCACCTGCAGCGTATAACGCCAGCCCTCGGCAAAATCCTTGCCCTTGGCCGGAGTTGACTTGAAAGTGGTCGGTGCCTTTGCCAAAATCTTGCCATCGTAGGCTTTTTGCCGAATCGCTGCATGCGGACAAACCATCACGCATTTGCCGCATTGAATGCAGGTGTCGGGATCCCAAACCGGGATTTCCAGCGCCACATTGCGCTTTTCCCACTGCGTGGTGCCGGTCGGAAAAGTGCCGTCGATCGGCATGGCACTCACCGGCAATTCATCGCCCTTGCCCTGCAAAATCTTGGCGACAACCGTTTTGACAAACTCCGGTGATTCTTCGCTGACAATAGGCGGCATCTCGATCTTGCTGGTCACTTTATCCGGCACTTTGACCTCATGCAGATTTTCCAGCGTATGGTCTACCGCCAGGTAATTCATCTGCACAATCCGATCGCCTTTGGCGCCGTAGGTCTTCTTGATCGCTTGCTTGATTTTTTCGATCGCTTCCGCACGCGGCAACACTCCTGAAATGGCAAAGAAACAGGTCTGCATGATGGTGTTGATGCGCACACCCATGTTGCTCTCTTTGGCCACTTTATAAGCGTCGATTACGTAAAATTTGATCTTTTTCTTGACGATTTCCGCTTGCACATTGCGGGGCAGGGTATCCCAAACATCAGCTGGATCGGCCTGGCTGTTCAGCAGAAAGGTTGCTCCCTCAACCGCCGATTCGAGCATGTTGAATTTTTCCAGGAAAAACTGCTGATGACAGGCAATAAAATTCGCCTTGGAAATGGTATAAGTCGACTGGATCGGCCGAGGGCCAAAGCGCAGATGCGAAACGGTTACCGTGCCGGCTTTTTTCGAATCATAGACAAAATAACCCTGAGCATAGTTGTCAGTCTCTTCGCCGATAATCTTGATCGAGTTTTTATTGGCACCGACCGTGCCGTCGCTGCCCAACCCGTAGAACAAAGCGCGCACCACATCATCGGGTTCAGTGCTGAAATGCGGATCATAGTCGATGCTGGTGTGCGACAAATCGTCGTTGATGCCGACGGTAAAATGGTTTTTCGGTTCGCTTTTTTTCAGCTCATCAAATACACCCTTGACCATGGCCGGTGTGAACTCCTTGGACGAGAGTCCATAACGGCCGCTGATCACGCGAGGAAAATCTGCCATCGTCAGCTTGCCGGCCATCATCGACTCGGATAGAGCCGTGAGGACGTCCCCATACAAGGGCTCGCCTGCACTGCCAGGTTCCTTGGTCCGATCCAGAACGGCGATCGATTTTGTGCTCTTGGGAATGGCAGCGATGAAATGGTCGGCAGAGAAGGGGCGGTAGAGACGCACTTTAATCAGGCCAACTTTGTGGCCTTTCTTATTGAGGTAATCAACCGCTTCGTGTGCCGCTTCACCGCTTGAACCCATCAACACAATGACCTGCTCGGCATCCGGAGCACCCACATAGTCGAACAGGTGATAGGAGCGTCCAGCGATCTTGGCAAATTTGTCCATCGCTTTTTGCACAATCCCCGGACAAGCGGCGTAAAACGGATTGATTGTTTCGCGCCCCTGGAAAAAGACATCGGGATTCTGAGCGGTGCCGCGCAAAACCGGACGATCAGGCGATAGAGCGCGCCGGCGGTGCTCGAAAACAAGTTCATCGTCGATCATCGCCCGCATGTCGTCCATGGTCAACTGCTCGATCTTTTGCACTTCATGCGAGGATCGGAATCCATCAAAAAAGTGAATGAAAGGGATGCGGGATTCGAGTGTGGCTGCCTGAGAGATAAGAGCAAAATCCATGATCTCTTGAATTGATGCAGAGGAGAGCAGCCCAAAACCAGTCTGCCGACAGGCCATCACATCGCTGTGATCGCCAAAAATCGACAGTGCATGCGTTGCCACCGTGCGCGCACTGACATGGAAGACCGTTGGGGTCAACTCGCCGGCAATTTTATACATATTGGGAATCATCAACAACAAACCCTGCGAAGCCGTGAACGTGGTGGTCAACGCACCGGTCTGCAAAGCGCCATGTACCGCTCCTGCGGCACCTCCTTCGCTTTGCATCTCCGTGACCTGCGGGATGGTACCCCAGATGTTCTTTTGGCCGGCAGCCGAATAGGCATCCGCCCACTCGCCCATCGCAGATGAAGGGGTGATCGGGTAGATGGCGATGACCTCGTTGATCTTGTGCGCCACATAGGCCGCTGCCTCGTTGCCGTCCAAAGTTACCATTGTTCTAGACATTCGTATACCTCCATACAGACTGGTTAATACTGTAAAAATAAAGATCTAAACGCGTGGAAGAAATCCGGGATAGCTACTGGTATAAAGAAAGATCCTTTGCGGTTTCTATCAAAATTAAATGTAAATAATATTTTAAAGTAAAGCAAGGATTTTTCAGTTCGGGTCGTTTGCCCCCAACTCGCCTTGCAGATATCCCCTCATTCGTCCGCCTCCCTGGCTGCCGTCAAAGTCCAAAACGATCAACCCATGCATCATCCTGAGAAAACATGGCAACGCCCCCCCAAAAAAACCCTGTGCCGCTACACAGGCAACCCGAATGGAACTTGCTTTTTAATCGAGGATTGAGTTTATTTAAATCAGCGCAAACCACCATCCGGCGCAAAGAAATCACGCGGTGATGGCAAGAATCCGGTTGGGGGATCTCCAACGGCAGCGGCAAAGTTGGGCGGTAACAACATAAGCATCCAGTTTTTTGCCCTGATTATGCCTGACACCTTTACAGGAAAAGGTTATGTTGACAGACAGCCAAATCAAACGCCTCGGCCACTGCCGTGCCATTGTCTGTGATCTGGACGGCACCCTCTATCTCGATGGTGTGCCTTTTCCGCAAGCGGCGGCGTTTCTGCAATCTGTGCTCGATTCCGGGCGCAATCTCTTTTACTTTACCAACAATTCTTCCCGCAGCCACCAAAGTTACATCGAGCGTTTGCAGAATCTCGGCTTTCCCGCACAGGATGATATGCTGATTTCTAGCACGGATTGCGCGATCCACTATCTCTGCCGCCACGGCCTCTATCCGGAAATTTTTCTGCTCGGCACTCCGGATCTTCAGCGCGATTTTGCGCAAGCGGGATTCGAACTCTTGTCACCTGAGCAGATCAAGCAGAACAAGGTTCCACGGGCAGTCGTGCTGGGCTTCGATACCACCTTAACCTATGAAAAAATCCACGCCAGCTATGAACTGCTGAACAGCGGCCTGCCCTTTATCGCCACCCACGGCGACATTCTCTGTCCGGTGAGCCGCGATCGATTTAAGCCCGATGTGGGGGCTTTTCTGGCCATGTTCAAAACCGCCATCCCAACCATCCAGCCGGTGATCGTCGGCAAGCCATCGCTGGAAGCGGTTGCCGCCATTGTCGAACGCACGCACGTGAACAGCGATCAAACTGCTTTTATAGGCGATCGGTTGTACACCGACATCCGCATGGCCAATCATTCCGCTATGATGGCAATTCTGGTGTTGAGCGGTGAAACCTCTGCCGAAATGGCCAAAGCCTCCCCCGATCAACCCGATCTGATCGTCCCGGGTGTCGAGTCGCTTATTCCCTTCCTGTAAACGGAATTCGGATATTGCCGCGGTATCGCTGCATCCAGTTGCCTGTCAGGGAGTCGAGCGCTCTTTGCCAGCCAGACAAAAAAACAGTTGTCGCTACATGGCCGCAAACACCATCGATTTATTGGCATTCCAATAATCGATCGCCGACCACAGGGTGACCAGGGCAGCTCCGCCGATGATGGCCGATGTGATAAGTGCCAGATAGTGCTGATCAACAGACTCCGGCAAAAACCCCAGCCGGGACAATCCCTGCAATCCCAAAACCAAAAAAATAGCCAACGCCTGCACCCAGGCTTTGGCCTTGCCGCTTTTGCGCGCTGAGACCACAACACCAGACCGCAAAGAAAAAACGCGAATGATGGCAACCAACATATCGCGATAGAAAAAGATCGCCACAATCCAAACCGGCGCCCAGCCAGCGGCCAAAAAACAGAGAAAGATGGTGAACCGGGCTATGCTGTCGGCAAAAGGATCCATCAACTTGCCAAAATCCGTAACTTGTCCGTAACGCCGCGCCAGTCGGCCATCCAAGAAATCGGACAACTCGATCATCACCGCGATAATGATGCAAATCCATAAAGACCAGCAAGAGTCGCTGCTGAAAAACAGAATAAAACTAAGCGCTAAAAAAATTCGTCCGATGGTGAGCTTATTGGCTACGTGCATGATCTCGACTTCCCAATAAATAGGTCACACCTTCACTTATTCGCCAATACCCGTGGGAAATGGCGGTTTAATCAATCTGGTAAAAAACCCATCCCGGAATCAAAGCCCAGCGATCACTCCTGCCTGGCGAAAGAAAGAATAGAACAGTGAAAATCATCAAGCTTAATTATACACAAAAAAATGAGAATCATCAAGGACTTAATCGACTTCAAAAATCCTCACGATTTTGCTTGGATATTTCCGGAATATTGTATATCTTTATTGTTTTGAAATTGATTCCTTTCATTATATAACTTATTATTTATTAGAGACATCTGAAAAATTGGAATTATAAATTGTAGAGCCATTTTTCACGTAATTTTTTTCAAATTCACTACAGCTTTGCAGAAAATTAGTGGAAAATGTTCTTTGGCAATCAAAGATTATGCTACGCACAGCGACGCGTAG
>JAKQNP010000033.1 GCA_029565675.1 bacterium
ACCGACTACTCAGAAAAACGTAAGCATGCGGGCAATGAACGCCCATGCGATATTGTCACAATATTGATGTTGTAGATTGCATGTTTATGTGTCACAGAGCTAAAATTATTTTGGGTTACATTTTATTTTGAGGCAACGGGACAACGGGTTTTGTGGGCGCAAGGAGTATGGGATGCTAGGTTCAGGCGTTCAGCGGGCAATGAGGGCATGGCTGGAGATATCAAGATCAACGGATTTCGGTATTTCGACCGGGGATCTGGTACTCTCTGATTTTTCTGCGCAGCTCAGCGTCTTTAATCTCTACACAAAGACTTGCCTGGCGATAGTTATCGCTGACGCGATAGAGGCTGCCGCAAAAATCAACCCGTTTTCGATTGTCGGTTTCCAGGATATAATTGCCGGCTTTATCGGGAATGAAAGTCAGACAAGCATCCGTGTAGCGGCTGAAGCAAACCGTGATTTTGAGCGGCCCCGGGAAAATCGGGTTGCCAAAGATCTCGAGCAACGGTTCATAACCAATATTCGCGGCAACCCCGGGGGTATTTCTCTGCAATCGTATCACTTCGCTGTCATTGCCTCGATAGATCAACAGGCCAAGGTTCTTGTTGACTTTTTTTATGGTCAGATTGATCTTCCCGGTCAGTGTCAAGTCTTCAGTCAGGTAAAACCTCATCTGTGACAGCTCTTGCGGTGTCAGACGGTGATCTTTGATGAGTTTTTCCGTGACGGGGAAAAGGGAGGAGTGATACCTGGGCCCTGTGTGGCAGGATAGGTTCTGCATGGCCAATAGGGTGATGAGTATGGGAAGCGCAAAGTTAGTTTTCATATCACTGCTTATCCGATTTTATCTGCCATCAGCCGTTTGGACAAAACTCGAATTCTGGGTTGACAGAATAGCAAAACCGATCCGGCAATATCTTGCTGTTTGTGTCCTGTTATAACTGCCCTCAGCGCATTGCGTTCCGATTGTTTTTGGCTGATCGGACGCGGAATGCCGAATTGAGAACAAATGAAATCAACTGCTTAAATATACCAATCCTGTGAGGATTTGCAATAGAAATATTCATGCGCAGATTCGGTGTTAACCGAATCAATTAACATTCAATCGCTTATTCTTGATGCGGTTGAGAAAAGGGCACTTTTCACCCAACATGCTTCGCCATCAGATTGATTTTCTTTAAGATCCGGTGCTGCGCACCGAATCCGGGCATAATGGACTTTTTGCAGACAATCGGCAAAATCCCCTTGCAGCGGGAGCAGGGCGTTTTGGGGCTTGGTTCTTCTGCCTGTGAGCAGAATGGGCATCTGGTGCGCAACAGAGCGCAGAGTTGGCTTTTTTTGTTTTGGCAATCGCATCGCCGGTCCGGCAACAGTGTCAGCATTCGCGCGAAATCGATCAGTCTATGGCAGCCGCTTTGACGCTGTTGAGCAATTCGGGCACTTGTTTGGCGGTTACTTTGCTGTAGATCTTGTCATTGATGGTGACCACGGGTGCAAGGGCGCACACACCCAGACAGCGGCTGCTCTCCAAAGAAAAGAGGCCGTCCGGAGTGGTTTCGCCCAATTCGATCCCGAGTTCGGTGCGAAAGGCGTCCAGCACCTTGTCAGCGCCTTTGACGAAACAAGCGGTGCCCAGACAGATGGATATGGAAAACTTTCCACGCGGCTGCAGGCGGAAAAAATGGTAAAAGGTGGACACGCCGCTGATGATTGAAGTCGGGATTTGCATATGCTGGGCCACTTGATCCATGTGGGCCTGGCTGAGATAGCCGTAGCGCTGCTGGATTTTGTGCAACACGGCGATCAGATAACTCTTTGGATGTTCCTTTTGCAGGCAGGCGTCCATAAAAGCGATGGTTTCGCTATCGAGATGCTGATTGGACTCGGCGCTCATTATTTAATCCCTCTCGGTTCGCGTGGTGTATACGTGGTATGCAGCAGTTCATGGGCTCGATGGCTGCCGGGTTGCTCGAGATAGTCCTGGTAGAGTTTTTCGATGAACGGATTGCGATGGGCAACGCGAATGGCTTTGGCTTCATCGATTCGGTAAAGTGCTTTGGCGCGCAACCTGGCGATTTCCGGATCCAGAACGTAATGATTGTCAGGCGGATAGGGTTGCCCGCCGCCGGCGATACAGCCGCCGGGACAAGCCATCAATTCAATCAAATGGTAAGTTTTTTCGCCTTTCTTCACCCGCTCGAGAATGGTTTTGGCATTGTTCAAGCCATTGGCGACCGCCACATTCAAGGTGCGACCGGCGATTTCGATGCTCGCTTCCTTGAGACCCTTTACTTCCCGCACCTGGTCAAAGTTGAGCTCGGTGAGCGGCTTGCCGGTGAGTTTTTCAGCGGCGGTGCGCAGAGCGGCTTCCATCACCCCGCCGGTTGTGCCGAACAGGTCAGCGGCGCCGGTCGAAAAACCGAGCGGCGCATCGAATTCCCCCTCTGGCAGCATGGTAAAGTTGATGCCATAGGATTTGATCATCCAGATGAATTCACGGGTGGTGAGCACCGCATCGGTATAGGGATAGCCGTCTGCGCTGCAATGTTCGCTGCGTTCGGCTTCGAACTTTTTTGCGGTGCAGGGCATGATGGCCACGACAAAGATATCTTTCGCGTTCCGTCCGGTTTTTTCGGCATAGTAGGTTTTCAACAGAACCGACAACATGGACATGGGTGAGCGGCAGGTGGAGGCGAACGGGATCATTTCAGGATAAAAGTGTTCCATGAATTTGATCCAACCCGAAGAGCAGGATGTCAACAGAGGCAAACGGTCATTTTTTTCCAACCGCTTGATCAGCTCGTTTGCTTCTTCGACGATGGTCAAATCGGCGCCGAAATTGGTATCGAACACGGCCTCGAAACCGAGCCGGTGCAGGGCGGTGACGGTTTGTCCGGTCATTGGCGTGCCGGGTGCCAGCCCAAATCCTTCTCCGATAGCAGCACGGATGGAGGGTGCGATTTGCGCCACCACGTGTTTGCTCGGATCGGCCAGAGCGGCCCAGACGCGGTCGGTGGAGTTGTTTTCCAGAAACGCTGCAACCGGGCAGACATTGATGCATTGACCGCAAGCAATACAGACCGAGTCGGCCATGCCCTGTTCATAGGCCGGGGCGACGACGGTTTCGACTCCGCGGTAGAGTTGGCTGAGATTGGTGACTCCCTGCACTTCGGCACAAACGCGCACGCATCGGCGGCAGAGGATGCACTTTTCCGCATCGCGGATGACCGCCAGGCTCGATTTTTCGATTTCGTGGCGTTTGCGTTTGCCCTCAAACAATCGATCCCGCACGCCCATGGCATAGGCCAGATTTTGCAGTTCGCAGTTGCCGTCGCGTTCACAGATCTGGCATTCGCGCGGATGGTTGTCGAGGATCAGTTCGATCAGATCTCGGCGCGCCTGGCGGATTTCCGGCGAATTGGTGCGGACGCGCATGCCCTCACGGACCGGAGTGGCGCAGGACGGCACAAAGTTGCGGCTTCCGTCTACCTCGACGATACAGATGCGGCACGCGCCTTCGATGGACAAGTCCGGATGATAACAAAGACGCGGAATTTTGATCCCCAATTTTTCCGCGGCCTGCAGAATGGTGGTGTCTTGCGACACGCTTAGCGCTTGATCGTCGATTGTCAGATTGATCTCTTTCATTCGCTCTTTTCCTGTTTGGCTGATATCCCGTCTGTTGTTCGGCTTTGGCGCGTCGCTTTCAAAGTTCGGATTCCTTTCAGGTGCGCCGGACGGCGTCGAATTTGCATACATTGTAACATTCGCTGCACTTGATGCAGCGGCTCTGGTCGATCACATGCGGCTGCCGGGCAGCGCCGGCGATGCAAGAGACCGGGCAGCGCCGGGCGCACAGGGTGCAGCCCGTACATTTGTCAATGTCGATTTCGTAGCGGATGAGCTGGGTGCATTTGTGCGCCGGACAGCGCTTGTCGCGGATGTGGATAATGAACTCTTCGGTAAAATTTTCCAGTGCGCTCAGAACCGGATTGGGGGCAGTCTGGCCGAGGCCGCACAGCGAAGTTTTTTGGATCAGCTTGCCCAAACGGCGAAGCTTGTCGAGATCGGCCATTTCCCCTTTGCCCTGTGTGATGCGCTCGAGGATTTCCAGCATTCGCAAGGTGCCCTCGCGGCAAGGCACACATTTGCCGCAAGATTCGCTCTGGGTGAATTCGAGAAAGAATTTGGATGTGGCGACCATGCAATCCTCGTCGTCGAGCACGATCATGCCGCCGGATCCCATGATGGAACCGATTTCCGACAGGGTTTCATATTCCACCATCGTATCCAGGCGATCGGCCGGGATGCAGCCTCCGGACGGCCCGCCGGTCTGCACTGCTTTCAGAGTGTGTCCTTCGCGCAGGCCGCCGCCGATATCGAAAATGATATCACGCAGCCTCGTGCCCATCGGCACCTCGACCAGACCGGTGTTGAGAACTTTGCCGGCCAGGGCAAAAACCTTGGTGCCGCGGCTGTTCTTGGTGCCGATGCGGCTGAACCAGTCGGCGCCATAGAGCATGATCGTCGGTACATTGGCCCAGGTTTCGACATTGTTGATAACCGTGGGGTGCCCCCACAAGCCCGATTGAGTGGGATAGGGGGGCCGGATGCGCGGCTGGCCGCGTTTGCCCTCGATCGAATAAATCAACGCGGTTTCCTCACCGCAGACAAAAGCGCCAGCTCCCAAACGAATTTCGATGTCGAAATTTAAGCCCGAATCGAGGATGTTCTTGCCGAGCAGGCGGTGCTTGTGCGCAGTGGCAATCGCTTTTTCCAGGCGCTCGATCGCCAGGGGATATTCAGCGCGGATATAGATATATCCCTGACGGGCGCCGACCGCGACCGCACCGATGGTCATCCCTTCGAGAACGATGAAAGGATCACCTTCCAGCGCGCTGCGGTCCATGAACGCCCCGGGATCCCCTTCGTCGGCGTTGCAGACCACGTAGCGGATCGGATCATCGGTATAAGTCACGGCGTTGATCCATTTCTGGCCGGTGGGAAACCCGCCGCCGCCGCGTCCGCGCAGTCCGGATTTGAGAATCGTCTGACGCACCGCATCCGGATCGTTGGTTTCCAGCACCTGTGCCAGAGCCTCGTAACCTTTGTTGAGGACATACTCCGGCAGACTTTCCGGATCGATCAAGCCGCTGTTGCGCAAGGTTAAACGGGTTTGTTTGTTAAAGAACGCCACGTCGCCGTACATCGAAAAGAACTGTTCGGTGATAAAATCGGTGTGATAGCGATGCTTGACGTTGACCTGATGGTCAACAAAATGCGATTTGACGATTTCGTCGAGATCCTCTTCGGTTTCGAACCGGTAAAGGGTGCGTTCCGGGAAAACCATCATCACATGTTGCTTGCCGACTTTTTCCTTTGGACACAAACCCAGACAGCCGCTATGAAAAATCCGCACCAGATCTTCCGCAATATTGTGAGAACACAACAGCCGCTTGAGCATCTCTTCTGAATCCTGCGCATTCTCGTGACTGCAGCGATGCGATGAACACATGGTCACCACATAGCTGTAAAGAGTGTCGGTCTTTTTGTCCAGGATCAGGTTGGGAATCGGTTTGCCGCCGATCACATGGTGCTGGAAAATTTCCTGTACTTTGTTGGGCGTGACCTGTTCGTATTTGATCGGGATCTGTCCTGGGAAAAAAACACCGACGATCGGTTCGCGGGCGCAGCGGCCTGTGCAGCCGGTCTGCTTGAGCAGGATGTCCTGGCGGCCGCTCGCCCTGATCAATTTGTCGAACTCTTGCCTGACTTGATCGGCTCCGGCGGCATTTTCACAGGTCGCGGATCCGACCTGGACGATGATTTTTTGCTTGTCGCCCCGAGCAGTGCGCTCCTGGTCAAATTGGCGATAGAGCGTTTTATAGAAAGCTAGCGCCTGACCCATTTTGCGTTCCTCATGCAGTGCGGATGTACGGATCTGTGATTTGTGAGAATTGGCTTTTAAGGCCGGAGAATGCGAAGAGCGAATCGCCCACAACAACCTTCAACAACGCAAGATAATTAAAACATCTTTTCAGGTCAAACAATTTATACCGCGCCAGAGCAGATCTGAGGCGTTTTGAGAAGTTGATTCGGGGCGCAACAACGATCGTCCGCCGGTTATTTTTTTCGTGCAGGCTGCTTTTGCAGCATCTTGCGAACCATCTCCGTGATGCTGCGGAAATCCATCTTGCCGCTGCCCATTTTTGGCAGTTCCGGGATGATCACAAATTGTTTTGGCATCGCCAGCGGCGGCAGCTTTTGGCTCATCTGTTTCACGATCTCTTTTTCATTGATTTTTCCGGTGACTGCAGCGACGATTCGGGCCCCTTTGAGCGAATCCGGCACTTCCACGACACAGCAGGAGATACCCTCGGGCAATAGCCCTTCGAGTACGGTTTCGGTGCGTACCAGTGAGATCATTTCGCCGCCGACTTTGATAAAGCGCTTGAGACGGCCGCGATGCCAGAGATAACCTTCGTCATCGATAACGCCCATATCGCCGGTATCGTACCAGCCGTCTTTGATGCGGAGTGTGGTTTCTTCGATATCGTCGAAATAACCCTTCATGACCAAATCGCCTTTGACCATGATTTTGCCTTCCGTGTTCGGCGGCAAATCCTTGCCAGTGGCGATGTCGGCAATCTTGACACTCACGCCGGGCAGAGTCTTGCCGATGCTGCCAGGACGGTTGGCTTCCAGCGTGTTGACCGAGACGACCGGACTGGTTTCGGTTGTCCCGTAACCCTCGAGCAATTCGATATGGTGTTTTTGCCAATAGGCATCCCGCAGCCAGTCCGGGCATTTATCCGCGCCGGCGACCATCAACCGCACCGAATCAAAATCGCCCGGCTGTGCCTCGCGCACATAACCGCCGAAAAAGATGGGGGTGGCGGCGATCATGGTGACCTTTTCTTCGCGCATAAAACCGGGGATTTTCTTATAGTCCAGGGGGCTGGCATGGGTGACAGCGGTCATCCCCAGGGTGAGCGGCAACCAAAAATTGGTGGTATAGCCGAAAACATGAAACAGAGGCAGAATCGACATGATCGCGTCATCGCTGCTCAGATGGAAGGTGGTGACAATGTCGTTGACGTTCGCACCGATGTTGCGATGGGTGAGCTGAACCCCTTTGGGGTCTTTTTCGCTGCCAGAGGTAAAAAGAATGACCACATTGTCGTCAATATCGGATTTTGGCAATGCGCGGATGATCAAATCAGCCGGCAACTTGCTGCGCAGCGCCGCGCTCAGTTTGTCGGCAGTGGTGATCTGCTGCATGATGTCTTCGATAAAGATCATGCCCGGCACCAGCCGACAGCGGATTTTTTCCACCAGCGCTCGGGAAGCGATGATGGTTTTAAAGCCGCACATGTTTTGGGCATATTCGGCATTCTCGGCTGCACCGGTGGAATAGTTGATCATCACAGGTACCTTGCCGGCCATGATAACGCCAAGAGTGGTGAGCATGGCGCCGGCGGAGGTTGGAACCATAACGCCCAAAAACCCTTCGCGATATTTACTGAACTTTTTTGCCAGGATCAATGCAGCGATCAACGCTTTGCCATAGGTGACATTTTTTTCTGTGGTCTTATCGATGATCGCATATTTTACCGCATGTTTTTTGGCTGTTCGGATGAATTCGTGATGAAGAATCATGACTTTTCTCCAGCTTGGTTTCTATCGGTTGGCAAGAATCTGCGGACAAGGTATTGCCAAATGAATTGAAGGCAAAATGAACAGGATTCAGAAAACTTACAAAATAATTGCCTGCAATGCAAAAGAAAAGTGATCATTCGATTATTTTTTTCTCACCCGCCGGGCATGGCCGTCTGCCGGGGTAATCAATGGTTTTCCTGTTTTTCTGAAAATTTATCTTGCATTGTAAGGTGTTATTGGACATTTTTAATTGTGGATTGATGTTCATTCCTTGCCAAACACTCCTCTCCCCATTGCTGGAATTTTTAACATGGAGCGACTCACCCTGTCTAATCCTGATGGAACCATTCAGTCTTGCATGTTCTTGAAGTTAAGTCCGGATTCGGCGGCAATCGAAACAAATACCTATCATTCTGCATCGATCCCTGGCCATCGGATAGGAGATGCCGCTGTCGTGCGAAATTGGAGGTGTTGTGATGAGCAAATTCGCCGCATTGT
Organism: bacterium; assembly: GCA_029565675.1. Classification (GTDB taxonomy): domain Bacteria; phylum Zhuqueibacterota; class Zhuqueibacteria; order Residuimicrobiales; family Oceaniaggregativiventaceae; genus Sulfursilanivivens. The sequence goes on from JAKQNP010000033.1 coordinate 8,158, forward strand.
TTTTTCTGATCCCGGCTTTGATGATTTGTGAGCAGCAAGAGATGCCGACCTGCCTGCAAAAAACTGACGCGGAAAAAACCGTTGCCATGAGCGTCCACCAGGAGTTTGAAGTGCAACTTGCGAGCAACCCAACCACCGGATATCGCTGGAGCTGGATTGCAGCGGACAGCGCGATTCTGCAGATGAAAAAACGAGAGTACCGATCTGAATCGGAATTGGTTGGTGGCGGCGGCAACGAGCGGTTTTTGTTTGCCGCCGTCAGCCCGGGCAAAACCGACCTGATTCTGGTCTATCACCGGCCGTGGGAAAAACCTCTCGCGCCGGTCGATTCTTTTATCGTGCACATTGTGGTTAAATAGGGAGGCAGGAGATGAACAAACATGCATGGATTTTGCTGGTGTTGGTCCTGGGCTTGCTGACCATCAGCCAGCAAAGCGATCGAGGTTCGACGGATGAGCCTGTGGCACAACGGTTGTCGCGGCTGCAGAGTGAAATCGAAAAGCGCAGCTCTTCCTTCACCGTGAGCGATAATCCGGCGATGCAGATTCCCCTTAATAAGCTTTGCGGATTTCGCGCCCCGGATGGCTGGCAACAACGAGCTGTCGAGATCAACATCGCCACCAGCCAACCTCCGACTCTGCGCACTGCCTTGGCGGCCTTGCCGGCGAAATGGGACTGGCGCGCCGAAAACGGCGTTACCCGGATCAAGAACCAGGGTGCTTGCGGCAGTTGTTGGGCTTTTGCCACAGTCGGCAGTTTTGAATCGCTGCTCTTGATTAAACAAAGCCTGGATGTCGATCTGTCCGAGCAGTTTCTTGTCTCCTGCAACGACAACGGCTGGGGCTGTGACGGCGGTTTTTGGGCGCATGCGATGTTGATGAGTCCAGGCGCCGTGCTTGAGACGGATTTCCCCTATGCGGCAGCCGATCTCGCCTGTGGCGGGCCCTACACTTACCCCTACCAGTTGAACAATTGGAGTTACGTCGACGGTGACAGCGATATACCCAGCGACGAAGATCTCAAACAAGCCATCTACAGCTATGGCCCGGTTTGCGCGGCCGTCTATGTGGGCGACTATTTTCAGGGCTACTCAAGCGGCGTGTTCGACATCGAAGAGTCCAGGCCTTCTGGTTTTCTCTGTGCAGGCGCACCGAAACCCCCCAATCATGCAATCATGCTCGTGGGATGGGACGATTCGCAAAACGCCTGGATTTTGAAAAACAGCTGGGGCGAAGGGTGGGGACTCGACGGCTATATGCTGATTGAATATGGCATCAACCAGGTCGGCTATGCAGCGGTGGTGGCGTACTGATCCCCATTAACCAGCAGTGAAATCATTCGCGGCCACTGTTCGGCAAAGCACCAATAGCTCTGGTGCCAAAGCCCGGGCAAGGCAATTTGCTCTTGCCGGGATCCATGATCTCAGGTTTGTGGTAAAACAATGCTGGTTCATCATTTAAACGGCGATTTGGACGGGCTTTGTTCTAGTGTTCCTAGTCCATCCGCACGATCTTGCCGGCGCCGCTGAAATCCAAAATCATCTTTTCCCCGCCGTGACGGATTTCCAGCTTTTGACTGCCAAGCTCGGCCTGCAAAAACGGGCCGTGGAAAAAACCATAATCGGCAAAATCGACCACCTCGCCATTCAGCAAGCGGTCGCCGGCAAAAGAGAAAGTCATGACATCACCCGCCGGAGTGGTATAGCTGACCAGCCCGGTTTCGTTGAAGGTGTCGTGTACCGGGGTGGTGCGGCGCATGACTGCCTTGAATTCATTCAAGTCGGCAAAATTTTGAGCCTGTTCGACTTGCACCACGCAGCCGTTGCGCAGAGCATCGCTGCGCAGGCGGAAGCCGTGTTCCTCTTCCAACCATCGATACGGCTGCAGCGGATAAAAGGCGATAAAGGTTTGGTCGCTGCGGCAAAAAATCCAGCCAGAATCATCCTCTTCACGTGCCTGCAAATCGCGTGGAAAAAATCCGTCCACGTGCGGATAAAGCGCGCCGGTCGGGATTTCATACAAGACAATGATCGCATTGCGGTGCTGAAAGGTTTTCTCATAGGGCGAACTGCTCGCCCACTTGCCCTCATCGGCGTAATAGGTATGGGCATTGATGACCTGATCGGTGGAGAATTTCATCTCTTCAGGAAAAAACATGCCCATATCTTCCTGACCGACAAATGGATGGACAGTGAAGAGGGTGCCGTAACGGCTGGATCCGACAAAACTGACGTCCCAGGTGTGTTGCTGGATCGGTTGCAGCACCGCACCGCCCATCATCGAGCCAAGGGCAAAATCCTTGCACATATAGGTGGTCTTGTAAACCCGCGGATTGCGTTCGTTGCCGAGGCGCAGAACATGGCGGACCCGTTTGGTCTCATAGTGCACATAAGGCTTTTCCCTGTCGGTGCCTATGCGGTAGAGGATTTCCGGCAGGATGAAATCGCTCAACGCGGCTGGCAAAAAGATCGAGTTGAACATCGGTTCATCGGTCTGTGCGAAAAAGAGCCAACCCCAATAATTCATTTCCGATGCGGGGTGGCGTTTGAGGATCAAGCGATCGGGATACTCGCGGCTGTGCGCGCCGGTGTAGACGCCTTGCAGGTGCTCGACTCCGTAATCGGCGATGAGCCACAGAAGAATACCGTGGATTTTTTCCTTGAGAACCGGATCCTCGGTGAATTGGTACAGGCCGAACAGACCGGAGAGAAAGACCGCATGATAAGTGGGTGAATCGAATTCGCCCTGCCCGATGGTGGTGGTCAGGCGCAGCCAATCCTCGAACCAGCCCTCTGCTTCGCGGCGGTTTTCCGCAGCGGATTTGCCGGTGAACCACTTGTCAGCCGGCAGATCGGCAAAAGCCTGCGCAGCCAGATAGAGACCGGTATAGTACAGGGTTAGATGGTTTTCGGTGTCGCCGCGATAGAAATTAGCGTTGCCCAGGAGCTCGCGCACGCTGTTGCGCGTTTCGATCGGCAACCACTCTTCAGCTGTGCAATAGCCGATCATGAGCCGATAAAAATGAAACATGCTCAACGGGGTGCCGGCAGCTTCATCGAGCAGATCCTGGAACATTTGCAGGCCGTTTTCCCGGTTTTCGCCGTGCACAATGCGGCTGGCGGCGATCAAAAAATTCCTTTGGCTGGTGGTGTCGGCCCAGTTCATGATCAGCTCACAGCGTTCCTGATAGGCGCTGGTGATCGGGCTTGTGGCTTTGCTGCAAGCCGCTCCCCATCCGATCAGAAAGGCACAGCCGAGCAACATGAGATGACGCATATCAGACCCTCCTTTCGAGTCAGGGTTGAGCGGTGAAGGATTGGTCGGCCAGCCAGTGGAAATCCCAAACCTCGCTGTTTTGTAGACCGGAAAATTCCCAGGAATCGCCGCCGTCGCGGCTGCGCCAGACACCAAAGCCGAGGGTGCCGGCATAGAGAGTTTGCGGGTCCTGCGGGTCTGCGGTCATTGCGTGAACTGAGCAAGAGGGTAAGCCTTTGTTGACGGCTTTCCAGGTTTGTCCCAGATCGCGACTGCGATAAACCCCGCCGCGATAGGTGCCGCAGAACAGGGTTTGCGGTTCGCCGGGGACAAAGCAGAATGCATAGATCGTGGGGTGGTGCAAGCCTCTGTTCACCGCTTGCCAGCTCTTGCCGCGATCGGTCGACATAAAAAGGCCGTCGTTTTCAGTGCCGGCGACAAGGATCGCCGAATTCTGCGGATGTTGATGCAAGGTGCGGATGCCTTTGCCGAGCAAGCCGATTGGCTTCCACGATTCTCCGGCATTTTGACTGCGATGGACACCCGCTTCGGTAGCGCAGAACAACAGTTGGGCATTATCCGGATCGATCAGCAAGGCCGAGGTGAAAGTGCTGATGAGGCCACGATTGCGCTGTGACCAGGTTTGACCTCCATCTGTCGACTTGTAGATGCCGTAGGCGGTTGCCGTATAGATAATGCGGGGATCGGTCGGATGGATGGCGGTTTTCAGACACTCGGTGATCTCCCAGCCGGTGGCGATGCGCCAGGATGCGCCGCTGTTATCCGAGATCAACACGCCGTTGCCGCAGGCCTGGCAGAGCAAAATCTCGCCGTCGGTCAATCGCCGGGCGCTGACCGAGAAAAACTTGCCATACGGCCAGCCCAGGTGGTCCCATGTCTCTCCTTTGTCATGGGTGACGAACAAACCTGCTGCCGGGTGGCTGATGCCGGGGTGACGATAGTCGCGGGTCGCGCGAGTGACCGCATACAGGACCGGCGGCGCAGCCCATATCTGCCCGATCAAACCCGGCCAAAGGCAGAGCAGGGCGATGAGAAAATTTCGAATATGCATCATTTTCCTCCTGGGGTGCGTATAGGCGAATCGCTTTTTGTCGGATTGCTCTCTATTTTAGGCCGAGATAGAGGTCGCGTCCGGCAGTCAAGGCGCGCATCTTGCGATCCGCGATGCTGCGTTTGAGCATCCAGAAACCGCAATCCGGATGAACCCATTTGATCCGTCCCGGACCGATTGTTTTTTCAGCGGTATCGATGCGGCGGGCGATCTCTTCGGCGCTCTCGATATGATTGACCTTGATGTCCACCACCCCCAGACCGATGGCAAGACGCGAATCGATTTCTTTAAGAACCGACAAATCGTCCACAGGCCGATGGGCCAGTTCAAGGATCAGGTGGTGGCAGTGCAGAGAATTCAGAAAATCGATCAGTTGCCGCCAGTGGCCGGATTGAATGGTCTGGCCGCCATAGTTGCCGAAACAGAGATGCACTGCTCTTTCGACATCTATTGCGTCGAGCACTCGATTGATTGCCTGGGCGGCCAGCGGCGCATCGGCCGGATTGCCCGGGATGTTGGCTTCATCGACCTGGACGCAGGCACACGGCAGGCTGCGCACCTGGTCAGCCAGAACCTCAGCCAGAGCCATCACCAAAACGGCAAAGTCGCCATAATGGTGATCGATCAGGGTGCGGGCCAGCATGTAGGGGCTGGTGATGGTGAATTTGAACGGGCCGCCGCTGACCTCTGCTGCTCGCTCGCAATCCGCCAAAAGATTCAACCGGCCTTCGCCGACAGGATTTTCCACCACTCCGGCGGGCTTGCGGCGAAAACGCATTGGATCGGCTGCGCGAAAGTCTTCATATTCCCGACGGCTGACCCAGGGTCGAATACCCTGCATGGCAGCAATAAAATAGTCGATCATGCCGTTGGTGTCGGGATGGTTGATGTCGAAGCGATAGAGCTCGCCGTCGGTCGGCAGATCGATGCCGGCCTGGCGCTGGGTGTCGAATACCACTCGTGTGGCATCGATCAAGGCTTCTTCGCTTGGACGGGCCGCAAGCCACTCCGGCACCGGATAGGATCCCACCGTCGTGGTTTGGATGGAAGGTGTCGGCATCTGTCACTCCTTGTCATCATCGCCGGATCGCCGGCTGGTTGTGTTACCGTTGGCCTGGCGTAAAACCGTGCAGGGCAAGAGCTATTGCTCCCAGCAGGGCTGTTTCATATCCCAGGTGGCTCAAACGAACCTGGGGAACCGGGACGATTTTCAGATTATCGGTCATGACCTGCCGCGCTTTGGCGATAAATTCTTCGCCGCCGCCGACCGCCACGCCGCCGCCGAGGACAATCACATCGGGTGCGCAAATCGCCGCGATATTGCGCAAAGCTTGACCAAGGTTGTGGCTGACCTCTTCCCATTCGTCGTCCGTCAGTTCTTCGGCGGGTTTTTGATAGATGCGGCGAATGCCGTTGCCCGAGACCAGCGCCTCGAGACAGCCTTGCGCGCCGCATTCGCACACCACCCGCTCCGGATATCGGCAGTGAAACGGAATGCTCTGGTGTCCCACTTCTGGGTGTTCACCGTTTTTACCTCGATAGATTTCGCCGTCGATCAGAAAACCTCCGCCTATACCCGTGCTGATGGTCATATAGAGAAACCTGGAGGCTCTTTCGCCGCCGAAGGTGAATTCGCCGAGCGCCGCGACATTGGTGTCCACATCGACAAAAAAGGGGCATCCCCAGCGCTTTTCCATGATTTCTTTCAGCGGCATGTTGCGCCATTCGGGTTGATGCAGCGGAGAAACCACTCCGGTCTGCCAGTCCAGAGGACCGCCGATAGCTGCGCCCATACCGATCAGCGGTTCGCTCCCTGCCACCTGGGCGATCATATCGTTGAGCAACTCGATGCCTTGCGCAAGATTTTCCGGTGTCGGGTATTTGATCCGCGCAAGAATCCTTCCTTTCTCATCAGCTGAGGCGACCAAGAACTTTGTGCCGCCGATATCAAGCCCAACGGTGCGCGCCATTTGCCTCTCCTGGTTTCATTTGTTTTGTGGCAACCGAATCTGAATGTCAAGCTAGAGTTATCAAAGTAATGAAATTTGTCTTTTTAGCCAAACGATTTTCGCTCTTGCGCCGGGCGATCGGTTGACTGCCGCGTTTGGTGGGCGGCTGAATTAGGGTGTTGATTTTCAGGATAATCTTGTTATCTTTTGTAATTGCTCTATTGCCACGGCGAACACCGGAAAATAATCGTCTTTGGGGAGTGAGGCCGGCTCTGTTCGATGACTTTTAACTGTGTCGAGATACATTCCATGATGGATGAGAGGTGAGGTTATGACCCCGAAAAATCGCAAACACTATGAACGCGCTTTGCAGATCATTCCCTGGGCCACGCAGACCAATGCCAAACGGCTCAATGCCGGATGCCAGGAGACAATGCCGCCGTTCATCAAACGGGCGGATGGTTGTCGCATGTGGGATTTGGATGACAAGGAATACATCGATTTTCGATCTTCTCTGGGACCCATTCTTCTCGGTTATCGCCATCCGGCGGTTGAGCAAGCGGTGCGCGCCCAAATGGAGAACGGTGTGCTCTTCAGCATGGCCAGCCCGCTTGAGCTGGAGACCGCCGAAGCGATCATCGAAAACGTGCCCTGGCTTGAACAAGTTCGGTTCATGAAGACCGGCGCCGACGCCTGCAGTTGTTGTGTGCGTCTGGCGCGTGCCTACAACGGCCGCGATCATATCGTGTCGATAGGTTATCACGGTTATCACGATCAATTTGCCTATATGTGGCCCAACAACGGGGTGCCAAAAGAATGGGCCAAGTACGTTCACGATATTGCCTATGGCGATTGCGCAGCGGTTGAGCGCATCTTTGCCCGCAACGGCAATAAAATCTCCGCAGTGATCACCGAGCCCTACAACTGGATGGAAATTCCAGGAGATGATTTTCTCCGAATTTTGCGACGAGAATGCGACCGCCACGGCAGCCTGCTGATTTATGACGAGATTCTCACCGGATTTCGCCTGGCCCGCGGCGGAGCCCAGGAGTACTTTGGCATCACTCCGGATCTCTCTGCTTTTGCCAAAGCCATGGCCAACGGCTATCCGCTTTCGGCCTATGGCGGCAAAAAAAACATCATGCAGCAGCTGGAAAAAACCATTCTGACCATCACGCACGGCGGCGAAACTCTGTCGCTGGCTGCCTGTTTGGCGGTCATGCAAGTGATCAAAAACGAGCCGGTCCACGAACACATCCGGGCAATGGGGAAGCGGCTGAAAGACGGCTGGAATGAGATCATCCGCGAGACCGGGGTGCTTGCGCATTGCGGCGGCGTCGAGCAGATGCCATTCTTCCATTTCGACTTCGCTGATCCCCAAGAGAATGCCGCCTGGCGCGATCGGCTTTTTACCCGGTTATACGGCCGCGGAGTTTTTGCCAATGACCGCTGGATCATGATGTATGCCCACCAGGCCGATGATATCAATTATACTCTGGAGCAATTTCGCCTCAGCTTGAAAGAGATGTGCTGAACCGCTCAACTGCTTTGTATTAAAACTCGGGATGGGATTATGGTTGACGTTACTGAAGACAGGATTTGCTATTTCGACTGTTATGCCGCTATCGGCCCGCTGCCACAGCGCGACCCCTGGTCGATTTGGAGTGCTGAACAGATCTTGGCGGCGCTGCGGCGCTGTTACATCGATGCTGCGCTGGTCTACTCGCCGCTTGCACATGCGGTTCATCCCCAGGTTGGAAATCCGCTGATTTCGGAAATCTGCGCCAAAGAACCCTGCCTCTATCCTTGCTGGGTCGGGATGCCGGCTGCCACCGGCGAGGTTTCTCCGCCGAAAAAGTTTGTTGCCGAGATGGATCAGGCCGGCGTCAATGCGCTCAAACTTTTTCCGCGCTATCATACCTATCCTGTCGATTCATTGCATACGAGAGAATTGTTGGAGGCCCTCGAAGATGCCGGCAAACTGGTTATCTTCGACGCCGGTCAATACGGCGATGCTGTGCAGATCAGCTGGCCTGAAATCGCCTGGGTGTGTGAGGCGTTTCCTCATCTGCATGTTTTGCTGCACGGTGTCCGCTGGGAAGCCACCCGCACCCTGGCGCCAATGATGGACCGCTATGAAAATCTCTATATCGAATTTTCCAATTACCAGGGCAATCGGATGCTCGAATTTTATTGCCAACGCATCGGCTCGAACCGGTTGTTGTTCGGCAGCGAGCTGCCGGCCAAGAGTCCGGGAGCAGCGCGTTCCTACATCGATTACGCCGAGATCAGCGCGGAGGAAAAAAAAGCGATCGCCGGCGGCAATTTGCTGCGTCTGCTCAACGCGGCTTGGCCTGAAAAAACAGCGGCGGAATTTCCTGCAGACGCGATTTCTGGCCGCGCATTGCAGGGATTGCCGATCGATGATATGGAAGTGATCGATGCCCATGCCCATATCGTGCAGAAAGGCGGGCGCGGCGCGGCGATGGTGGCCATGAACGAAGCAGACGCTGAAGCGGTTGTGCGCCGCAATCGCCGTTTGGGCGTGCAGCGCACTTGTGTCAGCGCCTGGACCGCCATCTGGAGCGATCACGAACTCGGCAATCGCGATACCTTGCAGGCGATGAAGGAACTGCCCGGCGAAATCGTCGGCTATGCCGCGATCAATCCGCTCTATGTGCAGGATTGGCAGCAAACGCTGGTCTATTATCACCAGCTGTGCGGTTTTACCGGAATGAAGCCCTATTATCCGCGCTGGCGGATTCCTTATAACGATCCGTTATTCGATCCCTGGTATGAATATGGGAATCGCCATCACCTCTTTTGCCTGTTGCATGCTTCGGACAATTTTACCGTCGAAGTGCGCGATCTGGCCGCCCGATTTCCCGATATCAACTTTTTGCTTGCCCATAGCGGCGCCAGCTGGACCGCGGCGCGCAGTCAAACGGCACTGGCAAAAGAATTTCCCAACGTCTTTCTCGAAATAACGTATACATCGGTCCTTGAAGGTGTGATCGAGTATATGGTGCATGAGGTTGGCTCGGAACGGGTCTTGTATGGCTCGGATGCGCCCATGCGCGACCCCTGTCCGCAGTTTGGTTGGGTGGCATTCGCTGATTTGTCTGAAGAGGAAAAACGAAACATCCTGGGCCGCAATATGGCCCGTATTCTGGCTCGCGTTCAGCTTCCCGGCCATTCTCAGCGCTGATGGCGGCGACGCCAATCGGCTGCGCGGTCAAAAATTTCTACGCGGCTTAATCCAGCCTCATCGTAAAGCGCAAAGATGTTTTCATCCGGCGTTTCCGGCGGGATCGTATGCGACGCGGCGAGGATATAGCCGCCGCCGTCTGCACCCAGGGTTTCGATCAGATGGGCAGTTGCTCGCCGTACATCCTGCGGAGTGCCGTTCGGTAGGTTGTCCTGCGTGTCCACACCGCCCATGAAAGTCAAGTGGCGGCCGAAATCGCGTTTTAAACGCTCGGGCTCCATGCCGGGACAATTGGTCTGGATGGGGTTGAGCACATCGATGCCGATCTCGATCAGATCGGGAATGATTTCGGCGATGGCACCGCAGCTGTGATACGCGACCGGCAACTGGTGAGCTTTGCCCACCGCCGCGACCCGGGCGAGATGCGGTTTAATAGCCTGCCGCCACACCGCCGGGCTCATCATCATCGCTTGCTGCGAAGCGACGTCATCGCCGGTCCACAGCCAATCCAGCGGAAAGCGCGCACAGGCTTTTTCTGCCAAATCGACGCTAAAATCGCCGCAGCGGGCCAACAGCTCGCCGGAAGCGGTGAGCAGATCGAGCAAAGCGTTTTCCATGCCGCGCAAGCGAAAACTCATTTCAAAAACACAGGGAGAAACATCGCAACCGATAAAATGCGTTTTGCTGGCGGCCACCGCTGGAATCATGTTCTGCAATAAAGAGTCCTGTTTCGCAGTCGGAAAGCGGTAAGCGGCGATCTCTTCCGGATCGGCGTCGATCAGCGGATAATGGATGATTTGGTTAAAGGCGCCCTGTTTTTCCCACACAATGCCCCAGCTATCGCGATGGCGTTCGCCGTCCTGTTCATGGACGATGCCCTCCATCGCATAGTTGTTGTTGACCCAGGCTTGTTTGACATCGTTGCCCATCACCTCCGCCACCGCGGCGGGCTCGATGTCGAGCAGCTCGGCCAAATGACGGGTGGTTTGCGGTTGAAACCACATAAAAATCGGAATGCGGTCGGTCGGCTGCCGCTGCAAGGCGGCCTTGACCCGCTCTTTGCCGGTCATCTTGTCGTTCTCCCTAATTCAACAGTTCTTTGCTGCGGTTCAGTATACACAGAAATTGAGTTTTAATCCAGAGAATTGTTTGTTTTTGTTCTGTTCCGGCGTTCTCGAGTTTTCACTTGACGATACCCAATGACCCGATATCACCCCTTCCCCAGGTTAGGAGAGAACTATGGTAATTTTAGGGCTGCATGTGATCGACTGGCTGGTATTGGTTGCCTATCTAGTCGGCATGATCTACATCGGCAAATGGGCGAGCAACAAGATCAAAAACACCACCGATTTCTATCAAGGGGGACGCAGTTTCGGCAAGATCTTGTTCACCTTTCTCAATTTCGGCAATATCACCAATGCCGACCAGGCAACCGGCGTGTCGCGCGAAATCTATCGTCAGGGTCTGTCAGGCTTGTGGTTTCAGAATCTTGTTCTTTTTCTCACCCCTTTTTATTGGTTTGCCGCGGTTCTGCAGCGGCGGACGCGCTATATGGCACCGGGCGATATCTATCTGCACCGCTTTCAAAGTCCGTTTCTTGCCGGTCTGTTTGCGATCTATATCCTGCTGGTCGCCATTTACGGCGGTTCGATGGGATTCATGTTGACCGGAAAAACCATGAAAGCGTTGATGGTCAAGCCGGAAAGCGCTTACACGATTGAGGATCGCGCTTCAGTCGACGGGTATCAGCGATTCCGCGAACTGGAAGGCAAACAGGTCTACACGCCGCTCACCGCCGAGGAGAAAACCGAATTCACCCTTTTGCAGGAACGGATGAATCGCGGCGATCTCGAGCCCTACAAATCGTATGTGAATATAAATATGTTTTATTTTATCTACGCTGGCATCGTCGGGATTTATACCATTTTGGGCGGGCTCTTTGCTGCCGTGGTCACTGATGTGGTGCAGGGTTTGCTGATTGTTTTTCTTTCTCTGGCGCTGATCCCCATGGGGCTCTCCAGGCTTGGCGGCTTTGAGGGCTTGCATCGCGCAGTGCCGGATCACATGTTTCAGCTCTTTGGCTCGGCCAGCGACAGTGAATACACCTGGTATTTTGTCATGTCCATGGTGGTGATCAATCTGATCGGCCTGGCACCCCGCAGTTTTACGATCGGCGGTTCAGCGCGCGATGACAAGTCCGCCCGTATCGGTATGGTGACTGGAGCATTTGCCAAACGGTTTTTGATGATCGGCTGGGCTTTGACCGGCCTGATCGCCCTCGGACTTTATCAGGGACATCTGGCTGACCCGACGATGATCTGGGGCCACATGACCCGCGATCTGCTCGGAGTGGGTTTTATCGGCATGATGATCGCCGCCATTCTCGCCGCCAACATGTCCACCATTGATGCCCAGAGCCTGGAATGGGCGGCTGCTTTCAGCAAAAACATCCTTCTGCCGCTGCGGCCGAAGGTGTCGGAAAAAAGGCAGATTTTTGCCGGTCGGATCGTAATTTTTATCGTTTTGCTCGCCTCGATCTTTTTTGCCAATCGAGTGGATGACATTTTTGTCATGTTTAAATATGTGCTTTCGATCGGCACCATCATCGGTCCGCCGCTGTGGCTGGTCTATTTTTGGCGCCGCCTCACCACCAAGGCGGTCGTGGTGCAGATGATCCTGACCATGTTTACCACGGTCATCATTCCCAACGTGGTGCCGACTTTTGATGGAATGCGCACCCATCCGCTGCTGACCCAACAAACGCCGGAACGGGTTGTCATCGAGCAGGTGCAGGCGACCCCAGACGATGTCAGGAATGGTTATGCTGAATACGAATCGCAGTGGATCGACAAGCGAACCGTGGTACCGTCCACGGCGATTTTTTATGAGCAAGTGGTGCGCGAAAATCCGGATGATCTGAACTCGCCACTGGTCGGCAAAGGTGCTTTCCGCAATCAGCTCTACTACTTTCATCTATTGGGCGTACCGCTGCAAAAGCTGAGCAAGCCGCAGCTGGCGACTCTGTCGTTTGTATTTGACATCATTTTTCCATTTTTGCTCCTGTTCGGTGTCAGCCTGGTGACCAGGCGAAATGACAAACGCGTGCTGAACGAGTTTTATGGCGCGGTTCATACGCCGGCGGTCGCTGATCTTGAGGAGGATGCGCGTCTGGTTCGCGATTCCATCGAACACCCGGAAAAAGTCGAACAGCGCAAGCTTTTTCCCGGAACCGACTGGGAGTTCTGGAAACCTGACCGTTGGGATATCTGGGGTTTTATCGCCTGTTGTGCTCTTGTTGGTGTGATCATCCTGCTCTATATCGTCATCATGGGCATCGGCGCGTGAAAAGGAGAAACCGATGCAAAGTCTCAAAATTGCTTGTGGCCAATTTGCTCCGCAACCGGGAGATAAAACGGCCAATCTCGAAAAAATCTTCCACCTGGCCCAAAGCGCTGCAGGATCAGGCTGCCAGGTGATTGTTTTCCCGGAGTTGGCGACAACCGGATATCTCGCTGCGCGGCTGCTGCGGGATCTGGTCGAACCTCTGAGCGGACCGACTGTGCAACAGCTGCAATCGATTGCTTCTGAATCCGGCATCGGTGTGGTGTGCGGGTTGGCTGAGCTCGACGATCGGAGCGGCGCGCGCCACAACAGCGCCGTGGCCATCGACTGCCATGGCTGCTTGCTGGGCGTTTACCGCAAAATTCATCTCTGGGCCAGCGAAAAGGAGTGGGCAATGCCGGGGGTTGAGTTTCCGTTGTTCGATTTCGGCGGGTTTCGGGCAGTGAGCTGGATTTGTTATGATACCCGGTTTCCGGAGCTCGGCCGGCTGGCACGGCAATCGAATGCCGATGTGGCGCTGGTGTCGACCGCCTGGCTGGGCCAGGAATGGGAGTGGGACGTGGCCTTGCGCGGCCGGGCAATGGACAACCAGGTTGCCGTCGCCGGAGCCGACCTGGTCGGCGTGGAAAAAGAGTTCCCCTGCCACGGCTACAGCCGCATTGTTGCAGCGGACGGCCATCTGCTGGCGGCGATGGAACCGGGCAGCGAAGGCGTGCTGGTCGCAGAAATCGATTTTACGGAGCAGATCCGGCTGCGCCAGGAAATACCTCTATGGCAGGACAGGCAGCCCGACCTCTATCGGCGACTCGGTTCAGAACTCTGAGCCATGTTGCCGGTTCTGCTGCCAACCGGCCAGTAAAAACACCAAACCGATAAAGAAAAGCACTGCGCTGATGCCGATGTTGACGCCGATTTTGCTGCGCGCCTCCGGTGCAAGCAAGATCAGCAGCGTCAGCGCAGCGAACCCCATCGAAACCGCACCGACCATCGGAAACACACTCACCTCTTTTCGTCCCTTTAGCACCTCGTTCTGCAAATCGATCGGCGTTTCCAGTTTGGTGAAAAAAGCGGTCAGCTCGGGTTGGGCGCGGTCGATTTCGACAGCGCTCAGGCGGGCAAAACCGCTCAAAAGCGCACCAAAACCCAGCGCCGAGAGCACAGCCCAAAACGGCGCTGAGAGCAAAGGGATCGAACCGCGCAGCCAGGAAAAAAAGAACGGCCAATCCAGCCCGCCGCGATCATTGAAGCTGATGAATCCGGCAGCCAGCAGAACGGCAAAGCCGCAAGCCGCGCCATAAAGCACACCCGGCGAGCGGCGATAAAGGCGCGCCAGCGGCAACGATGTATAGATGAAGAAAAGGGTGACGGCGATGGTCAGCAGATATTGCGGGCCCAATGACAGACCGAGGAGAAATCGCGCCACCGATGCCATCAGTGTGCCGGCCAGAATCGAGCTCATGGCCGACCAGCGCGACATGGCTTTGCTCAGAATACCGAGCAACAGCGGCACAGCGATCGGCACTCCGGTCAAACCGAAAAAGATGTTGCTGAAGGTAAAAATCCCATAAGAGCTGTGGATGATGGTCAAGGCCATCGCGATGGCGATTGCCGCAAGCACCAAAATGAGGAGGCGGCCGATCCGCAAAATCTGCCGGTCGCTTGCCTGTGGATTAAGGATATTTTTATAAATGTCCACCGAAAGGATCGATGAGACTGTGTTCCAGACGCTGTCGAGCGCTGACATCGAAGCCGCCATCATGGCTGAGAGAAAAAGACCGATCACGCCGGCGGGCATGTAGCGCAGAACCACGGCGATATAGACATTTTCATCGGGTTTGCCGATTTGGCCGAAATGCGGCAAAAGAGAAATGTCCGGCCACAGGATTCTGCCCACCAACGGTGGTACACCAAATAGGATCGGCCCGGACATGAACAAGGCAAAGGCCATCCAGCCGACTTTGCGCGCCGCTTTTTCATCTTTGACACTGTAAAAACGCTGGGCTTTATCGCCCACGGCGTTGCCGAAGACTTTGGAGGCGAAAAAGCCGATAAGGTACCAGTGCGTATATACGGTCTTGTCGCGGATGACATGGTGAAATTCGAGCGGCGGTACTTTGCGGGCGAAATCGAACACTGAACCCACCTCGCCGGCAGTGAAACAGACCACCACCAGCACTGAGCAGACGGCAAAAAGAATAAGAAATTGTACGACATCGGTCACACAGACCGCCCACAATCCGCCGGAGAGGGTATAGAACACCACGATGATGCCAAAGACCACGATCATGGCATCGATGGCAAATGCGCTGTCCGGAAAGAGTGTCGGTGCACAGATTTTGCTCAACGAGGCGAGATGGTGCGCCGGCCAATAGATCAGGCTGAGCGAGAGCAGGATGCTGAGCAAGAGCTGGGTGCTCTTGTTGAAACGCGTCTGCACATACTCGACCGGCGATGTCACGCGGGTGCGCCGCCAGCGCTCTGCCGAGAGCTGAAATCCGATATAAAATCCCAATGGCTGCACCAAAAAATAGAGCACGCCGAACCAGCCGGTGTTATAGGCAAAACTCGCTGCTCCGGTGAACATCCAGGCTGAAAATGAAGTCATATAGAGCGAAATGCCCGCCGCCCACCAGGGAATCAGATTGCCGCCGATAAAAAAATCTTTGCTGTTCTTCATAAAACGCGAAAAATAAACGCCGATCAACAGTATGAGAATGAGATAGACGGCGATCACGACCACATCAACCGGCAGAACTCCCATAACCATCTCCTCGATTTGCGCGATTCCGGGCCGCAAAGGTTATGTCCTGTTGCAGTCATTCGGCACCAATCAACGAAGGCGAAAGGTGTATTCACCCCGCAATTTATTATTTTTGGCGCGAAAGACCAGCCGGAAGACATGGTCACCCCAGTTCTTTTGCAATTGCCCGTCGTCGACAGCGATTCGTTCGGCTTTAAAGGAAAAAAGATCAGCCGGATAGAGCAGTTCGGCAGCAAGTGTTTGCTCGGTTCCGGCATGCGGGATGCCGGTCAGCTCGATGACGCCGGGTCTGATCTCTGCGGCTGAAAGAGCGGTCATCAGATTGACGGTGAACGGTTCCCGCCATTGCGCCAGTTCATAGCGTTCGATCAACTGCACCTCGCGGCCGCGCAACAAGCGGATGCGGCGCTTCCAGGTTTTCACTGCCGCCGAATCCGGATAGGCGCCGGCGATATCGAGCGTCAATTCAGCTCCATTTGTGTCAACAAAATACCGGACATCTCTGGCGGCAAACCGTTGCCCCTCTTTTTGCATCACGCCGTTGATGGTCGGCAGGTTGTGATAGCCCGATTGCATGGTCCAGATTTTATAGCGATCGGGGCTGAAAGTCTGTCTGGTATAGGTGCCGACGCCGATGTCGATGAGAAGCGGCAAACCGTTGCGGTAGACGATAAAAGATCCGACATCGTTGTGATTGTGGTTTTCGGCATTGTGTCCGCCCTTGGCGGCAAGAAAGAATCCCTCAGCCGATCCGGCTTTCGAGCGAGCGGTCATGACCTGGATGTCCGGCAGCCAAACGTCCGCGAGATGCGGCTGTGCCGGGGGATGTTGCATGAGTTCACTTGCGGTGAGGAGGGCCGGCAAGAGCCGCGGCAGACGGCCGAATTGCGCGGCTAGCGCGCCTTGTCCAAAATTCTGTTGTCTGGCAAGGTGGGCGGCGAAGGCCGTCAGCTGCGGATCTTCGACGGCCTTGCCGAATCGATAGACCAGCGATGGATCGTGGCTGATCTGCGGGGCAGCGTCGGCAAAGTTGATAAAGAAATCGGCATCGATGTGGGCATTGGCGATAAAACGGGCCATGTTGCGGATCAGGGGATCGCTAAAGACGTCGATGCCGCCGTCGGTGGCGTTGTGGAGCAAGTCCAGACAGTCGAAGAGCGATGCCGCGGCGCGACCCCAATACGTCGGGCCCTCATCGCAACCGCCGTCGGCGTGATAGCTCTGGATAAAGCGATCCAGGGTGAGCAGGCTTTTGTGAACCGCAGCCGCGCGACGCGCCGGCTCGGGCTCTATGAGGAGAACTACAGCCAGATAATTGGAATTGATCCAGGGATTCCAGTTGTTGACCGCTTCTTCGCCAAAGCCCATCCACCAGAAATCGGTCTGATCGAGAATGGGAGTGATGATGCGGCGGTCGAGTTCGTAAGCGATGCGCCGGCGCAGCAAGGGCGAAACTGTGTCGAGACGGTTATGGAGCAGATAATCGGTCCAGGCGAGGAGCGCGCCGGTCTCGGCGGTGAACAAGTCCACGGTCGGTTCGCTGATGTCTGGCAATCCATAACCTGCTTTTTGCATGCTGAGATGCGCCGGTACTCCCCAGTCAGATTCTTCGCAGATAGACCAGATCGCGTCGGCGATGGGATCGAGAAAGCGGCTGCGGCCTTCCAGAACCTCGGCCAGCACCATTTCAGCCAAAATTTCCCGCCGCCTGAAAGACCGCTGCTCGAAATTGGCACGATTGCCGTTGCGCACGAATTCGAGTGTCAGGGTGGCGGGCAAAGCAGGCCATTCAGCGCCCAGGTTTTCGCTTCCCTCCTCGATGTGCGCCTGGATGAGCGCGGCCGGCACGAGGGCATGCCATTGCTGTCGCTCGTCGATGGTGGGAAAGGGGCGCCATTCCCCGTGTTCAGGCAACAATTCAACGAGTTTTTCCAAAGGAAAAGCTTCAGCGAGCAGAATGCGGTCGGATTGGGCGGCTGACAACGTGGCGGAAATCAGCGCGATGAAAACGGCGGGAACCAAGAGGGATTTGCACATATTGTCTCCTGCAGTTTTACAAAGTGATCAGGTTGCATCGCCGAACAGCTGCTTGGGCAGATAGAGTTCCCGCAAGGCGGCGCAGCGCGGTTTGGCGGCCGTCCAGCGGTCGATCTGCAGGTCGAGAACCGCCACTGCGCAGGTGGGCAGGTTATCGACAGCTGCCGCCGTCAACGCGACGACCAGGTCGGTGATTCCCGGATTGTGGCCGATGAGAAAAACCGTGTTCCATTCGTCGTTGAGTTCTTGCAGCAGATCCAGCAAGTTTAGCCAATTGCTGCCATAGATGTCGCTGCGGATATCGATGATCGAGTCGGAAAGATTGAGGGCTTGTCGAATCGGTGCAAGGGTTTTGCGGGTTCGTTTGGCCGGGCTGCAAAGCACCCGGTCGGGTTGTGCGCCTTTGGCCGCCAAAAAGCGGCCCATCAGCGGCGCATCGCGCTTGCCGCGCCTGTTCAGAGGACGATCGATGTCGGCGGCATGCTCGTCGCTCCAACTGGATTTGGCGTGACGGATCAAATAAAGGGTTTTCATCCCGGCCTCCCTGATCTGTTAAATCGCTTCCGCAACAACCATCTCAATAGTATAACGATGTAAGGCGATCGGATCAAGACGAAAGTTGCTCTGCAAAAAAAAATCCCCCGAATCGGGGGATTTTATCAGATTTGGAGCAAAGTATTATTGGCGGTGCGGACAGGGGAGATAAGGGTGTTTATCTCACTGTTGCCGGCCGCTGCCGTCTTGGCCACCACGAACGGCGATCTGTGGCCAGGGGAGTGATTTCCTCGATCGGCGGGCGCGGTGAAGGTGCCGAAACTTTTTGTGAGAGAGTTTCGATCGTTTGACGCGGCAGGCGTTCGCCCATGATTTTTTCCAAGCTGTGCACCATGGCATTGTCAGCCGGTGTGGTGAAGGTGAAGGCGCTGCCGCGGCGTTCGGCGCGGCCGGTGCGGCCGATGCGATGGATAAAGGCATCGGCGGTGTCCGGCATATCATAGTTGATCACATGCGAAATGGTGTCCACATCCAGACCGCGGGCGGCGATGTCCGTGGCAACCATGATCTGATATTTGCCTTTGCGAAATCCCTCCAGCGCAGCCTGGCGCTGTTGCTGAGTTCGGTCGCTGTGCAGACTGGTGACGAGAAATCCGCTGCGGCCGATTTGCTGCGCCAGACGCTGCGCCCGATAACGGGTGCGCGCAAAGATCAGCACCGATTCGGTCGGTGTGCGCTTGAGCAGAGTCAGCAGCAAAGAGGTTTTTTTCTCCTGGCTTACCGGGAAGAGCGCGTGCTGGACCGTGTGTACCGGCCGGCTCAGTCCCAGGGTTACCCGTTTCGGTTTAGACAGCGCTTGCGCCGCCAGCTTTTCGATTTCTGCCGGAAAGGTGGCCGAAAACAACAGCGTCTGCCTTTGCTTGGGCACATGCTGCAGAATTTTTCGCACCGACGGCAAAAAGCCCATGTCGAGCATTCGATCGGCCTCATCGAGCACCAGCCAACGCAGGCCGGACAAATCGACGTGGCCCTGATCCATCAGGTCGAGCAATCGGCCGGGACAGGCAACGAGGATTTCCACTCCGCTGCGCAAGGCCTGAATCTGCGGTCGGCTGCTGACACCGCCATAAATGGTGGCGCTGCGCAACCGCGTGCCGTTGCCGAGCATTCCGATCGCCTGGTGGATTTGTTCGGCCAATTCGCGGGTCGGTGTGAGAATCAGCGCCTGGTTTTTCTGTCGCTTCTGAACCTGCAAGAGCTGGTGCAGGATTGGCAGCACATAGGCAGCAGTTTTGCCCGTGCCGGTTTGCGCGGTGCCGATGAGATCGTGGCCGGCGAGGATCTGCGGGATGGCTTGCGCCTGTACCGGAGTCGCTTCTTTGAATCCGGCGTTTTGGATTCCTCTTTCAAGACGGGAATCTAGATTGAATTGATTAAAGTTCATACGTTTTCCTTGTATGGGGTAGATCCTGGATTCGGCGCACAGTGCCAGATAACCAAAAATCGAAGGGACACCATCGCACGGCGTATGGAGAGCC
Source organism: bacterium (assembly GCA_029565675.1). GTDB lineage: Bacteria > Zhuqueibacterota > Zhuqueibacteria > Residuimicrobiales > Oceaniaggregativiventaceae > Sulfursilanivivens. The sequence goes on from JAKQNP010000033.1 coordinate 27,814, forward strand.
TATTGCTCAACCAGGCCGGCGAAACGATTCGTTGTTTGGCGATGGACGCAGCTGTGTGCAATCCAGAAAACGGTTGGATGTCAGAGATGATATGAAAGATGGAATGTATTCGGCCGCGGCTGGACGCCGCTGCTTGTGGGCGGGTCGAGGTAACCGATCGTTCAACATCGTGTTTTCAACAACAGCCTGTAGGCTGTTGTTGAAATGACATCGCATTGATTTGCTTCCTTGATGCCGGCGTCCGAACCGCCTGTGGGGTGGACGCCGGCATCGAAACAAATGTAGTGAGTTTTATTCAATAATCCAAACACTATCTTTATCACCGGGCTTTTATTTTCGGCAAGGAAAATTTTCCCTATTTCAGCAACAGCAGTTTGCTGCGCTGTACGGTTTGGCCGGTGACCAGTTGGACAAAATAGACACCGCTGGCCAGTTGCGATCCGCCAAAATCGAATCGATGTTCACCGGCTGAGAGGGGGCCGTTGGCGATGACGGCGACCCTTTTCCCCTGCACATCAAAGACCGCCAGGTCGATGGTTGCCTCGCTGGACAGCCGTACGACGAGAGTGGTGTTCGCGTTGAACGGATTGGGATAGCCCGGCAGCAGTCGGGTTTGCGTGGGCAATACAGGATCGCGATCGTATACAGCAGTTGCCGCGCCATTGTTGCTCGCCCCAGGTGTAGGGGAAATGAAATAGCGCATGTTTTCGCTGCCGTCAGGGAATCGACCACAGGAGAGGTTCTGCTGCTGGGCGGGAAAGGTCAGCTTGTCGATGGCCTGAAAGCCCTCCTCCGCCGATGCGAACAGACCGATCTGTTCGCCGTCGCCGCTGAGTTTGATGTCGACGTGCAGGACGCCGTTTTGCGGTTCCTTGTCCGCCCACAACAACAAAAATTCGTGCGGCGGGATGGTGGTCGAATCAGGCGCGGTGGTCGGGATCTGCCAAAGACCGGGTTCGTCCAGGTTGTCGGTGATCCACAGACCGCCGACATCGATGGGATAATCAGCGGCGTTGTAAAGCTCGATCCAATCTTCCCATTTTCCCGACGGAGCCTGGTTGACCGATGTGTTGAGGGCGAGGAATTCGTTGATCAGCAAACCTTCATAACCAAACCCTGAGACCGGCTCGAAGTTGGCAGTCAATTGCGCATGGGTGCTCAAAACAAGGGTGATCGAGCTGCTCTCTTCTGTCGAGGCCCCTTGCCAGCCGGTGAACCGGTAACCGGCAGCAGGAACGGCTTTGCAGAGCAGCGGTGTGTCGCGAAAAAAACGTCCGGAAAAACTGGTTTTGGGTATTTCAACGCCTTCGACAAAGATTTTGCCGCCGTTGGGATCGTTGCTGGCGATCCGCAGACGGGCAACCCCCGGCAATTCGAAAGCCGCCGCCAGGTGGCCAAACATCACGTCTCTGCGCTGACGGGCGAATTCACGGGTGATCTCCAACTGGGATTCCCAGGTGGCGCCAAAAGAGAGCGAGGTCGGCCATTTGGCTTTGTGACGCGGAATCTCGGGCGCCAGTTGGGCAGCCAGGCTGTCGATGATGGCCAGAACCCGTTGTGGTTCGAATGTGGTGTTGATGTGGCTGGCAAAGCGCTGCACAAAACGCGTTCTAAACTCCTGGTTGCGCAACAGCATTCGGATCAACAGCGTCGACCACTCGGGATTGGCATAGTAGGTCTGCACGCCGGAAGTGACCAGGTCAAGGGTGTTGCTGTCGTACTGCCCCATCGAATGTGCACCGAAGCTCAGATCGACATCGAAGAGGATCCAGCGCCATTTGTGGTTATCGCCCTGTTCGCGCCAGAATTTGATGTTGCCGCCGGGCCAGTCGATGTTGGCGCAATAGATCTCGGTGATCATATAATTGATATACTCGTCGATGTCCATTTTTTCGCAGACAGCCGCGTAGTGTTCGTCCTGGCTGAGGTCATGGGACTTGACATAGTTGATCAATTCGGTGTAATGGATGGCAGAACCCTCATGGACTGTGCCGTTGTCGGAAACGATATCGATACGATCGGGGTCGAGGCCATGGTTGTAAGCCACATAGTGCTCGTTGTGCTTTTCCCGGATGCCATGGATTCCCCAATATTCGCCGTTGAGAAAAACAACAGCCGGTTGATAGGCTTGCCAGTCGATGTCCATGCGGTCTTTGACCAGATTGTGGATCATACCGTCGCGGAACAGGGTGCGATACCAATCCTGGCCGCTGTTGCGCAGCAGGATGTTGTTGTATTGATTGATGTTTTTGTCCGGGAAAATCGGGTATTGGATGAGCGACGGGCCATATTCGCTGCGCGCGTAAAAGGCCAGGGTTTTTTGCGGGTATTTGCGTGTGCAGCCGCCGCCAATTTTCATGCCGCAGTCGAGCTGAAAGCCGGATTTTCCATCGACCCGCAAATACTCGATATTGGCCGGCCGTTCCCAGTCCTGGTTCCAGTTGTGCGGTGTGCTGCTGCAGTATCCCGGGATGCCGTTGGTTCCTTCGACATAGATGCCGATTTCATCATCCCACAAATTGTCCGGGTCTGTAACCACCGAAACGACCGGCAGATGCATCGGTTCGTCGAGCAAATAGGTCCGTGTTGCGATGGGAGAGGAGCGATAGCCATGACCAAAGCAAGCCGCGCGCACAATAGCGGTGGCGGTGATGGGGATCGGTCCGCTGTAGGCCGGCGATTGCAGGGTGGGCAGGGATCCATCCAGTGTGTAGCGCACCGACGAGGCCAACGGATCGCCGACCAGTTCGATCTGCAGAGTACCGCTGTAAAAGCCGCTGGCCGGAGAAAGTTGCGGCATGGTCAGAATGCCTTTGGAAAAACCGCCTGTGTTTGGCGCACCGGGGGTGGGGGGATCGAAATAAAAGCCCCATTCTCCGCCGTCGGGATAGCGGCCATACGAGATGTCCGTCGGCTGTGCGGCAAACGTCAGCGAGTCGATCCACACTCCTTTGGAATCGGACAAACCGATCTGTTCGCCGTCCTTCGACAGGGCAAAATTTGTATGCAGACCGCTGTCCTGGTTGTCGGCCCAGATCAGCAGATGCGATTTGGCCGCTATCGCTGTGTTGCCGGGGATTTGCCATTTGAAAGGATTGCTCAATTTGTCCGAAAGATGCCAACCGCCGATTTGGACGGTTGAATCCTGCGGATTGTACAGCTCCAGCCAATCGGAGTCTCCGGTTTTATCGGTTGAGGTGAGGAATTCATTGATGACGATGAGCGGTTGAGCTTGCACCGCCCGATTGGCGCCGATGAACAGAAGAGTGGCGGTAATGAGGAACTTTGCAAAATGATTTGTCATGACGGCTTACCTTGTTTTTGTTTCAGGCTAAAGAGTGGTTAGGAAATGGGTGCGGCTTGTCGAACTGTCAAGCGGCATTTTGGGTCAGCGCAAAACCTCGACCACCCGGTCGATGCTGCGCCGGCTCAGGATCATCAAACTGTGCAGCGGGATGCCAACCTTGATCGATTGTCCGATAGGCAGAATCGCATTTGCAGGGGGTCGAACGACCAGATCCCACGGGCTCCACAGAGAAACCGGATCGAGACTCTCCAGCATATGCACATCGCTGTTCAGGTCTTTGAGAAATGCGCTGCCGGGCCGCATCTGTCTGCCGCCGGTGTTGGGCAGAAATCTGGCGGTGCGGCTGCCCAGATGCGGAGAAGAGATGGTGATCAGCCGGCGGGTCCGCTGCAGGCCGCCAAGCCGCTGGAGATAGTAGCGCGCCACCAGGCCGCCCATGCTGAAGCCGATCAGATCGATGCGCTGGTCGGCCGGGATCTTTTGCTCTACATCGATCTTGAGCTGTTGCGCCAATCGATCGAGCCCCGGACGAGCGCTGTTGGGGCGAAGACGAACCGCATGAGCAGTCCAACCTGCTTCCTTCAGGCGATGAGCCAGACGGAAAAAGATCAGCGGGGAATCGAAGAGGCCGTGCACCAGCACGGCGATTCGGGCATTGCTATCATTTTCAGCAGTTGTCCGGTCCATCGAGAATGTTTCGCTGTATTTTTTGTGTTGCGCTTGATCATAACCAATTTAAAGAATTTAATCGAATATGCCAAGAACTATTGGCAACCCTTTTGTTCTTCTTTCCCACTTTGAACTTGGCACCTTTTTCCTTTTGGCTTTTTCCTTTTTTTCCGCCTCCGGCTCTGCCTTGCGCTCGGTTTTTCACATTTTTTGCGGATTGATGGCGAATTGCGTCTTGGTGGGATCGAGCGTTTCCACAGGCGCAAGGCAGGATCCTTCGGCGGCGTCGCGCGCCTCCTCTGCCGCAAGAGCGGCGGCCTGCGGGGTCGCGCTCCGCTGAATTTTATGAGGCGGGTTGTGCGGCTTGGGTCGTTTCGTTTGCGGCGTCGGGTTCCAGGGTGTTCCGCAATGGGGTCTTGATAAGGAGATCATGGCAACAAGGCTGCATTCTCCGCTGGATTGCATTCCTACGCGCTTTAACGTGGCACAGACGGGCTCGAGATCTCTATCTATCAGGGTTTGCGCAGCCCCGCTTCATTGGCACCCTGCAGCCCGGCCAGGTAGGCGCGTTCATCGACCATTGCCAGGCCGGCGATCATTTTGGGTGTCAGCAAAAAGCGCCTTTGGATCTGATCCAGGCGATCGGCGATTTTTTCCAGATGGGTGTCGCTGGTCATCCAATCGAATTTGTCGAAGGCGTTGAGATTGAGCGGCATCGTGTAGCCGCGCAGGGTTTTCTCGCGGGCGAGGTTGTAATATTGCTCGAAATAGGACAACACCAATTCCCTCAGGGTTCGAAAGATCGGCTCGCGGTAGCGCAATCCGACAAAGTTGGATTTGGCAACAGCTCCCCAACAGCCGTCTTGTTTGTACAGGGCGAGGAGATGGTCGTCGTCGCGGTCATTGGGGAGCATCTCCAGGATTACCGGCGGATAGCCGATTTGTCGCAACGCCGCAGCGGCGAACAGGGCGCCGTCGAAACAATGGGCGACCCGTTGGCGCAGCACCTGCAACGGGCAGCGATAGATCGATTCCGAACTGTATCGCACGGAATCAAGAAAAGCTTGAATCCCGGCCGGAGAATTCAGGCTCGATAGAAGTTGCTGTTCTGGATGATCCAGGGCATTAAAAAAAGAATCGAACGAATCCATGCAGGCTCCTGCTTCCGTCTTGTACCGGTCCAATTTCTTTGCTGATCTGATCTTGCCGCTATTATTCGGCTTTTTCTGCTACAAAGATCAATTCCCCTGGGTAAATGTGACCGTAGGGATTCTTGTTGTAATCGGCGTAGAGCTGCTTGACTGCAAATCCGCTTCGCACCAGCAGGTGCTCTGCTTCGAAGCGAAAGAGGTATCTCATCTGAAAGGCATGCACCAGGCGTTCCTGCCGCCCGTCCGGATGCGTGACAGTGTAGATCAACTCACTGTGGTTGATCTGGTTGAAAGGGTCCCGCGAAACCAGCTTGTGGCGGCGGATCACCCGTCGGCTGTCTGGCATGGTGAATTCGGGCTCATCGCCAGTTTCCTTGCCGAGCATATCATTCGTTAAATACGTTAATGACGGGTTGAAAAGATCGAGTATGAGTCGGCCGCCTTTGGCCAGATGGCGATGAATGCAAGCCAGGCATGACAACTGGTCTTCAACGGTGGTCAGATGCTGGAAAGGGCGAAACGGGATGGTCACCAGATCAAATGTTTGCGAAAGCGCAAAATTGCGCATATCGGCCTGCACCAGTTGCACTCGGGATTGCACTTCTTCAGGCTCACCTTTGAGCTGTCGCCGGCAGACCTCCAGCATCGGGGAAGACAAATCGAGACCGGTAATGTTGATGCCGGCTCTGGCCGTGGGGATCAAGATGCGGCCGGTGCCGCAGCCGATTTCGAGAACCGGCCCGCGCGATTCTCTTGCCGCTTCGACGTAAAAAGCCGTATCTGTACGCTCGCGGTAGAGGGTGACATGATCGTAGAAATCGGCGATAAAGGTATAGGTGTCGTATCCGCCGGCGCCGTTCATGCAGCTGTCCTTTCACTCGAAAGAATTTTCAATCTGATCCAACCCTTTCCGAACCTGGGTCAGGAAAGACCATCAGCGGTGTCCCAACGCGGGACACCGCTGAATTTGATCCTATTTCATCAATACCAGTTTTAAGGTGTGTTGTTTTGCCCCGGCACGAACGACGAAAAAGAAAGTTCCGCTCGCGACGTCCTGGCCGCTGTCATTCTTGCCATTCCAGATGAATCGATAGTTGTCTTTTTCTATGTTTTCCGCGGGATCAAACGTGCGAACCACCTGGCCCAACATGTTGTAAATTCGGAATGACAGTTCTTCGTTATTCCACAAGTCCGGAAGTGATATTTCTATGGTTACCTGGTTGTTGAAGGGATTCGGATACGCTGTGAAAAGGGTGTCGTCTTGAGCCGAATCGAACAGATCCTCGACCCCGACCAGCTCCGATTCGTCCATGCAGTTGTAACAAACCTCGCCTCCTCTTGAAGGTTCGAGACACAAAAAGGCGGAATAAATCGACAGCACCCGTTCATCGAGGCTGTAAAACACGATTTCGTTGATGACATCATTTGTTTGCGCTTGTGATTCCAAAGACTGGATAGTGTTGCCTGCCCAGGCTTCTTGCGCCAAGCTGTCGGCTTGTTCGACGGACTGTTCATCCAGGGTGTTTTTATGGGCAAAGTATTCGGATTCATAGAGGCCGCTGGTTTCGATGACAAAGGGGAAAGAACCGCGATATTTGCCTATTTGCAGGATCGGCTTGTTCAAGTAGGCTGTTCTTCTTTGCTCATCCAGATTGTACCGGCCATAGCAAGAGCCGTTTTCCAGGCGGGTGTACAGATCGAATGAGCTCATGAATCCGTGTACGGAACTCAAGGTGGTGGCGAGCAGTTCCGGCAAGGTGTAGGGCCCGGAACGGATGTTGTAATAATTTCCGGCGGTCAATCTGGATATATTCGTATAAAGATATTCATTGCCCAAATAATACCGCCCTCCGACCAGATAATGGGAATAGTCATTGTTTTGGTAATCGGCAATAAGAATAGGGATTTTGTTATCCATCAAGGCCAATAAATCGTCGATCAATTGATTGGCGACCTTGTAATCTCCGACTTGATCCGAACTCGAGATCAGGACAATGCTGCTGTTGTTGCCATTGTTGATTACAAAATCGATGCCGTTTGCCAGCAGCGCCGGCAAATTGCTGTAAGGCGAAATCGGATGATCCTGCAACTCAGCGAATGTCTGTTCAATGGTCGCCGAATCGGCCGGCAACCAGGTGTCGCTTGCCCGCACGATGTTCAATCGAGAAAAGATGAGATTGAACGAGTCTTTTTCAGTAAAATTCAAAAGCAGTGCGCTTTTTGCGGCATTCAACAGTTGATCCTGTGGAAAGGTACAATTGACGGCGTCATAATCGATGAGCACGACGGCTGACGATATCTTCATAAATGGCCTCAGCAGTCCACTTGTCCATGATTTTTCCGCGAATGATCTCCTCGCCAATCCAGAGCCATGAATCGTGCACCACCGAATTTTTCGGCAAATCAAAAAAGAATTCAACTTCCAGGGAATCTGCGCTGCCCCCGTACCAGCCGCGCGCAGAGAAAGTCAAATAAAGGCCGATTTCCATATAGATACCTACTGGCCTTACGGAAATCGCTGCCTTTTCGATCGTGCCCTGATTTATATTCCAACCCCTTGGATCTCGCACCGTCAAGTAATCATAGGCGCTGACAAGGTTGGAAAAAAGCAGAATTCCCGCCACCATGAGCATCTTGGTTTTTCCGAACATAACAACCTCCTGGGAATATGCAATCAGATCCAACACCCTTACCGGGTGTTATGATCTTTCCGTCCAATTGCGCAATTCCCGTTTGATTCTTTCTTCGATCTTTTTGCCGATCTCTTCCCACTCCCTATCCTTGTTTTCGGTGTCGTCGAGCCAATTCTTGATGCCGATGCGCACTTTTTCTTCGACCTGCTTGCCGATTTCTTCCCATTCTTTTTCTTTTTTAGCTTTGCAGGTCCATTTTTTCTGCATCGAATGTTGCACTTTGCCATGCCCCACGCTGATGAGAATTCCCAGGATAAAGCCGAAATCATACCAGCTGCCGCTGTTGTTGACCTCGTAGACGGCGACCTTGTCGGTGAACAGACTGATGACAAAGGTGATGATGACGATCAGGCCATGCCACAGGCCGGCCCAGAACCCGGCACTTTTTTCGAGAAACATTTCATGGTTCGGCGCGCAGCCGGCGAAAAGGAGCGTTGCTGCTGCCGCTGCAAACCAGATGACATTCTGTTTCGACTTCATCTTTCACCTCCATTCACAGGTTTTTCATTCGGGAACCAGGCCGGGTCAATCGCAGATTCCCCGCCGCTGTCCCTGCAGTTTGGCGCTGCCTCTTGCAGCAAATCGATATACGCTCCTTCGATGAGTTGATCATCGCTGATGCCCAGCCTTTCCATGAGATCCCGCGCGACTGCTTTGCCTGTTTCGGCCGATTCGCCGTCGGCCAGCACCACTTCCAACTCGATAAAATCGCCCAACCCTTCCACCCGATCGAGGTGGATCCGGGTTCTCCCGGCGAGGAAGAGGGTGCGCTTTTTGCGCACCCGCCCGGTTTTGCCAAGTGCCAGCGACAGCACCCTGGCCAGCGCGTCAGGATCGGGGGTGGGATAAATGAGGTAGAACGATTCTTTCGGCCCGCGCTGATCGGTGCGCCGATAAAAGATGAGCTGGCCTGCATCAGGCGCCAGGATGCGGAGTTTCAAGCGGCCGTTCGGACAGGCAAAGAAAATGTCGTCCTGGAATATTTCGCACGGCCCCTGATCAGCCAGCGCCGCAGCTTTCGGCAACAGCGCATCGATGCTTGCTATGCGGGCCTTGATTTCGATGTTGCTTGCCATCGCTAGTCTCCGAGCCGGGTGGAGATGAAGCGAAGCTGTGAGTGCACCGCTAAACGTAACACTGCTGGGATTATAAATTGGCGTCGCTGTCGTTACTTGTTCGTGCCTCGTTGTGGTTTGCCAGGGTTGGGCGGGAAATGGGGGTTGGCCTCACCACAAGTTAGACACTTTTCTCGATGGACGCAAACCAAATTTCCGCATTGCGGGCATCTCCATTTGATCTCTTCAGCTGCAACAAAAGCAGACAAGCCAATTTCCGCGATGGAGCGAAAATTCTCGATCGCGCTTTCGCCGTACTTGAACCGGTAGCGTTTGTCCAGATCCTTTAGGCGTTTGCAGGGATATCGCGGGCATTCGCTGCACAACAGCCGGTCGTTGCCGTTTTTTTCGGGACAGGTTTTGATGCGGCAAACCGTGCAATAATGTGTTTTGGCTCCGGAGCTGTTGCACCCGCTGCAGGTTTTCTTGCTGCGCTGAAAGCCCCAACATAGCGCACAATTAAGCCCGCAGGGAGCGATGCTTTGGCTGTTCATTTAATCAGGTTCTTTTCGCAATTATCTGCCTTGATAATAATTTTCTTTAAAGGTCGGATTCTCGCCCGCCATTTTGAGAAAGATGTCGAGAGGAACCACCTCGATGTTTTCACCCAACTGGTCGCAGATCGATTTGATCCGCTCCACGGCGCTCGATTCCCTTACATGGACCAGGAGGAAATAGGGGAGCTCGGAATTGATCAGCGCCAGCTCTTCCAGATCGGCGACGACTTCCTCTTCCGGTTTTTCCGCAGCCAGGTAATAATCATAGGAGATAAACGGTCTCTTGTCGCGGATCGTAAAGGTGTTCGATGCCCGGTAGCCGTTGATAAAACCGATGGCGTCCGGCATGTTTTCGTAATACATGTCGACGATTTCTTTGGGCAGATTGTTGTCGCAGGTTTCGGTGCCGCCTTCCGAATAATCCATGATCTCGAAGACATTGAGGTCGAGCTTTTTCATCAAGTCGGCCGCCCGGGCGATCTCTTTGGGCAGCCATTTTTTCGGAAAGGCCTTGGGATACATGTAAGACGAGCCGGAGAGACAGCCGATAAAATAGTCGTTCGGGGTCGCCTGCGCATAATAGTACTCGAGCATGGCCGGAGAAAGGGATTCGAACTTCATGGTCACTTCCCAGGCATAGGGAATCGAGCCCCGCCCGGGTTTCAGCCAGGCACCGATGCCGAGGCCGTCGGTCTGCACAAGCGCCAGATAGACCTTTTTTTCGGGAATGTACTGCTGCCCCGGCACGATGTTGTGGTTGTTCTTGTAGGTAAAATCGGGCGAAACAGGCACGTGGATCAAGAAACTGGTGTTGGGCATGGTGTTGAGCGCATCTGAAGTCAGAGCATAGGACGACAACAGGGTGATCGCCTGCTCTTCCAGGTCCTTCTTGTATGAGTGCCAACCCCAGACCTGCCCCATGGGATTCATCTCTGCCAACAGAGCGTTGCTCAGCTGGAATTCCAGCGTGTCGGTGGGCCGGCACGACAGGTCCGAACAGAACCCTTTGTTCATCATGCCGTAATCGGCGCAGGCGGGCATGAGAGCGGTGCCGTGGACGCCGCCGAGCCAGACGATCACGTCCTTTGAACAGCGCTGCCAGTATTCCTCTTTGGCCCAGGAATAGATCTCGAAATCCGATTTGCCGACAAACTTGCCGCGGAAATCCTCGATCTCCGGCAAGCCGATTTCTTTGACCAACGGCAGCAGGTCTTCGGTGATGATGATGCCCTTTTCCAGACCGGCGAGGGTATAGGCCACGATGGCCGATGTGCGAACGTTTTTGTCCCACACGATATAGCCCTTGATCTGGTCTTTAAAAAGTGTCAAACCCTGTTCCAGTGACTGCAATTTGGTAAAAGAAAAATTCTTTTTGTTCACCAAAAAGTTGGCCAGGTCTTCGGTATAGTTGAACGGATACTCGGGGCCAAACGTAAAATAGAGCAGGGGCTTTTTTTCGTTGACGACGCCCTGCAGGGAAATCCAGCAGGCGTGTTCAGGCAATTTGGAAAAAATATCCCAATCGTCGGCCATCTTGTAAAGGTAAGCATTGTTTTCATCGAAGCGTTTAAAGAGAAAATTCATTTCCGGCCCTTTTTGCCGGGTCGAGCGGGCGATGGTGCAGGTCAGCAGATCTTTGGTGGGCGATAGTTGATAGCGATAAATCATCTGTCCCTGCTTTTTGCCCTGTGAGGAGATGTATTCGTACTTTTCGGTGACCTGCAACGATCGATCGTTTTGCCAGGTAGCGGTCACGGTCTTTTTTGCGCCCAGCGGCAACCGCAAGCCCATGTGGATATTGCTCGCAAAGGTGCCATCCATGATTTCGATCGAATTGGGTTTGCCGTCGGTGGTGAACGCCAATCGCTCCTCGTATTTTCGTTTTGGGCCCATTTTGGTGACAATCACCGCGTCATTCTGGTTGATCTCGATATCCAGCGTCAGGTCTTGATAGTAATCGAGGAAAGAGCTTTTCTTGTTGATCATTTTCCATTTGCCGCTCAGATCGGTGTTTTGGGCAAAAACCATTGTCGCCGCCAGCAACAAGAGCGCGATTGCAGTGATCAGCTTGTTCATTTTGTCTCTCCAGCTTGGTCATAATAAAAATTTTTGTCGTTTCTGCACGACATACACCCAGATTCGGTGTTAACCGAATCAAAAAACATTCAATCGCTTATTTTTGATGCGGTTGAGAAAAGGGCACTTTTCACCCAACATGCTTTGCCATCAGATTGATTTTCTTTAAGATATGGTGCTGCGCACTGAATCCGGGATACAGGATAGAACGCGCACAGTACCGGCAGATGCGCGTTCTATCGCATCAAAATGAGTTTTTTGTTCTGCACATCATGGCCCGCCTGCAAGCGACAAAAGTAGACGCCGCCCGGCAATCCCTTTGTGTCCCAATGCACCGAATGCATCCCAGCCGTCATGGTTTCCGAGATCAGGGTGATCACTTCCCGACCGAGCAGGTCGTAGATTCTGAGGTCGACCCGGTCAGTTTTGGCAAGAGCGAACCGAATGGTGGTCGAGGGATTGCAGGGATTGGGATAATTCTGCAGCAGCGCCAGCCTTTCCGGCACAGCCTGCTGAGAATCCGTTTCTTGCAGGCCGCTGCTGATCGCGGAGAACACCGCGTTTACGGTAGTGGCTCTCGACACCGACAGGGTTATCGCTGAATCAGCGGAAACGACCGCACCGCTCCAACCGTCGAATCGAAAGCCTGGATCCGGAGCGGCGGCCAGGTGAACGGGATTGTTGATGAAATAGACGCCCGACCACGGCAGCTCGGCCGCTGTAAACGAGAGCGAATTCAATTTGATGATGCCGCCCGGAGTGGACTGCAGGGTAATCCTGCCGTCGAGACCGCATTTGAAGAAATCGCGGACAAAACCGCGCACATGGGTTGGCCGCTCCTTGGCGAACGAAATCATGCGCTGAATATGGCTGGTCGCCGTCTGTTCGCCAATTCCCCAATGCTGCCTGTGGCGGCCGATATCGTGGGCAAGGTGATCTGCCATTTGATTGATGATACCGACCACGCGGTTGCTGGCAAAATTTGTGTTGAGCAGATCGGCAATGAGGTTGATGAACTGGTTTTTGATTTTGGGGTTTTCGACCAGCTTGCGCGGCAGCAGGGTGGACCACGGCGGATTGGAGCCGGGGCGGGTTTCGATGCCCGACAGGAGATAGGTCAGATGGTTTTCAGCCTGGCCGTTGGTTTCATAGAGATTGAAACCGAAATCGACATCAAACAGGATCCATCGCCATTTACCTGTGGCGCTGCGCTCACGCCAGTATTTGATGTTGTTGGCCGGCCAATCCTGGCTGTTGTAATAGACCTCGGCGGCAAAATACAACAGGCATTCGTCCAGGTCGATCATTTGGCGGATAAAATCATACGCTGCATCGGTCGTCATGTCTTGCGTGGAAATCATGTCGATCAATTGCTGATAGTGTTGGGTGTCGCCGTGGATGACTTGTCTGTTGTCCTCCAGCATGTCGATATTGTCGGGATCCACGCCGTGGCGATGAGCGACATAGTGTTCATTGATCTTTTCACGGAGGTTGTAGATGCCCCAGTACTGGCCGTTGATAAAAGCGACCGCCGGCCGATACTCCAGATAATCGATGTCCAGGTCCTGCACCAGGGTCTGCATCATGGCGTCACGGAAATGGGTATAGTAAAAATCATTGCCCGAGTTGCGCAGGACGAATGCTTTATAGGTGGTCAGCTCGAGATCCGGGAAGAGCGGATATTCGACCAGTGAAACACCATAGTCGTTCTTGAACTTGACTGCAATGGATTTTTGCGGGTAGGAGCGGGTGTAGGCGCCATAGATGGCGATGCCGCAATTTTCAGAAAAGCCCAGATTCTTGTTTTCATCGAAAAACTCGACATGCGCCGGCCGTTCCCAATCCATCCAAAAGTTGGCGCCGTAATTGGGCGCCGCGGGTGTCCAGCCGGGGCCGTCGGCATAGATGCCAGTGTGATAGTCGAAGAGATTGTCGGGATCGGTCGAGAGGGAGATCACCGGCAAGGCCGGATTTTCAGCGATCAGAAAGGTGCGGTGAACGGTCGGTGACGGCTGATGATCGGTTTTCACGCTGACCGCCTTGAGCACCGATGTTTTGCCGATGGTGATCGGGCCTGTGTAGCGCATGGAACTGGAATCCGGATCGCTGCCGTCAAGGGTATAGAAAATGGGCTGTCCATTTGCAGCCAGTTCAACGTCGAGCGGCGAAGCATAGAAACCGGCGGAGCGGGAAACCGTCACGGGAGCGGCGTAAGGCAACACGATCTTGCCGGTATTGGCTGTACCCGGTGTCGGGCTTTGAAAAATCCAGGACGATGCGCCGTCGCTGACTCGTCCGTAAGCGATATCGGGCTCGGATGCCGGCAAATCGACGCGATCCACGGTTGCACCGGTTGCATCGGTCAACACAAGGGTTTCGCCGGAGGCGCTGACCTTGAAATTGGTATGCCAATAGACATCTTTTTTGTTTTTATCGGAAGCAAAAACGAGGAGGTGTTCTCCCGGCCCCAAAACACCTCGGCCAAACCGCCATTTCCGGACTCTGGGGTCGTCGCTGAGGCCATAGCCTTCCAGCTGCACCTGCGCAGTGCCGATGTTGACCAATTCGATATAATCCGAGCTGTTGCCGTCTTCATCCTCGATGGTCGCCTGGTTGGAGGCCAGGATTTCGTTGATGACCAAGCTCTGTGAAACAGCAAGACAGGGAAACATGAGAAGCAGAAGCAGACCAGCTTTTTGCATTCTAATCACTCACCTCCGGATATCGACTCGATCGCTGTTCAAGCTGCTGGATCAAAGTCGCAACAACCCATTTCAAACACGTTTTTTGGGCATCATCTTAAAAAGCCGATTTGCTCTCTCTCACCGGGTGCGCAGCATCTTGAGCAGGTAGATGTACTCCAGAGTCAGCATTTTCGCTTTTTGTTCATTGGTCACCCCCGAGCCGTGCCCGCCTTCGGTGTTTTCGAAATAGTAAAAGGGGTGTCCTTGCGCCTCCATCTTGGCCGCCATTTTGCGCGCATGGCCGGGATGGACCCGATCGTCGCGGGTCGTGGTGGTGAAAAAGACCCTGGGATAGCGCTTGTCGGCAATGAGATTTTGATAGGGCGAATATTTGCTGATGAAAGCCCACTCCTCCGGCAGGTCGGGATTGCCGTACTCTCCCATCCAGCTGGCGCCGGCCAGCAGTTTGTTGTAACGCTGCATATCCAGCAAGGGCACAGAACAGATCACGGCGTTGAAGAGGTCAGGCCTCTGGGTAAAAGCCACCCCGACCAACAGTCCGCCGTTGCTTCCCCCCTGGATGCCGAGGTGGCGGGGAGAAGTGATTTTGCGCCGGATCAGATCCTCGGCGATGGCGATAAAATCATCAAAAGCCCGTTGCCGGTTCTCCTTGAGAGCGGCCTGGTGCCACCTGGGGCCGAACTCGCCGCCGCCGCGGATGTTGGCCACGACATAGACGCCGCCTTTTTCCAGCCACGCCAGACCGTTTGTTGGTGAGTAGATGGGTCGCCTGGCGATCTCGAAACCGCCGTAGCCGTTGAGCAGAGTCGGATTGGCGCCGTTCATTTTGGCTTTTTTCGGGCGGACAACGAAATAGGGTATTTTCGTGCCATCTTTGGAGGCGACCTCGAACTGTTCCACCAGCAAGTCAGCGCCGGCAAAAAAATGCGGCAGGCTCTTGACCTTGTCGATTTTTTTGCCGTTGGCCGGGACATAATAGAGCGAGGTCGGCGTCAGATAATTGGTAAAGGTGAAGAAATAATGATCGGAGAGATGGTCTGTGGCTGCCAGACTGATAGAGCCCAAATCAGGGGCAGCGACTTTCTCGCTGATCCAGCGGCCGTCTTGCAAGGTGTAGCGAAACAATTCGCTCACCACATTGGTCAACTTGAGGAGGAGCAAAGCGTTTCGGGTCGTGGCCACCTCCTCCAGGCTCGAGCGTTCATCGGGTTCGAAAATGACCGCAAAACTGCGCTCGCCCATCAGGAATTGGTCATAGTCGATGCTGATAAGAGAGCCCTGTCTCAGGGTTGTGCCGCCGATTGCCCAGTCGGATTTCAGATGGACCAGCATCTGGTTTTTAAAAAACCCATAGAATTGCGCATCGTCCGGAATGTCCAATTTGACGAGTTTTTCGTTCTCCAGCACGAATGACCAGCTGGTGAAAAAGGTTATGCGGCGGGTAATGACGATGTATTGCCGTTCCGGCGTATTAATCAATCCTCCCCCTGCCCGCACGTCGCTTTCCCGCCCTTCATAGAGGGTGCGGGCGCCGTTCAGCGGAGTGTCGCGGTGCCAGATCTTGACGATGCGCGGATAGCCGGATGTCGTGGTGCTCGCGGGGCCGAAATCGGTCGATACCAGCAACGTGTTGCGGTTGACCCAGGCGACGCTTCCTTTGGCCTGCGGTACAAAGAAACCGTTTTCGACAAATGTCTTTTTCACCAGATCGAATTCCCGCATTTCGACGGCGTCGCTGCCGCCGCGGGAGAGATAGACCATGCAGAGATCATATGCCGGATAGAGCAAGGTGGCGCCTTTGAAGGCCCACTTTTCGCCTTCCCGGCGGCTGAGTTCATCGATGTCGAGCACGGTTTCCCAGTCCGGAGTCGCGCTGAAATAATCGGCGAGCAAAGTGCGCCTCCAGATGCCGCGCGGATGGGTTTCATCCTGCCAAAAATTATAGGCATAATCGCCGATCAGCGAGGGATAGGCAATGCGCTCCTTGCTGTTCAGCACTTGCAGGATCTTTTGGTTGAGCGGTTGATAGTCGGGATGCTTTTCCAACTCGGCAACCGTGGCGCTGCTTTTCGCCTTGACCCATTCGAGAGCCTTCTGGTCCTCGACCTCCTCCAGCCATAAAAAGGGATCGCTTTCCTCCTGGCCGAGCAGCGGGGAGACATCTAAAAGAAAGAACAAGGCTAGAACTGCAAAAACGGCAAACATTTTCATCTTTTTCTTCCCATAGAATGATCGGTTGACTGGTTTGCTGTGCAGGTCGGTTCTGCAGAGTTTTTTATTTGACAATCTGGTTGACACTCAGGCCTTCTGCAGGTATGGCAGCATTTTTTCGTACAATGGTTCCTTGACAATGAAGGTGGCCAGCGGCGGATCGCCCACTTTTAAGCGCACTGCGCGCTGCCAGGTTATCGTTGCTCTCTGCGGCGTTCCGATGTCGGTCCAGGGGATCAATACCGCCTCGTATCGGCTGAGGGAGGGTTTGACGTGCAAGTACAGCCCCTCCTGGCTGAGCCAGATATCGACGATGTTCTTGTAATGCACTGCACCGATGGCAACCGACTGTTTCTTAAAGTTTTCGCCTTGCGGAGCAGCAGCGGTCTGATACACCTTGCGCAGCTTGTCGAGGCCGCTCGTGCGGCTGAAAAGTTTGCAAAGCAACAATGAAAAGCCAAACACGAAAGAGATCAGTGCTGCAACCAACAGCATAGAAAATAGACCACCCGAAACCATCAGCTGATGGTTCATTTCTTCGCTCCTGCCCGCCTATCGGTTAATCGAGTCAGAGCCTTATGGTGACCATTCTGATGAAATTGTCGCTGGCCGAGAGTTTGTATCTTGTTCTGCATATGCCGGGAGGTTTTGGTAAACTTTTTCTTGCATGACCAAGCGCCCAACACCTGCCGAGGATCAGCTGCTGTTGACTGAAGATTCATCGGGTGTGCTGGCATAAAATAATGTTACTCATTGTGTTTAATAAATGCAAGAACATTCAGGCCTGTTCGCCGTCGAGAGGGGCGTTCTGATTCGTTCAATATCGCCGGCCAACAAAAAGCCCTGCTGGTGCAGGGCTTTTTGTCGACTTTCGATTTGGATTGGGTCATTCCGCGGTGAGCGGGGTGGCAAACCAGAGCCTATTTCCAGAACTGCCACCATTTTTTGGCCTGCGCGGCTTTTTGCCTTTCCAGCTCCTCCTGAGCCGCTGCATCCGCCCTTACCTTATCCGTATGGCGCCTGTCGATCTCGGCCTCGATCTGGGTCGAGAGGGCATCGCCCCGCAGTCCTTCGTCGAGTTTCTGCTGGACGAAATCGGCCATGGGCGCAGTTTCAATGCCCTGCCTGGCGCCACGGGCCATGGCGCGGGTGGCGGCTTGAATCTCACTGCCGTGGAGACCCCGGTCCAGGCCTTTTTCGACGACCCTGTTGACTTCTTCGACAGGAATGCCCGCTTTCGCTCCTTCTTCCAGGGCAACGCAGGCGCTGTCCATCTTCGCTTTGCTCAGTTTTTTGCCTTTTTTGCTCCTGGCGCGCATCTTCTCCTTGGCTTGCTTTACATCTTCCTGCCATTTGCTTTTGCTCGCCTCGTCCCAGTTTTCCCAGCCAGGCGGGACGTCGCTCTCCCAGCCCTCTTTTTTCCCTTTTCCCCATCCAGCAGGCGGTTCTTCATCGGGTTTGCCTTTTTCGAGCTGGCCCCGACCAGGTTGCCCAGGCTTGCCCTTTTGGCCCTGGACTTCGCTCACCTGGCCTTTTTGCTCACTTTGCTGCTCCTCGGTCGGTTTGCCCTTTTTGCCCTTTCCCTGCCCCTGCGCGAGCAGGGGGGAGGTGGAAACGAGCAGACCGGCGATAACCGCCAGTCCCAACACCATTTTGATTTTGTGCATCTATTTTTCTCCCCTTTTGTGAACCGATTGTTCGGTTGCAGTGATTTGAAAAGCTTGCTGATCTTGTCCGAAATCGCAAGTCCGCTTCGTCCACGACTGGGGGCAAGGCGTAACCTCCAGCCTGGCTAAAAAGGTGATCCCCACACCGGCTTTGCTTTTGATTTTTTCAATCCTGGGCCCAAACCGGGCTTTCTCAAATGACAAGATAGCATCCTGGCTTCAATATAGGTTTTCGCGAACTTGCGATCAAGTTTTTTGTCAAAAGTACAACCGAAGAGGACAAGGCACAATGCAGAGATCGGCTGATTCCCCTATCTGCCGAAATAGCGCAACGCCAGACAAGTCATGTCGTCCGATTGTTCCTGCGCGCCGGCAAAGGCCTGCACCTCTTCGATCACATGGTCCACCAGTTCATTGAGCGGCTTGCCAGCGTGTGTTTGCAGGGCTGCCTCGGTCCTTTCTTCCCCGAACATGTCATCCCCGGTGTTCATCGCCTCGGTGATGCCGTCGGTTACCAGGAACAGAGTCTCCCCGGGTTGGAGCATGACGACGCTGGACTCGTATTCGAGATTTTTCAGGGATCCGAGGAAAAGCCCGCCGCAATTGTCGAGCAGACGCACCTGCCCATCTTTGCCGATGATATAGGGCGGATTATGGCCACCGCTGCAATACTCGAACGAACCGTTGCGCGTGTCAAAGATGCCGTAAAAAACCGTGACAAACATCGAAGGCAGGCTTTCGTCGACGAGGATGGTGTTGACGCTCTCGAGGCAAGAGTCGGGGGGGATGCCTTTGAGGGCCGTGGCCTTGAGCAGGGTCTTGCTCACCGCCATGAACATCGCCGCAGGAATACCCTTGCCTGAGACGTCCCCGATAATCACGCCGACGCGCGCTTTGTCGATCTGGAAAAAGTCGTACAGGTCACCGCCGACCTCCCGGGCCGGGATCATCTTCGCATAGATATCGAACTCTTTGCGGTCGGGGAAAGGGGGAAAAACCTTGGGCAGGATCGAAGTCTGTATCTCGGTGGCAATGCCGAGCTCATGCTTGATGAACATCAGCTGATCGCGCGACTGTATCGCCTCTTTGAGTACCCGCAGGTCATGCAGCGACTTGTTGATGGTGATCTCGAGGTCGTTGAGGTCGATGGGTTTGATGATAAAATCGAAAGCGCCGCGATTCATCGCCGTGCGGATGTTTTCGATATCTCCGTAAGCGGAGACGATGACCGAGCGAAGAAGAGGATTGTCCTGTTCCTTGATGCGATTCAACAGGGTGAGGCCGTCCATTTCCGGCATGTTGATATCGGTCAGGACCAGATCGATCGCATCGTCTTCTGCCAGGCGCTCGAGAGCCTGGACGCCGTTGCCGGCGAACTGAAAGGCAAAAATTCCATCGCGTATCTGCTTGCGAAATTTTTGCAGGATGAGTTGCTCCAGATCCGGTTCATCATCCACGACCAGGATTCTTGCGGGCATATTTTTCTCCTGAGAACGGGCTTTATTTGGGCAATTGGATTATAAATTCTGCAAACTGGCCTTCCTCGGATTCAAAATACAATTGACCGCCATGCTGATGCACGATGACATCATAACTGATCGACAGGCCCAGGCCTGTGCCTTTGCCGGGCGGTTTGGTGGTGAAAAAGGGGGTGAAGAGCTTTTCCCTGATGGCAACCGGAATCCCGTTGCCGTTGTCGCGGATGCGCACCTCGATCAGGTTCTGCAGGCTTCGGGTTTTGACCGACAGCGTGGGTGAAAACTCGCCGTTTTGTTCCTGTTTTTTGCGATGCGCCTCGTAGCAGCCGTTGCTGATGATGTTGAGAAAGACGCGGCTGACGTCCTGCGGGACGATACTCAATTTGCCGACCGCGGGATCAAAATCGGTTTCGATCTTGATGTTGAAGCTGCTGTCCTGGGCGCGCATGCCGTGGTAGGCCAGATTGATGTCTTCGGCCAGCACGGCATTGATGTCGGTTGGCTGGCGCTCGTCCGATTTGCCGCGGGAATGCTGCAGCATGCTCTTGACGATGCTGTCCGCCCGTTTGCCGTGTTCGATGATTTTGGCGGCATTCTGCTGCAGGGTATCCAGTATCTCCATGGTCTCTGAATTTTTCGCCTTTTCCCCCTGGCCCAAGTCTGTGATCAGAACCTCCCGCAATTCGGCGACCAGGTCTGTGATGAGTTCGGCAAAATTGTTGACAAAGTTGAGGGGATTCTTGATCTCATGGGCGATGCCGGCGGTGAGGGCGCCGAGAGCGGCCAGTTTGGATTGCGTGACCAGTTTTTCCTGCGTATTCTTGAGATCGGCAAGCAGCTCATTTACCCGGTGGTAGGCATCGGCGTTTTCGAGGGCGATGGCGCTGTAGATGGCCAGGTTGCGCAGCATATTGAGATGGTAATCGGTATAGCTGTTTTTCTTGAAACTCTGGGCGGTGATGACGCCGATGCGCTTATCCTTGTAGGTCAGCGGCAGGTAAAGGATGGACTCGGGATTTTCGCCGGCGACAGGAGCCTGCAGCTGTTGGATATAGGCGCTGAAATCCCTGGCATAATCGTTGATGATCACATCTTGCTGGTTTTTGTAACACCAGACCGCCAGACGGTTCTCGTCTGAGAGCGACAGCGAATAGGGCGGCAGGAGCTCATTTTTCTCCGTCGTGCCGGGGAAATCGAGGGTCTGCTTTTCTGCATTGAAGAGGCCGATGCCGAAGACAGAAGCATCCATCAGCTGATTGACGTTTTGATAGATGGTATGGATGATATTGCCGATCGAAAGGGTCGCGGTGATTTCGCGGCCGATCAGGCTGAGCTGCTCGACGTTGTTTTTCTGCTCCTGAATCTCGGCTGTGCGCTCCTGGACGATCTTTTCCAGCGCCCGGCTGCGCTCCACCAGCTGCCGGGTGCGGGCACGGATCAGTCCAAAAATCAATCCGCCGGCGCAAAGCAGATAGAACGCCCATGCCCACCAGGTATTGTACCAGGCAGGGGTGATGGTAAACGCATAGAGATCCTCGCTGCTCTCCTGCTGAAAAATATTGCGCGCCTGGACGCGGAAGCGGTATTTGTCGGCGGGAAGATTGGTATAGTCGCGCCGGGTGTCGCGGCTCCAGGCCGACCAACCGGCATCGAATCCCTCAAGCCGGGTGCGGAACGAGTTGGCGCGCGGATTGAGATAGGACGAGGCGGAAAAATCGAAACGCAGGGCATTGCCGCGAAACGGAAAGCGCTGTGCCGCCGGATCGTGCAGACGATGGCCGGGCAGCGCCGCGCCGTAATAGACGACCGAATCGCCGGCCATGACGACGCGGCGGATGATTGCCGGAAAGTCGCTCAGCTGGGATTGATCTTGATTCGGCGCGAAACGGATCACATTGTTCGCCGTACCGTACCAGACGACGCCGTTGCTCTCCGGATAGATCGTATTGATCACTTCATCGGAGAAGCGAGCCAATTGGGCTTTTTCCAGTTTGTATTGGCTGTCCGGCAGTTTTTTATAGACGGCCGATTCTTTTCCCAGATTGATCCACAGATTGCCATGGCCATCCGCAACGATGATGCTTTCATCCGGATTTCGCCCCAGGCCCATCTCATTAAAAAATGGATCGGGTAAGAAGCGGTTTTGCGCCGGGTCGAACTGGTAAACTCCTTTTTTTGTGCAAAATACGGGACGGCCGCCAGGCTTGAAGAATACCGCCCCGCCCGGCGGCAATCCATGTTGCGTTCCAAATTTTTCAATAACTGGATCCAGCAACCGCTCCGCGTTAAACGTCAGCCGGATCACACCGCTATCCATGGTTCCCAGCCAGACCACGCCGGGTTCAGCCTCGACAGCCATCCGGATATATTCGTGTATGCCTGCAATACGGCCGATGCGAACGAGTCGATGGGGACTGGAGGCATCATAGCGCAGCAGATCGACTCCCAGGTTTGTGCCCGCCACTACTGCCTGATGGGCCATGCTCAAATCGCACATACACAATATCGGCCTTGACAAATCCTCGACCGGCAAGGCCATGGAAGCTGTTTTGCCGTGAATGCGATAGACGCCCTGGTTGACAGTGACAAATAATTCATTGTTGATCTCGTGAAAAAAGAAAGATTGGGAGAGACCGACAATTCCGGGCACCAGTTTAAACGCACCATCGCTGTCATCGAGATAATAGACTCCATCGTTGGCCGCAATATAGAGGATGCCCTGATATCTGCGAAAATCGGAAGGGCCGGTGCCTCCGGGGATGGAGTACTCTGAAAATGGCGAGTCGTATTCGAGCACCGCCACACCCCCATCCATGCCCACCCAGAGATTTCTCTGCTGGTCCAGGAACAGACAACTCACGGTATTGGACAAGAAACTGCTGGATTGGGTAAAATGCTGCACGAGCCTGCCGTGTCTGTCGATGATGACCAGTCCGTTGGCCATGGTGCCCAGGGCGAAACAGCTGTCCGGGGTGACCACGCCGGCATAGAGAGTGCCATCTGCAATCAAACGATCGGCGTCGCTTGGCCATGGACGGAAAATGCTGCCGTCCCAGTCGAAGAGACCGCGGCTAAAGGTGCCGACCAGGTAGTGTCCTTTTTTGCCCGGGAAAGGCAGCATGACATGGATGCGGTCATTGGCGAATTGCTCACCTCCCTGCAGAACGACCAGCGAATCGTTCACCATTTTCATCAGGCCGATTCCATACTGCTGCACATAGAGCGTCTGATCGACCCAAAAGGTATAGCCGAACGTATCCTGCGGCCGCCAGACATCGACCGTCCAGATCCCGGCGGCGGGGCTTGATTCGGGCGGATGAAAGCGAAAGAGTCTTTCGTTTGTCTGAAAATAGACTCCTGCCGGCGTGGCATACACCGACCAGACATAATTGAAAAGCCGGTCCTCGGGTGGGATAAATTCCAAAAGCGAGCGGTATTGCATCTCGCCGCGCTCGTCTGCCTCGAGGTAGCCCAGCATGCCGGAGGAGCCGGCATAAATTCTGCCATTTTCGTCTTTGCAGAGAGACCTGCCAAAGGAGTGGTTGGCATTGGTGATCAGCCGCCAGTTCGTCCCGTCGAACTCCTGGATGCCGTATCCGTCGCCGATGTACATGACACCCCGGTCATCCTGTTCGATCGACCAGAATTGTGTGTGGCCGCCGAACTCCTTGCTTGGGTAAGCGGTCATGAAAGGCATGCCGGTTTCAGCGGCGCAGGCGGCCGAACACAGCAGCAAGAGGATCAGAAGGCGGCTTCTAGTCATCGACCGCCTCCTTGAAGAGCTCATTTTTGATTTGCACAAAATCTATAGGCTTGGTATAGTAGTTGTCCGCTCCGGATGCCATGGCATCCTCGTAGTACTGGTTGCTGTAAGCGGTGATCATGGCGACCTTGATACCGGGGAAATCCTGCTTGACCGCCTTGAGCAACTGCAG
The DNA here is from genome assembly GCA_029565675.1 of bacterium. Classification (GTDB taxonomy): domain Bacteria; phylum Zhuqueibacterota; class Zhuqueibacteria; order Residuimicrobiales; family Oceaniaggregativiventaceae; genus Sulfursilanivivens. The sequence continues at coordinate 51,318 of JAKQNP010000033.1, forward strand.
GCCGTTCATACCGGGCATATTGATATCAGAGAGGATCAGCACGACCGCCGGGGGTTGACGCATGGCTTGCAGCTGCTGCAAGGCTTGCTCACCGGAAAGGGCAAAAGAGAAATCGACTTGCTGTTGGCGGATCTCTTTGCGGAAATGCTGACGGAAGAGCAACTCCACATCCTGCTCGTCATCGACGACCATCACCTTCATGTTCCACTCCTCAGACTACTCCAGAATACCCCCTACACAAGAGCGCATAACCTCGATTCGGTGCGCAGCACCGGATCTTACAGAAATTCAATCTAATCTCACTACAAAAAGGGTGAAAAATGCCCTTTTCGCAACCGCATAAAGAATGAGCGATTGATATGTATAAATTGAAATTATCTAAACCTCGGATAATAAACAAGGAGAATCGAAAGAATTGTTGTCCGTGCAGGAATGATGGCGATCGCGGTACCATTTCATCGGAAGGCGCACGGTTTCTACTGGTGTGTTGGACTGCTGCCGCTTTCTGTCCGTGGTGAGCGTGCACGGGGATGTTGGCCGCCTGGTGGTTCGACAGATAGGCCTGGTCGATTCGGACTGTTTAGCTTTTTTCCTTGACTCCTATAAAACAAAATATTATCTATCAGTGTGATCCGTAGAATCCCGTCCCCAGACGGGACACCAAATGGAAAATCACAAAGCAAGAGGCCGGATACTCAGTGGCAAAGGCGGGATAAGCAAAGAGATCATTTTAAAATGGAGTACTGAAGATATCTATGAACTGGAGCGATGGGATAACAGGATCAAAGTGAAGAAGACCATGCCGATGTTTGCAGAACACAAAAAGAAGTATCCGATAGAGAAGCAGACAGGCATGAATATTTCCGATAGCATGAAGATCATGTCATTGACGTATATAGAGATAGCAAGAGGTTAATCCAGGTAAACATGAAAAAGTTGCAACTCGGCAAAGTGTTCACACTTTTGGAATCTGGCCCGGCAGTCTTCGTCACGACCAACGATGGCGAAAAAGACAATGTCATGACCATCTCCTGGACCATGGTGCTGGACTTTGCCCCGCTATTTGCCATAACCACCGGACCATGGAACCATTCCTATGCCGCACTTCGAAAAACCAAAGAGTGCGTAATCTCGATTCCCACGGTGGACCTGATCGATAAAATCGTCGGTGTGGGAACCTGTTCCGGCGCGGACACGGACAAATTTGAAAAGTTTGGGCTAACCCCTGTAAAGGGCAAGCAGGTTCGTGCGCCGCTTATTCGGGAGTGCCTGGCAAATATCGAATGCAGAGTTGTCGATATCATCAGAAAGCACAACATCATCGTGCTGGAAGGTGTGGCCGCATACGTTGATGACTCCCGAAAAGAGAAGAGAACCCTTCACGCCGTCGGGGACGGCACCTTTATCGTGGATGGGCGGAAGATTGACAGAAGGAAAATGATGCGGTCCAAGATTCCAGCCGGGGTTTGGTTTTGAACAGGGCAAGGCAGCATTGTGTTTTATCCATTCTTCCAAAGTGAGGGATCCTGTTCTTTCCCTGTCGTTCACTTGTGCGGCGGCTGATCGCCGCAGCCGGCTATTTGGCCATCGCCTGGGCTTTCAATTCTTTCGGCATTTTTTCGATCGCATACCGCAGGGCGGTTCTCGGCATGGTCGCCTTATGAGCGAAGACATAGTCAAAGACCTTTTGCTGATGCGCCTGACTGGCGGCTTTCAGCATCCAGCCGTACCCTTTTTGCACAAGGTCCTCTGTATCCAGAAGAAGGCTGTCAGCGATTTCAAAAATATCCCTAAGAAACTTGCCTTCCCGGGCAGGGATAATCAGGGAGACTGCCGCCGCTCGCCGCAGCCAGGGATCGGGTGATTGCGACCAGGTTTTCAGCCGGGACACACAGCTCGGGTACATCACCACAAAGGAGCCGATGGTATGATTGCACAGCGTATCGCAGGAAGCCCAGTTATCGACATACTCGTGCAGCCATCTTTCGAAAATATCCAGGTCCGCCGACTCAAACCGGTTTCGCAAGGCGTATGACCAATCGCAGGCGATAAACGACTCTTCCAGAAATCCGGATCGCCACAGTTCGTCGCAGAGCGCGAACACCTGCGTTTTACTCTGCCCTTTGATCTCTTGAAAAAAGGATTTCGCGATCTTGCTGACCTGTGCGGCCTTGATGCCGTGCAGCTGTACCGGTTCTTTGAAAAATGTGGTGCCGGTCGCCCGGGTTTTCTCATCCGCTTTCTGTTCAAGCGTTTGCCGGATTCTTTTGATGATAGCGGACATGCTTTGGTCTCTTGAATCAGTGGTTATGCAGTGCGGTCGCGGCTGTCGATGCAAGGGCAGCCGTGGTTCTCTGCTGGTCTGGGTCCTCTGCGCGATATCGATTTCCGTTTTACAATTTAAAGCCCAGCCCGATCCCCATGGCGCTTGGGTGGATGAACAATTCGATCTGATCTTTCTGCCGTCCTTCAAAATCGGTTTGCATGCGCATGAATTTGATATCCAGGTTGAGCAGCATGTGGTAAGTCAGCGGCCAGTCCACACCCAGTTGGAGAATCGGTCCTGCGCTGGGGGAGAGCTTTTTGCTGTTCAACTCGCCGCTTTTTTCCCAAAACAGGGTGTAATTCAAACCTGCACCGACATAGGGATGCCACTTGCGCAGCGGGGGGTGATACTGCAACAACAGATGAACGGGCAGCAGTTCGACGGATCCCAGACTCTCCTCTTGCTCCGGACCCATCCAGTCCACTTCGCGCGATTCATGAGCCAGATTCAGCTCCATGGCCAGCGCAGAGGTGATCGGCCGGCGCAGGCTGACTTCCAGGTGAATGGAGCTGTAGACTTTGTAGCCCTCCGGTTCAGAGGAATGGGAAAGGCCGGTAATGGATAATCGCGTGAAAAAGCTCGAAGAGAGGGCAGGTTCGGTGTTTTGGGCCGCTAAATCGGGCGCCCCTGCCAAAAGCAAGATGAGTGCCAGCAGGCTGAAGGTCCAGGCTGTTGAGGATGCAGAAGAAAACGGCAAACGGGTTTTCACGACGCTCTCCTTATGTCAATGGGTGTCTATAATTTTACAGGATTGGCATGCGAAAAAGCAGCCACGGGACCACGATCGCGGCAGCGGCTGTTTTGCCAGAAATCGATCGGCCGACAGGCTCTCTTTTTGCTTCCGACTTGGAACGATATTAGACAATCACGATATGAAAATCAAATTAAAATTAGAAAATCGAACAGCCGCTTCAATCAGTCAGTGCGGCGAAAGTTGGAGCAGGTAATGAAAATTGCACTAGCGATAGACATATTTCGCAAACCCGAACAAGTATTTCCCTGGGTGGCCGAGCCAGAAAGGGCAATGTGTTGGCAGAAAGGTGTAAAAGGGGGAGAAATACTGAAAGAGACACCAGAAAAGGTGGGGACAACGTTCAGGGAAGAGATAGCAGAAAATGGAAATAGCCTGGTGATGCAGGGGGAAATCACTGACTATATCCCGGACCAGTTGATATCGTTTCATCTGGAAAGCAAAATACACAAGGTTGACGTCAGTTATTCAATCGTATGGAATAATAACAGATCGACATTCGCAGTGAAGACAACAATTCACTGGAAATTTCCGATAAATGTTGTTAGTCTGGTAATGGGTCGGAAAATACGGGGAGGCATTGTACATCAGACAGAATCCGAGTTGGCGGAATTGAAGCGTCTCTGTGAGGCAAGTAGGCCAAATTAGCAAAGCCTATCATAGTGGGTGCGGTGTTCCGATCGCGAGCGTCAACATCAGCCGTCTGGCCGATCCATTGCGACCTGCAAATCAGCTCGTTCCTGCAAATAGAGCTCGATCGCTTTTTGAATATGGAAAGATATGCAGCAAAGTGCTATCTGTCCCTCCTGCGCTTGTTCCGTGCCTCTGGGCCATATCAGTTGTATCTTCAACCACAGCGGTAGCTGCGCCAGATCGGACCCGACCCGTTCTTTTTACTTGATCAGCATGGCCTTGTGTATGGCCCGAAAGCTATCGGCTGTCATCTCGATGATATAGATTCCGGTTGATAACCGGGAGGCATCCCACGGTATGGTGTAGGTACCCCCGGTCTGTCGTTCATCCACCAGAACGGCGCGGACGGCTCCGGTGATATCCAGAACCCTCAACCGGACCTGTGATTCATGTGCCAGAGAGTAAGAGCACCTGGTGGTTGCGTTAAACGGATTGGGGAAGTTGCTGTGCAAGGAGAAGACGCGGCAGTTGCCTGGCCGCTCTGTATTCACATCGGCTGGCACCGAGAATTCGGCAGAATTCGGGGTCGGACCAAATTAATTCGCTGTTATTCAATAGATTGCACCTCCTTTTTTGCCGAAAAAGGGGCTTAGCAACCATTTTTTAAGCCTGCAAATGGCTTCTAAGGAGCAAGACAAGGATTTCGACACGTGTTTGCGCAATCCGACTCTCCGGCCGGGCGATGCCCAGAGCGGTTGTGCGCAAGAAAACGGGGCGATAAAGGCAGGTTCTATCCGTGATGTGAGCTCTTCAAAAAAACAAGTTATTTTATATATTGCGCATTTCGACATTTTATGCTTTATTGTTTCAACCTGTCTATTTATTCAGGAGCGGAGGTTGGTTCAATGGAGGTAATGGTTCTGTTGGGGGAGTGAATAGGAGAGCTCATGAGCAGGACACTGGCGACTGCTGTATCTGTCAGCCGACAAGCTTATTAAGTCCTGACCGAATCTGTTCAAACCAGTAAGGAGATTTTCCGCAGTGGACATCCCACGGATCTTCAACATCACTGAAAGTGCTCACCGCATCCACAACCCGTTCACACCCGAAAAGTTCGCCACTCTCGGCGCGGCGCTGCGCCTGCAATCGGGAGCCCGAGTGCTTGACCTCGGCAGCGGTTCGGGGGAGATGCTGTGCACCTGGGCGCGTGATCACGGCATCACCGGCACCGGCGTCGATATGAGCCGGTTGTTCAGCGAACAAGCGAAACTCCGTGCTCAAGAACTCGGCGTCGCCGATCGAGTCAAGTTCATCCACGGCGATGCTGCCGGCTATGTTTCTGACAAAAAGGTCGATGTGGCAGCCTGTGTCGGTGCCACCTGGATCGGCGGTGGCGTCGCCGGCACGATCGAGCTGCTGGCGCGAAGCCTGCGCCCCGGCGGGATCATCCTCATCGGCGAGCCCTACTGGCGGCAGTTGCCGCCGACGGAAGATATTGCCAGGGGGTGCCTTGCCAAGTCGATCTCGGACTATCTCATGCTTCCGGAACTGCTCGCGTCTTTCGGCCTTCTCGGCTACGACGTCGTTGAAATGGTTCTGGCCGACCAGGACGGCTGGGATCGATACGAGGCGGCCAAATGGCTCACCATGCGCCGATGGCTTGCAGCCAATCCGGACGACGAGTTGGCCAATGAGGTTCGAGCCCAACTGACCTCGGAACCCGGGCGCTATGCCGCCTACACGCGTGAATTTCTGGGCTGGGGGGTGTTCGCGTTGATGCCGCGGTGATGCGTTAGCGCACCCGGCTTAAGACAGACTTTGGTTGAAAGGAAAAGATGTCCTATCCCAAAATCCCTGATTTCAAGCAGCTCACGGAGGAGCTGACTCTCTATGCTCAGCTCAAGTCCGAGTATGGTGCGAAAGGGGTATCAGAGCCTCTGACGAAGGCGGCAAAGGCGTTGCGGTCCGCTCTGACAGAACTCAAGCGACTCCCAATTGATCCAGCCCTCGCGAAACAGGAGCCCGATGATCTTGAACAGATTCGAGCTCTTCGACCTCCGGGACCCCGGCGGATGTGGAACACTTTCGACAAGCAGGTTTACCGCGACCGACTCGAAGGGGCGCTGCTCGGCAGAATGGCGGGCTGCATACTCGGCGCTCCGGTGGAATTCTGGTCGATCGACAAGATGAAGGCGCTCGCCGACGACAACGGCGACGAATTCCCGCCCACCGATTACTGGTCCGGCGTCCCGGACCCGCAGGAAAAGCGCTACCAGATGAGCAGGCGCGCAGAGTATACGCGAAGCGGAATGAAGGGGGTTCCAGTCGATGACGACCTTATCTACACGCTTCTCGGATTGTTGATCGCGGAGGAGCACGGCCCTGACTTTTCGATCGCCGATGTGGGACGGACGTGGCTCAAGTACCTGCCCTATGCCTGCACAGCAGAGGACGTGGCACTCAAGAACCTGATGAAAGGCATCCCGGCGAGCCGTGCCGGCGCGACGAACAACCCCTATTGTGAGTGGATCGGCGCATCCATCCGGGCCGATCCCTGGGGATACCTGGCGCCCGGATGGCCCGAACGCGCGGCGGCGATGGCGTATGCAGACGCTTATATCAGTCACCGCCGGCAGGGGATCTATGGGGAGATGTTCTTCGCCTCCGCCATTGCTGCTGCATTTGCCGAAGACGATCCGGTCAGGGCTTTGCGAATCGGGCTGACGGAAATCCCGAAAAACTGCGCCTTTGCCAAAGCCGTGCGTTGGGCCCTGCGAGTTTCACCCGACATCAAGGACTATCGGCAGGCGCGGATTGCCATGGACGAGAAGTTCAAGGGCATGCACCCCACCCATGCGATCAACAACGCCTGTCTCACGATCTGGGGGATCACCATTGGGGGCAAGGACTTGACAAGGGTCATCGGCGAGACGGTTGCCATGGGAATGGACAACGACTGCACAGCTGCCACGGCCGGCAGCATCGTCGGAGCCGTCATCGGCAAGAAGAACATACCGGAGCACTGGTACAGGAGCTTTGACAACACGATCCACTCGTATCTGATCGCTAAGAAACGCTTCTCGATTGCCGGCGTGCTTCGCCGGTTTGAAAAACAGGCAGCCATCGTCCACAGCCAACCACCGGATCCGAGTTGAGTGACTTTGCTAACCGGAATACCGAGCTTTTCCTTTGTCAAACAAAGATCGAATTATTCGATTTGATCGCCGGCTCTTTTTTTCAGGCTAAACTGATGGATATTCTGATACGCCTGCCCCATCGCTATCTGGATATCGCCGGTCGTCAGATTGTAAACAGAAGACCAAATCGTCCTGTCCTGGGCAACGCTTTGCAGGAGGGGCATGGCCTCGACCGGCTGCACCCCAATTCATCTGACCTCTTTTTTATTTTTGAAGAGTAATCAAATGCAAATTTGCCCGGAGTAAAATAAAAAAGGTCATGAATTGAATAATGACATCGCCAACAAAACCCTTGTCTGCAGCAATTTTTATCCTCATCGTCTTGCTGAGGTTCTATCGAAAAATAAACGATAACTATTTGCGCAAGAAAATGATTTTTATCTTGATTCTGCTGGTGTCCGATTACCGGACACCAGTGGATTTTCCGTTGAATGTAACGTTAGCGTGCTCGATTTCTATTGACACTTTTCAATAATATCCTTATAATCTTACTGGTAAGAATATAAGGAGGAGAATATCATGTCAACGATAGAAACGACAAAAATGTCCTCAAAAGGCCAGGTTGTTATTCCGGAAACCATTCGTAAGAAACTCGGTCTCAAAGCCGGATCCCAATTCATTGTTGTCGGTGACAGAGATGTGGTCATTCTCAAGTCAATCGAACCGCCTTCGATGAACGAGTTTGATGAAATACTTGACAAGGCCAGAACACAGGCGCGTATGGTCGGCTTATCAGAGTCCGATATTCATGAAGCGATAAAAAAAGCCAGGGGATAAAATTGAGGATCGTACTGGATACCAATGTTCTGATTTCAGCCATTTTTTTCTCCGGTCCGCCTTATAAAATTTTGAAAGCCTGGAAAGAAAAGCATATCCAGTTTATCATTCCTGCAGAAATTTTTGACGAATATGTTCGCGTCGCTGAAAATCTGTCACGTCAACATGCAGAAATTGATATTTCTGAAATATTGAATCTTATTGCCATGCATTCAGAAATCGTTCAACCAGTTGTCATGAAAACACAGGTATGTTAGGACAGAGATGATGATAAATTTATCGCCTTTGCGTTATCGGGAGAGGTTGATGTGATTGTCAGCGGTGACAATCACTTGCTTGCATTAAATGGATTCAAAGGAATTAAAATCATAAAGCCGAAATCGTTCTTCAAGGAGTATTTATCATAGCATGCTAACCAGCGTATGCACCGGATGCCGCCCTTGCAGCCCAATCCCCCCGCAACGGCACTGGTGATACCCGGATTCGGTGCGCAGCACCGGATCTTAAAGAAAATCAATCTGATGGCAAAGCATGTTGGGTGAAAAGTGCCCTTTTCTCAACCGAATCAAGAATAAGCGATTGAATGTTTTTTGATTCGGTTAACACTGAATCTGGGTGATACGCAAGACGTTATGCACTGGAGAACATATGATCATTAAGCACGAAGAAATCGAACCAATCGAATTTGATAAACTTGAAATTATCGATTATACAGCAGGGCAAGACAGTAGCTCCTCGTTTGCTGAGATTACAGTCCCTATAGGTGTAAGTCATAAAATTTCTTGGTCGAATCGTTCAGACAAATACTACTATATTAGCAGGGGGAATGTAAATTTCACCGTAGATGAAGAATCATACTACCTTACACCCGGTGATGTATGCATCATCCCAAAAGGACATCGTTTCAGTTACAAAAATACCGGTTCGACTGAGGCTGTATTAATTTTAGTTCATACGCCAAGTTTTAGATTAGAATATGAAGTGTTTGTGGAATAGTGCACAACAATGCAAATTAGCACGGATGCAAATTCCGCTGCGCTCCATTTGCACCGGTTATTTGTGGTGTTATACTTGGTAATAGTGAATCACATGCATATAGAGTTCGGGGAAATAGTTAAATGATCTACTCTTTCTCTAAAAATCAGATCAGCTTGGCAGTATTGTTGATTTTATCGGTTATAGCCAATCCTGTTTTTGGCTGGGCGAATGAAGAATCATCTTCTTGGTTTAGTATTTTATTGGGCGTTAATCCTGATAATTTTAAAAAAGATAGAAACGCAAATGGTTCTGGTCTCACGATAGGTTTGATCTATTCACGCCAGAGATTATTTAAAGATATGATAACGTTCCGAATACTGCGTTCGGCTGAAGTGGGATTTGTTCCTATCGCTGATACTAATTATCCTTATGAATCTTTAAACGAAGTTTCTCTTTTATATGGAAGATTCATCAGCCATAAAAATATCCACATATCGGGATCCATTGGGCAAGTTTCGTTGCTGGAATTAATCGTGGAAAATGGATCGGAACAATAGGGATAGAATCCTATGAATGTGAAAGATTACCGTACTATAGTATTGGAATACCGGTTGCATTTCAAATAAACTCAAATGCATCAGGATCTTGTGGTATAGGTCTTCAACTGTTTGGGAATTACAATAGAAAACAACCAATTTTTGGACTTGCATTCTTGATCAAATTCGGCAAGCAAAAATAGGTTCCCATGCTCAATCAATAATGAGGTATAACGTATTGCTTCAGCGGATTGAAACGCTGGAAAATTTAAATTTGACGGCAAGTTCAGCAAAAGCGTTTCAACCGCTGAATATGGTGTTATGATCACTCATTTGAGCAGGCCAGGTTATCCTGAATATGTGGATGAGTTGAGGTAATTCTTTCAGGCGAGGGCGATGATACCGGCGAGTTCCTGGCGGCTTGTTCCCAGTACGAGCAGGGATTTGATGAGAAGATCGATAGATACCGACGGATCGCCGGCTTCCATTTTGGCTACGCGGGACTGATTGGATTTTAAAATCCTTGCAAGTTGTATCTGTGTCAGCTCCTTTTCGAGTCTGCGTTTTTTGAGATTTTGGCCGAGTGTGAGCTTGAGTTCGATATAGGCCGTTTCGTCATCGGTGAGGCCGAGAAAGTCCTGGGTTGAGCCAACAATCCAACCCTGATCTTTTAATTTCTTTGTTTTGGCTTTATCCATGATTGATTCCCTGTATTCAACGTTAAATAGAACCATAAAACTTGATTCGGTTTTGACAAAGTTCGATGATCTGTTTGGGTGTTCTGGCCGTTTTTTTATCAAAGACATGTAAGATGACGATCGCGTCCGGATCGATTCTGTAGACGATTCGCCAGGTCACCTTTTTATCATTGATACGCAATTCGTAGCATCGGGGTCCGATGATTGGCATGGGGCGGGCGTGCGGCAGGATCAGAGTCTCGCCCAGCTGGAGTTTTCGCAGCAAAAAGCCGGCTTCGAGGCGCGCACCCGGTGAAAATGGCGGTGATTTGAGCTCGCCATGCAACCAGACAAGTGGTTTGTCATCAGAACTCATGTTTTTAATTTATGTCAGATTAGACATAAAAGCAAGAAGCTTTTTTTGTTTCTTACTGTATGGTACTATACTGTTTGCGCTACAATGGATCATAACAATCGTGTCGAGCGGATGGCCATGATCTCGTTGCTTACTAGATTTTTATTCGGTACTAAAACTGTTGGCTTTTCGGATATAATTAAGTGGCCACCGCTCACACGCATCGTTATGTGGTAGATTCTGTGGGCAGGAAATTATCGATAGGCATCTTTTCGGTGGGAAATGCGCAAGATGAGAACGGTATCATGGCGGAGGGTGAAAATAACCCGGTACGGTCCGATCCGATATTTTCGCAGGCCCTTAAACTTACCTGTCAGCAGGGGGACCTTATCGGCTTTTTCAATGAGTTCGGATTCGATTTTTTCG
>JAKQNP010000040.1 GCA_029565675.1 bacterium
GTTTTCTAAATGATCACGGATAATTTTTACTTTTTGCTCTGGTGAATAGCGTTTGCGTTTCATAGATCGGTCTCCTTTTAAGGGTTTTGCAACCACCTTAAAGTAAGACCGAATTATTCAAATTTCAACTGAACTTTAACAGCACCGGGCATCAACACCCTGCCCAATATAAAGTTGGCCAGCAGAATACCCATAAACCACAGCCAGGTTTTACCCCGCGGCATTGTTGCTTGTGAAGTCTTGTTTTTTCCTGTCTCCGGTTTCTCATTCGGCTTGCCGCTGTTGGGTTGCTTTATTTGCTCACCTTTAGAGTTCATGCAATCCTCAATTCTCTTCCTTCAAACCCTGGTGGGAAAGCATAACCCAATCGGCCAGGGTATAGATTATTTTGCCTAAAGATAACCAAAATAGTGCATCTTAAGCAAATAAAAAAACTGCGCATTATTCTGGTTGCAGCAGGGCCTTTGGTTGGTGGCATTTCAGGTAGAGGAATATATCAAGTTTGCTGCTGGTTTTTCCCCCACTTGCGAGGAGTATGTAAAATTTCTCTTTTTTTCCCTGGGTAAAATGGTTAGTTTTTAGAGCAGCAACGTTTGCCCTGTTTTGCTCGGGTTGAGCGGGGAGCAGCAATCGCCTTTCATGCGGAACCCATTCTTTTGGTCCGCTTTGTGGAGAACGTAAGCAATTGTTTCGTTTCCTGTTAATTAAGAAAAAAGAGGAAAGTACCCATGAACAATGAAACCATTTCACTGGCCGAAGCCATCAAGATGGCCGTCGACCTGGAAAAGAACGGTCAGGCTTTTTACATCCAAGCTGCGGAAACAGCCCAGAACGAATCGGGCAAAAAGATTTTTGCCCAACTCGCCAAAGAAGAGATGCAGCATCTGGCCACTTTTCAGACGATGTTGAACCACTCTTCAGAGATCGGCGATTGGCGGGAACTGGTCAAGGGCTATCCCGCGCCTGGAAGACAAGTGCCGGTTTTCGCTCTTCGTAAGACAAAGCCCGATGTCGCCAAAGCGCGAACCGATGAAATCGAAGCCTTGCGAATTGCCATGAAGCAGGAACGGGAAGCGATCGCTTTTTATGAGCGCATCGCCAATCAGGCTAAGGATTCGGCAACGACCAAAATATTCGATTTTGTGCGTGAGCAGGAAACCTATCATTACGATCTTTTGCAGGCAGAATTGGATCATATTCAGCAAACCGGTTTTTGGTTCGACCGGGCTGAATTCCGCATGGATGGAAAATTTTAAGAGAGGCGATGGCACATCACACCTTGAAATCCGGATATGCCTGCTTGACCGAGCGCCTCAATCGATTTCCGCAGGGCGCACCGCCGAGCGAGAGGCTTTTCCAAATTTTGCAGATGCTTTTCAGCGAAAAAGATGCCGAGTTGGTGGCGCTGCTGCCGATCAAACCCTTTACTGCACAAAAGGCGGCGACGATCTGGAAAAAGACATTGGTTGAGGCAGAGAAAATCCTGCAGCAGTTGGCGAGTCGGGCCATCCTGGTCGATGTCGAGCAAGATGGCAAGTCGCTCTATTGTCTGCCGCCGCCGATGGCTGGCTTTTTCGAATTTTCGCTCATGCGCGTGCGCGGCGATATCGATCAACGGCTGCTATCCGAGCTGTTCTATCAGTATATCACCGTTGAGGAGGATTTTATCAAAGCCCTCTTTGCCGACGGCGAAACCCAGTTGGGACGCGCGTTTGTGCATGAACCGGTGTTGAGCGGCGAGAATGCTTTGCATGTGCTCGACTATGACCGCGCCAGCCAAGTGATCGAGAGCGCTTCGCATTTCGCTGTCGGTCTGTGCTATTGCCGGCATAAAAAAGAGCATCTGGGAATGGCCTGTGCCGCGCCCCTGGATATCTGCATGACCTTTGGCGGCACTGCTTTTTCGCTGGTGAAGCACGGCTATGCGAGGGCAGTGGATGCCAAGGAGGGTATAGATCTGCTGCAGCAGGCCTATGATCACAAACTGGTGCAGTTTGGCGAGAACGTTCGGCAGGGAGTGAGTTTTATCTGCAATTGTTGCGGCTGCTGCTGTGAAGCGATGATCGCACAGCGCCGCTTCGGCAGCTTGCAGCCGATTCACACCACATCGTTTATCCCCCGGATCGATTCTCAGGCATGCAACGGTTGTGGTAAATGCGTTTTCGTGTGTCCGGTCGAGGCGATGGCATTGGTCTCGGCCAACGATCCGCAAAGGCCGAAAGCGCAGGTGGCGCGCCTGAATGAATCGCAATGTCTGGGTTGCGGCATCTGCGTGCGCGAGTGCAATCGGAGTGCCTTGAAATTGTCGCTGCGGGCTCAGCGCATCCTGACGCCCCTCGATACGACACATCGGGTGGTGCTGATGGCGATCGAGCGCGGAAAATTAGCGGAACTGATTTTCGACAATCGGGTACTCTGGAGCCATCGCGCGTTGGCGGCGCTTTTGGGCGTCATTTTGAAATTGCCGCCTCTCAAACAAGCTCTGGCCAGCCGGCAGATCAAATCGCAATATTTGGAAAAACTGATCGCGAGCCGGCAAAAGCGGTAAACCGCAAAAAGCTGCGAGGGGAGTTTGATAATCTGAATTTCCCCTCATCCTGTTAGCAAACGAGCAATCGCCCCGCTCGACCCTGAGCAGAGGCGAGCGAAATCGCTGGACGACATCGGCTTGCTAGCGCAGCCACGCCAATATCTGCTCTTCGCTGGGTATTTTGCCGGCGCTTTTGAATTCGCCGTCGATGACCAAACCCGGCGTCATCGGCACACCATAGGCCATGATGTCGTTGATATCCATCACTTTTTCCACCTCGATGGCGATATTGTTTTTATCGGCAACTTTTCTCACCGCCTCTTCCAGCGCAATGCATTTGGGGCAGCCTTTTCCCAGAATTTTGATTTGCATGAATTGGTTCTCCTGTAATGAAGGTTTGGGTATCGTCGCACCGTTCTGACACTCAAAGCTGATTAGACAGACCTTTCCGGGCAGATTTAAAACCTGCGTGGGAATACCTGCGCAGTCTCACTGAATTGCCGGTATCAACAAAACCGGAGCCTTGGAATGGCGTGCTACATAGTGACTGACACTGCCAAGCACTATCTCACCGAAATAACCCCGTCCTTGACTGCCCAATACGACAAGAGAGATATCTTGTTGTCCGATACGATTGATGATCTCTTTTTTGGGCAAGCCATAAGGGAGTTCCGTCCTAACGTCTTTCGCACCGGCCTTTTCAAGATCTTTTTTCAATCTTTGCAAGCGTTCTGTATCAATTTGGTTAAATTCCTCCAACCTGTTCTTGAGATGACGGTCAATTTTTTCCTGGTCCTGGACATGCAGGATTGTAATGCGTTTTGCCCCGCTCTCGGTGATCTTTTTCATATAGGAAAACGCATGTTCAGCGTTGTCAGAAAAATCAGTGGGAAATAATACATGTTCCAACGGGTTCCACTTTTTTTGCTTGTCTTTTTTTCCACTTTTTTCATTCATCCACTGTTGCCGAAAGATCAACGCCGGTCGCGTTGCGTTATTAATCACCGCACTTGCCACGCCACCCAGCAGAATTTCCTGCGCCATCGTACCGCCGACGGACCCCACGACAATCAACGAACAATCGTGTTCGACGGCTTGACGATTGATCTCGATTTGCGGCAACCCCATGACCATCTTGGCGGTTACGTTGAATCCGAGTTTTTGCAAGGCTTTCTTTTGACGCTCAAAGTAAGGTTCTCTCAGTTCAACTATTTGATCTGCAAGAGTCCCAACTTCACGAATGTTGAGACAATGCAGCAGCAGAGCGTCACGAGTTCCCAAAACTTTCAGATCGCCAATAGCAGAGATCACATTATCTGAAATTTCCGACAAATCTGTTGCAACAAGAATTTTTGAAAACATTGTCGGTTTCCTTTCTGTTTAGGCTATGAATTTGAGGCGAACCAGTGCTGGGTTTTCAAACTAATCCTGACCAACATCAGCATCACTGGCACCTCAATCAACACACCAACGACTGTTGCCAAAGAAGCGCCGGAAGAAAGGCCGAAAAGCATGACCGAGGTGGCGATGGCGACTTCGAAATGGTTCGAGGCACCGATCATGGCCGCCGGCGCGGCGTCCCGGTAGTTCAATTTCAGTAGTTTTGCCAGACCATAACCCAACCAAAAAATCAGATTGGTCTGAATAAACAGCGGAATGGCAATCCAGACGATGGTCAGCGGATTGGCAATGATCACGTCACCTTTAAAGCTGAACAAGAGGATCAGTGTTGCCAACAGGGCGATGATGGTCACTGGCGTGAGAAAATGAAGAAATTTTTGTTGAAACCATTCAATCCCACGAGCCTTGATAATCCAATTGCGGGAAAGGTATCCTGCCACCAGAGGCAGCGCCACATAAACAGCGATGGAAAGAAGCAAGGCTTGCCAGGGAACGGGAAGTTTACCGACGCCGAGCAAAAAACCGCCCAGCACGCCATACAGCACCAGCATGGTCAAAGAATTGATCGCCACCATGACCAGAGTCAGTCCATCGTTGCCTCTTGCCAGATAGCCCCAGACCAGGACCATTGCGGTACAGGGGGCGATGCCCAACAGAATGCAACCCGCCAGATAGCTGCGCCACAGAGGAATCTCGAGCATTTTCGCGCCATCGGCCAGAACCACGGTTCCGGCGCCATGCTGTGCGCCGACCGGCAGATCGAGCCCGAAAGGCATTTTGACCAGATCTGTGGCTTCAGCGCCGATCAGACCGCGAAACAAGACGCCGAGGAAGAAAAGCGCAATTGCATACATGGTAAAGGGCTTGATCGCCCAATTTATGAACAAGGTCAATCCGACCGGCTTGCCGCTTTTGCCGGCTTTAATGACTTCCGCAAAATCGATTTTGACCATGATGGGATACATCATAAAAAAGAGACAGACCGCAATGGGAATCGACACCACCGGGGCGCCATTGATGATCAACGAAAGTCCATCCAGATAGCGCGCCACACCTGGCGCGATTTTTCCCAGCAGGATACCGCCGACGATACAGAGTCCGACCCAGAGAGTCAAATATTGTTCAAAAACATTCATACTCCCGGTTTCTAATCTGGAAATTTTGCTCATGCACTCCTCCAAAACCAAACAATTTTTAAGCTGTCAACGACCAAGCTCACCGGCGGCAATGGCGCGCAGCGGAATTGCCGCCGGTGGAGAGTCTTGTTAGGCAATGATAATCTCCTATTGGTTCTACCAGCTTAAAGTCTTTTTTTCTTATCTTCATTCTTTCTTAAATCAGGATTCGGCGTTGAGCTACAGCAGCTCGGTGTACAATTTCTTGAGTCAGAAGATTTTACTTCATTTGAATCGACTTCTTCAAGCTTCGGTGAGCAACAAGAAGTTTTTTGTCCAAAGATTTTTTTGAAAAAGCTGGTCTTTTTTTCGTCTTTCATGTATTTTTCTCCTTTGAAATTAGAGGATTGTGTTGAATAAGTACCCGCCCACGACTGCTGTTGTCCAGATGACAACAACGATTGCGCCAACCAGACGCTTTCTAAAAATACTCGCCAGCATGGCCATTTCGGGTATCGCCATGCCTGCACCGCCGATAATTAAAGCAATAACCGCTCCCATGCTCATACCTTTTTGCGACAAGGCCAACCCAATCGGAATGGCTGTTTCAGCCCTGATGTAAAGCGGGACCCCAATGCTTGCCGCGACAGGAATAGCAAATGGGTTGTCTGGGCCGGCTATGTTTGTCACAAAGTCTTGAGGAATGTATCCGTAAATACCAGCACCGATTGCGACACCAACTAGAAGATAAATGAGGACCGCTTTAAAATCGCCCCAGGCGGAGATAAATGACGCTTTTAATTTCCCGGAAAAGGTTAATGGACTACTTTCAGAATCATGGGTAGCGCCACAACAGTTCGGTTTGATCCTGAGCTTTTTCACATAGTGCGCCCCACCGATTTTTTCAAGAACAACACCGAAGAGCATCGATCCCACAAAAGTGACTCCGAAATAGAGCAAACACGCTTTTATCCCCATCAGCGCCCAGACCATGCTGATAATGATCGGGTTGAGCAGAGGTGAAGCGATGACAAATGACATGACCGGTCCAAATGGTGCCCCGGCATTCAGCATGCCAAGCGTCATTGGTATGGTTGAGCATGCGCAAAAGGGGGTGAGCGATCCAACCACGGCCCCCAGAAAGTTTCCCCAAATTCCGCGATGCGAGAGCCACTGTCTGAGTTTTTCTTGCGGGATATACATTAATACCAGCGCAACGATTGTGCTGATGCCCAAAAAAAGCACCGTCAGTTCTGCAGTGATGATCAAAAAATATTGAATGGTACTGATCAGGTTGTTCATTCCATAATTCTTTCTATCATGGTTGACGATTTCAACTTGTTTTGTGATTTTTTCTTACGCCTAACAGATTGTCCTATTGACATTTTGACAATCACCAGCGATTGTTGAGCAAAACACGGTTTTTATTGCCCAGCCAGTTTTTTATAGAGGCTGGTCAAACGAGAGTGGTAAATCGCGCGAATCTGTGTTTCGCTCTCCTCCAGCGGCTTTACCGGAATGAGATCGGCCATCTCTTCATACGGCATGCCTGAATCGAACAACAATTCCAGCGTATTGCGAGTCATTGCTTTCAATGCGGCGATGGCCTCTTGATCCGTCAATCCGAATTCGATCCCCAGTTTTTTCAGCTCATCCAGGTGCGGCGACAGATAAGTTGGGCCCATCGCGGTGAGAACCGCATAGGCTTCGAGTTTCTCTTCATCCACCTGGGGACACTGTCCAAAGAGCGCAAAAAAATCGAGCAAATTCTTTTTCTCAGCCGCGGTGAATGATTCAGCAAACCACACCGGATTATAACCGCTATTCATCAAGGTTGCTGCATTGGGTATCATGCGCACAATCCGGTTAAAACCATTCAACAAATCGAGCAGCCTGCTCGATTTATAGACTGGCGCCAGCGATACAACCGCTTTTGCATTTTGAATGCTCGAAGCGATTTCGGGCAATACGTGCTTGAAAACCGGCGGATGAACAGCCAGAAATACGAGTTCCTGATTTGCGGCGTCGACAGCTGATCCAGGTGAAATGTTCAAGTTGGGCTTTCCGAATGCCAACCTGGACACGGCTTGACTATCAGGATCGCTGACAACAATTTGGGCAGCCTCGAACCGTTTGTTGTGCAAGGCCTGCAGAAAAATATTGACAATTCTCCCCCCGCCAATAAAACCGACGCGATTCATTTTCAGCCTCCTTGATCGGCGTTTTTGCTGGATCACCTGACCTATTCCTGTCGATATCGGGCAATCAGCCGATTTGCGAATACTCTACTCTCCAAGGCAAAGTGCTCGATTACAAATTGCCGGCTCACAGAGGACAGCGGATCATAAGGCGATTGCATACGCCACATTGATGGTCTCCACCAGGTTCTGAAGAAGAACTTTTACCGATTTTTCTCGTCCATTAATCGCACTCATCGCCAACTCGTCAAGTTGGGCAGATAAAGTTTTCAAAGCAGCCTGGTAATCGCTACACCGCTCCGGATTGTGTGGAGCAGGACAGGGAGCCAGAACAACAGCATCGCGCAACTCGAGCAGGTCACGCATCAGCGGCTGGATAGCGGAGAGTCCCGATTTTGTTTCCAGATCGATGATTTGTTTGGCCAGCTTGCGCAGATGGAAAAGACGATCCGCCGCATAGACCAGGTTGTTCTCTTCATGCATTTGAACGAACAGGCCGCACGCTTTGGCACAAGCCTTGAAGGACAATTGAACATCCCCTTTGGCCAGTTCGTTTTCCATCTCGTTCATTGCCTGATGGATAGCCGCCAAACGAGCGGCAAAGGTTGTATCGGCTCGATACTCGGCCGGCGGTTGATTCTTATATTTTTGCTCGAGTTTTTGCCATTTTTCGACTGATTTTTGGATATGCTCGATTGCAGCCGCTTGTTTTATTTCATCAAACTCCTTCATCAATTCCTGCATCAAAGCGCAGCTCTTGCGCATCTCCTGGCGGCTTTGCAGCACCAGGGCATCAAAAATTTCCAGCTCTGCAGACATTTTAAAGCTGTATGCGTTGTTTTGTTCGGTTTGCCCGGCGAAAGAGCAAACCGCTAAAGCCAGAAGAAGTGCAGCCCTGGTGAAAATAAAATGTGGTTTCATAGCCAACTCCTGAAAAAGTTACATTTTTGATTTGCGATCTAGGTTTTCTGTTATACTGACAATATCCTGTTCCGTCAGTGCGTATCGGTTCGGCTGTTTTACCATATCCTGCAAAAGGCGGTATTCCGGGAATTTACCAAAAGATATCAAGACATTGTCAAGATAGATCAACGGATAGATTTTGTCATGCAAATAACGCTCGGCCGTCAATGCCAATTGATCCAGTTCAACCCTGTTGATGGCACGATCGAGGACATCCACATCGACGTTTTCCTGATCTTTGAACCACCCTTCCAGCGCGGTTCGGACCATATCTGTTGAAAGGATTCTGCAGCAGGATTTCAATCCGCCGTTCAAAATTACCGTAATTATCATCTGTGCTTTTTAGTCAGGCCGTTGCAGTGTCGATCATTTTTTAGGCTCAGCCGCGCAGTGGAGCAAATTTGGCTGCAACCCGATGTTTTTTATGTCCTTTTATCCATTAGAAAACAAAGCATTCAAAATCATAAAAAGAGATGCCACCAAAGTTGTATATGCAAATACCTTTTTTAATTTCTCCGGTTTGGTTTTCAAGGCGAATTTACCGCCTATTAGCCCGCCGAGAACAGCGATCACTGCAAAAGGGATCGCCCCTTTAGGATCAAAATGTCCTTGACTGGCATGGCCAATAAACCCCATAATTGCTGTTGCAGCGACCATTGCCGAAGACGTGCCAACAGCAATCCGCATAGGAACCCCACACAGCAAAACCATCAGGGGGACCTTAAATGAGCCGCAGGATATTCCTACGGCACCGGCTGCTAAACCGGCCAGCGCCGTAATGGGAATCGTGTACCAAAGATTGACGACATAGCTCTGCCCTTGAAATTCTCTATGCCAGTAACCCAATTTCTTTCGAGTTTGAATGGGGCGTTCTTTGATTTTTATAAGCATCAGGAACCCTGCAATGACAAGAAGCCCTGCTAAAATCAATTTTAAAGAAACATTGCTGGCATAGCTGGAAAAATATCCGCCAACGAACGCCATGATATCCGTTGGCGGATCGATAACGAGCGCAAGCTTCCAATCAACCGTTTTGTTTTTCTGAAATATCAACATCCCGGCAAAAGCTGTCAACATCAGAATAAACTGCGCCGATGTCGCCGCCTGGTGCATAACCTGTCCGGCCGCAACCAACACCAATACATAAAAATTCCCACCTCCCCGCCCTGTCATCGTCATGATGATCGCAATGGCGAATATGATTATGCTGACGAGCACTATGTTCATTTCTCATTCCCCCGAGAAAAGTGTTTGAGCAATTTTCCGGGCTTGAGTTCTTCGACAAGCTCAGTATAACCGCCTTCAATTATTCTCACCTTGTCAAAACCGAGCACCCTTAAATAGAGGTACACCATTGTGGACCGCACTCCTGATGAACAGAAAACACCGACGGTTTTATCCTTTGGGATTTCTGAGATCCGTTCAGGCACCTCATCGATTGGGATATGAAGAACCGGCATATGATGAACTAAACTGAAAGAAATTGTTTCAAATTCTTTCTTTGATCTGACATCCAAAAACACCGCGTTTTTTTCTGACAGATGCATTGAAGGGGTTATTTTATGTTTCCCGCTTGCAAAAAAGTCAAAATCCATTGATTTTAGTATTTTGTCAACTCGTTCCATCACAATCTCCTTTTCGGTTATGGTGTCAACTAAATCCAATAAAAAGTATCTTTAAAAATCTATTCTATTTGCAGCGGCCACCGTTCTAGCCCGATAGATGTAACACTGCAAGTCTGTATAGGGGTGATTTGGTGTTTTATACCGAATCCGGCTCACTGCTGACAGGCACAAGTGGCCCCTATTCCGCTCTAACAAGTTTTTATAAACTCCGCATCCATTGCTGAGCAGCCATTTGCACTGGATCCCAGGGACTGGAAAGCGGCGGCGTATAGCTCAGATCCAGATTGTTCAGTTCCTCAACTTGCATTTTGTGATAGACCGCCGCGGCCGCAATATCGATTCGCTTGGAAACCTCTGTTCCATAGGCGCCGACAATCTGTAGCCCCAACAGCCGATGCGTTTTGCGATCGCCTGTCAGGCGGAAAAAGAGTTTTTTTGCACCTGGATAATAGACCTTGTGATCCCATGTTGCAAAATCCGCAGTGAACGGATCGAACCCCTCGCTGCGGGCTTCATCGTTTTTCAATCCGGTCCGCGCGGCAACCAAATCGAATATTTTTACCGATTGCGTTCCCAAAGATCCGGCATATTCGCGCGATCCGCCGAGAGCGTTTTCGCCGGCAATTCGCCCTTGCTTATGCGCGGTTGTTCCCAACGGCAAATAGCGATTTTCTCCCAGCAAACAGTGATAGGTTTCGGCACAATCACCGGCAGCATAGATGTGGGAAACCGTTGTCTCCATTTTTCGATTGACTCGTATCGCACCCTTGAAACCGAGTTCAAATCCCGCTGTTTGTGCCAGTGCCGTTTCAGGCCGGCTTCCGGTGGCGATCAGCACCATGTCGGAATCGACTGTAAAACCATTTTTCCCCCTTACAACCAATTTTTCTTTTTGCCTTTCGATCGCTGTCACGGCGGTCTGGGTATAGACTTGAATTCTGTGACGTTCCAATTCCGATTGGACAAGTTGCCCCAAGGGCAGGTCCACGGTCGTCAGCACTGAGGGAAAAAACTCGACCACATTGACTTCCAGTCCCAGCTGGTGCATGGCATCGGCCATTTCCATGCCGATATAGCCGGCGCCGATAATGGTAATCGACTTGGGCTTTCGACTTTCGAGATGCTTCTTGAAGGCAAAACTATCGGCCATCCAACGCAAAAAGAAAACACCGTCAAGATCGACACCGTCGATCGACGGCCGCATGGAAACGGAACCGGTGCCGATGATCAACTTGTCATAGTTCAGATCCATGCTTTTGCCGGTGTTCAGATCCTGGATGTGAACGCTTTTTCTTGCCGCGTCGATTGATTGCGCCACGTGCTCCGCCAAAACCACAATACCCTGATTCTGGATATCATTCAGCGTCCGATGCGCCAAATTGCGCCAATCGCCGACCTCACCGCTCAAGTAAAAAGGCAAGCCGCAAATGCTGAAATTGGGGTAGCGGTCAGACAACAGCAGGGTAAACTCGGTTGCCGGGTCGAGCTCTTTTGCCCGCAGTGCGGCGCTTATTCCTGCATCGCTGCCACCAATGGCGAGAATTTTTTGCATCGATCGAACGCTCCCTGTTTAGTGATATCCTGATCAGCTGTTGTAAATGATTAGCCGAGTGCCCAAATAGGTGACGATGCTCTTCAGAATAGACGTTCTAAAGGATTGTCTTAAAATAATTGCGCACAAATCAATCACCAAACACTGTATATAACCAAGTGCAACCGACAACCCGGTTAATGTCTGTTAACATATAATTTGGGGACTAGTCTTTGGTAAGAAAGCCGACGATTTCATCGATTTTTTCATCTGTTACCGGCGTCTGTCCTTTCACAATACCAAAATCCGTGGTATGCACATGTTCAAAATTATCAATACCACGCTCTTTGAGAATTTTTGCCGCACAATCGATCGGACAACCATCCAGCACAACGATTCGAGCGTTTTGCAACAGATCATTTTTTTGCGTTTCAGCCCACTTTTCATCGACAGCGAAACGCGCCAAACAGAGCATTTTGCCCTTGCCGCTCTTCATCAATTTTCGTGCCACTTTATCCGAATAAGCACCGGTATTGGATGCTCCGGAACAGGCGAGTATGACAACTTTGTTGTTTGTTTCCATGGTCTTGACTTGCCTTTCTGTGTTTAGCGGTAATCACCAAACTCGGTGTCGATTGAGTAACGATTGGTGCAAATTTCAGTTATTTGTTTGTCAAAAATCATTTATCCCAGAAATGCAGTTTAGCTTCCAAACTGTTTGGAAAGGTATAGCGGAGATCGTTCATTGCCTGGCGAAAGGCGCCGCTGTCTTTTGTTTTGATATAGGCGGTAATATTTTCCTGCACGAGCAATTTGGGAAACAATGAGCTGGCAGTCAGCTGCTCCCGATCCTTTCGCAGTGCAACGAGCACCTCATCGTATTTCCCGCGCGGGATCAACGTCTCAGCCAGGCCGAGCCGCATCACCACGCGAAATTCTTCCGGCGGCAAATAGCCATTGAAGTTGAAATGGGGTTTGCCGGTGTGATCCAAAAAATAAAATGAGGGCGTCCAATAAGCCGCCAATTCCCGGCGTACCTCGCGATCGCGGATCAGATCGAGTTTGAGAGGAACAAACCAATCGATTAATTCTTGCTGAACTTGAGGATCTGTGTAGGTCTTTTCATAGAGCGTTTTACATCCGCCGCAGCCACCCATCTCGAACTGCAGCAGAATGGGTTTGCGTTCGTTTACGGATACATCTTTGGCTTTTAGAAAAACAGTCAGCCACTTCATCTTTACTCCTGTGCTCATGCACTCTTTTGCAGAACAGCCAAAAAAATGGCAAATGAGAGATCTTCCAGCAGTCTTTATCGGTCCAATTGACGATTTCGATCCGAATCTCTCGATTAAGCGAGCATCACATCAATTGTTGTATCCGCCTTAATATTATCAGTTACCGGACAGCGGCGTTCGGTTTCCTGCAGCCACTGTTTCTTCTCTTCTTCGCTTGCACCATCGAAATCGGCATCGATCTTGACGGTGATGCTTTGAAAACCCGCACGCTCCTCAAACGAACAGCCGATGAAGGTACAGGGATTCATCACGCCCTCGATTCTGATTTTCATACCGTTCAACCTCATTCCGCTTTGCCGAGCAATCTCGTGGCCGGTGACATTCAGACAACCTGCAAGTGACATCAACAATACTTGAATCGGCGATGGGCCCTGGTCGGTTCCGCCCATCGTTTTGGGCTCATCGATGATCAGTTTGTGTTTGCCTGAGATGAGGTTGAGTTTCGTCGGGCTTTCACTTTCCCCGATAACCAGCACTTTGATTTCGCGTTGATGGGTGTTCATGAGATATCCTTTATCCGTCTAGGTGTTCAGAGGGTCGGCCTGTTCACTATTATTCGAATCTTTTCGTTTGAGCATTTCCAGGGCGTTTTTACTGCGTGAATTGGGTATGGCTTTATTCTGCAGAAAGTCGATGGCGCTGGCAATCGCTTCGAATTCATGAAAAGGGAAACCGAGCACCGTCTCATTCGCGCCAATATCCGTTGCATCGCGACAGCCGTAACAGCCGAAACTCATATTGAAGCGGTTTTGCAAAAAAGGAATGAGAGTGGCATCGACACACGCGGCTTGCAAAATTGCGGTTGAGCTTTCGATGCGTTTGCCACCTTGATTGTTCAGATGTGCCAGGGCGATCCACATCAATTTTTCGATTTCATCTTCGACAACGACGATATCAGAGATGATAACAGCCTGTTCAAGCGGGAACAGATAAAGTGCCTGCAGCGTCCCCGGCTCCAGCGCAGTCATTCCCTCAAACATACGCTTTCCCGTATCAGCATTCGCAACAATGCCAAATCCCTGCAATCCTTTACCGGTTTGCAATGCCGGCGGTAACGCTTTAAAACCAAATGCGGCTGCTGCCGCCGGACAGGAGATGCCTTCGGCGTCGAGCAAGACATGTTCTCCCTGTCGCGCTTTCATCAAGGCCTGGCAGTAACGATGCTGTAACAGTCGACGACCTCTGACATGGATCGGTTCATCCTTAAGAATAAATTTGACACCGACCACAAAACTGTTCAGGCCTAAATCAGCCTTGATTTTTTGGGCGGCAGCTTGAATTGTTGTCATCTACTGCTTTTCCGTTTTTTCAAAAATATAATACAGGTTCGGCAGCAGCAACAAGGTCACAAAAAGCGAAAAGAACAAACCGCCGATCACGGCGATCGCCATGGGCTGCAGCATGTCGCCGCCTTCGCCCCAATTGATCGCCAGCGGCAAAAGGCCAAGCATGGTGGTCGCCTGGGTCATCAGAATCGGACGCACCCGCAACGGCGCGGCTTCGAGAATGGCCTCCTTCAGTCCCAGCCCTTTTTGTATATACTCGTTGATAAACGAAATCAGCACCACTCCCTGGGTGGCGATACCGCCGGTCATGATGATGACACCGATCAAGACCGTAGCTCCGGTTGGAAAGCCGGTTGACAGCAAGGCCACGACCACGCCCACCAATGAAAAGGGCACGCCCAGCAGAATCAGCAGCGGTTGTTTAAAAGAATTGAATTGAATGGCCAATATTACATAGGCGAAGAACAGAGCGAACAGAATGATCTGCAGCATGGTCCGCTGGCTCTCTTGCATCAAGTAAACCTGGCCACCGAGATCATAGGAATAGCCTTCCGGCAGACTAAAATCCGCCAGGGCTGCAGTGACGGCTTTTGCCATTTCGCCGATGCTGGCGCCGGCGCTAACATCGCTGGAAACGACGATTTGCTTCATCTGGTCTTCGCGCACAATTTCCACCGGGCCCAGGCGAGGCACAACCTCAGCGACTGTGCGCAACGGCAGTTTCAGGCCGCCGGGAGCATCCAGGTAGAGATTTTCAATGTCTTGTCGCGAGCTTATATTGGTTTCCGGTATCATCACCCGTATATCGTAATATTCGCCTGCTTCGCGAAATTGGGTAGCCACGGCACCATCCACCAGGCTCCGGGCAGCCTGTGCTACTGCCTGGGTCGACAGTCCTGCATCGGCCAACCGCAGTCGGTCCACCAGAATCTGGTATTCCGGTTTGGTAATCTGGGTGCCGATGCGCACATTGGTGAGCCCTGAAATGTTCTGCATTTGTGCCGCAACTTGCTGTGCCAATCGATCCAGTTCCTCCAGATCAAAACCTCGTACGCGAATCTCCACATCGCTTTCACCCGTTTTGCGAATACCTTTCATTTTTTGTTGCGCTACAACGAGTTTTGTTCCTGGCTGCATGAACTTGGTCACTCGTGGCCTTATTCTTTCGACATATTGCTCGGTGGAAAACGGCCGTCGGCTTTTCGGTTTCAACTCGATATCGATTTGCCCTTCATTGGCAATTTCATAAGTGACCAGTCCCCAAACCTTGCCGCCGGAAAGAGTAAAATAGCGATCTACGTATGGATCGTTTGCAACCACACTTTCAATGCGTGCCAACAGGCTGTCACAGCGCGCAACCGATGTCCCTGTAGGCAGAATAACCTTGATCATCACCCGGCCATCGTCCACTTTGGGCAGAAATTCGCTGCCCAGGTTTCGAAAGAGAATGACCGATGCAATCATCAAAATCACAAAAACACTCAGCACCAGCCAGCGCAAGGGCAGCAGAACAACCAGCAAACGGCGGTAAAAACGATCGATAGCCTGGATTAAACTATCGGCTAGACTGCGGTTTTCACGGTGATGTCCCTTGCTCGTGACCAGATAGTGGGTCAACATGGGGGTAACCGTAAGCGCCACCAGCAGCGATATAACCACAATTCCTGCGATTGTCAAAATCAACTCTCTAAACAGAAGCGATGTCAAGCCCGGAATGAAAAGGAACGGCATAAACAACGCCAGAAAGGTCAAGGTAGATGCCAGCACAGCGAGAGACACTTCGCTGGTGGCCGTGTCTGCAACGGTATCGGTGCGGCTTCCCTTGTCCAGATGCAAGCGGGTGATGTTTTCTATCACCACGATGGAGTTGTCCAGCACAACGCCCATCGCCACCACCAGACCGCCCAGCGAAAATATATTGAGCGAAAAGCCTAGTGTTTTCATCAAAAAGAAGTTGAGCAAAATTGTGGTCGGCAAAGCGACCAACATAACCACGACCTGGCGCCAGTGTCCCAAAAAGATAAAGATGACCAGAATCACCAGGATAATCGCGACAATGGCCGAGTCCTTAACCCCGGCGATAGCACCTTTGATGTAATCGGCTTGATTCTCGATGGTGCTGAATTGAATGTCAGGGGGGGCTGTGGTTTCCAAGTTTTGAATAAGCGCGTTGACGCGATCGGCGATTTGCACAGTGTTGGCATCCGCCTGTTTCAGGATATTGAGCTTGACAGCTGGTTTGCCATTGAAACGGGTGATCACCCGCTGTTCCGCATGGCTGTCCTCGACTGTCGCCAGCTCTTTCAGGCGCACCATGGATTTGCCGTCGTTGAGAACCACCACGTTGCGGATGTCTGCCAAGTCGCGGAACTCGGCATTGGTGCGCAGGATGAATTCCCTTCCTCCTTCGGTCACTCTTCCTGCCAAACGTTCGATATTTTCTTCCTGCAGCCGTCTGATCACCTCGTTCAGAGTTAAATCATACGCCGTCAATCGTTCGCGATCGAGGTGGACGCGGATTTCCCGGGTCAATCCGCCGACGATCTCGGTGCCTGCCACTCCTTTTACTGCAAGAAATTGATCTTGCAGCACATTTTCAACCCATGTGTTGAGCTTCACCAGGTCTCGGCCTTCTGACATGACGATCAGTTGCACGACGGGCAATTGTGATGGATCGGCTTTCATCATAATCGGCGGATCCGCATCCGGCGGCAATTTGCGTGCAGCCAAGCCCATCTTGGCCACCACATCCTGATAAGCCACATCCACATCGGTGCCGTATTCAAAATTGACCAGCAATTGATACAGACCTTCGATGCAGGAGCCTTCCAGATAGTCCAGATCATCGACCGTGGCAAGAGTGCGTTCGATAGGTTCAGCGATATTGTCGTTGATTTCCTCGGGCGTGGCTCCTCGCCAGTAGACATAGACTTTGATCATGGGGTAGGTGATGTCGGGCAGAAAATCGGTCGGCAATTGAATAAAACCATATACACCAATAACCAATGCAGTTGCCATCAACACCAGTGTGGCGACAGGACGGCGGATAGAGACAGTGGTCAGCTTCAATTGCCTACTCCTCCTGTCTGTTGGATTTTTTTCTCAATGCCCTGAATTTTAACCGGATTGCCGGTTTTTAACTGTTCCTGGCCTTCCACCACGAGCTCGTCGCCCAAAGCAAGTCCTTCATGAATCTGCAACCAACCTTCAGCTTCTATGCCTGTTTTCAGCAGGACCTCTTTGGCTTTTCCATCCTGAACAACAAAACAAACCTTTGCCTGAGGTCGATCGATAACTGCCGAAACTGGAATCGCGAGGGCATTTTCAATGGTTTGGGTGACAAAGGTGACCCGCACAAACATGCCGGATTTCAAATAAATACACGGGTCGGCGATGCGGATTTCAACCATGCCGTTTCGGGTCTTGGCTTCGACCTGAGGGTAAATTCGCTGGATCACGCCTTTGAATCTTTTTTCCGGACAGGCATCGGCGTAAATCTCAGCTGTCTGACCCAGTTTCAAACTGCGGATATCCAATTCTGAAACCGGCACATCTGCCAACAATTTGTCGCTGCTTTGAATTTCAAACAGCTTGGTTTTTGCGGGGATCATGTCGCCCAAATCAACCCATCGTTGCGAAACCACACCGGTAATGGGCGATGTTATCGGGATTTCCTTGTATTGCTGTTGGGCAAAAAGATAATCCGCCTGCGCCTCCTGCATCTCTTGCTGCAATTGCAAGTTATCCGGATCTTTTTCCAGTTCTTCCTTCTTGGCTTGCATCAACAATCGCGCCGAGTTGATGATATCCTCCCGCACCAATGAGCTGAGCATGGCCACTACCTGATTATGAGACACTCGGTCACCTTCGCGAACCAGCAGTTGTGATATCCCTCCTTCAGCGGTCGAAAGGATGTTAGCCACACTTGCGGCACGCAGAGTTCCGGGCAACTGCAGCGTTTCGGTCAGCTGCCTCGTTTGAACCACCTGGGTTCTAACCAATTTGGCAGTTGATTTCTTTATTTCCGAAGGGCTAGCCTGGTTAGAATCGCATCCCTGATACAACCCTGTCGATGCCATCAACAGGACAAATAAAATCGCTCGTTTCATATCATCCTCTTATAATATACCCATTACAGCCAGCAGCTTTGCTCGGGCAAGATTGTAATCCAGCATCGCCTGGTTCAGGGTGAGCCTGCTGTTGAAAAGCGCATTTTGAATATCCAGCAAATCGGTGTTCGAACGCCGGCCAGCGTGGTATTCAATCAAGGCCAATCGGTAACTCTGTTGTGCCTGTTCGAGCGCTTGTTTTTGAATGGCGATCTGGTTTTCTCGTTCAATCAACCGCCCGTAGCCGTTTTGCAGCTGGCTGCTCAGATTTTTTTGCAGATATTCACGTTGCCATTGGATCTGTTCAACTCCCGCACGGCCCTCTTTGATTTTCGCATCGATGACTTTGCCGTCGTAAATCGGCATTTTGACATTCAAACCCCAAAAATAGCGCTTGTTTTCATCAAAGGAAAAGGATTCGAGCCCGAATTCATAGCCGTAATACGCCTGTGCTGACACCTGCGGTAACCGTGCTGCTTGCTGCACCCTAACCTTCGATTCAGCTTTGCGCAGGTCCCATTCCACCTGTTTCCAAATAGGATTCTGTTCCAGCGCCACAGGCAACAAATTTTCCGGATTTTGTTCAAATGGGATCACCTGTAGAGAATCCTGTGGCAACAACAGCTGCGGTTCCTGCCTGCCCAACAGCAGGCTCATCTCGTTACACATAGTCTGATAATCAACATCAATCCTGAGCAGATTTCCGTCAACCGCAGCCAAAGCAACAGCGATCCGATTCAGCTCAAGCTGCGACATGTGTCCCGCTTCCACCAACAAACGGGCATAGCGGCGATGGGTCTCCAGCTGTTTTCGGTTTTCAAAAAGAATCTGTCGTTGATTGATCAGCGACTGTAACTGGAAATAAGCCGCCGTTACCGCCAATTTCAGACCCAACTGTTCCGACAGAAACGCCTGTTCAAGCGACTGCATGCCGGCCAGGGCCTCTTGTCTTTGATGCTTCAATTTGCCACCAGTGTATAGCGGTTGACTGATGGACAGAGTAGGAAAGAAATCGTGTTCGATATTGCCAAGTATCACGCTCCTGAAACCCGGAACGATATCCAGATAGCCATAGGAAAGATTGGCATCGATTTTTGGCTGCATTTCGCCTTCAGCCTGCTGCAATACCGCCTGACCGGCTTTCAGACGCGCCGCACTTTTTTTCAGCAGTTCGTTATTGGCCAATGCTTCGTTCACCACAGCGCTTAAAGAAATGGCACTGGTATCTGTTGGCGACTGTTGAGCGTAGACAAACAACGGCAATAACAAAAGTGAAAAAACACGTAAGTTTTTCTTCATGACGGATCCATTGACTGCTGTTAAAATTCTCTTCTTGTATTGGCCGAATTTTTTAGAACTTTTTTGGTTCTTTTGTGGCTTCATCGCGGTGTTCTCGGAATAGTTGATCTTCAGTTCGATTTGCAGTGCTGAATAACCTGATCGGTGTCAGCTGATAAAACCTTTGAATAGAGAACCAGAGAAGCAAGAGTCAGCAAAACGTTTTCGAACAGCTTTTTTATCCCTATGTGTGTGCCCTCATCACCGACAGAGAAACAGCCACAGCTGATGTCCAAGCCCTGGATCAGTGCTGCACCAACAGCGATGAGAAAAACCAAATTCATCGCCACCAGCAGCAAAAGCGTCCCATGCAGCCATTTATTGACCATGAGCAGAAGACCACATATCAACTCCAACCAGGGCAAAACAACCGCGATCAGGGTTACGAAAAGATAGGGAAGCAGGCGATAATTCATAACCTGTTCGGCGAATGCCTGCGGGTTGAAGATTTTGACCAGACCGGAATAGATGAAAAGCACGGCGATCAGCATCCGCAACGCCCAAAAGAGCCATTTCAAGCCCTCAGTTTTCAAATTCGTTTTTCTCCTTACCGAATTCGAGTGGATAGAATTTTTTCCATTCGTTTAATCCGTCTTGATACACGGCGATCTTTTGAAAACCCCTTCCCAGCAATTCCCACGCCAGCAGTTCCCCCAGATCGCAGGGTGGACCATCGCAATAGCAGATAAGCCATTTGTCTCTGGATAGTTGTTCAATCACTTTTGGGTAATCGAACAATCGCTCTACAGGCAAAAGTCTTGCACCAGGCAGATGGCCTGCCTCATATTCATCCTGAGATCGCGCATCCAACAGCTCAGCCCGTCTTTGTAAAAGAAGATTTCGCACCTGCTGCGAATTGACGGAGATCGGTTCACCGTTCGCATGGTCCGGCAGTGCGGCATGACCTTCTGGTTCTTCGATGGCGACAGGCGAGAGCTCTTGTCCCAGCAGCGAATCGGCGGCGTATTGCAGCGGGGGACGGCTAAATGAGATGGTCACCTTTTTCGGGTGAAACGTATTCGCCACCATGCCAAAAGCAAAGGCCAGTGCGATGAACGCGGTGCTTTGCCGAACAGCTTTCTGAGGAATCCATCTCATGCGATCAACCTTCTCCGCTTATCCGACTTATGGTTGTTTTTAATCAGCGCTTCCGAAATCAAGTTTATTCGATTGTCCACACTCATGCATCGACCAACAGGCCAAAAACCATTCCAGTGATCGTCGCCATGACGACCACCAGAGTCACAAAGATAAAAGTCTTTTTTGTGCCCATGATATTGCGTATAACCAGCATGTTCGGCAATGACAGGGCCGGACCTGCCAAAAGCAGTGCCAACGCCGGGCCTTTGCCCATGCCATTGGCCAGCAACCCCTGCAAAATCGGAATTTCAGTCAAGGTGGCAAAGTACATAAAGGCGCCGACAATCGAGGCAAAAAAATTGGAGAAAAGCGAGTTGCCGCCGACAAGGCCTGAGATCCAATGCGCTGGAATGATCCCGTCGCCGCCTTCCGGCGAACCGAGCATAAAGCCGGCGACCAAAACACCCGCGGCCAGCAGGGGCAGGATCTGTTTGGCAAAATCCCACGTCGCTTTCATCCACTCCTGCGGCTCGCCCGGACGACGTGAAATCAGGATACTGGTCAACACCACCGCGGTAATAAAGGGAATGATCGGATTTTCGCGCAAGAACAAAGCGACACCAATGGTCACTCCAGTAGCCAGGAGAACCTGTATTTTTTCCAGCTTGAGGACGAGTATCAAAGAAGCGGCATATAAAAGTCCGAAAAACCCGGTAATCCACCACTTGAGCTGCCAGACGAGCAGCCAAAAGCCCACGGCATCGGCGGGCTTGCCCCAGTTGGCGAAAACCAGAATCGCCACCAGGACAAAAAAATGGTACGCCGTCTGCCATAACGGCCGGCTCTCCTCTGCATCCGGCAGAATCATCGCCTGTTCTTTGGTTTTCTCTTCTTTGCGGAAAAACAACTGCATCAGCAAGCCGATGATGATGCTGAAACTGACCGCACCGACAACGCGGGCAATCCCCAAATCCGGCCCGAGTATACGGGCGGTTAAAATAATGGCCAGAATATTGATCGCCGGGCCGCTGTAGAGAAATGCCACCGCCGGCCCCAAACCAGCGCCGCGTTTGTAAATGCTCGCGAACAAGGGCAACACGGTGCAGGAACAGACGGCGAGGATTGTTCCCGACACAGAGGCCACCGCATAGGCAGCCCATTTCTTCGCCTGGGCGCCCAGATATTTGATCACCGAAGCCTGGCTGACAAAGACGCTGATGACGCCGGCGATGAAAAAAGCCGGAATCAAACACAGAATCACGTGCTCGCGCGCATACCATTTGGCCAGGCCCAGCGCTTCATGCACCGACTGATCAAAGCGCTCCTTGCCGACCGGCAAAAAATAGGCGATCAGAAACAGACCTGCCATCCACAAGAGTTTTTTCCATTCATTGCGCCAATTCATTGTCCATCCCTTTGTTATTTTGCCAACTGACGAATTGAGATATAGTAAAAAATTTATAGACCACAGAGCTTGTTGCGGTTGACCTCCCGAACCTGTGCCGCATCTTCGCGATAAATTCCTTTGCTAAACGCTTTGTCTTGCAGTACCCGAAAAAGCGACTGCACCACCTCGTCTGCGTTTTGTCGATTCAGGTGATAAACGACCCATTTTGCATCCTTGATGTCGTAGATAAAACCGGCGTTGCGCAGGATCGCCAGATGCTGGGAGACTGTTGAGGTGGCCAGATCGAGGATTTCGCGGATTTCGCACACACAAAGCGCTCTGATTTCCAGCATTTTTAAAATCCGCAACCGGCTTTGATCAGACAGTGCCTTGAATAATTTTACCTGGTTATCCATTTTTGACCCTTTCATTTCGGAAATGAACGAAATGTAATCTATTTTGGTCAATTTGTCAAGCGAATTATCAGTACTTCAACCGTCCAGATGCGATTTCAGCGATAGCCTTGTATTTCTATCAATCCTCTCCAGCAGGATCTTGACAATCTCAAGCGCATCGTTGGTATCGCTGTCCAACACCGCCTGTCTGATCCGCATTTCCTCTTCCAGGCTGATTTTGATGATGATTTGATTTGCCCTAATCATCTGTTGAATCTCCGGCAAAATATCCGAGTCCGTGGCAGACTTGCAGAAATGCATCTTTTAGATGCTGGTACTCACCTGTAAAAATCGGTTTGCAGGCACCTGGTTGTGCATTTCCTGTCCACAATTTCAGCGCTAAGGCCATGCAGGTTTTTTCTTCGCATTGGCGGCAATTGGTCCGCGGCAAGCGGAAATAGATCTCCAGTGCAGGTGGTTTTTTCCTGAGTTCACTGGAAGGTGTGATCATCGATCGCCGCGCCCAAATCTCATTGGCCGTGCAGCGGATTTTTTCCAGTATGCGCCAGCCATCCAAAAGATCGTCTGCCTTGGCAACGGCGATACGATTGGAATAGAGAGTGATCATCCGATACTGATCCATATAGAAAAAAGTGGGGCCATCGATATTAAAAGCTGCTTGAGGCATTTCTGAATTCATGTAGGGAAAGGCGGGTGAGAGATTTCCTGAAATGTGCGCGATGAGGCGGATTTTATTTTCGTCAGCAACGCAGACAGACAAAACCATAATCGCCGCATTGCCGAAAAGGTCTTCAGCAAAATCATTTGGTTTGTTTTTTGGAATCTGACTTTCAATCGGGCGATAATCTATCCAGCCCGAAGTGATGACCGTTTGATTTTCCTGGATTGCCGATCGACCTTCAAGCGTTGTGGCAAGAGAGGAGACACCGACCTTGCTATAGTATGGATAGGGATGGATCTCCAGATAGGGATATTTTCCTGTTTTGAGAATCTCAACCGCTTTTTCAAATTCACTGATACGGGGAAAAGTTGTCAGCGTTTTCATCTTGTTGGCTATCTCCCGATCGAATTGGCTAAATCAAGATTTTTTATTCGACAGCACTGGTCTTGTTGGCTTCTTTTCTTGGGTCGAAAGCCGAAAAAATGATTTCAACCGCTTTCAATCCGAATACACCCGCAACAATCCACCGCTGAAATAGATCACCATGCCGGTTATGGCGATGATACCGGCTGCGTGGTGATGGCCGGCCGGTGCCAGGAATATACCCGACAGAAACAGAATCAATCCCACTGCCAATACGAACAAACTGAACCGACCGCGCTTGCTGACAGGGCGGATGTTGTAGGCGGTTCCAGAATCGATTTCTTCCTGGCTGACTTGCATGGCGTCGCGGATTCGCTCGATCTTGTGCGGCGAAGCGGGAGTGAGTAGCGAAACCAGCGGGCAGATGATCAGAGCGGCTCCGGCGCTGATGAAGGTGGTGATATTGACGTCGAATCCGCAGACAAAACGGCTGATCGCGCCGGCAAGTGCGCCGCCAAGGTAACCTGCCAAGGCTCCTTGCCAGTTTGTTCGTCGCCACAGCAGTCCGTACAGCACAGCGACCACAAAGAGCGGCATATCCATGATGCTGATGATTGTGAGATAGGCTTGCACCGCACCACCGAGTTTGGGCACCAGGTAGGCAATGCCGATAATCAGCAACCCGGCGATCAAGGTGGTCAAACGCGCCATACGCAACACTGCTTTGGGTGAGGCCTGGCGGTGAAAAAGGTTTTGGTAAATATCGCTGGTAAAAAGCGTCGCCACTGCGTTCAGATTGGAATCGACGGTTGAGAGATGGGAGGACATCAATCCGCAGACGGTCACCCCCAGGACAAAGGGCATGAGGATCTGCGACATGAGGAGAGGCATGGCCTGATCCGGGTTGGTCAGGCCGGGCAAACGCACCGAGGCGACGAGCCCTGGAAATAGAATGACGAGAATGAAGGGAGTGGTGATAATGCCAGCCCAGACCATCCCGCGTGCCAGCGCGCGGACGCTGTTGGCGCCGAAGGCGCGTTGCATCATTCCTTGATCGGTGCACGCCCATTGGATGGCAAGAAAGGAAATGGCCAGAATAAAAAGCCAGTTGTAATGGCCTTCGGTTTTGACGAAAACGAAATGGTCAGCCGGTAATTTTTCCAACAGGCCTGGTAACCAGCCGACGCTTTGCATGGCCAGAGGCAAAAGGATGAGCGCGCCGCCGAGCATGAGCACGAACTGCAGAGCGTCGGTCAGCGCAACCGACCAGGCGCCGCCCAGAGTCGTGAAAATCACCGCCACCAGGGTAAATACAACGATCCAAAGCAGAAATGAATGCAGGCCGGTGAGCATTTCGGCGGCAATTGCTCCGGTGTACATGGTTACGCCGAGCCAGAAGATCAGGCGAAAAACCCAGATAAAACCGACGATCGAGCGAACCGATTTGGAATAGCGCATCTCGAGATACTCCGGGATGGTTCGGATGCGCAACCGCCGAAACACCGGCAAAATAAACAGACCAGCCGCTACCAGGGCCATATTGCCGGTCCAGGCTTGCCAGACAATGGCGATGCCTTCCTGGTAAGCGGCACCGCACTGGCCAATAAAGCTGTAGAGATTGACATTGGTGGCTACCAAAGTGGCAGCGAGAATGAAGGGGGGCAGTTGGCGGCCGGCGAGAAAAAAATCGTCGGGTTCACCGATCCATTTGTAGAGAATCGAGCCGATAACAAAGATACCAGCCATGAAGGCGATAAAAACTGCATAGTCGATCAGCGTCATGATACTGTCCTGTCCTCGTGCCTGAAGGTGTTTTGCGCGCCATTCGATTCGTTGAAGTGCTTTTTTACTATTTCCTGGAATGCTTTTTTTTCAATTCGCGAAACTCGCGGATCGGCAAAATCATCCATGCGACCAGAATGATCAAGCCGATGGCAAACAATCCCCATGTTATCCAGTCAATTCCCAAGATCGATCCTCCCGCAGGAATCAAGCGTTCATTTCATTTACCGCCTCATACAGAGCGACAACATTTTCTGGCGGGCTGATGACCTGGATCTTGTGGCACGGTCCGACAATATAACCGCCATGTGCTCCGAGTATGCGGGTGTTGTCGCGCACTTCCTCTTTGACTTGTTCAGGATTGCCAAATGCCAGAGTGAATTGATTGTCAACGCCGCCATGAAAAACCACCTTGCCGGCAAAGTCCCGCGCCAGCCCCTCGCGATCCATACCAGCGCAGCGCCATTGGATCGGATTCAAAACATCGATTCCCAGATCGATCAACTCCGGTATAAGCGGACGGATGGCGCCGTCGCTGTGGTGAAAGACCACGCCGCCAAATCCGTGCACCAGATCGATCATGCGTTTCATATGGGGGAAAAAGAAATCGCGAATTTGTGTTGGTGAGTAGAGCAAACTTTCCTGTGTCCCCATGTCTTCCGCCACCCAGGAACCGAAAATTCGGCCAGGCAGGCTCTCATAGATTCGGCGTGTGTTTTCATAACAGAGATGGTAGAGCTTTTCCAGACAATAGTGCACGATTTCCGGGTTTTGGATCAGATCGACAAAGGCCTGTTCAGTACCGCGCAATTGCTCTTTATAATCCATGAACGGTTCTGAACCGCCGGCGATCAGGATCCAGCCTTCCTTGTTTTCGACCTGCTGGGTGAGATCTTTATACTCCCACCAATCCGGACTCGGCCAGGTGTAATTTTCTTCGATCTCCTCCACTGATGAAAAAGCCGCAAGGGGATGGTGGGTCACCACACCATCGATGCCCGAATAGACACCTCCGGCATAGGGGATGTTTTGAAACCGTGCTCCGAACACTGTTGCGTCAGCAGCCAGAGGCGGCCCGACGTAGCGCGGGGTTACGGTTGCGACTCGATCGATATGCAATCGTTCGAGCAGCTTTTCATGGCTGTCGACTGCCAAATGGCGCATGAGTTTGGCTTCTGCTTCCGCAGTGGCATTGAAGAAACAGGGGAGGCGGTCTGGTGTTTTGCCGTGCAACACGGCTTGCCAACGTTCGACTGAGGTCATTGTGCTGCCTTTTGCAAATATTGAATTTTCCAAACATAATAAAAAGAGAGTCGAATATCAAGAAGAAAGGGATCGATTTAGCGGTGAGCTGGGAAACGATAACCTGTATTTATTGCGTTTGGACAGGGCGCTGTGTTTCGCGGGGATATTACTTGTGAAAATTGTTGATAACCAGGTGGGAAAGATCCGGCTGTAGAGTGGCAGGCTTGTGATGTCGACCGGCTGGCCGTCGGCGATGGAACGCGCGGCCAACAATCCGCTTTGTACGGCAGGGAGAATTCCCTCGCCCATATCGCGAGTCGCCAGTGCGGCGCTGTCGCCGATCACATAGGCCCGGCCTTGCTGCATGGTTGGGCGTCCATGACGGCGGTAATAGAATGCGGATCCTGGATGGTCGATGGGGTGATCCAACCATTTTCGCCGCAGCAACTCATTCTGCCAATTGTCCCAGGCCCGGCGCAGGTGCAAACTGCGACGCTGCAGCTGTTGCTGCAAAGCGCCGATACCGACATTGAGGACTTGCGGACCTTTTGGCACATACCAGGCATAGCCTGGCAAACCTTTTGCGGCAAAACGCAAATGACAGTTCGATTCATGCACCGGTTGATCGATTTCAGCCTCAAGAGTCAAGATCAATTCCTGCGAAAACCGCGGAAAATGAGCTGCAAAGAATTGGTTATAGACAGGGCAGCGGGTACCACCGGCACCAACCAGATAACGGCAGCGGTAATGCTCGTCGATGACAAAGGTATCGTCTTTTTTTTCGATCTTGCGCACCAGATGGGTTGCGACTTTGGCCTGGCTGCGCTGCAACAGCCAAGCATCGAATTCGATGCGGCGGACGCCATGTTGTTTGCCACAGAGCGGAATGGTCAGAGGACCCAAATGGATGAGCAGGCGGTTCATTTCGATGAGAGTGTGGGGGTACTCTTGTGGTAATATCGCCAGGGCTTTCCAGAGAGAAGGTGACGTCCACCCCGCGCACAACTTTGGACGAGGAAAAGGCTGTTTGTCGATTACCAGACAGTCGATGCCCTGGCGAACCAGCTCGCCGGCGCAGGCGGCTCCAGCTGGGCCGCCGCCAACGACGATCACTTCATGCAGCATGTGTTGTTCCTTGCATCTATCGGTCAGCTGAACCGGCAATCAGGTTGTTTTTGATTTTGCCGGGTCAAAACGATTTGCCAGACCTGGGCATAGCGTGAGCGGAATCCGCCGGCCGAACTGAGCAAGTAGTAGGACCACATTCGGAAGAATCGCTCATCGTAGCGCCGGCGCAGTTTCGGCCAGGCTTGAAGGAAATTTTGATACCAGGCCATCAAGGTCGGATCATAGTGCGGACCGATGTTGTGCAGATCTTCGACGACGAACAATCCCTCCATCGCAGTCGTCAACTGGCGCAGTGAAGGCAACTGCCCGTTGGGAAAGATATATTTTTCGATCCAATTGCTGGTGGTCACGGTGCTTACATCAGTGCCGATGGTGTGGACAAATGCCAAACCGCCAGGTTTAAGGCAACGATCGACCTGTCGAAAATAGGTCCGGTAGTTTTTATACCCGACATGTTCCATTATTCCTATAGAGATCACCCGATCGAATTGTCCGTCAACCTGGCGATAATCCAGCAGTCGCAGCTCAACGGGCAAACCCTTGCACATCTGAGTGCCGAGTTCGACCTGTTCCTTGGAAACGGTAACCCCCAACACTCTGGCGCCGTATTTTTCCGCGGCAAACTTGGCGAAGGCGCCCCAGCCGCAACCGAGATCGAGCACGGTCATGCCTGGTTCGAGCCCTATTTTTCGACAGACCAAATCGAGCTTGGCTTCCTGGGCGCTGTCCAGATCGTCGGCGTTATGCCAGTAAGCACAGGTGTAATTCAGTCTTTTATCCAGCATGGCCACATAGAGATCGTTGCCGCGATCATAGTGTTTTTGCCCGATGATAAAAGCTCGGTGGCGGTTTTGCCGGTTAAAAAGTCGGCTTTTGATCGCCAACCACCAAACCCGGCCGTCCTTGCGAATCCGTTTTTGCACCTGGTGCGATAGAACACGGTCGATCATTTGGTCAACCGCTTCTGCATCCCACCAACCATCCATGTAGGATTCACCCAGCCCCATTTCGCCTTCGCGGAAAACCCGTTGAAAGAAGCGTTCGTCATGAACCTGCAGATCCCAGGGATCAGTGCCGTTGATTTTGACTCCGGTTTCTTGCAGCAGGGTTTCAATCGCCTGACAATAAGAATTTGCCATTTGACCTACCTTCATGCAACCGCTTGGCCGATCATCTGCAGTTATTGTGCATTTGATTCAAAAGTGCTCGCGATAGCTGCCTTTGTGCTTCTCTATTTTTATTTGCGGCAACGAATCGATGCGAATCAACACAATCTCAGGACGACTGGTCGTTCGCATCGGCGGGCCCCAGGTTCCCAGTCCACACGTAACATAGCAATAGGTCTCTCCCTTTTGGGATAAGCCATAGCTGTTTTTAAAAGACAGGCGAGTGATCCAATTGAGGGGAAAAAGTTGCCCATTATGTGTGTGACCCGAAACCTGTAAATCCACTGCTTGGTCGGCCGCCTCCTGCAGTCCGACGGGTTGGTGGTCCAGCACAATGATTGGCAGTGAGCGATCGATGTTTTGCAGCAGATCGGCAAGGCTTTTGCGCTTGCCGTAAAAGGCATTGTGAGTTTGGTCGTCGCGTCCAACGACCGCGAAGGCGTTTTCGACTATAAGGGTTGAATCGCGCAAAACAATCATACCGCAGCTGCGAAAAAAAGACAACGCTGAATCGATCCCGACATAATACTCATGATTGCCCGGGACGACATAAACGCCGTAGCGACTTTGCAATTGGTGCAGTGTTTCACCAAAGCGGTCATACAAGCGGTGCGGTTGATGGCCATCGAGGATGTCGCCTACCAGGAAAATGGCATCTGCTTGCTGCTGATTCATCCGTTTGACCCATTTTTGCAGACGTTCAGGCGGCACACTTTCATCCAGATGAAGGTCAGCAGCGAAGAGCAGGTGCAACGGTTTATCTATTGGCAGTTTTTTGTCAAAGGACAGCTCCTGGATAACCGTTTGTGGTTGGGAAGCACGCAGTATTCCGGCACCTGTGATGAGCGCGGCGATCGTGCACAGAAATAAAAAAGAGTTGGCTTGCAGCAGCGGTGTTTTGGTGTGCTTGATGATCCGGTTTTGTCCGACCTGCCACAGATCACGCAACAACAGACCCATCAGCATGTAGAACAACCAACCGAGATAGATGGCTCCCCATTTCAGCATTGCTCCTCCGAGATCGGCTGGCAAAAGTGCGGCAGCAGAACGGCTGACCGGATAGAGCAGTGCGGCAAAAATGATTGCGAATTCTGCGCTGTCGCGCAAAAACCGCGGTTTGTGCTTGAAAGCTTGGCGGAGACGGCGCAACAGGTAGATGTGGATCAAGAGATAGATCGACAGAACGACGATCAAGAAAGGCACAGCAGCGGCAGCAGGCATGCGGTTGCTCCTCAGAAAGCGGCGTTGAAGCGTTGGGAATTTTTTATTTTATACTGGAATGGGATAAAAAAAGTTCTATATTTCTAAACAACGGGTCGACGAATCTTATGCCTGTGGATTGCACTGGTAAGGAAGGAAACACTGATGCTGACGAGAATCGATGTTGTTGTGGTTGTTCTTTATGGAGTGTTGGTGGCATTTCTCGGATATTATGCCAAAGGAATGATTAAAAGTTCGAGCGATTATTTTTGCGGTAACAAGCGGGTGCCGTGGTGGCTGGCGGCGATTTCCCACCACGTCTCAGGTTACAGTGCCTTTGCCTTCGTCGGGCTTGGTACGCTCGCCTATGGCAGCGGGCTGAGCGCCTGGACATTTTTTGGCCCACCGATCTTTATCGCCATGGTGGTTGGTTCCCTGATTTGGGCGCCTCGCTGGTCACGAATGAAAATATTTACTCCGGTTGAGTACCTCGAGACCCGCTACAACAAGTTCATTCGCCAGCTGTTTGCCTGGAGCGGCATTGGCATTAAATTTATCGATGAAGGAATCAAACTCTATTCTTTGGCGGTCATAGTGCATGTGGCCACCGGCTGGCCGATGCCGCACGTGATCATCGCCTGTGGCATCGTCACCATCGTGTATCTCTTTTTGGGCGGTCTGTGGGCAACGGTGCTCACTGATTTTGCGCAGTTCATTGTTCAGTTTGGTATTACGCTGTTGTTTGTACCAATGGTACTGCACAGGGTTGGAGGGATTAGCGGTCTCTATCAGCAAATGCCGCTCGATCAGCGCGGTTTGTTCAGCGCGCAAGTGTCTCCAACTTTTCTTTTTGTCTATTTGTTCGTCATCATACTCAGTTACAACGGCGGGACGTGGGGACTGGCACAGCGCTTTATCAGCATCGGCAAACCGCGCGAAGCGCGCAAAGCGGCGTTTTTTTCCGGCGTGTTGTATCTTTTCTATCCGCTGGCGGTTTTTATTCCAATGTGGGCAGCCCACTCACTTCTTGGCCCGGTGGAAAACACCGAACATACCTACATGCTGGTGGCTGAAAAGATACTGCCCACCATCGCACCCGGTTTGCTGGGATTGATGATCGCTTCCATGTTCGCTTCGACCATGTCCATGCTCGATACCGATATTCACGCAATGTCGACGGTTTTCACACACGACATCTATCGCCGTTCTTTTAATCAGAAAGCCTCTGACCGTCACCTGCTGCGAGTCGGGATGAGTGCGACTGTGGTGCTCGGGGCATTGACCATTGCCTCTGCGCTTCTCACCATCCATATGCAAGGCGCTTTCAATGCCATGATTGAATGGTTTGCCGCGATCCTGGGCCCGGTCTCTCTGCCGCTTTTGCTCGGTATGGTTTTCCGCAAACCAACCTGGCGCGGAGCTTTGTTGGCATGGATCTTTGGTTTTATTGCGTTCATCTTTTTCAAATATGGTTGGCCGTTGATCACAGGCCTGCAATCGACCTTTGTGCTTTATACGG
This sequence comes from bacterium, assembly GCA_029565675.1. Taxonomy (GTDB): domain Bacteria; phylum Zhuqueibacterota; class Zhuqueibacteria; order Residuimicrobiales; family Oceaniaggregativiventaceae; genus Sulfursilanivivens. The sequence goes on from JAKQNP010000040.1 coordinate 31,339, forward strand.
GTATGGAGCTTTTGATCAGTCTGGTTGTGTTTCTCGCCGACGGTTGGCTAAGCAAGCGCTCGCCTGAAGACGAAAAACGGGTGCAAGAGTTTTTTCGCCAATTCGATAATATCGATTCCGGATCGACTGAATCTATTTCCAGCTAAAAACCAATAGGCAAGCAGGGTAATGATTCTCTAACTTCCAAGAACACAGGGACGCATGATTCCGCCACAACAATATGATTTGGCGCTGGCATATGACTGGGAGTATGACCGGGATTTTATCGATCTGCTCGACTCTGAGGCGACGGGGATGGGCATGCGTGTGCTGCAAATTGGCACTGCTGAACTGCCGGCTGTGCTAGGTTGGCTGAACGATGCAGAATTTGGTGTCAGAACCATGATCGATCGCGCATCCGACACCAGTCCGCAATTCCTCGATCTGCAAAGCGGACTGCAAAAACGCGGCACCAGGATCATCGATCCACTCGAAGCTCTGCATTGGGCGTCCGATAAAGCCACCATGCATCTGGAATTCATTGAACAAGGTCTGCACACCCCCTATACCCAAATATTGCCGCCCTTTTCACAAGAGCCTGATTTTCCGCTAGACGACCGCCAAATCTTGCCGCTGGGATTGCCTTTTGTGATCAAGCCCGCGAATACGACAGGCGGCGGTCAAGGCGTCATTCTGACTGCACTGACCTTGGACGAGGTGATCCAAGCCCGGCGACAGTATCCACACGACAAGTATCTGTTGCAGGAACGTGTCCACGCGAAATCAGAAGGCCTAAACCTGTTTTGGTTTCGCGCATTTTTTGTCGCCGGTTGGATTACTTTTTGTTGGTGGAATCCTGACACCCATATCTATCGCATGCTGCTGCCGCATGCAGTCAAGCCGGAAACATTCGCATCGTTGCTGACCATCATGGAACAAATCAGCCGGATCTGCCGTTTGACATTTTTTTCCAGTGAAATCATCATCAATCAAAGCGATCAGCCGGTGATCGTTGATTATGTCAACGAGATCTGTGACATGCGTCTGCAATCCCGCCATCGCGATGGTGTCCCCGATGAGTTGGTGATGGCCATCTGCAAACAACTGGCTGGATACTGCTGCAAGATCGATCGCGGTGCTGATCCTGGCCAAAAACCGCCGTTCGACAATTTGGCGGACAGCGACCGGAACTCTGATTAAGATGAAAAATTTCCTAAAAAAATTGCAGACCAATCGGGAAGAGTGGATTGAGCTGGCATGGCAGGATTGGCTTGCGTCGCCAATGCCCTCGCTATGGACATCGGCACAGCAGAAAAAGTTGCTTCAGGGGTTGGCTTTTCACTTGCTGCAAGATCTCAAGCAACCCGAGTCGATCAGCAACGGCTCGCTCGTGCGTTTTTGTCGGCAGAATATCCAGCGCCGCGCCGATGGCAAACCAGAACTCGGCATGCAGGTCAATTTGTTGACCCGGTTGCGCGTGCAGATCAACCACTTTGCCAAGGAGAACGGCGAGTCCAACAGCGATCTCTGGTTTGCTTTGCAGGATGTTTTTGACTTTGCGATGATCGCCATCAGCGAAACCTGGGGAGCCGTGCTGAGCTCGGAGCGGCAGAGAGATCGCGAAATCATCGAACAGCTCAAACAGGTCAAAAACGATCTGCAGCAACAGGTCAATGTCCACTATCAGATGATCCGCGAATCGCCGGTCGCCACCATGAATTGCGATGCCGAATTGCTCATCACAAAATGGAATCCCATGGCAACACGCATGACCGGCTATCAGCCAGGAGAGATGCTGCGCCAGAGTGTGCTCAAACTGTTTGCAGCAAAATCGCGCGATCTTTTTATGCAAAAGATCCATGCCAGGAACGAGCGAATTTCTCGCCTGCATCTCAACATCATAAAGAAAAGCGGCGAGACCGCTTTGGCCCTGGTCTCGGTTTCGCGGATCAAATATCCTTATGACGATCATCTCTTCTATGTCATCAGCCTGCAAGATTTAAGCGTCCACGAACAGCTCACCTCAAAAAGTAAAAAAATCGACCAATTGATGACTCTTTCGCGGATCACCAGCTCGATGATGCACGATATCCGCAATCCGGTCAACACCATCGGCCTCTATTTTGATCTGCTGGCCGACAAATGGGCGGCAGAAGGAAACGGGGAGCAACAAAAAGGAAATCTCGAGCTGCTGGAAAAGATCCAGAGCCAAATCAGCCGGCTCAGCGAAAATCTCAACCATTATTTAACCTATCAGCACATCCCCGAATTGCACGTTTCAGCGGTGGATCTCGATTCGCAATTGCGCAGTTTGGCTGAGGAAACCAACTTTGAAGCTTCTTTGAAAAAGATCAAGGTTAGCTACAGTTCGCAAAAGCCGGCATGGATTTTGGCTGATTGGCCACAGCTCAAACGGGCTTTTTTGAATATTCTGCAGAATTCGATTCAGGCAATCGGACAGGATGGCAAGATCGACATCGATTTGCGTCAAGCAAACGAACGGGCCATCGTACGGATCCGCGATGACGGACCGGGTATTCCCGTTCAAATATTGAGAAATATCTATGAGCCGTTTCTTACAACCAAAGAAAGCGGCGAAGGCCTTGGACTGTTCATCACCCGCGAATTGGTGCGTGCCAGCCGCGGACGAATCCGCTGCTGGTCCGGTCAAGGTCGCGGAACCCTGTTTACGCTATCCTTTCCGACCATCGATCAAGGGGGAGAAGCAGAATGAACACCAGTGTTTTGTTGATCGATGATGACGTGGATGCGCTGCAAGCGCTGTGTATGGGCATCGACCGCGAATTTGCGGTTCTAAAGGCGACCAGCTACAAAGACGCCATTCAGCTGCTCAACACCCAGGAAGTCGATATCGTGGTCACCGATTTGAAGCTGAAAGACGGTTCCGGTTTGCAGATACTCAACCACGTACATGAAAACTTGCCGCATGTTTCGGTCATCGTCATTACTGCTTACGGTACCGTCGAAACCGCGATTCAGAGCATCCGCAGCGGGGCTTACGATTATCTCGTCAAGCCCTTTCGGCTGGCCGATTTGAAGCGTTTGCTTTACCGGTTGTCTGAAACGCAAAATTTGCGCAAAGAAAACAACCGGTTGCGCCAGGCTTTGCAGTTGGAGAAACGCAATCTGCAGTTCGTGACCGTCAGCAACCGCATGAAACGCATCTATAGTCTGGCGCAGCAGATTGCCGAATCGCGCAGCACCGTGCTGATCAGCGGCGAAACGGGCACCGGCAAGGATATTCTTGCCAATCTGATTCATTACTCCAGTCCGCGTTATCAGCAGCCATTCATCAAAATTGATTGTGCATCGATCCCGGAAAACCTTCTCGAAGCCGAATTGTTCGGCTATGAAAAAGGTGCGTTTACCGGCGCTGCCGGACAAAAACGCGGCAAGGTGGAGATGGCCCATATGGGCACGGTGTTTCTCGATGAGATCGGTGAATTGGCGCCGTTCATGCAGAGCAAGCTGCTGCGTTTTTTGCAGGATGGCGAATTCGAAAGACTTGGGAGCACGCAAACCTTGACGGTTGATGTGCGCGTCCTCGCCGCGACCAATGCCGACCTGGAAAAGAAAGTAAAGGAAGGGACCTTTCGCAGCGATCTTTTCTATCGCCTGAATGTCATTGCCATCAACATGCCTCCTTTGCGCGAGCACACAGAGGATATCCCCTTTTTGATCCAATCCTTCATCGAAAAGTATAACGCCATCAACAACAAGCAGATCCAGAGCGTCGATCCGCAGGTGGTCAAGCAGGCGCAGCGCTATCCCTGGCCGGGAAATATCCGCGAGCTGGAGAACATGGTCGAACGGGCGGTGGTCCTGTCGCGCGAACCTGTCCTCTCATTGATGCATTTTCCAGGCTTGGCGGTCGGATCCGAGTCTGCCGAAGGATCCATCGGAGCGACGGTAGGCATGTCCTTGATGGAAATCGAAAAACTGGCGGTCGAAAAAAACCTGATCTATTACAATTATGATAAAAACCGGGTTGCCCAGGTTTTGCAAACTGGATTGGCGACTCTCTATCGAAAAATCAAAGAGTATCAGATCCAGGACCATTGATTGCGCAGCCAACATCGGCACAACAGCTCATGATGCCACTGCAACGCGATTATCATTTTTGGAAACCTGGGCGTCGATATTATCCGTTTTTATCAATTTGATAAGTCTGACCGCGATAAATTCCTTGCCATTCTCAAAAAAAGAAATAACCCCGCCTTTGTCATTTATCCATCAGCAAAGAAGCTGACTAACCCCAATAATAACAATAAAAAAACTGCAATCGAATAGTTGGCACAATATTTGAAGGTGTGCAATAGAATAAGCCGAACAGGTTTCGGTGAACATTCAATTGTTCATCTCCAGCAGAAGCGAGATTGAGAACCATATAAGGTGAGTTGGAACCGGTCGATGAAAATTGCCTTGACATTTAGCACCAAAGCTGGACTCGAAGCAGAGTTTAAAAATCGATTGGGAGCAAAAGGGGTGTCGCAGGCCAGCGAAGATTTTTTCGCCGAGGGCGACAGCCCGGAAACCATCGAGGCTGTTCAAACAGGACTGCAGCATTCCGGGCATACTGTTATTGGCGTTGAAGCCGATAATCGAGCTGCCGACAGACTCTTTGAGGCTAACCCGGATCTGGTCTTCAATATGGCAGAGGGGTTGTTCGGCGATTTTCGCGAATCGTATATCCCGATGTTGTGCGAGCGGTTGGGATTGCCCTATACCGGTTCAGATCCGTTGACCTTGGCATTGTGTCTGAACAAGGCGCGCACCAAAGAAATTCTGTCGTATCATCAAATCGCCAACGCGCCGTTCCGTTTGATCGATTCCATCGATCAACTCGACGGCTGGGAATTCGCGGAGCCGGTGATCATCAAGCCATTGGCCGAAGGCAGCAGCAAGGGTATTTTTGACGATTCGGTTGTGACCGATCCGCAATCGGCGCGAGCGCGAATCGCGGAAAAATTGAATCTCTACCAGCAACCGGTAATCGTGGAAAAATTTTTGTCAGGAGCGGAATTCACTGCTGCGGTTTGGGGGAACGGTCGGGAGACCATTCTGTTGCCACTGGTTGCGATTCAGTACCATGAATTGCCGGCAGGCGCCCAACCCATCTACTCATACGAAGCCAAATGGATATGGGATACAAGGGAACGTCCGTTGAATATTTTTCAGTGTCCGGCGCCAATTGACCAGCGGCTGTATCAGCAAATCGAAAAAGTGGTGCTCAAGACTTTTCAGGTGCTCGGCTTGCGGGATTGGGGGCGTATCGATTTGCGCCTCGATGACCAGGGAATCCCCAATATTTTGGAAGTCAATCCTCTGCCCGGCATATTGCCAAAACCTGAGGACAACTCTTGTTTCCCCAAAGCCGCGCGTTCGGCCGGCTTTGGTTATGCCGACATGCTGCAGCAAGTTGTGTCGATAGCAGCTCGGCGCTACGGAATCGCTTCATAAACGGATCGTTGCGATGAAAGTGCTGATCGCCTTCAACCAACCAGCAGAAGAAACACCGGAAAATGAGCTGGATCGCATTTCCGAGACCGCAGTCGAAAATCAAGTGGATGCTGTCATGCGCAGTGTGCGCGATCTCGGTTATGAACCGATTTGTCTTGGGGTGAAAAATTTGGAAATCGATCTCGAGATGATCGAGCAATTCCGGCCTGATGTGGTGTTTAACCTCTGCGAGGGTTATCGAGGCTCGGCTCGTCACGAGATGCATGTTGCATCAATATGGGAGTTATTGGGATTGCCGTATACCGGCAATACTCCATTGACTCTTGGCTTGGCTCAAGACAAGGTTTTGAGCAAGCAATTGTTCCGCGCGCTCTCTGTCCCGACACCCGATTTCCAGGTTTTTACCGAGGTTGAGCAGAAATTCGAGCTTGATTTTCCTGTGATCGCCAAGCCTTCGCGAGAGGATGCCAGTCTTGGTATCACCGCCACTTCGGTGGTCAACGACGAAATAGGGCTGCGGCGAGCTGTGGCCGATTTGCTGAAGCGCTACCGCCAGCCGGTTTTGGTCGAGTCTTTTATCGATGGCCGCGAGTTCAATGTCAGCTTGCTGGGCAATCAACCAGCTCGGGTCGTCGCGGTTGCCGAAATTCAATTCACCGATCTGCCCGCTGATCAACCGCGGATCACAAGTTATGAAGCCAAGTGGCTTCCCGATCATCCGGCCTATCGACAGACACCGTCGATTTGCCCGGCCAAGATCGATGCCGCTTTGCGCAGTCGCCTCGACGAGACCGCTCTGCAGGTTTACAGCGCCTTGCATGGACGGGATTATGGACGGGTGGATATGCGCGTCGATCATTCAGGAAAGGTATTCGTCCTTGAGTACAATCCCAATCCCGACATTTCCGCTGATGCAGGATTTGCGCGGGCTCTACATGCCGCCGGCATTAAATACAGCCAATTTGTCTCGACGATCATCGAACAAGCCATTGCAAGGAAAAACAATGATTCAAATCCGAAAAATGCTGCCTCGCGATCGTTCAGCAATTTATGAGATCCTGCAACAGACCGATATGTTTACGCTGGATGAAATCAGTGTGGCCATGGAATTGGTCGATATATTTTTGTTCAGCGCCGAGCAAAAGGATTATTTTATCTATGTCGCAACCACCCAGGCGGATCGAGTGGTCGGCTATATGTGTTACGGACCCACTCCTGCAACTGTAGGAACCTTTGATCTCTATTGGATCGCCGTTTCTCCGGACATGCAGAATCAGGGGGTGGGCAAACAACTGTTGTTGTATGTCGAAAACCTCGTATTGGAACAGGAGGGGAGGATGTTGATTATCGAGACATCTTCGCAGGAGCGTTACAGCTCCACACAAAAATTCTATGAACGCAATGGTTATGCGATCGAAGCCCGTATCGCTCATTTTTATCGGCTAGGGGACGATCGTCTGATCTATGTTAAACGATTCATACCCGCGAGAGGAGGCGAGGAGTAGATGGAACGCTGGCGCAAGCAATTGCAGAAAAGCGTCACTCATGTCGATGAATTGGCGAAGCGATTCGATATTTCTCCGGAAGCGCTGCGCAAAGTCGAACAAACGTTTAAAATGAAAATTACTCCCTATTATCTTTCTTTAATAGAAAAAAAGAATGATCCGATTTACCGACAAGTTGTCCCGGATGAGCGCGAACTGGAAAACCATGGACTATATGTTGATCCTCTTGCTGAGGATGAAGATTCACCGGTCAACAATATTGTCCATCGTTATCCTGACCGTTGCTTGTTTTTGATTTCACCGGTCTGTGGCAGCTATTGTCGCTTTTGTACTCGCAAACGCAAGGTCGGCGATCCTGAAAAAATAAATCGCAATTTTATCGACGAAGGGGTCGACTATATTCGCTCTCATCCAGAAATCCGCGATGTGATTCTATCGGGTGGCGATCCTCTGATGTTGAGCGATGCCAAATTGGAAGCCATTTTGCAGAAAGTTCGGGCCATCCCGCATATTCAGATCATCCGGATCGGTACGCGGATGCCCTGTTTCTTGCCGCATCGCATTACCACCAAGCTCGTCAAAATGTTGAAAAAGTACCATCCGCTCTACATGAACGTGCATTTCAACCATCCACGGGAACTGACCCCGCTGGCGGTCAAAGCTCTTGGCCGTCTTGCAGATGCCGGTATTCCGCTGGGAAATCAGACGGTATTGCTCAAGGATGTGAACGATGATCCGCAGACCATGAAGCTGCTGGTGCAAAAGTTGTTGCAGGCGCGCGTACGGCCTTACTATATCTATCAGGCTGACATGGTCTTCGGCACCGATCATTTCCGCACCCGAGTTGAAAAAGGACTCGAGATCATCAAATCGCTGCGGGGCTGGACCTCAGGGCTGGCCGTGCCGCATTTTGTAATCGATGCTCCTGGCGGCGGCGGCAAAATCCCGCTGTTACCCGAATACGTGCAATCGATCACCGACACCGAGGTGGTCATGCGCAACTATGCCGGCAAGATCTTTCGCTATACGCAACCGATTGGCAAAAGCCGGCCGACTCAACATCGGGTGGCAAAAGAGGAAACCACTGATTCGTTGTTCGATGAGGTCGATCAAACTCTGTTGGTGGACGATCTGGTTTTTTAGGCTCTTGTATAAGTGAAACGCGATGTTTAGAATTCGCCGTATATTCGATGCAGTTCTTCCACAGAATCGCGCGGCTGTCGAGCAGGTCAAAGATATTCTGGCGGCTCAGTTCCAGCAAATCCGCAAGAAAGAGATCGATGCTTTGGCCGAAAAACTGCGCAATCCTTTCAAAACCGGATTCCAGTCGATCCTGTTCGTTGCCGAAGATCAGAACAATCGTGTTCTTGGTTTTGCTCTGTTGCTGCATGAGCCAGATATGCGTTTCGCCTATCTAGACTATCTTTCAGCAGCTGCGCAGCTTACCGGGCGTGGGATCGGTGGCGCACTCTATGAACGGGTTCGACAGGAAGCGCAGCTGCTGGGAGGCATTGGCCTGTTTTTTGAATGCCTACCCGACGACCCAAATTTGTGCAGCGACTTGGCGGTTTTGAAACAAAACGCTGCAAGGTTGAAATTCTACGAACAATACGGCGCCTATCCTGTCACAGGGACCGCTTACGAAACACCGGTAAAACCAGACGACGAATGCGCCCCTTATTTGGTTTTTGATTCTCTTGGACTGCCGCCACGTCTGCGGCGGGAAAGTGCCAAACAAGTTGTGCGCGCCATTCTGGAGCGCAAATACGGCGATCTCTGTCCTCCTGCCTATGTGGAGAAAGTGGTTGCTTCGTTTCACCACGACCCGGTGCGCTTGCGTTCACCCCGTTATGTTACTGCTCCGCGCGAAAACAAGACTGCCTTTCAGATTCCTGCCGATGAACGCATTGTTTTAACGATCAACGACCGCCATAATATTCATCACATTCGCGAACGCGGCTATGTGGAATCGCCGATTCGCATCGCTCGAATCCGCGAAAAATTGGCGCCCACAGGATTATTCCAGGAAGTCAAGGTTCATTCCTATTCGGAAAAATGGTTGCGCTCGGTTCACGACAGCGATTTTATAAACTATTTGCACGCTGTCTGCCTAAAATTGGAAAACAAAAGATCGATTTACCCGTACGTTTTCCCCATCCGAAATGCTGCACGACCGCCAAAAGAATTGCCAATTCGTGCCGGTTACTATTGCATCGACACTTTTACTCCCTTGAACCGCAACGCCTATATGGCTGCCAAACGCGCAGTTGATTGCGCCCTGACCGCAGCCTCGAGTTTGTTGCACGGCCACCTGCTCGCTTATGCTCTGGTTCGACCACCCGGCCACCACGCCGAAAACCGGGCTTTTGGCGGATTTTGTTATTTCAATTCAAATGCAATTGCTGCGGAGTTTCTCAGTCGACATGGCCGGGTTGCCATTCTCGATATCGATTATCATCACGGCAACGGCCAACAGCAAATTTTCTACAGCCGCAGTGATGTGTTGACGGTTTCCATTCACGGCCATCCCAGTTTTGCCTACCCCTATTTTAGCGGTTTTGCCGATGAACAGGGAGAAGGCGAGGGCAAAGGCTTTAATATCAATTTGACCCTTCCCGAATCTGTAGATGGCGATCGCTATCGACAGTCCCTGCAAAAGGCGCTGGGCAAAATCAAACAATTCGATCCTGATTTCCTCGTCATTGCGCTGGGCCTGGATACCGCAAAGGGAGATCCAACCGGTTCCTGGAATCTCGCCGCCTGCGATTTTCTTGCAAACGGCGAGATGATCGGCAAATTGCACCGGCCCACTCTGGTGGTGCAGGAAGGCGGCTACAATACCCGAAATATGGGCCGAAATGCCGAGCACTTTTTTACTGGGTTGTGGAGCGAACTGGTTGGGGCGAGAAATAAATCAGCAAGAAAATCCTCTTACTCCGGCAAAGGGTCGACATGACCGGTGCGGTGCAGTTGTTCCACGGCAAACAGGGCTGCATCGCGATTTTTTACCTGACAGATGCGCGAAAAACCGGTGCGGATGCGATCGCGATAATCAGCGGCGATCGGGACCGTCCATTGCACCAGAGCGATGCCGTGCGCGGCACAAGTTTCGTGCATCTCGAGCAAATCGTAATATTCACCTTGATAAGGATTGATCCCCCGCAATCCAGGCAGTGTCAAAAGCTCTTTCCACCACTGATGCGCTCTGCCGCAAAAGTGAATCCAGCCTCCCCACGGCTGCAAAAGCTGGGCATCGAACTCTCTTACCCACTTGCCATATGCGGTGCCGCTCAGATTGACCGTCGAGTCGTTGCGCACACAAACACCGCCTAAATAATTCCATGCACCGTCATGCTCAACCAAAGCGCGGCCGTCTACAAGCCGTTGCCGTTTGACTGCTTCAGCAATCGTCAGAGTGACCAGCTGCATCAGATCGCATATTTTTTCTGGTTGATCGTAGAACGCCAGGTAGATGTCCGATCCCCAGATGATGCTGGCATTGTCAAATGGACCCTGGATATCGAACATTTGGTAACCAATTTCCTGGGAAAGGAGGGGGTACGGCTGCAGCGCTTGTTGGTAAAAAGCCACAGTTTCTTCGATCTGCAGCCATGCAGGTTGCTGAAACGAGGGCACTCCCCGTTGCAGCAGGCCCTCGATAGCTGCCTGGCCCAGCGGCAGAGCGATCGGCAATGCGTGGTCAAAAGTCCGGATCTCGCAACCAAAGAGTGAAGCGATGATGCCGGTGCCGAAGTTGGCGCGGATGCCGGTCAGCCGGTCGTCTTTGATCAGGGCCGACAGGTAGATCGGCCGCAGCTCGTTAAGCAGCATTTTTTGCCGGTCCGCGATAAATTCGTCAAAGCGAAAGGTGGGCCATTCCTCTTGCGCCACTGGAAAATCGATCGCCGTCGGTAGATGATCGACAGGCTGAAAGGCGAATGCGCGTTTTTGCAATTCCCGCGATTTGCGCAGATGGTCAGGATCGAGGATTTTTTCCAGTTTTTCCAGGTAGTGATGCAGGTTTTTCATTATTCGTTCTTCTCAATGGCATCAGCAGATGCGGTTCCAGTCGATCAAATCGAGCAGTCGCCGCGCAAACCATTCGGCGGCTGGATTGCCGGTTATATGGTCGTGCAGGTGCAGCTGGCAGATGCGCCATACGCCTTTACCGGATCTTTTTTCAGCTGCGGCGAACTTGGGTTCCCAATCCGCCTGCCATGAACCATTGCCGCTGATCAGGATTGGAGTCCAGCCGGGAGCGACAAAAACGGTGTCCAAAAACGGCGTCACCCGATCCAATGGAGCGCTGTACCAAAACGAGAAATCTTTGGGCCCGAAACCGCTGGTCAGGTGGTGGCCGCAGCGAGCCACGAAATGGCGTTCTCCCATGCCGCATTTTTCCACTTTGATGCGATCGCCGGCGATTGTCATTTCTCCTGGTGCGAGCAAGAGCACTACGGCGGTTGCCCCCGCCTTGACCGCTTGTTCGATTTTTGTCATCTCACCGGTGTTTGACAACAACCCATCGAGGATCACCACTGCGTTTGCTGGCAGCGAATCCGGAATAGGCTCGGCAGCGATATTCAACGTTTGCAGGAGCGTTGCAGCCGGTCCAGGCGGAGCTGAGAAGGCATAGAAGTGGTGCCTCTGGTGTGCTGGCAAAGACGGAAAAATCGATAGCGTCGATTCCGATTCGCTCAACAGTGCGCCAGACTGGTCAAAGAGGCGCAAGCGGGCAATCCACTCGCAGCGGACGGATGTGCTGACCGGTTGAAAACGAACTTGCGCCGGGCAATAGCTGTCCAGCGCTTTGATCGCCGCCGATTGCTCGCCGCGCTGAGCGATTTGCCCTTCTTTTTCCAGAGTATAGACCAGTCGCAGATCTACGTAATTTTCTGCTGTATCGTTGCAGATCCAGGCTTCCAATTCGATCTCTTCGTCAAAATTCCAGGCCTGGCGGTCGCTGCGCCAACAAACCAGCAGCGGGGTCAGAGCCTCGCGATAGGCAAAGTAAGCAGGTTTGGCACGGCGTTCACTGTCGACGATCGCTTTCATCCAGCCTGCCGGAAATGCATCGATCAGCAGATGGATAGCAAAACTGTGCATGTGCCGGTTGCGGCGGAATGCTTCAGTCATCAGGCGGGTGATCCACGCCTGGTGGGCATGGCTGGCTTCGACCCAGTCTTGCAGGGAAGCAGGGGTTTCAAACCAGAGATAGTGAAAACGGCCGGTCTGCGCCTGCAGAATGCGGTCGGGACTCCAGGTTTTTTCCACTTTTGCTGATTGCGGCAGCCACTCGGCCGGGTAATGCCGGCGCATGAGATCCACCGGATCAAGGCCTTCGGATCCGAATTCGCCGCACCCATAGTTCCAGCCAGGCTTGACTTTTTGCCAATAGCCTTTGTGGAGCTTGCCCAGATCGATGCCGTGGCCGTTGTACCAGCCGCAATAGCAATGGTTGTCCGGAAAGCCGGGTGCGGGAGGGTCGTAATCGCCATCCACTGCTTTGATGACCTGGTCGGGATTTTCCTGACGGGCGACGAGATCGGCGATGGTAAAAAAATCTTGCAACTCACTGCGCAGCAGATGGCGGTGTGGTTCATCCATACCGTTCGGGAAGGGCTCATTGATGTATGAGATCAGGGCATTGCACGGATGGTCGCGAACCAGCCTGACCATTTCACCCACCTGGCGGACTGCTTCGAGCCATTTTGGGCGGCGCAACACGCCAAACAAGGGCAGATCGGACTGCGTCAGCATGCCCAAACGATCACACATTTCATAAACCTGGCGCTGGACCGGACGTTGGGTCAAACGGAGAAAATTGAGACCGGCAATTTTTGCCAACAGGATATCGTCGCGCAGTTGCTCCAAATTCTTTCGCATCACGCATTGCTGCTCATGGCCCATGGTGTTGGCGCCGCGCAATTTGATCGGTCGATCGTTGAGAAAAAAGCGTCCGCGCGGTTCGTCTGCAGTGTCCATGCGAAATGTCCGCATGCCAAAATCACATGCCAGGGAATCAATGGTTACCCCATTGGAGCCGAGCAAATCGACTTGCAGCTGATAAAGCCAGGGCGAATCCAGATCCCATCGCCGTACCGAATCGATCACGAATGGAACGCGAAACAGATTTTCCCCGGCGCCCGCTTTGAGCGGCAGTGCCGATTCCACGCGTTTGGCCACGTCTCCCAATCCCGGGATATGCAAGCCTTGCGGAGAAAAGCGCTTATTTTGAAAGATGATTTGGTCAAAATTCTTGCCGTACACTGACAAGTTGAACAGAACCTCTCCAGGGAAGACATCCGCTGAATGAACCGTGATCCATGCTTCGCCTGAACAACCGTCAGGCAGAAAACGGACAAAACAGTCGGCGATATGCATACGCGACCGCGCTTCGATGAACACCGGCTGATAGATCCCCATCGCCGGTGGGCAATGATGCCAGCCCATTTCGGCATCGTCGTAACCGGGACCGGTGGCGGCATAGAGCTTTTCGCCTTCATAATGCTCCGGGCTGTTTTCATCGCGGCTGCCCATAAAGATATAATCGTTTTCAACACGGATGACCACACAGTTTTTGCCGGGGCGAACCGCTGCGGTGATGTCGAATTCGAAGGGGGCAAAGAAGCCCTCGTGCGTACCGATGAAACTGTTGTTAACAAAGACCTGGGTTCGGTAATCAACTCCGTCGAAACGGATAAAGATCGACCCCGCAGAGAAGAAAGGAGCGGTTAAATCGATAGTGGTGCGATAAATCGTGGCTTTGCGGCCGAGCGGCGGGCCGTAATGGGGGACAACGACCGGTTGCCAATCGCCTTCGCCGTCCAACGCGGACTTGAAATCAGACCTGTCTGCGGTTGTTTCGATTCGCCAATCAAAGCGCTCCACCTCGATGGTGTTGCGCGTGTGTTGGCAAGGCGGAGCGCAATCCCGCATAAAGGGAGCAAACTTGTGCCTATAAGAGGCGAGTTCCTGATCGAGTTTTTTCTGACAGTCGAGCTTTTCGGCCGGTTCTACGAGTTGCGGAACCGACAGCCACTCAGCCTGCCAAATTTGTTGCGGCGGAGGGGATGGTACCGGTTCGATGAGTTCCTGATCGCGCTGTTGAACGCGTTCAAGGGCAATACGGGCAAAAAAGTCCAATCTGTTTTCTGGCATCGGTTTTTCTCAAGCTATAATGGATTGTGCCGACTTGACCTGCTTACCATGCCCCAAGTCCCAGTTGTGCGATGGCATATAAAACCGCGAGTATTAAAAGTCCGCCGATGGTAAAAAGAACAATGCCGATAATATCGATTTTATCGAATTTTTCAAACTCCCAATTTGAATGCGGAAACAATTTTTTATCATCAAAACGCTGCGGTTGTGCATATGAGAGCTCAATTTCATGAGCATCGACCTCGCGATTTGCCTGCACGGGTGTTTTCATTTTGACAAAAAAGCGATCCAGTCGCTGTTTGTCTTCCGGCTTGCTCAGGAGAGAGACAAGAATGAGTACGAAAAAGGGCACGCAGGTGCGAATGATCACCCGGATTGTCTCGTTGAGAGCGTGCGGATTTTTGCTCAGGTTGCCACCCAGCAGATCAAGGAGCACCAACTCGAGCGTTAGCATGCCGCTGCCTTGCAGAACGCCGTTCTGGTTGTATTTCAATCCTTGCGTCCAGAAAATGGAATTTTTGGGTGTCTCATAGCTTTTGCGAAAAGTCATGCCAACCTCGAGCGATTGCGGGCGTTCGCCTGGCGCGCAACCTGCCTCGTTGAGGCTTTCCCAGATTTTGATCTCGGCTTGTCGTTCTTCCACATCGACCTGGCGAGCGAGATAAGTGCGCTCGACATGAATCGAATCGACGGTTTTTGCCAGATAAGGATGGGTCTTGACACCAGGCAGCATCGGAATTGCTACCTGCAGAATACCGAAAAAGAGCAGAGCGCTGACCATTGACCACCATGCGCCGGTGCGCGTCGCCCGGCGCCATTTCACGCCAAGCCAGAAGCCGGCCGCCATAAAGATGTTGAATTCCCACAGCAACTTGAGCATCTGAAAAACGGTATCAAACCAGCTGGCAAAAGCAACCCCGCCGAGCAAGATAAGAAATCCGAATACTCTGCCGGTCCAGATATAGCCATGTTCGCTGAACTTTGGAAAAAGCGGGCGAAAAAAATTGTGTGTCATCAAGCTCGATGCCGTGAGCATCAACGCATCGGCAGTGCTCATCAGAGCCGACATCAAACAAGCGATCATCAGACCGACCAATCCCACACCGACTGATCCGAGCAAATCGCGCGAGGCATGTCCCCATAGATAATCTGGATTTTTGACCACTCCGCTGTAGAGAATCACCAGCAAAAAGGCTGAAATGCCCCAGAGCAAGGTAGTAAAGCGTTTCATAAAGATACCGGTGGTGAAGCCCAGACGGGCGGTATACTCATCTTTTGCTGAACCGCAGACGATCAGTTGATTGGCTTGCACTGCGACATTGATTTGACTCATGATCATGATAGCGATAATATAGTACCAGGTAAAGTCGATCAATACCGGACTTCCCCAGATTTCGAATGCTTCCTGGGGCAAATGTGCCCGGGCGGCTTGCACCAGACCGCTTAAACCGCTGCCGCCGGTCAGGGTGTTGATCTTGACCGCGGCAAACGGCAGCAAAAGCAAAGAGAGGATCAGGATAAAGATACCCTGCAGCATATCGGTCAAGAAAGCGGCCTCCAGACCACCCATCACGGCATAGATCATCACGATAATGGCAACCACCCAGATCAGAATTTTTTCATCGATGGGGGAGAATTCCTTGCGCGGATTTTCGATCCGCAGGCGCTCGAGAGAGCTTTTATCATCTGCGCTCAACAGTGCACTGTCGGTATTTTCGAGTTGCTCCAATTCGAGAGCGTTTTCATATTCGGCGAGTTCGACGGATGAAAGTTGGTTTACAGGTTTGGCGGTGATGCCGGTAATGGTTTTGCTCATGGCGGTAAAACCCAGTCCGATAACCAGCATAAAAAACGCAGCGCTGATCAGCGCATAGAGAGCGGCAATGCCCTTGGAGTTGTAACGGTCCTCGAAAAAATCGCCGAGTGTCAGCAGCCGCATGCGGCGATACCAGATCGATGTGATCCAATAGATCGGCAGACCAAAAACGCTGATCAAATTCTGCCATATGCCGGCTATCCCGTTGCGCGCCACCAGGACTGTGGTACCGACTGCGCTCTCAGCTGAAGTGCTCTGTCCAAACGCAGCGAAGGTCTGTACCCATTTGCCGAAGCGTCGGCCGCCGAGAAAAAAATCTTCTTGATTGTGAATTCGCCGCGACGCATAGATGCCGATACAAATCACAAAACAAAAATAGATCGCGATCATAAGAATATCGATCAGGGGCAATCCGAACATGAGCGGTCCTCTCTAGAGCTTTTCAATCTCGATTCCACCGACCAGTTGTCGGGCGATTTGAAGGTCATCGGCGCGGATTTGGTATTCCGCCGGATAGAGCACATGCTCTCCGCTTTGGTTCAATCGACCAGGATTGCGGACGGTTTGCAACCTGGCCTGCGCATCGGTGGCTGCGGCGTGCAGCCGCGGATCGCCGGAAGCGGCCAACTCTTTTGCCTTGGTGCTGATCCGCTCCGCTTGTGGAAACAGGATTTCCTGACAAGTTTGCCAAGGGTCGGTGGAAAGGCGAGAACGATCGATCCCGCCGACCAGGAGCTCGGCCTTGAGCAGGTTCTCGAAACAGTAGCGATAATTGAACGGATGGATGATATGAGGCGCATCCGGCAAAGTCGGCGGCCATTGGCCGTCCGAATTGTAGGAATTGGTGAGATGGTACCAGGCGCGATCCGCACTTTCCGGTTCCATCTTTTTTTGTTGCGCTTGCAGTTTTTCGCGGACGAGATCTTGCCAGGGGCGCAAGAGGCGTGCCATCGGTGTTTGTGCCCAGGTCGATGCACGTGCACCGTGCCAGGCAGAATCGTCGTCGAAACCGAGCTCTTCCGGCAGGGCCGGCAAGGAATGGCAGGCGTCTGAGAAGGTGATCAAGGAGCCGAGAGAACGACAGGATTCGACGAGGTCGATCAGTTTTTGCTGCGAATCCGGCGTCGCTTCGAAAACACGGTCCGGTTGATTCTCGTACTTTAAGCGAAACCAGCCGTTGGTGCCGATATATTCTGCATCATCGGCATAGATGATCAGCGCGCCCTCGGTTTCCCCTGCAGGTTGCTGTGAATACCTGGCGATCAATTCCTGATATTTTTCCAATGTATACCCCTGCATCCCCATGAAATAGCGCACGCCGAATTGAGCGATCCGGTCGGTGCGCAAAAAAATACGCAGCGGCGTGCCCTGCACACCGCGGATATGCTGAAAAGGAAAGTGAATGGCAGGTTCGGTTCCCGGCAAGTCATAACGGAAACCAAAATTGTAAAAGCCAGGTTCGTCTGAATGTTCTTTTTCATAGATCTCGGGCCTTAACGGCTGTCCATTGGCATCGACAGAGCGGCTGTAAGCTTCGAAATCGCCGATCAGATTTGTGTAACCGTTTTCCAATACTTGTTTCGGCACCTGGCCGTTCCAGCCGCATTCGGGATTCCAAAAGCTTGCCGGTGTCATTTCCAGGTGGCGTTGGTAGGCGCGATTGGAAAAGCGGATCGACCAACTGCCGTCCTCAGCCGGGAAATTGGGCAGCATTGGATGGGCATAGGGTGAACCCATGAATTCGCATTGGCCGCCGGCAACCGCCCGGCGCAACTTTTCCAGCACATCGGGCGTGCGTTGGGCGATCTCATCCAAAGTGTATCCGGAGGCTTCAAAGACATATTGACAATCCGGAAAACGATGGTGAAAGGTGTCGATGATCATCTCATACGCGCGGCGGATGACGAATTCATAGCGATCCGGGGTCAGGTATGCGTAGTTGAGATTGGCATGGAAAATCAGGATCGGATGCATTGTGTTCCTTTCAGGATAAACAGCAAGATCAATCTTAATACGGTCTGGCTGATCGGATTGATTAAACCTCTTCAAGGAAATCCGCAAATGCTAGGCGCAGAAGGATTGCGGAAAACGCTCAGCTAATTTTATTGCTTCTTGTTCTGTGATGTTCGTGCAGCTGATCAAAATTCCCCGGCTGCCCACTGCTTGCACAAGATCATCGATCTCTTCCGGTCGGGCAAAAATTTGTACTGATTTCCGGTGCGCCAAAATGGTGCGGATCAGTTCGGTCCATTGGGCAATGCTCTCCCTGCCGGCGCCAGGCTGCCATTGGATCGCCTTCAGACGGTTTAGCCGCAAAAGGCTGGGGAGATGTGCCAGCGCTCTGTTTCCATCCAGATGATAGAGGGGATAATCGAGAAAATCGACCAAATCACCCAGGACTGGCAGGCAAAATTCATCGAAACAATCCGGAGAGAGCATGTATGAACAATCTTCTTGTAAAGGGAAAGTGGTGCCCGGTGCCCAGATGCCCGCCCAACCGATGCCTTCTCCTGGATGTGACGCTGATAACAGGGATTGGATTTCCGCAAAAGCGTCGATCCAGAGCCGTTGTAAATGTTTGAGTACCGGCTTGATTCGTTTCTTGTGGTCGAGCAGCGACGTCAGCGTTGTTTCTGCGCCACAGAGTCCAATGAGGTTGTCGAGAACACCGCCTAGGGCAAAGGGAGCAACAAAATGATGTCCCGGCGCTTTTTGGGTGGAGCGGCGGGTCAACTCGATGATGGTCTGATAGAAAGGCTGGTGAGGATCAAGACGACAGCGCAACGCTTCTTCAATATCGACAAAGACCGGATGGGCCCAGATGGTTTCGCTATCGATGAACTCCACTCGGGCGCCGAGCGCACAGGGCATGGCGCTGGCGCCGAGGTCGATGTAATGAAAGGGGACGGCCTCGCCGAGCCAGTGAGTCTGCTCGATTCGTGCCATCTCACGCGCCATCACGCCATCGATATCGGTCCAGTATCCTGACAGATCACGATCTTGCGGCAGAGACGGGCGGTCGGGTTCGATGGTGGCCAGGATACAGGGACTTTCCTGATCACCAAATTCCCACCAGTTCTGCAAGCGCTGCATCTTGTTCGGGTCTGCAATTCTTGCCGCGGAAACGGCTGGTGCCGCCTTGGCATACGAACTTGGATAGGGGTTGTCAGGGTTCGATTTCATATTTCTGCAAGAGTTCGATGACTTGGTTGCGCTGCGAGATGTCGGCATCGAGCACCGCCGCAAAAGCACCCGGGCGACCGGTTTGTTCGATCAGCTGGTCAATCGTGTCCAGACGGCCTCCGGCTTGCACATTGAAGAATTGCACATGCTTGCCTTTGGCCGTGATCCTCCGGTAGATTTCCGGCCAGCATCCGATATCAGGCGCTGCGTCGCCGGGAACCCATTGGATGCCGCGAATCGCTTCGATCGCCAACAAATCGTCCAGATGGACTTTGGCATTGACGCCGTCGAGGTGATAAAAGGCATGGTCAAGCTTTTCAGCGCTTTGGCGCAGTTCCGGTAGGATGAAGCGGTGAAAAGCGTCAGGCCCGATCATATAAGAAAAATCGCATTGCAGCATGTAGTAAGGAGTTCGGGAGAAGAGAGGTGTCCAGCAGCTGTAGCCTGGATTGGTTTTTTGCAGCCGATTGTTCAGCAGGCCAAAAACCTGCCACCACGCCTGATGGGCTTGCCAGGTGAGGCGTTCCACTTCTTCTGGATCATCAAAAAGAGCCAGCAGCAATTTCTCGCCCGGCAGAAAAGTAGAGACCAGATCCAGATTGCCGCCCAGGTCGGTCATGCCGATCTGGACCTGTCCTTGCCAGCGAGCCACGCCGGCCTCGATGAGGTCGACCAACCGCTGCAACCAGGGGTGTTGCCAATTGACTTTCAATTCGATTTCAGCGGGTTTTTGCTCCGCCGGCGCGTGAAACCATACCGTCTCTTCCCGCAATTCCGGACGTGCACCCATGAATGCCCCCAGAACGCCGGCGCCGAAATTGGGCCAAAAGTGTGGGAAAGCGTCGCCCAGGAACTCGGTGCAGCAGAGCTCATAGTCGATGCGGTCAATCACCTGTTCGGCCGGGATCGCAAAGTCGTAAAAAGCCGTGAATTCGTGAAAAGGCAAGGGAGATGCGGGGCGCCGCGGATCTTTGCCGCGCAATCTAACCTGTATCAACGGCCGGTTGAGTTTATTTTGCCACCAGAGTTCAGTTTGTCGTTGCACCCGCTCCCAGCGGTCAGCAGAAAAATCGATCGGCATTTATCCTCCCATCTCTATGCAGCGCAGTCTATAATGTCGATAATTTTGCCAGGTCACCTCAGGCGGTACACCATGGTCGCAAGTCGGGATATATCCGCCGCGCCGACGCATTGCCGGCAGAATTTCCTGCAAATGCGCATCGATTGCTCGTGGGCCCTGGGCCAGCACGCGTTTGTCGATGCCACCGCTCAGCACCATCCAGGGATAGTCGCGTCCGATTTGCTTCACATGGCATCCAGAAGCCACTTCAAACGGGCTCATGACATCCATCCCGATGGCGTTGCGATAGAGCTCGATTACCGGCACCGCATATCCGTCCGTGTCGAGTTGAACATAGAGATGACGGTTGCGGTCGATCTGCCGCCGGCGCACCCGGCCGACCAACTCTTGATAATAAGGAAACAAAAATGCTTTGATCATATCGGGGGAGATCAGCGGACCGTTGTTGTAGCAGATGTCCTCGCCAATATAGAGCTCATCCAGGGTGACGTATTGCTGATGTGCTGCGATGACGCGGTCGGCGAGTTCCAGCCAGGTCTGCATGCAGTCGTGCAGCAGATCCGGATGATCGTAGAAAAAGAAAAGCAAATTTTCCGGCCCAATCAGGCTGCGCAGATACATATAACCGCCGATGAGGCGCTGCTGGATCATTTTGCCGGTTCCGGCTGCAGCGATTGCGCTCCGCATTCTCGCTTCAAGAGAATGCCAACGCTCCGGTGTTCCCGGGTCTAGGCGCCATTTGACCTCTTCTTCCCAGGATCGTCGGTCGTGTACGGGATGGTCGAGATATTCGGGCATGAATCCCTGACGCCGACCTTTGAAATAGAGCACATGCCTGCCGGCGGTATCGCGGACGATTTCTTTATCGCCGAGATCTTTGACCACCTCTTCCTGAAAAACAGGCGAAAATTCGGCTTCACACCAACCCAATTCCATCAACTCGTGATGCCCAGGCGGGTCAAAGAAGAAAAATTCGTCCAA
The DNA here is from genome assembly GCA_029565675.1 of bacterium. Lineage (GTDB taxonomy): Bacteria > Zhuqueibacterota > Zhuqueibacteria > Residuimicrobiales > Oceaniaggregativiventaceae > Sulfursilanivivens. The sequence goes on from JAKQNP010000040.1 coordinate 52,526, forward strand.
ATCGATGGAACGGTCCAACCCGGTTTCGTACCAGTGGTCGATGGCCATCCACAGGCCAAAAGTTTTTCGAAAAAACGGCGCATCAGGGACCCGGTTATAAGTGTCGCGCAGTTTGACTGCCGCAGCACACATTCTTTCGCGCGGTACCGGGGCATGCACACCATTTGCAGCAGTTTGATGTCGTTGCAGCACGTTTACCTGATATCCTTTTCTGTCTTCGGTTCGATACCCATATAAGTGAAAATCACTTTGCCACACTCGTTCGATATTCATCGATATACAGGCCGATCGCCGCAAATGGAATTTTTTTGAATTCGGGCAATTCCTTATACACCGGCGAATCATCGGAGAGCTGAAAATTCAAATCGGCTTTATCTATAAAACCCGGGTCTTGAGAACTGATCAAGTTCAATCCTATTTCGAATTGTGCATGTTCGCCGACCCACCGATAGGTTTCGTCATACCCGATGATCGCGTTGTGGTAAAAGCGATTTCGGCGAGGACGCATGCCGACAAAAGTTTTACCGTCTGGCAGCAGGTCCATCCAGTCCACGAGTTCCGGATAGCGTTCGCTGTAGGGCGGCTTTTTGATGTCCAGCAGCTGGGTTAATCGGCGGTGATAGATGCCGCCGGAATCAAAAAAAATCGACACCTGATCACGGCCGAAATCGTACCACATCGATTTGATGGTCAGGACCGGGCCATAACCTTCCACAAAGATATTGTTGCGCACTTCGAGGTCGTGGCCGGCATTGCTGTAAATCGTGCCGTAGGACCCGACACGATAAAAGACATTGCCTTCGACCAGCGCACCGCAGGTGCCATCGTCGAAATAGACGCCCATGGTCCATTCGCGTTCCGGATTGCCGCAGTGATGAAAAAAATTGTAGCGGATCACGTTGCCGCGATCGCTGGGATCCCGCCCCAGATACCAGGGCGATGAATCGTTGGAATTGAGAGCGATATGATGGATGTGGTTGTATTCAAAGAGATGATTGTTGCCATGCACATAGATCCCCTGGAAATCTGAATTGTAAATCTCATTGTGGGAGATGCGATTGCCGCAGCCATCGATGTTGATGCCTGACCAGAGAAACTTGTTGCGACGGTTGTAGTCGTAGAGGCGACAATTTTCCACCGAACAATTGCCCGCTGTCAGTTCTTTTTTGCTGCCGCCGCTCAGATAGATAGCGCCGCTGCCGGTGTCGTAGATATCGCAGCTGAGGATGCGGTGATTTTTGCCGCCGTTGCGTTCCCAGGTGGTGTATTTGTACAGGTGACCCTGCAGGTTACCGATCTCGCGCGAGACCGGAAAACCTTCATAATCGTCTACGGTAATGTGGGGGAAGGTTTGTCGGGCACCCTGGCCCATGAAAATTCCGGTCATGCCCAATGCATGCAAAGTGCAACCGGCGATCAAATTGTTTTCCCCGCCTTCGATCGTGATGCCGATACCGCGGCTCATGCCGATAGTCAAATTTTTCAGATCGACAAAGGAGACATTTTCCATCACGATCAGAGGATCCTCTAACACGGAGACGCGGATTTCCGCATTGGCAAGATTGGCAGGCGGCCATACGTACAAACGACCGTTCTTGCGATCGATATAATACTCGCCGGCTTGATCGAGTTCTTCCAGCAAATTGTGCGCATAATAATGGCGATAGGGTTTTCCAGTTCCGATGCCGTAGAGATGCGGATAAGCCAGGCGAACAGTTTTGGCTGCGGTATCGATTGCTGCCACCTGGATGTGATCGTCGGCATATCCCCACATAAAGGTGCCCTGCAGCCAAAGGTTGTCGGTCTGCATCCAGCGCGCATGGCGGTCATCGGTATAGCGAAAAGTGCCGCCGCGGATGTTTTCATAGTCGCCGATGCGGGGAATGGAGCCGGGATCGAGGACCTCGCCGATCAACAGATAACCGCTGTTGGGGTAGCGCGCCAAGGTCATGACCCGGCGGTTGATAAAGAGTTCCATCTGGGCCGGTACCACCGATTGCGAATGGCCGTATTGCTGCAATCGGCCGTAATCCAGGATGCCTAGTTTGCGCAGATCGCAGCTCCAAACCTTGCCGCGGCTGATTTCAGGCAGGCGGCGTAAAAGTTCGGATGGCTGCACCGGCTGAAAAGATTCAGCGGGCAGGGCGTGTGAGCCGGTGATCAGCACGGATTCGCCCGGCCATGCGCTATAGGTGATGCGGGAAGTGGGCGTGCCTGAATCTTGTTCGAGCAATTCAAAACTGCTCGCAAGCTCATAGATACCCTGGCGCAGCCACACCGTGGCGCCTTCCGCCGGCAGATCGTTTTGGGCTTTCAGCGCACGAATGACATCCCGGGCTTTCTCCAGAGTGCGAAAGGGTTTGCTCTCGCTGCCGGGCCAATTGTCGTCGCCGTTGGGTGAAACCGTCAATTCCAAACTCCAGAGCGGAACCGTAGTCACGATCAACAGGATGAACAGGAAATTTTTCATATCTTCCTCGTTTGTTGCCACTCAGTACATCTGATTTGTCGATCAAGGCCTGGACTGGTCAGAGTCGGCAGGCATGGCAAGCAGACGCAACCATTGGGTACCAGTCGGTACATTGTAGAGTGTCGCTATTTGGAGCTTTTCCCGGTGTTCCTGCTCGCCACGGGTGAATAAACACCATAATGGCGGAATGCTTCGCACATGGCGCGGATATTGTCGGGCTTGATCTGGATAACCTCCGGAGTGGTGTAGCACATGCTCACCAGACCACCGTTGTGGCTGCCGATGGTCTGCATCATCCTTTGTACATAGGCGACCACCTGTTCCGGAGTGCCGCTGCTGAGCGTCCGCTGAATATCTACCGGGCACCAGAAGGCGATGCGGCCTCCGAAGCGTTTCGAAAGGTTTTCCAATCCCATATTTTCCTGCTGATCCATCTGGATGACATTGAGGCCGGCATCGATGAAATCGTCGAGGATATCGACGATGCAGCCGCAGGAATGCATCCAGACCTGCATGCCCAAATCGTGTGCGCGCTGCCAGTTGGCGCGGTAATGGGGCAGGAAAAATTCGCGGATCAAATCGCGGCTGACCATCAGACGGTCCTGCAGACCCCAATCGTCGTAGAGCATCACGCCATCACAGCCGAGTTTTGCCATCAGTTCAATCGATTCGCGCTGTTTTTCGGCGAAGCGGGCAATGAGAGCTTTGAGGTGGTCGGGATGGAGATGATAGCTGAGAAACATCTGATCGAGGCCGATGTTGTTGTGCACTCCTTCATTCAAAGAGGAAAAGCCGAGAACGCCGAGGGCATATAGCGGATTTTCGGCAGCGTTGTTGGCTGCTATGGCTGCCCGGTGCGCTCGATAATAGCGAGGGTCATTGCGATCGGGAAAGAGATATTCGGCCTGGTGGGTAATGTCGGGTATCGAGGCCTGTTTAGCCTGACCGATGTCGTTTGGCTGGCCATTGGCCCGTTCCCACACTGTACCCCAGGCGTCGATGCGACGGTCGATATCGCCGATCCGGGTCCATGGCTGGCGGTCGGGCGGGGTGGTGTCAGGTCCCATGGTCCACGGCGCCAACCACAGGATGTCATTTGGTTTGCCGTCGGGCAAATAGTGTGGAAGTTGATCGGGATGGCGAAAGGTGATGGCTCGCTTGACGCGTTCACGGCTGGTCATCAAGACAGTTTGCTCCTGAGTTCTTTGCGGCTTTTGATCAGATCTTTTTATTGCGGTTAGCAAGAACAAGTGTACGATTCTGGCGTTTCATTTGCAAGTGAAAATTGCTCGAGATAACGTCAATTCATGCTTATCCCGATTCGATGTTTCGCGCCAACTCCGCGAGACGATTCCACCCTCTGAACCCGGCCATTTATCAACAGATGAACAAAAATATTTGGTTTTTGTATAGAATTGCAGCAACAAAACGGAATAATTAATACACTATTTTGGTTTATTCTCTTAAACCGATTGTTTAGCAATGATCAAATTGACATTGTCCCAGCCGCAGCTGCAAGAACCCCAGCATTTCAGACCGCATCCTCACAAAGATTGATCAGCAAAGCACTTTACTTCAGCGAATTCATCAAACTGACGCATTTTATTGTTCGACCCGGATTCGGTGCTTCGCACCGAATCCGGGTTCGACTTGTACGTGCGAGGCGAAAAATTACCGACGTTGCGCACTCGGCAGGATTAACCTTTCCTAATTGGAGGAAAAGCGAATGAAGAAAAAGTTACGATTTTTGCTTGCTGTGGTTTTGCTCATACCAGGCTGGCTCCTGGCCATTGGTCAAGCAGGCAACATGTTGACCTTTGATGGTATCGATGACGCTGGAGTGATCGTCGATAACGCTCTGTTGGACGTTGCAGTTGGAAATTATACCCTTGAAGCATGGTTCAACTCGACCGCCTATACAAACAATGATGTTATTCTAGACTGCAACGGCGTCTTCATTCTAAGATTGGGACCGGACAATACTGTCAAATTTTTGCTGCCACTCACTCCCGAACTTTCTTCACCAAACAACACGGTAACTCCAGGCTGGCATCATGTGGCGGTGCGAGTCGCGGAGGTAGGCGCTGATGTCATCGGCACCCTGTTCTTCGATGGACTTCCGGTGGCCGTTCTAAATCACCCGAATCTGCTCTTGCCAGCCAGCATTGAGCCAATCACGGTCGGAAATCGTGTCAGTTTTGACCGACCCTTTACCGGGGCATTGGATGAAATTCGAATCTGGAACATCGCGCGTACAGATGCAGAGATTAAGATCAATCGCGGTCTGCCCCTGACCGGAACAGAGATCGGCTTGGTTGCATACCACAAGCTGGATGAGGGGATGGATCAGGTTTTCCAGGATGCGACGATCAACGATAATGATGGAGTGCTTGGTTCAGATCCTATTCTTGCTGATATCAACGATCCAGCCTGGGCTGTGTCGACGGCTCCCATCGGCTTTAATCTTTTGACCCCCAATAGCGGCACCCTTCTCGCCGGTGATCCTTTGGCGGTCACCTGGGCAGTCAATCCCGAAATTGTTGCAGTCGCGATCCTTTTCAGTTTTGACGGCGGTATCAACTGGTTTAAGCTCACTGCCGATGCGCCCAACACCGGCAGCTATGCGACGATGGTGCCGGGTTATGCGACGTCGTCATTGCGCTACCGCATTGCAAATCCAGCGGATGAAATGGTGTATGATGACAGCGATGACGATATCGAAATCGATTTAACCGGCTACGTCTTCAGCTCAATCCGAAAAGAGGGGGAAGATGCAGCGATTTCTTCTCATATGTATGTGGGGATCGATGGACGTGCTTTTGGCTGCCAATTCATCTATTCCGCTCGTGATGTCAGCAGCGATCCCGGGATCGGCACCCTTGATTTCGACATCACCTCTCCAGGAATCTATGTCATCTGGGCAAGGGCGTTGGGCGCCGGCAGCACCCGCAACAGCTGGCTGGTCAAGGTTGATGGCGGTCCCGAGTATCTATGGGACACAACCAAGGGGTATGCCTGGACCTGGGACCGGATCAGCCATCGCGGTGTCACCGGTGTTCCCAATATTTTGGCTGAGCTGGATCCCATCTTTTTTCACCTTGCTGCTGGGCATCACACCATTCAGTTCCGCGGCAAGGAACACTACACCCGTCTGGATCGGATTGTGATCACCAACGATTTGGCCACCGATTTGCATGGTTCCCTGCCCATCGAAACGATCCACATTACGGCGCCGCCGGAAGAAAACCATGCCGAGATTGTGCGCAATACGCCGTACGAAATCCAGTGGGTCTCATCCAACATCGGCAACAAGGTCACCATCGAATTCCAGAAACATGACACCGATCCCAACTGGATTCTGATTGTAAAAGATACCCCAAACGATGGGTCGTATATCTGGACGGCTCCCGATGAGCTGTTGGACAAGGCTCATATTCGTATCTCTGAGGGAAACGGCGACTGTCCTGTCGATCAGACCTGGGAAACCGTGCACATCATCAATCCGCCGCCGGAAATCCTTGTCACCGCTCCCAATGGCGGCGAAATCTTCGCTTATGGCGAAAAAACCCAAATTACCTGGACCAGCAAGTCTTATATTGGAAAGGTCGATATCCTCTTCAGCCTGGACAACGGCAAAGCCTGGACTGGACTTGCTGCCAACCTTCCCCAAACTGGCCTATACGAATGGGTCATTCCAAAGGTCGATTCTGATTCCTGCCTGGTAAAAGTGATTGACCGTACCAGTGGCACGCCGTCCGATGTCAGCGATCAGGTGTTTTCGATCGTCACTCCCGATACAAGCGCACCTGCTGAGAATTATGCTCTCTATTTCGATGGCATTGACGATTTCCTGGAGGTGGCAAACCACCCGACCCTCAATGTCGCAGACCATTTTACCATCGAGTTCTGGATCAAAACAGACAATCCCACCCAGAGTTGGACACGTGTACTGGAAAAAGGGTCATGGGACGAATATTATATTGGATTCCACAACAAACCTGGCAAGATTCATGGCGGTCTGCGAACACTTGCCGTCAATGGTACGTCCAGTATGACCATTCCGCTCGGGCCTTCTTTGACGGCCTTGCAAGATGATCAGTGGTATCATGTCGCCGCGACCTATGATCTCCATTCCCAGGAAGCCGTCATCTATATCAACGGTGTTCCTGAAGTGAAGAAGAAAGCAGTATCTTCACCCAGAAGCTTGCTCGGCGATCTGATTGTCGGCGCGGTCAAGCGTCCTTTTGGCAAAGAATTCTATTATGAAGCTCACCTGGATGCGATTCTCGACGAGTTGCGCATTTGGAATATCGCCCGAACAGAGGCTGACATCATCGGTGCCATGTATACAGGTTTAACCGGCGTTGAAACCGGTCTGATGGCCTATTATCCGTTCAATGAAGGCAGCGGACAGATCGCTCATGACTTGACCAGCAATGGCAATCATGGGCGTCTCGGTATGACAACAGTGGGAACCGGTGACAGCGCCGATCCTCTTTGGGTCAAAGTCGTTCGGCCGGCAAGCCCGCGCACGTTGCTTGCACAACAGGGAGCTGCCTATCAGGCAAGCGATAATCCGGATTTTACTGGATCGCTGCCGGAAGAATTCAAATTGTATCCCAACTTTCCAAATCCGTTCAACGCCGGCACAACTTTCTCCTATGATGTGCCAAACACTTTTAACGATCCGATTGCAGTCAGACTGGAAATTTATGACTTGCAGGGTCGGATGATCCGGATGCTGATAAACGGCGCAATCCAGCCTGGACAACACCGGGTGGTGTGGGATGGTGCAGACAGCGGCGGTCAGCCGGTTTCCTCAGGAATCTACTTTTACCGACTGCAAGCCGGCGACTTTGTCCAAACCAACCGGATGATTATGCTCAAATAAAGTGAACCGACCGACAAAAGGCGGCTCATCCAACGATGAGTCGCCTTTTTAATCGTATTTATTTCAACCTCCAGTTCCTGCGGGATGATGGTTGGGTGACCCTCGTTTGTTCGCCAGCCTGCCGACTGCAATCTGTAATTGCTCTTCAACCTTTCTGCTTTCCTCATTGCGATGCTAAAAAAATCATCGAAGAATTCAATTATCAATTCTGTGAATTTATTCGCGATATTTTGATTTTGTCCTTGACTTCCGCCAACACGAACGTAAATTGAGAGAGAGGAGTTTGGTGTCCGGTCATCAAACGGGACATTATTGATAGGATGAAGTGATGAATACTGGGAAAAAGGGACCAATCGTATGAAAGGAGCAAGTAGAGGCTTGGATAAGCGCTAATGAGCGCGGACTCGGGATACGGGCGCAGATTACCTGGTGGTTTAAGATCTGACAGGCAAAACGGTAAATAGTTTTGTGATCCCTCTGATTGGATGGCCTGCAATCTTGGTTGTCGCTGCGATACCTCAAGTTATTGTTCACAAAACCGCATGTTTCCTGCCATGCTACAGGGCTGTGCAGTCTATTTTGCGAGTAACGAAATGAATGATCCCGAATTGCTCAAATGGTGGAATTGGAAGGACAGAACCCTCTAATTTTCGTTTTTCTTCAAATCTGCAGTGTCGCATAATTCGAAGGCGATGAAGCGATTCGTCGCATTTGGACCGATTCGATTTGGTCGACACGAATCCCTGGAGCAACAGTTTGCTGATTCAGAGGGGACCAGCGGACCGAATTCCGAAAGGATGAAAAAAAATTTAAAAGTACTTGCGTATATAAAAAAAAAACCGTAAAATACGGTTGTCAAGGAACTGTACACCGTTACTGAGCTTAGAGAGTTCTGCATTTGCTCGTGGCTACCCAGAATTATATAGAACTTGTATGAAAAGGTCGCAACTCTATTGGGCTGTCTTGACCAATAGGATGCGACCTTTTTTATTAGGCTCATTCGGCTGTACGTGTCATTGCGCTGTGTAAATCAGCGCAAAAATCTTTCGAGAAAGGGTTCGTGCATGGAAAGAGGTACTGTGAAATGGTTCAACGGCGCCAAGGGTTATGGTTTTATCCAGCGTCCGGATGGCGATGACGTGTTTGTCCATTACAAAGCGATCAATGCCGAAGGTTACAAAGTTCTCAACGAAGGCGATGAAGTCGAATTTGAGATCGAAAACGGGCCCAAGGGACCGCAAGCCGCCAACGTCAGCAAAGTCAACAAATAAATCTTTAGGGGGGCCTCGCTGAAAGCAGCGAGGCCCTTTTTATACTCACAGCTTTTCCCTCTTTTTGTTTGCCTCTTTCAGCCTTGCTTGAAGTGCACAAAAGTCTTATATTCCTCCGTTTCTGATTGCATCCAAAAAAAATTGGTTTTTGGCATCGGTTATCTGGTCAACGCCTGAAAGTATTCTGCGTACCGATTTCCTTCATCAGCAATAGGCATATCTTGAAAAAAACGGATAACAGCCATCGGCTGGTGCTTGTGAAATGTTCGAAGAGGGGAAACAGTCTGTGCCGGCGCTGATGTGGATGGCGACTGCATGGGGGTAAAAAAATGGCGCAAAGAGAGAGCAAAATTGATAACGGCCTGGGAGCGCGCATTCGGCATGATGGGGTGGAATTTGCCCTTTTTTCCAGCCGTGCTGAAGCGGTGCATCTCTGTCTATTCGATTCGAACAGGGATGAACCCGATCGCCAGCTGGCACTGCAACGCGATAACGATATTTGGCGTTTGTTTGTGCCCGGTATCGGTGCAGGTCAACTCTATGCATACCGGGTTGCAGGGCCTTATGCGCCCGAAAAAGGGTTGCGATTCAATCCGAACAAGATGGTGCTCGATCCCTACGCACAGGTGATTCTTCCCCGCTCAGATCTTGATCCGGAAGGAAAGCTCTTGTCCTACGGTCCGGAATCTGAAAAGGGCGATCTGTCGCTGGATTTGCGCAGCAATGGCGATGTTTTACCGCGCTGTGTGGTTTACCAGAGCGATTTCGACTGGCAAGGCGTCGAAAAACCGTCTATCGCGGCAACCGATTGGATCATCTACGAGGTGCATGTCAAGGGTTTTACCGCCCATCCCAGCGCCAATACCAGGGGTACCGGATCTTATCTCAGCTTTATTGAAAAAATACCCTATCTGCAAAGTCTCGGGGTCAACGCTGTCGAACTCTTGCCGATTCAGGAAATCGCTCCGCGTTTCGATTTTCCTTCTGCAGCGTTGTCTGAATACTGGGGGTACAACACCATCGGTTTTTTTGCTCCCAATTGGCGGTACAGCAGTCGCCGTTTCCCCGGGTGCCAGATAGAAGAGTTCAAAACATTGGTTCGTGAGTTGCATCGCGCCGGCATTGCGGTGATCTTGGATGTGGTCTACAACCACACCGGCGAAGGCGATGAACGAGGATCGACTTTTTCGTTTCGCGGCATCGATAACCCGGCCTATTACGCCCTGCAGGGTCCAGGCGATGCACCCGGCCGCTTTTACCGGAATGATGCGGGAACTGGCAATATTCTCAATTTTGACGAACCGATTGTGCGGCAAATGGTTCTTGACTCCCTGCGGTATTGGAGCCAGGAAATGCAAGTAGACGGTTTTCGATTTGACCTGGCAACGATTCTCGGCCATCACAATGGCAAATTCGATCGGGAAGCGCCATTTTTTCAAGAGGTGGCACAAGATCCGGTTCTTCGACAGGTAGGTTTGATCGCAGAACCCTGGGACACTGTGAGTTATCAGATGGGCAATTTCCCCGAGTTATGGGCTGAATGGAACGACCGTTACCGAGACACGGCGCGGCGATTTTGGCGGGGCGATCAGGGGCAGGCACGCCATCTAGCCGGCAGGGTAGCCGGGTCGGCAGATTTGTTCGAAGACGACCATCGCACACCTTACCGCAGCATCAATTATATCACCTGCCATGATGGCTTCACCTTGAATGATCTCTATTCGTATGAACAAAAGCGCAATGAGGCCAATCTCGAAGACAACCGCGACGGTTCGAACAACAATTATTCCTGGAATTGCGGCATTGAAGGCGAAACCGACCATCCGACTGTTGTGCAATTGCGCCAACGCATGATTAAAAATGCCTGGTGTTTGTTGATGATGTCGATCGGGACGCCTATGGTGCTGGGAGGAGATGAGTTTAACCGTTCACAGGCAGGTAACAACAACGCGTATTGCCAGGACAACGAGATTTCGTGGTTCAACTGGCAAAAGGCTGCAAAGCATGCCGAGATTCGGGAATTTTGTCGACGGTTGATTTCTCTGCGCAAGCAATTTTCCGTTCTCCGACGGCAGACTTTCTTTACCGGCAAGGATCTGGATTTTGATCAGATTCCGGATATTACCTGGTATGATGCCAATCTCGAGACTCCGGTCTGGGAAGATCCCAATCTTCGCCTGTTGGCCTATTTGCTCGACGGCAGTGAAGTGCCCTCTGCTCTCGGCAATTATCATCTTTATGTTGTTTTTAATGCGGATTCGATCAGTCACCTGGTGCGGTTACCCGTTTGGCATACCCGCCCCTGGTTCAGACTCGTCGATACCGCTCAACCCGCCGGCAAAGATTGTGTCGAGTCGATCGATGACGCCAGACAAATCGAGCAAAACAATCGCTACCCCGTGCGGTCAAGAAGTGCTGTGGTTCTGCTGCAAAAGGGATGATCGATGGCAAATGACATTCTACAGGCTGACAACAGCCTTAATCGGCTGAAAAAATTGAGTGCAATCCTCAGCGAGCGCAAACGGCTGTTGATCGTCATCCACAACCATCCGGATCCGGATGCGTTGGCGAGTGCTTTTGCTTTGCGCTATTTGCTGCAAGCTAGATTTCATCTGCCGAGCGATATTGCCTATGACGGTATCATCGGACGCGCCGAGAACGCAGCGATGGTGCGTGAACTGCGAATCCCGGTCAAACGGCTTCGTCTTCTCAAACTGGAGAGGTATGACAGCGTCGCCCTGATCGACACCCAGCCCGGTGCAGGCAACCACGCCATGCAGGGAGGGATGCCGATCGATCTGGTGATCGATCACCACCCGCGGCGGCGAACCAGCAGCGGCAGCGGAATGATCATCGATCCACAGGTCGGATCGACTGCGACCCTGTTGGTCGAATGGTTGCTCACAGCCGATTTGCCGCTTCCCACAGATGTCGCCTCCGCATTGTCGTATGCGATCCGTTCGGAAACGCAGGATCTTGGCCGTGAGGCCTCAGCACGGGATATTCGGGCCTATCTGGCTATCTACCCGCATGCCAGCATGCAAAAATTGTCGAGAATCATCAACCCCACTCTAACCACCAACTATTTTATCGCCCTCCAATGTGCTCTGCAAAGGGCGCAAACCTATCGACATCTGATTTGCGCGCATATCGGCAATGTACACACCCCGGAAATAGTGGCTGAAGTGGCCGATCTGCTGCTGCGCCACCGCAAGACCAGTTGGACCCTGGTCACCGGCCGCTTTCACAACAGCCTCTATCTGTCTTTGCGCAGCAGCAACACTCGCGCGCAAGCCAACAAGCTAATCCAGCATTTGGTATCGCGCCGCGAGAGTGCCGGCGGGCACAATCAATTCGCCGGTGGTAAAATCGATCTGGAAATGCTGACTCCTGCTGAAATCGACCAGCTGGAGATGAAAATCAGACAGATTTTTGCACGCCGACTCGGTTATAAAACTACAGAGTGGAAACCTCTAATCACCAAAACTCCATAACTCGTCCCTGGCATTACACGATGGTCTCGATCCGTCAGGGGATGATCCTTCGGCGAAATCGATCTTTCATCAATCCCATCGAATCCAGGGGAAGCGCGGCAAATCCCAGCTCCCGCAGTTTATTGTTCAGAATTCGTATCTTCTTTTTCCTGGCGTCGAATTCAATCGGCGTCTGATCGCAAAAAAGGTTATCTGCCAGAACTTCCGGCAAGTCTTCTGGGCTGTTGATAAATCGATACCCCTCAGATCGATCCAGATCCAAATAGTAGGGGTCCCAGCCTGAAGGCGGCTCGGCCAGGATTTTGCAGATTGTGCTGTCGGCGATGCAGTTTTGGCGAATCGAATTTTTCGATACATCATAGGCATAGAAGTCATACAATTCGATAAACCGGCCGCCGAGCGACAGGTTGTTTTCGATTCGATTGTTCACCGGTTCTGCCGGATTGCCCTGTCCGAGGGAGAGCAGTTCGGGATAGCGCTCGCTGTATGGCGGCTGCATGGCATTCATTTCGTTGAGTTTGTCGAACAGAACAGGATAGCCGCCGTTAAAGTAGTAGCCGGCCCAGCTCAAACCGCGGCCATCGAGGATAATTGATGGAAAACATTCGATATAGACGTTGTTGCAAACCAGGTTGTCGCGGCCGCCGCCGACGAGAGTTCCTCGTCCGGAACGCACGCAGAGGTTGCCGGTCAAGGTGTAGCCCGAACTGAAATCATCCAGATAGAGTGCCGTCACGCCATGCAAGCCTGCGCCCTGCAGATCATGGATATAATTGTGGCGGTAGATGTTGCCGCGCCAGGTATAGTCGCGGCCGGTATGGATGGCGCCGGCATCGCCGGTTTCCTGGCAAACCGAATGGATCTCGTTGAATTCCAATAGGTGATCGTTGCCGCGGACATAGATTGCCTCGTGCGGCGCGTCATGGATCAGGTTGTGGCTGACGTGGTGGCCGATGCCGTGGAGATCAATGGCCAGTTGCCAGGTCCGCAACCAGGTGCTGAAATGGTGGATATGGTTGTTGATGGCAAAATGGCCGGCCGGGAGCAGGTTTTGCCGGTCGCCGCCGTCCAGCACAATCCCGCCCATGGCGACATCCGTGATATCACAGCTCTGCACGCCGTTGTGTCGGCCGCAGTGGATTTCAACGGCGTGATTACCCAGGCCAGAGAATCGACAACCAGCGATAACATTGTCTTTTCCACCCTCGATTACAACGCCGTTTCCGCGCGAAGCGGCAAAAGCGATATTTTCCAGCCTGACATGTTCACAACTGCGCAGATGAAATAGGGGAGAAGCACAGACGCTGATTTCAACTTCCATTGCAGTCGGATTTATGGGATAGAGAAGGATACGGCGGCCGACGCGATCAAACACCCACTCACCCGGTTCGTCAAGCTCTTCAAGTATGTTCAGAAAGCGAAACCGCTGATTTTTGGTATACCCATAGTTGTGATGCGGCTCAGCCAGAATAATCTCCTGCTTCAGGGTGTCGACTGAACTGGCCAATTGATATGCGTCGCTCCAATCCCAGGTCCAATAGCCATGCAACCAGATGTTGCTCCAGTCCTGCCATCGGTTTGGCTTTGGGTCGTCATACTGAATTCTGCCATAATGGCGGCCGACCGGCACACCGTCGTAGCGTTTTTCGCGCTCGAGACCTTCATGAAAGCGTTTTGCACCGGTCTGTGGAACATCGGCGATCCGCAGCCAGCCGTTTTGTGGATAGCTGGCCATAGGCAATTTTTTGTCGTGTTCGAACAGCTCCAGCAACGGAGCGCCCCTGGGATTCCATGCTTCCGGCAATGTCAGATCCGCCGGCAGATCGGCAATCCGTACAGCGGCACGCGATGATTCCGGCAGGCGTCGCAGCAGGTTCGAATCGGTGACAATCTGCCAACTATCGAGACGGGCGCTTCCCAGCAGTCGCGACAGCAAAGTGCCCTCTCCGCGCCATATGATCGGTTGATCTGCAGAACCGCTGTCCCGCTCATCCAGGATAAATGCACTTTGCCGGCGATAGTCGCCGGACAGCAGGGTGACGACAATCGCTTCGACGGTTGGCCGACTGTCGCGGTAATCGCGCACCGCCTGACGTGCCTGTTCGAGGGTTTTAAACGGACCATCGGTTGCATCTGCATTTGCTTTGGCCAGGCGCCCGGACCAGCTATCGTCGCCGTTGGGCGATACATAAAAGGTCGAGGGCAGCGTCTGCAGCGAACTGCAGGAGATTGCCTGCAACAGCAGGAGAAGCAAAAAACCACGCATCGGATTGATCCTTTCCTGTTTATAAAAAGAGATGCTCATTTTCACAATTGGTGTTGTTGTTCGATATCCTTCAATGAGAGTTGCAGATTTGGTGAGAGATGCATTGCTGTATCTCGATCTGGGAAATTCGAATTCTCTTTTGCTTGGAATTTGAATGATTTGGAGGAAAAACACAAGTAAATTTGCTGGTTTTCGATAGCGGCGAAAACCCATTTCGCCGTAGAACCAGATAGGGTAACAACGGGCGTATTTTTCAGGAATTTATTGGGTGGGCATGGATTCTATGAGAATGGTGCAGAGGGGCGTGGAACGACCGCGCACTCGGGATGTGACAGCGCCTTTTGGGCCATTGTGGTGTCGAAACACGCTTTGCGCGGTGCTGAAGTTGGAATGACCTTGTGAGCCCAGCGAGCTCTGCAATGTTTAGTAGAATTGCGAGATAATCTCCCGACGAGGGGAGGGGATAACGACTTGATCGACGAGAAGCCCACGGCGTTTCACGACGGCAGCACCGGCGTCGACCGCTGATTGCACTGCGGCGACATCTCCGGTCAAGGTCACATAAGCCTTGCCGCCGATGGCCATGGCGACATGAATTTCCAACAGATCGACAGCAGCAGCCTTGACCGCTGCATCGGCTGCTTCGATTGTCGATGCAACCGAGAAGGACTCGATAATTCCAAGGGCGCGCAGTTCCGGAACAGAGCCTGTCCCGGTCAATGCCGGGAAAACGCTGCGATGCACATTGGGGATGATAAAGTGATCCACCACCTGATGTCCACCAACCTCTAAGCCGGTCTCGATGCTGGCATTTACATCATCGACATCCCCGTTCAGGAGTATCATATATTTTCCAGGGCAGATTGTGCGGTTGACCACGACCGCAACCTCAGCCCTTTTTACCATGGCATCGGCTACTTCAACACCCTTGGCTATGCTCGATAATTCGACCAACCCGATTGCTGCACCCATTTTGTTTCCCTGTTTTGATAGCTATTCTGCTTTAATGATGATACTATTCTCTTGAACTTTACTGATCCGACCGGAGATGGACGCATGCACCGGGCACCCCAGTTTTTCCCCGGGGACGTCAGCGATTAGCTGTCCACGTACGACCGTATCACCGCTTTTTACAACAGGCACAGCGGCTGCGCCGATGTGTTGTTGGAGCGGCAATTCGACTTCGGCTGGAACAAAATTCGTTTCCAGAAAATGTGCTTTGCGATCGTAGGGCTTTAATCCCAATCGTTGATACAGCATGGTGATTGGCACTTCTCGACCGCTGCGAACCGGATGGACATCCCGAGACAAAGCTGCCAGTTCATCAGGCGTTCGACTCAGGCCATTTTCGCGCAGTCTCTTTTTTGCATCGGCACAGATATTTTTGGGATCGAGTTTTTCAGGACAGGCAAAGAGTGAACAGACATTGCATTCGCAGCAGTAAGCAGCCCAGAGAGAGATCCGATCCAGATCGTCGCCGGTCATCAGAAGAGAGCGCATCACCTTGTGTGGCTCGATTGGGTAGCCGAGGAGGTAGCGTGGACACAATTCGGTGCACATGGAACATTGATCACAGCAACTGTGACCAATGCGGAGATACTGCGCCGCAGGTGCCAATTTGCGCATCGCGACCGGATGATCGGTTGGCAAAAATATGAGCCCTCCATTTGTCTTGACCACCGGCATGGAAAGATCGGTTTCGACACCGCCCATCATGATTCCGCCGGTGAAGACCAGGGGATGGCTGACGGTTGCCCCGCCTGCAAGCGCCAGACAGTCGGAAAAACGAGTTCCGATGGGGATGCGCACTGTGATGGCTTGATCCACGGCGCCGGTTACTGTGACAAATTTATCCGTCACCGGCTCCCCAGCCATGGCGCGAGCGATGTTGACAATGGTCTCGACGTTCTGAACGAGAGCACCGACCTGCAGAGGTAGACCGCCAGGCGGTATCAGCCGTCCGGTGATATCGTAAACCAGGATATATTCGTCTCCCGCTGGGTAGACATCTTCCATGATAAAGGTTGTGAACCCAAGTCGCCTCGAATCCGCATCGAGTAGATTGGCCACATCGCTGTTTTTGCGTTTGATGGCGATGGTCACCTTTTTTGCGCCGGTGATGCGCTGCATGATCGAAAGTCCTTCGAGCAAGCGCTCTTTTTCCTGCAGGAGTACTTCGCGGTCTTTGTACATGAGGGGTTCACATTCGGCGCCGTTGGCAATGATATGGTCAACTTGGGCATCGAGTTTTTTATAGGTGGGAAAACCGGCTCCACCAGCGCCGACCACTCCAGCGGCGCGGATTTTCTGCAAAGCAGCGCTATGTTCTTGCATCAGAGGACTCGGTGTTTTGATTTATGGCTATGGCCAGAGGGGTCAGATACAAGGGTTCCGAAGGCAGTATGACCTCCAGGTCTGGCAGTTCGGCAGCAAAGACTTGGTCAGCACCTGGAAAACAGCACGTTCCACCGCTAAGATAAAGCTGGTCCACGGAATACCCGGCAATATGATTTTTGATGATGGTGGCCATTTTTTCGAATACCGGCTGAATTATGGGCAGAATGTGCGCCGCATCAGGACCGCGTTTGATAGCTTCTGCTTCTTCATAGGAGATGCGGCGATTTCCAGCCAGAGTCAGGGTCACGTGGCGCCCGCCGGTAGGCTCGTCGGCGGAATAGATAACCTGGCCGTTCTGTACCACCGATATGCCAGTTGTGCCGCCACCGATGTCGACAACAGCCCCATGATCGATTTGCAGCAGCTGTGCAACGACCGAAGGTTCATCGCGCATGCCGGTCAATTCCAGGTTGGCCGCTTTGAGCACATTGATGCACGCATAAGGGTCAGTGCCGGGCGGGTAAGAAGTGGATGCGGACGTGAAACGGCAACCGAGTTTTCGCTCCGCCTTTTCCACCAGTTTTTTGACGATATGGATCGCCCCAAAATAGTCCAGGACAACCCCATCCCGCACCACATCCGCCCATTCCAGAAAGGCGGCATGAGGGTTGCCCCCCTCATCGCATGCGATCAAAACGACGTCGGCGGTGCCAAGATCGATACCCAGACGACAGGGGGGTGCCCCGGTTACCGGGGTTACCTTATTGACAATCCGGGCGACCCGCCGCAGTTGCTGATTGACCTGTTCCACGATCGACATGTTTACCTCAGACAATTCGAAAGTGATCGACGACGACGCAACGGCGCAGGCGGATAAAAGTCCGGCTGCAGGTCACGCCTTCACCGGTAGGTGTAGAGATGGTCATCGATGTCCAGCCTTCACCTCCAAATCCCAAGCCTGCAATGCATGATCCATTTTTCACAAAGATACTGGTGTTGATCTCTCGAGACATGCGATGCAGGGTATCGATATTTTTGGAATGCATCGCAGCGGTATGATGCAGATCATGTTCGAGTTCGATGGCGATATCGATCGCCGCATCAGCGTTGTTGGCGCGAATGACCGAAATGACCGGCATCATCAATTCAATCTGGGCAAAGGGATGCGACTTGTCCGTCTCGGCAAAGAGAAGCCGGGTGTCCGGTGGCACTTGAATGCCTGCCTCGAGGGCGATTTTGGTTGCATCACGTCCGACCATCTTTCGGTTGATGACTGGATTGGGGCCTGGGTAGTCCTTGAGGATGACCCGGGCTACTGCTTCAGCCTGCCGGTCATCGAGTTCAACCGCATGGTTCTTGGTCATTTCCTTTTTGAGCTGATCAGCAACGCAGTCAACGACGATGATCTCTTTCTCATCCACGCAGATGATATTGTTGTCGAAAGACGCTCCAGCGACGATACAGGCTGCTGCGCGCGGGATATCTGCGGTCTCGTCGACAACGACCGGAGGGTTGCCGGCCCCAGCCGCAATCAACCGCTTGTCGGTTTGACGCCGTGCTTCATGCACCACCGCCTCGCCACCCGTGACCACGAGCAGTCCGACTCCAGGGTATTTGAAAAGTTGCTGTGCAGTCTCGATACTGGGTTGGACTACAGTGGTGAGCAGGTCACGGGGACCGCCGACCGCGATGATGGCTTCATTGAGCACGGTAATGGAGCGCTGGGAGACCATTTTTGCCGCTGGGTGAGGCGCAAAGACCACCGAATTGCCAGCGCTGATCATGCTGATGGCGTTGTTGATGATGGTCGCGGCTGGATTGGTCGATGGTGTAACAGAGGCGATCACGCCCCACGGGGCGTTCTCGATTAGAGTCAGACCATGATCACCCGAGAGCGCTTCGGCATGGATGACTTCCGGCCCCGGTGTTTTCAAGGCTTGTGAAGTGTTTTTGGCAACTTTGTCCTCCACTCGCCCCATACCGGTTTCCGCAATGGCCATCTCCGCCAGCTCGCGCGCAAATTTCACTCCAGCTTCACGCATAGCGTTGATGACTTTTTGGCGAAATTCCAGATTGGTGATCTTTTTCTGTGCCGCCGTGGCGGCCGTCACCGCTTCTTCCATGGTTTCATAAATGCCGGCGGGGTGGATGGATCGCCCCGTCGGGCCGGTGGCGGGTCCGTTGTTCATCCGCTTCACCACAGCTTCAACGATTTGGGCGACCTCTTGTTGACTCAAATCCATTACCGATTCTCCCTGTTATCAGCTCGCTTCATTTTTTTGATAGAGTATCCCGGCCTCCGAACTCACGGTGTCGATGATACCGACCACGGTGAGATCGATGGGGGTGGCATTGTTGATGGAGACGCGCGCCGAACTTCCGCGCACCACCAAGACCCACTCGCCTTCGCCGGCGCCAATGGTGTCAAGGGCGACCTGAGTCTTGCCCGCTGGCTTGCCATGCTCATCGATAAACTTGACCAGCAATAGCTTGCCAACGGTCAGTTGTTCGGCTTTGATAGTGGCGACGACCTGGCCGATAATTTTACCCAATTCCATATCTGCCTCTTAAAGTGTCCGGAATACTGCAAACGCCTCCGGCCTTGCGGTCGGCGGCGGATACATTGCCGGATTACTTGATTTCGCCCTTCATTTTGATCGGGAAAATATCTTCCAGATCGCCATGAGGCCGCGGAATAACATGGACCGACACCAACTCTCCAATTTTTTGCGCCGCTGCTGCACCGGCGTCAGTTGCTGCCTTACAGGCCGCCACATCTCCGCGCACCAGTGCGGTCACATAACCGGACCCGATCTGATGGAATCCCACCAGTTTGACTCTTGCCGCTTTGACCATGGCATCTGAAGCTTCAATCAATGCGACCAATCCCTTGGTTTCAATCATGCCCAACGCTTCCATAAAACTTTCTCCCTTCGTGAAAATAGATTACTTTTCAATAGAACCTTTGATTTTGATCGGGAAAGTATCTTCAAGATCGCCATGAGGCCGTGGAATAACATGAACCGATACCAACTCTCCAATTTTTTGCGCCGCTGCTGCACCGGCATCTGTGGCCGCCTTACAGGCCGCCACATCTCCCCGCACCAAAGCGGTCACATAACCGGAACCGATCTGATGGAAACCTACCAGCTTGACTCTTGCTGCCTTGACCATCGCATCCGAGGCCTCAATCAGGGCCACGAGACCTCTGGTTTCGATCATTCCCAGTGCTTCCATTTGTAACTCCTCTCTGTTCGTATGTTTGGATAAGTTTTAGGATTTTGCCATATAAGCAGCTGTCAGGGATATTTCCACAATATGCTCCCAACCGCAACCGCGCGAAAGATCGTGCATGGGTTTGGACAAGCCTTGCAAGAACGGACCGAGCGCTTTGTAACCAGCCAGCCGTTCCACCAGCTTGTAGCCGATATTGCCAGAATTGAGATCTGGGAAAATAAAAACATTGGCTTTCCCTGCAACCGGGCTATTCGGTGCCTTGCGAGCGGCGACCGATTGTACAAAAGCCGCATCGAATTGCAGTTCACCATCTATATGAATGTGTGGAGCCATGGCGGTCACCCGTTCGAAAGCTTGCCTCACTTTGTCGACTTTGGGGTGTTGAGCGCTGCCTTTGGTGGAAAAGGAGAGCAAGGCAACCCGTGCTTCCTCGTTCTGGAGACGTTCATACTGTGCCGCTGTGGCAAGGGCGACATCCGCCAGCTGTTCGACACTGGGGTTGGGCAATACCGCTGCATCAGCGAAGGCGTAAACACGCTGGCCGTCAGGCGCGATCATCGCAAAAAAACTCGAAATCGTCCGCAGACCAGGCGCCACGCCAATAATCTGTATGGCTGCACGCAAAACATCGGCGGTGGAGGAAAGGTTGCCGGCGATGCACAGATCAGCCTTCGCCTCACGCAGAAGCATGGCTCCCATATACAGAGGGTCATCCAGACGCTGGCTCGCCTCGAACAACGTCAGCCCTTTCTCCTTGCGCAATCCGTATAGAATGCCGACATAGCGGTTCCGGTCCGCTACATGTTGCGGATGCAGGATGACCAATCCACGGGTCGGGATGTGGTGTTTATCGGCGAATTCGCGCAGCTCAAACGGACTGCCGAGCAGAATGGGCTGGGCAAGGTGCTCGTCCTTGAGATGACGCGCTGCGCGCAGCAGTCGTTCATCATGCGCGTCAGGAAAGACGATGCGCTTCGGCTGCTGGCGACAGTATTCTCTTGCCCGATCGATCAGTGTCATTGTTCGAGCACCACCTTTTCAAGGTTGATCATTTTTCCCTGTTCCGCCTGCAATGTGAGCAACATCAACACATAAATGGCACTGCTGAGGCGGTTGGCGGCGCGGATCAGATCTGCACGGGTGATGGTGAGCTCAGCAGTGATAAAGACCCGGGAAATTTCCAGTTCCACCTCGCGTACCTCAGCGCGCAGGAGGTTCAAAAGGGCGACGTTGCGTCCCTGACTTTTTTCCGGCACAATATGGTCGTGACCGAGATATTTGAGCGGATTGTGCGAGACGGCGTGCAATACCGCCTCATCCACAGTGCCAAGGTGGATCGATGTCATTTCATTTCCGTTCACTTCGGATTTAAGCAAATTCCCTGCATAGGAGCGGATGTCGGCCAAATAAATATGAAGCCACGGATACTTGTTCTCCGGATCGAATTCAAGCTCTGTCAGAACGATCCGAGCGATCAGGGTGTCCAGTTTGCCGCGCAGGATGAGCCTGGGATGGTTTTTGGCGACCATCGTGTGTTCATCCAGATGGGTCAACGCTTCAGGTTTTTGTTTTACCGTCTGTTGACACAATAGGCAGACGGCTTGTTCACGGTGGCTGCTGGTGGTCAGGGGATGCACTTGCAAAGGGGTCTCCTCACCCTTTTGTACAGCGAATACCCGCCCTTCGCTGTCCACATGTTTGACAACAATCTTGCGCTCTTCCAGGAGTTGATGCGCTGCCGGGGTTAGCCTGCTATCGACTGGTAGATGCACCTCAGTGCCCCATCCCAGGCCAAAATTTTCTCGCAGCCAGTTTTCAGTGATAAATGTCGACATAGCGGAGCCCCTACTTTTGTGCTGCCCAATCCGCCGGATAGGTCACATACATGATCTTGGTGTAATTGGGTGTGCCAAAGATGATCTGGCTTCCTTTGGGAATATAAAAGAGGTCTCCCACTTTGCCCTCATAGGTTTTGCCATTGATGGTGATCGCCAGGGTTCCCTGGAGCACGAGGTCAATCTCATCATAGTCAAGCGTCCAGGCAAAGGAGTCCTGTTTTCGCCAGGTCATAAAACCGGCGCACATGGGGGAGTTGTCGGACGAGGTGATGACATCGGCCAGACGCACCTGTTTTCCAGGACCAGCTTCGGCCATGATATCCATGCGCACGGAAGCCCCGCGCACGACGACCAGGCCACTGTCGTCCACCAGACGCTGGCAGCAAGTGGTCTTACTCGTCTGCGGTGCAGCGGTTGTCAGGTGGACGGGATCTGCGACAGCAGGTGCGGGACAAGAGGCGGCGGTCTGTCGCTGCAGCTGCTCGGCCACCAAACGTGCGATGGTCGCAGTGTCGCGTTTCTCCTCGGGCAGACGCTGAATCACCTGTTTGGCGATTGAGCGTACCAGATCCTGGTCGTCGGCGGCGGGTAAATTTGTCTGAACCTGCGGACAAGTCTGTGTGCCAGGTGCAACGAACACAATGCCGAGCCTGGCCGCAAGCGATGCCGCTTCAGGAGTGATGATGGTTGTCTGCACCATCGCGGGCAGTTCCTTGATCCCGGCGGCGCTGGCTTCCTTAATCGTCTGAGCGCTGATCAGTGTTTTCATGTCTATTTCCTTTTACGCTCCCTGTTGGGAAGCGGCATGAGTCTCCTTGCTTAGAAATAGCCGCAAGGTGTCGATGCTCTCAGGCTGATAGATCGAGACCGGAAAGATGGGACCATGTATACCTGCATCGCGGATGATCTCTTCCACCTGGGCGATCTCGGCGTCAGCCAGATCGATTTTCGATATGACGCCAATGATTTTTTTTGTATCATAAATGGAGAACAAGCCAAAGGGTAACTTGCGTTCCAGAGAATTGGCCTGATGCACGTAGACAATCGTTTTGATATCGGTCATGGTTGAAATCAAGGCTGTATAGAGCCGAGGGTTATCAAAGTATTCACCTGGTGTGTCAATGGTGCACTCATCATGAAACACCAGCGCCTGGGTTTTGCGAACCTCTTCTTCCTGGTTGAGAAGAGCCGCAAAAAGTGTTGACTTGCCAACGCCGGTTCCGCCTATAAGAATAAAGTTGTTCAGCATCAGGTCACCGTCACCGCACAAGGTGTGTAATTCAGAATAGTTTGCAAGGTCTGGTTGACCGACTTGAGGGCTTCCTCGACAGCTCCTACCTCTCCGTAGATCACCAGAGCGCCAGTGAACCGATCGAGAAAACCGATCTGCACATTGGCCGCCTTCACAGCGATATCTCCGGCAATCATGGCTGTTTCGCCGGGGGTCAAGGTCATAATGCCGATGGCATTGACATAGGGAATGCCGATTTTTTTGCACACTTCTTCCCCTGGATGGGCGATCATGTGTGCCAGGGTGACCTGCTTGCCAGGGACATATTCTTGGATGATGCGTTCTTTGTCCTGAAAGTGATTTTTCAAGTCATCCATATCATACCCCGATCCTTGTCAGTAAAGCCCTGGTCAATTCGCCATATTCCTGTGTTCCGCGCGCACGCGGGGCATAGCTGAGAATGGGCTGACCGGCCCGAGCCGCTTCCACCAGTTTGACGTTCATGCCGATTACCTGCTGCAGGAGGAGCGGTCCATAGCGTTGCTGTAGCAATTCAAAGATCTCGGCTGCGCTCCGGGTCCGACGGTCGAAGTGAGTGACAAAATAACCCAGAATCTGCAAATGTGGATTGAGATGACGGCGTGTTTTATCGAGCAGATCGTCGGTCACCGCAAGTCCGGCCAGGGCAAGAAACTGAGCCTGTACCGGGACAAGTGCGTAATCGGCTATGGCCAGCGCATTCATGGCCAACGGGCCCATATTGGGCGGGCAATCGCAAAACAGCAGTTCGAATTCCTCTGGAATTTGTTCGCGGTTGATAAAGAAATGATTTTCTTCCTCATTCGCCACTTCGAGATAAAAATCACTGAGAGCGGGTTCAGCCGGCAGGCAAGAGAGGTTCGCTTCGCTGCAGGAATGGATAGCGGCGTTGAGATCGCGGTTCTCGTCGACAAGATAATCGCACAAGGTTTTGACTCGGTTGACATCCGGATCAAAACCGAGATGGCGCGATGTGCCTGCGGAGGGATCAAAGTCAGCGATAAGGGTTTTCTTGCCGAGGCGGGCGCACCACGCAGCGATGTTGACTGCGCTGGTGGTTTTCCCGACACCTCCCTTGTTATTTAGAACCACGATGATTTTCATAATTTTTCCGGCAAGGGATAATACTTGCGTCCCAGTTTTTCGATCTTTCCCAGATCCAGCAGCGTTTTGAGAGCGGCAAGGATAGCGGAACGGTCGCAGTTCAGGGCTTCAGCCAGTTCATCAGCGGTGTTTCCTCCGGGATGATCTTTGAGGTGAATCAGGGCACGGTCGCTTAGATTTCCTGCACCGCTTTCCGGTTTTTTGGGGTTTGTCCCCTTACCTGCCGGTCTGCCGGCCTTGCCCGGTCCACCCTTACCCTTGGCTTGTCCCGCCTTGCCGCTGCCTTGCCCTTTTCTTTTTCCTTTTTTGCTGATCAATTCATCGACCAGATAATCGGTATCGCCATCCGGACGCGGAATGACATGGGCAGAGACCAACTCACCAAGGCGGACGGCTGCCGCGGCGCCTGCATCGATGGCCGCCTGGCAGGCGGCCAGCTCGCCTTCGCAAATCACTGTCACGAGGGCCTGGCCTGGATGGTGTTTTTTGACAAGCCGCACGCAGGCGGCTTTTGCCATCGCATCGGCTGCCTCAATGGCACAAATCAACCCTCGGGTCTCGATAAAGCCGTAGGAAAAACCAGCCATAGATTCTCTCATCCAACCATGAAGTAAATGGGATTGCGGGCTATGTCGAGTACAGTATCCTGAAACGCTTCACATGCGGCCTTGCAAGCTGCTTGAGTGCCGGTGAGCAGACCGCCGGAAAAGTTTGTTTCCGACGGCGGTGCAAAATAGACACACATGCGAACATCGGCCGCTTTCATGGCCTGATCGAGAGCATAGGTCGCCTCGAGCGGTGGAGCGATGAGATAGGCCAGTGATTCACCAACACCAATTCCAGCCACCCCGGAGAGATAGGTGCCTGTGCGGGAGATCAAGTGCGGGAAAAAGGCCAGACTGTTGTCTTCATTGGCAGAGTACCAAATAGCCTCGTTTTCCAAGTGATCGAGGCTGGCCTGAATGCCAGCCTGCACTTCGCCGGGATTGGGCCCGGCGAGCATGGCGATGATCTCTCCAGAAAGCGGCCCGGAAGCATGCGCGGCGCCGGCATAGAAGGATTTTGCATAGACCACTTCCACATCGGCCTTTTTGGTCGCTTCGTCGATGCTCACATAGAGGGCGTCGTCGATATTGGCTGTGATAAGGCCAAGACTGCGTTGTTCTGGTTTTAACTTTAACTGTGCGGATAGTCCGGCGTCCACTGAGGAGATGAGGCGAACAGCCAGAGCTTGCGCTTTTATGGGATCAAGGATTGCCATAGGATCATTCCTGTCGCTAGATGAATTCGACTATTTTAAATTAATGCCGCTGGTTTTTTGGGCAATCATTTTTTTGACGGTCTCGACGATCACGGCCGAGGCCTCGACCGGCGGTGTACCCAGTTTGTGGATGTTAGAGATTACCGTCCGGTCTGATTCGACGGTGGTCGCTACACCAGGGTGGTAGACCATATAGGCGCTCATACTCTCTGACTGGCCCAGACCCGGACGCTCGCCGATGAGCAACACAACCACATCGGCCTTAAGGAGTTCGCCGATCTCGTCCTCGACTTTCACCCTGCCGTACTTGACGAAGAAGGGCGTACCCACCTTCAAACCGGCCGACTCAAAACCTTTGATAAGCGGAGGCAGGATTTCATCATAGTTGGCGGTCATGGCGTCGGTGGAGAGACCATCCGACAAGACCACCTGCACCTGGGGCTGAACAACGCATTTTTCACTGATGAGTTTGCGTCCTTCTTCGGAGAGCTTGCGGCCGAGATCGGGCCGGGTCAGGTATTCGTCTTTATCAGAGATCTGGGTTTGCACGATGAAAAGACCGGTGCGGGAAATCCACTCTTCGGGTATCTCCTTGAAAACCGTATCGCGCGACAGGGAGTGATCGGCGAGAAAACGCAGATAGGGCAAGGTGCGGCTGCGTGTGCCGGCTCGGCCGACAGCGACGCGGGCATTGGTTGCACTGCGTAAATCGCCCAGGGCTTTGGAATTTTTGGGTTGGGTAACGCCGATCCAGCGCTTGACCTCTTCGCTGGCCAGATCGGGCAGCGGACTGTCGTCGGTTGCAGAGACAGAAGGTGCAGTCGCTGCTGCTGCAGTCTGGACGGGGCGGGGGAGGCCCGTTGGTGCATTCATTTGTTGCAGCACTGCGTCGACAATGGCTTCAATCTGTTTTTGATCCATGGTTAAGACTCTCCTGATCTAGAAAAATATTGATGCATCGCCGGCCTTTTTGGTCAGCATTCCATTTTTCATGATGCCCATTTCCTCGAGCCAGGCTTCAAATTCGGGGGCCGGTCGCAGACCCAGGGTGGTACGGATGGTGGCAGTATCGTGATAGGCATTGGTCTGATAGTTGAGCATGATATCGTCACCGAGGGGCACGCCCATGACATAGTTGAGCCCTGCAGCGGCGAGAAGGACGGTCAAATTTTCCAGGGCATTCTGATCGGTATTGGCGTGATTGGTGTAACAAGCGTCGGCGCCCATGGGAATGCCGGAGAGTTTGCCCATGAAATGGTCTTCCAGACCGGCGCGAGTGATCTGACGGCCGTCGTAGAGGTACTCCGGCCCAATGAAGCCGACCACGGTGTTGACCAGGAATGGACGATAGCGCCTGGCCAGTCCGTAATTACGCGCCTCGAGAGTGACCTGGTCGGCACCATAATGAGCGCCGGCGGAGAGCGCTGAGCCCTGGCCGGTTTCGAAATAGAGCATGTTCGATCCAGCGATGCGACAATATTTCTTGCCAACCTCATAAGCCTCGTCGAGGAGCTCGATAGTGACGCCGAATTCCTTGAGTCCCTTTTCCGAGCCCGAGATGCTCTGGAAGATGAGACCAGCGGGCGCACCGTCCCGTATGGCGGCCATCTGAGTGGAGACATGCGCCAGAACGCAACCTTGTGCCGGGATCTGCCACTTGTCGATGATCTCCTGCATACAAATGAGCAGTTTTTTGACGTTTTCGGGCGAATCGATACAGGGATTGATGCCGATCACCGCGTCCCCAACCCCGAAGGAAAGCCCTTCGTAAATTTGCGCAGTGATGCTCTTGAGGTCATCACGCGGATCGTTAGGCTGCAGTCGAGCGCTGAAATGTCCTGGAAGACCGACTGTTGTATTGGCCTTGGAAACCACCGGAATGCGTTTGGCCGCGTAGATGAGATCGAGGTTTGACATCAATTTGGTACAAGCTGCCACCATCTCGGAGGTCAGACCTCGGCGCAGACGCTGGATGTCCTCATGGGTTGTGTGATCGCTGAGTATATATTCCCGCAATTCTCCTACTGTCCAGTTGCGAATCTCGGTGAATACATTCTCATTGACTGCATCCTGAATCACACGTGTGACCGCATCCTCTTCATAAGGAATGACCGGATTGTTGCGCAGGTCAGCAAGAGTGAGATTTGCCAAAACATATTTTGCGGCGACACGCTCCTGGGATGTCTCTGCGGCAATGCCGGCGAGGACGTCGCCCGAGCGCAACTCGTTCGCTTTGGCGAGGACATCCTTGATATCCTTGAATTGATAAGTTTTTCCGAACAGCAAAGCGCTGAGCTTCATCTGCTTCTCCTCAAATTAGGATGGAAAGGCTAAAGATTTGACGGTGAGCGGTACAATTTCACCGCCAAAATAGCTTTTACCGATATCTATATAATCCCCTTCACGGGTTATGACTTCGTCGATCACTGCCAGTGCTTTTGGTTTAATCCGTGGTTCGAGTTCCATGCCGAGTACCTTGCCAACATCATTGGCCGAGATGACAATCGCTGGATGGGCCGGATTCGGATTGTCGTGATAAAAATGTGCCAATGCGTCAGCGCACTGAACCACGGCTCGATATGTGACTGGCATTTCTGCTGTCAGGGCGATGGCATAGAGATCCATGTCAGCTTGGAGATCGTAGCGCCGGGCGGCCTGCATGATTTTGTCATAGATCTCTGGTTCAGGCTGCTGCCAATCGATCGCCGGATGCAGCACTGGAATGTTGCGCAACGGCAGTTTGTCGAAAGAGATCCAGATGGTGCTGCCGCTAAGCGATAGTGAATAAGCACCAGCCCCAATCACTGTGGCGCGGATCGTCTGCCGCGGAATCTGAACAGGGTATGCGCTCAAACGGTGATGGCTTCGCAATGCATCAGCCAGAATTGGCCCAAGATCCCGGAAATGGAAGGGATCACCTTGGGTCAATTCCGGATGATAAAAACATTCACCCACACCGCCTGAGATGAAAAGGGCATCCAGATTGCTGATTTTTCGCAGCGGTGGTGTCATCAGCAGGGTTTCCAAAAGAGGAGTAGTCACTCCCTCGATCAGGTCGACAACCAGATCAGCCATTTGTTGGGCGACCTTCTCGAGATTTGCGCGAGTTAGGGTCGCAGCAGCCGGGAGACCTGCTGGGTTAAGAAATCGAAGCACGGCAGCTGCCGGTTCGCGAATCAGAATGACGCGGCCGTCAGCGTCGGTCTCGATCAGATGACCGCCGACATTGAGGCAGGCGGTATCGATGACGCGGCCATTGTCAAAGAGCACATAGTTTGAGGTTCCGCCGCCGATGTCGATGTTGAGAACGCGGGCCGAATGGCGGTCGGAATAATCTGCAGCTCCTGAACCGCGGCCGGCGATGACCGATTCCAGGTGCGGGCCTGCGGTGGCGACGACAAAGTCGCCGAGGCGGTCCGCCAAATTCATGATCGAACGGCGCGCATTGCCGGCCTTTGAACTCTCGCCGGTGATGATGATGGCACCGGTTTCAATCTCATCTATCGATTTGCCAGCGCGGGCGTATTCACTCTGGAGCATAACAAAGAGCTGCTCTTCATCGATGGAGCCGTCACCATGCAGGGGGGTCAGATGAATCGCGCTCTCATGGAGGATCTTCCGTTCACTGAATTCGTAACGCGGTACCTGCGTGGCAGGTGCGCGGTTGATCAGCTCGAGAGCGGAAAAAATCAGCTGCAGAGTGGTGGTGCCGATATCGATACCGACACTGTCTATTTTTATGATTTCACTCATGTTGCCGCATTTAAAGAATAGGCCGGAGGGGCAGCGTTCCCCTCCGGCGATTGATAGTTCTTACTTTAAGAGTTTTGCTTCTTTCTTGCCGACCGAAATAGTTTCGGATTGAGGCAGAAACAAACCGGTATTTTCGTTGCGGCCCTGCAGGATGAAGCGCGGGGTCTTGTCCTTAACCTGTTCCACAGCGAGTTTGGAAGCCTGGCCGATCGGGCCACCTTTGAGGCGGTTGAGGATCAGGGCCAGTTTCATTCCCTTGAACTCGGTGATCATCTCGTAATCGCCGTCGCTGTCCGAGGCGGAGAAGATCGGATCGCCGCGATGGCCGAGCACCTTTTTGATGGCTTCCACTTTGCCCATGCGTTGGGTCTGCACCCAACCACTCTTGTACTGCGGCAGCACCTTGCCATCTTTCACTTCCAGTTCCATGGCGATGACCTTGTTGGGATCGATGTTGTAGCCAAAGTTGCCGGGAGCACCGAATGTCTGTACAACCTGTTTGAGGCTGGCGGAACAGATATAAACGTCGATGCCGGCTCTCATCATCGATTCGGTGAGGTCCTGCATTTCGGCGTGCACGCGCAGACCGCTTTTGTAAGTGTAATCGATCGGACCGGCCTTGCAGGCGAAGTTGCAGGGGGCTTTCCAGGTCACCTTGGTCAGCTTGTCGTTGAGGGCGAAGGTGATCGCCTCTTTAGCCAGGGCCTGGACCTCTTCGACAGTGTGGCCGGCCAGGAAGTAGAGCACCCAGGGATAACCGTAGACAGCCTCGATGCCGCTGGTCTCACAGTAACCGTCATAGAGGAAGGGCATCTTGGTGATGAAATCCTTGAACTGCGGGGTCTCGCGGATCTCTTCGATTTTCATCTTGCCGATACCAAAACCTTCATAGTTGTCATACAGAAACTCATAAGCGGAAACGATGTCGGCATTGATATCAACCAGTTTGATGTTTTTGTAATCGGCATTCAGTTGTTTGACGCCGTTGATCTCATCCTTGAAAAGGGCCTTGAACTCATCTTTGCTCAGTTTGAACTTGAGATTCCAGAGCTGATGGCGGAAAGTTGCCTCTTCGCAGTCCAGATGAGCCATGGTTTGGTCCCAGTCGAGGGCGACGTAGGGTGGATTTTTCTTGTTGTAGTACTTGCCACCCACTCCATAGTCCTTGATGAACTTGGAAAGAACTTCGTAATTACGTGCTGACCAGTTCATTTTATTAAGGGCGTAGGAATCGCTGAAGCCCATTAAAAGAATAGCGACGAGAACCAGAGCAACTGGAAGCAAATATTTATTCATGATTGAAACCTCCTGCACAATACAAGGTTTTGGGGGTGATTAAAACTCCACCCAGAGTTGAGTGACGAAGCGCATGTTGTTTTTCGACTCGTTACCGGCTTTGAAACCGTCGCGGACAACATTGAACATCAGGTAGTTGTCGCCGATGATGCGATAGTTCAAACCAGCGAGGATCATGTCCAATTCATCGTTGTCGACATCGCTGTTGGGATCGAGCTGTCCGTATTCGCCGACGAACATCAGGTTCGGCAGGATGCTATAGTTGACATAGCCCATGTAGGTCATGCCGCTGACGCCATCGAGAGAGGGTGTATCATCGACGTTTTTCTTGCCAGATGTGAGTTCAACGCCGACATCCAACTTTTTATCAACGGCATATTCGACACCGCCGCCGACCCAAAAGTTATTGTCTTTGTTGCTGGCTTTGTTGTAGTAATCGGTCATAGTCCAACCAAATACAGAGACGCCGGGAATCGGTTTCAGCCAGATGTCAGCGATAAGGTTTTTCGCCTTGTTGTCATCTTTGGCATAGCTGTAGGTGTTTTTGTTGGCAACGGCAACACGGGTGTAGCCCTTGATGCCCAGACTGGCCGGGAAATTGTAGGTCGCCATGACACCGGTGACAGCGGAACTGTAACCGTTATCGAAAGCGGTGCCGCTGACATAAGCGAAACGGTCGATCCATGAATTCTCGATTGTGTTGTGGTAGCTCTGGGCTCCGGGCTGTTCATAGTTGCCGAACAACATTTCAAGTCCTGATACGCCCAAGAAGTTTTTGAATTGAAGGTAGGCGTACTTGATTCGGGCGTTGGTACCCTGATTGAGCAATTTGCCGGTTTGTGGATCGGTGTAGTTGCGATGGTTGAAATCCAGAGTGTAACGCATCGCGATGTTGTCCGAGTATTTATATCTCATCGTGACATAGCCGCGATCGAAATAGAAATAGTTGGAGGTTGCTTTGTTGTGTGGTTCTTCAACAATGTACCGATAGCGCAGTACCGTTTGAAGGGTGAGTTTGTCGTTGAGCTTTTCGGCCTGAGCCACGCTCGAAGCAAAGATCAGCACGACCAGCGTCAACAGCAGTGTGAAAGTGAGCTTTTTGTACATAGATCTCCTCCTTTTTGGGGGTTTGGGGTGGATTAAAAGTTCGTCGGCTTGCGTCCGTTTCGCATGTTCATTCGCTTTGGGTAGATGCAGCTTCCTGGACTGCACGATGTCCCTTGGGTGCGAGGAGCATGGCGAAGAGGACGGCAGTTACACCACCAACGAGTTTGCCGACGATGACAGCAAAAATCATATCCGGTTTATTGGCTGCCGTGAAACCAAGGTGATCGCCGAAGGTAAAAGCAGCGCTGACGGCAAAGGCAACATTGAGAACCTTGCCGCGATCGTCCATTTTGTTCATGATTTTGAACATTGGGATGTTGTTGGCCAGCGTGGCGATCATGCCAGCAGCGGCGGTGCTGTTCATTTTGAGAAGTTTGCCAATGCCGAGCAGGGGCTTTTCAAACCAGCGGGTCAAGAGAAAGACCATGGGGTAGGCACCTAGCAGCACGATGGCGATACGGCCGATTACTTCCATGGCGCGCAGATCGATTGTGGGTTGATCGCCGGCTATCGGAAAGATCGGATCCATACCGGGGATGATCTGCAATCCGGTCAGGGTTTCGAGCACGATTGAAGCGAGCGCCAGAGTGATCAGAGCGATCAACAGTTTGGCAAACACCAGAAAACCTTTTATCATTGCATTGGGTATGCGCCATAATCCAAGGGCGATGAGCAGGGAGACAATGACCACAGGAATGAGGTTTTTCAAGATCAGCTCGAACGAGAAAATCACCGCACTGCCATCAGCGGCTTGGATATTGGATATCATAGCCACCAGTCCACCGGCGATACAGCCAAGGGGGATGGTGACTATACCTGCCAGAACTCCGAGTGCAAGAAACTTGCGGTCGTCCCTGTCAATGATACCGATGCCCACAGGAATTGAGAAGACAATCGTTGGTCCCATCATGGCGCCAAGTATCAGACCGGCATACATCCAGGCGGGATAGTCGATTTGACCGGCTGTGGTGGCCAGCTCTTTTGCGAGAAAAAAACCGCCCATATCATTGGCCAACAGGGTGGTGGCGAACATAGCCGGACTTGCACCAAGGAACTCGTAGAGAGGAATGATGACCGGGCCGAGCAAGCGCGCCAAAACCGGTGCCAGCGAGATCACGCCCACCATAGCCAAAGCTAAGGGTCCCATGGCATTGAATCCCTCTTCGAATTGTGCGCCGGCGCCGTCCAGGGTCCGTCCCAGACGGCCAAGACGCACCTTTTTTAAAACATTTTCAGAACCGCCGAACTGCGCCAGGATCCGGTCCAGGGCGCCGAGTACCATGAAGGCCATCATGATGTTGATGATGATTTGATTGACCAGTGCCATGTTTTGTGCTTCCTTGTCGTTAAACGATTGTGTTTAGAGAGCTTGTTGGTAAATCTCGATAATTTCCTCTTTTTGTGCACTTCGCGGGTTGGTGCGCAGGCAGCTGTCCCGCAACGCGAATTCCGCGAGCGGCGGCAATTCTTGTGCCGTCACCCCGAAATCTCGCAGATGTGTGGGGAGCCCCAGATCCTGGATAAGCCTTGCGGTTGCAGTGACAGCGCTTTCTGCAGCCTCCCGTTTGCTCAGATTTTCCACCCGCTCTCCCAGGGCTAGTGCGACATCGGCAAATTCATCGATGCGGACCATGAGATTGTAACGCATAACGTGCTGTAAAAGCAAAGCATTGGCATTGCCGTGGGCGATTTTATAGCGGCCGCCCAGCGGATGGGCCATGGCGTGACAGAGCCCCAATCCGGCGTTGGAGAACGCCATGCCAGCCATGTAACAGGCAACCGCCATTTTGTGGCGCGCCAGCACATTGCTGCCATAGCCTGCTGCGATCGGCAGATACGTCGCCACCAAACGGATAGCGCGATAGGAGAGCGCCCGAGCCAGGGTGCAGGAACTCCGCGCAACATAGGCTTCAATGGCATGAGTAAGAACGTCGATCCCGGTGGCTGCGGTGACTTTTGGCGGGAGGCCGACGGTGAGAAGCGGATCGATGATCGCCAAATCCGGCACCAGTGCCGGGTGTTCAAAAACCACCTTGCGGCCGCCGGCCGGCTCTCCGATCACGGCGAGATCCGTGACCTCGGAGGCGGTCCCCGCCGTGGTCGGCATCGCTGCCAGAGGCGGACGACCCTGCTTGAGATCGCTTGTCTGGTCCATTTCAGCAAACGGCAGTGGATTGCGCGCCAGCACTGCGATCATCTTGGCCGCATCGATCGGTGACCCGCCGCCAAAGGCCAGAACTGCATCACAGCGGCTTTGCTGAAACGCTGCAGCGCCATTCGTCACCATATCCCAGGTCGGTTCGCCATTGATTTGGGCAAACAATTCAAAGGCCAGACCTCTGCGCTGCATTGAACGCAGCACTCCGCTGAGCAAACCGAGATCAATCAAGGCGGTGTCTGTGACAATCAGCACTCTAGTCGCCTTGAGTCTCTGCAACTCATCACCGGTTCTGGCTGCTACTCCATCTCCCACAATCGCCAGCGGCGGCACTCGGAAGGTAAAGTGATTGGCAACCGAGATTTCGTCCACGGTCTGTGTGACGATTTCCTCGATGAGGCGTTGTTCGCTGTCGGTGTGCAATTGTTAATCTTTCTTCATCAATTCGATAAATTGCCGGATGGCGTCACGAGCAGCGAGTTTTACCGGATCGCGGCCGATGGCATTGTCAAATGCGCCGCCGCGGGCAACGAGTCCCTCGGTGCGGCCATAGGCCAGAGACCGACCGCTCTGTCCGTCGAGGATCGCATAATCGAATTGGGCCGACATGCCTCGTGCCGGCGAGTCGCTGCTCTGCATGCTCGGACTGTCGCTTGCTTCCTTGCTGATGGTCATGGCCGCCGGCACGAGAATGAAATCGAATCCCTGTGGTGCCATCTTTAGTTTTTCGATGTCGATACCCGTGACCCGCCAGTATGACTTTTCTTTTGTCAGGGTAACCAGTGCAGCGAGATCCGCGGCTGAAATATCGACCCAGTAGAGCAGGTCCCAGGGAACGCTCATGCAAGCTGAGTAGATGTCATTCTGGATATTGGATTTTATTTCATTGGGATCGGAAGGTTTATCGAAAAGCTGTGTGGCAGAGGAATTGTCTTCATAGTCAAGGTGAATCAGGGGAATTAACAGTACTTTTTTTCCATATAACGCATTTTTATTGAACGCTGGATCATCGATTTGCATCGGCTTCATAAACGTGTTGCAGCCGGCGATGATCAACAACAAAATGAAAAAACATATTCGGACTGATTTCAAAATATGACCTCTTTTTAGCTGTTTGTCTGATTGCGATGCCTTGGTTCTATTTGGACATTCTGATCATCAGGCAGTCCACGCAGCACCGTCTGAATAAGCTGCTGATCATTAAAAGGCTTGTCCATAAAAGTGACGCGCGATCGTCTGCGCAGTTTAGACACCACCTGCGGTGTGTTATAGGTCGAAATCGCCAGCAGCGAATAGTAAGATTTGAAAGCATAGAGTTCCTCGAGCAAGGCCAATCCGCGGGAGACCGGCATTTGCAGATCGACGATAACCATCTGGAATGTTTGGCAGCAAGCCTCCGCCTTTTCGATCTTTTTTTTGGCGTCACTCTCATTTTTGGCAGTGACGACGTGAAAATGGGCACTTTGTAAAATAAAATCGATACTGTCGCGATTGAATTCGTCGTCATCGACGATAAGTATATTTGGCGAATACTCCATGCTTGAGTCCTTCTTTGCAGAGATCGCAAGCAAGAAGCAGGCCACAGGAAGAGGGAACGAATCGGCGCAATATTTTCAGTCATATAACGCAATCTATCCTCAGGGGATTGGTTATAAATGGGTGCCACAAAACGGCCATACCCAAAAGAGCAGGGAGGCCGATCTTTAAAAAATAATAAATTGAAGCAGGTGATTAAGGGGGGGTAGAAAAAGTGTGGCACCTATTTTCTTATATCCGATTTACCCCGATGCAATCGGTTATTCAGTGCCCGGCGAGTGATACCGATCATTCTGGCCGCAATGGTCTGGTTGCCCTCGCTGCGGGCGAGAGCTTCTTGAATCAACAGATCAACGATTTCTTTCAGAGACGGCAGAACGTCACCGAAAGCAATTTTGCGATCAATCGCGAAATCGATCTGTGCCCGCAGTTCGTGGTCGTGGTTGCCAGAATACCCGACACGTTCGCGGATGGCATCCAAAGAAAGGATGCCTTTTTGATGGCGGCTTATGGCATCGAAAATGATGCCTTCCAACTCGCGGACGTTGCCGGGAAAGAGGTAGTTGTTGAGGAGGATAAAGAGTTCGGGTGGTTTGGCAGGTGCTTTTTTATGCAAGGTGACACAGGCTTTTTGCGTAAAATGCTCGACAAGCAGTGGGATGTCGCTGCGGCGCTCGCGCAAAGGCGGTATGTGGATGCGATGCGTCTGAAGTCGGTAATAGAGATCGCGGCGGAAGGTGTTGTTTTGCACCATTTCCTCGACTTGACGGTTGGTGGCGACAATGATGCGGGCGTTTGAAAGCCGGGGAATGTCAGAGCCGATAGGATAATAACGGCCTTCCTGAAGTATGCGCAACAGTTTAACCTGGGACTCCTGGCTCATTTCACCAATCTCATCCAGAAAGAGTGTGCCATCGGTCGCCTGCTCGATAAGTCCCTTGCGATCGCTTTCAGCACCGGTAAAGGCGCCGCGTCTGTGGCCAAAAAGGGTATCTGAAAAAAGCGTGTCGTCGATGCCGGCCACATTGACAGCCACAAATTGACCGGTACGACCACTGGCAGCATGCACCGCCTTGGCGATGAGCTCCTTGCCCACACCGGTTTCGCCGGTGATGAGCACCGGCAGGGGGGTGGCGGCAACCGCCTCGGCATATTGAAAAATGGAACGCATGGAGGCATGGGCAGTAATGATGGGGGAAAAGGCCTGCGGATGTTTAAGCGTATTGGATAGCAGATACTCTTTCAGGCGCGAGTTCTCATCTTGTACCTGTAGCAATTCAGCTGCCCGCCGTACTGTGGTCACCAACCGATTTTCATCGACCGGTTTCACCAAATAATCAAATGCTCCACATTTCATGCATTCTACAGCGGTGTTCACCTCATTGATAGCCGTGAGGATGATGACCGGAACGCGTGGATATTCCTTGACGATCTCCGGAAGCAGTTCGGAACCTGAGAACCCAGGCATCGCCAGATCGAGAAGCACCATCTCGCAGGGAATTTTCTGCATCATATCCAGAACAGCGTGGCTGTCTCCGCACTCGATCACATGATTGATGCCGTTGGAGTTCAATGTCATGACCAAACTGAGGCGGAACTGTTCTTCGTCATCGACGACAAGAATCGGAAGCTCGGGAAAGGTGACTTTTTTCATTCTGTATCGTTCGTGTTTTTGGGATTCTTTTGTTTGTTTGCCTTTGCTGGTGTCTGTGTGGACAGTGTGCCCTGACCTCCTGGGGATTGGGCGATGTACATGATGGTATTTTTGACTGTGGTGACAAAGCGGTCAAATGCGCGCGTCAGTTCACCGATCTCATCGGGGCGGGTGGAATTGAACAGCATGTTGATGTGTGCATTTTTCATCCGTTCAGCCACCTCCTTGATTGGTGTGGTGATTTTGGTGGCAACGGTGAAAACCAGGCTGGTCATCAACAACAAGGACGCCAATCCAATCAGCAGCATGGCCTGGGTTAGAGATCGTACACCGGCAAGAGCTTCATGACGCGGCACGACGGCGACGAAACTCCAGTTTCCTGTCTTGATCGGCGAGAAAAAAAGCAAAGTGGGCCGGCCGGTTTCAGAATCTTTTGCCTCGATGAAGCCGCTTTCGCCGCGGTGAATCTGATCGGCGAGCTTGATAAATCCCTGATTGTGTTTTCTCCGCCCATAATCTGCTAGCCGCTCATGGCCGATCAGGCTGCGATCCTTGTGAGCGATAAAAATACCTTCGTTGCTTACCATGAAGGCATATCCGGTTTCGTAGAGTTTGATCTTGGCAACCACGTCGGATAAATAATCGAGTGATACATCGCCAGTGGCCACACCATGAAACTTGCCTTGTTTGATGATCGGCGCGGAAAAAGTGGCCATGAGCACGCCTCTGTACAGATAGGGCTCGGTGAGCAGCGATTGGTGGGTGGACTTGGGGATCTGGTACCAGTCGTCTTGTTCATAATTGACCAGAGGTTCAACTGCGATTTCCCCCTTGATACGGTTCCAGTAAGGCAGAAATCGGCCATTTTCATCGCTGCCCGGCGTGTTTCGATAGCGATAATCCTGGCCGTCAAATGCATTGGGTTCATATCCCAGGCTGAGCCCCACGAAGCTTTCATGGCGAATTATGAAACGCTGCAGCATGTCGTTTATTTCGCTGCGGTCCCGGCCTTGATAGCCTTCCATTACTGTTGCTACGGTTTCCACATACTCTATGCCTGCCCGCATCTGCACTTGTACTTCGGTGGCATAATGACGGGTGATTTCCTGTACCTGATCGATGATTGCTTCGTATTGTTGCGAGGTGCTCATGACAATGATCGTCATCGTGGATAGTGTGACGATAAAAAGCAATCCAGGGATTAGGTAAAAAAGAAGTTCTGTGCGAATGGAGTTTCGCCAATTTGAAAACATCTCACCCTCTCTGAAATAGACTTAAAAAATCAAGTGCCCTTGCACTCGGCTAAACGCGCGGATTTGCGGGGACTGGGATCTGAATCTCCACATTTGTGCCCATCTCATACAGCGAGGTTATTTTCAGATCTCCACCGAGGTTCTTGATCAGACTGTAGGAAACCGAAAGTCCCAGTCCGGTTCCGCCATGTTCGCGTTTGGTGGTATAAAAGGGATCCAAGATATGCTGAATGTTTTCTTCTGCAATGCCCACACCTTCATCGCTGACCTTCAGAATGATACGTGCCTTTTGCTCATCCCAGTGTGTGCTGACGCAGATTCTTTCTTGTTTGCTGCGCAAAGCCTGACAAGCGTTGGTAATCAGGTTGACCATGATTTGCTCGATATGAACTGCATTGGCCATAATGTTGGGCAAGCCTGCTTCACAACTGAGTTCAAAATGATTGGTGCTTCGCTGAATGAGGCTGCGCACGATCTCAACCGAGGTTTCCACGGCTTGATTGACATCCACTTCGGTGCAAATTTGATCGCTGGTCTGGCGAGCAAAGTCTTTCAGCTGCTGGACAATTCTCTCGATGCGGATGGATCCCTCGGTGATTCCGTTATAAAGATTGCCCAGACGGTCCCGAGCAGATGAATAGGGCATGCCGGCGATGGCGAAATCCCCGTTGTTTTGATAATACTCCTCGACAATCGGTTGAATATCGTTCCAGGCTTTGTGCAGCACGCGGGCATTGAGCAAGACATAATTGTTGGGATTGTTGATCTCATGGGCAATGCCGGAAACCAAAACACCAAGGGAGGCCATCTTGTCAGCCTGAATCAGTTTTTGCTCCTGCACCTGGGCAAGTTGTTCCATTCGTTTGATTTCTGTAAGATCACGCAAGTTTGCCAGCAGCAGATCTTTTTCGCCCAGTTGGATGCAGCGCAACAGAATCTCAACATCAAAGAAAGAGCCGTCTCTTGGTCGCCGCGCTCTGTAATGAAACAACCGTTCCTGCCCTCGCAGCACATGCTCCCAGATATTGGTCAGCTGAAGGTGATTCCCGCCCATGGCTGGCAAAAAATCCTGCATTTGACTGCCGATCATCTCCTCGCTTCGCGCCTGAAACAGATCAAGCGTACTCTGGTTGATATCGATGATCGACCCGGCAGCGTTGTGAATGATAACAGCATCATAGACGCCATCAAAGATCACTCGTCGCGCACGATCGTAGGAAGCCACCAGAATCTCCGCTTCCTCTCTGCGGCTTAACGCGGACTCTGTCTGTTCGCGCAACTGCTTCTCTTTTTGCAGGATGTTCCAGCTGACCAATGCAGACAACAAGGTGACAAAAAAGATGGTCGCAGTATGACTCTGCCAAAGCGATGCACCAGGCCACCAGGCAGTTTTGATCACCTCGAATAACAGTATGATCAACCCTGTGATCAGACCGAAAAACAGAATTTTGAGGGCTGGTTTTTGAATGTTGGATTTGGACATAAATCGATTATACGGAAAAGTGACCAGCAAAACAATACAAAAAAGCCGTAGTCGTGTGCCCAGGGATTCGATTGTCGTCACTGAGCCCGCCGTGGCAGATGGTGCGTTGGATGCGCACCGCGCGGTGGTTTGTAAAAGTTTTGTACTTCCTGCATTTCCCGACGACATCGCCGGCTGATCCAAACGACAGGATCAGATTCGATCGATCAGAGGCCATTTTCATCGCCGGGCAAGCAAACCCTTTTTGCCGTCTGTCGATCTTGGGCATTCAGCTTTGTTTGAGAAAGGTTCCGTTCTCGAGCTCCTCGAACGCGATGCGCAATTCTTCGCGGGTGTTCATGACGATTGGCCCGCCCCAGGCGATCGGTTCTCCCAGGGGTTTGCCGGCGATCAACACAAAATGCACACCTTGTTCGCCTGCAGTGATCGTCACTCTTTTGCCTTCACCCAAAATGACCACATTTTCTGCGCCGATCAGGCAGCTGTGTTCATTGTCGAAATAGTTCACTCCTTGCCGATCATAGGCAAAGGGATCGCGATTGGGATCGAAGAACGCATTGCCCTGCAGCACATAGGCAAAAACCGTATAGTCCTCTGGCAAATCGTGGGTAAAAACCGCATCAGCCAAGATTTCGATATCCAGAAATGTCGGATCGATGACGATATCTCGTACCGGTCCACGGATTCCCTGCAATTCACCGGCGAGGATCTTTGCTTTGACGCCAGGGGCTGCGGTTACAGTGGGGATTTGTTCGCGGGTGACATCACGGTAGCGCGGCTGCATCATTTTCTGGGTGGCCGGCAAGTTTGCCCAGAGCTGCAACCCCCATAAAACACCGTCTTCGCGGCCTTTGGGCATTTCCTGATGGACGATCCCACTGCCAGCGGTCATCCACTGGACGTCGCCGGAGTGGATAATTCCTTTGTTTCCCAAACTGTCCCCATGTTCGACCGAGCCTTGCAGCAAATAGGTGATGGTTTCAATTCCGCGGTGCGGATGCCAGGGGAAGCCTTTGATGTATTGACCGGGTTCGGTGCCGTGAAAATCATCGAGAAGGAGAAAGGGGTCGAGGTTCGGCTTTTGGTGAAAGCCAAATGCTCTTTTGAGGTGTACGCCGGCCCCCTCGAGTGTGGGTATGCTTTTCATCAAGTGCTTTATTTTTCGGATTGCTGCCATAGCCAGGCTCCCTTTTACAGTATCGGATTGATGGTTTTGTGAGATCGCCCTGCGAGTGCGCGGCAAGACAAGTTAGGTCTGGATGTGCTGTTCTGGAAATCGCTCTTGCAACTAGAGGGTGAGCTCAAAATCAGTATGGATGTCTTTGCGGGTTGTTCAGCCAGCGCTCGAACGGCGCAGTGCGATTTACCAGCTCGATTTGTACGAGTTCGATTTTTTTATCCGCATCGTTGGCCAGGAATTCGGCATAGAGTTGTCGATCCAGAAAGCCAGCCTGTTCCGCTTCTTCGGCGCTGGCTGCAAAAACGATTCGCGGAATGTGCGCCCAATATGTCGCAGCCAGGCACATCGGACAGGGTTTGCAGCTCGAATAGAGGGTGCAATCCACCAGTTCGATGCGCCTTAGTTTTTGGCAAGCTGCGCGCAGGGCAACGATTTCGGCATGGGCTGTCGGGTCGACCCGCTCGACCACCCCATTCCATCCTTCAGCGACGATTCGGTCCGCACAGACGATGATGGCTCCGAAAGGCCCATGCAGTCCGTCGGCTGAGTGTTCCAGTGCCAATTCGATCGCTCGCTGTAAAAAATCGGTTTCTTTCATTTCACAAATGCCTGAGGCTTTCGAGCTTCAAAAGTTTTTCGCCAAACAAATCCGCTTTTCTTAAAGCGCGCCGGTCAGCAGATAGACCATCGCCACCGATACCAGGGGAATCAGCAGATTGTCGATATCGCGCGGGCTGAATGCCTCGACCAGCGTGGCCACTGCGCCCGTGATGGCCAGCAATCCCCAAGGTATGCCATTGTGGGCAAGTCCGGTGATCCAGAGCATCAGCGCTGCGCCGATGACACCGGCGATAAAAACCGTGGCGCTGCCAAGCCAAGATTTGGTCGATCCCAGCGTGCGATAGGTGTGTTTGGCGTGTTTGCCGATGTAAGGCGCCAGACCGTCTCCCCAGGTAAGCATGCCGAGCGCAACGACTGCAGACGTGCGATTGAACAGCAGCAATCCGAGAACCACCATTACCGAGGCGAACATCAGTGGACCGCGCAACAGTTCGCGAGGGTCGCCGGTACGGGTCATGGTTTTGACTGCTGAATCGTCGCGATTGTTGGACATTCCCTTGCTCAGAAACAACAGGACCCAGATCAGCGGCATCAGCACACACAAGTACCTGGTCCAGTGTGAGGTGTCGAAAAGAGGCCAGAAAATAATGTAAGATCCGGCCGCGATATGGATGATTTTTCTCGAAAGGTCTGACGGGAACCCTCGGGCTACGAGTTTGTCCATAACGCCGATAACGACAAAGATATAGACAATTTCGACAATCGCTACCGCTGTGTTCCACAACCATACGGGCGAGAACAAAGATTGCATGCTACACCTCCTGTAATTCAGTCGATGAGAGTGCCAATGGTTTGATTGCGCGCTGCCGCAACCAGATCGGTGTCGTTTTGCAGGGTAACGAGTTGTGCCGGTATACCGGCAGGTTGCAGGGTGCGGATTTCCAGGAGCTTGGCCATCAGTCCGCCGCTGGCGTCATGGTTGTCGGCGATATGCCGATAAAGGTCGTCGATTTGGCCAAAGCGCAGGTGGTCGATGACCCGGCCTTCGCGCAGGATACCTGGGACGTCCATGCAAAAGATCACCTTGCGCGCCCGAAAGCGGCGGGCCAAGTCCACGGCGATCTGGTCTCCGGAGAGCACGCAAAAACCCTGGCCGCGGTCGACTGGACCGTCGCCGTGCAGGACTGGTATCAGACCGAGATCGAGATAGCGTTCGACAGGTTCGCGGTAAAATGTGGCGATGCGCCTTTGGCGGGTAACGAACAGCGATGACGCGCGGCAATAGAGAGTTGCCAGTCCGGCATCGATTAAAACGCCGATCAACATTTGCGCCAATTCGCCGGCGCGAAAATGGGTAACCGCCAATCCATAAATGCGCTCGTGTGTGCCATCTGAGCCCAGATCGATGCGATACTGTTTTGCCGGCGGATGGGCGAAGGATCCAACTCCATGGATGAGAATGACCTGTTCATCAAGCCCGGCGAGTTGGGTGGCCAGGTTGCGCATTGCCTCTTTGTTGGCCGTGTAGGGCCGACTTTTATAGGTGATCGCTGAACCGCCGGCTTTGATGACAAGCACGGTTCATCTCCTTTGTATAGGATGTGGATCGACTTGGCTTTTATGCACTTGCTGGTTTGGCTCACTTGCCACAGTCGGCAAAAATGGCGAAATTTGCGACCGATCTTACAACTGCCGGCGATAGACAAAGACCGTTACCGGTTCGTTCCCTTCGCGGCTCTGGCGATATTCT
Source organism: bacterium (assembly GCA_029565675.1). GTDB lineage: Bacteria > Zhuqueibacterota > Zhuqueibacteria > Residuimicrobiales > Oceaniaggregativiventaceae > Sulfursilanivivens. The sequence continues at coordinate 95,696 of JAKQNP010000040.1, forward strand.
TCAATTGTCAAGGTCATGCTATCCACTGAAAGGCGCCACTTTTCGACGCTGGTCAGCATTGTCGTGCCCTGGGCAGTCTGCAGCTCGCACTCGCTGATCAATTTGAGTGTTTTGCCGTCTTTATCCCATTCCGCTTTCGTCCATACCGAGTCGCTCCAGGCTGCCAGATGCTTCATGCGCCGTGTGTGGTAATCCGGTGCTTTGACCGCGCTGCCGTCGATTTGCAGCAGGCGTTCCGTTCTCCATTCGCGGTGATGAATGAAGCGGCTGTAAAAAACCAGCGAAGAAATGGCCAGCTGATCATTTTTTTGCTGGATCGTCATGTCGTAGCGGCTGGCAAAGACGTTGCGGCTTGTTTTTGTGTCCAGTTGCCATCGACCGCTGAAATCCGGGTGCCAATCGAGAAACCTTTGTGCCAGTTTTGCCGATTTGCCGGCCATGATGACGAATTCCACTGGATTGACCACCTCGTATTCCGACCCCAAACGATCCATGACCTCCTTCATGCGGCCCACGTCGTTGTATTCCCGCACATGGACGGGGATAAAATAGGGCCGTTCAGGATTGAGCCGGGCCAGCTCGCGAAAATCTTTGACCATCTCGTCGGCATCCAGATTTTCATCGGCATAGTATTGATAGGAGATAAAGGGTATGCTCTGGCGGTTGTCATAGGTGTTGCCCGGGCCATAACCATTAAAAAAACCTTTGACTGTGGGCATATGGGTGTAGTAGGCATCGACAATCGATTTCGGCAGGTCGACGTTGCCGACATAGCGGTTGCCCTCGGTATAGTCCATGATGCCGAAAACAGTCAGATCAAGGCGTTTCATCAGATCATCGGCGATTTTGAGCGCGCCGGGCAATTTGTCGGGCAGATAGGATTTCGGATACATATATCCGGGTCCGGACAGACTGCCGATAAAGCAGTCTTTGTCGGTGGCTGTTTCATAATAGTATTGCAGCAGGCCGGGCGCCAGATCGATCCATTCCATGTTGGTTTCCCATCCGTAGGGGATCGAACCGCGGCCGGGCCGCAGCCAGGCTCCGAGACCGAGACCATCGGATTGGATCAGGGTGATGTAAACTTTATCTTCGGCCTGGCGATTCTCGTTGAATTGTGCTTTCTGGCGAAATTCAAATCCAGGGGTGACGGGGATATGGGCGTGAAAACTCATGTTTGGCAGAGTGGCCACACCTTCGCCGACGACCATGGCATGGCGGGACAACAGCGGCAGGTGTTCGCCTTCCTGATCCTTGCAATAGGAATGCCAGCCGAAGAGATAGGCATAATCGTTCATGTCAGCGTGCAGTTTGTCGGCCAACACATATTCATCCGCATCTGTGGGGCTGGTGGAGAGATCGGTGCAAAACGCACGATGTTGCACGGCGAAATCGGCAATCCCGGGCACCATGCCGGGCAGGCCGGTGGCCGGGATTTTGCACCATTCGCCCAAATAGACGAGAAAATCGCGGCTGCATCGCGACCAGTAGGCATCGATCGCATGGGCAAAGATTTCGGCATCGGTTTGCCCGCGGAATCGTTGGCGAAAGTCGGCGATTTGCTGCAAACCCAATTGCTTGGCCAGAGGGATTTCCTTGTCGCTGACCACCAACGCATCTTCCAGCCCGGCGACGGTGAACGCCACCATCAGCGAAGGCACCACTTCGCGATCCCAGACCACATAGCCTTTGAGAAACCGCTTGTAGCGGCGCACCAATTTATCAACGGATTCAATGGTCTGGGTTTGCAAATGATGGCGATCCTGATAGTAGCGCAAGACCGCATGGGTGTTCGGGTGTTCAT
>JAKQNP010000053.1 GCA_029565675.1 bacterium
ATGAAAGAAGCGAACCGTTTGAAAATCGATGTTTGGCGCGAGAGCATTGATCACCGAATGCTGGCATGGATCGATCGCCAGGAGCCGGCTTCGCTCTATGAGCCGATGCGCTACGCGGTTACCGCCGGCGGCAAAAAGCTGCGGCCGTTGCTGTTGTTGTTGTTCGGCGAGGCCGTCGGCAGTGACCCTGAGACTCTCTTCGACGCGGCGGCGGCCATCGAACTGGTACACGATTTTTCTCTGGTGCACGATGACATCATGGATCACGATACCCTGCGCCGGGGAAGACCGACCGTGCATGCCCAATGGGACGAAAGCATCGCCATCCTTGCGGGCGATTGCCTGTTGGTCCATGCATTTCGAGTTCTATCGTCTGTTCCATCTCCGCACTCTCTAGCCGCAGTACAGCGCTTTGCCGAGGACATCATCGGGGTTTGCGAAGGCCAGGCCTATGACAAAGCCTTCGAGAACCGCGATGAGGTTGCCATCCATGAATATGCCAACATGATTGGCCTGAAAACCGGCAGACTTTTTGCTCTTTGCTGTGAATTGGGAGCGTTGTTGGGACAGGGCACTCCCGAAGAACAGAAACAAGCCAGGCAGTATGGCCTGCAACTCGGTTTTGCTTTTCAGGTGCAGGATGATCTGCTCGACCTGGTCGGCAAACAAGAGATTCTCGGGAAAGAGGTGGGAAGTGATCTCAAAGAGGGCAAGAAGACCTTTCTGATTCTGCATGCGCTGGAAAATGGAACACCCGAACTCCGCCGCCAGCTCCACGCTTTTCTCCATCAAACGAATCTCAGCGAACAGGATATTCGACTGGTTATCGATCTTTTGAACGAAACCGGCACACTGCAACAGACACGAAAAGTGATTGCGGATGCATTGATGAAAGCCCGGACGGCGCTGGAGCTGTTTCGCCTCACGCCCGCACGAGAAGTTTTGTCAGAGGTGTTGGAACTGGTCGAGGAGCGCCAGGCCTAGGGCAACCGCGGCCGACCAGACCGATGACTTGCGAACGTCAATCGCTTTTCAGCCAGCCTATCTTTTTTCGAATTGCCCGGATTTTATCCCTTTTATCAGTTGCTCGAGCAAAGAGGCGTTTTCCTGTGCCTCCGGTGTTCTGTTTTGCTGCACAAGATAACTTCGCCAGGCCTGCAGGTGGCTGGTAATTTGGCGAGCATCGTTGGGATCGAGGATATCCAGCGCCAAAAGCTCTTCAGTCATTCGGCGGGATTCCGGCCAATTCTTGACCTGCCAAAAACGATTCATGGAGAGAAAATAAGCGGCTTTGCAGTTCTTTGCAAATTCCTCGATATTCCAATAGCGATAAGCGGCGTCGGCGAGGATTTGGAAAGCCAGGGAGTAATTTTGTTCGTCGAATAGAGCCTTGCCCCAGGTTTGATACAGGGAGACTTCAAACCGCACATTCGAGCGGGAGTCGGCGTTGAAACTCTGGGCCAACAGCACATACTCGTAGGCGGTCGCATAATCCCGGTTTTCCTTGCTCAGATACGCCCGATTGTAGGCCAGCAAGCCGAGCAATTCGGTGTTGTTGATGATCCGGCCTTTTGAATTTTCATAGGCGTACAGTCGGTCAAACCCGATCTGCACCGCTTCGTTTTGCGGATAAAAGCGGCGCAGATAAACCGAATAGTCGTGCAGATTGCGCATGATATCAAAACCCATGGGGGTTGTGTTTTCCACCGCGATCTGCTCGGTAAAATTGGAAAACAGCGTGTAGGTGTGCGACGGGGTTTCAAAAGCCTCGGTGCTCCAGCCGAGATCATCGCAGACCAGATTGAAGAGGAGGGTGCCGGCAACACAGTTGAATTGTCGGTGTCGCACCACGTCGATCAGGGTGGTGGCTTGCTCGCGATAGGTCAGCAACCAGTTGGCATGCAGATAGGAAAAGACCTTGGCGGCTGAACCGACTCGATCGGCAGAGTCGAAATGGTAATCGCGCAAGCTTTGCAGCAGCTCTTCATACCAGCGGCAATAAAAGGCCAGCGAATCAGGGTGGTCGACTCCAGAGAGGATGAACGCCGCTTCGATCAACGGAAAATCGTCGAGACGGTGATCGGCGATGTCAGACTGCAGTTGAATTTCCAACTCTGAAAGAACCGGTGTCGATGACCGGATTTGTCTGTTGGCAAAAATGAGCAACAAAAGAATTGCTGCAATGATCGGTTTGTGGTTGCCCAAAACCCACCTTATGTTTGAACAGCCGATCGACACGCGCCTGATCCATCTAGCGCCTGCTTTTCTTTTTTCTGCGCTCATAGAAGACTAGGATGCGTTGGGCTCGGCCAGAGCATCGCGGATGGCCTGTACCACCTCTGCGCTGGTCGGTGAAACTGCAGGTGCAAAACGGGCGACTGTTCGCCCCTCGCGGTTGATGATGAATTTGGTGAAATTCCAGGCAATCGAACCCTTGTACGTTGAATCAACTTGCGATTGGGTGAGGAAACGGTAGAGTGGGTGAATATCGTCACCAGCCACCGAAATCTTGCTGTACATTGGAAAGGTCACACTAAAGTTGGTGGTGCAAAACTCGTAAATTTCATCATCGCTGCCGGGTTCCTGATTGGCGAAATTGTTGGCCGGGAAACCTAAAACGACGAGACCGCTGTCGGCGTAGGTTTCGTACAACTTTTGCAGCCCCTCGTACTGTTTTGTATAGCCGCATTTGCTGGCGACATTGACGATGAGGAGCACTTTGCCGCGATAGAGGCTCAAGTCTGCCGCTTCCCCGGTTATGGAAGTCAGGGCGATGGAGTAGAGATCGGTTGGTGGCGGTGTCGGGATGCTCTGGCTTTTATCCAATTTTGTGCATCCGGAGAAACTCAGCGCGCTCAACAAAACGAGCCATGCAAAAGGTTTCATGAGTAACCTCTGGATTGAGGGTGATTTGTTCAAAATGGGACATGGAAAACAGTCCCATTTCTTTAGAGTTGCAGTTTGGATCGGGTTGTTCTGCTCTCGATGCAACGCTCTTGAGCATCGAGCTTCGAAAAACGCCTCAGGCGACCGGCATCCAGACGAATATCCAGGGATCCCAGATCATGTGCGAAATCAGGGGGATCCACAGATTGCCGGTCTTCCAGTAGATGCCGCCCCAAAACAGTCCGCCGACCAGGGCGGCGATGAGCAAAACCGCATTGCCGGTCACCAGATGGACAGCCGTATACAGCAAGGTGGCCATGATAAATGCAGTGCCGGCCGAGTGGTGCTCGGCAAATGTCTTTTGCACGAGACCGCGCCAAAAAAGTTCCTCCCCGAAACCGATCGGAAAA
>JAKQNP010000004.1 GCA_029565675.1 bacterium
ACCAGTTCGCCGTTGGTGCGCCGGCCGTCCCAGGCGAGCCGATAATCGCCGCCTGGTGCAGCAGCGCGATCAAAGAGCGTTCGAACTTCGCGGCCCAACAAATCGACGATCTTCAAAACGGTTCGCGCATCGCCGTTTTGCGCCAGAGAAAATCGAAAAACAACCTCTGCATTGAAGGGGTTTGGATAGGCAGGATAGAGGGCAAATTGACGCGGAACGGCAGGTGCCGGCGGTTTATCGGATATGCCGGTGGACGACTCGTGCAGCCATTCGATGCTGTTTTGCAAAACCTCTTGTTTCCTGGCGAATCCCGTCACCTGATCGTTGATGCCTTCCAAACCAAAACCATAAAAAACCACCCGGCTGTCCGGGACATCGCTGATCGCCTGTTCAACCCGCACCGCCGCCGCATCGCCGCGGGTGGTGTCGTAAACCACAAAAACCGTGGCAATGCTGTCGGGCAGCAGGATATCGCACGAGTTCTGATTCCAGGCGCTGTTGCCGCCGGTCAGGGCGAGCAGCGGCATCGTTCGGCCAAGCGGATCGCCGGCCAAACCGTGCAAAATCGGATCCTGAATATTGCGCGCCCACCCGACATGCAAAATTTCCGCCAAAAAGGGGTGGTCCCGTTCCTGCAGACTTGCCGCGATATTTTGCCCGCTGAGCAACAAACTGCCGCCGCGCTGCAGATGCGAGCGCAGGCTGTCGAGCTCGAGATCTGCTAGAATTTCCTCTTTCCGATCACCCGTGAACCAGACAATCGTGCGATCGGAAAATCGCGGCATCACCTGATCCGCCGCACCGCGTTCTTTTTTATCCCAGTGCACATAGGTGCGGCCGATTTTGCTCAGAGCGTCGGTATAAAAGAATTCATAACGACTGCTGCCATCGTCGTCGACCAGCAGCACTTCAGCGGTTTCCATTTCGATATCGATGGTGGTCTCACGGTCGGACTGGATCACGATCTCTTGCGCAATATCGGTTACCGGATAAGGGATCTGTGGCAGCACTCGCAGGCGATCATAGCGGGTGGTGGCCGGATGGGTCGTCGGCAGGTCTTCGAAGCGGTAGATCCCGTTGGTGTCAGTCGTTGTGGTGCGGAAAAGCTCATCGCCGATAAAAAGTTCGACTTGTGCCAGAACCGCACCACCGGTTTGGCGGTCGCGAACCGCACCCTGCAGAATGCTGAGCGGCAAGGGCTGCATCACAAAATCGACGGCAATCCTTTCCTGATCGGTAAAATGAACCAGGGTGGTTTCAGAAGGCGCGTAACCAAACAGAGAGAGAGAAACGGCGAACAGGCTGTCCACCACCGGCGCTTCATAACCGCCGTTGAATTTGCTCCTGACCACAGACACAGCGATGGTGTCTTTGGGAGTGACGGTGTCATGCAAATAAATCGGTGCATGGGAAATGGCGGCGCCGGTGGTGCCGTCCATCACCAGGCCTTCGATCGTCCATTTCGGATAGATCTGTGTCAACCCGGCCACGTCATCGGGCTGCAGAACGCGTTTGCGGCTGTTGGGGGCAACTGCATAATACATCACCGCATTGCGCACCACCGGTCCGCAGCCGGAATTGGCTGAGCTGATATCCCTCTTGCCGCCGCAATGATCGAGCCCGAGATGGTGGCCGAATTCGTGCAGCGCCACGGTTTCGATGTCAAAGGCGTTTTGACCGCCATCAACGGTCCACTGGTAGTCGCGCGCGTTGAAAACCATATCGGAATCAAAAGAGCGATAACCCAGAGCATCGAAGCGAGTCAGGGTACGTGAAAACGCCAAAACCGTGGTGCCGACGGTAAAATTTTCTCCCCGCACATCGAAAACGACAATATTGATCTCATCGTTGCCGGAAGTGTTCTGCGCTGTGGTGCCGGCAAAGGAAAAGGAGAAATAAGCCGAAGGAACGTCTGTCCACGTCTGCATTGCCCGTTTGACCGCATCGATGGTCAAATCTCCGGGAGCCTGTGCAGAACCGGTTTGATTGATGGTAATCGGCACCGGCAGAGTTGAGGGGTGCCACCAACGCACCAGCCCATCGCAGCAGCGCGTCTGGCCATCGAGCCAGCCGGTATAGCGAATGATACAAAACGACCAGCTGGTGCCGGCAGAGATCAATACAAGAACAAGCAAAATAACAGTTTTTATTTTCATTTGAGATATTCCGCAACCATTTTCATAAAAGCGTTCAGCGGCTGGGGTTTGATTCCTGTACCGCTCACCATGCTGTTTTGCTCATCGGCTGCAACACGAAATATACCCTGCGCCCAATCGATCAAGCCATAATACTCGCTGTCCGGGTAGGGACCAAGGAAGACCACCACCCGTTGCCCGATTTCAAACCGCGGCATGCCGTGCACCTGCGATTCGATGTCGCCTACCCGGCCACCGAGATGGCGCATCTGAATCTGGGCTCGGCCGGTCGTATTTTTCACTGCCTGCTCGATTTCCAGGGTGGTAAAAGTATAGATCTCCCTTCCCTGCTCATCCCAGGCGCAGTATTGGTCGACCACCTGACCGGCAGCGATCAATGCGGCACGGTGCGCGACCTGCTCAAGGTTGACCTGCTCTTGCACACCCGCAGCGGCAACCAAGGGCTGCGCCAACAGAACAGCAAACAAAAGGAACAGCAATTCGACTCTCATCAAGCGTTTTCCCTTAAAAATCTACTCTTTTCCTTTCACCAAACGATGACCACGTGATGGTGTTCCCGAAGGGGATCTCGCCTATGTAAATCTGTGAACAGCAAATCCGGATTATCCAATTTACACAGAAACAATCAGTGATGTTCCGTCTGACGACTGGATATCATTGAAATAATAAAAGGTAAATTAAGAATAAATTTAAAGATCATCCAGTACTTTTTTTAAAGCTACAAGGCAGATTCGGCGTTAATCGAATAAAATAACATTCAATCGCCTGTTCTTCAAGCGGTTGCGAAAAGGGCACTTCCACCCCCAGATTCGGTGTTAACCGAATCAAAAAACATTCAATCGCTTATTCTTGATGCGGTTGCGAAAAGGTCGCTTTTCACTCAACGCGCATTGCCACCAGATTGATTTTCTTTAAGATCCGGTGCTGCGCACCGAATCCGGGTTCACCCTTTGTGTATGGCTATTGACAACTGTTGAATAGATGGTTAACACGAAGGAAATGCACAACATCCGGCAATGGTGGAAGATGATGTATCTCTGCCGGAGAAGGAAAAAGCGATGCGAGTCCGGTGATCCTCAAGAGCGGCAACTGATTACAAGCCTGTCAACCGTCTATGCCTCTCCAGAGGACGGAGAAAAAAAAGAGAGGGAATTCGATGAATTCCCTCTCTTTGCGAACTATAGACAAAGGCACTTATTTCATCAGCGTCATCTTGCGGGTCAGTGTGGTGTTGCCCGCTTCGAGGCGATAGAAATAGAGGCCGCTGGACAGCGACGAGGCATTCCAGGTCGCTTCATGCGTACCGGCATTCAGATAGCCGTCAGCCAGCACGGCGACTCTTTCGCCCAGCATGTTGTAAACGGTCAATTTGACCAGGCTGTTCTTCTCCAGCGAGAAGCGGATAGCGGTGCTGGGGTTGAAAGGGTTCGGATAGTTCTGTTCCAGCTGATAAGAAGCCGGCACCGAGGAGACTTGTTTGACTGAGCTCGGCCCGGTATAGGGCTCGGTCGAAGGAATGTCGGCTTTCAGCACCAAATAATCCTGCAGGCCCAGCGGGGTTTCGCCCTGCAGAGCCGAGCCGGCAGCGGTGGAGGTTTGGTAAAGTATATTGAGTTTGCCCGCCTCGTTCCAGTTGGACAGGAAAGAATAGCGGTCGTCTATATCGCTGCTGTTGGTCAGATTGACCGGTTCACCCCACTGCAGACCGTCGTCAGCGGAAGCGACTGCCCAGATTTCACCGTAGGCGATATTGGACACCGGATCGAGAGTGGTTGAATCGCCGGTGAAACCGGTAAAAGTCATGATCAGGGTGCCGTTTTCGTCTACACCGAGCTTGGGCCAGTCGATCGCCAGGTGATTGCCACCAAAATCACCGCTGCCGATATCGCCGGCGAAATGGATCGAATCCCACTGCACAGCGACTGTGGGTTCACCATTGTTGACGCTTTCCGCCCAGTGCATCAGGCGCAGGCTGTCATAAAAGTAACTGATGGATGGATTGTCGCCATGTTCGGTATCATCGACCATGGTCCAGGCGACATGCAGTTCTTCGCCGACGTACACGGCGCTGAAACCGACCCAAAACGCTGGCAGAGTTTCCATAGTGGTGTCATTGGGGAAACTGGTGATAATATAAGGCTCGCCAAAGGTCATGCCGCCATCAGTGGAGGTCATGGCCACGATATTGTTGTCACCCCACTGATCGTATTTACCGGCGTCCTGGCCGTTGATCAAGAGCGTCGTGACTTTGCCGCCGGCGCTGCGCACGGTTACCGGGGTGGTCTCGTTGTCGACCAAGGGGAACAGCGGCTGAACCTCACCAAAACCGCCGGTGGTGGGATTGACCCAATTCCAGAAGGCAGTGGTGGCATCGGCATTGTTGTAGCCGGTAAAGAAAATGCGATCATCAGCCGGGGCAACCACTTGCGGCCAGATTGCCTGGGTTGCGGGTCGCGGTGCAATGAATTCTGTAAAAATGCCAAAACCGGCCAGAGCATCGACAAACACTGAAATCCCATTGGCAAACCCGGCGGGAGCCGTGTGGGATGAGATCACTGCACTGCCGCTGGGAGTGTAATCCATCGACGGAAAACCAGCGCGACGGGGTTCGGCCTTGCCGATGTAGGTCCAGCTTGCGCCGTAATCATCGGAAAACGAATAGTAGGATCCGCGAGTATCTCCGAGGCCGGCACCGGATTCATCGGTGGCGCCCATATAAATGGCATGCGCCAAACCATCGGGTTGAATCTGCAACATCTTCTGGTCGCCGCCGTTTGCCTGCCAGTCAAAACGAGTGGTGGTTGGATCACCGACAATCGACACGCCGGGCGATTGCGAAACCTTGCTGATTTTGTTCAAATCGACCTGCGGCAGCGTGCTCTTGGCTTCATCAACAACCACTACCGGTGTTGCATGATGCATTTTAACCTTTGCGGCAAATGCAGCGCTGCTGAAAAGGAAACCAACCAACAACAACAGAGTAACTCTTTTCATGATTTTTCCTCCGAGTTCGGTGTAACAAGATGCAGAGATGGTTTTGTGTAAAGATCTGCAAAGAGTTGCTAAAGAGATTGCATTGAATTTACTTCAGGCGCGACAGCTGCTCCTGCAGTACCTTTTTCTTTTTACGCGTTTTGCTCCCTTGATGTTGGTTTTCACCTCCCTTCATCATCTAAAATCACGCTGCAGCCTTTCTTTTTAAGATTTCTGTTTTTTGGAGTATTGCAACTCACCTCTTGCTCGACATTCGGTTGATCGCATTTAATTTATTAATCAAATCGGCACAGTCGTGTCTCTTTTGATGAAAGAACACGAGCAGTATTGGCAAATTTCCTAATAAAGTACTGATAAAAATGGAGATCGGCAAACATTTTTTATTTTTAAAATGGTAAATGGTTTCGGTACCCTTTACGCAGAGCCAAATATCTTGTCTCTGCCTCCTAGAAAACGATGTAAACCATAAAGTTCTAAAGGGTACCAACTCAGCTGCAGTATGCCTCTGTGATGGAGAGTGCGACCTCTGATTTCAATTCATCTCCCCGCCGTTTTCTTCCGAGCTGACAACCACAGCGCTCCTGTGCAACAACTATAGACCAATCTTTGGGAAAAAAAAAGAGAGGGGAAAAAGAGCATCCCCTCTCTTCCGCTTGTATTTTGTCACATTTTATTTCATCAGCGTCATCTTGCGGGTCAGCGTGGTGTTGCCCGCTTCGAGGCGATAGAAATAGAGGCCGCTGGACAGCGATGCGGCGTTCCAGGTCGCTTCATGCGTGCCGGCATTCAGATAGCCATCGGCCAGCACGGCGACTCTTTCGCCCAGCATGTTGTAGACGGTCAGTTTGACCAGGCTGTTCTTCTCCAGCGAGAAACGGATGGCGGTGCTGGGGTTGAACGGGTTCGGATAGTTCTGTTCCAGCTGATAGGACGCCGGCACCGAAGAGACTTGTTTGACTGAATTCGGCCCGATATAGGGCTCGGTCGACGGAATGTCGGCTTTCAGCACCAGATAATCCTGTTCACCCGCACCACCTTCACCCTGGAGGGCAGAACCGGCGATAGTGGAAGTCTGGTACATAACCGTCAATTTGCCGGCTTCGTTCCAATTGGACAGATAGGGATAGCGATCGTCGATATCGATGCTGTTGGTCAGATTGACCGGTTCGCCCCACTGCAGTCCGTTGTCGGCAGAGGCAGCGGCCCATATTTCAGCATAAGCATAATTGCTGGCGGGATCGAGATCGGTCGAATCGCCGACAAAACCGGTAAAGGTAAGAATGATAATACCGTTTTCATCCACTCCGATCTTGGGCCAGTCGATATTGATATGGTTGGAACCCTGGTCACCTGAGCCTAGATTACCGGCGAAATGGAGTGAATCCCAGCGAACGGCGACCGTGGGTTCGCCATCGTTGACACTCTCCGCCCAATGCATAAGGCAAAGAGTGTCAAAATAGAAGGAAATCCCATCTTCGGTAGGTGCGATATCCTCAACCTGGGTCCATGTCACGTGCAGCTCTTCGCCGACATAAACCGCAGAGATTCCGAGCCACAAGCTGGGCATCGATTCCAGAGAAGTATCGGCGGGCAAACTGGTGATCATGTAGGGTTCACCAAAAGTACGGCCAAAATCTGTTGAAGTCATAGCGATGATGTTGTTTTCACCCCACTGGCCCAGCTTGGCGATATCCAGACCCTGAATCAACAAGGTCGTCACTTTGCCGCCTTCGCTGCGCACCGTGCAGCCGCGGATCTCGTTATCGACCCCAGGAAACATATCCTGGGGCGTACCGAAAGCGCCGGTATTGGGATTGCACCAGTTCCACATATTCCAAACACCATCGGCATCTTCGAAGCCCGTATAATAAACATAGTCGTCGGTTGGGGAAACAACCATGGGCCAGGTGAATTCTCTGCCGCTGCGCGGATGAGTGAATTCGGTAAAAATCCCAAAACCCGCCAGGGCATCGACAAAAATAGACGGACCAAGTATTGACCCGGCAGGCGCGCTGTGCGATGCAACCACAGCGCTGCCCATGCTGTTGGCGTCTAAACTGTGGTAACCGGATCGACGCGGTTCGACACGGCCGATATAGGTCCACGTGGCACCATAATCATCCGAATAAGAATAATAGGAGCCGCGCTGGGCGCTGGTTCCGGCGCCGGAAGGATCCGCATCACCCATGTAGGCGACATGTCCTGAGCCATCGGGAAAAATCATCAGATGCTTCTCGTCGCCACCGTTGGATTGCCAGTCGTAATAAATGGTTGTCGGATCACCGACGATCGACACTCCGGGCGATTGTGAAATTTTTTGCATCTGCATGAAACCGGGTTGTGGTTCAGCGTTTTTGCCTTCCTGCAAGATCACGGCTTTTTTGTGTTGAATGTTGCTTTTAGCACCGAACGCTGCTCCGGCAAACAAAAAGCAGACCAGCAACAGTAACGTAACTTTTTTCATAACTCATCCTCCAGCTGATTGATTCAATGCCTCAGATCGCGTCCCAGTCGGTCAGCGGTGATCGGTGCATAGCTCAATTTTCACCCATTTTGCATGCGAGGCGCGGTCGTTGCCTGATCAAGGGTTAGATTGATGCCCGCGTTTGCTACCTTAAGCCGATTCTGCGAGCCGGGCAAGCCAGCTCGCAGAATCAGAGGTCGGGTTAAATCGAATTAAAGAACGCCAAAATCGGTAAAAACCTGGCGCGCCGCTTCGATGGCTTCAGAGTTGGTCATAAAATAGAATGGAAAGCCCATGACCACGGCCTTGTGTTTGGGGCCGATATACTTCGCGGCGACCGGGTGATCCTGAAAATCGGCATTGCCGCCGGCAGAGATAAAGTTATAGATCACCTCAACGCCATCGACATCCGGCCTTACGGTCAGCAGATCGATGGGGCTCAATTTGTTGCCGAAAGCCGGCGAAAAATTCTTGGCCGCGTCGACATTGATGGTCGGATATCCGGCCACACCGGTTGCACCGGTAAAATCAAAGGGCGTAGCCGGTGTCTGGCGGGTTGTGGCGATCTTGAAATAATCCCAGACAAAGGCAGCATTGGTGGGAGCGCCGCCAGCTTCGGGATTGAAGCTGGCAGGTGTGGAAGAGGCCAAACCGTTAAGCGTCTTCCAACCGCTGATCCAGAGATTGCCGCCCAGCCTCATATACTCACTCAAGGAACGGGTTCGGGCCTGCAGAGTGGTGGCAAAACTTTCATCCGACTGCCAGATCACCGTGCGATAGCTGCCCAGGCCTTTTCCTGGTGTAGGCGGCATGCCTTCTGCCTTGTTGTCATAAAGATAGAATGGCAAGCCGAGAGCGGTCAAAACATCGGAATAGAACTGGTCGACTGCCGCATTCTTGGCGTAGCGGCCGTCGCTCTCATCGACCACCATCACGCCCTGATCAAACGTGGGATGCACCAGATTGAAATTAAAGACCACCGGATCGCTCTCGATGCCGCCGGTATCCTTGACGCGCAGCGTAAAGGTGTGTTGCCCGGCAGCCAGGTTGGCAAACAGGGTGTCCTGGATCGCCAGCCACGGGGTTTCGGGCTGATCATCGATCTTGAATTTTGCGGCCTGATAATGGCCGTAATACGCCGATGCATTGACTTGCCAGTTAAAACGGACATTGTTGGAATCGCCGGCAAAATAAAAAGCGCTGTTGTCTTCATAAAAAGCCAGCGAATTGATCGTTTTGTTCAGCACAGCGATCGGTTTCACATCCGCAGAGACGACAAAACTGAAAGAGGCCGGGGTTTCGTCAACCGCCATACCGGCGTCGCGCGCCTGGGCATAGAACGTATGCGCACCCAGCGGCAGCGGATTGGCTTCGAGAAATTCGACTGCATCGTTCGTCGACCAGTTGGACCAGGTGCCGTTCTCATCGAGTTTCCACCGATAGGAGAATTCCGGACCATTGTCCGGATCGACGGCGCTGAGATAGAATTTCTGCGCTTTGCCGAAAGTAGAGCCTTGCGGCGGATTGTCGTCCAGGGTAATTTCAGTTTCAGGAACGATGTTCTGGGCTGTAAACGCGACCGACGCCGGGGTGGGATCGATGGCGCCGTCGTCGTCAACCGACGCCGCAATGATCGAGTGCTGTTCGTCTTTATTGGCGGCGGAGAAGCGGAAAGTGGAATCGGTCTTGCTGGTTAGAAAAGTTGTGCCGTCAACCGTGACCTCATATTTGACCACATAACCGTCTGTATCGCTGCCAAGCCAGCTGATCGGCATGTAATAAGAGTTTGAGGCATCCAATCGCGGTGCAGCGACGAGTCTGGTGTCAGGCGGCTGATTGGCAGCACTCGGTGAATCGGCCGGCTCAAAAATATCGCAGCCGATCCAGGCTGTCACCATGCCGACAAGGGCGATCAGCAGCAAGGTTTGCAAAAGTTTATTCATTACTTCCTCCAAAAGTCTCAACAAGCCAGTCAGTTTTCAATGTGCGCTGGATTGCGATTCGATCGCCTGTCAGCGCCTAGAATTGAATTCCCAGCGAAAAGCGGTGCGGGGAGTTCATCAACGAGCTCGTATCGGTCAAATCGCCCAATCCGGCATAGGCATAATCGAATTTGATGCCGTAGCCGGCGACATCCTGCATAAAACCGAGACCGGCGGTAAAGGTTTCGGTATCATAGTTAAAGTTGTAGCCGCCGCGAATGGCGATCATGTTTTGGAACCAGAACTCGGTTCCGAGGTTGACGCGTTCGGCCACGTCGCTCGGGTGCTCGAACTGCAAGCCGAGATTGCCGCGGATGCCTTCGCCCATGGACAAGCCGGTCAGCGTCTCAAGGTCGCCGAAAACGCCCACGCGGAAAGTCATCGGCAGCAGGTGTTTATCCATCTCCAAAACTTCGGGTTCTCCGGATGCCTGGCCGCTGACGGTGCGCCAATCTGCATATTCCCCGTCAAACGCCTGATCGGGGCCGAAATTGGCGATGACCATAGCCATTTTCATGCCGCGAAAACCGGTTTGGTAATGCAAACCGGCGTCAAAAGCGATACCGGAAGCGGTATAGCTGTACAATTTTTCTTGAATATACTTGGCCGACACACCGAAAGAAAAAAGCGTCGACAGCTGGCGTGCATAGGAGACCTGCAGCAACAAATCCGATGCGGTAAACAACTCGCCGGTGCCCTGCGGCATTTCGGCGGTGCGCACAATCATGTCGTCCATGTGCAGCGCAGCCAACGACACTCCAAAGGTGCCGATCCCGGCAAAGGGATAGGCCGCTCCGATGATGTCGTAATTGACTTCAGCCGGCATGTTGATATGGGTCAACAAGAGCTCCGGCCGAGTCATCAATCCCAGCCCGGCGGGATTCCAATAGATCGACGCCGCATCCTGGCTGCCGGCGACAAAGGCATTGCCCATGCCGATGCCGCGCACGCCCACATTCATTTTTAACACTTGAAACATCGTTGTCCCGACCCGCTCGATGGCAAAAGAAAGAGCCGGAATCAGCAAGACAACGATAATCAGTGAAGCAACCGATCGCCTCATTTTATATCCTCCTAAGCTCAACTCGCTAAAAGTGCAATCAGAAGTGTCGATCCGCTGAGAGACGGCGCGGGATTTGCCCGGCTGCCATCTCCTTGCGATCGCATTCTGCACCGGCCTACTTGATCACCACAAACTTGTCGATTTTTTCTTCGCCGTCGGCCTCAACCCGGAAGAAATAAACACCCGGGGCGATTTCCTGGTTGTTGCGCGTTTTCAGATCCCACGGCTGGAAACTGGTGCCGTCGTTGTGGTGCAATGTTTGCACATGATCGCCGGCCAGAGTAAAAATGTCGATGGTGCACTCGCCGGGCAGATTGCGAAACTCGATATCTTTCGGAAAGATTCGTCCGCCGGTCAGCGGGTTGATGCGGCTGACGATTTCCAATCTCGAGCTGCCAACATAAGGATTCGGAACGACGCAAACGTTGTCAACCGTGCTCTGTACAGCAACCGCCGGAACAACGTTTTTCAGCACTTCTGTGCCGCGCGAGCTTTCGAGCACACCGACACCGCCGCTGGCGCGATCGGCTTCCGGATGGTTGATGCCGTCGCCGTTGTTGCCGTTGTCATAGGCGGTTACCACATATTTGAGCGGGAAACCGTTCGGTACACCGGAATCGATGTATTCATAGTGCCCGTCGTTGTTCTTGCTCGGCATACCGAGATCATAGCCGATGCCGTTGACGAGATCGAACTCTGCTACCAGAATAAAATTGACACCATCTTCCGTGCGCCAGATGCGGTAGCCTTCAAAATCCAGTTCCTTGGAAATCGGATCGACCGACGCCTCGGCGTTGTCTTGCCAGGTGAGATGGACCGCACCGTTTTCCGGAAAGGCGGTGAATTTGGGTGAATCGGGGGCGCTGGGGCCGCGAAAGTCGGCCTGAAACATCGCTTTCGCCTGCCGCGAATTGGTGACGATGGTTTCGATATCAAAACCGTTGATCACCGCGCAGGTAACCGGCAGGGTTTCTTTCGGCGCCAGATCGCCCAGCGGACCGAAAGCGAGCAAAAAGCGCCAGTCCCCGACTTCTGATTCGGTGACGTCAGGATCGCGCTCACCGCTGGACATCATCAAATATTTGTCGCGGTTGGTATCGGGATCGCCGCCCGAGATGCGCTCGAAATTCTTATAAGTTGTGGTGATTTCAGGCATCGGCGTCTGCAGCACCCGCACACCGAACCACTTGGAAGCGAGCAAACCAGCGTCGCCGTCCGGATCACCGCCAATGGCGGTTTCCAGAGAATCGATATAAAAGGTCATGTCGTCTTCAGAACCTTCGCGTCCCTGCGAGATATGCACAACGTCGAAGTCGAAAAACAGACCGAGATAAACTTCGTTGAGCGTTTCGTTGCCGATATTGGTGATATTGAAATCAAAGATCAAAAAGTCATCGGCATAGCTTTCCGCCCATTGATAGGAATGCTGAACAACACGAAGACCCAGGGGGGTAAAGCCGTCGCTGTCAGGCGAGTTGATGCAGTCGGCGCAAGTGTCGACATAGGCGGTGATGAATTCCTGACCGGCACGGCCGATGCCGTCCTCGTCTTCCAAACCGTCGCCGTCATCGTCGAGCGATCCAGGGACCAGATCTCCGTCCAGATCGGGGTCATCGCCGTCGATCAAGCCGTCAAAGTCGTTGTCGATAAAATCGGCGGAAATATCGCCAGCCGGATCTTCATCGATGCGGGGCTCGGGATCATAATCGAAAATACCGTCGCCGTTGGCGTCGGCGCTGGGGCCATCCCAATCGACGCTCGGCAGGCCGTTGCCGTCGAGGTCGTCGGCCAGGGTCCAATCACCGTCGTCATCCTTTTCTTTCGGACGTGTTTCCTTGTCGGTGGCGAACCAATCCATGACCGGTCCGAATTCGTTGGTGCCGTTATCGCCATCGGTAACGGTGGTGACAATGGGCGTGCCGCCCTTTATCGCTCCCACCCAAAGACCGCCGGAGAAAAGAAATTCGGTGCCGCTGCCGCCCGGATACTCCAGGTTCGGATAAAAGCCGGCGCGTTCATCCGGATTGGCAAATTCGCCGTAATTGGCCAGGTTCAGCCACTGCAAGCCCTTGACTTGTTGGCGGAATGAATTGGCGAATATTTTTTCCAGTTTGGCGCTTTTTTCTTGCAATGCGCTGGCGCTGTTCTCCTTTTGCCGGGCAATCGATGCGGTCGGCACCATCAAAGCCAATCCGACGATGAACAAGACCGCCACTGCCGCAGCTCGAGGCCAAAAAATCGCTGCTGTTTGGCGTTTGTTTTTAAAGTCTATCATTCCATTCTCCTTTGAAGAAGAGGATTCAATCCGGAACAGGCGATCCATCCTGTTCGCTCAGTCAAGTAATCAGACAAGAGGCGAAAAGCCATCGCCGCTGTTCGCGGCGACGGCGAAATTCGATTCTCTCTTGAGCGGTTGCATCGCTCTAGAATTCCAGCGAGAAACCGAGGCGTAAACGGCGGCCGACTTCCCAGGCAAATGGGCTCGGGTATGAATTGGCAAAACCGCCATAGTTCGCCACCCGGCTGGCCGGAGTGCCGTTGCTGTAGCCGATCCGGTTGCGATAGGCATCAATAACGCCGCCTTCGTCATAGCCGATTACATTTTGGCGATCAAAAAGATTGTAGACCTCGAGGATCAAACCCAGGCGAGTGCCATAGGCGGTGAAAAACTTGCGCATGCGCACATCGGTGGTGCGCACCCACGGCGTGCGCAGCGAGTTGATCTTGGTCATGATCAAGGTACCGGAGGCTGTTTCCGGCGTATAGGGCAAACCGCTCGCCTCGGTATGCAGAATGTTCAGGTTCCAGTTCTCCAGGGGATAGACATTGCCGAGCCGTGGTCCCTGGTTTTCGAGAAAATGCAAGTCCACATTGACGGTGATCGCATGGCGCTGATCCCAGTCAGCCGGATATTCCTTGCCGGGCAGGTCCGCAAACGCATCTTCCAGTCCATAGGTGTCGCGCGAGTCGGAATGGCTGGTGGTGGCCACCTGATAGGTGTAGCTGGCTTCGCCCGACAGGAACTGGCCGCTGCGCTGGTTGAGCAACAGCTCGATGCCGCGCACCGTGCCATAGGTGTCGTTGAGATAGGTGCGGAAGACATTGCCTTTGACGTCCTCGACCTTGCCGATCTGCATCAAATTGTCGATATCCTTGAAGAACCCGGAAAATGACATCATGGTGTTCAGACCGAAAGAGTGGCGAACGCCGACTTCATAGGAGATGGTTTTTTCCGGTTCCAGACCGGGATTGCCGACGATCGAGTTGGCGCTGTCGATGCGCTGGTTGGCCTGGTTGTAAACATTGTCCAATGCCGGCATCTGGAAAAAGTGGCCGTAGAAAAAGTGAAAGACATCGTGGTCGGTCACCGGGAAGGAGAAACCCAGACGCGGCAGCAAGCTCCAGCGTTTTTCCGGGATGCGGGTCAGCCCGGCCTTGGTCAGCTGATAACCGGGAACCAGCGGATCGGTCACCTTTTCGTCTGCGACCTGGCTGCCGGGGTCAAAATATTCGAGGCGCAGACCGGCGTTGACGATGGCGCTCTTGAATTCCATCTTGTCCTGCACGTAGAAAGCGGCCGAGTTGGGAAAAACATCATATTGATTGGAGAACAAGCCGCGGCCGTTGTAGGGATTCAGGTACTGGCGCAGATGGCTGTAGAGCCGCATGTGGTTCCACTCCAGGCCGCCCTTGAGCTGGTGGTTGGTGTTCAGCTGGCTGGTGATATCGAACTTGCCGATATATTTGGTCGTTTTGTAGTTCCAGAACAGCTGCGAATAGGATTGGTAGATATATCCTCGAAACGGGTGGTACTGACCTTCAAAGTACATCGATTCGCCGGTGGGGTTGTTGTAATCCCACAGGCCGTTGTTGTTCCAGTCGGTAAAAGCTTCGCCGGCATCGTACTTGCCATTGGCATTGGCATCGGTATACGATTCGGACGGCGTGCCAAAGGACCAGTTGGGTTCGATCATCTTGGTGATATCCGGCACCACGATGTCGGAACTGCCGCTTTGGGCGATCTGTTGATCGCGCAGGGTGCTCAGGCGTGTTCTTTCGGCCTGGGCTGCATCATAGGCAGTGACCCAATCTTCCAGTTGGTCGATGGTGGTGTATTCCCCCGGTTTTATGCCGCGGGCCGGCATGATCGGGTAATTGAAATCGTTATAGCTGAAACGCAGCTCATAAAAAGTTTTCTCGCTCAAGGTGTGCGTCCAGTTCAGGCTCAACTGACGGTTGTCGCGATCGTAACGGCGAGCGATATCGAAGCCGTTCTGATCGAAAGGCATGGTGATGTCCTCATCGATCTTGCCGTCGCCGTCGTCATCGATGCCGTTAAAGGCTTCTTCATCGGTTTTGCCGTCGCCGTCGCCGTCAAGGCCCCAGGAAAATTCCCAACCGGAAAGCGCATTAATCTTGGCGCGGTCGACAAACACCGCGTCGTATTCGTCGATGACGCCGTCGCCGTCGTCGTCGATGCCGTTAAAAATTTCTTCATCGACGCGGCCGTCGCCGTCATTGTCAATCCCGTCGCTGATACCCAAAGCCTGTCCTTCGGAAACCACATCCATCAAGCTGGTATAATAGTTGGGCCATGAATGGGTCAGCTGAACAGAGTTGGAAGAGCGATAGCCGAAGGCCAGTTTGTGATTCGGCGTGATGTTGTAGGTCAACTTGAAATTGGTGGTGGCAGCGACATAATCGCGCCGGCCGCCAAGACCGAACCAGTCGTTGAAAACCGTGTTGCCGCGCAAACCCTCGGTGACGTTGTAACGGATGTCACCACGGCCGTCATTGGCCTGGGTATCGCCCTGCAAAAAGAAATTCATCGATCCCGGGATCTTGAATCCCAGCATCGGAAACAGATAGGTGGTAATCGGCTCCGGACCGCTGATGCTGGTTTCGAGAAAATCCCAGTTTTCGGAATTTTCACCCAAGCCGCTGCCGCTCAAATCGTCGGTTTTATAGGAAACCTTGCCGCGGTAGCGATCGGCCGCTCCCTCGCGGGTGGTGAGGAGCACCACGCCGGACTGAGCGTTGCCGTATTCAGCGTTGAAACCGCCCGAGATCAGTTGCATTTCCGCCACAGCTTCACGGCCCACCTCGAGGGCGTAATTGCCGGTCTGCGGATCCTCGACGCTGATACCGTCGACCAGATACTGCACTTCGCCGGCGCGGCCGCCGCGGACGTGCAGATTGCGGCCAGAACCCTGGGTGCCGGGAGCGGTGGCGATAGCTCCGTAAACCGTCTGCACCGGTATCGCCTGGATCTGTTCCTGCGAGGCGATCTTGGTCGTGGCAGTCACGTCTTTCTGGATCAACGGCCGTTCGGCCACAATGGTTACGGTTTCACCCGCATCCAGGACCGTCGGAATCATTTTAAAATCGATTTCTGTGGTGAGGCCGATGGAAACGCGGACGTTTTCGATTTCCAGGCTTTTGTAGCCGATCATGGTGCCGACCAGCGTATACGTACCGGCCGGAACATTGATAACGAAAAAATTGCCATTGATGTCCGCCGACGCACCCAGAGTCGTGCCTTTGATCACCACATTGGCACCGGGCAATTCATCGCCCGTTTCCCTGTCTGTAATCAAACCGGAGATCTTACCCGTTACCTGGGCAAAATTCATCCCGGCACCGAGCACGAGCAACAAGACCGTCATACCGATTATTCGGGTCATGCTCTTCAAGCGCATTTGAACCTCCTTGAAATAAACCCACCTACAATTATCCGAAAATTATCGGACGTTGGTAAATCTAGTACAATCAATGGATTATTCTTAATAAATTCATCCACACATCAAGTGGGCTAAGTGTTCACAGAACAAAGATTCACGGCCAACACAGCCTTGAACCGAGGATTTGTTCACCGAACAAAAAAGTGACAATTTTGTAATCAATTCGAAAGTAAAGATAATAAAGGTTTTTGTCAAGAAAAATGGTAGTGCATTGAAACATTGTGTGTGGCGGTGCGTAGAACCTTAGTTAAAGCTCGAGCGTGATGCAATGGACTCCAGAGGAGCCGTTGCCGAGCAACACGCCGCCGCGCACCGGGTAAACCGGTTTGTCGACCGCTGCTCCGATGGTCGCGGCGGCCAGTCGATCGAGCGAGTCGATGCCATAGACCGGCATCAATACGCCTCCTTGCCAAACCAGGCTGTTGCTGTAGCAGAGCATGGGCAACTGCACTTGCGCCAGCCCGGGACGGCGCGGCCAATAAGGCACGCGGATGACGCGATAGCCGCTGGCGCGCAAAGTCTGGGCGATGCGGTCATCCCAATCAATAGCCGGCGTCTGTTGCACCGTCCGGCGAAAGAGTTGCGCCTGGCGCAGCTCAGCCAACTTGTGCAACTTATCCCGCAACATCGGCCAGCGGATCAATTCCGGCCCGTCCGTCCGCCGCACTGCGCTCTGTTCGCCGATCCTCTCGATCCGCACATTGGCGGCCGCCTGAATATAGTCATTGATCCACCCATCCACCAAAACCGCAATCTGGCTGTCCGACAGCGCCAGCAAAGCAGCACGCGCCGACTCGTCATCGCCGACCATCACCGTTTGCTCGTCCAACGGCATGACCACAAGGTCGAGGTGCATGCTCGAATCAGGCAGCTGCAAACGAATCATGCGATCTTCGATATAGGGCGCCAGGGCTTGCGTGCCATGATGAGCCATGAGAATCGAGTTGTTGCCGGCCGGCAAAAGATTGGCGCCGATAAAATCGACATCGCTGCGCCGCAGCGCCAAACCATAATCCATCTGCAGGGAAAGAAAAATCGGCCGCAGCCCATGTTGATCGCGCCGACTGATCCACACAGAGCCATCCTCTTCCACCAACATCTGATCGCGCGGCCACGGTCCGAACGAAGAGGCATTCTGCAAAAACTGCAAACGCGGCCGGCCATCCGCACGAAAACCCAGCGAATCGCTGTTCAGGATCCGCACAAACGCCTCGAATTCCGCGCTTGCCGGCGCAAACTGACAGATCACCACGACATCCGTTTCCGGCAAGGCCCGCAAAATATCGACCAGGGAATAAACGCTCATCTCAGCGGTGAACGTGTAGATCAACAAGAGCCGATCGACCGGCGCGTCGTAGGTGCGAACAAACGAAAGCTCCGGATGCGAACGCGGGGTAAAACACGCAGAACCGACAAAGAACAAAATAACCGCCAGCACCCATCCGACTCGCATCGACGCTGCTGATCGGTGGAAAAATCGCCTGCTCCGTCCAGATCCGCCTGCCAAGAAAATATTCGGGAGCCCGAAATTCACCTCTCTCCTTTTGGCAACCTTTGCGGTGCCAGTCAAACTCATCCGCCGCACCCATCGAAGCAGAAACTGGAGGTATCCGGAGCTTTTGAGTTTATAATATAACATTATTATACAATTAATCAATATTATTTTAAGTTACTTTGTTAATTTAGCTAATTATATTATTTATCTCTGACCAGAACAATTCGGCCGACAGGGATCTTGCTCCAGCCGGTTGCTCCTGTCCGGGAACAGGTTTCAGGCGGCGGGTTCGCGCAGCAGAGCGAGCAAAATCTGCCACAGTTCGGCTTTGCCGAGGCCGGATTGCGCGGAAAATGCGAGGGTTTGGCGGATCGGAAAAGCAGATACTTCCTGCTGCAATTGCTTGAGGCGAACAGCCAACCGGTTGCCGGACAACTTGTCGGCTTTGGTGCCAACCACGACCACAGCGAGTTCTCGCTCGGTCAGCCAGTCGAGCAAATCGAGATCGAGGGGACTGATCGGGTGGCGCAAGTCGACAAAGACAACCACCGCGAACAGGTGGTCGTTGTTCTGCAGATAACCTTCGATGAGGTTGAGCCAGGCAATTTGCAGAGTTTTGGCGGTCTTGGCATAGCCATAACCCGGCAGGTCGACAAAAAACCAGCGGTTGTTGATGAGAAAAAAGTTGAGCAGGCGAGTCTTGCCGGGCGTGGAACTGGTCTGCGCGAGTTTTCGCCGGTTGAGCAAAGTGTTGATCGAACTCGATTTTCCGACATTCGATCGACCGGCAAATGCGATTTGTGGATAGGGTTCAGTGGGCAGCTGCTTGAGGTCGGCCACACTGCGGACAAATTTGGCCTCGGTAATTTTCATGATGCGATGATTCCCTCAACAGGAGTCAAGGCGCAGACAGGAGAATGGGGTGTTCAGGCGGCATCCTCCTGCAATTTTTTGTCGCTTTGACCGCCAATAAAAGTGAAAATCGGTGCAGCTTTGCCCAAAACCGCTTTGCGGGTGATCTGGCATCTTTTGATGTTCTTTTGCGACGGCAGGTGGAACATGATGTCCAGCATGACGTTTTCCAGCGCCGACCGCAGGCCGCGGGCTCCGGTTCCCCGTTTCTGGGCGATGGCGATGACTTCCAGCAGGGCATCTTCATCAAAGGTCAATTCCACATCGTCCATGGCAAAAAGGGTCTGGTATTGTTTGATCAGCGCATTTTTCGGCTGCAACAGGATCTGCATCATCGCCTGGTCGCTGAGAGGATCGAGGGTGGCGAGAATGGGCAAGCGGCCGACCAATTCAGGAATCAGGCCGAACTTGAGCAAATCTTCAGGTTCGACGTGCTGCAGGATCTGGCCTTGCTGCGATTTGTTGTTCTGCAGATCGGCGCCAAAACCGAGCAATTTTTTGCCGATACGATTGCTGATGATGGTTTCCAGGCCGTCGAAGGCACCGCCACAGATAAAAAGGATATTTTGTGTCTGGATATTGATAAAATCCATTTCCGGGTGTTTGCGGCCGCCTTTGGGCGGCACTGAAGCGACTGTGCCTTCGAGTATTTTCAACAGAGCTTGTTGCACGCCTTCACCGGAAACATCGCGAGTGATCGAGGGATTGCCGCTTTTGCGGCTGATTTTGTCGAGTTCGTCGATATAGACAATCCCGCGTTCTGCCAGCGATACATTGTAGTCGGCAGCCTGCAACAGCCGCACCAGGATATTCTCCACATCTTCGCCGACATAGCCGGCTTCGGTCAAAGCGGTGGCATCGGCGATGGTGAAGGGTACCTTGAGAAAATGCGCCAATGTCTGCGCCAACAGGGTTTTGCCCGTGCCGGTGGCGCCGATCATGAGCACATTGCTCTTGTCCAGCATCACATCGCCGGCATTTTTGCGGTTGTCGATGCGCTTGTAATGGTTATAGACGGACACAGAGATCGCTTTTTTCGCCATCTCTTGACCGATGACATATTTATCCAGTTCGCTCTTGATCTCTTCCGGCGTCGGGATCTGGCCTTGAAGTTGAAAAGGCTTTTTGCTCTTTTCCCGAGCGATGACTTTTGCGGCTATGCTCACACATTCGTTGCAGATGCTGACGTCCGGACCGGTGACAATGGTTTCAACCTGGTTCGAATTTTTCCCGCAAAATGAACAGACGACAACTCGCCGTCCGCTGCTGGGTCTGTCCTGATTCATGACTTTTCCTGCTTTTATTTCCGACTCTTGCTCTTTTGCAGCTTATCCCGCCGGGACATGACTTCGTCGATAATGCCATAAGCTTTGGCATCTTCGGCGCTCATAAAAAAATTGCGCTCTGTGTCCTTGGCGATCTTGTCGATCGGTTGGCCGGTGTGGTTGGCCAATATTTCATTCAGCTTTTCGCGCAGTTTCAAGATCTCTTTGGCATGGATTTCGATATCGCTTGCCTGTCCTTGCGCGCCGCCCATCGGTTGATGGATCATCACGCGCGCATGCGGCAGAGCGGAACGCTTGCCTTTGGCGCCGGCGGCCAACAGAATCGCTCCCATGCTGGAAGCCTGGCCCATACAGATGGTCGCCACATCGGGCTGGATATATTGCATGGTGTCATAAATACCCAACCCGGCCGAAACATAGCCGCCAGGAGTGTTGATGTAGACATAGACATCCTTTTCAGGATCTTCGGCTTCCAGAAACAACAACTGGGCGATCACCAGACTTGCCACAATATCATCGATTGCTGTTCCGATAAAAATAATCCTTTCTTTGAGCAATCGCGAAAAAATATCATATGCCCGCTCGCCGCGGCCGGTTTGTTCGATCACCATGGGTACAAGTGCCATAATTGCTTTTTCCTCAATATAAGTGTCGTGCATTCCCCGATCCGGTGTAACTGAATCGCAAACATTCTATCTCAACTTTTTAGAACAACGGCGAAAAGAACAATCGCTGCCCTTCGCGCACATCTTTCAAATCGATGCACTGCAAGATGCGGTGCCTAATCCGAATCCGGCGCATTTTCTTCTTCTTTTTCCCGACGCCAGGGTTTTTTAACGGTCTTGATCTTGACCTGCTTGGTCAGCCAAGCAAACAGGGCATCATCTGCAAGCTGATCTTTCAGCGACTCGAAACGATCTTTATTCCCTTCGATGGCGGTGGCGCGCTCCTGGGTGAGCGCTCCGGCCTCTGTGCGTTCCTGCAAATGGGCACGGGCTTGCTCATCCGTCACTTCGATCCCCGCCTTTTCCAACAAACGGCTGCGAATCAGAATCCATTTTAGCGTCCGCTCCGCACCTTCTCGCGATTTTTCCCGAACCTGCTTCTCGTCGGTTTTGCGATCGCGCTGCCTGGCTTCCTGGACAACGGTTTGCAGATAGCGCTCCAGCATCGTCGGCGGAATCTGCAGATCGTTGCGCGACAGGAGCGTCTCCATCATGGCCTCGCGAAAACCATATTCCGATTCTGAATCGGCGTTCTTTTTTAAATTCTCTTCGAGTTGTTTTTTTAATTCGCCGAGGTTTTTGTAATTGCCGAGGTCTTTGGCAAAATCATCGTCCACTTTGGGTATCTGACGCAGCTTGATCTCTTGCACCGAAAACTCGAGGTGGATATCTTTCGGTTGTTCAGCTTCGTTGATTTGACTGGTTTGCTTTTCAGGCGCGGGGATCGCGATGCGAATCCGACGAACATCGCCGGCGCGGACGCCCAGCAGTTGGGGAGTAAATTCTTTATCCTCTTCATGCAGAAAAATAGTCTGCTTCTCGTATCGGCGGCCGATGATCGGCAAACCCGAACGATCCAGCTCTTGTATATCGCCAACGACATGATGGCCGATTTGCGCCTCGCCTTCTACCGTATGGATCATGGCATTCTGCTGCTGCAAAGCGGCGAGAGTGTTTTCAACGTCCTTTTTATCGATGGAATAAATGATCTTCTCGATCGCTGTGTCCTGCAAATCCTGAACGGCGAAAACGGGGCGGACATCGAAGGTCACCTGGAAAGTCAAACCTTCAGCATCATCGAACCGCACGTTTTCGATCTCCGGCATGGAAATCGGTTCGTACTTGTCGTCTTTCAGTATTTCGCTGATCGCTTGTTGAAAATAGGGGCCATAGACCTGTTCTTCGATCTGTTTGCCGAACATCTTTTTGACCAGATGCAACGGCACCTTGCCCTTGCGAAAGCCCTCGAGTTTGATGCGCTTCGAATAAGAAGCATAAGACTCGGTCAATTTTGGACTCACTTCGTCCGCAGCCACTTGAGCCGTGACCACAGTGTGCCAATTTTCCTGTTTGGTGCTTTGATATTGCAAATCAGTATCCCTTCGTTTTTCTGCGACATGGGCATTGAAAAAGCCGTGGTGCAGCAAGCTTGCGGCTTTTGTCGTGTGCGAGAGGGGGGATTTGAACCCCCAAGTCCATAGGACACTAGATCCTAAGTCTAGCGCGTCTGCCAGTTTCGCCACTCTCGCTCATTGTTCCTCAACGCGGATTCTGCAGAGAAGACCACCGGCGCCACGATTCCAATTGCGTATTGTCATTAAAGATTAAAATATAGAAGATTTTTGTTGTAAAGTCAATTGCTTTTTGGCCGGGGTTGAAATCCAGAGGATGTTTTGCCGCCGGAACAGATCAGAGAGGTGTAGAGTGACTGCAGGTAAGGCAACAAACCTTCGACATCGAAACGCTTGACGCTTTGCAGACTGTATCTTCGCAGATCGGCGCGCAACCTGGCGTCGCCGAGCAGATGGAGCAGCGCTTCCTGCAACTGCCGTGCATCTTTGGGCGGGATCAGCAGAGCATCGTGGCGGTTTCGCAACAGCGCCACAAGTCCACCAACCGCCGAACAGATGACCGGTACGCCGCAAGCCATGGCTTCCGATACGATCATCGGAAATCCTTCGCTGTAGGAAGGCAACAACAATGCTGTCGCATTTTGCAGCAATTCGAGTTTTTCATCGCCGTCGACCCAGGAACGGAAATCGATGTGCTGTCGCCAGGATTGATCGACTTGCTCCTTCCATCCTTCTGATTTTCCATCGCCGCAAAGGACAAAACGAAAATCGGGAAACGCTTGCAGCACCGCCGGAGCCGCGGTCAGAATTTCAGCGATGCCTTTCTGGGGGAAAAAAGCGCCGAGGAACAGCGCGTAGGGCGATTGCTTTTGCTGCGGTTTGCTGCCGGGGCGAAAACGGTGCAAATCGATGGGATTGGGCAGGTAACAGAGCCTCTTCCCTGGAAGCAAGTCAACAAAAAGCGGAATCATCTCCGGATTGGCAAAGCCGACCGCGTCAGCCAGGCGCAGAAAACGGCGGATCAGCCAGCGGACGGGGCGTCGTTGCGTCAGATAATCATCATAGAAATGGCTGGGGTGAACGTTGATGAGCAGGCGAATCCCGTGCAGATGACCGGTCAGAAGATAAGGAGTTTTGCGCCAAAAACTGGCGCCGGATGAGAGGTGAATGTGCAGCAAGGCAGGAGGTTGTTGGGAAAGCCGATGGGCAAAGCCGAGAAACTGTCGAACCGCAGACATCCAGCGCACCCATGAATTGCCCGGCAAACAGGTTGCAATCAGGGCAAAATCAGGGGCGCGAAACCAGCTGGCCTGGCGATAGGTGCGCAAAACCGAAGCCACCCCGCCCCGCCGTTGATCGGACAAACCGATCATCCAGACACTTTTCTTGCTGCCGGGTTTCATGGCACCTGTTCGATCTCCAGGCCAAGCGGCGCCGCCGGGGGAATGGTGTCGGAAGAATCGAGAGCCTGGACGGTAACGCCGTCAAATCTGACGCGATCGTTAAAAGATCCCAGTCCGAGCAAACCAGAGGCCGTCACCGGCCATGCCTCGAGCAACACCACTTCCTGATTGATCTGGACTTGCAGCAGATCAGGCTCTAGGACAAGTTCGATTCGATTCCATTCCGACAGAGACAGATCGTTTGCGACCTTGCTGTTCTTGACGGTTTCACCTTCTCTGATGGCCACGGCTTGCACATCATAGGAATGTATCTGCACATAATCGTAATTCAGGCTGTCCGAATAATTGAACAGCAGCGCATAATCGCAATAGGGATTGGTTGCAGGATTTTCGATGCTCTGTGCCTGGCAGCCGAAGCGGACCCGCAAGGGGAATGAAACTCCCGGGTCGAGCAAGGCATACTCTCCCAGCTGTTTTCCTGCCGGACTTTCATAGTTTTCTTCCGCCAGCAAAAGCGTACCGGCTTCTTCGACTGCCCAGCGCTCGGGATGATTCAAACGCCATGATTTCAGGTTGGAATCGGAAAAGGAATCGCTGAAATAGAGCTGCAGTTGCAGGGAAAGTGCCGAATCCAGGTGCAACGGATTTTTGCGCTTTGACTGATCGGTCAAACCATCGATTTGCAGCTGGTACACGATTCCAGGATCGAGCGGATCCAGCCACAGGTCAACGCTTTGACAAGCCTGGCCGACCTGAACGTCATAGAGTGTTCGGTAGGGCGACAGTCGATAGGCCTCATGCCGGGCAGCCGCAACACTATCGATCGCTTCGCTGAAACGCAAGCGCAATTGACCCGCATCGATGAACGAACAATCGACAATCGTTGGCGGCAGGGTGTCGCCAAGGGTAGAGACCGTCAAACGGGCGGGTTCGAGGCTCTGCAATCCGGCGTTGTCGACGCTGTAGAGCTCATAGCGATACTCCTGATCTTCGGTCAACTGGGTGTCTTGGTAGAGGGTCGAATAGACGCGTGCGATCTCCTGACCATCGCGATAGAGGCGATAAAAATCCGCTGTACCATTGTCGGTTGCCGGATAAGGAGGACGCCAGGTCAGTTTGATGTCGTTAAATCCTTGTTCCGGACTGCGGAATTCCT
Organism: bacterium; assembly: GCA_029565675.1. GTDB lineage: Bacteria > Zhuqueibacterota > Zhuqueibacteria > Residuimicrobiales > Oceaniaggregativiventaceae > Sulfursilanivivens. Next base: position 24,730 of record JAKQNP010000004.1, read on the forward strand.
GCGGCATGAGAGGAGGCGTGGTGTCAGCATCAGAGACGTCATCGCTGATGCGGAAAAAATACAAATCGGGTATCGGGCTCAGAAATGCGCTGCGGAAGATGGCTGCCGTGCCCTGCCGGTTGACCACCATATCGGGTTGCCAGTATTTTTCAGGCTTTCCCGGCACAGGGCGAGTGCGGTGATGCAATACGCGATTCACGGTTTGTGACCCATCGGTCGCGATGCCGACGATCTCCCCCCATAAAGGCGCCCACGATTTTTCGGGATCATACGAACGCCCATAAAAGGAAACATAAAGGGTTGTCGGATCTGTAACCGAGTTGCAGGCGCTCATCACCTGTGAGGCCCAGGGATTCATTTCCTTGAGCAGACGAATGTAGCCATCGGACAAACGTACCGAGATCACATCGCCGGACCTGACTCCATAACGGGAATAAAACTCCGGCATATCAAATCCAGCGACCGTATACATCACCTGATGGCCAAAAGCATCGACACCGACTTCCCAATGAATCAGGCCAGGATAGAGTTGGCGCTGAAAATTCCATTCCCGATCGTAGAGCTCGATGCCATGCAAGCGGTCAAGAGCGGGTTCGGAATGCCAGGACACGATGACGAATTGACCGTCTGCAGATACAGCCGCATAATCGAGCAGAGACATCGTGCTGGAGTCAAAAGTGCTCGCCGGGTATTTGATATCATCGACCAGGTCATAGACAAAGAGTTCACGTCCGTCGCCGTCGAGGCACCAGTAGCGCCCGTCATCTGAAATGTCTCCTTCACCGCCGGCCGGGCCGATCATGCTGTATTCAGAGAACCTGTGCAAAAGGGTATAGTTGGGGAAGTCGCGGACATCATAGAGCCGCATTTCATTTCCCTCAAATTTATAGAAACAATAGCGCGGATCAAAGGTGATCGTGCGGTCATTCGCTCGATAGCGATCAGCCAAAGCCCAGCGCATCCACCAGGTCTGAAAGGTGCCGCTCTCCAGGCGCCGTATTTTTTCACCGGTGCGGCCGTCGTAGAGAAAACTGTAGATCTTCCGCTGGCCGTCGATGATGACGTCTTCGCTGGCCATAAAATAAGAACCATCGATATTGAAACAACAGAATTCAGAATTGGCAAAATAGCCACCCACTGCATCCTGTCCGGCAGTGGTGCAGTTGCTGACCCGCGTGATGCGGGTGCCAAAAGCTGGGTCGATGTAACTGCCACCCACGCTCGCAGGGGGAGCAAAAGTTTTAAAGTCCGGCGGTATGATGATCGCCGTACCTTCATTTTCCTGATACTGCGCGTTGCCGTGTCCGATAAGCACAAACACCAACAGCAGCCATCGCCATTTTTTCACGAAACACTCCTCCGATAACCAAAATATTTGCCGATTTGTCGCTTGCCTGTCCGGACGATCTCGCAGCAAGAAAAGAAAAGGAAAAACGAATTGAGCAAAAGATAACGTTTCCACATCCGTTGGGGTTCCTGAATCAGCCTAAAGAACCATTCCAGTCCTGCACGCTGCATCCAGTGCGGAGCGCGACGCGTAAGCCCGCCCAAAATATCAAAGCTGCCCCCCACTCCATGGATGACCGAAACGCGCAGGCGGGCTTTATATTTGCGCACCCATTTTTCCTTCATCGGCGAGCCCATGCCGATCAGCAGAATATCAGCTTTGGATGCAGCTATTTCCGCAAGGGTCATTTCCAACTCTTCAGGGGAAGCAAAATAACCGCTGTGATAACCGGCGAGCGGCAGGTTTGGATAGCGCTGCCGCAGCTCTGCGACTGCAGATTCGATAACCGGCTCGCGCGCCCCAAGGAGATAAATCCGATGCTGCTTTTCTTCTGCCAGGGCGAACAATTGAAACATCAGATCGGTGCCGTTCAACCGCCCGGGCAGCGGTCTTCCCAAGAGGCGAGACAACCAGACAATCGGTATGCCGTCAGCACCGATCAGATCGGCATGGCGGATGATCAGGGCGAGTTCGCGATCCCAATGCGCCTTGACAATTTTGGCGGCATTGACCAGAACAATATGCACCGGCTTGATATTGGGTATACAACGATCGAACAGCTGCACGCACTGATCGAGAGTGATTTTGGCGACCGGAAAACCGAACAAATCCGAGGTCGGGACCGCTTGGATCTTTTGCCAGGCATGGCCGTCGGTGGTTCGGCCTTTGGCGATCGTTGCAAGAGGAAAAGGTGAAAGTCGAGAAAACAAATCCTCAAAACGGTTGGCCATGCGCTGCTTGGAAAAAGTGTGCAAGGCAAATTCAGCGGCGTTCGCTCCGACCTGACGCGCGGTGGGCAAATCTGCCAAACGAGCGAGCAAACAGTCTGCCAAAGCAGCAGGATTGCCGGGCGGCACAAGAAAACCGGTCTTTTCATGCTCGATCCAATCGCGCGTCCCACTGACATTTGTGGCAATGACGGGAATGCCGAGACTCATCGCTTCAATCACTGAGTTGGGACAGCCCTCGGCCTGGCGGGAAGTGAGAACTGCCAGATCCATTTGGATCAGATAGTCAACCACTCTGGGTTGCTGGCCGGCAAAGGTTACCGCCTCGGCGAGGTGCAATCGATGCGCCAGACTCTGCATCCGCGCCAGGCAAGGCCCATCGCCGAGCAAAACAAATCGCACATCCGGTCGCACCGCCAGAACTTTTTGCGCCGCGAACAGAAACGTCTCGTGGTCTTTTTGCCGCGTAAAGCGAGCGACCATACCGACAAGCGGCCGCTTTTCATTTCGGTTGGAGGGTGAATGCGTCGGCAACCCCAATTCGATTCCATTTTCGATCACCTGGATCTTGTTGTCCGACACACCGCGTTTTTGGCAAAATTCAAATCCGGATGGACTGTTGGTCACCACATGATCGACGTGCGGGAAAATCCGCGATTCTATCCAGTGATAGACGCGGCTGCCCATTGAGGAATAGACCGCTTCGGAATTCCGCTCAGCAAAGACGATCTGCCGGACACCTTGCCATCGACCGATGAGGTAACCGAATAGACGGGCGCAGGCATTGATGGCATAAAGAATATCAAAGGATTCATGCGCCAAAAAGCGGTTCAATCGCAGAATAAACCGAGGGTCAAAAGAATGCTTTTTACCCAGATTGTGAATTTCTAAACCTTGCAGTCGAGCAAAATCCTCAGCCAAATCGTTTGGCCGGGATTGCAGCACCAGCAGCGTGCAGCGAAACCGAGTGCGATCCATATTTTCCAATAAGGTGAGCAACTGCCTTTCAGCTCCCCCCAGACCGAGGGAAGGGAGCAGAAACGCTATGCTTGGTCGCGAGTCGTGGTTTCCGGACTGATGCAAAGGCTTCTGCATCGTCGGCAAAACAGTTTGAGTCATTTGAGTCAATTAGCAGATCCTTGCTTTTTCTTAACGCAATGCTGAACCGTGTTAATTTTGCTCAACCAATTCGCTTTTCTGGCTCGATGCCATCTGCTTGCTTTTTGATCCGCTAGCCTTGCCGGCAACGCCAACTGCTGCTCCCACCCGCACAGCAGCGTTTGCAGCTGAACGACTGGTGGACCGGCTTGCGCGACTCATCAAAACCGGAAGATGGGGTGTGGCGCAAAATACACAATTCCGATATTCGAATTCGTATTCCGCTGCAAGGATTTCCAATTCCTTCACAAGGCAAACCAGAAATGGCTGATAAATCAGTTTGTTTATCTTGCAATTAACCTGTTCGGCATTTGCACCGATCGACACACGGCCGCTCAGAACAATAAACTTGCACAAAGTGTGCCAAATACAGGTTTGAACAATAGAAGATTCGCCCTCAGCCGGCGTATGGGCTTCTCCGGCGGATAAATTGCAATATTTGGTCGGCGCGATCGTTCCAGGTCGGCGGCAACACCACGTTGTTGGAGCGCTGTTCGTTTTCGTCTGGTTCAGCAAGAGTGCGAATGGCCCGCGCCAAATCTTGTGGATCTCCTGCCTGAGCCCAGGCCAGATTGGCCATCTCAGGCATGGCCTCGCGAAAGACCGGCAGATCCGATAAAACCACAGGCCGACCGCTCTGCAGATACTCGTACAATTTTAGCGGCGATGTAAAGGCATTGTTGGGGTGATCGGAGTTGGGCAAAACCAACACATCGGCAGCACACTGGATATTCCAGATATCGCCAGTCGAAACCCAACCGAGAAAGCGCACATCCGCCGCACCGGCAACCCGCTTCTCGAGTTCGACAATTTCTGCCGGGTTGCCGCCAGCTATCACGACAGTGCTGACGGGCAAATCAGCAGCCGCCTGCACCAGAACATCCACACCTTTCCCCGGCAACAGACTGCCGGTATAGACCACCCAATGGGTACGCGTTTCTGGCAGAGCCAAATGCCGGCGAGCCATTTCCACAGGGATGACCTGACGTGGTGTCACCGCATCGGGAGCGACGCACAAACGATCCGACTCCAGGCCGTATCGATCGCCCAGATAGTCAGCGAGTGCCTTGGTGATGGTGATCACGCCGTCGCAGGAGCGCAAAACCGGGCCGAACCAGCGTTCCGGCCTGTGCACTCTGTTGTGGGCTTCAAAAAAAATGGCAAACCGCCGACGGGTGTGTTTTTTGATCTGCAAACCAGCCCAGGCCGCGTGTAAATTGCGGGTGTAGAGACAAAAAGGCAAATCGCTCTTTTGCTGCAGCAAATAGACAGCGGAACCGATCACCTGTCCAAGCCCGCCGACGGCGGGGACGCGCCAACGCGATGGCTTGGCGGCTGTCGGCCGTTTGCTCCATGCCAGCAAACTGGGCATCGTCACCACCGGGAAACGCTGCGCAACAGCATAGAAATCGAACAAATCATCGGTGCTGTTTTTGCGTGTATCGAAAAACAAAGGGCGCACCAATCGAATCCGGGCGCCGCAGGCGGCAAAAGCTTCGCACATCCGCATCTGTTGCATGCTGCATGCGGTAAACGCCGGGAATCGTTCATTTGTGAGATAGTGGATGTTCGTTACTTCACTCACCGATGCTCCTCATCGCCGCAACCAGGGTTTTTGTCGGCCACCGCCATAACCGATCAAAAAATAACCAACAGCGACGCGAATTGCCAGTTGGACAGCCAGTGCATAACCGGCACCAATGACCCCCAATCCGCGCAACGCGAAATATAGGCCCGGTATATAAAAAAGCATAATGGTCAGGGTGATTGCCAGATAAATAGCCAAACCTCTGTCGGTAAAACGGCCCATGATAAAACTGGAACTCAGTCCGTTGATCAGGCGCAGCAAGCCGGCAAGCGACAAAATTTGCAGCAAAAAAATGCCGCTGTCATATTTGCCGTCATACAACAGACGCATGATGGGTTGAGCGGCTGCGGCCACAGCGATCATCAAAAAAAAAGCCAGGACGATTATCTTGCGGCCATAGGCGTTCAATGAAACGTGCACCGAGCGACCGAATTCCGGCACCCAGACGATTTTCGCTGCATGGCTGATGATGCTGAAGATTTGCGCCGGCACCGTTGTGGCAGAAAAAATCGCCAGGGTTTCATTGCCAAGCACCTTGGAAATCACCAAAGCATCCAATGAGACCAGGACATTGACCACCAAACCGATACCCATGTAGATCAGGCCGGTTTTGTGCAATTCAGCAGGAACCGGATCTTTCCCGATCGGCATCGAACGGTGGGCAAGGTAGATATTGAAAAGTCCGGTGACAAGCAAGGTCAACGTATAACCAATAATGGCGGTGTCGGCCCCCAGGCGTTTGGTTGCCCACAGGAACGCAACGACGAACAAAAAAAGGCCGCGAAATGCGCTGCTCATCAGGACAGCCGTACGGTAGCGCCGCATGGAACGAAACAGACTGGACAGCAGCAGTGTGGAGCAAGTGATCAAGATCGCGAGCAAAAGACAAATCCACTGGTAGGGTTTTAGATCATAGATCAATCCGCTCACCACCACAGAAATCGCACCGATAACCGCAGAGGCAAAAAGAACTCTTCGCAAAAGCTGCGTCCATTGATAGCGGCCGGGATGGTCACGCGCAAAAAAAGTGGTAACCGCGATATCCTGGCCCCAGATCGCCAGCGTCGGCAAAAAGAGGATCAAACTGCGCATCAGGCTGAACTCCCCGAAAGCTTGGGTGCTCAAGGAACGAGCCAGCCAGATTGAGACCAGAGACGCGAAGAACATCGACAAGCCGAGCAAGCCGGTCACCCAGCCGATTTTCTGTGTGATGGTTTTCATTTTTTATTCTGTCCGTTGATTGCCGGGGCCTCTGGTAGAACTGCCGTCAAAGCCAGGATGATATAAAATAGCGGATAACCGCCAGGAGGATGTTTGTCGACGAATCCGTGCAACAAAAAAGCCAGAATGCCGGAGAGCAGGGAGATCGCGATGATCGATACAGCCATATTCGGACTGTGCACGGAACGCCACAGGCAGCGAACCAGAGAAAAAATCAAGAACAGGAAAGCCGCCAGGCCGATCAGACCGGTTTCACCCGTAATCAAAAGGTACATATTGTGCACGGGGCGCCGGATGGTGGAAAACCGCATTCCAAGAATGGTATCGTTGTACTTGCGCATGACCGCCGCATAGTTGTTGATTCCGACACCGCCGACCGGATTGTCCTGGATCAAATTAAAAGCGATCTGAAAGGTCGGTATTCGGCCCATGGCAGAGCCATGATCGTCACCAAAAATCCGGTTTTCCAGTTGCTCGGTAAATAAAAAACTCACAATCACCAGCACCACGGCAGAAAACAGAGCCAGCTGAAAGACCTGGCGGGATTGCATTCGATGGCATTTCACCGCGATGACCATAAAGAAGGTTAAGGCAACCAGAGTGGAAATCCAGCCTCCGCGCGAACCGGTCAAAATCATGGCGCTGCAGCCCAGTATGAAAGACACAAGAGCGGTATACCAGGCGATGCGGGTTCGCGCGAGCAAAACCAGACCCAGTGTCAACGGTAAAAGTATTTCCAGAAACCAGGCCAAACGATTGGGATGACCAAGTGTGCCGCCGACGCGCTGCAAAGAAGTAACCATCTCGCCTTCAATCTGCATCTCACCGAGAAAAGCCAATCCCAGCGTGTTCCCGGAAATGTACTGCATCAAGGCGATAAGAGATTGACCTCCAAGGGCCAAAGCCAGAGCCCAACAGCAGAGTTCGAGGTCGCGTTGGTCCTGCAATTGATAGGCAACAACCCAGAAGAGAAGCATCACTTTTGCCATTTGCACCAGTTCGAGGGTTGCGAGGTCCAAACGCGGTGCCCATAACAAACTCAACAATGCGGCTTCGAAATAAAGGACAGCTGGAAATGCCAATGCGGTATAAAATTTGGCTGGTTTGACTGTTTTTTTAGCCGATTGAATGATCCCATACCCCAACATGAGCAGCACAAAAATGTCCCGCAGAGCGACGCCCATCGTCGAAGCACCGGCCTGTTCTTCAAAAAGATGGATAAAATTGACATCGATTTGAATCGGCAAAGTGAAACACAGAGAAAAAAGCAGAAAACGACGAACATTCCCCGAAATCAAAGCGACAAAGGGAAACGCAAGCGCCAGGCTTAAAAGAACCATCCACTGACCGGAGAAACGGGAAAAAAAAGCCAACAGCAAACCGAAAAACAGTGCAAACAGACCAATAACCGGAGTCTGCCAGGAAAGGAATTTCGACCTCGCTGTCAACATACAGGTACCGAGCTCTTTTTTTCCGATCGACGCGACTTTTGCGTGACCAGCTGCCGCCAACACATCTGCATGCCGAGAGCGGTGAACACCAAAAGGCACGGTTCAACCGGAATGCGATAGCGCACTTCAGCGGTGATCATCGAGTAACCGAGCGTCATAAAAGCCAACACTCCGAAAAATATCCAATGCGAGGAAGAGCGTATCGACCGGCTGAACCAGAAACCCACCAGAGAAAAGATAAAAATCGGCGCCATCACCAATGAACTGAGCAGCGGCACCAATGGCCACATACGTTCGCCGTTCAAGCTCATACGCGGATCGGCTTGATGGGCGGATCGGCGATAGTCGTGATCGAGGGTATTCAAACGGTCGGGATAAAGCGCCCAGAAATGTCCCATCTCGCTTAGAGCATAGGTCAGGGTTTTGACAGGGTGTTTGATATAGCGGAGTGCAAGACGATCCAGGCGGTCTTCTTCGCTGCCATGGGGATTATGGTTTTTGTAATCTGTGGTGGATGGAAATCCGTTGATGACCTCGGTTTCACGGTTATCCAGGTCATTGAAATCGGGCAACACCGTGTTCGGCACAAATTGCACCCAGACGAAACGGCCATAGAGGCGATAGTTCCGCATGGTCCAGGGAGTAAGCACCAGGGCATAAGCGAGCAAGAACAGGGTAACCGCCGAGAATTTCCGTCCGGCTGTCTTTGGGATCACAGCCAAAGAGATGAGAAAGACCGGCAGGACAAAAATAGCCGCCGGTACGGCGAGTGCGGCGGTGGCCAACAGAACACCGCTCAACAGCGCCCGCGGCAACAGCGGTTTGACCATGATCAGCGCTGCAATGGCAGCAGTCAAAAGAAAGGTGAAGAGATTGGTCGGATAGATCAATCCACACAGCAAGATAAAATGCGGGTAGAGCGCCGACAAGGCCAGGGCCCAGCGGGCGGTTCTTTCGGCAAACATGTGGCGGGCAAGCACAAAGATCAATAGGCAAAGGAGAGTGCTGAGCAACGCATCTGCAACGCGGGCGGCAGTGAAAGACGGACCCGTGATGGCGTAAACTCCGGCCAGCAAATAGGCGTACAACGGCGGTCGTTCATAGCGCGAAGTCAGGCCGCCTGTATCAAGAATTTGTTTTGCCCCTTGATCATAATGCCGGGCATCGCTGAAATAGTAGCGATCGCCGCTCAGAAGAGAGACAAACAGCAAACGCACGATCAAAGCCACCAAAAGCCAACGGCGAACAGCTGGCAAGGAAACAATCGACACCATTCTTCTCACAATCTAACCTCTTTTTAGCAAAGGCTGCAGAACAGCCCGCCATTCGCCCACGCCATACGCCAGATGAGTGATGACGAACAGCATAAAAACCAATGGCAAAAGCTGTAACCTTCGCCTTCGCAGCGTCAAAATGAAACTGTACAGAGCTATCAGCAACAAATATCCAGCAAAAAAAATATAAAACGGATAGATGAAGCTAAATGGCACGCTCAACAACACGAGCACCAAAGCCATCGGCAAAAAAATCCAGTACTTGATCGCTCCGGGGTGGCGGATGGTGAATTGGATTCGCCCCTTGCCATAAAGGGTCATGTTGCGAATCCAGGTCTTTGGGGTCGCACGCATGCGATGGATCACCACACAACCGGCGATATAGATCAATCGATGGCCTTTTTGCACCAGCCGATAGCTGAGGTCGATATCTTCGCCGATGTTGCCACATTCGGTCAGAAAGCCGTCCAGTTCCTGTAAAACCTGACGTGAATAGAGCACATTGACTGTCGGCAAATGATCGACCTGACGATCGGCCGGATACTGCCTTCCCTGTACAGAACCATGGCTGCCGAGAAACGAGTTTAAAAAAAGATGCAGGGCTTGGTAGAACCGGCTGCCATCTGCTGGGGTGCGGTTTCCGCCCCCCACAGCAGCCAGCAGTGGATCCTGGTGCCGATAGCGCAGGAAGCCGGCGATCAGGCAAGCGAGCCAATTGCGCGGCACAACACAATCCGCGTCGGTATAGGCGACATATGGGTAGGCCGCCAAACGCCAGCCCATATTGCGGCTGATCGCGATGCTCCTGATCGGATTGGTGACCAAACGGATCCGCGGATGAGCGCTGGCAACTTCAGTGACAATTTCCCTGGTGCCATCCGTTGACTCATTATCCACCACAATGATTTCATAGAGCGGAGAGTCGCTGCTCTGGTCCAACAAGGCACCGAGACACTCGGCAATTTTCGTTCTTTCGTTAAAGCAGACCACCACCACCGAGACTGCAACAGGCGGCGAATCCTGGCTTTGACTCATCGGCTCTATCCTAACGACCGTTTCTTTTGCGCACCAAATACCCGCCGATAGCCAGCTCGTGCACACACCCCCAGAGCAAATGTTCAATCGCCTCGGACGGCGTTTCGACGATCGGCAGCCCGTGCCGATTAAAGCTGGTGTTCAGAATCACCGGAACACCGGTGCGTTCATAAAATCGATGGATAACGCGATAATAGAGGCTATGCTCCTTGGGCACGCTGTGCACGCGGGCGGTGCGATCGACGTGGATCGCCGCCGGAATATGGCGAGCCTGATCCGGATAAACATCGAAAGCCAACGTCATAAACGGCGATGGGCAAAAATCTTTAAAAAAAGAGGAACCGTATTCTTCCAGACAGCTCGGTGCAAAAGGCATAAACCAATCGCGGTTTTTCATCTTGCTGTTGATCATTTCCCGGGTTTCCGGTCGGCGGGGATCGGCCAGCACACTTCGGCGGCCGAGCGCCCTCGGCCCCCATTCAGCCCGGCCCTGGAACCAACCCACCACCTTGCCCTCGGTCAGTGCATCGCCCACCGCTTCCGGCAGCCGATCGCCGAGGTATTCATAGACGATATCGTCGGCGGTGCGCAATGCTGCAGCAATGTCGGCGTCGCTATAACTTTCGCCCAGATCGGCGTCGTTGAGCCGACCGGCAGCAGTCTCTCCGGTTTTTTGGTTGGTGACGAGAAGAGCGGCGCCGATGGCGGTGCCGCCGTCGCTGGCATGCGGATGCACAAACAGCTCATCGATATCAAAGTTCTCGCGGATCAGTTTGTTCAACTTGACGTTTAGAAAAGTCCCGCCTGCAACCGCCAGGCGTTTGAAGGGATAGCGTTGGTGGATATGGCTGATCCAGCCGATGACAGTTTCCTCGAGCAGACGCTGAGCAGCGGCAGCGACATCGGCGCGTCCATAGCGTTTGATCAAGCGGCGGATCAGGCGGCCGGTACGGCTGGCCAGCAGCACTTCCTTCCGCGGAGTATAGATCATGTCGATCCAATAGGGATAGGCTTGCCATTGGCCATCGCGATGGGAAAATAGAATTTCCCGCAGTTCGGCTGTAGCTCGGCTCGGATCGCCATACGCCGCCAAACCCATGGTTTTGCCTTCACCATCGAGGAATTTCAAGCCCAGGCAAACGGTGACCGCCGAATACCAGAGCATGGTGGCGTGCAGCGGCAGTTCTTCGACAAGCTCCATCTTTTGATTTTCGCAGCGATACACCTGCCCCGAAACGTTGCGTCCGTGGCCATTCGGGCCGAAGCCGTCGAGGCTGATGGTCATGCAGGAGTCAAAACCGCTGCAATAATAGGCGCTGCTGGCATGGGAAAGGTGGTGATCGATGAAAATAATTTTTTCAAGCGGAACACCCAGCGATTTGAGACCACCCTTTTGCGTCTTGGGACGATACATCTTGCGGAAATTGGGCAACAGATATTTGCCAAGGCCGAAGATGCCGCTCGGGGACAAGCTCAGAACAGAGCGGGGCAAATCCAGCCAGTGGCGTTTGAACAAATCGCTATAAAAAGCAGAGGGCGGATAGCCCACAGCAAAATAATCAACCTCATCGAGCTCAACGCCGCCAAAACGCAGCGCTGCCTGCAAGGCGTTTTTTGGAAAGGCGCGGTCATATTTGATGCGCGTGTAGCGTTCTTCAGAAGCAGCAAAGATCAGTTTGCCGTCTTTGACCAGAGCGACGCTGCTGTTGTAGTGGTTTCCAGAACAGTCATTGAAGCCAAGAACAATCATCGTTATCCTTTCCAGTGGCGCAAACCATCTTCAATTGTTCGGCAGTCGGCGGTCGATTCCGAGCATGCTGAGATAGAAGGAAGAAAAAATCGTCTGCAGACCGAGCAAAATCATCGTCGAGGCGACGAGGACCAGGCGTATCTCGAACATGGATCCAGGCTCGATTCGGATCCAACGAAAGGCAATTGAGAGGCTGATCGCTGCGCCGATGAGCAAAAAGACGATACCGGCGAGCAAACCGCGTTCGAGATTGAACAGACCAAAAGCGCGATGCAACCCGGAAGTTAAAGGGCGAAATTCATGCGTCACCGCATAGATGCGGGCAAAGATTCCCAATAGAATGACTTGATAACCCATCAGGGTGCTGAGACTGCTGAAAATCAGAATGTTCAAGCTCTGGTGAAGGCCCAAAACGCGAACCGGACCAAAAAATCCGCCGAACAACACCAAAACACCAAAGATAGAGAGGAAGGCTCCGGGGATAAAAAAGAGCCAAGTCGGACTGTGCAGCAACATAAAGCGCAGATGGCGCCAGCCATCGCGAAAGGAGCGCAAGTGGGGTGGGCGCTTGCGCCCATCGCGATGCAATGTGATGGGTATTTCACAAGTTTTCAGTCCGAGTTGTGCCGATTTGATCACCATTTCAGAAGCAAATTCCATGCCTGTCGTCTGCAGATGCATGCGTTCATAAGCCTCGCGGGTAAAGGAACGCATCCCGCAATGTGCATCAGAGACCGGGCTGTGAAACATGAGATTGAGCAGTCCGCTGAGCAGTGGATTGCCGATATAGCGATGGTGCCAGGGCATCGCCCCTTTTTCGATGTTGCCGAGAAAGCGGTTTCCCATGACAAACTCGATTCCCTGTTGCAGCGGTTCGACAAAACGCGGCAAATCAAGCAGGTCATAGGAATCGTCGGAATCGGCGATCACGATAAACCGGCCGCGGCTGGCTGCAATACCGGCACGATAGGCGCTGCCATAGCCTTTGCGGGATTCGACCACAACGCGTGCGCCAAGTGACTCGGCGATCTTTTGTGAACCGTCCGTCGACCCGTTATCCGCGACGACCACCTCGCCAGAGATATTCATCTTGCGCAGCGCCTCGAAAGCCTTGCGCACACAGATGCCGATTGTCTCTTTTTCATTGAGGCAGGGCATCACCACAGATACTTGCTTTTCCATCGCATCGTTCATGACATTTGGCCTACCTGGTCTTGCGAAAAGGCTGTAATCGCATCAGGCATTGCAATCGATCTGTGCGCCATACGCCCGATCATTCATCAGCGACAGACAGAAACAGACAGAACGTCCTGATTCTCCGCCAGACAGGAAATCAAGTGGATTCTTTTCGTTTGTCTGTATAGTAAGTATAATAGTAATTGTAATCGCCATAGAGATTTTTTTCATGGACATTGTTCAGAATGGCGCCGACCAGTCGGGTGTTGACCCTCTCGAGTAAATTCTTGGTTTTGATAACGATCTCTTTGTCGTTGAGCCCGGATTGAATGACCAGAGCGACGCCCTCCATCGCCGGCGCCATGATGGCAGCGTCAGCGACTGCGATCACCGGCGGTGAATCCACCAACACAAAATCGTAGCGCGCGGAAACGAATTCGAGCAAATCGCGCATGGAATCGCCCGCCAGCAATTCAGCAGGATTGGCAGGCAGATCGCCGGCGGTTAAAATGGACAGTCGGGGCAAGCCGGTTTCGCGAATTGCCTCGGACAACGCCAGATCAAAGGAAGCGGCCTGGTCGATCAAACGGTGGGAACGCTGCACCACGGCGACCGCTCCATCGTCGTTGGCTCCGTTCGAATTGTTTTGCGCTCGGTTTTCGTCCCAGCTGGACCGATTGAAAGCGGAGAGCAGATTGGCCAGGCCTGGGGTTACAGAAAGACCGAAAAAGCGGTGTTGCGTCGGCTTGCGCAAATCGGCATCAATGAGAAGTGTTTTCACCCCCATCTGAGCGGTGATCGCCGCAAGATTGGCTACGGTTGTCGATTTGCCTTCCCTGGGCCCAGAGCTGGTCAACATCAGTGTTTTCAGCCGTTTTTCAGCCGAATAAAACTGCAGATTGGTGCGCAAGGTGCGATAAGCTTCGGTGGCAGGCAAAGAAGGCTGATCATGGGCGATCAAGCGGCGCGAATGAGAATGAGATTGTTGATATTCACCGACTTGCCGCGTGGAAAGGCTGCGATGGTAATGGATGCGCGGAATCGCGCCAATCACATTCAGTCCGATCTTTTGCTCCACTTCCTCAGCGGTCTTGAGAGAAGTATCGATCGAATCGACAAAAAAAGCCAGGCCGATACCGATCGTCAATCCCAGAATCAAACCGAGAGCGAGGTTGAGGCGTTTGCGAGGCCAAACCGGTGAGGTCGGCAATTCAGCGACGTCGATCACCCGGATCGTCGGCAAACGCTGGGCTTCCGTGATACGCGCTTCTTCACGCCGCTCGGCCAACAGGTTGTAGATGTTGTTGGAAAGATCGCGTTCCCGCGTCAAGCGTGCCAATTCATACTCTTTGCCGGGCAGCCGATTCAGTTCGTGTGAATAGTCATCGAGCGCACTGGCCAACGATCGCTCCTGGGTGCGCAAGGTTTCCAGTTCGAGTTCGAGGTTGACCGTTTCCTCATAAAGTCCTGCAATTTCACTCAGAGGATCGATGACATTTTCCCGTTCCGCCAGTTTGCGCGTTTGTTCAGCCAGGCGGTTGCGAATGCTGTTCAATTCGGCGCGCATCTGCACCATCTTGGGGTTATCTTCCGGCACTCCCAACAATTGTTGGCGAATATAGTCGTTTTGCAGTTGTGTCCAGTTGTTCTTCAACTGCTTGATCATGGGCTCGGAAAAATCGGACATGGAAGGGCCCAGTTGCAACCGCTTCTGTTCCAGCATTTCTCGCACCACTTTCAAGCGCTGTTCCGTCTTGGCGCGGTCCGCCTTGGCGATCTGATAGCTGCCGTCGATCTGGGATACCCGCAGCAAAAGTTTTTCCACTTCCTGGTCGAGCGAAGTGACCCGGTTGGCCTCTTTATAGCGCCGCAAAGCCGTTTCACTTTTTTCCAGCTGCTCTTTGTAGATGCGGCGCTGCTCCTCGATAAAACCGCGGACGCCGCTGACTTCTTCCTGCCGCAGGCGCAGATTGCGCTCTTGCAAGACCTCGGTCAAGGTATTGGCCACGGTCATCGCGGCAAAGGCATCATGAAACGAAACGCTGATCTGGATGACCTGTGACTCGGCAACCGGATTGGCCTGGATATTTTTACGTACTTGCGCGGCATAAAACGCTTGCTTATCCAGTTGCTCGGCAACCGGGGGGGTGGCGATTTTGGCCAACGCCCGGTCCGATAGACGATCGACCACTTCCAAAGCAACGGCTCGACTTGTGATCTCCTGAATGGAGTTGAGAAGCATCTCTTTGCCGACGAACTCGCGGGTCGCCGAATCGGTAATATTTTGCGGTGGCGATTCGTAGATCAAAGTCGTATGTGCTTCATAGACCGGTTCAGCAAAACTGTTATAGAGAAGAATGGGCACAATTACCGCAATTAACGCCACCAACACGATCCACATTCTGCGCAAGAGCAGGCGCAAAAGTACAGGTGTACCGGATTCTTCTCGATTCTCTTCCGTCATTTTTATCCTTCCCCAATCGTGCTTTTTTAGTCGTTGTTGACGGCGCGCAAATAATAAACATAAACGCTGGCTATGACTGCCACCTCATGGGCAACCCGGACCAGTTCCCGCCAGAGATACCAATTGTTCTTTGGCACAAACACGACATCACCGGGATGTAGCTCAAGAGGCGTCTGGGCATCCTTTTTGTTTTCTAGATAGCGTTCGAGATCGTAAATCGACACCCGCTCTGAAAAACGCGATGCGAGCAAATCATCCAAACGCTCGCCGGTGATGCGGCCGGCTTGAGCTTCCTCGACCAATTTTTTCAAACCCTCAGCGTTGAGGTTCCATCCTTCGGTCTCACGGGTCAATTGAATGCGCGACAGGTCGGCATTTGACGTCGGACCCTCTGCCTTGGAAATCAGTTCGAGCAAATCGGTGTCATAGGTTACCCGATATTCGCCCGGCCGTCTGACTTCACCCCAGATGTGCACGATCATTTCGACTTTGGTTTCATCACCCAACAGATAGCCACTCGATTCGGGCTTTTCCTGAGCCTGCAGTCCAGCAACCGGCCAAGAACAGAGCACGGCCAAAAAAAAGAACACGATCAGCAATCGATGCACACTACCTCCCTTGTCAGAAGAGCGCAATTAGGCGGGTGGATGGATGGCCGCAGATGGCTTTTGCCCAAGTTGTTCGAATGAGCTTGGCCGGAGTCGGCCGGTCTACTTTTCCACCTCCTGGTCGGCCGTTCTTTTGGCCAAATGCTCCAATCGATGGTATTTTTTTAATTTGTTGTACAGCGTTCCACGGCTGATGCCAAGAGTTTCGGCCGTACGGCTGATGTTGCCGCCTGTGTCCTGTAATACGTGGCTGATCAACCTCTCTTCGACATCATCGAGAGCAAAATTCTGCAAGCGCAATTCGTTTGCCGAACGGGCATTTGGATTGAGAATCGGATCGACCAACACACTTTCTGCGCTCAAGGTGTCTCCTGACGACAGGATCACCGCCCTTTCGATGGTTGAACGGAGTTCGCTGACGTCGCCCGGCCATGGATAGCGAAGCAGTTTTTCCAAAGCGCCGGGATCCATCGCGGAAATCGATTTGTTGAAACGCCGGGCGAAGCGGTACATAAAATAAGAGGTCAAACCCGGCAAATCATCACGTCTTTCGGCCAGGGCGGGAAAAGAGACAACCGATGATCCAATTCTGTTCAACAGCTCTTCCGACAGCTGCGCAGAATCAGGCGACTGACAGCTGGAAAAGAGCAGGCGAAAACCCGAAGCAGCGCCGTTTTGCTGGATGCGCTGTTGCTCGTCGAAATAATCGATGAGTTGGTGCTGCAATGCCGGACACAGCCGTTCGACCTGGCGAAAAAAGAGGGTGCCTCGCTGAGGTGCATCTTGCGGCGACTGCTTGGATGAACGAGAAAAAGGCTGGTGTAAAAAAGTCAATTCGTTCTTCTGCAAAGTTTCGCAGTCGTATTCGATAAATGGCTGAAAACGACGCGGACTGAGAAAGTGCGCAATTCTGGCATAATTTTCTTTCATGCTGCCCGGAGCACCGACAAAAACCAGGGGCGAATCGGTGCGCGCCAAAAGCGCCAAACGCTGATGGCGCTCCCGCATGACCGGCGAAACCACCGGCAAAACCGCAACCACCCGTTCCCTTTCCCAACCATTCCTGCGCGCCTGCACCATTTGCTGATAAAAATCGACGCGCCAGACTTGCAGCAGCGTCAAAAAGACCTCATCGACGTCAAAAGGTGCCAGGATATAATCCGTTCCACCACGTTTGATCAGCTCGACCGCCAACCCCAGATCCGCTTGCGGCAGCAAGCCGATGATAGGCTGACTGCCGTTGGAAATCAGAGCATCGACTGCCTGCAGATGGCTCTGGGCATCACTCCGCAAATCCGCAATAACCGCATCCAATCGGTCGACGGAGTGGTATAACAATTCCCCCTCTTTGCGGTTTGTTGCCGGCATTGCCTGCACTTGCCGCTCATGCAAATAGCTGCAGCACGATAGAAGCCATTCCTTATTTGATGAGAGCAGCAGGACGACTGAAGATCGCGCAGCCATTTCTGCACTCCTGCACTTGACAAAAAGTCCATCAACATCCAGTCGATGGAAGAGAAACCGTTTTCCGCATTTCGCGAGTGATCAGCGATTCATCCCAGTGAGCTGTTGAATGGCGGTAAGCCTAGCAGATGATGCAAATTTCATTCCGCGCCCCAAATGACGAACGCCTTCCAAACAACAAAAGCAGCAACCAGCCCCCTATCTTCCGGAATTTGATATCTTATAAAACATTAAATTACAACTTCTTGCCCACCACTCTCCTTGCGCGAGACTTTGGGCTGACGGTGTCGGTAAAAAAAGCTTGCCAGCGAGGAGCATTATTTTCACCCGCTGATATCGGCCAGAAATTTCCACCGTTCAGTATTGAGACATTTGTTTCAAATTAAAACACTTGAGCGTCGGAAGCGGCCTGCTGTTGGCGGTGCAGATCCGGTACCCGGCACAACAACAGCAAGCCCACAGACATCAGCCCGGCCAGTACCGCAAGAGCGCTTTTATACTGCACTGCCACTGAAAAACTGTTCAGGGCGATGGTTACGCCGCCCCAGATCAAAGGGCCGATGATGGCCGCCGCCTTGCCGGTGAGCGCATACAGGCCGAAAAACTCGCCGAGCATTTCTCCTGGCACCAATGTCACCAACAGCGGCCTGGCAGATGTCCAGGTCGCCCCCATCAGCGCGCCGATGACACCGCCCATCATCCAGTAGACGATCGCCGAGGAATTGGCGATAACCACACCCAGTGCGCAGATCCACAGCGCAATGACAGACACCAGAGTTTTTTTCGGGCCATAGTGATCGGTCAACACACCGCACAGCGCCGAACCGATAACCGCTGCGGGGATAACCAGAAAAAAAAAGGTGTTGGTTTGACTCAGCGTGAAACCCATCACCTTCTGGGTAAAGACGCCCATGAAGATGATCACCGTCTCGATGCTGTCCTCGTAAAAAAACTTGGCGACAAGAAAGCGCAACAACCCTGGATATTTTTGGGTATCGCGCAGGCTTGTCCAGACGCGGCGATAGGATTTTCTCAGGTTCCATGACCGTTTGCCCGCCGCAGGCAAAGGGGGTTCAGAGACAAAAATAAAAATCGGTACTGCAAAAACGATAAAAAGCAATGCCGTCGGCAAAAATGAAGCAGCCGGGCCGCCGCCTTCGAGCGACGCGATTTTCCTGCCCAGGAAGGTGCCGTCGACAAACACCCGCGCCACCAGCAAGCCGATGGCCGAGCCAAAATAACCCACAGCGACGCCATATCCCGAAACTCGGCCCATTGTCCGCGGGGTGCTGACGGATGGTAAAAGAGCGTTGTAAAAAACCAGCCCGCCCTGATAAGCATAATTGGCGGCGATATAGGTCATCACGATCAACCATCCCATGATCGCCGCGCTGCGGATCGGGTGAGCGGAAAGTGCGACCCATTTTATCAACACCAAATCCCAGCCGCCCAACAATGCCGTGCCGCCTATACAAAGAATCGTAAAGATCAGCAGCGAAACAAGCTTTTTGCCTTTGCAATCGGACAACTCTCCAAGAACGGGCAGGGTAATGGCCACCAGACCCATGGAAATCGAATTGGCCAGCGAAAGCATCAGATCCGGCTGTCCCAGATGAATGAGGAGCCAGGTGCCGAAATAAAGGGACACGACATTCATCGAATAGGCTGTATTGGCCAGATCGTAAAGAACCCAGGAGACTGTCGAGATCAGGCGGGGCTTGGTGTTATCAACGGCGCACACAATGGAAATCCTTTTCAAGCGCCAGAAGCGGATTCAAAAGTTTCCAATTTTGCCAGCCGCTGAATGAACACACTCGTCAAACTGCGATAGGATCTTCTTGGCGGCACGATGGCGACCAGCACCGACATTTGCTGCAAAAAAGGAATAAAGCGAAAAACAATTCTTTTGCCGTAATCGTCCTCCATGAGGATTTCTTTCAACTGGTTCAAACCGGCAAAAGAGCGAACGGCTTTTTTCAGCCGGTTCATCAGCAGAGCGAATTCGGTACAGCGTTGCTCAGGCAAAAGGTTGCGGTGATCATATTGAGCCAATACCAGGCCGTCCTCGGTAAAGAAATAGGCGGCTTCATAACTGCCGCTGCGCACAATATCACCGAGCGCATCTTCCAAATGAATCTGAACGGCAAGGGTTGTTGCTTTTCCATTTGTGCTTGTCATCTGCCCAATTCGCCTTATAAAGTGGCCTTCTGCACTGCCATTTGAATGGCACATTTGAGCGTTTCAAATACACCAATGCCCTTGGTGGCGACGGCTTCATAAAAAGGTGTATGGAGAAAATTGAGCTTGCGTTCAAGGACTTCAATCGATTCGGCTTGCGGCAAATCGCGTTTGTTGTATTGCATCACCCAGGGGAAACGAGCCAAAGTTTTCCGCAGTCTGATCAACTTGATCTCCAGATCCATCAGACTGGTCAGATTGTCGTCCATGCGCATCGGTTGAGAATCGGCAACAAAGACCACAGCATCAGCACCTCGCAGGACAATTTGTCGGCTCCAACCGTATTGCGGTTGCCCGGGTATCGTGTAGAGGTGGAATCGCGGTTTACGCCCTTTGATGCGCCCCAATTCCATCTCGAGGAAATCGAAATAAAGCGTTCGCTCTTCGCTGGTCTTCAGGCTGATCAAATCGCTGCGGATCTGCGGATCAAGATTTTTATAGATCACCTCCAGGTTGGTGGTTTTTCCGCTCAAACCGGGTCCGAAATAGACGATTTTGAAGATCACTTCGCGCTTGAACGCATCAACATGCATATCTGTTCACGAACGATTAAGGCCAAACGTGCGGTCGAGTTCCTTGTCGAGAAGATCGCGGAATTCGAGATCGAGCAATTGGGTGGCTTGATCGCTTTTGCGCCGCAGGTCGTTTAGCAGCTCGTTCAAACGATCCGTGGTCTGCCGGGTCAGAAGGCGAATGATCCCCAGCGGCACACTCTTGTCGAACAAGACGATCATCAGATAGTTATCGCCGATATTCGAAAGATAGAGGTTGCGATGAGCGCCTTCATGATAGATAAATCGAAACCGCTGTTCTTCACCCAACCAGCGCGCCATTTCGAGAGTGGCGGAAAAACTGCCGGCCGCCAAAGCCGTCAGAGAAGATATTTGGACTCCCCGGCTGTCGCCGCCATAAGCAATGGGATACCCGTTGACATCGGCAAAAATACACATGGATGCGCGCGACCGCAGCAAAAAATCGCGGATAAGCAAACGGATTTTCTGAAAGCTCGCTTCGGAAAAAACCACTCGCTTGCCGTTATGCCGTTGCTGGATATCCATATGCCGAATCCTCTAAAAAGTTGATGAGGTCAACAGGTGCTTTAAACTAATGGCCGTAAGCGATTCGCTCGATCAGATAAACAGGCAGTGGCAATCGCCGCATTTTTTCTTGCACCGCGCGCACATCATAAGCCACCCGACAGAGCTCGAATAGCCACTTTTTCGGCTGCCAGATGCCAAATGCCGCCTGCGGATTGCCGTCGCGCGGCTGCCCAACACTGCCGACGTTGATAATATAACGCGCTTCCCTATCCATTTGCATCGGCCACTGCGACGATCGGCTCAGCCGATTCCCATCCCAACGAAATGAGACAGGAACATGCGAATGGCCAATAAAACAAACCTGTTCATCGAAATGGCGGAACTGCAGAAAAGCTTGTGAAACAGCAAGAATGTAATCCCATGCCAAAGGCTCATAGGGGCAGGCATGCACGCACAGACTGCCTTCAACCTGACAAACCGGCGGCAGCCCGCGCAAAAATTCTTTCGCGTCCTGCGACAACTCCTCTGCGGTCCATGTCAGCGCCTGACGGGCATGGTCGTTGAAATCGGCCAAATCCAGCAATCCAATCGCTGCACGGTCGTGATTGCCCTGTACCACCCAATCAGCTCGTTCTTGAACCATTACGACACAAGCATTTGGATCCGGGCCATAGCCCACAATATCGCCCAAACAGATCACGCGATCACAACCGCGTCGAGCGATTGACTGCAAAACCGCTGTTAACGCTTCCAAATTTGCGTGAATGTCTGAAAGGATGGCGATCTTCATCCTGGCGACAGGTCTTTCTGTTTTACCGCTCGAGACTCAGGGATGGTCACGATAAGGACGATAGATTTATTCAATATACCATTTGACATCAAGCAAAGCAAGTACAAATTTGCCGGCAGCACACCGCCAGTGATCGTTCTAGTAATATGATAAATTTATACTTAAAAGCAGTTCAGTCCGCCGGTATTGACGCTGGACAGCCTTTCACCAACCAGTCGCCGCCATCAGGGCGAACAACCCTGGCAAAGAAAAAGGCTTCTGAAAACAGAAGCCCCTTATCGCTCATCATTGCCGCGAGCGCACCCCCAAATGATAATTTTGCGCATTTTTATCTTGTTTTTTCGTATAATATTGCGTATTATTCGTCAATAGATCGTCATTTTTCCAGAACTTCTCGGTATGCCACTTCGTGTTCAGGATCGAGAACCAGCAGGGTTCGCAGGGGAGTCTTGTCCTGAGCACGGCGGAAGATTTCCAGCATTTCCATGTAATGAGCGCTGATGAATTTCTTGGCATATTCATTGTTCGGATCATCAGTGAGTATTTTGTCCAGCATTTGAACAGCGGTTGCGCAATGCTCGCGCGCTTTGGCATTGTCCTGTTGGACAAAAGAGATGCCATAGTAGTAATAATCGACCATTTCCCGGTATGGGCGATGTCGATCTGCCAGAAACGACTCCACCAACTCCACCCGGCGATCCCAACCCTCGATATAGCGTCCCATACCGAATTTCGCCTGTTCAGCGATATTTTTTGCCCGTTCAAAATAGGGTGTGCCGCCCAGAGTCGACCATTTGTCAAATTCGCCGCCGAGGATCAAATAGATATAGAAATCGATCAGGCTGGTAAAAGAATCTTGCGCCGCATTGTCGTGCGTAAGTGTTGCGCCCGTCTGGTGTGCGAAGCGCCAGCGCTTGTCGTAATACTGAATATCGTAATTGTTGTGAATGAGGATGTTGCCGGAATAGCGCTCTTCCGCACCTGAGGTCATGTCCTGAAGAACCAAATTGATGGTCACCGGGATTGTGGTAGTCCATGGATCGTCGGTCCAATTGTAGCTGTTGATATAATGCTGCACCTTTTCCGCAAAATTTTGCAGTTTATTTTGTTTTTCCAGAGGCAAGGTGCGCAAATCGGTTTCCACGATCGCTTCGATCCGCTGTGCCCAACAGGTCGCAGGCGCGATGGCGGCCATTCCCCCGCCCCAGATCAACACCAGCAGTATTCTTGTCATTGCGCGCATGATGTACTCCTCGATTCCATTTAAAGCTGAGGTTTGGTCCAATATGCTGTTTTTGCACAAGAGAATCAAGCAAATCTTGCGAGCCGGCGAGGCAACCTGGGGCTTTTGCTTGCTCTGTTTTTTGTCAACCAAATGCCCGGCTGCATTCGAGCCCCATTCAAGCTCGGCCCGTGCTTTGGCTATGGCGTCAGCCTGCTGCGCCGTGAGCGCCGAACCCACCCAGGCGATCATCAATCCTGCCGCCATTGGCGGGGCAAAAGGAATACGTCTGAGTGTTTCAACGGTCAAGCCTTATGGCCTGGCAGATCTGCAAACCCAAACTGCTGCACTGGTCTTTTCACGTTCGCTCTGGTCCTGTGCCGGCGTCTGGCAGCAATTTGGCGCCTCTCTGTACCGCGAAGAAATGGTGGCTCTAACCATGGCCCGCTCCATGGGTGGCAAGACAGCGGTCGGAATAACCCTGCGCCATGCCGGCTTGCAGATTTCACGCTACGGCCGCTCGCAAGCGCTGATGGTGGATTGTGGTCTTTGGACGCGTCCCTACCCGGCCATGGCTTGCGGTTTTTCGGTCAGCAATCTCAACGAGGCTAAAATCGGCAGATGCCGCGAGCCATTGCCAAAAATTTTCCGTTGGGGCGTCGCCCTCTCCCCTTTGCCCGCTGTACAAATCACCATCGACGTCAGCAAAGACATCCACTATCCGATTGATTTTTCTCTGGGTGTTGAACTCTTGCTCCAATCCATTCTCTGTTTGCGCGCCGGGACTGGCAGTGAACCTGGCCGATTTGCTGCCGGCATGAGCTGTAGAATTTCCGCAGTGCGCTTCGATTATGCAGTCGAATTCAATGCCGAGTTGGGCGCCACTCACCAAATCGGTGTGGTGGTGTGGCCCGGGAAAAGCAGCGAGCCGTGAGCCGCTTTGAGGGAGTCAAAGCAAATGTCCAGCCATTTCCTTCTTTCCATAACCACCAGCTCTTTGCTAAGCCTATTCCTCTGTCTGGCGCAGGCGCAGGAAGCCGCCTGGAGCGAGCAACTGGAAGCTGCACCGCCGGATGAAGAGGGAGCGGATTGGGGAGAATACCTTGAAAGCCTAACAGATGCTCCTCTCGATCTGAACCATGCGACCTTGCCGCAATTCCAACAACTGTTCAACGACTCTCTGCTCGCCAAACGGATCTGGGAATACTGCCAAGCCAACAGACCGCTGAATGGATGGGATGCTCTGGTCAATGCCGGTCTGCTCTCGGCAAAACAAGTTGCCCACTTGATGCCGTCGCCGCCCCGCAATCCTGCTGTTCAGCTCCGCATCAGCGGCCGGCATCGTTTTCTCTGGAAAACGCCGCTGGCGCGCGCCTTTGTTCAGGGCGACTATGCCGGCAACCCCGCCGCACTTGTCAATCGCCTGACCCTGAACAAATGGCCCGTCTGGCGCGCTGCCTTGTTGATCGAAAAGGATGCCGGCGAGCGATCAATTGCCGACTTTTCCTGCGGATATCTGCAACTGCGCCGATCCAGCTGCACTCTGACACTTGGCCATTACCTGGTCGAAAGCGGTCAGGGATTGTTCTCCTGGGGACCTTACCGCTTGCCGCTCGGTTCTGCCCTGGCTGAAGGTTTATACTCGAGCGGCCGGGGGATCGTTCCCTTTGCCGGTTCATCTGAAACAGCTGGCTTGCGCGGTATGGCCGTCAGTCTTGCACACCAGGGTTGGCAAGGCCATTTCTACTGCAGCAATCGCCTCCTCGACGCCACATTGAGCGAAGGAATCGCGACCTCTCTGGCGCAAAGCGGATTGCATCGCAGCGAGAGCGAGATCAAGAAACGCCGTGTGTTGCGGCAAAAGGTGGCGGGTATGGGGCATCATTTGCAGACCGGCCCGCTGGGCATCGGTTTTTATGCTTTAACCGCCGCCTATTCCGTACCGATCGGCACCGATCTGGCAGATGATCATGTCACTCTTTTCGGCGGTACGATCGATTGGCAAAAATCCGGTTGGCATGTTTTTAGCGAAGTGGTCTGCCGTCGGCTATCATCAGCCGCCTGGACCGCCGGAATCATCCGTTCCTGCGGAACGGGTCATCTGATTTGGCTCATCCGCGATTATCCCGACGATTTCTCCAATCCCTTTGGCAACGCAATTTTTTCTCGCAGGAATCTGAACAATGAAAAGGGGAACTATTTGGGCTGGCATTGGCGTCCATGCCCCGGAATTTTGTTGACGGTTTACGGCGACTGTTATCGCATACCCGCGCCCAGTTCTCTCGGGCCCATGCCGTTTTCGGGCACTAAAACAGGTTGTCAATTGGCCTTGTCGCCTTTGCGCCGGTTCAACATCCATTTCCGGTTCGAACAGCACAGCGATGCAGAAGAGCAAAAGAGTTCTGATCGCTGGGGCAACGCAGTGACCTACATGGCGGAGCGCTGGCGCCGCCGCGCACAGATCAATCTGCAGCAACGCCACTCTCGGGAACTGCAAACGCAAACCCGCATCGAATGGCGACAGCTGAGCTATCGCGGCATCTCCAGCGCTAAATCCGGCCTGATGTTCGTCCAACAAATCGATTGGCAGATTAAAAAGGCGCAATTCAAAGTCAAGTGGACGGCGTTTGATGCCGTTGACAGCGGCATTGGTTTTTGTTCGGTTCAATCGGGTATTCCAGGCACCCTGTCGTTCATCCAGCTCAGCGGCCGCGGCCACCTCGAAAGCGCAACCCTGCGCATCAAATTCGATCACCTGAACGGGGCTCTTCAAGTAGCCCATCTTGCATACGACGATCGAACGGTCATCGGTACAGGCGATGATCAGATTGCCGGCAACCATCGATATACTGTGACGCTGCAGATCGACTGGCAGCGCTGAGCAAACCGATGCCAATTTTCTCTATTGACCTTTTGCCAAGAATTGGTTAAATTTACTTTCAAATCCAGGCCAACGAGCGGAAAACAGCCTTACGATTCCGACCGATTGGACATCGCGGCGAGGTGGGTGACCGAGTGAATCATCTCGCAGAGCGCATCACCTGTATGGTTTGGCATCCAATACGCTGTCTGGTGCAGACGAGGCAACAAAGCATGCAAATCCAGAGCTTGCGCGCATTGACGATAGAAGCATCCCTAAAGCTGCACTATTGGCGCCAACAGAGACAACAGCATAAACAAAACATCCCAATCTGCGATCAGTTGATCAAAGCAACCTCTGTTCTGATCTGCCTTCCGCCTGAGAAAATTGGTGTCGAAACAGTGATGAATTCGGTGCATGGTCTCCGCCAGATTTTTCCCAACGCACAGATCGCGCTTCTCAACAGTTCCAAATATTCGCTTGCAGACTATATCATCAATGATTTTTCGATCATCGAGCTCGACGAATCGCATATCACAAAGTGGGGATCGCTGGATAAATCATCTCAGGCGCTGCTGTTCAAGCATCCATTCGATATCGTCATCGATCTAAGCAAAGCATTCCATTATCTCAATACCCTCGTAGCATGCTCCAGTCGCGCCAAGTTAAGAATCGGCTTCGGTCATCCAAAACGGAATGATTATTACAATTTTGTCATTCGCTTGAGGCCGAATCAAAACTGGAAGCGCAGCTTGGCAACCCTCTATCGTTATCTCTCGCTTGGGGCACCCGTATACGCCTGAGCCATCGCGTACGTTTGGACGCACCCGGCAGCTTTCCCAGCGATTCTTCGTCCAGGATTCGGAGATTCGCACCGAATCTTGGCTCGTCATTTATTTTCTCTAAAAGACCATTTTTTTATTTTAAGCACCTCCATGTCTGGCAGCCGCGGAAGCAAAGTTTTTCTGTTCTTTTCGGGTATGATATTTGCATCCATACTCGTTCAAGTCGCTTCCAAATTCCTTGATCTGATCGTTCATCAACCTTGAGGCAAAAAGTGGCTGATTCTGTCATAACCGATGTGGATGGCGAAACCGAGCTCCAGTCCCTGCGTTATCGCTGTGCTGATTTGGTCGCGGCAAACCGTGAATTGCACAAACAACAACAAGAATTGCAATGGCTGCTGCAGATCAATCGATGCCTCAGCAACACTTTGGATAAAAATGAAACCATCGATTCGCTAAAAGAGTTTTTCTTCACCAATTTCGCCTGGGCGGAATTTTCCCTGCTGCTCAAAAGCCAGTTGGGTGAAAAATTGCGCATCGCGGCAACTTTTGGCAGCGGACTCAAAACCGGCAAACAGCTCACCCTGAACCACTCAGACCCCTTATTCAACCACATCATCGCCCATAATCAACCCCTTTATATCAGAGATCTGCAGACTGTGGATCCTTTGCCGCGCTTTACGCAATTGCAATCGGGCTCGCTGCTCTGTTTGCCCCTCTCGGTCGCTGAAGACCAGATGATCGGTTTTGTCGCATTCGGCAAAGAGACGCGGGAGAATTTTTCCCTCGACGAAATCGAGCGGCTGCGCCTCCTCTGTGGCCATGTCGCCATTGTTCTGCACAAGACGATGCTATACCAAAACACCAAAGATCTCGCCTATACCGACGAGTTAACGGCAATCTTTAATCGCCGCTATTTCAATCAGTGTTATGAACGAGAAATCGGCCGTGCCAAACGCTATCAGCGAGCGCTGTCGGTGCTGATGATCGATATCGATCACTTTAAAAAATTAAACGACACCCAGGGCCATCTGCATGGAGACCGGGTGCTCAAGCAAATGGCACAACTGTTCGATGACAATATCCGCAAAGCGGATATTCTTTCCCGCTACGGCGGCGAGGAATTTGTCATTCTCTTGCCGGAAATCCGGGCAAAAGAAGCGGTCACGGTGGCAGAAAAATTGCGCAAGCGCGTCAAAAGCCAAAATTTTAACAAAGGAACCGGGCCCGCCGGAGGGGTGACAATATCTATCGGTGTTGCCGCTTTTCCGGAAAATGGCGTCATGGCAGAAGAAGTGTTGCACAAAGCGGACTTGGCCCTCTATGCAGCCAAACAGGGGGGACGAAATCGAGTGGTTGTTGCCAACAGCTTGACGAACGATTAACCAAAACAAAGCCAGCCAGAACCCGCGCGTTTGATCTCCTTCAGATGTTGCCGAGCGGCGATTTCGCCCGCATGGATGAGAAAATCGATCTGCTCAAAATCAGTCCAGTGCACTTGACCAATCGATGGTTGAATCAATATATCGGCCTCAGCGATAAGGTCATCGTGGTGGCAACGAGCGGTGATCTTATGCGAGCGCAACACCACCTCGATAATGTTGTCCATGTCCAATTGGGGGAAAAGCGGTTGCGAAACATCCACCGCAACTACCGGGTGCTTTTTCCACAACCGCCGCGCAGCGCGGACAGGCACAACCGAAGTTGCAGCCCCATCGATCAAAAAATAGCTGTTGACCTCAAGCGGCGGAATAAAACCAGGCAGGGATGAACTCGCAGCCACAGCCTGGCGTATCGAGCCGCTCTGCAACACCACCTCGTTGCCGCCGATCAAGTCGCTGGCCACTGCTGCAAAGGGAATCGCGGTATGGTGAATCTCCTCATCCATGAGCAAAAATTCCAGCGGTTCTGCCAACCGATCCAGGGAAAATAGCGACCGTTTGTGCGCCGCAATATTGACGGCCACACTGTCGCGTATATTTTTGGCCACCTGGTCCAGCCAGGTCTCGGAAAACTTGCGTTTGCTCGCCAGATGCAGACCGCTCGACTTGAAGATCGGGCTTTGCAGCAATGCATAGACTTTCTCTTGCACCTTGCGATAGTCTGGAACCTGGGCATACATTGCCCCAACGATCGATCCCATGCTGGTGCCGATGATCGCTTGAATTGGGATCCGTTCCTCTTCCAGCAGTTTCAGCACACCTATGTGTGACAATCCTCTTGCGCCACCGCCACCAAGCGCCAGTACGATCGGTTTTCTTTTAAGCCATGTCATCGCGATTTCTTCAGTCCACAATTGAGTTTTCTATAGAGTCCTTGCAGTGTCAAAATACAGAACACCGATTGATTCGATCAAATTCATGTTCGACCGGAATTGCACAAGATCCCGGCACTTGCTTTGCCATTCCGGTTGCATACAGAGCGAGCGGTCCCCATCACGCAAACCATGCAGTCGGCCAGATTGCGGTGCTGACCATTTTTTCTCTACCCTATCGTACCGCTCGCTCCGGCAGAATCGGTTCGCCGTTTATCGCACCACGGTGAGCGGGAAAATGCGCAAACGCCCTGCTCCTTCAACACGACAGAAATAGGTGCCGCTTTGTACGCAATTGCCGCCGGCATCCCGGCCGTCCCAATAAACCTGCAACGACCGCGCAGAGGCATGCGAGCCGTCCCACAGGCGGATGATTTTTTGTCCGAGCAAATTATAAATTTCGATCCGCAACGATTGCGCCAACGCGTTGCGCACCTGGATTCGCATGATTTGGCGGCCGCTGACAAACGGATTGGGATAACCGCTGATCTGCCAGTCATCCGGTACCGCCGGATCAGGCAAAGGACAGCCGTTTGTCCACGATCTGGCCAGGTCGATCGCTGCATCGATTTGCACGATGCCGCAGCCATATCGGTTGTCTGGGTTGGCATTCTGCGTCGCAGTTTCCATGAGCGCCTGCCTGACCTGCATCGGCTCCAGTTCGGGCACTTCGGCAAGCAACAGAGCAGCGGCCCCGGCTGCCATGGGAGCCGCAAATGAAGTTCCGGAGCCAGAGGTATAGGCTGTGCTGAGGCCTTCAGGCCCCGGGACTTGCGCACAAATATTTCCCACCCCCATCGCCGTCACTTCCGGCTTGAGGCGGCCGTCGAAGGTCGGCCCATAGGAGCTGAACGAGGCAATCGCGCCGCGACGATCAACCGCGCCAACGGCGATTACACTATCCGCATCGGCAGGGGCAGAGATGTAACGCCAATCGCTCATTCCTTCGTTGCCGGCCGCTGTCACCACCACCAGTCCTTTCTTGACTGCCACGTCGACAGCCGTGCTGATCGGTGCGGTATCGCCGTCCATGTCCTCATAGGTATACCAGTCGAGATAACTCAAACTCGAGGTAACAATATCGACACCGAGACTGTCGGCCCATTCGAGCGCGGCGATATAATAGTCCTCCTCCACCGCGGTTTCACTGCTCACATCTTCGGTTTTGGCCAACGCGATAGAGGCGCCATAGGCAGGGCCGATGAGCGATCCCGGAGCATGCCCCGCCAGAACCGATAGCACCTTTGTGCCGTGGCTGATCTGCGCATTCAAATCCTGCAGCGAATCCAGATCCACATTGGAATCCCGGTTGATAAAGTCATAAGCAGCCACCACATTCAAGTGGTCGAGACACTCGTGATTGAGCCGAAAACCGGTGTCAAAAACCGCGATCAACACCCCGTCGCCATTGTTGCCGCGTTCGTGCACGCTGGGGACCTGAATCAAGGCGTTCTGATCGAAGGAAAGGCCATAATCCATGGATGATGCTGATTTTCGCACACCCGGTGCATCCTCTTGCCGAAT
This sequence comes from bacterium, assembly GCA_029565675.1. Lineage (GTDB taxonomy): Bacteria > Zhuqueibacterota > Zhuqueibacteria > Residuimicrobiales > Oceaniaggregativiventaceae > Sulfursilanivivens. Next base: position 54,927 of record JAKQNP010000004.1, read on the forward strand.
CTCCGGGTCACGCGAACGATCGCGCTTTCCGACCGGTTGTACCCGGACGATAAAACCGAGGTTGCTGACAACAGCCAGCTGTTCCGGCGAGAGTCGGGCACTCACGGCATTGAGCCAGCGCGACGGCCACTCGATCACACACCCAAGTCGCTGCAATTCTTCGATATAGCCGGCATAGACCGGAAGATCAGTTTCATCTGCTGTTCGTGGTGGCGGCATGAGTTTTTTATGGCGAAAACGCGCGCGCGGCTGCAATGCGGATTGAGCCTTGAGTAGATTGGCTTGTTGCAGCTCGTGCGGCCCTTTATCGGCGAAAAACAGCCAATATTTGCCAGGGTTTTGCGCCTGGCTGTCGATGGTCAGGCAGATCAGCACGAGGGGGAGCAGCCGTTTGCTTAGGGATGGCAAATTCATATTTTTAATTCTCTTTGCATTCTATCGCGCTTTTTGTTAGCGCATTTTCATGATTGCGCTTTCAATGCGAATGGTTTCAGTCGGTTTGGATTTTTCGCTCCCATAGTTGGGATTGTCGACTGTTGGGATCTGTTCCATCTTGGCCAGAACATCCTCGCCTTCGATCACCCGGGCGAACACCGTATACAGGCCGTCCAGGTGCCGGCTCTTTTCCCGCGAAAAACAAATAAAAAACTGGCTGCCGGCGCTGTTTGGATCCTGAGTGCGGGCCATGGAGACGATGCCGCGATCATGCGGGATATCATTGAATTCGGCCATCAAGCGATAACCCGGACCGGGGCCTTTGCCGTCGTTTTGCGGATCTTCATCGCGGGTCAGGATATCACCTCCCTGGATCATGAAACCGGGAACCAGACGGTGAAACGTGGTGCACTCCAAATAGCCTGCGTTGATCAGTCGCTTGAACGCTGAAGTGTGTTGCGGCGCCTTTTCAGGAAAAAATTCCAAAACCAGAGTGCCAAAATTGGTCTGCAGCTCGGCCACCTCGTTTTCAGCAACCGGCTCAAGAGGCATGGCTTTAACCGTTTCGATCAGCGCCTGAATTTCTTCAATCGTCATCGCCAGACAATCCGATTTCTGCTCGCTCGGTTTTTTGTTGCAGGAAGCAACCAGGGTCATCAGCAGTGCCGCGATCAAAATCTTGCGCATACACCTTCTCCTTGTGCAATTGATTCGTTTGATGCAATTTTACGAAAACCAGCGACAAGACACAAGTTGTATTTGCCGCTGTGCAGCTGCTGCTTTTTCGTTGCAAATTCTGCAGAAAAATCCTATTATCATCCAGATTCGGTGTTAAACGAATCACAACCCAAGCCAATTTTTCCTTTAATCAGGTGTGGAAAATCCATTCTGGCATTTGCCCCAATCCGGATTCAGTGCTTCGCATTGGATCCGGATGTCGGTTTCCCGCGCTTTGGCCTGGTGGATCACAATTCCTTTTCTTATCCGCGATAGGCAAATGAAAAAGCAAACCGCCCACAACCAATTCGCCCAAGTGGTTTTTCCCATTCCGATAAATCATGCCTATACTTATCTGATCCCGCCGCACCTTGAAGCCGACGTTCAGGCCGGGGTTCGCGTTCTCGCCCCGTTCGGACCGCGCAAGACCACGGGTTTTGTCATCGAAGTGACAGACATCGCTCAGCAGGACATCGATCTCAAATCGATCGAAGAGGTGCTCGATCCAATCCCTCTCTTCTCACCTCCTGTCCTGCAATTGGCAAAATGGATTGCGGATTATTACCTCTGCGGTTGGGGTGAAGCGCTCAAGGCCGCCTTGCCTGCCGGCATCCATGTGCAGTCGGAAAAAACAGTCCGCCTTGTTCACCCACAGCCGCAGGAACTGGCGCAGCAGCTCGAGCGCCGTGCTCCGCGGCAAGCGGCGATCATCCGTTTGCTCGCCGCCAACAATCCCCTGCCCTTGCGAAGATTGCGAACCGAGATAGAGGGCGCCGCTGTCGATTCCAGCCTGCGGGCGCTGCAGGAGCAGGGACATATTCATATCGAATTGATCTTGCCGCGGGCGAAAGTTGCACAAAAATGGATCGAAAAATGCCGGCTGTCGCCATCTTTGCAAGACGACGCGCTGGCCGCGGCGATCGAAAATCTCGCCAAGCAGGCGCCCCGGCAAGCCGAATGCCTGCAGTATGTTTCTCGCTTTCAAACAGAGGAATGGACGCGGAGCGAGCTGGCCCGTCAGAGCGGCTGCACCCTGGCAGCGATTCAGGGTCTGATGGAAAAAGGCTGTCTGGTGGCGCAAAAACACCATGTCGTGCGCAGCTATTACGACGATGAGGAACCGCAAGTTCCGGCAAAACTGATCTTGAACGATGAACAGGTAAACGCCCTGCAGGAAATCCGGCAAACCCTGGACAAAAACGAGTTTCAAACCATCCTGCTGCACGGAGTCACCGGCAGCGGCAAGACTCAAGTTTATATCGAAGCGATCGCCCACGCCTTGCAACAGGGCAAATCAGCAATCGTTCTGGTTCCAGAGATCGCTTTGACCCCACAAACCGTCAGGCGATTTACCAGCCATTTTCATGAGCAGGTGGCAGTGTTTCATTCCCGTATGTCGCCTGGCGAGCGCTACGACTCCTGGCGCGCAACCTGGGAAGGGCGACATCGCATCGTCATCGGGCCTCGTTCAGCCATTTTTGCCCCACTCAAACAAGTGGGCCTGATCGTGGTCGATGAAGAACACGATTCTTCCTACAAACAGCACGATTTGACCCCGCGCTACAATGCCCGCGATGTGGCGATTGTCCGGGCGCATTTGCATCAAGCGGTGGCAGTTCTGGGTTCAGCCACGCCATCGGTTGAGAGCTATTTCAACACAACCGTGGGCAAATATGTGCGCCTGCACATGCCGAACCGCATCGACAATATCCCGATGCCCAGGGTGACAATCGTCGATCTCAGCAAAGAGCCCAAGATCATCGGCAGGCAAGACCCCCTTGTTTTCAGCCGAGTCCTGCGGCAAAAAATGGATGAAAAGTTGGCTGCCGGCGAACAAATTATCTTGCTGCAAAACCGCCGTGGCTTTGCCACGGTTTTGAAATGCAAATCATGCGGCTATTCCGCTCGATGTCTGAATTGTGATATCACCCTCACCTATCACCTGACCCACAATCAACTGCGCTGTCACTATTGCGGCTTTAGCCAGCGCGCTCCATCGCATTGTCCCGACTGCCAGAGCGAAGACATCTTTTTGCGCGGCATTGGCACGCAACGGGTGGAAGAAGAGATCGAAAAACTGTTTCCCGGAGTGCAAGCGATCCGCATGGATCTGGACACCACCAAAGGCCGGCGATCGCACGATCGGATTCTCAAGGAATTCGGGTCAGGTAAATATTCGATTCTGCTCGGCACCCAGATGGTGGCCAAAGGTCTGGATTTTCCCAATGTCAGTCTGGTGGGCGTCATCTCCGCTGACACCGAACTGCTGTTTCCCGATTTTCGCGCCGGCGAGCGCACCTTCCAGCTGTTGACCCAGGTGGCTGGACGCGCCGGACGAAAAACCAAGACCGGCGAGGTGATTATCCAAACCTATTCGCCAGATCACTACAGCCTGCGGTTTGCGCGCGAACACGACTTTGAAGGTTTTTTCCGCACCGAAATCGCCGATCGCCGCACTCTGGGCTATCCGCCTTTCGGCCGCATGCTTCAGATCCACTTTTACGGACCTGAAGCGGCGACGGTGCAAGCTGCGGCTGAACTCTTTCGCCGCTATTTGCCAGACTCGTCCATTTACACCATCCGCGGTCCATCCTCCTCTCCTCTGGCCAAAATTCAAGGGAATTATCGCTGGCAAATTTTGTTATTGAGTTTAAAAGTTCAGGACAGCGGCGGGCAAGCGATGAAAAACGCCGTGCAGGAAGCCCTGAACCAATACAAACACCACCATCGCAACGCTTCTGTCCGCCTGACAATCGATGTGGATCCAATTTCTATCCTTTGAAGGCGTCATCTGTTTTGGATCGCCGATCTCGGATACTGTCGAAAGCAAAGAACCCCGATCTCCATCGAAAATGGATCGGCGGTTGTTTAAACCAAACCATAAGGAACTCATATGGCGAAGGCAAAACTGGATAAAGAAAAACTGCTGTGGATGTATCGCATGATGCTGTTGATCCGCCGATTCGAAGAGCGGACCGCACAGATGTACGGTATGCAAAAAATCGGCGGCTTTTGCCATCTGTACATCGGCCAGGAAGCTGTGGGTGTTGGCACTGTGGCGGCGATGAAGAAAGGCGACTATCTCATTTCCGCCTATCGCGATCACGGCCACATTCTGGCAATGGGTACAGATCCCAAACCGGTCATGGCTGAATTGTTCGGCAAGGCTACCGGAGTATCCAAAGGCAAAGGCGGCTCGATGCACCTCTTTGACAACGAAAAAGGCTATATGGGCGGTCACGGCATCGTCGGCGGCCAGATTCCCCTGGCTACAGGAATGGCTTTTGCCATCCGCTATAAAAAAAGCAACCAGGTGGTGGTGTGCTCTTTCGGAGAAGGTGCAGTACATCAGGGTGCCTTCCATGAATCGCTCAATCTGGCCAAGCTGTGGAATCTGCCGGTCGTGTACCTCATCGAGAACAACCGATACGGAATGGGTACACCCCTGGAAAGGGCTTCAGCAGTATGGGATCTATCGCAAAAGGCGTGCTCTTACGACATGGCGCGTGCAACCGTCGATGGCATGGATGTTTTGCAGGTCAATGAAGCGATGAAGGAAGCGATCGAACGGGCTCGTCAGGAAAACCAGCCCACTTTGATCGAAGCGCGCACCTATCGATTCCGCGGCCATTCGATGTCCGATCCCGTGCACTCCCATTACCGCACCAAAGAAGAGGTCGAGGAACAAAAAGAGCGCGACCCAATTTCCAGCTTTCAAGCCTATTTGCTCGATAAAAAGATCTTGACCAAAAAGATGGCCGATACCATCGAAGATGAAATCAAAAAAGAGGTCATGGACGCGGTCAAATTTGCCGAGGAGAGTCCATTGCCGTCGCTGGAATCGCGGTTTTCTGATGTCTATGCTTGAGGGATGATCTGTTTAAGCTGGTCAAATCATTCGCTCGTTTGCTGAACTGCATCTGTTAAAAGGAAAATAGAAATATGGCAGAAATCACTTTTCGCGAAGCGCTCAACCAGGCCATGGCTGAAGAGATGCAACGCGATGAAAACGTCTACTTGATGGGTGAAGAAGTCGGTTATTATAACGGCGCGTATAAAGTCAGTCAGGGGTTGATGGAAAAATTTGGCGCTTCACGCGTCATCGACACCCCAATCGCTGAACTGGGCTTTGCCGGGGTCGGTATCGGTTCGGCCATGGTCGGTCTGCGGCCGATCATCGAGATGATGACTTTTAACTTTTCCATTCTGGCCCTGGATCAAATTATCAACAATGCCGCCAAATTGCGCTACATGTCCGGAGGACAATTCAAAATTCCCATTGTCTTTCGCGGACCCGGAGGCTCGGCTCACATGCTCGCCGCCCAACATTCCCAATGCCTGGATCCCTGGTTCTGCAATGTGCCGGGACTGATCGTCATGACGCCGAGCACTCCCTATGACGGCAAGGGGATGCTTAAAACCGCGATCCGCGACGACAATCCGGTCATCTTTATCGAAAGCGAATCGATGTACGGGTTCAAAGGCGAGGTCCCGGAAGAAGAATACCTGATTCCGATCGGTGTCGGCGACATCAAACGCGGCGGCAGCGATATCACTTTGGTGGCCTGGAACAAGATGGTTCATGTGGCGATGGAAGCGGCAGCAATTCTGGAAAAAGAGGACATCGAGGCCGAAGTGATTGATCCACGCACCCTCAAACCGCTCGACGAACAGATGATCGTCACTTCGGTGGAAAAAACCAACCGCTGTGTCGTCATCGAGGAAGGCTGGCCCTATGCCGGCGTGGGAGCGGAGATTGCCGCGCGCATCAGCGCGTTGGCGTTCGATTCGCTCGATGCGCCGATTCTCCGCGTCAGCAGTGAAGATCTGCCGATGCCCTATGCCCATAATCTGGAAAAAGAGGTACTGCCCAGCGTTGATAAAGTCGTGCGAGCGGCTAAAAAAGTCCTATACATTTAATCGGCGAGGTTCATTTATGGCCATACAAGTCACAATGCCCAAACTCAGCGATACCATGGAAATGGGTTTGATCAGCAAGTGGTTGAAAAAAGAGGGCGATGCCATCGATGCCGGTGAGGTGATCGCCGAAGCCGAAAGCGACAAATCGACCATGGAACTGGAGGCGTTCGACAGCGGCATTCTGCGCAAAATTCTTGTCCCTGACGGCGGCAAAGTGGCGGTGGGAGGTGTAATCGCCATCATCGCAGCGGCGGATGAAGACATCTCTGAACTCTTGCAGCAAAAACCGAAAAATCAAACCGCCAAATCGACGGAACCACCCCCTTCACAAACAGAAGAAAAATCCAAACCTTCGGCCGTCCCCGTTCCGGCACCCGAACCGGCACCCAGGAGCAGCGATTTTGCCGATGATGAATTGCTGACCACCGGATCGGTGCGGATCAAAGCCTCACCTCTGGCGCGAAAAATGGCACAGGATGAAAAACTCGATCTGCACAAGATCAACGGCACCGGCACCGGCGGCCGAATTATCCGCCGCGATATCCTTTCCTATCAGGAAAAATCGGCTGGCACGGAATCCCCTGCAGGGCAACCTGGAGCTGAGCCACAGGAGATCCGCTTGAACACCATGCGCGAGACAATTACCAAGAGAATGGTCTTGAGCAAAACCACAATCCCCCATTTTTACGTCACCATGGAATTTGATATGGACCCGCTAATCGAATTCCGCAAAATGCTCAATGCGTCACAGGTCGCGTTGCGGGTAAGCTATAATGACCTGCTGATCAAGGCGTGTGCGTTGGCGCTGAAGAGCCAGCCGGCCGTCAATGCCTCGTTTGCCAACAACATGATCATCCGCCATCGGCGCATCGATATCGGGGTCGCGGTTGCGGTTGAGGACGGTTTGATCACGCCGGTGGTGCGCAACGCCGACGGCAAAAGCATCGGCCAAATCAACGGTGAAATGCGCGAAATGGCCGAACGAGCCAAAGAACGCAAACTGACGCCAACAGAATATACCAATGCCACCTTTACCATCAGCAACCTCGGAATGTATGACGTGGACAGCTTTACCGCCATCATCAACCCGCCGGAAGCAGCGATCCTCGCTGTCGGCGGCATCAAAACCGTTCCGGTTGTGGTCGACGGCCAGATCAAGGTCGGGAACCGCATGAAAGTCACTCTTGCCTGTGACCACCGCGCCATCGACGGCGCCACAGCGGCGCTCTTTTTGCGCGAATTGAAAAAATTGATCGAAAATCCCTTCACCCTGGTGCTGTAGCCTTACACGGTGACCCTGTGACCAAGGGCTGAGACGTCGGGATTAAACCTGGCGCCTCCGCCAAATAGATCTTCGATTTCACCGCTCTGTCTCTCTGTGCCGGCTTTTCATGCTGTTGGCCGGATCGTGTCGCGCTAGGTGGTGTGTGACTTTTCGCATACACAAAAAAAAAGCCCCGGTTTTATCCGGGGCTTTTTTTTGTTTTCGCTGTTATTTCAACAGCACCATTTTCTTGGTCAGCGTAAAGTCGCTGGCCAGGATGCGATAATAATAGAGTCCGGAGCCCACCGGTATGCCCTTCGCATCTCGTGCGTCCCATACAACCGCATGATAACCGGCATCGCGATAGTCGTCAACCAGCACGCGGACCAACTGGCCGTTCAGGTTAAAGACCTCCAGTTTAACCTCACCCGCATCTGGCAATTGGAAACGGATTGAGGTAATCGGATTGAAGGGATTCGGATAGTTCTGCGAGAGCTCGTAGGTCTCGGGCAATGGAATCTCCGCCACGACCGGCCCATGCAAGGTCTTTTGGCCGCTGACGCTGATATCCTGCAATTTGTAATAGAATCGAACACCGCCGAGAGCCTGCTTGTCGACATACACATAGCGGCGTTCGGAAGACGAAGGAATCTGCTCGCTGTTGATCTGTTCATAGACTCCATCTTCGCTCAAACCGCGCAGAATATTGAAGCCGAGGTTGCCCACTTCGCTGGCGGTTTCCCAGACAATGCGAGCGCCATCATACGCAGTGGCTGTACAGGAGAAACTCGACAATTCGACAGAGGTGATGCCGATCAACCACTCATTCTCGACTTGCGCGTTCTCACTGTCGTAAACCACGACTCGGATGGTGTGCAAGCCCATGTTGTAGTAACGGGTATCGAAGACAAAAGAGGAACCGAACTCGGCTACCTGGCTGTTGTTGACATACCACTTGAAATAGATCGAGCCGCCGTCCGGGTCATGCGCATCAACCTGGAAAGTCACGGATTGCCCCCATTTGATATCTGCACCGCTCGGCGTCTGGGTAAAGCTGTCGATGATCGGCGGCCGAGAAGCGTTGGTGATGACAATCTTGACTGTGTCGATGGCTTTGCCGCCCGGGGCATCAGTCACCACAAAGGATGGATAATAGGTTTGGCCGCCTTGCTCATAGGTGGGCGTCCAGGCAAACAAGCCACCCGACTGGTTGGCATTGGCGGTGAATTGCGCCCCTTCAGGCAAGTTGCGGGCGGTCACATAGATTTGATCGCCGTTGTCATCTTTTCCCTGCACCAGGAAGGAGACGAGCTCATTCTCATTGCCCTCGATCATCTCTGGCAAATTCACAAAATAAGGCCAGGGTTGCAGATCGCCGGTGGCATTGAAGTACAACGGCACGGTCACACCCGGGAAATTGGCGGTGACGATGATCTTGTTCTGGATGGCCTCCTGTCCGAGTTGCCACCACGCCTTGGCCAAACCGTTTTGATCCGAGGCAATCGGAGAGTCGGGATAGATATGCCCACCGCCCTGCAGAATGGTAAAGTAAACCAGACCGTTGGGCGCGGGATTGCCATATTGATCCTTGACCAAAACGACCACCGGATCGAGCAATTTATGGCCGACTTGCATTTTTTGATTGTCACCACTGTAGATATCCATGGTATAAGGCACATCAGCGGTTCCATAAAGATCAAAAATCACAGAGGCAGGGGTCAGATTTGGCGAAGAGGCGCTGACCCGGTTCAGGCCGGAAGTGGTTCCCAATGTGTACATCACCGAAGCGATGCCGGAAGTATTGGAAACCGTGCTCAGCGATTTGACGCCGCCTTGCAGGGTCCCTGATCCCTTGACATTGGCATCGCTGAGAACGGTAAAGATAACCGGCACATTGCCCACGCGGTTGCCATACTCATCTTCGGTGGCGACCACGAGCTGTCGGCTGAGCAATCGACCGACCACTTCGGTCTGACCCGAACCTTCGACCAGCCGCAAACGTGTCGCGGAAGTCGACGAAATGTTGGTCGTGGCAGTGAAAGTCACCGCCTGAATGCTGGGATAGTTCGGCAGATAGGCTTTGAACAGATTCATGCCGCTGGTGCTGCCCAGCTTGACATAAGCCTGCGCATGGCCATACAAGTCGGACTTGACCGGATTGCTGCTGACAATGCTGCCGCTGTTGACCATCTTTTCAAATGCGACGTTCAAGCCCCAGATGGCGTTGCCTGCGGCATCGATCAATTGCACCACCAGCGGGTTTGGCAATTGTTCTTGCGGATTGCCTTGTTGATTCGATCCGCTGACCACAACCAGCGAAGACGGTGGATTGTTGCTGGCGTATTGCGTAAAACGCACCGGCGAACCCTTGAGACCGTTTGCAGAAGCTTCGATTCGGTTGTACTGGATCGAGGCCTCTTCACCCAAACGATAGCGATTGCTGGCAAAACCATTGATGTCGGTGTAGGTACGAGTGCCGTCGATCAATTGCGCTCCGGTGCCGCCTTGCGTGATCGTCCAATCGATGGGATGGTTGGGAATCGGATTATCGAATTGATCTGCCACATAGACTCGCAGAGGTTTCGGCAATACCGTACCAACATTTCGGCTCTGCTGATCACCGCTCTCGACTGCAGCGATGCTGATGACATCGGCTGCAAGCGCTTCAAAGGTGATATGCGCAGTATCCGCAATTTCGATGCGATTGTTCATGTCGTAAGCCCAGATCACTTTCTCACCTGCCCTGGTCGAAGCCACCGAACCGGAGACCTGGCCATTGACATCGGTCAGAGAAGTCGGATTGTTGATGATCAGGTTCTGACCCATGGGCTGCTTGAGGATCACCGCCTTGTCGGGGATCAAGTTGCCGAACCGGTCGCGCAGGGTGACAACGATATTGGACACCACACTGCCTTCGGACACCTTGACCGCATTGGCGGGAAAAGCTCTGACTGTAGACTGCTGGGCATCGGTGATGTCAGCCTTGGCGCTGGCGGTAAACCGCACGGTGCCGAGGTTGCGCGGACCATTCTGAGCGGTCGCTTCAACCACATTGTTGTTGGTGCCTGCAACGGTACCCATTCGCCACTTCAACGTTGCCAGACCATTGACCGAATTGATGGTCAGCGTGCGGGCAGAGTCATTGCCGAGAAATCCCTGGCCGGCGATGATGCGGAATTGCACGGCTTGTGGTTGCATCACCAGGTTGCCATATTCATCCAAAACCCGAACTTCGAGCTGGTTGGGCAGAAATTGACCGACGGTGCCGTTCTGTGAGTTGCCGGCGCCCTGCTGAATCGAATGGGCGTTGGTCGCCTGTGCCGAGATTCGATATTCGACAGGCGAGCCTTGCAAAGGCACACCGGAGAATTCAGATTCGCAAAGCAAGCGGTTGATTTCAACCCCGGCACGATCGCCCAGAGTAAAGATCACCCCTACCAGACCGTTTGAATCGGTGTTCTTGGTGATTTGTGTCTCTGAAGTCAGGTCAAGCGATCCACCTTGCGCTTCGACGGCATTGGTGACGCGGAAGCGCACCGGGTGGCCGGCGACCGGATTGTAGAACTCGTCGGTCACCTTGACTTTGAGTTCCTTGACATAGGCGCTGCCGATATTGCCCACCTGATCGATGGTGGTCATACGGGTCAGGCGATAGGCGTCGCCGCGAGTTGCACTGGCATAGAAAACATAAGGTGAGTTGATCAGATGAACGCTGTTGAGTTTGGCAGACACCCGCATGCTGTTGTTGCGCGAACCGGGAACACTGCCCAATGTCCAGTTGACTTGCGCAAAACCATCTGCAGCGGTCGTTACCAGAGCCTCAGGCAAACCGTCGATATTCCCGCGGGTGGTGTCTTCACCCAAAACAGCAAAGGTGACGGCAAAGTCCGGCACACCGTTGCCAAATTGATCGACAATTTGTACCCGGATGGGATAAGCCAAAGGTTGGCCAACCTTGCCGGATTGCTGATTCGAGGTCTTGTCGTCGATCATGCGATTGGCAACATCGGGCAATGCCGACGCCTTGAAAACGATCAGCGATCCACCGGCGATACCGGAACGGGCTTCCAATATATTGTTGGCCCGCCCGGCCACTGTGCCGAGAACCCACTCTGCGGCGACAATTCCGGTTTCAGCTGCAGTCTGCAAGGTGACCATCGACAAACCGTTGACTTTGCCGCCGCCCTGGCCGATCTGAAAGACGATCGGATAATTGGGCACCGGGTTGTTGTATTTGTCGGTCACTTTGATGCGGATCGGTTGCGACAGCGGTTGATTGACCACGCCGACCAAAGTGTCCTGATCAGCGCCGTCAAGGGCAACCATCAGACTCGCATTGTCCGGAATGGAGGTTGCTCTGAAATTGATCGGGCTGTTGGTCAGCGGCATACCGCTGCCATCATAAGAGATGGCGTCCAGTTGCCAGACACCAGGGGTGAGAGGCATTTTCCAGGAAACCACCGCATAGCCGTCAGATCCAGATCGTATGGTTTTAAAGGTGTTTTCGCCTTGTTGATCCACCAGGGTGCCGCCGGCGCCCTTGACTTCAAAAATGACCGAATGGTTGCTGATCGCGTTGCCGTGGATATCGGTCACCTTGACTTTAATCGGCACGGGTAACTGCTGCCCGACGTTGGCGGTCTGGTTGTCGGAAGCGGGAAACTTGATCATCGCCGAAGCCGGACCCGGAGTCGCGGATGCGGTAAAACGGATCGGTGAATTGTCGAGCTGTTGCGTCGTGCTGTTGATGAAATAGGAGCGCACATCGACAACTTGCGAGTCCGTTCCCGCCACATGTCCCATGGTCAGGGTTGCTTCTGCATATCCGGTGATGTCGGAAAACACAACAGTTTCGCCACTGCCGGCGAGATTGCCGCCGCCTTTCATCACCTTGAAATAGACCGGATGGCCTTCAACCGGAATATCCGTGATGGCGCTCATGACGCGAACGCGGAAAGGCTGCGCAAGGGGTTGGGTGACCTCGCCTGCCTGGCCGCGGCCGGAGATGTATTCCAGCCGTTTGGCAATCACCTCATTGGAAGAATAGATGCGAAAAGTCAGAGAATCAGGCGTCAATCCGGTTGCCCGGGCACGGATGATGTGGGTTTGGGCAATCTCGGTGCCCATGGTCAAATTGACCGCTGCCTTGCCCTGCAAATCGGTTTGTACAGCCAGGTTGCGGGTACCGGGATTCGAGCCGAGATAGGCATTCGTGCCGGTGGCAATCGAATAGTTGACATTATACCCCTGAATCGGGTTGCCGTGTTGATCGGTCACGATGCTGACCAGCGGATTTTCAACCGGAACACCGGCATAACCGGTTTGTCCGTCGCCGCTAAAAATCGCAAACCGGGACGCCGGGCCGAGCAGTCCGTCGGCATAAAAGGTCTGGGTGCCGCCTTTGGCCAGACTGACCCCTGGTGCGGTCACCTGCGCTTCATTTGGCCCGACCGCCTCGCCCAAAACCCAGGTCGCGCGGGCATAGCCGTCGCTGTCGGTGTTGATATTGATATCCGCGCCTTCACGCGAGCCATCCATGGAACGGAAAAAACCGCCGCCGCGGGTCACTTTGAATTTGACCGGAAAATTTTCAAACCCGGTGGTGCCATTGGCTTCCAATAGACGCACGACCACCGGCTCTGTTAAAGGCTCGCCTGCTTGACCGCTCTGGTTGTCGCCGCCGATCTTGACCATCGAATCGGGCACCCGACTGACCTGCACGAGAAATGTTTTAGGCGAACCGGTCAAGCCGGCAGCCGTTGCCCGCACCTCGTACTCGGTATCAGAAACCCCCAGGGTCAAATCCACAGTGGCGTAGCCGGCGCTGTTGGAAAAACTGGTCTGCGACGACAAAGTGGCTCCCGATCCGCGGATCAACTGCCAGGAGACCGAGACATTCGACACGCCGTTTCCGTGCTCATCGACTGCCTGCACCTGGAGCGTGGTCGTGGAGAGCAGAAATCCCGGCATCGTGATGGATGTTGCTTCAGGCAACAACCGTTGGGCCGGTCCGGGGGTGGCGGTCAAGTTGACGATCGCCGGTCCGATCAGACCGCCTTCCGAGTTGGTGGTGGTTGCTTCGAGCACCACATTGCCGGCTTTGTTGCCAAAGCTCACTTTGGTAAAGACGACACCGTCGTCGTTGGTGATGTTGGGGAAAACCGGTCCACTGCCGCCCATGCCGGAAGGAGTATAATTGCCGGCGAGGGTGCGGTTGACGATCAGCACTTTATCCAGCGACCACCCCGGGTCATAGATGATCAGATCGATGAAATGCGATCCCTTGGTGAACGACAACCTGGGCGAGATGTACTCCCAGTGCCAGGTGGTGCCGGTGACCAGATGAGTTTGTTTGTACGTAGCCGCATCGTCGTCGGCTTTGAAATCTATGGTGTTTCGTGGCCCATCAGGAGCAATGAAACGCCCCCAGACGACAAAATCGGTGCCGGCGGTGGGGATATAGAAGGGAATGCGGACCATGATATTGCCGCGTTGGCCGCTTTCATAAGGCGTAATTGTATAGATTCCACTCGAAGCCAGGGGGTCAGTGGCGGTATAGGTGCGGTTCTGCAATTGCCCTTTTTCGGCTTCAGCCCACAACAGGCCGTCCCAGGAGAATTGATCGACGCTGAGAACATGGTCGTGATCAACCGGTTCGGTGATGGCAAAATCGACCGTCACTCCGGGGACCGGCTTCTGGTCTTCATCCACAACCCGGATCTTGACCGTATCGGGCAGAGTGGTGCGAATCGGGCCGCTCTGGTTGTTGCCGGCGATGACGTTCAGCGCCGCCGGTTCGCCGCCGATCGAATAGATCCAGCCGGTAAAGGAGGTCACGTTGCTGACCCCCCGATAACTGGTATTCGTTGGCGATGAATATTGCACAAATCCACAGTAGGAGGTCTCCAGCGCGCGGGATTCGCTAAAAGTCATCGTCGCATCGAGATTGCCGTCTATGAACAATTGCACGGTTTTTGTGCCGCCGTTGTCGGCGATGACAACCTTGAGAGTGCTGCCTGCGGTAGGCATCGGCTGGCTCACCGCGGCAGCCGAGCCTATGGCGTTGCCCATCGTCCCCCCCGTGATCAAATAGACCTGGGCAGTGCTCGCTTCACGGCGAACGGCATAGCCGTTGGCTTCACTGGAAAAAGAGTCGAGCAGAAATGCCGGCGCCACCAACACCACCGAGTTATCATAATTCTGGTAATTGGTAGAACTGAGCACCACTTCGACGCCGTTCGAACCCTGGCCTTTGTAGGTCGCCAGATGGCCCCAGCCGTTGGTCGGGGTGCCGGAAACGGTCATTTCACCGCCAGTCACGCTCTGCAGAGGATCCAGCGACCAATTGGCTGCATTGAAGGTGGAAAAATCATCCGTTTCTGGTTTGTATTCGCCGTCGGGCGGTGGCGGCGGTGGCGGATCGATTGTGCCGCCCCCCAAATTTTCGAATGCCATGGCGTTGATGTCGTTGCCTACATTGCCATAGATGTAGACGCCGCCGTATTTGAGCGCCCATTCCGGGCTGCCGCCGATCGGCAGAACAGCTGTCTCGGTGCCATCGACGGACACTGTGAATTCATTGTCGGCATAATCAACCTGTACCCGCGAGTCCGGGCCGGGTGCTGTCCCAGGTATAGCCACGATTTTGCTTCCATACATGCCGTTTTCAAATCTGTACAAATGGTATTTACCTTCGCGAAAATAGATGAAATAGCCGTTCGCGGTCAAGGATTGTGCATCCACAAAGATAATGCCGCCATTCTGGACACCGGCAGCGGTGGCAGTCGTCGCCCAGCGAAGCGCCACCCGCTGCACGTCGAAAGTCGACTTGTAGACAGCCCGGCGCCAGGTAAGTTCCAGGTTGTTGTGCAACACGCCGCCTACTCGAACGAGCTCTGCATCGGCGATCCAATTGGATGAAAGTGCGCCTGAGCCATCAAATCCTTCCGTCACACTTTGTTGCGCAAAAGCTGAATTGCCAGCCAACAAAAGAGAGACGAAAAGCGCGCAGAGTACAACAAGGTTACGCTTCATAATGCCGAACCTCCAAACTGGGTGTTGTCTGTTGTTTCAGTTCAGTACAATTGTTTGTGTCTGTGTCAGTACAAAACAATTTATTGAACCTGGATATCGCGTTAAGTTGTTGTTATTAATATTGATTATCAAGAATACAGAACCATAAAAGCAAATGATATGCCAACAAAAAAGCCCATTCAATATTCCATATTGAACGGGCTTGCAGTCAGCAGTTGGCAGCGTCAGGGTTGTCGGAGGATCTGTGGCGATTCGGCATTGCGCGGCGGCGTGGTATCGGCGGGCAAATCATCGCCCAAATAGCGAAATCGAAAACCATCGACGATCACATAACCGTCGGCGTTATTGGACACTTGCAGCCAGCTGTTCTGACCGGCGGGCAGCCACAGCACAGCAAAGGGATTCCATTGCCCGAGGTTGTGCTGCTGACTGTAAGAGCCAGCCATCTTGAATTGACTATCGACAAAAACTTTGAACTGTGCATTGGGCGCAGCTGCCAGCGAATTGCCGGTCGTATTGGACCACCAACCGTGCCATTCGGCGAGCTCATAGTATCCGGGAACTCCGATGCGGGGGGTGATCCGGGCGATCGATGAGCCGTCGCCGGCCTCGGCATAAGCGTAGACGACATTGGGTTCGACGACCACTCCGTCGCTGACAATATCCCGATTCCATTGCGACCAGTGCGGCATTCGCTGCGAAAAGGGCAGCTCAGTGTAATCGCCCTGGCCGGGTACAGAGTTCCAATTGCCCTCCAGCACCACAGGCACCTGTCCCGGTGAAGTGTCGCCATTGAAGGTGTTGCCGATAAAGATATCGGCGACGATTGTGGTTTCTTCCTTGAACAAAAGAATGCCGTCGCCCCAGTTGTACTTGATCGGAATGCGGGTCTCGCCATGCAGATAGACCGACTCGAAAAGCTGGCCGTTGTTGAAGACGGGATCCTGGCCGCCGCGGAAGCGGTAGTAGGGGCCGTCATAGCCCGCCAAGCCGACCAGTTCGCTGCTGGAGACGGTGATCGGATTGCCGGTCCCGTTGCAGATCACGGCGCCGTTATCGAAAAACCGGGCATGGGCGCCGCTGGGCAGCAGATAGGGTTCGGAGGTCGGATAGCCCAAATCGGCGTCGAATTCATCATAATAAAAAGTCAGGTAATAATAATCCCCGAAGGTGCGGCCGTAATAGGCACCGGTGATTGTCGCCAGAGTCAACCCGTAACGCATTTTGTAATAGTTGTCCTTGCCATAGCTGTAATGCGCTTCAGGGACATAGTCGATGATCATGACGAGGTCTGGCTCGTCAGCGGCTCTTTGATGCAATTCCCAGCTGCGGTTGACCTGAAAAGTCGAAGCATAGTCTGTCTGAAAACGGCGAAATCCTTCCCACAGCATTCCCTCACAGTGATCCATGACGTAGCTGTTCTCGGCTGCCCCGGAATTGATTGCGATCAAGGCGAGCTTGCCCGGGTTGATTTCGGAGAATTTGACATGCTCATAGTCGAGCATGAGGGAAATGCCCGCCGCCCATTTCCCGTTGATCCAGGCCAATCCATGCTCTTCAAAGTCATCGACCCCGTTCATGTCGAAATCCACGCCTTGCGGCAGGTCTTCCGTGCCATAGAGATAGGTTCGATAGGCGTCGTAAAACACACCGTCATAGTGGGAAAAGTCCTGCTGGGTGAAGCGATGATCGATGAACCACCGCCACGTCTCGGTGGTTCCGCCGATCAACGGGGCGTATTCGGTATAGTTCGGCAGCATGCCAAAACCGACAAAACGGATAGGAAAAACGATCTCTTTGTCGGGCTGATGCACCATCTCGATCGCCATACTGCCGCTCGTCGGAATGCCGCCGATGGTGGTATCGTTCTGAACCGCAAAAGAGATCCAATCCCGCCCATCGATGAGGGCGTATCTTGTGATGCCGGCAGTCGCCGGATCAGGGGCAGGGTAGCTGTTCAACCGTTCGACGCGCATCGAACTGGTTCCCGGCCCCACCTCGTCGATCAGCTTGAATCGCACCGGCAGATAGGCAAACAGCTCAGGGTATTGTCCTTCGATGCTGTTGCTGGCAAAGGGACCCTGCCGGCTGGTGCCCAGAATCACGCTGTTCGGATTGAGTAGCCGAATGCTGTCGTTCAGCGCGGCGGCTTCACTGCCGGTCAGCCCGTGAATGGCCAGATCATAGAGCGAATAAAAAAAATCAATCGCCCCACCCGCTGTGCCGGCAGGACTCTGGTAGACGGTCCGCGGAAACGGTGGATAAAAATCCTGGCCTGCCACAGGAACGAAAAAGAGCAACAGAACCACCAACACCTTTTTGCGAATCACAACGAACTTGCCCATAAACGAGCTCCCAGGAATGCCATCGGCGATCGCACACAAACAGACCAGCTCGATGGTTGAGTGTCAAGACAGCGATGGAATCAGGGCTGAAGCACACGCACATTCTGCGGTGGCGCAGGCGGCGTCTGATCTGGCTGCAGTTCTTTGCCCAGGAAACGAAATCGAATCGCATCAGCAATCACTGTGCCGTTGGTGTTGTCGGAAAGGATCACGCTGTTTTCGTTGCCTTCGGTGAGATAAGCGATTCCCAATCGATTCCATCGACCGGCGTTTCTGGTCTGATCGATGGCTCCGGTCAGCTTGGCCTTGCCAAAGGCATTGATCTCGAACGGAATGTCGGTGCTTTGGGAATCGCTGTTGAATCCGTGCCATTCGGAGATCTCATAATAACCGGAGACGCCGATGTTGGGGCGGAATGTGGCAATCGCTGAACCGTCACCCGCGTTGGCATAAGCATAGCCGATCCCTTCCTCGCCCTGATGCCACTGCGAAAAACAGGGATTGCGCGTCGGAAACGGGTCGTCGGTATCCATGACCTGTCGCCAATTGCCTTGCAGCTCGACAGGGACATTGCCGGGCGAGGTGTCGTTGTTGAAGCAGTTGCCGATAAAAATATCGGCGACGATGGTTTTCTCCTCGTTGAACAGCAAGATGCCATCGCCCTGGTTGTACTTGGGTCTCTCGCGCGTTTCCCCTTTCAGATCGACTGAAGAAAAAAGTTCGCCGTTGTTGAAGAGCGGGTCCTGCCCCCCTTCGAAGCGATAAAGATTCCGCTCTGAACCAGGCACACCGGTGCCGCGCAGTTGAGAAGCGGTAACGGTAATGGGCGTGCCGGTAGGGTTGCAGATCGCCGCGCCGTTGTCAAAAAAACGCACATAAGCGCCATTGGATAGTTTTACCGGATCGGAAATCGGAAAGCCGAGATTGCTGTCGAATTCATCGTGATAATAAGTGATATAATAGTAGTCGCCAAAGGTGCGGCCGTAAAAGCAGCCGATCATCAAACAGGTTGTCAAACCATAGCGCATCCGATTGAATATATTTTTTCCATAGGCGGCGCGCGACTCGGGCTCATAGTCGATAATCATGGTAAAATTGATGCGTCCGGCATTTTTTTGCTTTTGCTCCCATGCCCGACCGATATTAAAGGTCGTCTGCCAGTCGGTGCCGAAACGCATAAATCCTTCCCACAACATTCCCTCGCAGATGTCGAGTTCGTATCCAGGTTCTGCGGCACCGGAATTGAGAGTGATGACGGGATATCGATCAGGATGCAATTCAGAAAAGCGCTGGCGTTCATAATCGAGAGTGGCCGAAATTCCCTGCTCCCACTGATCGTTCACCCACTGCAGCCCGGTGTAGCTCGAGCCGAATTCAGTAAAATCGTTTTTTCGGTTATAATTCAGATCCACTCCCGCTTGAGTCTCGATATCTTCGAGATAGAGGTGAGTACGGAAAGCATCGTAAAACACACCGTCGAACTGGCTGAAATCCTGCCTTTCAAACCTGCCGTCGATGAACCAGCGCCAGGTTTCTTTTCCTTCTACCAGCGGCGCCAGGAGTGTCAAGTTGGGCAGCATGCCAAAACCGCTCATGCGGCAGGGGAATTTGATGCTGTCGCCGACTGCATGCGCGCTGTTGATGGCATATGGACCGCTGCTGGGAATTCCGGTCAAGCTGGTGGCGGAATGGCCGGTATAGGAGATCCAATCGTTTTCTCCAAGCAGGGCGTAATTGTGGCGGGTTGGCAGATCATATTCGGTTAAATTCTTTATCGCGATCTGCACATCGCCAGGCTGTACCGCAGCGGTCAATTGCAGAAAAACGGCATGATAAACCAGCATACCGGCCGGTTCATTGTCAACCCACGCTCCCTGGCGGCTGGTGCCAAAAATTAACAGATTGGGGTTAAGAGCGCGAATGGAATCATTCAAGGCTTTCGCATCATCCCTGGTCAAGCCATGGATAGCGAGGTCATAAAGGGAATAAAAATAATCCGCTGCGCCGCCAGATGTCCCGTAGGGACTCTGAAAGACCGTCCGCGGAAATGGAGGATTATAGGTCTGAGCATGAAGCGACGGCAATCCAATCCCCGCCAGGCAAAACCAGAAAAGGATGCGCGTCATTCGATTTTTGGTAACACTCATAGCTGGCCACTCCTTATTGCATTCACATCTTTTTATTCTTTATCCCAGATTCGGTGTTAACCGAATCACTGCAAAGTTGCAATAATCTTGCCACAAGAAAATTTCATTGCCCTTCTGCCTCAGGAATATACTTTGAATACCTCAGCCGATAAAGTACATACTTTTCATCTGCGACAATGCTGCAGGGAAAAGAAGCGATCCATTCAAAATCATACTTGCCTCTCCAGGGAAAATAATTGCAAATGAAGAGAACATCAGATCTTTTCGAATTGGCAATTTGTTGTGCAATCTTTAATACCTGGCGGGTTCTAATTTTTGGATTCGGTTTTTTAAATATGATATAGCTTCCCCAAACCTCTCTTCTGGGGTAGTAGATCGATTTATCCAATCGGGCGGCTACAGCAGATGCGGGTTCTTCCAAATCGCCGACCATCGGAAGCTCGTCCAGATGATGCATCCGGATATACTCAGCCGCAGCTTCACTGCCGCTGAAGGGATTCTGCCAATCGTATGCAAGAGCAATGGCGGCCGCAATAAATTGCAGAAGCAGAAGGATGTTAAGGAAAGGGCGATGGATCCGAAGGCTCCAAAGGGTCCAATGGTGCATTCGCGACGCTTCCGTGGTCGTTTCCTTGCTCTGAGCAGCCAACCAGGATGCGCCGATATAAATCAAAAAAAGATGACCAAAATAGCGCAGATACATAAAGATCTGAAACTGGTACATCAGGATCAGGCAACCGATCACAGCTAAAAAATAAAATTGAACAGCCACGCGTTTGTGCAACAAGCTTAACATCGATAAAAAAAACAAGACAGCGGACAGAAACAGACGAATTTCACCGATACCGATAAAATTGCTGTTCCAAAAGTGCAAAGTCAAGGCTGGAATGGGAACGAACGCTTTCCAAAGGGTTTCAGCGGTCAAGGTCAGCAAAAACGGGTCAAATTTAAAATCGATTATCGTTGCAAGTCCAACTTCCGGGCTGCGCATTTGGCAGAGAGAAAAGAGCACGCCTGCAACGACGATGACTGCCGACAGGGCAATGGGTACCACATGGCCAGAGCGAAACGAGTGTTCCTTGCGATTGGACAGCCACTGCAATCCAGCAACACCGATAAAACAGAACACCAGCACAAGGCCAAATGCCGTTGTTTGCGCCAGGAAGAACAAGATGCCAGCAAAAAGCAGAGGTCGTTGGTGGTGGTTGGGATAACAAAGCAGTGCAAGCAGAAAAAAATGCACATCCAGCACATAGTTCCGGCTGATTACCGCATACTCGAAAGCAAAAAAATAGCCAAAAACCAACAGAACGACCTGCCGCCGGCTAAACGGCGCAAAGCGAGCGATGATGAAAACATTGATCGTCGCCAACAGACCGTGCACTGCCTGCATCGCGGCCGCGTTGGTCGTCAACCGAGAAACCAGAAACAACATCACATGCCAGAGCCGCGGATGTCGCTCGAACTGCATGTTTGCGAATAAATCCGCTAAAGATGAGCTGTTGACCGCCAGCATCCAGGCTTGCAGCTCGTCCCGCCACATTTCATGGTGAAAGAGTGCGCTGCTGACAACGATGGCAAAAATAAACGTCACCCCGCAGCTGAATTGCATGGGTGATAATCTGTCGAGTTTCATTTTTGGCACAGTGCTTTCACTTTGGATCTGGATAGCGAATGCGGTAGATATGAATCTCCGGCCCTGGATTTGCAGGCGTTGGAGCGATCGACCACAAAAGGTCTGCATAATCAACGATCCGCTGATAGGCGGATCGCGGCTGCACAACGCCATCTTCCTGCATCGGCCGGGACCAGAGCTTGTCTGTTACGATCAGATAGTCAATCTTATTTTTATAAACATAGTCAGCGTCGACTGAATCGTTAAACGTAAAATTGACATTGATGACATCAAAGCCATCAATTTCGATTTCTGGTGCATATTGCTCGCGGAGTATTTTGGCTTGCCGCGGCAGATTTGCAGTCGCCCACTCAAAAGCCAGTGTGCGCGTATTTTTTTTCAACAAATAGCGATCAAAGTCGACCGCCTCTTTTCCCATGCTGAAGGCCGGCGGCACAAACAGCAGCAGTGTTAAACTACCATAGGTGCACCAGCGAGGGATTCTCCATTTCGCACAAAGAAAGGAAGCGAGTTCGACGGCACCCCAGACAAATCCGACGGCAGCCAGGACTGCCAGGATCGGCAACAGCGGCACCATATAGCGGTCGAACATCAATTTCCAGGTGCCGAGATAAAAATAGTAAAAGAGGCCAAACGAAAAGAACAAGAAAAGAGGCACATCTTTCTGGATGATTGTCCTGGCGGCGGCCAACACGACAAAAAACAATAAAACAGGGCCAAAATCACCGAGGAGATAACCGAAATTTGTCACCAAAGCCGGAGCTTTGTCAGCAAAGGTGCCGCTCCAGGTGGTCTGACTGACGACCATCTGAAAGAGAAAATCATGTGCGAATTGCTTGAAATCAATAATGGCATAAGGAGTCGAAGCAAAAAAAGCAACAAGTGCCACTGCGAAAAGAGTGAAAAGCCTTCCCAGGCGGACACGCCAAATTGGCCAAATGAAAACGATCAGCAGCAGGCCGCCGCCGAAGAGGAGCGCATATTTCCCGGCAGCCGCAGCAAGATGCGAGACAATCTCGTCATGATAGGTTTGCCACAGGTCGACAGGAATGCGGCGCAACAACCGATCGGCAAACCAGGCAAAGTGTTTAAAAAAAAGATAGGCCGCTGTTGCAGTGAAGGTCGGCAGCAAGAACAGCACACTGCGCGCCGGCCACCGGCGATAGTATTCTTGGCACTGGCGCAATAGGTTCATCTTTTCCAGACGCTGAATGCGGATCAGATGGGCGATCAGGATGGGCACAAACACCGCCGCACCCGGAATTTTTATCGATACCGTCAGGCCGGCAGCCAGGCCGGTTAGGATGTAATCACACCAACGGCCACGCTCCTCCAGGTTCAATGCCTGATAGATAGACCACAGGACAAAAAAGGACAACGGCACATCGGTTGTCGCATAATGGCTGTGAATCACATGCAAGGGTGAAAGAGAGAGCAACAGGGCGGCTGCCAGACCGGCCGTAGACCCCGCCAGCTTTTTACCGAGAAGGAAAACAAAAATCACACACCCTATCCCGAAAGCAGCAACGGTTAACCGCGATAAAAGATAGAGCATCGCCAAGTCAACCGGACCGCCTGCCAATACAAAATAAATCCGCTGCACGGCATGCATGAAATACATGAGCAGCGAGGGATAAAGAAAATTATGCGGATTAAAATCGCCGCTGAAAAACTGCTGGCAGGCCAGCACCAGTACCGGTTCGTCGTTGTGGTAAGCCATGGGCAGGCCAAAATCGATACCAACCACACGCAAAATCGCCGCAGCGGTCAAAATCAGCGAAAGAATAAAGCAGGGGTAAACAACCATATGTTTAGAAACCGGCATCCGATGATCCGCTTTCCGTTTAAGAATTCACTTGTTTTCGACAACGCCCTGGAGGGACAAACCTGCAGGTGGCTTTGGCTTGGTTTGCATAATTTCTGCCAGTTGCCGTGCAAATACCGCGGAAAATTTTTCAGCGCCTTGCGCATTCATATGAATGTAATCCATAAATAAGGTCTGATCGGCAAATTCGGGAAACTCTTCCGTGCGGATGGCCAGAAACGGAATGTCCAGTTCATCAGCCAACCGATCAAAGGCATCAAGCTGGCATGCAACGCGACCGCTCATCGGCGCAAGTGAAGGGGAAAAGCTCATCACCACGGTTGCGCCCCTCTGTTGTGCCTTTTTGATGAAAGAGACGAGCAGCGCGCGTTTAAGCGAATCGGGTCGAATGAACTGCTCATCGATTGTATCCAGGATAAACGGATTCTTCGGCCGGAATCGCGGCACACCGATGGATACATAACCGTTATCGTAGTCTTGCGGGCCATTGCGAATGTTGTCGGCGATATTGAGCACGATTGAATTGAAGCGATAGAGCTTGGACAGCCTTTTGATGGATTCAAAACGACTTTTGCGGTTGAGCATATCGCTGACAGTGGGATCATCTGCGTACGGCAAAAGGATTTCCAGGCGATCCCATTCGAGGTCAGTATCCGGAAGTTCGACCAAAAAACTCGGCAGCATATCCAGGATGATCACTTTGGGTGCATAGCGTTCCAAAATCAGATTTCCCAGAGCGATGGCATAAAGCAAATATTGCCCGTTTTCTCCGGCGTTGAAAACGGTGCGTCCGAGTTCCCTCTCGATGATCGAAGGCACATAGTGGCGGAATGTGCGCGATGAACCCAGGATAACCACATCGAAACGACTGCTGAGCAGCCAATTCTGTTTCGGCCAATTTTCACCGTAAAGCGTTTTGCTATAAAAATGCTGCAGAATTGCGCCAAGCCCTCGGTCAAGCCCTGCCAGCAAAAGAACAAAAAGCAATGCTTTGGGGAGAAATCTTTGCATGCTTTTAGAATTGAAAATAGATAAATTGACTGCCATTGAATACACCCATCAATACGATGATAACAGATAAAAGGAGATAGCCGCACCACCTCACGAGCGTCGGAAACCGCAGCGGCCGGGAGGTCAATCGATAGCGCTCCTGCAATCCGTCAAGCACGCACAATATGGCGATGGCCAGCAAACCATAGACAAATTGATCCAGAGCTGAGATATACAATCCCTTGCCATGCAGAGTAAAAATCTTGCCGACAATGTGGTTGGCGGACTGCAAGCTGTCGGCGCGAAAGTAGATCCAGGAAAAACAGACCAGATGAAAGGTGATCAAAATGCGGCTGAAGCGGATCCAGGCGCCGGAAAAATGCATTTTTTGGGCGGCGCGATCGCGAAAACCCAATGTCAGACGAGATAAAATATGGTAGACCCCGTGCAAGCCACCCCAGAAAACAAAGGTCCAGTTGGCGCCGTGCCACAAGCCGCTGACGACAAACACAGTCATCAGATTGAAGTACATGCGCGGCACCGCAACGCGGCTGCCGCCAAGCGGGATATAGAGATAGTCCTTGAACCAAGTCGATAGCGAAATATGCCAACGATGCCAGAACTCCTGGATGTTCAGCGAAAAATAGGGACGATCAAAGTTGGTCATCAAGCGATATCCGAGCACTCGCGCCGAACCGATGGCGATATCCGAATAACCGCTAAAATCGCAATAGATTTGAAAAGCAAAAAAATAGGTGGCGATCAACAGAGTCAGGCCGGAATGGATATCTGTATTGCTGTATACCGCATCGACATAAAGCGCCAGGCGATCAGCGACCACCAGTTTTTTAAAAAAGCCCCACAGAATCAACCGCAGTCCGGACACAACGCGCTGGTCATCAAAGAGATTGTTCTGCCTGAATTGCGGAAGCAAATTGGCGGCTCGTTCGATGGGACCGGCCACCAGCTGCGGGAAAAAGGCGACATAGAGAGCGAATATTCCCAGATTGCGTTCGACCGGGATCTTGCCGCGATAGACATCGATCGTATAGCTGAGGGTCTGAAAGGTATAGAAAGAAATTCCAACCGGCAGCAGAACGTTGAAAAACGGGATCTGCACCGGCATCTGCAGCGAATCGAACAGTTGGTTGAGAGAGGAAGAAAAAAAGTTGAAATATTTGAAAGCAAACAACAATCCGAGATTGGTCAACAAACTGGCAAACAGATATTTTTTTCGCTTGGGTTTGGAAAGCGACTCCATACAACGGCTGGCGACATAATCCACCAGTGTCGATAAAATGATGAGAATGAGATATTTGACATTCCAGCACATATAAAAATAGTAACTGGCGGCCAGCAATAAAATCCAACGAAAGCGAAAGGGCAGACTGAAGTAGAGCAGGACGACCGCCGCGAAAAACAGAACAAATTGCATCGAATTGAACAGCATATTTTACCTACCCATTGACCGAATTCGACGGATGAGCCGAACCCTCTTGTCGACTGCAAACCAATCAGGTATACCGTCGGTCGCAGTTCTCTTCCTTGCCCCCCTCTTGGGTGGCCAAGCCGCGGTTGTTTTGTTCAAGCTGATGGCGCAGCAGCGCGACTTCTTGCGTCAAATTCTTGATCGACTCCTCCGTGCGGGTTGCTTTCATCGAAGAATAGAGGCCAATCGTGATATAAAGCACCAACAAGACAGGGATCATCACCGCCGGGGCATAATAAATACCGACAAGTGCGGCAAAGCCTTCAAGCAGACCGCGGCTGGATGAAAAAAGCATAAACAGGATCGGCACCACCATCCAGACCAACGCATAGCGCTCGCTCAATCTTCGTCTGCGCACCAGATAGACAATCCACAACAGCAAAGCCAGACTGGCAAGAATGGAAACCCAGATCACTCGGTTGCCAAAGTTGGTTGTTACCGGATCAATAGGCATAGTGTTTTGTCCTCCTGATGCGGGCGATCAAAATGGCAAAAATTACTTTGATCATATAAAAAAGCGTGTCGAGGCCCGCGATCGAGGATCGACCGTGCTGGCGTTCAACCATTTGCACCGGTACCTCGCGCAAGCGAAAGCCGTGCATGATCAGTTCGATCATACTGATCGGTTCCGGATAATCCTGCGGATAGATGCTGCCAAGAACTGCCAGCGCCTGGTGATTATACGCACGAAAGCCGGAGGTGGGATCGCTAACACGCTGTCCGGTCAGCAGTCGGATCAAGGCTGCGAGCAAGCCGCCGCCCAATCGCCGCGATCGGCTGGAAACGTTCTGCTTGTTTTCAAGGTAACGAGAACCACAGACAAAATCGGCCTCTCCGGAGAGCAGGGGTTGGAGAAGGGCCGGAATCTGTTCCGGAGGGTGCTGCCCATCGCCGTCGACCTGCAAGGCGATATCATATCCCTCTGCCAGGGCATACTTGAAGCCGGACTGCACCGCACCGCCGATGCCGAGGTTGACGGACAACGCCAGATGGTTGATCCCTTGCTGCCGCAAAAGATGCTCAGTTTGATCGGTGGAGTGATCGTTGACCACCAGCACATCCACCCCTTCGACAGCATGGCGTATCCGTTCAGCCAGTTGGACGATCGTTTTCTCCTCGTTGAAGGCCGGAATAATCGCCAATATTTTGCACGGTTGGTTCAGTTCGTCACCTTTCCGGGGCTGCTTGTGGTAAATATCCGATGGCGAATGAGATTCCATTTAGCCAAACGATAAGCCAATGCCGTTCGCAACACGCCGAGGCCGTATTTCACACTGCGGCGGAAATTGATCGAAGAGGCTTCAGGAAAATATTTGGTCGGACAAGATATCTCGCCGACGCGATAGCCAAAATAAACCGCCTGGGCGATAAATTCATTGTCAAAAACAAAATCATCCGAGTTGTTTTGCAGCGGCAGCGATTGCAGCAACCGTTTGGAATAGGCGCGGTAGCCGGTGTGATATTCAGAAATCTTTTGCCCCAGCATTAAGTTTTCAAAAAGGGTGAGAAAGCGATTGGCAACATATTTGTATAAAGGCATTCCTCCCCGCAACGCCCCGCCCGAAATAATGCGCGAGCCCAGCACCAAATCATACTGATCGATGGCAATCAAGGACGCCATGGCGCCGATCAATTTCGGCGTATACTGATAGTCCGGATGCAGCATGATGACCACATCGCTGTCGAGTTTAAGGGCTTCGCGATAGCAGGTCTTTTGATTGCCGCCATAACCCAGATTGCGATCGTGTTGAAAGGTTGTAATCCCGAGCTGGCGCGCGACCACCACAGTGTTGTCGGTGCTCGCATCATCGACCATCAAAACCGCATCGACAACATCAAAAGGAATCTCCTGAAAAGTCTTTTCCAGGGTCGTGGCGGCGTTATAAGCCGGCAATACCACCGTCACCTTCTTGCCATGGATCATTTTGCCTCTCCTCGTGCACTTACCGTGTCGTCTTCAACCATCAGCAGTTCGTCGTATAGCATTTCAAATTCGCGAATTTGTTTATCCACAGAAAAATACTTTTCCACCCTTTTACGGCCGGCAATGCTGAATCGCTCCAGCTGCGCCGGGGTGCTGAGCAGATCACACATCGCCGTGGCCAGAGCCTGCGGATCCTCTTTTCCCACCAGAAAGCCGGTTTCCCCGTGGACAACCAGCTCGTCTGTGCCCTCCACACAGGTGGCGATAACCGGTAATCCCGCTGCCATCGCCTCCAGCACCACATTGGGAAACCCTTCCCATAGAGAAGGCAGAACAAAACAATCAAAGGTAGACAAAAATTGTGGAATATCGCTCTGGCGACCGTGAAAAACGACCGCTTGTTCGATTCCCAGGCGCCGGGCTTTATCCCGCAATTCAACGGCTCGATCACCGTCACCGACCAGGTGCCATTCGACATTTCTGTGGTGCTTTAACACCAGAGGAATCGCATCGAGCAAATGCGTATGTCCTTTCTGGTGTACCAACCTGGCCACCGTTCCAAAGACAAAGGGAGTGGAGCGCTTTTGCCGGGCGGTAAAAGAAAATTTTGCCAGATCAACTCCATAATAGATGGTGCGGATCTTCCTGGGATCCTGTCCGCGATCGCGAATGATGAACGGATGAATCGAATTGGAAACAGCCGCCACACAATCGAATCGTCGGGAAAAAAGTTTATACATCATGACCTGATGCGGCCTGAGTCTGCCGGTGATCACTTCCCATGAAACCAGCGCTTTTGGCCGATAGATCAGAGATGCCGCAGCCGCCAGAATATCGGCATAGAACAGCGTGCTCATGACCAAATTCGCGCGGACGCGACTAAATTCGCGGGCCAATTTGCAAACCAACAGAGGATCGAATCTCCATGACCGCGGAAGAACAATCAAGGGCCAACCGGTGCGGCGAAACTCCTGTTCAAGAATCCCACCCTGTCCGACACTGATCACCGTGATGTCATATTTTTCCGGATTCAACCGCTGCAACAATTCGAGCAGTTTGAGTTCGCCCCCGCCCACTCCCAATCCATTCACCACCTGGACGATATTTTTCTTCGCGGTCAAATCCGCTCCTCAGGATCACGGTTCATCGCTGGATAATCTCAAAAGTATATACCAAAAAAGCAAATGGTTGCGTAACCTTACAAAAAGCGGCGGTAAATCTCGTTGATCCTTTGCATATGGTTTTGCGGGCTGAACAACTCTTCCGCTTTGCGGCGAGCGTTCCTTCCCATTTGCCCCCAGCGATCGCGGCATTCGTACAGCCGTTCCAGGCCGTGCACCAATCCATCCTCGTCGCCGGCCTCGAAGAGAAATCCATCCTCGCCTTCATCGATCAGTTCAGGAATACCGCCGATCCGTGCGCCGAGCACAGGTTTGCCCAAAGCAAAAGCCTCATACACTGCCAACGGCGAGTTGTCATAGACTACCGACGGCACCACCACAAATTGCGCGTTTTGGATGATTTGGCGCAGTTCTTCACCCTGACGATAACCGAGAAACTCAACATGATTCAAGCCTTGTTGGTGGACAAAATCTTGCAGGCTCTCTCCCAGGCGGCCTTGCCCC
Source organism: bacterium (assembly GCA_029565675.1). GTDB lineage: Bacteria > Zhuqueibacterota > Zhuqueibacteria > Residuimicrobiales > Oceaniaggregativiventaceae > Sulfursilanivivens. The sequence goes on from JAKQNP010000004.1 coordinate 84,278, forward strand.
ACGACTTTTAGACGCCCTTTATTGAATCGCCGCATCGCGCGCACGAGTTCGGCAACGCCCTTTTCGTGTGACAGGCGACCAACATAGACAAAATAATCCTGCGACTCGTAATTCGGTGTATAGTCTGCAATGGGTATGGTATAGGGAAGCCATTCGATTTTAGCCGCCGGATAGCCGTAGAGAATCATCTTGTCGCGCAAAAATCGGCTCGGCGACAGGTAGAGATCCACACAATTCTGATAGGTGCGGAGGAAGCGGTGGACATAGGATTCAGCAGTGACCAGTGCCGAGGCAGCCCACGATTGTCGGAAACATCGATTCGCGGTGGCATGCCAAAAATGCCGACCGGCACAGCGCTCGCATACGCGGCCGTGCCGGTCGAGAAAAAGGTAATCCGGACAGAGGATCTTGTATTCATGCAGGGTGAAAATCACCGGCAAGTTCTTCTTTTTCATCGAGCGCAACACGGACGGCGACAGATGGTGGTAGACGCCGTGAACATGGGCGATGTCCGGCTGCACAGCATCGATGAGCGCCTCGATCCGGCGCTGGGCTGGGCGATTATAGATCACCCGCGCCGCCGCTCGCAATCCATTCACCAACCCCAAATGGGCCAGTTCCTTGTCCGGCTCGAAATAATCAACAAAATAGTCCGAAAAGGGGCTGGGCTGGTTGCGCGGATGTGCCATGGCAAACGGAACGACCTCAATCCCCTGCTCCTCCAACAACTGATAGAGGTTGAAAAAATAGCGTTCCGCCCCACCTTCGATATAGAAAAATTTGTGTACCAACATCACTTTCATTGCTGTCGTCCTGATCCTTGTTCACTGCACTGAGTCGGCCTGTTTGCCCGGGCGGTTCAACAGTTGGCGGCATAAAGACTCCCATTCTGCAGCCTTGTGTTGCCAGGTGTGTCGGGTTTCGATTTCTCTGCGCGCATTCTCACCCAACCGCTTGCGCAGATTGGAATTGTGCAGCAACTCTTCCAACGCCTGCACGATACAGTCGAATCTGCCGGCTGGGCACAGCAGACCGGTTTGATTGTTGCGGACAACTTGCTCGATCTGGCCAATGGCAGTTGTAACCACCGGTTTACCGGCAGCCATATATTCAAAAAGTTTAACCGGCGAATAATAAAAAAACGGCAAGTCCGGATAAGGCGCCAAAACGATGTCCATCAGTTGCACGATTTGGGGAATCTGCTCATACGGGATGTAGCCGGTAAAAACGACGCGATCTGTGAATCCGCTTTCGGCGGCGAACCGCCGGATGTGCTCTTCGGCACCACCGCCGGCGCCGACCAACAAAAACTGCGCGTTTGCATGGCGTTCGAGAATGGCGCGCATGATCTGCACCAGATTGTCCAAACCATGCCAGACATTCATAGAGCCGACAAAGCCCAGGACCGGCCCCTGGTGCAAGCCGAACTGCCCCATCAGATCAGCCGACCGTTTTTGTGGCTGAAAAAGAACAGGATCTGCCCCGTTGGTGACCATCGCCGTGCGACTCGGCTCCAGGCCATGTTCGCGGATGAAATAATCCTGCAGTTCGCGGCTCTGGGCGATGACCAGATCCGCGCTGCTCAAAACCTTCCTTTCGATGGCGCGCGGCAGAGCGGCAATCCGCCAATATTGCTTCTGAAATGCCATGGCTTCATAAAGCGGCGGCGAATCGGCTTCCACCACCAGCGGCAGAGCATATTTTCGAGCGGTGTGTAAAAAGGATTCGACATACAAATCGTGTCGGGCGACGATCAGATCCGGCTGAAAATCGCGCACCTGCCGCTCTTCACGGCGGGCAAACACCAAATTTTCGGCCAACAGCTTGGGATCATGGACAAATCGGGCAAAACGGCGCTTAAGAGCTTGCCGGAAAGGCAATCCCTGCCTGCCGCCCTGTCCAGTCGAACCGCTGATCTCATCTTTCAACCAACACAAACGCACTGCATGGCCGCGCTCTTGCAGGGCGCGAAACAGCTCGATCGGTTTGATCGCCGAACCCAGTGACGCGCCGCGGGTATCGTAGAGATAATTGAAGTAAAGAATTCGCATGGAGCTCTCAACCAGGTGATTGGCGAAAAGCGACGATTTCCCGCCAACTGACAATTCGCAGAATCAGCGCAAGAACGACATAGACTGCGAAACCCGCACCGATTCCCAACCAAAGCTCAATGCCTGCCGCTTTGAGTGCCAGAGCCACGCCCGTCATACCGGCGGTTGCCAGCAAGATCTGGCGCAAAAAGCGCAATTCGGCCAATCGGGTGATTCGCGTAAGAGCAAACCAGAGGGTAATGATCAATACAAGTCCCTCGGTGATCACAGTTGCCGCTGCGGCACCGATATGCGCCAATCCGGGTATCAGCAGGGCGTTGAGTCCGGCATTCAACAGCAGACCGACCATTTGGATCAACAACAGATGGCGTTGAAAACCAGTCGCCCCGAACAAACCGGCGGCAAAAATATTGATAAACAGAATCGCCGCCGTCACGCCAAAAATACGCAATGCCGGCACCGCCGGCTGAAAACTGCTTCCGTAGACGACATCGACAATCTGTTGGCTGAAAATCATGACGCCCGGAATCAACGGCACCGCAAGCAGCAGCAACATTTTCACCCCGCGGGTAAAGAGGTACGAGAGATCGTCTGCAGCTTCGGCTTGCAACCGCGAAAATGCCGGAAACATTGCGATCATCAATACCGTTGGGACCACGTTGGTGAAATCGATCAACTTGTGCGCTGCGCCGTAATAGCCCCACACTTGCGGCGGTTTCATCACCGACAGCATCATCATATCGATACGGCTGTAAAACGTGGTCAAAAAAACCGAGATTCCAAACAGGCTGGCGCCTTTGAATATTTGCCCAAATTCATGCCATGAAAACCAGATCTGCGGCACCAAATAACGCGAAAAAAGGACGCGGCTGGAAAACAGCAGACTGATCACCGCCGCCGCAACAAATGCCCAGCTCAAAGCGATCAGGGAATGCCAGACCAGCAAAGCCACAATGCCAAAGACCGTAACCAAGACCCGTTCGATGGTCAGTACCAGGCTTTCCCAAACCATCTCTTCGGCCGCCCGATAGATCGCCACCGCCAGATCGCGAAAAGAGATCAGCACGCCGTAGAGAGAAAAAATCCAGATGGCTTTAACGGTTTCTGCATCATAACCGGTCAAAGCCAGCAGAATGGCGACAAACAGCAGGCTGGCAAAAATCAGCACCGATTTCAGGCCCAGAGAAAAGGCAAAATAGCGCTGTGCACAATCGCGGTTTTTGGCGATTTCACGCGTCAACCACATATTGATGCCGAAATCGTCGATCAGCATGACGAAAAACATGATCGTCGTGGCCAGATTGTAGCGGCCGAATGACGCATCACCGAGAATTCGCGAAGCGACCGGCAGCAAAACAAACGCCATGAGCAGACGTATGATCTGGCCTATGGCGACATAAAGTGTATTTTTTCTTATTGTGGACAACCCAAACAACCTTATTGGCGCTGTTTTGCTTTTTCAGGATCCGGCGAATAGACGAGAAAGTTGCCAATCGACAGATATTCCAGGTGGCCCAGTTCAAAAGCGCGAATGGCGTCTGCCGGCGTGCAGACGATAGGTTCCTCATGCATATTGAAACTGGTGTTGATGATCGAATTCAAACCGCTCAATTTTTTAAATTCCATCAGAATATCGTAATAAACCGGATTGGACTCGCGATCGATGAGTTGCGGACGGGCTGTCTTGTCGACGTGGACAACCGACGGGCATTTTTTCTCCATCTCGTCTGAACAATCAAAAGTGATGGTCATAAAGCGGGCCGGATAGATATTGGCCTCGATTCGCTGATAATTGCCGTCCATGGCATCCAGCAAAGTCACCGGCGCGAACGGCATAAACTCAGTTCGGTTGAGTTTGTGGTTGAGCCAGTCGTTGACGGTTTTGTCGGCGGGTTGATAGAGAATCGAGCGATTGCCCAGGGCGCGCGGACCGTATTCCATGCGCCCGTCAAATCTCGCGACCACATGGCCGGCATGGAGCAGCTCAGCTACTTTTTTGGCCATATTGTCTATTCTCTCGTATTGCAGATTCGATTTTTTCAGTGCCGACTCGATCTCCTCGTCGCTGTAGCCCGGTCCCAGATAGACATCCTGCAATTGGGGCATTTCTTCGATTTTCGGCCACCCCATGCTCTGGTAGTAGCTGTAAAGAGCGGCGCCGGCCGGCAGACCGTTGTCGCCCATGGCCGGAAAAATAAAAACCGATTTGGCGTTCGGCAGTTCAGCGACTTTTTGGTTGATGCGAACATTGGCGAAAATTCCGCCGGCCATACAGACATCGATCGGCCCGGTCTTTTGCAGAAACCGGTCGACATAGCCGGCAACCACCTTTTCCGTCAACACCTGCACGCCTGCAGCGACATCTTGCGGAGAAAGCTGGTGGAATTCTTCCGGCAAGGAGCGCTTGAATTTGACATAATTGCTGCGATGCGGATAGGCGTGTTGGAAATGGCGTTCCGCCAGCTTGTAGCGAAATTCACCGTTTTCCAGCGCGAACAGGGGCTCAAAAAGATGGCGTACACGCTGGAAACTCCCATGCGCGGCCAGGCCGGTGATTTTCCCCTCATGGCGCATCGGTTTGTAGCCCAGATACCAGGTGATGAAATTGTAAAACAGCCCCGGGCTGTGATAGCTGGATACCGCCTCCAGTTGCCGCAAACGGCCGTCTTCACCCAGCCAGACCTGGCCGCAATGACCGTCACCCTGGCCATCGAGAGTCACGATAAGGGCGCGAGTGCGGCCGGAGGTGAAATAGGCGGCAGCTGCATGGGAGCGGTGATGATCCACCAGATCGATCGGTTTATCGCCCAGCCCGACGCTTTTAAGCATTTTTTTCACCTTGGCGATGCGGTTTCGATTGTAAAAATAAGGATAAAAGAGCCAATAGCGATCCCAACGGATGCTTTTGCTGAACAAACTGGCCAGGATCCACCGCCAATTTTTCTGTTTCGTGAACAGATCTCGCAGAACGATGCGCTGCAGTTGCGCAGGCGGCATCATTGCCAGCGCGATCCGGTCGATCTCTTCTGGTCGGGTATGGCCAATATCCAGCACCATCTTTAGACTGTCGATCGGCAAACCGTCAACGGTCCCGTTGTGCAGTTTGATTCGCGACAACCGCTCTTCTTCCACTGCGGCGATGATTTTGCCGTCTTGGATCAACGCACAGCCCGCATTGTGGTCATCGAAAATTCCCAGGATCTTCATTCAAATCACTCCCAATCTTGATCGCGATCGATATCGCGTCAGTTGATCTGTATATGGTTAATTATAGTCCTTGTGGTCGCGAATGTCCAGGCGGCGGCAACGGTTGAGCAGGAAAACGGTTGTGCGGCGGCCGCTGCAAGCGCAAATTTCTCGCCCGTGGATCGCCGGCCATGGCTACAGACCGCTTTGCCATCTTTTTGTGAAAATAGTCGATTTTCGCCGTCGCCAGAGTCAACCCCCAAATCATCCAGATGTGCGTTTTAACGTAGAGGATCCGGTAGTCAGGTGAGGGCAACATCGCGATGATAAAAATACTTTGTGCCATAACCAGGGCCGTGGCGCTGTTTTTGAGATAAAAATCGTTCGATCGCATCGCGCGCAGACCGACAACCAAAAAAGAAAGAATCAACAGGATAAAGATCACTCCGCCGGGGATGCCGAGCTCTGCGGTAACCAATAAATAGGTGCAATGGACCACCCGGGTCCCTGCTGTCTCTTCGCTCACATACATGCGGTAATTGTTCAATCCGGTGCCGGTCAGGGAATGTTCCTTGATGATTCGCATCGCATCCTGTGCCAGGCTCATGCGACTCGAAGATCGATCGTCCGCCAGCGACTCTTCAGCATCGGAGAATCGCGCCATGATCACCGTACCATAGCGAATCCCGCCTGCAATCAACACAAGCACAATCAAGGCTATATAGCGTTTGGAATGGCGCGTCTTGATTTCACGGCGCAAAAGATCAAAGACGAACATGACCACCATCGTGGCGGCGAATGCCAGCCAGGTGGCACGGTTCTGTGATGCGTACAAACTGATAACGCCGATGAGAAAGACCAACAAATAAAACTGATAGTGACGCGGTCGCAAAAAGACTCCAATGCGATACATGATGACGCTCAGCAAGGAGACATAAAAACCGAATACGCTGGCATGAACAAAAGTCCCCTGCGCCTGCCATCCGATTCGTTGTTCACCGAGAAAGCCCAGTCCGACCGGACCGCGCAACCAGTGATGAATACCAATCATTCCTTGAAACAACAGACCAATGGCAAAGCCCAAAAAAACGCTGTGCAGATCCTCCTTGCTGCTTACAAAGGAAATAAACGCGATAAAATAAAGGCACGCGCGGATGTTGAGAAACAGTTCCTGGCGGAAATAGAGCTGATTCGGAGCAAAAAAGACACCGATATGCGACCAAAGGAAGAAAAGCACCGTCAGAACCAGTGCTCCTTTGGCATAGGGCGCTTGCTTCAAACGTTTGCGGCCAAAGAGGAACAGCAAGAATAGCGGTATGTCGCCTACGACAATGGCTTCATCGTCGACCCACTCATGCCAATACCCCTGTGCAATGGTCGCTGAAAAGGTCAACAATATAAATAGATACTTGCTTTTCATCGGCTGGTGCCCAAATTCATTTCAACTGCCGATTTGCCACGCCAAAAGTTGTACAGAAAGACGATCGTCACTGCCGCAAATATCGCCATGATGGGCAAAATCGGAATCCGATACCGCGGAACCACGAGAGTAAGAACATGGATAGCTGTATAATAGGCACAGAACAGATAGAGCAACAACAACTGTCGCCAGCGACGGCGAGAGAGCCAAAGGCCGAACAGAAACAGAATCAGCAATGGATAATATCCCAACGAAAGCACGATTCGAGTCATGCTGTGGGTATTTCGCACCGTTCCGCCGGGCGTGGCTTCATAGACCCAAAACCAAAAGCGAAAAAACTTTTTTACCAAAAGTCGGGCGGTGGCGCATGGATTTTGGGCCATATGGCGTTTTGCTTCCGCAAGCAGGCGTTCCTCGCGCTGCACTTGATTCAATCCAGCAGCAATCGAATCCATGACCGCCATCGTTTTATCGTAACTGTATTTGCCGTCATGCGGCAAATAATTGCCGGTCCACAGCACGTCGCCGGTGCCGACCGCAACCGGTACCATCGCGTCAAAGGTACGGATATTTCGATACATCCATGGCAGAATCGGAATTGACATAAAAACAACGAAAAGCACAACGCTTTGCAAAGCGCGCTTATAACCGAAGTAGATTATCAGGATCGGCAAAAGCAACAGCGGCAACCAAAGCGTGACCCCGCGAATGAGGGTCACCATTCCACCCACAAGTCCGGCGAGCGCCGCTCGACCAGGCGTTGGGTGCTCGAGCAGCCGATACAAAAGCCAAAACTCAAACAACAAGAAAAAAATAAACAAGGTCTCGGTATAGAGAAAAGTGACAATCACAAAAAGATCCGGAAGCAGGAGGGTCAGGATGAAGGCGACCCATGCCACTGTGCCACCGAACAGCCGGCGAGCCAACAGGAACACCCATACCCCGATTCCGACTCCGAGCAGAGAAAAAATAAAATCAATCGCCATCGGGTGCACTCCGATCAGGCGATAGACAGCAGCCAACAGAAAAGGCAATCCGGGTGCAACAAAGATGGATGGATTGAGGCCGTCTTCACTGTAGCCGTTGCCCTGGATCAAATTGACGGCAATCGAGTGGTACGTCCCTGAATCCATATGAGCAGGTGATCCCAACTCCGGAAACGCCAGAATAAAGGCAACCCGCATTAGCCACGCGAACAGGGCGATGAAGAAAAAAAGATGGCCGGACTTTGGTTTAATCCAATTTATCGGAAAGAGGTGCATGTGTTTCCAGTCGGTGTATTTGGTACAATTCCAGCGATGGGCTGATATGATAACCGTTCTCGGGCTCGACTCGATGCAGCAGAGCGGCGTGTGCAGCTATCCAGCGGTAGAAATCGTCGCGTTGGGCGACAGTTTCAGGATGTTGGCGCACGGTTTGCGGCCAGTGATAGCGCTCATAGGTAAAACTGTCGAGGACGACATAATCGACATCCCAGCGCACCACATCATCGCTGGGATCATGCGATGTGCTGCGCTTCTTTCCATGCGCAAACATTCCCGGTACCAAGCCATAAACCTGGTAGACCTTTTTATAGTGCGGTGATTGCTGCAGGAAATGCAAATTGAGGTCCCAGCGGCTCAGCAGCGGCGGTCCGAATTCTTCCAACCCGATACGGCTGTCAGCGGGCAGATTTTCTTCAATCCACCTCTTCATTTGACTGCGTGTATCGGTTTGAGTCAACGCCACTCCATAGCGCAGTGCTTTGATGCCTGTCGGCAACACGATTGCGGCAATCCAAACCACAGCAAAAACAAGTTGTTTTCTCGCATTGCGAATCCTGGCGATCAGAAAACAAAGCGTTTCCGCTGCAATCAGCAGCAAATATGGCACCACAGGCAGTATCTGGCGCATCGCCTTGTAACTCATAACCCCCATCAGAGCATACCAGACGATCGGCAAGACCAGCAAGAGCCAGTCGCTGCGCCGGCGCCGTGCCAACAGAACCACTATGCCGAGTAGAAAAGTCAGGACCGCACCCCACCCCATAGCCAGATAAAAAGCGTTGTCATAAAAAAATCCGTATCCCGGGGATTGGTTACCGGTAAAATAGGAAAAGAAACCGCCACCGGCTCCCATTTTAATGGTGGCACTTTTTTGAAAACGAGCTCCGCCGATCACACCTCCCAGGAACTCTTTGAAATCGAGCAAGGGCATGGGACAGGCGACCAGAAATGCTGCCAGCCAGACCGCCAGCAAAACCCAGAACGGCCTGCCAAACAAGCGATGCCAATCGACCCGCCCCGACTCTGTGCAGGCCAGCAGATGTGCAGTCAGAGTCGCAAGAACAACCAAAAAGGCGTTCCATTTGGTGGCTGTGGCCAAACCGGCAAAAACACTCGCCCAAAGGTAATACCGCAACTTGCCGGTCTGCAAAATGCCGACAGCGGCAAGAAAAGAGGCCAGCATCAAAAAGGTCATCAGAATATCCACCACACCGAAATGCGAATTGCGCACGTGGATAAACGACACCGCCAGAAAGAACGCCGCCAGCAGGCCGCTTTTTTCATTGTAGAGGCGTTTACCGATCCGATAGAGCAGGTAAATCGAAGCAGTTCCGGAAATCACCGAAATCCATCGCGCCAACATATGGAACTGAAATGGGTTTTGGTAATACCATTGGCGCACCAGCGTGAAATCGGTTGCTCCGTGCGCCAACATCAACAAAGCCGAATAAATCCCGCTGACCAGGGCCAGAACATAGGTAAAAAAGGGCGGATAGACTCGAATGGCAAAAAAGGTGTCTACCGACCAATTGTGAAAGTTGAGCAAATTGCCCGCCTGCAAGACAAGCTTGACTTCATCCGGATGATAACGAAAAGGCCGGCCGAAATCTAGCCCGATGACCCGCAACGCCAATCCCAACAGCAGAATGGCGAGCAACAGCAAACCGTTTGATTCTTTTTTGGATGACACGACCAACAACTCATCCCTTTCTGGCAACCTGGTGAAACAGCCTCTCATAATCCCGGGTGACAATTTCCCATGAATAATGGGACTTTGCCCGATCCTGCGCCAAACGCCTGTATTTACCGACGATTTCGGGCTGGTGAAGCAGATTTTGCAGCTGATTGCGCAAATCGTCTGGATCATCGCCGTTAAAATAAAAGCCCGCATCGCCGAGCACTTCATGATGTTCGGGTACATTGTTGGCGATGATGCAATTGCCGTATCCCATTCCCTCGAGCAAGGCAGGATGCGTACCGCCGACTTCAGTCGCCTGAATATACAGATAGGCATGGCTTTGCAGTTCGCGATAACCTTGCCCAAAAACATAGCCGGTGAAAACGATGCGCGGATCCCTGGTGGCCTTTAATCGAGAGATATATTCGTCGCTATAGGGCGCATCGCCAACCATCACAAGTTTTTTTTCCGTCTGCACACGTTCAAAAGCCTCAACCACCAGATGTGCGTTGTTCTCTGGTTCCATGCGGCTGACATAGAGCACATATTCGCGCGGACGGAGAGCGAATTTGTGTAAAACCTCGTGAGTGGATACCGATTGAATCGGTGCGCCGTAGGGGATATAATAGGAAGGACTTTGGAACTTTTGGCAATAATAGCGCTGCACATCGCGGGCGTCTGAAACAATCGCGGAAGGAAGAAAAGTGGCCAGAAACTCGGATATCTTGTAAAACGCCTTGCCCGCCTGGTTCCATTTCTGCCTTTTCCATTCCAAACCATCGACATTGAGCACGGTCGGCTTGCCCAGCAAACGCGGAATAAAACAGAACAGAGCATTGGCGCTGTTGCAGATAAAAACCACATCATAGGGGGTAAAAAAACTGTACAAGGTACACAAACAGGTATGAGCGACCGTATCGAAATACTTGTGGCGAATGGTCGGCAACACCTTGATCCGCACGCCTTTATAATTGCTTCCCTGGTAATCGATTATATTTGACCGGCCGAAAACCGTCACCTCATGGCCTCTTTGCACCAGCCGAGGTGCCATCTCTTCAATAAAGGTTTCAAAGCCGCCATAATTTGCCGGGATACCACGGATCCCCATAATGGCAATCTTCATCGCAACCTAATCCGTTTGAATTTTTGCCTGTTTCAGATCCAGGAAAAGTTTGACAAAATCATTAAAGACCGTATTAAAATGAAAATGCATAGAGCTCCATATCGTTGCCCAATACCGCGGCGCCAAACTTCCACAAGACGCGGAATTCGCTCCAGGAAAAGCGCAACTGCGGATACCAGGGGCAGGTGATCATCAGCTGGGCAATCGTGGCCAGATCCCGATTCAATGTCAAAGCGACCAGACTCCAGACCCCGAAACCGGCAAAGGCCATGGTGACAGCTGTCCCTGCACTGACCATCACAGAAACAATCTCGACAATCACCAATTTGCGAAATTCCATCTCCCTGGTCAGCATCGCCTTTTGCACCCCACCCAAAGCACCGTAGATCAATCCCAGCGCTTGCACGCGAATCACGGCTTTGAGCAGCGGTTCATTGAAAAACTCGGCCAGAAAACCTGAAATCGATACGGACAGTCCGAAAAGCAAAATCGCGAAAACAATGCCGCTCTAAAAAAAAGCGAAGAGACCGCGAGTTGCGAGAGCGCCGGCCGTTGGACCAAGACCATACCCAAGCATTTATCATTTACCAAGGAAACGGCGACTGTCACCAATGCCGCCATGCCCACGATGGCAAATGCTTGCGGCGACAGCAAACGCGCCAGGACGACAGAAACAACCAGCAAAACAACTTGCATGCCCATCTTGGCTGCCCCGGTCCACACAACACCGGAGACTGTTTTTTGTTTCAAAGACATCCGAATATCGTCTCCGCAGGGCTGTTGGTTCGAAACGTCACCTTCGGCACAGGCAGTTCAAAAGGATGATCCCGCAAACTATAGATGATAACCGGAAAACGGGCATCGGGGATTTTGGCAATCGGCAAATAATGAGTTTCGAGTTCCGACTCGATAAAGCTCCAGTGTTTCTGGTATTTCCGCCGGGTATATCCATCGAGAACGATGAATCGCGGTCGATTCTGCTGAAAATCGGATATAAAGTCCGAGTGGTACCGCTTGACAAACTCGGTGGGATGCGCGACATTCTGAAATGGCAACAAACCCGACTCGAGAGTCCAGATCATCCCTCCTGACAGCACTTCATCCGCAGGTGATCCGTTATGGCGCAGAACTGCAGCAGCGTTTCGCAGAGTCGATTGCGACCAGACCCCTTCGTATTGAGGACCCAGATGTTTTCCCGAATAGGCTGCGGTGAAGAAAAAGCAGACAAATGCCGTGGCCAGCCAGGCTCGATTTGAAGTTGCAGCAGGTACAATCCCCGAAATACCGGACAGACTCTTTTTAAAGACGAGAAAGAACAACCAGGCGGCCGTTGCAGCTACCAAAACCAACGGCAGACCCACCAACTGCAACAACAGCATCGCGATCAGGCTGACCAGGCCGGCTATTGGCAGGACTTGTTTGCCGCGCACACTATCGAGAGGCTGGAAGAGGAAACCCAGAAAAAAGGTCAACACACAGGCAGACAGCCAATATACAGGAATCGGCACCTGTGCATGCCAAAAAATCCGATGCAGAAGGTAGATGCCATAGAACAAACCCCACATCAGCGGAAGGAATATCGCGCGATATCGCTGTTTGATCTGCTGGCTGTCCATGACGCCGGCCGCCAGCAAGACCATTGGCGGCAAGGCTTCGGTGTAATACTGAGTGTAGAATCCGCGGTGAGCGGTTTGAAAGGCATAGAGCGCCATGACCGTGCACAACCAGGTCAAAAACAACAGCATCGCTTGCCGATGTTCAGGTGCGGTGGTGGCTTTGCGCAAACAGCGGCCAATACATGCAATAGCGCTGGTCACGAGAAAAAAAGTGTAGAAAATGGAGTGTCTCCACGCCTCCAGGCTGACGCTGACCTCCTGATCCAGTATTCGAAATCCGGCTCCCTCGACCACGCGGAGCTCGGGCGGCAGCATACCCAAAGAGTGCAGAAGTCGATTGGCAACGATATTCAAAGGGTTCAATTGTGAAGTGACGACCTGTTGCCAGCCCATGCGGGTGGAATAGACCGCTGAAAGTGCCAGGATCACACTGAGAAATCCGAGTACATAATAAAGCACATGTAAAAACTTGAGTTGAATGGAATCGCGGCGAATCCATAAAAAATAGATCAGGGCGGTAAGCGGTAGATAGAGAGTGGATTGCCGCACGTAAAAGGCCAGGGCAGCGCATATCCCCGACACCAGCACCCAACCCCGGCGCTGCAGCGGCAATTCGAAAGCATTCAGCATCAACAACACCGACAGGGTCACCATGCACATGGCAAGGGGTTCGGTTTTAACCACCACAGACCAGACCACCAAAATCGGCAGCAACCAATAACTGGCAGCGGCGAAAATCCCGGCGTCGCGGTTCACCAGCCGGCGAGCGATCAAATAGAGCAGCCATCCGGTGATCAGCGAAGAAACCAATGGCACCAGACGGCCGGCCCATAAAGAGACACCAAAGATTTGCATGGCCAACGTGAGGACAAAAATGTAGAAAGGTTGGCGGGAGCCAAAATCAGCCACCGGCCAAAATCCATCCAGAAAAAGCCGTGCGCCCATCAAATGAGCGCCTTCATCCGGATTGATCCACCGAATCGCCAGCAAAAGCAGACGCAATCCTGCTGCGACGGCAAAGACCAGTGTGATGGTCAGCCTGGGGTCAGCAATCTTCTTTTTAATCCTTTTCCACTTCATTGGCACAATTCGATCGGCGTACGCCGCATTGTGGTTCTATTGGTCAAACTCGTTGATGCACTGTGCAATATAAATGATCTGTTCATCGTCGAGTTCCGGATAGATCGGCAGTGACAAAATGCGGCCAGCCAGTCTTTCGGTGGTCGGGCAATGCCCGGTCGCCACCCCCAGATGGGCATAGGCCTTCTGCTGGTAACAAGGAATCGGATAGTGAATCTGGGTTTCCACACCTCGTTTTAGCAGAAATTCCCGCAGTTTGTCGCGGTTTTCACTTTGAATAACAAACAAATGATAGATATGAAAAGCATTGGTTGCCTCTTTTGGCAACACAATGCGCGGATTGGTGATTTGTTGTCGATACAAATTGGCAATCGCACGACGTCGATCGTTCCAGCTTTCAAGAAAGTCGAGCTGCGCGTCCAGAATCGCCGCTTGCATTTCGTCCAGTCGGCTGTTAAAGCCGATGCTCTCGTGAACATAACGGCGCGTTTGGCCATAATTGCGCAGGCGTTTGAGCCGTTCGGCCAATTCATCATCCTCTGTGACAACCATTCCGCCATCACCGAAAGCGCCGAGATTCTTGCTCGGATAAAAACTGAAACATCCCAGCAAGCCCCAGGTTCCGGCAGGAATGCCCTCCCACTCGGATCCGTGTGCCTGTGCACAATCCTCGACCACTGGCAGGCGGTATTTTATCGCCACCTCCCTGATTTCAGACATGTTGCAGCACTGCCCAAAAAGGTGCACCGGCACGATGGCGCGCGTGCGCGGAGTGATAGCCGTTTCGAGCAAATCCGGCCGCAGGGTGTAAAAGTCGCTGTCGACGTCGACAAAAACCGGCGTTGCACCGGCAAAGGAAATCGCCGACAAGGTAGGAATGGCGGTATTGGCAACCGTGATGACCTCATCGCCCGGCTGAACATCCGCAGCCAACAAGGCGAGATGGATCGCCTCGGTGCCCGATCCGACGCCTACCGCATGCTGCACCCCGACATACTCGGCGAAACGCTTTTCAAAGCGCTCGACCTCCTTGCCCAACACAAACCAGCCGCTCTCAAGAACGCGTTGCACAGCAGCGTCGATCTCTGTTTTATAGGTGCGATAGTGCCGGCCGAGATCGCCAAAAAGTACCTGCATGTTGTTTTTCAACTCCCTGAAAATGGCGAAAATCGCCCTGTTTCCAACTGATGGCTAGTTACAGACGCGATAAATATGCGCTATGCGAGGACCGCGGGTTAAGGACACCAGATGATCAAAATCGGGCAAATCCTGGCCGGCTTCGAGAAAAGTGACGTTCTGCCAGCCGCGATTGTCCCGCTTCCAGCGATACCAATTGTCATCGCGGTTGAGCAAGCGATGGGTGCTGAGCCAGGCGATGGTGCAAACATCGTTTTCCTTGAGCCACGCCGCCAGTTCAGCAGGCTCCAAAGAAGGCAAATCAGCCAGGCGCACCAGGTCGCGATCCGGATCGAGGTCAGTATAAAAAGCAGCGATAACCGGCTGATCGATTGCCATCCGATCGCCTGCGCGGCGATGGCTGGCAAACCACTCCGCGGCTGCGCGATATTCCGCCTTGGAATAGCGAATATCGAACAGATCGGCCTGGGTCTGCGAATTCAAATAAAAAGCCAGGAGTGCTGCCAAAATCAAGCCGGCGACAGCGGTGGTCTTGATTCTCTGATCGCTCTGATGCCACAAAAATCCGGCCATCACCAGAACAGCTATTGCTACAGCCATGATATCGATATTGTACTGGGGATACGCAAACCGATGCCGAATGAGAAAGACCGATACCGCCAGCAAAACCGCAAAAGCCACCGCAATCAGGGATGTGGATGAATTCCAGGACGCCAGGCCCATGGAACGAAGTTTGTTGCCGGCAAAGTCAACCGCAACCGAGAATCCGCCGACAATCGCGATCAGCACGATCCAGGAGACGATGACCGTATAATCGATATTCGAAAACGGCCAAATCATATGCATGAAAACAAAACCAGCGAGAAAAATCCCGCCCATCACCGTTGTGCGCGGCTGTCGCCGCAAGCCGGCAATCGCACCCAACAGCGAAAAAAGCAGGGCCAGCGCCGTCCAGATTTTAAATCCCTGCACAGGAAAAGCATTCAGCATGCCAACCCAAAAGGTCCGGAGATACTCGATATTGAAGCGGTAATCGCTGAAATAGTTGCCATAGCTGGCGCCGCCGCTGCCGCCTTGCTGTATCAAAGTCCATACAACAATGAACGAACCGGAAAGAGCTCCCAAGCCTATAGTTATCAATCGCTTGCGGCTAAAAATCAAGTCTGTCAGCACAAACGCAGCGATCGCCAAAGCGCCTTCGTATCTGACCATAGTGGCGAAAAAGGCGATGAGATAAGCGCGCCGATCTTTGCGGATAAAGCGATCGACCGCCCACAGTATCAGCAAAGTGACCAAAAATTCGGGTTTGGGCTTGATGGCCATGCGAAGGGTAACCGGATGAAAAGCCCAAAGCCAGGCCGCCCAAAAACCGTTGTCGCCAAGGTAATGGCGGGCAATGCGATAGACCAGCAACAAGGATAAAACCGCGCTGACCGCGATGATCAACTCGGCGGCAGTCAACTCGCGCGCAGGTCCCTGAAAGACCAAAGAGACCATCGCCACCGCCGATTGGAATAAAGGCGGCCGTTTAAATTGCTCAGGCCATGACAAATTGCGCAACTCAACCGCTTGTTGCCGGTAATCGAAAAAATCGCTCTCCGGCACATCGAAACCATTGACATGGCTGGCGATTTGCAGGCTGAACAGAGCGATGCACAGCCAGCAAAACAACAATCGACGGCGATCGCCCCCTGCAAAAAACAGAGATATCTTCTTTAGGTCCAGTATTGATCCTTGTATTGTTGATAAAATGTCAAAGTGGTCTCAAGCCCCTGCCGCATCGGCGTTCGATACTTCCATCCCAATGCTGCACGGATCTTTCGATAATCCGCATAGTAATTGCCGATATCGATGCGCTTTTTGTTCTCTGGAAAAGGCACCAGGTGATAAGTGCCTTTGCCATAAATATCGATCATGAGTTTGACCAGATCCAGGAGTTTCAGAGGTTCATCGCCTCCGAGATTGTAGATCTGCCCATTGCACTCATCAAATGCACCGACGAGTAGAAAGGCATCCACAACATCCTGAACATAGATAAAATCTCGTATTTGATTGCCGTCACCGAATATTTCGATCTCTTCA
Organism: bacterium; assembly: GCA_029565675.1. Classification (GTDB taxonomy): domain Bacteria; phylum Zhuqueibacterota; class Zhuqueibacteria; order Residuimicrobiales; family Oceaniaggregativiventaceae; genus Sulfursilanivivens. Next base: position 100,916 of record JAKQNP010000004.1, read on the forward strand.
CCATCGATCAACTTGCGAATAAAAACCGTCATAAATCCCTGGCGATTGTGTTTCATCAGCAGATGCGGGCCGTAGGTATTGGTCAAACGCAAAGACGACGCGCGAATGCCGTATATGTTGTTGTAGAGAATATGGTACCATTCGCCGGCCATTTTGTTGATGCCGTTGACGTCTGTAGGGTTTTGTGGATGTTTCTCATCGACCGGGAGATAGTTTGGCTTGCCATATTGCTGGCGGGTTCCGGCAAAAACAATTTTGACATTCGAATTGAAATTGCGACAAGCTTCAAGAATCGAGAGCTGCGACTTGCAATTGATTTCCAGGTCGGTGAACGGATCTTCCATGCTGTCGATATGGCTGACCTGGCCGGCGAGATTAAAAATATAGTCTTTTCCCTGAACCAGATAATTCATCCCATATTGATCGCGAATATCGGCGATGTTGATCGTCACGCGGTCGCGGATATCCTTCACATTGAACCAGTTGCCGCCGTATTGCGGGATCAGTGAATCGACGATTAAAACATCGGCGCCATAATCGACCAGACGCGCGGCCAGGTGGCTGCCGATGAATCCAAGCCCGCCGGTGATCAGAACTTTCTTCCCTCGATAAGCGGCAGGCAGCAATTCCCGATTGGGCATTCCCCTACTCCTTTTTCAGAACCACCAGTTTGTACCAGATCACCGCGTAATCTCTGGCCACCCGGAAAAGTCGCTTGAAATTGAAAAACTGTGATTTTCCGCTGGCGCGGAAATAATGCCTGACCGGCACTTCGCGAAAACTCGCCCCATTGCGCGCCAATTTATAAACCATCTCGACACAAATCGTACCGCTGGTCGAGGTCAAATTGATCGAATCAAAAAGCTCCCGGCGGATCAGACGAAAATCGCAATCCACATCCCGAATCGGCAAATTGAACAAAAAGCGGCTGACCAGGTGGTAAATTTTGCCGATCCAAACACGGTAGATTGGATCGTTCCGCTTAATCTTGTAACCATTGACAATATCAACTGTCTCATCCAGAGCAGCGGCCAGATTCTGCAATTCAGTGACATCGTATTGAGCATCGCCATCCGTGTAAAAGATATATTTTTTCTTCGATTCTCGGAAACCGGTTCGCAAAGCGCCGCCATAACCCCGGTTTTTCTCATGGTGGATAACGCGCACCCGTGAAAAGGTCGATTCGAGAAAAGTGAGCACCTTTTGTGTCTTCTCTTCACTGCCATCGTCCACCAGGATTACTTCAAAGTCATCGGTCAATTTTTCCGCCGCCATGATCGACTGGGCGACAAGGCTGGCAACGGTTGCCCAATCGTTGTAAATCGGGAAAAAAATCGAAAGTGAAAAATCAGGTATGGGCGGCGATGGTTTTTTGTTCATCATAGGATCCTGCAATCGTCGGTTCATAGTTTCAGCAAGCAAGGTTCTGCAGTTGAATTTGTTTTTCTTCGACAAACCGTTGAATTTCAGGAGAGATCAAGGCCTGATATTCAGCGACCCGATCACTCATGTACCGGTTTGCCCAGTTGAAATCGAAGCCATTCTCGGCGGGGTGGCACATCAACTCGGTCAAACCCTCCGGCAAACTGCACAAGACAGCTGTTAATGCCGCTGCTTTATCAGCGGCATACATCAAAGAAAAACCCTGAAAAGAGGTTGTCCTGGTTGTCATTTTCGAATATCTGGCCTGACTGTAAATCACAGCCGCGTCGACCAGTCCCCGCGTCCTTTCCAATCCAAAAGGTCGTGAAAACAGCCGCAGTCCATTTTGCGGCTGTTCGCCAGTTACCTGGCGAACACCAGACGAAATCATCGGCAAAGTGTGGATATGGCGATGGCTGTCAAAATGGTTGGGGCGCCCCAACCGATCTTCAAATCTGCGCAGTTGTTCGCGCAGTTCAGCGGCGATTTCCCGCGGGTTGAGCTCTCCAGCCCACGCCCGTCGCACCAACCGCCAAACTCCGACAAAACGCCCCTGGCGGTCAACCAGGGAAGAAACGGTCCGGCTGGGCAGCATCGGAAAACCATCCGTTAAATTCCAGTGCAATCCGACCGTGATGCCGCTCGACCGCACCAGTCCGCAAGCGTGATCAGCGGCCGGGCCATTGATCAGCAGAGAGGTTCGCGTGACGATGCCGTTCTCAAAAGCGCGCACAATTCCGCGGTTGACCGCAGCGCACAATCCGAAATCGTCGGCATTGATGATCAATCTCTTCATATCGTGTCTGATTTGGTTCAGCCGTTTGATCATCCTGCGGCGTGCAACAAAATTTTCGCCAGTTCAGAATGCAATTGCCGGGCGACAAAGATCGATTCGACCTGGCGACGGGCTGCTTTGCCCAGCCGCGCCCGCAATCCGGGGGATTCGAGCAGCCGTTGCAGGGCGTCAGCAACACCAACACAATCCGCTTCCGCCACCAGCAGGCCGGTTTTTCCATCGACGAGCAGTTCGGGAATTCCCGAGATTGGCGAAGACACAACCGGCAACTGCATGGCCATGGCTTCAGCGATCACATTGGGAATGCCGTCCCGATTGCCGTTTTCCTCGACAATACAAGGAAGAGCAAAAATCGTGGCATCCGCGTAATGGTTCACAATCTCGGATGGTTGCACTGAGCCTGTCAGGCAAACGACATCTTCCAGATTTCCGAGCTTGATCCGCATCTCCAGACGTGGCCGTTCAGGTCCTTCGCCGATGATAATACAGCGAAAATCAAAGCCGCGATCGTGTAAAATCTTGCTCGCTTCGATCAGCGAAGCAAATCCTTTCTTGGGCACCAGGCGGCCAATCGATAGAATGATGGGAGGATGTGCGCGTTTTCTGCGCGTCGGTGTGAAACGCTGCACATCGATGCCGTGATAGACAACCTGAATCCGCTCGGCTGTCAGATAAGGAAAATTCTCGAGCATATATTCGCGGTTGTAATGGGTGCAGGTGACCAACAGGTCAGCTGAAAAGAATTTTTCCCGCCAGTTTCTCTGCGGGGTAAATATATCGTAAGCATGGACGCTGATTCCATAGGGGATACCCAGCAATCGGGATATGAGCATAGCCAAACTGGCGGCGGCGTCGGCAAAATGAGCGAACAGAAAAGTATATTCGCCGGGCCACATCCGCCGGGCCAGGACAACCGCCAGGATAAAATGAACAAACAAATCCTGTCTTTGATCCTTGGAATATTCGCCTCGAGTTGCGCTCTTGAGCAAGATCCCAAACAAGCTGGTTTCTTTTGATCTTTTCTGAATGGCAAATCGTGCTGTTTTTAGATAGCGCAGCGGATAGTGAAACAGAAAAAAAACGTGAGCCTGCACGAGCTTGCGGCCGGAAACTTGCGCCATCAGGTAAAAGGTCGTTTTCTGTAAATCTGCCATCGCCTCATTGACCTTGTCATCCGGCGGCTCAAACAAGGCAAAAACATCCAGATCAACGCCTTGATTTCGCAAACCGACCACTTCATTGATGATGAAGGTCTCGGACAATGTGGGAAAAGCGTTGAGCAGATAGGCGATTTTCGCCTGTTTTTGCATTGCCGGGGTTGTCATCGCCGATCTCCATCAGCGTCAAGATAATCCTGCAAGCGCTTTTGATAAAAAGCCACCGTTCGGTCAACACCTTCTTGCAGGTCGACGCGGGCCGACCATCCCGTATCGTTGCTGAATTTGGCAGTTGTCACAACGAATTTGCGAATGTCGATCCCCTCGCGCTGCGGCGGGAAAGGCACATTGATGTAGGTACCGCGGCCGACGGATCGGATCACCTGTTTGACCATATCGAGAAAGAGGGTTTCCACACCCGAGCCGATGAAATAGATTTGGCCGTCGGTTTTCTGCGAGACGCCGGCACGGACAAAGGCATCGACCACATCATCGATATAGACGTAATCGCGGGTTTGTTGCCCATCTCCATAGACCGTGATCGGCTGTCCAATCATGGCGTTTTTGATGAACCAGTTCAAAATGCCATAATAACCGTGTTGCATCTGACATCTGGGGCCGTACACGTTGTTCAACCGCAGAGAAACAGCAGGAAAACCATAAACCCGGCCAAACAGCAGCAGATATTTTTCGGCGGCGAGTTTGTTGATGCCATAGACGTCTGTGGGCAGAGTCGGATGGTCTTCGTCGACCGGCAAATAGAGCGGCTCACCGATCTGGCCGCGACTGCCCGCATAGACGACCTTGATCTGCCTCTTCGCCTGGCTTAGAATGCGACACAGATTGAGCGTGCCGTTGCAGTTGATCGCGGTATCCAGTTCCGGATTTTCCATGGAGATCTCTCTGCCGACCTGGGCTGCCAGATGGTAGACCAGATCGCAATCCTGCACCGCCTTTTCCAGTGCCGGATAATCGCGAACATCGCCGAGAATCACCTCGACATCGCTGCGAATTTCCGCAATGTTGGCCTCATTCCAGCCATAGGGATCAAGTCTGGCGTCAAAGATACGAACCTTCGCACCGTTCTCCACCAGCCGATGGGCAAGATTGCTGCCGATAAAGCCGAGACCGCCGGTGATCAGAATTCTTTTGCCTGAAAAATCATCAGATTGGGTCACTTTGCCATTTCCTGCAATATCTTGTTAAAACCTTTGCCCAGCTGTTCCAAAGTACAGTGCTGTAAAAACACCCGATAGCCTTCCTCAGCGATTTTATCTCGCAAAGACGCGTCGTCTTGCAGTTCGCGGATCGCTTTGGCCAAAGCTTCCGGATTGGCGCGTTCGATCAGCAGCGCGCTGTGGCGGTCACGCAGCAATTCCTGCACAGGCTGATTCTTGCCGGTAATCAGCGGTTTGTGCATGGCGATCGATTCGATCACCTTATTGGTGGTGAGGCGCAACATCCGCGCGTTGCCGCCGAAAATGCCCAAACAGACATCGGCCCGCGCGATCAAATCAGCCAATTGTTCATAGGGAACCGGATCGATAAACTGAACGTTGTGCAGATCCAGTGCTCGCGCCAGTTCCCGGCAGTCATTGTAAGTAATGCCGCGGCCCACCACCTGAAATTCGATCGACTCGTCCCGCAACAGCTGCGCAGCGCGCAGGATCGTATCGACACCATGGAAAGGTGCATATTCGCCGTGAAAATGAACCAAAAAACGATCCGAATTCTTGCGCTGCGGACGCGGATAGATCAACCTTTCGTCAACCGCCAAAAAAACACGATGAAACTTGTCGATGGGTGTTTTGAATTTGCGCGCAAAGTCTTCGATATGATCCTGAGTCTCCAGAACAATGGCTTTTGACCAGGTGCAGCAAAGCCGGTCGAGCCAATGATAAATCCTGGCCATGATGCTGCCCGGCCGCGCGCGATTGCGGTCGTTGACCATCGTGTCATAGGTGGCGATATACATATCAAAGAGAATCGGCTTGCGGGTAAGAATCTTGAAAAACGGCAGAATCACTTGTCCATAAAAGCCGACGATGATGACATCGCAATCCCGTGCGGATCGCAAGCCCTGCAGAATCAAGCGCGGATAATGCTTGAAAGAACGATCGGGCGGGAAGATCCCTTTGACCTCGAGGCCCTGCATCCGCAATGCCTGCTGAACGATGCGCGTGCGTGAATAGCTCTCTTCGCGTCCGGCGATATACAGTATCTTCATGGTTTGTCGTTGCTTTCCATCTTGCGGAGGCGATAGAGCACATTTTCGAGCAGTTGGCGGTTAAAACTGATGAGATCGGCCAGCAAGGCCATAATGAAGACCTGGAAACCAACAATCAACAAAACCGCTGCAAGGATCAACGACTGGATGTGGCCACTGCCGCTGTAAAACAGATAAAAATAGATAAAACGCAGACCGATGATCAGACCGACGGCAAAGATCAAAGCGCCAATGTAGGAAAAAATCTTTAGCGGCTCGTAAAGGGTATAAATTCGCGTGATGGTTGCGATCGAACGCTTGATATAGCTCCAGTTGCTGGAGAAAAGCCTTGATTTGCGAACCTGGGAATTGGTGTGCACCGGCACATCGGTTATTGCCAGATTCTTTTTGCCCGCCTGGATGATGGTTTCCAGAGTATAGGTAAAGCGCGACAAGACATTCATCTGCAAAGCGGCTTCCCTTGAGATGGCGCGAAAACCGCTGGTCGCATCGGCAACTTGCGTTCCCGAAAGTTGCCGCACGGCCCAACTGCCCAGCGACTGCAGCCGTTTTTTGGTCCAGGAAAAATGACCGATACCGTCGGTTTGGCGATCGCCGATAACCACGTCGGCTGAGCCATGCAAGATCGGATCGATCAACAAGGGAATATCGCACCCGGCATACTGATTGTCGGCATCTGTGTTGACAATGATATCGGCTTTCAGGCGCAAACACGCATCCAGACCGGTGACAAAAGCTTTGGCCAGGCCTTGATTCTTGGTCATGCGCACAATATGGTCGACGCCGAGCTGCCTGGCGACCTCGTAGGTGTTGTCTGTGCTGCCGTCATCGATGACGAGAATCTCGACCGTATCAACTCCCTCGATCTTGCGCGGCAGATCTTTCAAGGTCAACGGCAAAGTCGCCGCTTCATTAAAACAAGGTATTTGAATGATCAGTTTCACGATTAGTTTATGATTTCCTCTATATTGTAGTCCTTGATTTCCCGGGCATGGGTAAAGATGATCATTTCGCCCAGGAGGCCGATGGAGATCATCTGAATACCGAGGATAAAAAGCATCATGCCGAGCAAAAGCAGTGGTTTTCCGGCAATACCGCCGATCCCAAACAACCGATAGAAAAAGAGATAAATGTTGATGCCGGTGCCGACCAATGCAAAGATCGCACCGATAAAACCGAGAAAATGGAGCGGCTTTTTGGTATAATTGCGCAAAAACAAAACGCTGATCAGATCGAGAAAACGGCGGATATAATCGCGCAGATGCAAGGAGTAGTTGAATCGGCCGGCCATCTGTTCCACCTGCACCTGTTCAATCTTGAAGCCCTGGCGCTGCGCCATGACCGGGATAAATGAATGCAAGGCGCCATAGAACGGCACGCTGTCGCGCACGGAACGCCGCATCGCCATGACTCCGCTGTTGATGTCGTGCAGTTTGAGATGTGTCAAACGATTGGTCAGCGCATTGAACAAACGGGAAACAAATTGATTCAGGCGCGAATCCCGACGCGGATGTCGCACACCGATAACCAGGTCACTGCCTGCATCAAGAACCTTCAGCAGATCGAGTATGGCATTCGGTGTAACCCGCACGCGACAAGTGCTGAACAACAACTTTTCGCCCTGCGCTGCTTCCAGACCGGCCTCGAGCACCGAGGCCTCGCCAAAAGCGGTGCGCAATTTCAGCAAACGCACTTCCGGACGCTCAGCAGCCAAACGCCGCAATTCGCTGTACGTGCCGTCGATGCTGCCATCGTCCACATAAATGATCTCATATTTGGCGCCATAACTATCCAAAACGCGGTGCAATTCCAGGTCAAACGCAGTTACGAGACCTTGCTGATTTTGCACCGCCACAACCAACGACACCTCGGGTGCAACAGCCGCTGGAACCACCTCTCTGTCGACAGCTTGTATTGCTACAGTTTCCATAAAACCTCACAACTTGCCCCGATCCAGGCGCAGCGTTTGCACGCTGCAGCTCGAGTTTTGCTAAACAATCGAACGACGAGTTCCATAGTCGACGATCAACTTGCCCACCAGACCAAAAAAGAAAAATTGCATCGCCGTCGCCCACAACAACACCGTCAAAATCAGCAGAATATTGACGGCAATCAGCGTTTGTTCGAGGATGACGATGCGATAGGCACACACAAAAAAAACTGCGGTGCCCAAAAGAAAAAACAAAAAACTGAAGGTGGCAAAAAAGCTCAGCGGATTGCGCAAATGCCGCATGAGCAGGCGGATGGTGGTCAAATCCATAATCACACGGAACGTTCGGCTGAGATTGTATTTGGATTTGCCGAATTGACGGGCATGGTGTCTGACCGGCATCTCGGCAATCTTTGCCCCTTCTATGCGCATCAAAGCGGGGATGAACCGATGGAGTTCGCCATAAAGAGAAATACGCCTCAGCAAATCGCCGCGAAAAGCTTTCAGGGAACAACCGGTATCATGCAGCCGCACATCGGTAATCGAACAGATCAGACGATTGGCGATCTTGGACGGAATCTTTCTGATCAAAAAAGAATCCTTGCGGTCTTTGCGCCAACCGCTGACCATATCGTGTCCATGCTCCAATTGTTCGAGCAACAGCGGGATATCAGCCGGATCATTCTGCAAGTCGCCGTCCATGGCGATGACAATTTCGCCGCGCGTGGCCGTAAAGCCGGCTGCCATGGCGGCAGACTGGCCAAAATTGGCACGAAACAAAATGGCGCGGAGGTGCCGATTTTGTGCCGCCAGCTTGCGCAAAAGTTCGCGCGTCCCGTCTGTGCTGCCGTCATCGATAAAAATGACTTCATAGGTCTTTCCCAGATCCGCCAACACCGGTTGAAGCCGGTTCCACAGGCGCTCGGCATTATCCACTTCGTTGTAAAACGGCACCACCACCGAAAGATCGGGCTTTTTCTGATCGGAGTTTTCTTTTGACTCTTTTGTCATCGGTTTCCAATTTTTTTGCCGAACCAAACCAATGGCCCTAAAAGCAACACTTCAAGAAAAACCGCTCGAAAGTTATGGGCGATAAACAAGCTTTGCCAAAATTTGTCCATCGAGCTTGCCCGTTTGATGTCGAGAAAAATCGCAAAAGGCGCGATGTAATATTCTTTGGAAAAAGGCCAAAATATCTGGGCGCCGTATGGAACACTGGTATCAGCAGCCAGCAAGTCGAGCAACACATGAGACGAGCCGGCCACACCGAACACTGCGGCATAAATCTTTAAGCTTGTATGGCTGTATTTCGCCCAAATCGCTGCCATGAGCAAACCAATCGCCCAAACAAAAACAAAACTGTGGCTAAAACCGTGGTGAAAACGGTTGGGATCGCTGACAGCAAAACCAAAAAGGAAATCGAGATCCGGCAGAAGCGCCATAAAAATCAGCAGCAGTGCGGTGACGTGCCGTCGGGATAGATGCTGCTGTGTCGTAAAAAAAACGGCCAGCCCCGCCAAACCATGTCCGACCGGCGTTGGCATTATCGCTGTCCTTTTCTTTAACGTGGATTCGGTTAACACCGAATCTTGATCTGTTCTAAAATAGAGTCAAATATATCATATTGCGTACAAAAATCCAAGGTCTTCCTCAGTTCTGCATTTGCTTTTCGCTACAGATTGTTGCCATGGCTGCCGTCCTTGCCGCCTGGTAACAGCCGGGTCTGGTGGTCCTTGCCGCGCCAGTCCGGTTTTGCCGGTTACAGAAAAAGGGCTGTCTCGTGCCGGACAGCCCCTCGATTGTTTGTGGCCGAATTTAAAAGCTTGGCAAAATTGACCTGTTTCAGACCGTTTTCACCTCTTCATCGCGATCCCGGCGGTTTGCGACAATCCGGGCCGGCACGCCGACCGCGACCGAAAACGGCGGCAGCTCTTTGGTCACCACCGATCCTGCGCCAACCACACACCCTGTACCGACTCGTACGCCATCGAGGATCATCACCCCGGCGCCCAGCCAAACATCATCTTCGATCACCACTCCGCCTCTGCTGTCATAGCCTTGCCGCATGATCGGCAGATCCAAACGATCGTAGCGGTGTTGGGCGCCGCCGATATAGCAGTTGGCTGCCAGCAACACATGCTTGCCGAACTGAATGCGCGTGGTCGTACCCAGGCGGCAATTGGCGCCGATATTGCAAAAATCGCCGATTTCAATCGTGCCGTTGCGTGTGCTCAGCACGGTGCTGCGGCCCAGCAGCACTTCATCGCCCAGACGGATCGAGCTGGTTTTGTCGCCCTGAGCGCTCAAACTGCAATATTCATCCATAACACAGCGTTTGCCGATATGTATTTTTTTGGCATGCCGCAAAGAAACACTGCGGCCGATCATCGATCCCTTGCCCATCTTACCCAAAATCAAGCGATAAAATATTTGTCGCGCTGCATAGCCGAACAAGCCGGGAACCCAGGCAAACAAGCCTGTCACGGTCTCGAAAAGGATCAGATTCCAGAACGAATAATCGCCGATAACGATATCCATGTACTTTTTCAAAGGCGATTTCTTTTGCCGCATGACACCTTCGAAACCGCTAAAATAATTGACATCGCCTTTTACATCACCCCTGCTGGTGATCGAAGCAGCAGCAGGAACATCCTGCATATCGACTCGAACTCCCAGTGCTGAAAAATAGATACCGCCAAACACCCCGGCAAGCAAGGCTTTGAAACGCATGAAAAGAGCAACCGATAGTCCGAATGGGCCGCCGATACCCATACGCGCAAAAGTGAAGGCATAAGCACCTTCGGACAATCCGATCCCGCCGATTGAAATCGGAATCATGGTGATGACCAGGACAATCGGCGTAATGATAAAAGCCTGCAGCAAGGAAATCGGAGCGCGGAAGGCCAGTGCACTGATATAGACATTGAGCCCTGCAACCGCATAAAAAAGAAATGAGTTGGCCATCGCAAACACCAGAGCGCCTTTGGCGTTGCGCAAGGAAAGAATGGCGTTTTGCACCTTGAGAAACTTGCCCAGAATGGAATGAACTGCTTTTATGCGAATGCGGTCTTGCATCCAGGCGACCAGCGAAGGTCGAAGCAAGAAAAGCAGAATCATCCCATAGCCGATTACGCTGAAGAGCAGTGCCATTGAAAGGCCGATATCCCATAGATTGCGGATCGCAAGAAAAAAGGCCAGGATCGCCACAGCCAACAGAGCGGTCAGCCCGGTGAACCGTTCGACAAATACGGAGGAAAACGCTTCAGCTTGACGGCCGACAGATTTGCCGAGCGCATAAGCACGCACCACGTCGCCGCCGACATTGGTGGGCAAAACAGTGTTAAAAAAATACCCCACCGCATAAAGACCAAAAAGTTTGAACAACGACACCCGTATGGCATAGGCGCGCAAAATCACCTGCCATTTCCAGGCGCTGACGAAAATCAGCACCGGCGTGATGGCGATAGACAACAACACATAATCAAACCGCGCCTGACGGATGATCTCCCACAAACTGCCGAAACCGACGCGATAAAAAACCAGTGCCAGCAGGGCAAGACTGATGCCAGTGCGCAGGAAAAAAGAAAAGCCGCGTTTTTCGTTTTGCAACGGTTGATTCATCGTTTACCCATCTTCGCCTGTGGTTGGCGGAACCGCATATCCCATGCGCATTCGATTAGAGCAAAAACGGCTTGAGGAATTCAGCACTCTTGCGCGCTTTTTGCTTTTCCTGTTCCACCGCCGGCAACAGTTTGACTTTGATCTCTTGCCGATGCTGGAATGCGATGCGGATTTTTTCGAAAAAGGTATCATAAGAGAGATCGCGAAATTCAATAAGATTCTCTTCCTGGCCAATGGTCCGCATATAGCCCCGGTTCTTCGGATAGGTGACAATCCCAACCGGTGGCACCCCCATTGCCGAAGAAAGGATCAGCGAGTGGGTTCGCATGCCAACAAAAAGCTCCATGCGCTTCAAGACCGCGCAAATATCGCGATAGCTGTAACGGCGATTGGAAATCATGCGCACCCGATCCTGGTAGGCGATGCGTTGCACCACTTCTTCGGCGATCGCCATATCCATGTGTTGAGTTTCGACAAAAATGACATCGACATCAAAGGTCTGGATCGCGCGATCCGCGGTTAGCGCATAGAGTTCGATGAGCTGTTCGCGGCCGAACGTCTTGCCGTCCTGGCGAACAAATGCGTCGACATAGCTGTTGATATTGAAGCCGATCACCGGCCGGTTACTTTTAAAGAGTTGTTCGGCGCGACAAATCTCGTCGAAACGGCGGTCGTCGACCGGTTGGGCATTTAAAGCCGAATCTGCGCCGTCCAGAATGTTGGGATGCGAAATACCGAGCTTGTGTAAAAGTTCGCGCGATTCGATGTCGCGCAAGATCAGCATGCTGGCGCTGTCCACCACGCGCTGCAGGGCTCGATGGCCTTGCGGCGTCCGAATCGGCCCCAGGCTGCAATTGTACAGCGCAATCGGCACCCGCCGACGCGCAGCTATTGGCAAAACCAGGGACAGGGTGTGCAAATAGTTGAATAACGGATTGTACAATTTGCGATCAAAAAGAATGGCATCGGTCACCAAAATCAAATCAGCACGCAATGCCGCCACAAGAGTGGGTAATCCGAGAATTTTTAAGCTGAGAGCCCACGGCATCAGAGATATCGGTTTGACCGGAAATTCGGCAAAGGTCTTGCTCACGAACCGAGTATTGATCGTGGGGATGGTGAATGTCACGTCTGATCGAACCGCCAGGATATCCTGCATTAACCCGCCCAAAATGGCCGCATCGCCGGCATTGCGTCCGGAAAAATTCCCCAAAACATTAATCCGCATCATCATACACCCAATTGTTAAAATCCCTCATACGGCAAAACGAGTCGATCTGCAGCAAAACCATGACAAACTCGAACAGCCGCTTGCCATCACAAGAGTCCTTCCCCTGTATACCATGCTGCCGTGCGTGTGATTCCCTCGCGCAACCCGACCTGAGGATAATAGCCCAAATCGCGTTTCGCTTTTTCGATCGAAAAAGCGCGGTCTTTGACAAAAATATCGACTCGCCGGCGATAAATCGGCGGCTGAATGCGCAGCGGGACACAAATGCCCTCGCACAGCCAGGCAGCGCCATAGAGCGGCCAGACTGGCAATTTTAACCATGGTTTGCCAACACCCAGAACCTCCGCAATCAGAGCCGCAAACTCTGACAGAGTGACATATTCTTCACCAGCAATGAGATAGGCCTGACCAACCGCTTTTTCACTTTCACCAGCCAGGCGGAATCCCTCGACCGTGTCAGCGACAAAAGTCAGATGATACAGAGCGCGACCGCCTGCAAACATGACAAAGCGGCCTTTCTTAATCAATCGGTACATTTTGAGCATGCGGGTGTCACCGGGCCCATAAATACCGATCGGCCGCACCACCGTGACCGGCAAACCATGCTCGCGGTGATAGTCCATCGCCAACTGCTCACCGGCCAGTTTGCTGGATTGATAGATATCGCCTGGATGAAACGGAGAATCTTCGTCTCCGGGGGGATTTTGCACATGGCCGTGCACTCCGCCAGTGCTGCAGTGGATCACCCGTTTGACACCCTGGGCACGCGCTGCCTCCAGAACATGCCGGGTTCCACCAACATTGACCTGTTCATAGATGCTGTCCGGCACATTGGCAGCTCGATAGAGGGCCGCTATATGATAAATGACATCAACCCCTTCAGCTGCGCGCAGCAGATCATCAGCGGATTCGAGCTTTCCATAAACCCAATCGATCGGCAGATCTTTGAGATGGTCGATGCGGCTGGTCGACCGCACAAGGGCGCGGACCTGGTAGCCGTGCTGCAGGAGGTTTTTGACCATATAGCCGCCGGTAAAGCCAGAGGCTCCAGTGACCAAAGCTTTCATTCTCGACCCTTTCCGCCGCCGAAAATTCCTCTTTAAACCCTATTTTACCGCGACAACGATAGCCGCATGACCAAATTGGTTGCGAATGAAGCTGGGTAAAATATTATAGAGCGGTACAAAAACATAATTAAATATTCCCGACAGCAAACCCCGCCTCGGAGTCTGGGTGGCTTTGGTGTAATCGAGGGAAACCTGCACTTCATTGAAATCGGCAAAGAGCTGCTTGAGTTCTTTCTTGGTATAGAGACGGGTGATCGGCGCATCCTCATGCGAAAACTCGAAATTGATCCGGCTGAGTTTGGAAAGCAATATTTTCCAGGAGTAGCGATAATAAAGAGTGATCACCGCTTCGCCGCCGGGTTTGAGCACCCGCAACACCTCGGATATCGCTCGCTGGGTGCTTTCGGTCTGATGCAAAACACCAAAAGAGGCAACGATATCGAAGGAGTTGCTTTCAAAGGGCAGGTCTTCGGCGTTGGCTTCCCGCAAGTCACCTTCCAGACCATACAATTGGAAATTTTTGCGCGCCAATTCCAGAGCCGCCGGCGACAGATCGACTGCCGACACGTTCATGCCCGCCTGCGCCCAAGCGACCGATTCCCAGCCGGCTCCACAGCCGATCTCCAACAAATGGCCGCCCGGATACTTGGCTGCATGCGATTTTATCAACCGATAACGGTGTTCATAATTGGTGCGGATAAATTCACCGACCACGTGAAAGAATTCCGGAGAGCCGATTTTCCGCGGATCGCCTTTCCAGAACTGGGTGGTGTTGACGTTGTCTGTCCAATAACGCCGCACTTCCTCCAGGGTTCGGTTATCGCTGCCCTTCCACAGATAGCTTCCGATCGTATCCGACATCGAATTCCTCCACTTATCCTAACGCCTGCCAACGGCGAGAACTCAACACCGGGCATCGTCTTTGTATATGATTTTCAACAATCTATTCGATTTTGTTCAAGCCGGGCGATAAACTGCTTTGACGGCTGCAATTTCTTTGCGTTTTTGTTCCACCGACCATCCCAGCTCTGCCGCCATAATCTGGGCACAGGCTTCAACCACCGAGTCGCCTGGATAGCCAGCCGAACCCAGTTCCGTGCGGCGCAGGATCAGATCAGCCAGATGAACAGCCATCTCCTCGCGCACCGCAAAAATCACTTCTGCCTGCAACACCGGCGTCGATGCAGCCAAACACTCCAAAGCACAAGTATCGCCGTTTGCCATCTGCAAAACTTTCGTATAGCAGGAACCATACGTGTTGACCAGGTGACGGGTGATGTCGGGCAGAAACCGGGCGCTTTGTTGATTGATCTGGGTTTCCATGTAATCGTTGAAACGATCGATTTCGCCTCCCCACAGTCGGGTTGTGCGACTGGCAGAGCGACTCATTCTGCGCCCAAGTTTAGGCATGACCTGCCGCATGGCGCTCTCGGCAACCCCGCGCGCTGTGGTATATTTGACACTCAGAACACCGATCAATCCCTCCAGACCATGCTCCCGGCCATAATCGAGCAGCCGAAAATGCTTTTCCAACTGCACATCGCCGGTTTTGGCATTGGTACCCGCCATCGGCAACAAACCGCCATAGAAAAAGGTCACTTCTTCTCTCGCGATTTTTGCTTTCGGCATCGCGGCGTTCACCTCTTCGAGAAACGCAAGAATGTCCTCTTCAGTGACCCGATAATCCTGCGCTTCACCGGCAAAAGGCCGATGATCGGTGCCGACCAGTGTATACCCCCGCCAGGGCGACAGAAACAACAGGCGCGATCCTTTGTTGAAGACAGCATCCGCATCGCGAAACACTTTCTTGCTCGGCACCCCAAAAGCATAGTGCTCAGTTAACCGCCGATTGACCACCAGGTTCAAGGCGGTCGAAAGGGCAACACGGGGAATGGATCCGTTCGACGTGGCGCGTTGGACGAGATGGTTGATCCATGGGCCGGTTGCGCTCAGGGTCACACGCGCGCGAATCGACAGGCGCTCGCCGCTCAAATGATCGACCGCTTCCACCCCGACGACCCGGTTGTTATCGACAAGCAAATCGGTTGCTTCGATATAATTGCACACCACAGCGCCGCGCTCTGCGCCGGAGTGGATAAAAGAGAGCAACAAGCGCTCCGAATTGAACATCTGTGCGTCTGTCCACAGCGCCCCGCCGTTCAAATTGGGAATATCGAAATAGGGAAAAAGATCGGCCACGCGTTTCTTCGACAATATTTTTCCGGCCGGCAGATGCTTTTCCGGATCATTAAGCCGGTTGCGATCGAAGCCGATCAGATCGTTTAACAACAAGCCGATGCGCATCACTTCCGGGCCCTTGATCATATGCCCATAGGTGGGCATGATGCAGGACAAGGGATGGATTTGATGCGGTGCAATAGCGCTGAGGACTCTTCTTTCAACAATCGATTCACGAGTGCGGGCAAGATCCAAATGTTGCAGATAGCGCAAGCCGCCGTGAATGGTTTTCAGGCTGTTGGCAGAGGTTGCGGAAGCAAAATCGTTCTTTTCGATTAAAGCCACTCGCAAACCTTGCAAAACCGCTTCCCAGGCGATAGTGGCGCCATAGATTCCGCCGCCGATCACCAGGACATCGAATTCCGTCTGAGCAAGAGCATTTGGATTGCGTTTCATATTCCTCGCCGTCAAGATTAAACAGGGCTGAGTGCTGTCCGGCCGTCAAACTGGACAGCCCTTTCAGGACTGCAGTGTCTGTTGCCACCAGAGTTGAAAGACCATAAGTGCCCACAATCGATGGCTGTGATTTTCTCTGCCCTGTAAATGTTCGTGAATCAACGACTGCACCGTGTTGCTGTCAAAAAAGCCGCTTTTCTTGATGCTGGCGGGCGACAGGGCATCCAACATCATCGGTTTCAATTCTTTTTTCATCCAATTTTTGATCGGAATGCTAAAGCCCTCTTTGTTCCGTTGGATGATTTCAATCGGCAAAATGTCTGTCATGGCACGCTTGAGCAGATACTTGCTGGTTTTGCCCCGCAGGCGCAGGTGGCTGGGGACGGTCGCGGCAAATTCCACAAAGCGGTAATCGAGAAACGGCACCCGTGCTTCCAAAGAGGTTGCCATACTCATCCGATCGACCTTGACGAGGATATCGTCGACAAGATAGGTGTGAATATCGACATACTGCTGCTGATCGAGCGGATCGTTCGAATTGCAGGAGGCAAACTGCTCGAGCATCAGATCGTGGGCGTCAAAATCGCCCAGATCGCGCAGAAAATCGGAGCTGTAAAGGCGCTGTTTCTCTGCATTCTGCAGAAAAATCATCCAGCGCACATGCTGCAGATCAGCTGGGAGGCGTGCTCCTTCGGCAAAGCGTTTGATTCGGTTGCGCAAACCCTTCTTTTTTTCGCTCGGGCGCAGTTGGCCGGCAATCGCTGCCAGGCAATTTGTGCGCAAAAACCTGGGCAGACAGCTGAACTTTCTTGCCAATCTATCGGCGATATACGTATCATAGCCGGCGAACAATTCGTCTCCACCATCGCCTGACAGAACCACCTTCACATGGCGCCGGGCCATCTCGGAAACCAGAAAAGTCGGAAAAATGGAAAAATCGCCCAGAGGTTCATCCAGATGATGGATCAACTTGGCGGTCAAATCGACTATGTCCGGATTGATAAATTCTTCGTGATGCTCAGTGGCAAAGACTTGTGCAACACGCCGGGCATAGGGCAACTCGTTATAGGTTTTGTCGGCAAAACCGATTGAGAACGTCTTCACACCATTGTTGCTGCTCCGGCTCATCAAAGCGACAACCGAGCTGGAATCGAGACCGCCGCTCAGAAACGCACCCAACGGCACATCGCTCATCAAGCGGATTTTGACTGCATCCGTCAGCAGCGCAACAAACTGTTCGGCAAGTTGTCCCTCACTCTCTTCTGAGGCCTGAAACGAGAGATGCCAATAGGGACGGATCGTGATCTTGCCGCGCTCATAGATCAGATAGTGGGCCGGTAAAAGTTTGTGAATATCCTGAAAAATACTGTATGAACGTGGAATGTACTCAAATGTTAAAAAAGTATCAAGGCTTTTTCGGTCGATATTTCTCGGCACATCGCGCTGCTGCAAAATCGATTTGAGTTCCGAGGCGAAAATCAGCTGTTCACCATCTTGATAATAATACAGCGGTTTGATGCCAATGCGGTCGCGCGCCACAAACAGCAATTCCTTGCGGCTGTCCCAAATCGCGAAAGCAAACATGCCGTTCAACTTGCGCGGACATTCCTCGCCGTATTCCTCATAGGCATGCAGGATCGTTTCCGTGTCGGTACGCGTCCGGTAGTTATGGCCGCGGGCTATCAATTGGGTGCGCAATTCGGCGTGGTTATAGATTTCACCGTTAAAGACAATGGCCAGGGAGCGATCTTCATTGTAAATCGGCTGGCTGCCGGAAACAAGGTCGATGATGCTCAGACGGCGCATCGCCAATCCCACACCTTCAGCGAGGTGATAGCCGGCGTCATCCGGGCCGCGATGGCGCATGGCATCGTTCATCCGCTGCAGCGCATCGCCATCAACCGGCTTTTGGCGATCGCGATATACCATTCCGCATATTCCGCACATCTATCGGGCCGTCCCAACCGCTTGTTCGATGATCCATTCGACATTCTTTAGATAGTTGGTATAGCTGTATTGTTCATCCGCCAGCGCTTTGGCGGCAGCCGCCAAAGTCCGGCCTTTTTCCGGGTTGCGCAGCAATTCCGCAATGCCCTGCGCAAAAGCCTCGGAAGTCAAGTCGGTCAAAACCGCGACTTTAGGATTCAACACCTGCGTGTGGGTGATATGATTCGTCGCCACGATCGGCCGGCCCGAGCGCAGATAGGAATAGATCTTCAGGGGCGAGTTGTTGCCCGCCAGTCTGGGCGAGACCAGGATCTCGGCGATATCGATCAATCCAGGGATAAACTGCGGCGACATAAACCCGGTAAAGGTAAAAAGGGAATCCAAACCTTTGCGCTGCACCACTCCCTGATATCTGCGGACCTGTTCCTCGCCGCCGCCAACCAATAAAAAGTGCAAATCGCGTGCGACTTTTTGCCGCACCAGATGTTCCGCGCTGTCGATCAGCAGATCAATCCCCTGATAGGCCTCGAAAGTGCCATAATAGAGCACCACGCGTTTGCCTTCCAGCCCGAACCGCATCTGCAGATTTTGCCGGTCTTTGTCGGTGACTGGAAAGATCATGCTGTTGTCTGCAACATTCTCGATCATCACGCTCGTCTTTTGTGGATAGTGCTCCTTGACGTAGCGCTGCAATTCCGGACAGATGGTGATCATTGCGTTGGCATTCATGATCGCGCGCTTTTCCAGGCGCGCAAAGAGCGATTTGAGCAGCTTCGAGCGGGTGAATCTGAAATTGTCGAGTTGCTGCGGCAAAGACGAATGCATGTCGTAGAGATGGGGAATCTTGAACCGGCGGGAAAGATTGACTCCCCAGAAGCTTGCCTCCTCATGGGTGTGGAGCAAATCATATTGCCCTTGCTTGAGCATTTTTCTGCTGCACCGCCAAAGTCCAACGTCGAGAAAAAGCTTGGCTTTCGAAGGCCCAATTTTGATTTGCTTGACTCCCGGCAGTTTTGCACTGCGAAAGATGGACAGGTTCTGGATCGAAATATCTTCTCCATAGCCGTAGGTCACCAGGTCGATGTGATGACCCAACATCGACAAAGCCTTGATGCGATGGAGAACGCTGAACGGGGTGCCGCGCGGTGAAAAAAACGGCTGCGGTGCGATCATCAGAATTCGCAATGAGCGATTGGGTTGCTTTGGGTCGGGTCTGGGGACCATCTTTCCTTACCTCGGTCAAAATGAAATCTCAATGTTTGCCGACCGTTCTTTCGCCGGCCTTCACCTAAAATCCAGATGAATTGTGGCTTCCGCTGCCGTCATTGTTCGGCGCAGAGCTGTCTGATCTTTCCAAACCAGTTCGTTTCGTCGAAATGACCAGGAACCCCGACCACAAGCGACAGCCAGCGATCCGGCAAATGGCCGCGTTCACTCGGCGCCGTACCCGGTCAGAACAACAAAAAATGTTTTGCAGAGAATTTGCAGATCCAGCGTCAACGACCAGTTGTCGATGTATTCCATATCCATGCGCATCCATTGGTCGAAACCGATCTTGTTGCGACCGCTGACTTGCCAAATACAGGTAATACCGGGCTTGAGACTCAGACGGCGGCGCTGCCAGATCTGATAGTGTTCCACTTCTTGCGGAAGCGGCGGCCGCGGGCCGACAATGCTCATATCACCCTTGAGGACATTGAAAAATTGCGGCAATTCGTCGATGCTGGTTTTGCGCAACAGCGCACCGATCGAAGTGATGCGGGGATCACGCTTGATCTTGAATACCGGACCATCCATTTCATTCGAATCCAACAGCTGGGCTTTTTGTTCCTCGGCGTTGACAACCATCGAGCGAAATTTCAACAAGGTGAATTTACGGCCGTTCAGTCCGGCGCGGGTTTGTTTGAACAATACCGGTCCGCGTGATGTCAATTTGATTCCGATCGCCACCAGCAGTATGAGGGGTGAAAAAAACAACAAAAATAGAGCAGAGACAAAAATATCGATCAACCGTTTAAAGAACAACTGCCATTCCTTGGCGCGAAAAGCTTCAAATTCGAGCAGTGGAAAACCATTAAAATCGGTCTGTTGCGTCTGTGCGATCCGCAGGTTGTACAGATCGAGCGATATCGAAGTGGAGATGCCGACTTCTTCACAGGCCAAAATAGCTTCCTCGATGCGGTGCAACCAGAGACGTGGCACCACAAAAATAACCCGGTCGATCACCAGATGATTGATCAAAAACGGAATATCTTGAATTCGGCCGATCACTCGATAGCCATCCACCTCTTTGCCGTAAAGATTGCGTTCATCATCGATCAGACCAATAACCCGCAAGCCCCAGTTGGAATGCAATTTAATGGCGCGGATAAACTCGCGCGCCCGCTGGCCGGTTCCGACGATCAACAAATTTTCTTGATTGTAACCCTTGCTGTGGGCAAAATTCAGCAAGCGAAACAACAACCATTTGACGACCACCAGAGCGATAAAAGCGGTGATGGTATAGGTGGTAAAGAACAGACGGCTGGCCAAATCAATCCGCAGCAAAAAGACAAAACTTCCCGAAGCCACCGCAGCCCAAATGCTCGAGACCAGGATCAGATAGGACAACTTGCGAAAAGAAAGCGTTCGGTAGCGCCGATAGACCCCGTTCAGCGACAGAAGGGTCACCCAAATGATCGGAAAACCGACCAGCATCAACCAATAATTGGAAATGAAATAGATCAGGCCGGAAAAGGTCGGGCCGATCGCATACGCTTTAATGCTCAGAGAGGTAACCGAGCGTATCAATTCGTCCAAAAAATAGGCCAAGCAGAACGCAAAAGCCAACACAGCGATGTCGACTGCTTTCATGATTTGACCGATAAATCGCTCTCGTTCGGAAAGCATCGCGTCTTCTCTTGTTGCGTGATCAGGACAATCTAATCAGCGGTTCAGAGTTTGCAGAAACCAGTTTACGAATTGAATAATACCGACCTCAAGGGGAGTTTGCGGATGATAATCCAATTCATCCCGAGCTCGGGTGATATCGGCGTAAGTCACTGCGACATCGCCGGGCTGTTCGGGTTGGAAATCGAGATTCGCTTTTTTCTGCAGTTGCTTCTCCAGCAGATGAATCAGCGAGAGCAAATCAATGGTTTGCGATTCGCCCAGATTGTAGATGCGATATCCCTGGCAACGATCGATTGCGGCGACCAGGCCCTGAATCACATCATCCACATAGGTGAAATCCCGCCGCATTTGGCCGGTGCCGAAAACGGGCAGGGGTTTTCCTGCATGGATCAAACGCGTAAACTTGTGAATCGCCATGTCCGGCCGTTGTCTGGGGCCATAAACCGTAAAAAACCGCAAACAGGTGACCGAAAGTTGATAGAGATGGTGATAAGTATAGCTGACCAGTTCAGTGGCCTTTTTGGTGGCTGCATAAGGCGAAATCGGATTGTCGACCGGATCGTCTTCATGGAAAGGCACCTTCTTGTTGTTGCCATAGACCGAAGAGGACGAGGCGACAATAAAACGATCGATGTTGTGCAAACGACACTGCTCGAGCAGATTGAGCGTGCCCTGCACATTGACCCGCTCATAGAGCAGGGGGTCCTGGATCGACGGCCTCACCCCGGCCCGGGCGGCCAGATGCACCACTTTTGTGTACCCATTTTTTGCGAACAGCTCTTTGAGCAATGCAACATCCAGAATATCGCCCTCGATCAGCCGAAAACCATCCCATTGCCGGGCTTGCTCGAGGTTCAAACGTTTGATGCGCGGCTCGTAATAATCGTTGAAATTATCCAGACAATCGACTGAATCGCCGCGCGCGAGCAAATGCTCGGTCAGGTGCGATCCGATAAAACCAGCTCCGCCTGTGACCAAAATCTTCATGGTGCTCCCTGCTTTGCGATGGAACCGACTCGCTCTGTTTCGCCAACGAGTCGGTCGGTTGGCAAAACGCTCCGACTCAATAATGATAATAGCTGTAGTGATCTTTGATCAAGGCAGAATCTGAGCCGTTAAAAACGATTCCGAGCAAATTGATCGGCAGACTGCTCATGCTCTCCACCTTTTCCTTGACGCGATTTTTCTTCGAGTGTCCGGCGCGAACAACCAGTACCATGCCATCGACCTGCGTGCCCAGGACCACAGCATCGGTGGCGGCATCCAAAGGCGGCGTATCAAAAATGACGTAATCGAATTTGCGCCGCGCTTCGTCGAGAAAACGCTTCATCTGCAGAGAACCGAGCAATTCCGATGGATTGGGAATCATCGATCCACAGCTGATCAAAGAGAGGTTGGGGATATGTGTCTGCTGCACCACCCCGGACAAAGGCATACCCTTGCTCAAATAATTGGTAAATCCAGAGTTTTTTTGCAAACCAAAGGTGTTGTGCAGAACCCCACGCCGCAGATCCGCATCCACGAGCAGGGTATTGCTGCGCTGCTGCGCCAGAATGATCGCCAAATTGCCGGCGGTAAATGATTTCCCCTCTTCCGGCCCAACGCTGGTGATCACCAGGGTGTGGATGGACTTTTCCGGTTTGGCGAACAACAAACGGGTGCGCAATTCGCGATAGGATTCGCCGATCAGGGTGGGCGAGTAGTCATGCGTCACCAGTTGACTGTCGATCTGTTTGACTTTCTCAAAATCGTGATACTCCGGGATGCTCTTGAAATCGACCGCTGGAATTGCGCCGATCACCGGCTGACCCAGATAACGCTCGACTTCCTCGACCGTGCGGAGGCGTTGGTCCAGCAGATCGATGATCACAGAAAAAATCAATCCGAACAGCAAACCAAGGCCGCTGCCCAATAGAATTCTGTTCTTGATGCCGGCATTCGTCGGATGACGCGGGGGGGTTGCGGGTTCGATGATTTCGATGCGATCCTGATCCACTGCATCGATCACCGTATTGGATTGGATCTCAGTCAAATAGTTGTTGTAAAGCTGGCGATTGATTTCGAGCTTATTTTCCAACTCTTTCATCCGCGACTCTTCCGCCGGCAGTCCGCGCAACTGCGCCTCAACTTTGGTCTTTTGCAGCCGGTACTCATTTTCCTTGGCCGCCAAGGTGTTGAGATGCTTGGAAGCAAAATCGAGTATCTGCTGCTGCACATCTTCGATTTCTCTGCGGCAGTCGATTACCTGTGGATATTCATCAGAAAATTTCTGCATCAGATACGAGAGATTGCTTTCCAAATCCATCAATCGGTCTTTGAGGATCGTCAAGTTCGGCTCGCCTTGCATGGCGGAAAAATTGGCGATTTGATGGATCACATACCGCCGATATTGGTCTGGATCAGCAGATCGATCCTGGTTCGATAATCTCTCCATCAAGGCGGTCAGATCAGCGCGCTGCTTGGGCAACATCTGCAACTCGCGGTCATAGGTGAAAAGTTGATCGACAAGCTTGCGTTTCTCGGTTTCCAGCGTGAGCGGATAACGGCCATGAAACGAGCGCAGATCGAGTTCCGCTTCGCGCATGCGATCTTCCGCCACCCTGACGCGCTCCCGCAGCGCGTCGAGCCTGCTGGCCTGATCGCGGTTTTTCAGCTTGAGCGTCTCCTCTACATAAGCCTCGGCGATGCGGTTCAAATCGCTGGCCAACTCATCGGGATCAGTCCCCGACTTGATCAACTGCATGGTCGCCCCGGTGCTGCTGATCAGAACCTGGGTGGACCCGATTTCATAGATCGCTTTGGAAAAAGGCCGCACGCGAAATTTGACGTTGTTGGCCTTTTGGACAAAACCCGGCTGCAGACGAAAAGCAAACCCGTTGATCTCACGCGAGTCCTGTACCACATCCCAAACAACGGCGCTGTCGATCGCCACCCAAACCGAATCTTTCATCTCATAGAGCACATAACGGCCCGCGTCAAAGGTCTGCAGGTCATAGTAGCCCGGAATCGGTGTTTTTGTGGTGGAAAATTCGCTGAACACACTGTCGCGGCTCTTGCCAAGAGTACTCTCCGAGATCCGCATCGCCAAGCCGGTCTTGCTGGCCAAACGCTCCTTGAAATTGGTCGCCATGATCTCCAGCTGCCGGTACCGGCTCAACAACGGAGTGTCGCCGCTCTCCCCCTGTTGGATGCGCACCAGCACCTTGGCTTCATAGATCGGCACTTCGTTCTTGCCGAGATAATATAAAAAGGCAGCAACTGCTGCCGATAAAAAAACAATCATCCACTTGCGTTTCCAAAAACCGACGAGCAACTTTTTATAATCAAATTGACTCGGTTCCTCGTCCTGCCAGGATGATTGAATTGTGCTATAGTCATCCATTGCCATTCTCGTCTACTTCTTGCCACCAAATGCGATCGGGTGTTCGTCTCAAAGCTCGAAATTACTGCCGATAGTTGATCCAGGAAAAATAAAAGATCAGAAGGGACATTCCGAACTGTGTATAGCGCATCAATGTGTTGAAGGTCAGTCGATTGGAACGCGGAGCAACGATCGCATCACCTGACTGCAGCCCCAACTCATAAAGAGCCTGGGCATTGTAAAAAGCTTCGGAAAAATTGCTGTACAAGACCTGATTTTTGCGCATAACATAGACATCCTCGAGAACTATGCCGCCGGTTAACCCCCCCGACAGCTCCATGAGATCCCAGAATGACATCTTGAGATCAAGTCGATATAGCCCTGGTTTGCCAAATCCACCGACAAGCTGGATGCGTATCAACGGCTCGACGATGATATGCGGCTCGCGGGCAAATGGCTTGAATTTTTCTTCAAGAATTTTGGAAATTTCCGCCGCTGTGAAACCCTGAACATAAATCGTGCCGACCGAAATAAGATCGATCTCGCCAAAACCGTTGACGATTAACTCACGGTTGTGAAAATTGGCTATGTACTTGCCCTCTTCGACCGGAAAGAGACCATCATAAATATACAATTTGATTGCATCGCCCGCCTTGACCTTGATGTCCTTGGTTTTCTCCTCGCTTTGCTTGATCGGCTGGGCGTGGCAAATCGCGTAACCGACCGCGATGTAAACAAAAAGCAACTGTAAAAAAGAGAGCCGCTTGTTGATCCTCATGGTACCGCTCCACGGTATGGGGCCTGGATTCGTTCAACACCGAATCCGAGTCGACGATTGTCTGCCGCATTGTTCGCTCGAGCCTGTCAACGCGAACGATAATAGCGGTAGCGCTGCTTTTTGCTGCTCAAGGAAAGCCTTTTGAGCAACCTCCGCAACTTGAAATAACCGATTTTCGTATAGCCGAAACGCGGCGAGTAAAGGGTTCGCTTGATGGACCAAGTTCCCATTGCCGGATTCTCGACAACCATTTTTTTGATTTTTTCGGCAATCGGCAAATCCGCATCGCGGATTTCTCGACCGCGAACAGCAGTGAGATGGGGGGACATGACATCGCTTTTCTGCGCGGCAGTCGCCTCGGCTTTTTGAACCCTCTCCGATGGTTGAGGGGCTACCGCAACCGGCTGCAACATGCGTGCGGCGGTGATGTCGACCCCTCTGGCATATTCGAAATCGTTCAGGGCTTCTTCAAGAGAATCGTGGTAAGCCAAAATCCGATCAAACTCGAGCATCGCAAAGACTTCATAAACCTCGGGGGTCATGTGGATGATCTTGAGATCCCCCCCGCGTTCGCGCAATCCGCGAATCTCACCGACAAAAACTCCCCACCCGGCGCTGCTGACATACTGCACCGCCGCCAGGTCAACGATAAATTGCGCGGTGCCTTCTTGTATATGCTGAAAAAGACGCTGCTGAAGCTCCGGTGAGGTGGTGGTATCCACAAACCCACCCACTCGAAACAGCGCAATATCGTTTAAAGTACCGATTTGATCGACTTGAACTGAAATGCCTTCCATGGGCGCCCAACTGTTAAATGATGCCTCTCTGCACGGCCTCATTTGATCAATTGAAACCGCAGCCGAGCCAGGTCACAGCGATCACGAATCATGAGAAGTGTGAGAGCGATGTGCAGATACAGATAGACCTTATCGTATGGGTACAAAGCAAAGTTGGTGCCAGGCCGAGAGCGCATTACTCGTCCGTCGCCCGATCGCTGAAAATATTTGCGGGAAATAGCTTGGTCTAAGTTATACAATATCAACCACTAAATCAACAACCGCCGCTTTGGCAACACGCCCACCAAACGCTGGCACAAAAAAAAACCGTTCATTGGTCGACCGTGTCGTGTGATGAAACAACAGTGTTGCATCATCGAACATCCACACGTCCGCTATCCAACAAACGGTAAACTTGCAATGTGAGATCTCAATTTTTTCGTTTGAGCGAGTCGAGCTTGTGGTAAAGTTTGACATACTTTTCAGCCAACGATTTCCAGCTGAAATCGAGCCGCATCGCGCGTTTGACAATCTTTTGCCACTCCTTGCCGGCGACAAATTCGCCAACCGCCCGTTCGATCGCCTCATAGAGGGCGGAGGCACTGTATTCCTGAAAGACAAATCCGTTTCCCTTGGCCGGATCTTTTGTGACATCGATGATGGTATCGGCCAGGCCTCCGGTCGCATGAACAATCGGCAAGGTGCCGTATTTCAAGCTGTAAAGCTGATTCAAGCCGCAGGGCTCAAACCGCGAGGGCATGAGAAAACAGTCGCTGCCGGCTTCGATCAAATGGGCCAATTCGTCATCGAATTTGAAATGCAGAGCCAATTTTTGCGGAAATTTTCGCTGCAGCGCCTTGAGCCCCGTTTCGTAGCGAGACTCGCCGGTGCCAAGAATAATCAGCTGCAAATTCAAAGCAAAGATTTTTTCCGCACCTTCCAACAGGATATCGAATCCCTTTTGTTCGGTCAAACGGGAAATCATGCCGATGATCGGTACGGTCGGGTCGAAATTCAAACCGCTCTGTTCAGCCAGGGCCTGCTTGTTCACCACCTTTTCCTTGAGCGAAGCAGCATTGTATTTTGCCGGAATCAGGGAATCGATTTCCGGATTCCATATCGAATAATCCACCCCGTTCAGGATGCCGACCAGCTCTCTTTTGCGTGCGCGAAAGATAGGATCCAATCCTGCACCAAGTGTCTCATTCTGCTGGATCTCCTGGGCATATGACGGGCTGACCGTGGTCAAATAATCGGCAGAAAGAGCACCCAGCTTGAGAAAGTTTACCCGCCCATAAAACTCCATGTCGCCGTCTTTTTGCCCCAACTCTTGCGGAAGCCCGATCTTTGCCAGCACCGCAGGCTCGAAAACCCCTTGAAAAGCGACATTGTGCAAAGATAGAACCGTGCGCGTTTTGGCAAAAAAACCATCGTTCGAGTAATCGTTCTTGAGCAGCCACGGAATCAGTGCGGTCTGCCAATCGTTGCAATGAATGACATCCGGCTCCCAATGCAACAGCTTGGTCGTCTCCAACGCCGCCCGACAAAAGAGAGCAAAACGCTCGGCATTGTTGGCAAAATCTTTGCCGGTTCGCGGATCGATATAAAGGTCCTTTTTGTCAAAAAATGGCTTGTTTTCCAAAAAATAGACTTGCACCTTGGTGTCCGGGATAAAAGCCGACTTGGCCAGCGCAGCGTATTCCTTGCCGCCCATGATCAACGGAATCTTGCGCAATCGGATCACATCCCGCAGAACATATTTGCGCTCGCTGATGCAACCATATTTTGGCATCATCACCCGAACGTCATGACCCGCTTCATAAAGCGCCTTGGGCAAAGCACCGCTGACATCTCCCAAGCCACCGGTCTTGGCAAAGGGCGCCACTTCAGAGGACAAAAACAATATCTTTAGCCGATTCTTCATCATGAATTTGCCTGATTTGCTGTCTCGTTTGAGGTGAGCTACAAAAACTGCTGGATTCGGTATGCAACACCAGATCTAGGTGATACCCTCACTCGGTACGCAGCACCGAAACTCCAACTAAAACCAAAAGGACGCTCGCACCAATAAGGTGGTAATGAGGGCTGCTGCAAACCAAAAGTATAAAGAGCCTCTTTATTGGATTCTGTTAACACAGAGTCCGGATAATTGCAATAAACCTTATAAATTATTAAAATTTCACCACAAATGCAACAAAAAAAGGGTGATCCAATATCACCCTTTCTCTATCCCGGATCGCCGTCGACCTGTCGAACAGCAGGACACGATTGCTTTCCCCTGCCTGCGAAGATCTGCTTTTGCAGTCATCGCAACAGTGGCAGACAATCGTTCTTCCCTCTCTCCGTATGCTCCAAAAGCCTGCAGATGGAGCGAAAAACGGGGATCCTGCCGGTGACGCAAGCGACAGCGCCAACTGCTAGAGATTCTGCAAATAACGTCGGGCCTGGGCTACATAATCGCTGTCTGGATAGTTGCTCAATAACGTTTCGAATTCAGCGCGGGCTTTTTCCAGGTTGCCCAACTTTTGATGGCACAGCCCCAACTTGAGCTGGGCATCGGCGACTTTATTGGATCCCTTGAAAGCAAACACTTTTTCGAATTCGATAATGGCTTGATGGTATTGCTGCAGGCCGTAGTAGCATTCACCCTTCCAATATTGACAATTGTCGAGCAAGTCAGGGTCGCCGCCGCTTTGCAGCAATTGATCGAAAACCTGCAATGCTTGGTTGTAATTGCGCGTCTCGTATAACTGCAGCGCTGCCTGGTATCGGTCACTGAAACCGCCCGAGACAGAAACCGTTGTCGTCGCCGGGCGACTCGTGGTGGTTGGTTCGACTGTCTCTTGAACTTGCATGGCGCTCACGCGCCGCTCGCTTTCAGCCAATTCCGCTTTCAGATTGGCCACTTCCACATTTTTATCGCTGATCTCTTTTTGCATCTCGCTGATGCGGGCTTCCATCTCCTGGAGATTGGCTGCACTCGCTTGACTTTCATTTTTGGTTTTGGTGCTGGTGTCAGAGCTCAAACCCAATAAGCGCAAAACCTCATCTTCGTCCGACGGCGCGCTCTGTGCTCTCTCGTTGACCAGGGGTTCCTCGGCAGCCCGGGTTAAATCCTCGTCATAGATGACGCCGCTGTCCTTGCGCGAAGACGAACAGGAAATCAGTGCAACAACCGCCAACAAAGCCCAGAACACCCTGACTCCGTCTATCCTTCTCATCTCTCTCTCCTCAATAGAGTTAGACTGAATGAATCCAATCCTGAATTCTTTCAGCCAATATCCGGTCGGCAACGCTCAAGAGTCTCATCCCTTCGCCTTACCCCCGATCGAATCCATCCCGCCGATATTCAATGGTTGAACTCGACATCTCGCCATGTCCCTGCTGCGGACACCCGAAACCAAGTTGAAAATCACATGTTCGTCATCGAATCGACAGGCAAAGCCGGCCATTGAAGCATCATCTCGCCGACTACAGCGCACAGTTGGGAAAGCCTTTGATGCAGGAGCAGAAGATGCAAAATATCCAGGGGTCAACCCGTGCTAGACAACAAGTCGCCCGCAATTTATTAAAGTCGTTCATAAAAGTCAAGGATTTTTCACCCATAAATAAAGCTAACTAAATAAATTTGATTCACTTATACTTAAACCAAACCGCCGACAGATCTGGGATCGCCGGAACTATCGGATAAAAATCATTCCCCCTCGCAGCAATCGCCAAAAATGGTTCAATGGGATTTGGCCTTCACAGAGGCAGACTTTGCCGCTTTGTCCGAGCCGATGACCAAACCAATCACCCCTAAAACAACGAAAGCAATGCTGATCGCCTGGTTCATGCTCAGACTTTTGCCGACGACAGTCAACAGCACCATGCTGTCTTCATAATAACGAAATAGGTCAATGATAAAACGCGCAATCCCATAGAGGATCAAAAAGAGATAAAAGAGAAATCCGGTAAAGCGTTTTTTGCGATCAAACGCCAGCAAAACAAACAAAATTATCAGACCATAGAGCGATGAATATAGCTGTGCAGGAATCAGGGGAATGCCGGGGAATACATCGCCGGCCGGGCTGTGATAAGGGAAAAGCACACACCAGCCGTGTCCGTGTTCACACGGCAGGCCGAAGCAGCAGCCGTTCAAAAAGCAACCGATGCGGGTCAAGAAAATGCCGAGCCCCACGCTGGGCATCACCACATCGGCAAATTTTAAAAAGCTCAATTTGCGGTGGCGCAAAAAAAGATAGGAACTGATGAACGCCAACAGCACTCCACCCAACAGGGTCAACCCGGCCAGTCCGATTTGGCCGTCGCTCTGAAATGGATTGATGGTATCCAGCCAACGGCCGCGAAATTCATCGAGGTGAAAAACCACATACATCAGCCGCGAGCCCACAATCGAACTGATCAGAATGATCACCGATAAATCCATGATGTCGTTGGGATTGATACCGCGGTTTTTGGCCCTCCTGGTCGCCAGCCAAATTCCGAACAAAAAGGACAGAGCGAGCATGAAGCCATAGGAGCGCAATTCGAACGCACCAATCTTGAAAATCACCGGATGCACAGTTTCCTCCTATCCGTAAAGATGAAAACGCCGTATGGAAATATTGACCAACAAACCCGCCATCATCAGACTGGTGATCATCGAAGATCCCCCATAACTGATAAACGGCAACGGCAATCCGGTAACCGGCATAATGCCGACCGTCATACCGATATTGACAACCACCTGAAAGGCAAAAAGAGAAACCAGTCCTACCGCAACCAGACCGCCGAAACGGTCGTTGGTGGCCGCCGCCACCGAAATGCTGCGCATCAGGAAAACAAAAAACACCGTGAGAACCGCCATCGAGCCGAAAAATCCCCATTCTTCCGCCAAAACAGAAAAAATGAAATCTGTATGCTGTGCCGGTAAAAATCGCAGCTGGGTTTGGGTTCCGTGCAAAAAGCCCTTGCCCAGCCAACCGCCCGAGCCGATGGCGACTTTGGATTGGATAATCTGATAGCCGGCCCCTTGGGGATCGGAAACCAGGCCGAGAAAGGTCAAAATGCGGTTCTGTTGATACGGGTGGAGCTTGCCCCAGATCTGCGGTGCCAGAATGCCGACGAAAATATTGATCAGAAATACCCCCCAGAACATCCATCGACCTCCACGGGACAGAATCAGTACCCCACAGATCAGGAGTATGACGAAAAAAAAGGTCCAGAAATTAAACGAGGCCACAAACGTGATAAATGGCGAAAGGATAATGAAAACAACCAACGATTTCAAACCGCGCCAATAGAGCATGGGAATGGTCACCACGCCATAAGTCAAGGCTGTACCAAGGTCGGGTTGCTTGATAACCAGGGCAAAAGGCACCAGAGCCAAAATAAATACCGTCAACAGAGTGCGAAGTTGATGTGGATCCAAATCGTCGTCGCTGAGATAATGCGCCAGGGTAAGGACCAGCATCGGCTTCATGAATTCCGACGGCTGGAATTTGATCGTTCCCCATTCAAACCAGCGGTGCGCACCGGTTGGGCCACTGATCAGGTCGAGCAAGATCAAACTGACCACCAAACCGGCATAGCCGAGATAGGAAATCTCGCGAAACCACCGTGTCGGCACCAGGCTTATGACCGTTGCCAGCGCCAAACCAATGGCAATCCAGACCAGCTGTTTGTCAAAGTTCTCGCGCATATTCATCGACTGGCTGTTGCTGGTGGAGCTGTACACCGCCAAGCAGCTGAATACCAGGAGCATCAGCACACAAGAGATCAACAGCCAATCGACCTTTTTTCGGCCAGCAAAGATCATCGTTTCTCCCGAGCGGCATCCGCTGGATAGAGCTGAAAATATCGCTTCAACATGGTCCCGGCCAACGGCGCTGCGACTCCGCCTCCGCTTCCGCCGTTCTCCACAAACACGCAAATCGCCACTTGCGCGGATTCAAATGGGGCAAATCCAATAAACCAGGCATGTGTATCGCCATGCGGATTCTGCGCTGTACCGGTTTTGCCTGCCACCAACACCCCTGGAACCGAGGCAGCCATTCCGGTTCCGCCTGCCTCATTGACCACCTCGCACATGGCCGCAGCCAGGAACTCCAGGTTCTGCGGCGACATGCCGACAACGTTTTTGCGCACTGGCGCAATCCACAGGGTATCGCCGCGGCCAGGCTGATACACCGCGCGCAAAAGATGGGGCTGATAATAAACCCCGCGATTGCCCAAAATCATGGCAAACTGCGCCATTTGCAGCGGCGTTGTCAACAAATCGCCCTGACCGATGCCCAGATTCAACATCATGCCGCGCGTCCAGCCGCCTTTGCGATAGGTCTTGTCCAAATACTCTCGATCCGGGGTCAATCCGGCGGCTTCGCCAGGCACATCGATGCCGGTCGCCTGGCCAAAACCAAATCGCCGCGAAAAGTCAGCCCATTGGTCGACATCCACCCTGGTGCTCAGGGTGTAAAAGTAGGTGTTGCACGACTCGCGAATCGCACCCCCCAAATCGAGAGTGCCGTGCCCTCCCTCCTTCCAACATCCAAATGAACGCATGCCGTAGACAAAATAGCCTGGACAATGCACCTTGGAATTGGGTCTGATGATGCCGTTTTCCAGGGCTGCGGCTGCCAAAACAATCTTATAGGTCGACCCGGGTGCATAAGTGCTCTTGACCATTCGATCATAGAGCGGATGGGTTTCATCGGTGATCAACCGGCGCCATTCCGCCATTTTGATTCCACCGCTGAACAGGTTGGGATTATAATCGGGTTTGCTGCACAACGCCAGAATTTCCCCGTTGCGCGTATCGATCAGGACCAGACCGCCTTTTTTTTCGGCAAACAGCTCCTCAGCCAGCTCTTGCAGCCGCTCGTCGAGGCTCAAGAAAAGATCTTCTCCGCGGACCTTGTCGACCTCCCCCTCCATCTCGATATTCCGCACTTCGTGGCCGAATGCGTCGACTTCAATATAATCATAACCGATTTGCCCTCGCAAACGGCGATCATAGGTCTTTTCCAAACCGGTCTTGCCGATCATATCGCCGGCTCGCAAACCGGCGTATTTGTCGGATTTGAGCTCTGCCCGTGCCACCTCGCCAAGATATCCGAACAGGTGCGATGCCTGCACCGGAGAAGGATAGATCCGCATCGGTTCGACTTCATAGAAAACTCCCGGCAAAGCGAGCTTCCATTCCTCGATCTGCACCAAAGCCGAGTAATCGAGATTGCGGCGCAGACGAACCGCGGTGAACGGGCTATCTGCCCGGCGCAACTCTGCAGCCAGGCTGTCGGTCCCCGTCCCCAGGATCTCCGACAATTTGACCAGGATCGTGTCATTCTGCAGACACTCAAAGGGCGTGGCATAGAGCGAATAGGCGGGACTGTTGTCGACCAAAACGACCTGCTGGCGATCATAGATCAATCCCCGGTCCGGCGGCAGGATCAACCGCCGAATGCGATTTTTCTCCGAATGGCGCAAATATTGTTGCTGATGGTACACCTGCAGCCGGAACAGCATCACCACCAACAGCAAAAACAGCGCAGCAAAAATCGAGGTAAAAACCACCCGTTTTCCAGTGAAATCGACCATACGCTTTTATCCACCCAGATTCGGTGTCAACCGAATCAAAAATCATTCAATCACTTATTCCTTATGCGGTTGCCAAATGGCAGTTTTCGCCCTCTGTGTCTTGCTATCAGATTGATTTTCTGTGAGATTCGGTGCTTCGCACCGAATCCGGGTATCCAGATGCATGGCTCGTACCGACGGCCTGTAATCAGTGCCAATTAATAAGGCTCCTCGCCGAAAGCCGTACTGTGGCGCCAAAGCGATTCCGGCAAAAAAGAAAGGGCGATCAAGCCAACCGCAGCAGTGTAAAACGCAGAGGCGAATGCCATTAAAAAATCGTTGCGCAGGGGATCAAAACCGGCAACCGCAGATATGAGAAGATTATGGAGCAAATCAAGGCCGAAAAGGGCGACAGTCGGCCGCCATGACGACAGCACCCGGCGGCTTTTAAACAGCGACCCCGCAAAAAAACCACACAGGGTCTTGGCCAAAGCCTGCAAACCCAGGATTCCGGAAGACACAAAATCCTGCAGCAGGCCGACCGCAAACCCATAACACGTGGTCACCATCCGCGATTCACGGATTGCGATGATCAAAAGGTAGACCAGCACCAGGTTGGGAATGGCGCCCCGTATCGATATCAGATCGACAACGGTATATTGCAGCGCCACCACCAACAACAAGATCACTGTATGTAAAAAATGGCGCATAACGGAAATGCACTCCCTTAACTCGCGGTCACCTGCAAGAGGATTGGCAAATCGGCGCCGGTCAGCGCTTTGCCTCTTCACCGTCAACCGACAGCCGTCCCCATCCGCCGCGTATCACCGTGACTTCTTCCAATCGATCGAACGGCATGGTTGGCTGCACCCGGATCTTTTGAAACAAAACCGACTCTTGCGAATCGATTTGCTCAACGATACCCACCAACAATCCGCTCGGGAAAATCGAACTCATGCCCGAGGTAACGATGGTGTCGCCGACCGCCACCGAAGCGCGGTGGTGAACGCCATGCAGCGATCCCCCGGCACCCTCAGACCATTGAAAAATCCCTTCTACCCGGGTGCGCTGTACCCGAACCGCAACGCGAAAATTGCGATCGGTTAACAAATGCACTGTGCTGCTCGTCTTTCCCACATCCAGAACTTTGCCGACCAAGCCCAGCGAGGACAACACCGGCATATTGGGGGCAATCCCGGAGTTTCGGCCGACCGAGATAAGCAATGTATGAATGCCAACCGTGTTTCGCCCCAGCACCCGCGCCGGCATGGTGTCGTATGGCAGTCTCTGAGACAAATCGAGCAATTGACGCAAACGCGAGTTTTCATACCCCGCTTCCCGCAGTTGCGTTTGCTCCAATAGCAACAAGGCATTTTCCTGGCGCAAACGGCCGTTTTCGTTGCGCAAATCGCGCAAGGACTCCAGGTCGCGAACCGGTGCAGCCAACCGCCCCATCAAATCGACAGCCACCGCTTGCACTGCGCCGTTTTGTGACTGATCGTTGCCGAGAAAAATCAAACCGAGCGCAGTCAACGACAACAAAACAAAAACAACAAGATCACGGGAAAATGAATAACGACGAAACAGGGAGTTCATAACTCGGTGCGCTCCGCGTTGCGGGTGAACCCCGGCGGCAATTGCGGATGATATTCGACCGCTTTGGCGCCATCCCATTGATACAAGGCAGGCCCGCCCGCTGAAATCTGCAAAAAAGTGAACCGGCTCATCCAGGGGCCTGGATTGAGATACCACCCACGGCCGTACATCTCACACGCCGGCCAATGGGTATGACCCAAGACAACATAATCGCAACCGGCGTCAATCTTGGCATAGGCGAACCGCCGGTAATCGATATCAGTATAATCTTCTTGGTCGCGCGCAGATTGCCTGCTGAGTCGGGAAAAAAAGAGAGCCAGCGGCACACCCAAATCGGGATGCAGCAGTCGGTACAGCTGAATGTTGACCCGATTGCGCAAAATGCGTTTGAGCAATCGGTACAGGTGATCCTTCTTCAGCAAACCATCGCCGTGGCGCAAATAGATCCGCCGATCATTGGCAAGCAACTCCCAATCATCGACATGCACCTGCACACCGATCTCTTGTTCTAAAAATGAGCCCAACCAGAAATCATGGTTGCCGGCAAGATAATCGATGCGGATGCCGGCGCGAATCAAATGCGACAGCCCGCACAACACCTCAAAGTGATCGCGCAAAATCGCATGCTTGTATTCGAACCAAAAATCGAACAGATCGCCACAGATGATCAATTGCTGCGCTTGCTGCTCAACGTAGCGAAAGAACGACAGCAACCGCTCGCGCCGTTCGACATCCACCACATCCGAATCGGCTCCCAAATGCGCATCGGAGATCAGCATTATGTTTTGCATGCTTTCCTTTCCCGCAAGCCATTGGGGATTGACCGCGCCAACCATTCGTCTGTTGTCGCCCAAGCGAGCAAAGATATTGATATTAAAGATTATTTGTCTCAAAAGCAAGGATGAACTTGAATGATAACCACAGGTTTTGTATCTTTAGTCGTTCAGTGAAGGAGCACCCATGTCCTCTCCGCTGCAATCGCTGGCCGTGTCGGCGCCGGCAAAAATCAATCTCTTGTTGCGCGTGATCGGCAAACGGCCGGACGGCTTTCACGAGTTGGAAACGGTTTTTCAGGAAATCGATTTGGCCGATTGCTTGACTTTGACCGAACAACCAGAAAAGATCGAGCTGACCTGCGACTCCGGGCCTTTGCCCACAGACAACCGCAACCTGGCCATTCGCGCGGCACTGGCGCTGCAGCAGATAACCGGCACCCGAAAAGGGTGTTCCATCGATTTGCGAAAACGCATCCCCCTCTCTGCCGGTCTGGGCGGTGGCAGCAGCGATGCCGCAGCTGTTCTGCTGGGCTTGAACCGGTTGTGGAACCTCAATCTGAAGCCGATGGCACTGCTAAAGGTGGCGAGCGAATTGGGATCAGACGTGCCTTTTTTCCTGCACGGCGGCACTGCCTATGCCACCGGCAGAGGCGAACAATTGCGCCGCCTGACCGCTACACCTCCCTATTTTGGTGTGCTCATCTATCCCAACCTGGCCATTTCGACCAAAGAGGTCTTTGCCGCCGGCAAATTTAGCTTGACAAATTCCGAAAATTACTTTACTTTCAAGTTCGTATCGAGCAGCATGAAGAATCCAGCCCAGTGGACAGATCGATTCGGTAACGATCTGGAACGGGTCGTTTTCGAACGCTATCCACAGCTGCAAGAACTCATTGTTGAATTGCGCCGCGCAGGTGCGTTTTATGCACACATGTCCGGCAGCGGCTCTTCGGTGTTTGGATTGTTCGACTCGGAGTTGGCCGCCTGTTCTGCTAAAATTTGTTTTGATCCGTACGATCGGTGGGTGTTTCGACCTGTCTACAGGCAACATCGTTCTTTATCGTGAATAAAGTGGTTGTGCAAAACACCATCCATGACGATGTCAAACCCAGACGAACGATCGCTGTTGCACGAGCAACTGCTGGGGGTGTTTTGCGCCGACTGACCACGGATTGAGAACGTTGAAAAGGAATTGGGGCGTCGTCAAGCGGTAAGACACAGGAATTTGGATCCTGCATTCGGAGGTTCGAATCCTCCCGCCCCAGCTCGCCTGTTTTTGCCTGCAAGACCGAGACGGCGCAGCGCGTCGTCTTCCATTCCAGCCTCACCCGCGAACCCGCTGATCAGCAATTTGGTATCCACTTTTTTCCAGGTCAGAAGGCCATGAAAATCTTTTCAGGTACAGCCAATCCTCAACTGGCGCAAAAAATTGCCGCGGCCTTGGGCAGCCAACTCGGCGAATGCACCATCAAAAAATTTGCTGACGGCGAACTCTGGGTCAAATATGAGGAGAATGTCCGCGGCAGCGATGTCTTTATCATCCAACCGACCAACGCCCCGGCTGAACACATGCTGGAACTGTTGATCATGTTGGATGCAGCCCGGCGCGCCTCCGCGAACCGCATCACCGCGGTCATTCCCTATTACGGCTATGCCCGACAGGACCGCAAAGACCAGCCGCGCGTGGCCATCAGCGCCAAATTGTTCGCCAATCTCATCGTCACCGCCGGCGCCAACCGGATCCTCACCATGGACCTGCACGCCCCGCAAATCCAGGGCTTTTTCGATATTCCCCTCGATCACCTCTATGGAGCCAGCGTCTTTATTGAGCATGTCCACAAATTGAGAATCCCGGATCTGATCGTGGTCTCGCCCGACATCGGCGGTATTCGTTTGGCCCGTTCCTACGCCCGCCGGCTCGGCGTGGACCTCGCCATGCTGGACAAACGGCGGATCAAACACAACGAATGCGAAGTGACCAACCTGGTCGGCTCAGTCGCGGATAAAAATGTGCTCATCGTCGACGATCTTGTCGATACCGCCGGCACCCTGATCAACGGCGTGCAAGTCCTGAAAAAAGCAGGCGCAAAAGGCATCTATGTGGCGACCACCCACGCCATCCTCTCCCTCGACGCCCATGTTCGCCTCGCCCAATCGCCCATCGATCACATGTTCGTCACCGATTCAGTTGCCATCCCGGAGCAAAAAAGCTTTCCGCAAATGCAGGTCTTGACCGTGGCCAATCTTTTGGCGGAAGCGATTATCCGCATTCACGACGACCGTTCGATTTCTGATCTTTTCCCCGAAAAGGGGCCGATTTTGTAATCCTTAACCTGTTTAGCCATGGAGAATACACATGACCGATACCAAACTCAACGTCACCACCCGCGAAAATGCCGGCAAAAAATGGGCAAAAAAGATACGCCGTGATGGACAAATCCCCGGCATCTTTTACCAGCACGGCCAAAAAAACATCCAGATCAGCATTGACAAAAAGGAACTCCTCATTTTTCTGCGCCAGGAAGCGGCCCTGATTTCTGCGCTTTTCGACGGCAAAGAGATGAAAAATTGCGTGGTCCGCGAGCTGCAGATCGACCCCCTTTCCCGCGAACCGATCCACGTCGATCTGATGGGCGTATCGATGACCGAAAAACTGACCGTTGCTGTTCCCATCCATCTCACCGGCGTACCTGACGGCGTCAAAAACCAGGGCGGATCCCTGTCGCAAATCCTGCGCGAAATCGAGATCGAGTGTCTGCCGGCTGATATCCCCGAACACCTCGAATTCGACGTCAGTGCCTTGCAAATCGGCGATACCATCTCGGTCAAATCGATTCACAGCGACAAATTTGTCGTCGTCGGCGATCTCGATCGTATTATCGCCACGGTTGCCGCACCGCGCATCGTGGAAACTGTTGAACCCACGGAAGCCGAGGCACCAACGGCTGAGCCCGAATTGGTCGGCAAGAAGAAAGAAGAAAAAGAAGAAGAAAAATCCTAATTTCTGTGTATTTCAATGCGACTTTCACTGTTCTTTAAAAAACATCGCGATAAACAACCGCCTCTCCTCGAACCGAGCGAAAGAATCATGGTCGTCGGCCTGGGAAACCCTGGCCGGCGATACGCCGGCACCCGACACAATTGGGGCTTTGATGTGCTCGAGACCTATCTGCGCGGTCAACAAACCACGCAGACAAGTGAACATCAAGCCCTGGTCGATCGAATAACGGAGAATGGACGGTTGATCATTGTCGTGCTGCCACAGACCTACATGAACCGCAGCGGAACAGCCGTTCGCCCGTTGCTCGATCGCTACCAGGTGCAACTTTCGCATCTGTTGATCGTGCACGACGATCTCGATCTGCCGCTCGGCCGCATCCGCCTGCGCGGCTATGGCAGCAGCGGCGGTCACCGCGGCGTTGAATCGGTGATTCAGGAGCTTGGCGACAATCGATTCCCCCGCCTGCGCGGCGGAATCGGCCCTTGTCCAAACGGCATGAAAGCCGCTGACTTTGTGCTGAATCCTTTTTCTGAGAGCGAAAAACCGCTGGTGCAGCAAACGATCGAACGGGCCAGCGAAGCCATCACCAGCTTTATCGTTCAAGGGCTGGAGAAATCCATGAATCTCTACAATTCTCTTGTCTAGAAAAGAACATAACAATTGGACTCCTTAAGGAGGAAAAACCTTGAATAAATACGAAACCATCTTTGTCATCGACTCTTTGCTCAAAGCTGAAGAGATCGAAGCGAATATCGCCAAATTTGAACGGTTCATCTCCGACAATGGCGGCAACATCGAGATCATCGACCAATGGGGCAAGAAACGGATGGCTTATGAAATCAAGAAAAGACAATACGGCATTTACGTGTTGATCCGATTTGACGCCCCCGGCACGATCGTCAAACCTCTTGAGCGCGAATACCGCCTCAATGAATCGATTTTGCGCTATAAAGTCCTTAAACTCGAAACCCAAGCGCTCAAAGCACTGGCCAAAGCCAGCGTTGCCCAGGAAAAAGCCGCGCAAAAAATCGAACCGCCTGAAGGCAATGTCACCAACAGCGCCGTGCAGACAGCCGTGACAGAAAACAAACCTGAAACTGACGCCCCTGCAACGGCCGAACCACAAGCCGAACCGACAGTCGAACCAACAGTCGAACCAACAGTCGAAGAACCGGCAGACGAAAGCCCTGCAACCACCGACAGCAAGGAATAGTTCTCCCTGCACGGTCGGATTTCGCAATAGGAGTTTTTTATG
The DNA here is from genome assembly GCA_029565675.1 of bacterium. GTDB lineage: Bacteria > Zhuqueibacterota > Zhuqueibacteria > Residuimicrobiales > Oceaniaggregativiventaceae > Sulfursilanivivens. The sequence goes on from JAKQNP010000004.1 coordinate 140,940, forward strand.
TCTGATCTCAAGACCCCAGATGTCAATACGGTTCTAATTGCCGGCACATTGATCAATGACCCGGTCTTGCACCAGAGCGCGGGCGGAACGACCAGCGTCACCTTTGCCATCGCATCGGTGCGCAAATATCGCGACAATTCGGGTATCTGGCGGGAAAACACCTGTAATGTGTCAGTCATCACCTGGCGGCGATTGGCGGAATTTTGTCTGCAATCGCTGAAGAAAAAGAGCGCCGTTATCGTCGAAGGCGATCTCGTCAGCCGTCCCATGCAGGAAGAGGAAGCCGTCAACCGCAACACCGTGCAAATTCGCTGTCAGCGGATTCAACTTCTCGATCGCCAAGCCGGGGTGTTTGTCGCTGATTCAACAGCCGCCGAGCCATCGCCGGCCGGCACCACAGAGCCTGCTCCTGCCGTCCATCAAGCGGTCGAGCCGGAGTCGAGTGCTGATCAAGAACCGATTGGGCCAACCGAATTCGATTTTGGTTATCAAGATCTCAAATTCTGATAAAGGAGCAAACATGTTAAAAAAGAAACGGATTTGTCGCTTTTGCGAAGAAAAAGTTGAATATATCGACTTTAAAAACGAAAAGGCGTTGACGCGTTTTACCACCGAGCAGGGGAAAATCATCCCGCGCCGCACTTCGGGAACCTGCGCCAAACATCAGCGCCAATTGACCCGCGCCATCAAGATCGCGCGCGAATTGGCCTTGATTCCCTATATTTCTGAATTGACAAAATAACCGGTTATCTGCGGTCTGACGACAGCATGCCGCCTGCTTTTGTGCGGTCCCCTGCCGATCGTCGTTGGATGCGGTTCACCCCAACTCTGGGAATTCAAACATGAAGATCATATTAAAAAAAGATATCGAAAAAGTCGGCCGGGCCGGCGAAATCGTCGACGTTAAACCCGGCTTTGCCCGCAACTATTTGATTCCAAGCGGCAACGCAGTTCTGGCGACCAAGGGCAACCTCAAAGTCTACGAGATGGAACAAAAAAGAGCAGAGCAACGGCTGAGCCAGGAAAAAGTCGTCTCGCAAGCCCTGGCAGATAAATTGGCCCAGGTCTCGGTCACTGCCACGGTCCAGGTCGGTGAAGAAGACAAGGTCTTTGGTGCCGTGACCAGCCAGGAAATCGCCGGCTTGTTGGCGGAGCAGGGATTCGACATCGATCGCCGCAAGATTGTGCTCGATGAGCCGCTCAAAGCCCTCGGCGTCTATGATGTACCGATTAAAATCCATCCCGAAGTTACAGCAACCATCAAAGTCTGGGTCGTGCGCGACTGATACTCAAGCAGAATTTGCGAACAAAAGAGGTTGCAGACGCTCGATCTGTACACCTCTTTTGTTCTTTTGGGCGCAGCCGCTAGCGAATCCCGGCCGATGATTTCTGTATCTTTCTCGACCGCAAATGCAAAATGCCGCGGCATGGAAAAAGTGGTTGATCGGCAAGATAAAATATTGTAATATTATCGAATTGCAGTCCTGTCCAATACGACCCAGATTCGGTGTTAACCGAATCAAAAAGTATTCAATTGATTATTATTTAAGTGTTTATAAAAAGAATGGCTTTCACCTTTTTTCACTTGCTATCAGATTGATTTTCTGTGAGATTCGGTGCTGTGCACCGAATCCGGATCACCGACAGCGGCGAGCAGTCGCCTGTTGATTCCATGCTAAGGACCGCTCTGGCGCTGGATAGGATCGGAAATCGAAACACCCCCTGGGAAAAATCAATCGAGGACACTTTATGGAAAAAGCTTTCCCGGAATGCCTCAAATGCAAACGCGGTTTTTTGGTGCCTCTCTCCGACTATGGGCGCGAGGGTGCGACAATCATGTACAAAGCGTGGGTGTGCACAAATCCTGAATGTGGCTACAACATTCGAATCGACAATGGCGATATCAGTCAGGGGCGAGAGATCAAAAAATCAGAAAAATGATCTCCATTTCGAACTCCAACTCCACAACCTGCAGCTCTTGCCTTTGCATGGACGCCTTCAGGTTCTGCTCTCCAATTGTTTGCCGCGCGATCTCTAACCGTCTGAGCAAGGCAAGCCTGCCTCGCACAGACGATGGCAGAGCAAGCGAAATGGCCGAATTGCTCTCTCGACAGAGATCCACGCTGAGGTGAAATCATGATGCATGGCCTTTCCGTATCACCCAAATCCAACAATCGCCAGGGATTCAGCAAAGCCTACAAAACCAAAATTGCCTCAGTCCTGATCGCGATGTTTGTCTGGTTTTTGGTGGTTTCAGGCGGAACCTTCGACTATGTCACGACCATTCCCATTTCTGCGACGATGCAAAACGACCGCTACATCGTCACCGGCGAGGTGCCACAAGAAGCCCAAATCCGTCTGCGCGGCCAGGGCAAAGCGTTGCTCGCTTTTCTTCTATTCCGTGAAGGCAAACTGCACGCCGATTTCAATCTGGAAAGCGGACAGAGCACGGTCCGCCTCAGCAAAGAGAACATCGTGCTGACCGGCAACGCCAAAAATCTGACCGTCCTCGAGTTGATCCACCCCAAATCCTTTTCTCTGTTTATCGAAGAGAAAGCCGCCAAAAAAGTGCGCATCAAACCGGCCTTTACCATCACCACTTTGCCGGGCTACACCCTGGTCGGCGATATTGTCCTGGAACCGGCTGAAGTCCAGGTGAACGGACCCCGCTCCATGGTCGACAGCCTGCGCTTTGTGCTGACCACAACCGCGACCTGGGACAAACAAAAATATCCGCTGCAAAAACGGATCGAGCTCGTGCCGCCGATCTCGGACAAATTGAGTTTGCAAACCCAACGGGTAACGGTCTCGGCAGACATTCAGAAATTGATGGAGAAAAAAATCGTCCGCATACCCGTGCGCGTCATCAACTTGCCGCCCAACACCACTGCCCTCGTCATTCCGTCCACCGTCTCCCTGGTCGCCGAAGGCGGAGTCGAGGTGCTCGCCCAGCTGACCGACAAGGATATTCAGGCGACCATCGACTATCGCCGGCAGTTCGATACCAGCGGCAAAGATTTTGCAGTTCAAATCGCGCCGATGCAAAAAGTCCGGTTTCGCAACATCGAACCGCAGCGTTTTAAAATCGTTCTTGAACGCAAATAATCCAGGAATCCACCGACCCAACCATGATTGTCCTTGGCATAGAAACTTCTTGCGATGAAACCAGCGCCGCCATCGTTGACGATACGCGGCTTCTCAGCAACGTCATCGCAACCCAAACCGTGCACGAGTCATACGGCGGTGTGGTGCCGGAATTTGCCTCACGGGCTCATTTGCGCACCCTGGTGCCGATCATCCGGCGCGCGCTCGCCCAGGCCGGCATCGATTTGAATGAGCTGCAAGGATGTGCAGTGACCTACGGACCCGGCCTGGCCGGCTCCTTGCTCGTCGGCCTCAGCCTGTGCAAAGGTCTGTCTTTGAGCCTTGGCATTCCCTGGATCGGCATCAACCATCTCGAAGGGCATATCGTCGCGCCCGGCGCCGACGGTGAACCTCCCGCCTATCCCCATATCAGCTTGATCGTTTCCGGTGGACACACACTTTTGGTGCTGGTGGAAAAACCGCTCGTTTATCGCATCGTCGGCCGATCGATCGACGACGCCGCCGGCGAAGCGTTCGACAAGGTCGCGAAGGTCCTCGAACTGGGATATCCGGGAGGCCCGGCGATCGAAAAAGCCGGCCTCGACGGCAATCCCCATTCCATCGATTTTCCCAAAGCGCTGCTGGAGCGCGACAACCTCGATTTTAGTTTCAGCGGACTCAAAACCGCGGTACTCTACCATGCACAGTCGCTGGGACAGGAAAAAATGCGCCAACTGCGCGCCGATATCGCCGCCTCTTTTCAGCAAGCAGTGATCGAAGCGCTTGTCTTCAAAGCCTTTGCCGCCCTGCAAATCCATGACTGCAAGACTCTGGTGATCGCCGGCGGCGTGGCGCGCAATCAACAGCTGCGAAGGAGATTTGAACACGACTGTCGGAAATCGGGTGTCACTCTGCGCATCCCTCACCCCGATCTCTGTACAGACAATGCCGGCATGATCGCTCGCGCCGGCCACATGCGTTTGTCGCGCGGCGAATCTTCCGATTTTGACCTGGATTGTGCCCCAAACCTGTCCCTGCAATCAACGATAAGCTGAGAAAACCCGGTGACCTCTTTCTTTCCCACAGATCTGCAACTGATCCACAGCGGCAACGGCCTTTTTCTCCTCTCTCTGCTGGCGCTGACCGCCGTGCTGACCGTTTTTGTCTATCGACGCACCAATCCCGTTGTCGGCCTGCAGTTTCGTCTGGCACTTGTTGTGCTGCGCCTTTTGGCGCTGTGGCTCTTTCTGCTGGCCGCTTTTAAATTTTCTATCGCCTGGACCGATAAACAAGTCGAGAAGCCCATCCTGGCTCTGCTCATCGATCAATCGGCGAGCATGGCTGTGCGCCAGGAGCGCAGCACCCAGTTGCACCAGGTCTTGCACCAATTGCCGCTCGCTGATCTGGAGGATTTCCAGGTGGTGCCGTTCGCTTTCGGATCAAAGCTGCGCCCGCTGACCGGCCCGCCCATCGACTCGCTCGCATTGACCGACGATGCAACCGACATCGACGGCGCTCTGCAAAGCCTTGTCCGGCTCTTCATCTCGCGCAATCTGGCGGCTATCGCCCTTTTCAGCGACGGCAATTACAACCGCGGCGGCAATCCCGCCCGCTCCGCCGGTCAACTCGGAGTTCCGGTCTTTTCGATACCCATCGGTTCCGAACAGGAAGCGCCCGACATCGCCATCACCCGGATCGAGGCCAACGCTTTTGCCTACTGCGAAGAGAGTTCGGTGATCGAGGTGGAGGTGGCGAACCGCGGTTTCGGACGGCGTTCCACCCAGATCGCTCTCAAACACGGCTCGACAACTCTGGCAGCGGAAACCTTTACCCTGCCGGCCGATCGCTCGCAGCGCCGCATCCCCCTGCACTTTGCCCCTGGGCAACCCGGGCGATATAAACTGACCGTCGAAATACCGCCGCTTGCCGGCGAAGAAACCGCGCAAAACAACCGCCGAACGCTCTATATCGATGTTCTGAAATCGAGATTGCAGATTCAACTCATCGCCGGCGCCGCCATGCCGGATATCTCTTTTGTGCGCCAACAGCTCAATCTGAATAAACGCTACCAAAACCGCGCCGCCGTCGAAGCCGGCAACGGCCGTTTTCTCGGCGGAGAGCTCAATTTGCCGAACGACGCCGCACTGGCGGAAATCGATTTGCTGATCCTGCTCAATTGGCCGACGGCCGCCTCCTCCGAAGCCGTGATCGCCAAAATCGTGCAAAATGTTCGGCTGAACAAGATTTCTCTGTTGCTGATGCTGGGACCGGACAGCAAACTCGAACGCCTGCATGAGCTCGAAACCGATCTGCCCATTCGCAGCCAATCCGCAGCAATCGCTGAGACCGCAGTCTATGCCGTTCTGGCGCCCGAAGGCAGCCGCCACCCGATCACCGCATCCGCGGAAACCAGCGACAACCTTTGGAACCGACTGCCGCCGCTGTCCGCCAAACACAGCGATTTCACTGTCTGGCCGGACGCCCAGGTCTTGTTGTCCGCACAGCACGACAGCCAACAATCGGGCTCGCCGAACAACAAACCCAACGCTCCACTGCTGGTCGTTCGCCAAACGGATCGGCTTAAATCAGCGGCCTTGCTCGCTTATGCCGGCTGGCGCTGGCATCTCATGATGGCCAACGACCAGGGCGGGCCAACACCTTTTGCCATGCTGATCGATCGGCTGACGCATTGGCTGGAACAGGAACAGATCGACAAAACCGTTCGCCTGCAAACCGACCGCGCGCTCTATGGCATCGGTGAGCCGGTCAACGCTCAAGTGCGGGTCTTTGACGCCGAAAGACAACCCCTCGATGCGCAGGTCAATCTCGCTCTCTACCAGGACGGGAAATTGCTGGAAGAAAAATCTGCTGATCCGGTAAAAACCGGCATGTTCGAGAGATCCATTTACCCCGATCGCGCAGGCGATTTCGTCCTGATCGCCTCGGCTCAGCTGAACAGCCACGCCCTGGGCAGCGATACAACCGCCATCACGGTAGGTGAGACTGCTGTCGAGATGATCCACACCAGCCTGAACCGGCCAGCTCTCGCTTCTCTGGCACACCTGAGCGGCGGCCAAATCGTGGCAGCCGATTCGCTGGACCTTCTCCCCCACATCCTGCCCAGGCATACCATCATCCGCTCCGCAACCCACGAACGGGAACTTTGGCGGCATCCAATCGTCTTATTCCTGGGTATTGCGCTGCTCAGCCTGGAGTGGATAATCCGCAAACGCTGTGGCATGATTTAAAATCCTTTCTGCAATCCTTTTGTTTTGTCGCTATTTATTGCATGAACACCGGGATCCCAGATTCGGTGTTAACCGAATCAAAAAACATTCAATCGCTTATTCTTGATGGGATTGCGAAAAGGGCACTTTTCACCCAACGTGCATTGCCATGAGATTGATTTTCTTTAAGATCCGGTGCTTCGCACCGAATCAGAGGGGATTGGTGGTCGAGCGGAAAACCTCTGGGCCAGGAACGGTCGCATCCGGCTTGCAGCAGCAATCCGCATCCCGCACGAACCGGGAGAGGATCACAAGCACAGCAAATTGAGAAAAAATGGCCTGTAAAATAATCATTGAAATTCAACGCAATTAAGACTAAATTTGTGTTTGCCCGATCCGGTGCTGCCCCGAATCGGAGTGTTTAAGCTAAAAAAGGCCACCATCGCCGCATCCGAGGCCAAGGTCTCGATCATTGAAATCATCAGCTTTTGTGAGTCGCCATGAACTTGACAAAACACCTGCCGTCACTGCTGCTTCTTCTCTGTGCCAGCTTCGTGACCACCGCTCCGGCACAGGTTACTTACACGGGAGGCAAAGGCTTGCTGCGCGTCTGGGATGCGCAACCGGTCTTTCCCGGGCAGCTCTACTTAAATGCGTTCTATTCGGGCTTTTTTACCCCATCCGGAACCGATGCAAACGGCAGCCGACGGCAATTGGAAGACCACACTCTCAACATCGCCATGACGCTCGGTTTGTCGAGAAAGTTTGAAATTTTCGGTCATTTTGTACCGTATCAAGACGATCAGAAACATTTATGGGGCCCTATCGGCGATACACGGGCCGGCATCAAATTCATGCCGGGCCGCGAAAGGTCGGTGTTTCAATTCGGTCTGCTCGGTTTCGCGCAATTCGCCACCGCCGGCGCCCTGGTAGAAGACTATGAACCCAGTGTGCCTTACGAACCTTTTTCGTCAGGCAAACACGGATGGGGATTGCTGGCTTTGATCAATTGGGACTTGAACAATGCCGCCACACCGCACGCGCTTAAAATATCTCTTAACCTCGGTTTTAGAGACCATAACTGGCATGATCGCTATTTTACCGACGATAAAGATCAACTGTTGTGCAGCCTGGGGATAAAATTTCCTATCCGTACGACGGTCGTCTATACTGAGCTCAGCGGTGATTTCTTTATCAATCAGACAGAAGTTGTGCCAACCAAATACAATCTCATGCGTTTTACCCAGGGATTTCGCTTCGTTGGTCCTAAAAATCTCGTTTTTGACATTGCTGGAGATGTCCGGTTGGGCAGCACTCCCTCTTTACAGGAACAAGCTTCCACGCCTTTTATCAAAGAATACGCCGACTGGAAGATCGTCCTGGGCGTCACCCACCGGATGACTCTGTTTAAATATCTGACAGCAGACGAGAAGCTGCAAAGAATGCGCGAGCTCGAAGAGCAGGCAAAACGGGAGACCATCAAAGAGAAACGGCAAAAGGTGATTCAAGAACTCGAGGAAATGCGCCGGCAGCTCGAAAATGAAAAAAAACCGACGCCCCGACCGGAATAGACGCGTAACACTTTACAGCGACCCAAAACCTATGTGCCGAACGGAAAAGACATTTTTCTCTTCTCTTTTATTGGCTTTTTTTCTTCTGTTCCTGGCCATCCTGCCGGCTTCAGCGCAGTTCCAAGGCCAGCAAGCGGGAAAAGCGGCCTATTCTGATCTGGAAAAAGCCTCGGAAAAGCTTTTTGTACAGGCCAAAAGTCTTTATGAGCAGACCAAGTATTGGGAGGCGGCGCGCGACCTGATCATTCTGCTCGACTTCCATCCGACCTATTCAAAAATCGACCAGGCGCTTCTGGTGCTTGGAGATTGCCTTTATGAAATCGGCCTGACCGAAGGCGCCAGCAAAATTTACCGGCACATGGTGCGAAAATATGTCCGCAGCCCCTTTCTGCCCAACGTCCTGCTCGGCCTGCAGCGCATCGAATACGACCGCGGCGATTATGTCAAATGCCTCGAATACTATACCGTCATCAGCCGCGGCAATCCCCGGCGCGAAATTCTCGACGGCTCCCGCTATTATGCCGGTCTGAGCTATCACAAGCTAAAGGACTATGTGCAGGCGTGCAAGGTGCTGGCAGAAATCAGCGACAACAGTTCCTACTACCCCTACGGTCTCTACACCATCGGCCTGTCTAACCTGCGCCTCAAACAAGTGCGCGACGCTCTGCGCGCTTTTGCCCTGTTGAAAGCCTTGCCGATCACCAACGATGTCATTCGCGGCGCAGTCGACGAAACCCATCTCACGATGGGATACATCTATTACGAATTGAAATACTACCGTATTGCACTCAAGGAATTCAATGCGGTTTCGAAAGATCACAAAGGCTATGCCAACGCCCTGCTGGCTGCCGGCTGGGCGTCGGCAAAACTCGGCGACTGGACAACGGCGGTCAGAGTTTTGACCGAGTTGGCGGCTGTCTCTCCCGACAGCGATCTGGCTGAAGAGGGGTTCTTTCTCCTCGGCCGATCCTATCTCAAATTGGACAAGTATGAAGAAGCGAGAAATGTCTACGATCAATTGATCGCCATTTTCCCTGAACGCGATGTGGTGCCATCCATCGTTGAACAAGTCGAGCTGACCTTGATCGATGAAGCCGCCAATATCGAAAAAATAAAACTCGATCTCTTGATGCTGGAGAGCAAACTGCTCGATTCGATCAATCTGCCCTCTGAAGAAGCGCTGCCGGTTTCTGTGCAGGAGGAAAAAGTCAGGCTGCAGGAGACCCGTGAAGGATTGCTCAACCGCATTCGGGATGAACGGCAGACGTTTACCGATTTGTCCGAACTGCTTGCCGCTCTTCAGGAAAGGACTTTTACACGGCAAGACCGCCGAGATTGGCGCGTCTATGCCGAGTACGGTCGTGCTCGTGCATCTTTTTTGATGCAAATGCAGGGAAATAAAATGCCCGATCAACCAGAAACCGATACCAAGTCGCCGGCTGAAAAAACCGATCCCTCCGGCGCAACCTATTGATGCCCATGGCGAATAAAATAGTCAGTCCAATATTCTTGTTGTGCTTGTTGTTTATGACGGCACCCATGCCGATTTATCCCCAGGAAAGCGAGCTGGCAACCGCCATTCTGCGTCAAGCCGGCAACAACCTGCAAAAATTGACCGCTTTGATCGACGAACACGAAGCTCTGCTGAAAAAATACCCGAAAAGCGATTTTGCGCCGACCATCATGTTTCAACTGGCCGAATTGTATGAACAAAAATCGGTTCTGGTCTATCAAAAAGAGATGACCGAATATGAACGCGCTCTGGAAGCCTTTGACCAGCAAGAAATCGACCAGGAACCGATTGCACCGCGCATGAACCTCGGCGCCACCATTGATTATTGCTACCGCATCGCAACCGAATTCAATACGATCGACTTTTTGGATAAAGTGTTCTATAAAGCGGCAATGGCCCATTTGCAGGAAGGCAACGACGAAAAAGCCAAGGGCTATTTCGAGCTGCTCATCCGCCAGTTCCCGCAGTCTCCCAGCAATCTTGAAGCCCATTTCCGCATGGGCGAATTCTTTTTTGACCGCCAGGAATACAAACGCGCGATCGAACACTATCGTTATTTACTCGGCAAATGGGATAACCCTTATTTCGACATGGCCCTCTATAAACTCGGCTGGTCTTATTACAACATCAGCGACTTTGCCAGTGCAATCAGCACCTTCACCTACCTGATCGACGATCTGACAACGGTCGAAAAACTCAATTCGCGCACCATCGGCAAGAGTCGGGCGGATCTGCGGCGCGAATCCGTGCATTACATCGCCAGCTGCTTTACCGAATATGGCGGACCGCAAGAAGCAAAACGCTTTTTGGAAGCACACAGCTACTGGGATCTCTCATTGAACATTTTGCTGAAAATGGGTGAGCTGTATGAAAAGCGCAATTACTATACCGAAGCCATCGCGACTTACCGAACTCTGTTGACCATCTTTCCCACCTATGACCGAGCGCCGGCGATTTTCCGCAAAATCGTCGAAAACTATACCAACGATGACCAGTTCGAGCAGGCCGACTCCGCTCGTCGCGAAGCGATCGATCTTTTTTCCCCCAGCGGCATGTGGTCGCGTTCCCAACCGGATGACTCTCTCTACAACTCTGCAGTCGACCTCGCCGCGGAATATCTCGTCTACCTGGGCACCTCCGCCCAGGCCGCCGGCCAGGAAACCGGTTTGGAACGCCATTTTAACCAGGCCATCCAAAATTATGAACAGTATCTGAAAGATTTTCCGAGGAACAAAGACGCTGGCGAAATCCACTATTACCTGGCCGAATGCTATTATGCACAGGGTGCATTTGCCAAAGCCGCTGCAGCCTATTATGACGTCGTGGTCAGATACGATTCCAGCGCTTTTCGCGAGGATGCGGCGCACAATCGGATTCTCTGCACTACCCAACTGCTCGTCAGCGAACAAACCCAGGACAGCGCAACCATCTATATCGACGAATTTTTGGGGACCGGCGATATCCTCATCGCCCGCATCTCTCGCCATTCCGAGAATGATCTGTTGCGGTCTTGCAACGATTTTGTCCGCTTTTTCCCGGAAAGCAAATACATCGATCAAGTCCTGATGAAATTCGGCGAAACGCTGCACGAACTCAAAGAGTATACCGGAGCGGTCAAAGCCTACAAGAGAGTGGTGGATCTCGGCGAAAATCGGCCCTATTATTTGACGGCTTACTTGAACACCGGCCAGGCGCTCTTTGAGAGCGGCTACTACCGCGAAGCCGAGACCTGGCTCAACCAATTGATCGCCGACTATCCCGATTCGACCCGTCATGTCGACAAGGCGTCCAAACTGGTCGCCTCAGCCCAATTTAAAATCGCCGAAAATCTCGACGCCGAGGGGCAATACGACCAGGCCGCCTCTCTGCTGAAATCGATCGCGGCATCCAGTGCGGATGCGCAGTTCCGCGAACGGGCGCTGTTCGCCGCCGCCGGCCAATTCCAAAAAACCGGCCAGGCGGTGCAGGCCGCGCTGCTCTTGGAAGAACTGGGAAAAAATTATCCCGCCTCCGCCCTGGCGCCGGAAGCGCTCTTCAGCGCCGGCGATATCCGCATGAGCATTCAATCCTGGGCCCTGGCTGCCGCCGATTATCTGTTGTTGGTCGACAATTACCCTGGCTCGGAATTTGCACCGCAATCGTTAAAAAACGCGGCCCTGTGCTACGAAACGGTCGAAGACTGGTTCGCCGCCAAAAAAGTCTATCAGCGCTTCATCGAGTCCTTTCCCGACCACCTGGAAGACCGAATCGAATGCCTGTACCGCAGCGGCGAAATGTCATTCAAGTCAGGCAGGCGCACAACCGCTTTGCAGGAATTTGCCCAACTGGTCGATTTCTACAAATTTGAATTACAAAAAGGGAATGTTCTGGACAACTATTTCGTCGCCCAGGCGCAGTTTATGATCGGGGAAGTCCATTTTGCCGACTATCAAAAAATGGAGCTCACCCCGCCGTTGAAACAATCGCTGCACAATAAAATCGACAAATTCAATACCGTGCTGAACAGCTACAAAGAGACACTCGAATACCAGGTGGCCGACTGGAGCACCGCCGCCTCTTATCGCATCGGCATGGTGTTCGAGGAACTGGTGCGCGCTTTTGTCGAGTCGCCGCGGCCGACAGGTCTGAACAGCGAAGAAGCCCAACTTTACAGCCAAAAACTGCTCGAGAGCGCCCAACCCTATAAAGAAAGGGCTCTGGATACGTACCGCCGGATGGTCGAACAGGCAACGGATAACCAGATCGAAAACCATTGGGTCGAAGAGAGCCGCAAACGCATTCAAGTCCTGAGCGCAGAACTCTCGAGTGCACCGGTTTTAACCCGGGAGACATCGGATTGAAGATTATCGCACTGTTGCTGTTGTTGCTGGTGAGCGTTGTTGCCACGGCACAGGAAAAACCACAGGAAACGGAAAAAACCGTGACGGCAAGTGAACCCGCCGCTGAACCGCGGGTCGACGATGGTTCGATCAAGCTGTTCCTCGATAAAATCGAGGTGGTCGGCCAACTCGAAAAACCGCAAGCGGTTTTTATCATACCGGGATCAGCCCCCGAAATCGATGATATCCGCATTGAACGTTCTTTTTTTAAGGAGATCTTTAGAACGGTCGAGAAGCGCGGGCAGATCATCCCAAAAACATCGGTAGAAAAAAAAGAACGCAAAAATTATATCCCCTGGTAACTCAGCGAATTCGACCGTGGTGTTCACATTCACCTCTGCAGCGGTTTTGGCGCTCGCTCAAAGCCGGCCTTAAACACAGATCATCCGGATCGCCGTTGACTACCCAGCAATCGCAAGATAAGGAGGTTGTCGTTGGAAAGTATCATCCGCTTTTTTACGATGGGTGGCCCTGTCATGTATATCATCTTGTTTGCCCTCATTCTCGGCATCGCCATCATCATCGATCGCATCATTGCGATTCGCTTTAAAAACCGCATCGACACGGAAACCTTCGTCAACCGCCTGATCGAATTGGTGCGCGGCGGCAACATCCAGCGCGCCATCGAGTTCTGCAACATGTCCGAAGCAGCTTTGCCCAGGATCGCCCGTGCCGGGTTGGAAGAGTACAACAATTCCCCGGCCAGCATCCAAAATGCCATGGAACTGTCGGCGATGGTGGAAATCCCCAAAATCGAAAAGCGCACCAATTACCTGAACATGATCGCCAATGTGGCCACCCTTCTTGGCCTCCTGGGCACCATCCTCGGCCTGATCAACTCCTTCGCCGCCGTGGCGCACGCCGATGCCGCGGACAAGGCTGCACTTCTCTCCGCCGGCATCTCGCTGGCCATGAACACCACCGCCTTTGGTTTGATCACCGCCATTCCCTGTATGATCGGTTACACCTATCTGGTGGAAAAAACCAATGAAATCGTCGACGAGATCAACGAGAACGTGGCCCGCATTTACAAACATCTGGTCACAACGAGGTAAGGCGTGAATTTAAAAAATGCCATAGAAACGCGCCGCCGCGATCGCCAGGAAAGCGATCTGGATCTGACCCCGGTGATGAATATCTTTCTGATCCTGATCCCTTTCCTGCTGTTGACTGCGGTATTTGTCAAAATCGCCGTCCTGGAACTCTCGTTGCCCAATCTGGAGCGCCAGGGCGCGGTGGCTCAGCAGCAAGAAAGAAAAACCGTGGTGCTCAACTTTCTGTTTATCAAGGAAACCGGGTTTGAGGTCAGGAGTCCTGACCTGAAGTTGCCCGCCATTCCCAAAACCGCAGAGGGCTATGACTGGTCAACCCTGAGCGACCAGTTGAAAGCCGCCAAAAGCAAATACCCCGACTCGGAGGACATTATCATCGCTCCGGTCAATTCGATAACCTACGAAACCATCATTTCCGTGATGGACCGCTGCCGGGAATCCGGCTTTACCAATATATCGATCTCCGGTTAGTCGGTGCTGCAGCCGGAGGCAATCGCAAGAGATGCCTATGACTCTTTTCATGCAATCCGCTCTTCCCAAAGTTTCGCGCAGCCGTCGATTGCGCAGCGGCACTTTCAAGCTGCGCCTGACCTCGATGATCGACATGTTTACAATCCTGCTGGTGTTTTTGCTCAAATCCTACAGCGCCGAAGGGCAGATCGTCACCATCACCCAGGACTTGCGCTTGCCTGAATCGACGTCGCAGACAAAACCCCGTGTCACTTCAGTGGTCGCCGTCACCCAGGCCTGGATTCTGCTCGACGGCAGGCCCCTCATCGGCGTTGATCAGGTGATGCAACAGAGCGGTTTTTTGATTCAGCCGTTGGTCGATGAATTGTCCCGCTTGCGCGCAATTTCAGAAGGAATCGGCGAAATGTCCGCGCAGCTGGCCGGTTTCCAGGGATCTATCTCGATCCAGGCTGACCGCGAAATGACCTTTGAACTGATCAAACGCATCATGCTGAGCTGCGGCAAGGTCGGCTACAACAACATGATGCTGACGGTGATGCAAGTCGACTAGTCGGCAGAAGCACACCGCTGCTTTGCAAAACACGGGTTGCCCTGCATTGACCCCGGAAATAAACACAAAGGGCAAACCGCTTAAATAAAATGGGTCGTACTTAAACCGGATTCGTTTGCAATCGAATCCGGCCAAACTTCTCGAGATCGAATGCCAAAGAGCCGAAAAAAAGCTGTCGTCAACTTGCAGATTTCCCAAGGCAGCAAAAATATCACCCGCAACCTGCACAGCAGGGAATCGCTGACCATCGGCAAGAGTCCCAAAAACGATATTGTGGTGTATGGCGATTCTTTCCCGCGTTCTCTGCGGCTAATGGACTGTTCCGACAGCGGCTGTACTTTGCGATTTGATTCGCAGGTGCGCGGCGAGATCAACTTCCAGGATGCTCAGCTGGATCTGCACAGCTTGATGGTGCACGAACTGCTGCCGGTCAAGGACGGCTATTGCCAGCTGCAAATTCAGCACGGCCGCCGCGGTCGCATCGAGGTCGGCGACGCGACGATCCAATTCCTCGTCAACGGCCAAACCGAGGCTGCAGACAATGAAAAATCCTATTCCTGGCTCAATGCCCAGGGAAAAGCGATCGGCAAAGATCTGCTGTTCAAAACCATCCTGGCATCGCTGATTGGCTTCGAGCTTTTGTTTGGTTTGTTTTTGCGCAACTATGATTTGCCCCTCCTGGAGCCACCGCGATTGGCAGAAGTGCCCAAACGCTTTGCCAAATTTATCCCCCCGCAGCAGCTTTCACTGCCTGATCAGCAGGTCGGCGCCACCACTGCAGGGGCTACCGGTGAGCAACAGGAAGGCGAGAAGAAATCCGGCGATGCCGAGAAGCGGCAAGGCCGCGAACGCCGCGGCGGCGCCGGCGGAGGTTCAGCGGAAGAATCGGTGTCCAGCAAAGGCTTGCTGGCCTTGATCGGTGGAACCGGCGAATCGAGCCACAGCGGCGGCGCAGCCGATTTTTTGATCGATCAGGGACTGGTACAGGAGCTCGATGACCTTATTGGACAAACGCCCCTGCGCAAAGGCGACGGCTACGGCAGAGGCAAAGGTGCGGGCATCGGGGACGGGCAACAGCCCGGAGATGCAATCGATGATCTGATGGACATGGGTCTGAGCGGCTCAATCGATGATTTGATCCAGGATGTGCAAAAGGTGGAATCGGTGGGCCTTGAAAAGAGGGGCAACGTCAACATCCAGGCGCCCGGCCGCATACGCGGTTCTGAAAGCGCCATGGGCTATCGCACTGCTGAATCGGTGATGTCGGTGATCCGAAGCCAGCAAGGCCGAGTCATGTATGCCTACAACAAACACTTGCGCACCGATCCCGCCCTCGGCGGCAAAATCAGCCTCGATGTGACCATCGAAGCCAATGGACAGGTCTCACAAATCGACGTGGTTGAAACCAATATCAGCAATCTTGAATTTGTCCGCGAACTCGTCAATATCCTGCGCCGGCTGAAATTCGAAACAATTCCTGAAGGCTCCTTGACCGTCAACGTGCCCTTTGTTTTCAATCGGATCGAATGATCCCATCGGTGCGCCGATAATCCGTCGCTTGTATGCCCAGCGACTGCATCTTTTGCTGCAAGAACTGGCGCTTCATCTGTAAAATTCTGGCTGCTGCGCTCACATTGCCGCCGCAGCGCTGCAGCGCCTCGCTGATCCATTGCCGCTCGAATTCGGCAATTGCCTGTTTCTTCATTGCTGTAAACGATCGCCCGCCCAAATCGCCTTGAATCAACGGGGTCAACCCCGCTGCCCTGATTTCATCCGGCAGTTGGGCTGGCGTGATCCTCTCCCCCTCCGCCAATATCGCCGCCTGTTCCACCACATTCTGCAGTTGTCGTACATTGCCCGGCCAGGAAAACCGCTGCAACAGCGCCCGCGCAGCCGGATCGAAATCCCGCTCCGGCAATCGATGGCGATCGATCGATCGCTGCAAAAAATGGTCTGCCAACAACAAGACGTCCGCCTGCCGCTCCATCAGCGGCGGCAAATGGATCTCAACCACTTTGATGCGGTAATAGAGATCGGCGCGAAACCGGCCTTGTTCGATCTCAAGGTTTAGATCCTTGTTGGTGGCACTGATCAAGCGAACGTCGGTATGGATGACCTCCTTGCCGCCCAACCGCACCACCTGTTTGTCTTCCAGCACCCGCAGTATTTTCGCCTGCGTCTTCAAGTTCATGTCGGCAATCTCGTCCAAAAACAAGGTGCCACCATCGGCCAATTCGAATTTGCCTTTGCGCTGACTCACTGCTCCGGTAAAACTGCCCTTTTCATGGCCGAACAGCTCGCTTTCCACCAGATCTCTGGGAATGGCCGCACAATTCATGGTGATAAACGGTCCGTTCCGCCGCAAACTCGAACGATGAATCTGCTCGGCGGCCAGTTCCTTGCCGGTTCCGCTCTGCCCGGTGAGCAAAATCGTGACATCGGTTTGACTCACCTTGTCGATCAGGTTGCGCGTCCGCTGCATGGCTTCGCTCTCTCCGAGCAAGCGAATTTCCCCGGCATACTTGAGCTGACGCCGAAGCTGCGCGTTTTCCTGCTCCAGATGCCGTTTGTCCAGCGCTTTCTTGATCGTCAGCCGCAACTCGTCCAATTCATACGGCTTGACGATATAATCGTAGGCACCCGCTTTCATCGCCTCCACAGCGATGCGCTCCGAGCCGTGCGCGGTTACCAGAATAAAGAGCGGCGCGCTCGCCTTTTTGTTCACTTCTTGCAGCAGCGCAATGCCGTCCATTTCAGGCATGCGGATGTCGCATAAAACCAAATCGGGATTCCATGCCTCGATTACAACGAGAGCTTCACGGCCATTTTCTGCGCTCTGCAACTCATACGCCCGACCGGCGAGTGCCCGCTGCATGCCGTAACGCGCGGTCGGTTCGTCATCGACTATCAAGATCTTGTCCGTCACGTCATTCCGCCTGTTCCTGGCTCTGTTCGTTACACTTGAGATCAATCGTGAACTCTGTACCCCAACCTTTGCGGCTGTGGATTTTGATCTCACCGCCGAGATCCGCCACATTGCGGCGCACGATCGTCAGTCCCAACCCGGCGCCGACTGCCTTGGTGGTGAAAAAGGGAGCAAATATTTTTTGCGTCAATTCGGGGTCGATGCCTGCGCCTTTGTCGCTCACGCGAATCTCCAGACGGCTCTCTTTCCTCTTTCCAGCCTGGGGTTGAACAACGCCGATCTGCACGGTCACTTGAGCGCCTTTTGGCGAAGCTTGCACCGCGTTGAGCAGCAAATTGAACAGAATCTCGCGCACCGCTTGCTGCGTCGCCAAAACCCGGCAAGGCTGGTCCGGAGAGATGACCTCGATGTGCACACCACTTTGCTCAGCCTGATGGCGCAACAATGAGGTGATATCCATGGCGATTTCTCGCACATCGATCTGCTCTGCATTGGACTGCGAAGGCCGGGCAAAACTCAACAGCTTTTCCAACACTTCATTCAAACGGTTGATCTCGGCCACCACCCGATGCAAGTCAGCCGCCTGTTCGGGATCGGCGCTTTCGCTCAACACCTGCACCAACACCTTGATCGATGAAAGCGGATTTTTGATCTCATGTGCAATCGTGGCGGCCAGCTGTCCCATGTTGCGCAGGTTTTCCGTCTGATAGATGCGCGATTCCATCTCCAATCGCTCCTGCACCAGACGGGCATATTCAAAGGCCAGCCCAACCTGATTGGCAAAAGTCTGCAGCACATCCATTTCTTCGTCAGTATATTCGTTGCCGTTCTGCCGCTCGCCCAGACCGATGAGGCCGGTTAGTTCCTGTTCGAAAGAGATCGGCACGGCCAGAGCGATGTTGTTTTGCTGCAGCGCCCACACCACCCGGTGATCGCGCATCTGCCGCCGCAGTCTGAAATGCCGGGTATTCTGCAGAGCCTGCACCAGCGGCTCGATCTGGACCAGCGTGGCGGTGCCTGCCGTTCTCAGGATGGTCAACCGGTCGCTGTCGAAACGAAACACCAAAATGGCATTCGCCTTGGCTTTGAAAACCGTGAGCAGAGCATCGCTCAGAGTGGCCAGCAAGCGATCCAGATCGACGATTCGGCTGATGCTGTCTGACAACTCGCGGAGCACCTGTTGATAATAATAGCGCTCCTTGAAGAACAGCTTGTCCAGACGGTTTTGCAGGCGGGTGCGAAACGGCTGAAAAGCAAAGACCAACGCCACCAACAACAAGGCCTCGATCAATGCCGAATTGATGTCCGGAAATTGTCCGAGATAGTCTCCCAGCCGCCTGATTCCAAGCAGATAGAGCGCCAGAACCAAACCATAGACAATGGAATAGACCAGACTGGGTTTGACGACCAACCGGTAAAAGTTATAGCGATAGACATAATAAGCAAGCACTGCCATCGGATAGGCAGGTGACAGCCACATGAGCAAAATAAAATACCTGCCGATATAGGGCAGCCGGAACAGGGGCAGGAGAAAAACCAGCAGCAGGCCAATGGCAATTCCTGCCAGCAGCTGATTCAAATCGCGGTAAAAATGCCGATCCGAAGGATCCGGCAAATGCGGGATGAATCGATGGCTGATCCACAGCGACAGGCAGATGGCGGCAATACCCCAAACGACGAATAACCGGCTGAGCAAAAGATCTGGAATCGGCAACAGCGGCCACTTTATTGGACTCAGCAGAAAAAAAAGAGCCGGCAAATAGGCTGCGGCAATTATCAGCCGTTGGCGCAGACTCAGCCGCAACGGCTGCGCCGATGTGTTGCGAAAAACAATGGCCAGGTAAACATGCAAAAGCGCGGACGGCATGAGAGCCAAACCGACCAGTGCGAACAGTTTGAAAAGCACCATCGCCGGGTAGGCCACCGAACCGAACAACAGCTCGGCCAACAGCGACAACAGGTTGGCGGCGTTCCAGATCGCACAACACAGAAGAACCACCCCGAAAGCATAGTCATCGTAGCGCTTGGGGGTCTTTTTTAGCGACAAACTCAGCAGGATGAGGGTCAGGGCAGTGCCAAAACCAAAGCCCAGTACCGTCAAAACAATATAAAGCTGCATCGGAACCCTTCACCTCAGTCGAATTTAATCTTGAGCAGCTTCATCACGTTGTGGATCGGATTGAGCACGGTGACCTCATCCGAACCGGCAAAGAGCAATCCCACCGCGCGGTTTTCCTGGTCAACGATCAGCGAGCCTGAATCGCCCGGCTGCGACATATCCGAAGCGAGAATCTGGTGATCGAACACGGCGGTGCGATCGCCGCCATAGCCCACTTCGATGGTCGTATCGAGAACAGTAATTTTGCCTTTCGTCGAGGCGGTGGTGCGTCCGCACTTTTTGACCGCCATGCCGATGGCAGCCTCGGCAACCCCGCTGACGCTGCCAATTTTGTAGATCTCTTGCTTGACCAGTTCTTCTTCGAGCGGTTTGCCGAGCGCCGCATCGATCAGATTTTTAATCTCCTCCGGATGGGTGGTAAACCGGGAGGTGGAACCGAACAATTTGGCCAGCGCATTGAGCATCTGCACCAGAGCGAGTGAAATGGCGCACTTGCTGGTTGTATTTTCCCCACCCATGTAATACAACGGCTGAAAGCGGTGCAGTCGGGCGATTACATCCTGGGGAACCCGGCCGCCGTCCATAGGCCCGGGCTGCAGGATATCGTCTTCCAACTGAGCGTCATTGCTGTTGGCCAGCACATGATTGTTGGAGAGGATCAACAGCTCATCGGTCTCGGCATCGCGCACCACCGCCCCCAGCGTGCCGGCGGTAATCGCATAATGGCCGGTGCTGATACCGCCGACGGCCGGACGCCAGCGATCGGTGGTGGTCGCCAGTGCGGTGATTTTGCCGGCCCGGCGCACATCCGTGCTCATTCCATCGATGGTCTGCGGCACCACGTCTTTTTTTTCCAGAGCCTGCAAAGGCTTTTTGTCGCGCACCAGGACCACCAGCGCCATTTCGTCGGTGACCTTGCCCCCGCTTTCCTTGTAACCGACCCCCACGCCGATGACATTCGCCTTGCGGCGAAGCTCCCGCTCCATTCGTTGTCGGATTTCTTGAACTTGTTCAAGCTCGGCCATTAAGATCTCCTTTGCTTGTTTCTGCAGTACGGCCTGCCAAAGAAATGCGGCGGATGGCCGTTCAAACTCATCCGAATCAGATCGCCATCCATTTCTTTAAATATAGCCATTCCGCATGACTAAGCAAGCAAATTTCTGCCGCCAATCGGCCTGTGACTTGGTGTTTGCATTTCAGACGCAATTTTCTTAATTTCAACGGTTCCGCACACTGGTGTCCGGTAAATGGAAACCAGTGTGTTCTTCTGGCAAATCGATCAAGAGGTCAGGGCGATGAAACGCACAAAAATGCTCACCCGTCTGGTTTTTTTGCTCTCGTTGACGCTGGCGATCGAAATGATCGGCCTGCCGCAACCCATTACAGGCCCGCTGGTCAATCTGATGCTGCTGCTCACCGCCTTGCTGCTCAACTCTGTCGCCGCAGTCATCCTCGGCCTTGCCACGCCATTGATGGGTTTGCTTCGCGGTCAGCTGCCACCGATTCTGGCGCCGATGGTGCCGTTCATCATGCTTGCCAACGCGGTTTATATCTTGCTGTTTGCCATGCTGGCAAGCGCCGGGAAACAATCGCTGTCGCTCAAGCGGTGGCAGGGATGGATGGCCCTGGCAATCGCCGCAGCCGGCAAAACCCTGATTCTCTATGCAGCAGCAACACTGGTTGTGCCTCTGCTGTTCGGGCGACAGTTGCCGGAAGCGGTTATCGCCGCATTTACCTTTCCGCAGCTGATCACCGCCACAGTCGGCGGTGCCGCCGCCATCGGCATCTACCCTGCGCTCAGGCGTATTCTCGGCAACAACCGCTGAACATCCGAACGAGGAGCCACCGAATTCTGTCCAGGTCCCATTCGACGATAACCCGATATGAAACCACAAGCCATCACCATCCGCGGAGCGCGGACACACAATCTGAAAAATATCGATGTCGATCTGCCGCACAACCATCTGGTGGTGATCACCGGCGTCTCCGGATCCGGAAAATCGAGCCTTGCCTTCGACACCCTCTACGCCGAAGGCCAGCGCCGTTATGTCGAATCGCTGTCCGCTTATGCCCGGCAATTCCTTGACCGCATGTCGCGGCCCGATGTGGATGAGATCAAGGGGCTGGCGCCGGCCGTGGCCATCGAACAAAAGAATCCGATCCGCTCATCCCGTTCGACGGTCGGAACCGCCACCGAGATCCTCGATTATCTGCGGTTGCTCTATTCGCGTATCGGCCGCACCTTTTGCCCATCGTGCGGCCAGCCCGTGCGCAAAGACAGCGTTGCCGACGTCCTGTCCGATCTGCAAGCCTTGCCGGTCGGCACCAAAGTGGTGCTGACCTTTCCGTTTTGCGAATCCGATCGAGAAGCCGCCGCCGCTTTTTTGCGCGAATCCGGATTTCTCCGCCTCTGGAAAAACGGCGATATCGTCGCGTTGTCCGATGCGGCCATCATCCCCAACGAATGCCTCAATGTGGTCATGGATCGGTTGATCCTCAAACCAGAGATGCAGACCCGCCTGGCTGACTCGGTCGAACAAGCTTTTCACCACGGTCACGGTGTCATGCAGACGCATGTTTTGGGCGGCGACAGCCGGCGCTATTCACAGGATTTCGCTTGCAGCCGCTGCCAGCAGACCTTCATCGAACCGCAACCGCGGCTTTTTTCCTTCAACAATCCCTTTGGCGCCTGTCCCATCTGCAAAGGCTTCGGCGATATCATCCATATCGACCGCCAGCGGGTCATTCCCGATCCCAGCAAAAGTCTGGCCGCGGACTGCATCGTTCCGTGGAGCACTCCGGCGCACCGTGAATTGCGCGATCTGCTGTTGCAGGAAGCCCCCAAAAGGGGCATCGATATCCACGCTCCTTATGCGGAGCTGAGCGATGAACAACGGGAGTGGGTTTGGCAGGGATCCGATCCCTATCCCGGCCTCGATCGTTTTTTCGAGTGGCTGGAGAGCAAAAAGTACAAAATCAGCGTGCGCGTCTTTCTCAGCCGATATCGCGGCTATGTGCCCTGCACTGCCTGCCACGGCAGCCGCTTGCGGCCGGAAGCCGAGCAGGTGCGCATCGGTGGCCTGTCGATTGCGCAGAGCTGTCGTCTGGACATCCGTTCGGCGCGTCGTTTTTTTGCCGATCTGCCCCTTTCGGAACAGGAAAGAGCGATCAGCGGCCAGATCTTTGACGAGTTGATCAACCGGCTCACCACCCTCGACGAAATCGGCCTCGATTATCTGACTCTGGACCGCCGCACTTTTACCCTTTCCGGCGGCGAATTTCAACGCATCAATTTGGCCACTGCGCTCGGTTCGCAACTGGTCGGCGCGCTCTATATCCTCGATGAACCGACCATCGGCCTTCATCCGCGCGATACCCGCAATCTGTTGAATATCCTGCAAAAATTGCGCAAAATCGGCAACACCGTGGTGGTGGTCGAACACGACCGCGAAATCATCGAAAACGCCGATTATCTGATCGATATCGGCCCGCTGGCCGGTCGGGAAGGCGGCAGTTTGCTCTTTTCGGGCACACCGTCAGCCATCGCCGATCATCCGACCTCACTCACCGGGGCTTATCTCAGCGGCAAAAAACACATCGCCGTTCCCGCCAAGCGGCGCCCAAGCCAGGGTCCGGCCATCACCGTGCACAAAGCCCGCGAGCACAATCTGCAGAGCATCACGGTTTCTTTTCCGCTGGGTGTTCTGGTCGCTGTCACCGGAGTCTCCGGCTCCGGCAAAAGCACCCTGGTTCACGAAGTGCTCTACCGCGGCCTGGCGCGCCAACGCGGCGACAGCCAGCGGCCGGGCGGCCTATGCAGCGGCATCAGCGGCGGCGAAGCGATCGACGAGATCGCGCTGGTCGACCAATCGCCGATCGGCAAATCGCCGCGCTCCAATCCGGCCACCTATCTCAAAGCCTTTGATGCAATCCGCGTTCTCTTTGCCGAAAGCCGCCAGGCGCGTGTGCTGGGACTGAAACCCGGCGACTTTTCCTTCAACACGGCCGGCGGTCGCTGCGAAACCTGCCAGGGCGCCGGCGCCGTCAAGGTCGAGATGCAGTTCCTCGCCGACCTCTATCTCGAATGCGAGGATTGCGGCGGCAAACGCTACAAACGTTCGCTGCTGCAGGTGCACTTCCGCGGCAAAAACATCGCCGAGGTTCTCGAAATGACCGTCAATGAAGCCATCGACTTTTTTCGCGATCAACCCGGCGTCATCCACAAATTGCAGCCGCTTCGCGATGTCGGATTGGGCTATCTGCAACTGGGGCAGGCGTCCAACACCCTGTCCGGCGGCGAGGCGCAGCGGATCAAATTGGCAAGCCATCTGTTGCAGGACAAAAACAGCACCCATCACAATCTCTATCTCTTTGACGAGCCCACAACCGGCTTGCATTTCCAGGATGTGGCGGTCTTGCTCAATGCGCTCAATCAGCTTGTCGACCAGGGCCACTCGGTGCTGGTTATCGAACACAACCTCGATGTGATCAAATGCGCCGACTGGGTTATCGACCTCGGTCCCGGCGGCGGTGATCAGGGCGGACAATTGGTGGCCTGCGGCACTCCCGAAAGCGTGGCGGCCGATCCACATTCATTGACCGGAAAGTTTCTCGCCCCCATCCTATCCCCATTACCGATCAACCACCCGCCGCGCAGAAAAAACCGTTGATATTGAAATTGTTTTTATGTAATTTTATCGCTGTTGTCAACGCCTTTCAGCAGAAAGGCTGCTGCGGTTGCAGAGGGTTTTTCTGCAGGATCATCAACACCATCCCTTGATGCCGGAATCAGTGCGCTGCCTCTGAATGCCGGTCACCAATCCACCCATTTTCGTTTTCAAGGAGGGCGATGCGAAATTGAATCAAATCATTGCGAAGCGCATGTTCTTTACCAAAGGCGTAGGTTATCATCGCGACAAACTGCAGAGTTTTGAGCTGGCTTTGCGGGATGCCGGGGTTGCTTACTGCAACCTGGTTCAGGTTTCCAGTATTTTCCCACCCGAGTGCAGAATTATTTCACGCGAAGCTGGTGTCAAATCGCTGAAACCCGGACAGATCACCTTTGTGGTGATGGCACGTGAATCAACCGATGAGCCCAACCGTTTGTGCACCGCGGCCATCGGCCTGGCACAGCCCAAAGATAAAAAGCAATACGGATACATCAGCGAACATCACGGCTTTGGTGAGACGCAAATAAAATCCGCTGATTATGCCGAAGATCTCGCCGCCCAGATGCTGGGTTCCACCATGGGTATCGAACTCGATCCGAACCTGGCCTGGGACGAGCATCGCGATGAGTATAAAGTCGACAACAAAAATGTATTTGTCAGCAGAAGCATCGCTCAATCCGCCCGCGGTCACAAGGATGGTCTGTGGACCACTGTCGTGTCGATGGCGGTCTTTCTGATGAGCGAATGACCCTTTCCGGCTATTTTTCCACCTCTGTTTAGCGGAGTGTTTATGGCTTCCAATCGCTCTCTTTTTGCCGAGGCACCGAATATCGTGCCGCCGCGGCTGGAGAAAAATCTGTCTCTGTCTGAACTTTTGGAGTTGATGGGCCAGACATCCTTCGAAGCCCGCCATGTTTACCGGGGCGCCCGGCTGTTTCGCCGCATGGTCGAAACCGGCGATACCATATGGCTCGGCATCGCCGGCGCCGGTATTGCCGGCGGCATGGGCGGCTTTGTGATTTCCCTGATCGAAGCGGGATTCGTCGATGTCATCTGCTCCACCGGCGCCCAGGTCTATCACGACTTGCACTTTGCCTTTGGCTTGCCGGTCAAAGCGATTTATCCGCACGGCGACGACAATCTCTTGCGCCAGCACGGCGATACCCGTATTTATGATATCGGCATCCGCGAAAAAGAAACCCTGGAAGCCCAGGATGCCCTGATCAGGCGATTTGTGGCTGAACGCTACGATCGGTTGCGGGACAAACCTCTCAGCAGCTGGCAATTCAACCACGAACTGGGCCTGTGGGCAAAAGAAACCGCGCCGCACCCGGAACACAGCTTTGTCATCGCAGCGGCCGAACACGGCATTCCTCTCTTTTGGGATTCTCTTGCCAACCACTCGATCGCCATGAACCTGGCGCGCACCGACCTGGAAGGCATGCCCGTAACCCTGGCGGCGCAGAAAGATATCCTCGATTCAGCCGCAATCGCCTATTGCGCCAAAGGCTCTGGTTTTATCGAGCTCGGCGGCGGGGGACCCAAGAACTTTATCCAGCAGACCGGACCCACGATATCGCAAATCCTCGGCATCGAGTTCGAAGGTGCTGAACAGGGGCTGCAAATCGGCACCGCAGTTGAACGGGACGGCAGCCTGTCCAGCTGCACATTCAGCGAATCGGTCACCTGGGGCAAGTACCAGTCGGCTGATGAAGAAAAACTGGTGCAGATCTGGGGCGAATACAGCGTGATTTTTCCGCTGCTGGCCGCCTATGTCCTGCAACAATGCCGGCCCCGCAAACCGCAGAGGATCGTCCGTTCCTTGCCCGCCTGGAGCAAGTCGATGATCGAGGCGCGAACCTGAGCAAAATTAGTCCGCCGATCGATCGACACCCCGGCGGTTTACCTGACCTGTTCTTTCGAGACCGACGCCATGCAGGCCCATCATCATCCTTTTCTCAACCCGGATCCGGAATTTTGCACTTTTACCGAGGCCGCCGTGGTTGTCTTGCCCTTCCCTTATGAAGGCAATATCTCCTACGGCAGCGGCGCCGCCAACGGACCGCAAGCCATTCTCGAAGCCTCGGCGCAAGTCGAATTCTACGATGCAGAACTGGGCGCTGAACCGATGCGCATGGGCATCTTCACCGCCGCCGCACCCGAGATTCCCGCCGATCCGGCGGCGATGGTCGATTGCCTCTTTCGCACCACCCGCGATCTGCTCCGGTTCGACAAGTTCGTCGTGGTGCTCGGCGGCGATCATTCGATCTCCAGCGGTTTTGCGCGCGCCCTGTTGGAAAAATACGGTTCGCTCTCGGTCGTTCAGTTCGACGCCCACGCCGACCTGCGCGATGCTTACGAGGACAATCCCTACAGCCACGCCTCCGTGCTGGCGCGCATCCGCGATCTGACCCCGCATACCCTGCACCTGGGTATCCGCAGCATGTGCCGCGAAGAGGCTGACCTGGCGCAACAACACGCCATACCCCTGTTCACCATGCGGCAACTGCGCCAACATCCGGAAACCGCCATCGCCGCGCTGCAAGCGCTGCCCGAACCGGTGTTGATTTCTTTCGACGTCGATGCCTTCGACACCGGCATCGTGCAAAACACCGGCACTCCCGAACCAGGCGGGTTGTCCTGGGATGAGGCCCTCAACTGGCTCGAACGGATCTTTAAAAACAAACGCGTCGTCGGCTGCGATGTGGTCGAATTGGCGCCCCAGCCCGGCGACCTCAATTCGCCTTTCGCCGCCGCCAAACTCGTCTATAAAATGATCGGACAACAATTGGCCGCAGAAATCGATCGCGGCGAAAGAACCGCCTGGCCGGTCCACCCCACCGGCCCGGCGCCCAGAACCTGAATCATCAACCCATACGAGATCGCATGCCACTGACATCCTATGCCGAATTGCTGCAAGACGCCCGCCGCGGCCGCTATGCGGTGGGAGCCTTCAATATCTTTGCTCTCGAATTTCTTCCGGCTGTTCTGCAAGCCGCCCGGGAAAACCAGGCACCCGTGCTGCTGCAGATCAATCCGATTCATTTTCACCTCGCCGACCTGCCGGCCTATCTGCGCTATGTCAAGGAACAGATCGCCCGCACCGCCACCCCGGTCGGCCTCAACCTCGACCACGGCAAAAACTATGAGGTCATCGCCTGCGGCATCCGCGACGGCTTCCCATCGGTCATGTTCGACGGCTCCAAATTGCCCTATGAAGAAAACCTCAGCCAGACGCGCAAAGTGGCGGAACTGTGCAAAACCTGCGGCATCACCCTGGAAGCGGAGTTGGGCACCCTGAACGACGAAGGGCTGGAACTGACCGAGGAAACGCGCGACCGCCTGTTCACCGACCCAGACACCGCGGCAGAATTTATCGAGGCGACCGGCGTCGATGCGCTGGCAGTCGCCATCGGCAACGCGCACGGCTTTTATAAAGGCACGCCACAACTCGATTTCGATCGCCTGGCCGCCATCGCCGCCAAGACACCGGTTCCGCTCGTCTTGCACGGCGGCTCCGGCATCAGCGATGCCGATTTTAAAAAAGCCATATCCCTGGGAATCAGCAAAATCAATATTTATACCGAAATGAGCGCCGCTGCCGCCAATTGTGTGCGCGATCTCACCAAAGCCCAGGAAAAACCGTGGGACTATCCCACTCTGCTGGCGCGCGCCCGCGAAAGCGTCAAGGAAGTGGTGGCGCACAAGATCAAGGTATTCGGCAGCTGCGGCAAGGCGTAGATGATTCGCTCGATCGGCTCAGCAGAGGATTGATGCGCCCCGTTCACAGCGCATTTTACCATTTTTCTTTTGCCTTTCTCATTTAACAATGTTATTTTTTGCTTGAGAAACTGTGGATTTGTTCGAGTACAAAGAAAAAGGTAAAAGGAAAAAGGCAAAAGGCAAAAAAAAACTAAAAAACATTTACCACGAAGAAAACAAAAAATATATTTAACACGAAGAAAACGAAGAAAATATAATATTAAATTAAATAAATATAATTAATCTAATTTATTGTTTTTTCCCCTTCGTGACCTTCGTGGTAATACTTTTTTCGCCGACTATATGGTTTTTTTTCCTTTGTTTTTCTTTTGCCTTTTACCTTTTGCCTTTTATCTCTTCTTCGTTTTCTTCGTGTTGAAGTATTTTGTGGTAAAGCTGTTTCGGTTTTTCTTTTTCTTTTTCTTTTTTTTTTTCTTTTTCTTTTTCTTTTTACTTTTAACTTTTAGCTCTTTCTCTTCTTCGTTTTCTTCGTGGTTAATTTTTTCGTGGTTAAACTTTTTTTGTTTTTCTTTTACTTTTTACCTTTTTCCTTTCTTTCAGGATCGCCCTATGGTTGAAAAAACCCTTGACCTCAAGCTCGCCCGGCTGCACGCCGATTCGTCGTGCCAGGATTTCCTGTTGGCCGATGCCAAGGATGCCGATATGGCCTACGGCATAGCCGCACCCGGCAAGAGCCCGGAACATTACAGCCAGGAAGGCAAGTTCCGCACCCTTGCCGAATACCGCGAACAGATCCGCTCGGTCATTCGCCAGGCCAAAGTCGATATCGTGTTGATGTCTGCGAGCACCAACGAAATTCTGACCATCGAAGAGCGATTGTTCGACAGCAGTCCGATCACACCGGCAGCCCGCGCCAACGACACCACCGATATCCACGTCGCCACGGGCAGCCGCTATGCCCAGCAAGCCGCCCGACCGTTCCGCTCTGCAACCATCGACCATATCCAATGCGGCAAATTCTCTTGCACACCGGAAGAGAGGACTCTCGGCGCCAATCTCGGCCTCTATTCCGTGACCTACAACAATGACGTCGAGCTGGATCTGGTCACCCTGGAAGCCTTTAAAGAGTTTCGCCTGGAAGCGGAAAAGAAGGGATTTCGCTATTTTCTCGAGGTTTTCAATCCGAACCTGCCTGAAGCGGTTGAGCCGGAGAAACTCGGTCAGTTCATCAACGATCGGATCGTGCGCGACCTGGCCGGAGTGACCAAAGCCGGACGGCCGATTTTTCTCAAAGTGGTCTATCAGGGGCCGAAATTCATGGAACAGTTGGCCGCCTATGATCCGCACCTCATTCCCGGCATACTCGGCGGTTCATCGGGCACGACCTACGACGCATTCAAACTGCTGGCCGATGCGCGCAAATACGGAGCGCGAATCGCCTTGTACGGCCGAAAAATCAACAACAGCGAACACCAGCTGGCCTATATCAGTTTTTTGCGCCTGATTGCCGACGGAGAGATCGCTCCGGAAGAAGCCGTGCATGCCTATCACGGCGCTTTACAGGAAATGGGCATTCAGCCCTATCGTTCGCTGGCGGACGACATGCAGCTGACCAATCCTGCCGTCGCCTATGGCGCCGATCCGAGCCGGATCGCTGTTCCCGCACTGCCGCGCAACCCCATCGTTGCCAAAAACAGCCAGGTCAGCCGTTCGACCGGCGAACCCGATTTCAGCAAGATGACCCAGCAGGAAAAAACCGCATATAACCGCAAAAAATGGAACCGGATCATCGGCTGAAATTCAAATCCCGTACCGCCAAGGAGAGCACATGAACACCATCGATCCCCAACGAATTGCCGAGATTGTCAATCGCGTCATGCGCGAATTGCAGAACGCCCCCGCGGGCACCCCGCTCTCTCCGGCCGATGGGCTCTTCGATGACGTCGAATCGGCGATCGCTGCCGTCCAAATCGCCCAGAAGAAATGGGTGCAGACCAGCAAATCGACCAAAGCAAAAGTGATTGCCGCCTTGCGCTGCGCCATGCATGAAAATGCGGAAGAATTCGCCCGCGGTGCTCTGGAAGAGACCGGCATGGGGCGTCTGGAAGACAAGATTTTCAAGCACCACAACGTCGCCACGGTGACGCCGGGGTTGGAGGATTTGCAAACACAGTCGTGGATCGGCGACAAGGGGCTGGTGGTCGAGGAATATGCGCCGTTTGGAGTGATCGCCGCCATCACCCCATCGACCCACCCCATCCCGGTGTTGTTCAACAGCACCGTGATCATGATCGCGCCGGGCAATGGCGTGGTCTTTAATGTCCATCCGGCGGCGAAAAAAATCTCAGCCAGAGCCATGCAGATCTTTAGCCGCGTTATCCAGGAGAACGGCGGTCCGGCAAATCTTATCGCCATGTTGCGCGAACCGACCCTCGAGACCGCCCACGATCTCTTTCACCACTCGTCCATCCCGGTCATCGTCGCCACCGGCGGTCCCGGACCGGTGCGCGCTGCTTTTCAAGCCGGCAAAAAAGTCATCGCCGCCGGACCCGGCAATCCGCCGGTGCTGGTCGATGAGACCGCTTCCCTTTCTGCTGCCGCCCGCCACATCATCGACGGTGCCGCATTCGACAACAATATCATCTGCATCGCTGAAAAAGAGATCTTTGTGCTGGAGAGCGTATTCGACCGTTTCATGACTGCCATGCAGGAAGCCGGCGCCATCCGCCTCGACCGCCGCCAGATCGATGCGCTTGCCACCAAAGCCATTCTCAAAAATGAAAAAACCGGCGAACTCTATGCCAGCCGGGAATTTGTCGGCAAAAACGCCGCGGTCCTGGCCAAAGCCGTCGGTCTTTCTCTGAGCGATCAGGTGCGCATGCTGTACGGTGAAACCGATTTCGAGCACCCCTTTGTGCAAGCCGAGCAGATGATGCCCTTTTTGCCGGTGGTGCGGGTGCGAGATGCGGAAGAGGGCATCGAGCGCTGTTTCGCTGCCGAGCATGGCTTTGGCCACACTGCGGTCATTCATTCCAACAACCTCGACCTCATCACCCGCTTTACCCGCCGAATGGATACCGACATCGTGGCGGTCAACGGCCCAAGTTTGGCCGGCCTCGGACCGCTGGCCGGTGAAGCCTATTTCTCCCATACCCTGGCCAGCCCCACCGGCGAAGGGGTATGCACACCGCGCGATTTTGCCCGCGTCCGCCGCCTGGCGGTCTATGGAGCGCTGAACGTGGTGTGACCGGAATCTATGCCGCAAACAGTATAGCCAGCCTTATGTCGAAAAAGCGGAACCGGCCTTTCAGATCTCGATGATTTTTTCCTTGATCGCATACTTGACCAACGCCGCAAAATTATCCAGCGCCAACTTTTCCATGATGCGCGACCGGTGGGTCTCTACTGTCTTGCTGCTGATATGAAGAAGCTTGGCGACCTCTTTGTTGGTGTGCCCTTCGGCCAGCAACTTCAACACACCGCGCTCCCGCTCGGTTAAACTCTCCACCCGCATGTATTCGGTTTTGCTCGGTTCCTGCTTCCTGGTCCACGCGCGGATGATGCTGTCGGAGAGGGCCGTGCTGACAAAACGCTTGCCGGCCATAATCGTCTCGATCGCGGTTTTGAGCTCATCTACCGCCGCATCTTTCAGCAGGAAACCATCGGCCCCGTTCTGAAAGCTGACCTGCACATACTCGGGATACTCGTACATGCTCAACATGAGGATCTTGCTGTGCGGCGACACCCGTTTGATCTCCTTGATCGCTTCCAATCCGCGCATCTGCGGCATGGAGATATCGAGAAGTACCAGATCGGGCTGCTGCTCCTGCGCGACTTTGACGGCCGACAAGCCGTCGCCGGCTTCACCGACCACGTGGATTTTTTGAAAAGTGTCCAACAGCTCGCGCAATCCGGCGCGAACCAATTGGTGATCATCGACAATCACGATCCTGGAATCAGCCATTGCTTCTTTCCTTAAATTGGTAGAGATGGATTCGCAGCCGCCGGCATCTCCTGTATTGGCCCTATTGGCCGATGCTTGCGGATCGATCGCCGGCCTGACCTCGCAGCGGCAATTGGACAAAAATTCGCGTGCCGCGATTGAGCCACGACTGCAGAGAAAAGCGACCGCCCAGGAGTTCGACGCGCTCTTGAATACCCAGCAAACCCAGCTGATCGCCCTGACTGCCTGCACCATTCTTTTGCAGATCGAAACCGCAGCCAAAGTCACGCACCAGCAGATAGAGATCAGCGCCATCCTGCCACAACTTTACCCATGCGCGATTTGAATAGCTGTGTTTTTGGATATTGGTCAATGCTTCCTGGGCGATGCGAAAAATCGCCGTGGCAAGCTCGGCTTCGGGCCGATCCATTTCCACATCACAACGACAGGTGATCTTGATATTGCTCTGTCGGCCGACTTGCAGCATATAATTTTTCAGCGCCACAGCCAGGCCAAAATCATCCAGCAAAGGCGGCCGCAAAAGATAAGAGATATTGCGCGACAGCACGATCAGTTGGGTCAACCTTTCCACCGATCGTTTGAGCAGTTCGCTGGCATGTTTCGGCTCTTCTAGCAGTACGGTCTCTGCAGTTCTCAGCTTCATCTGCAGGGCAGAGAGATGTTGGATAATCGTGTCGTGCAGTTCGCGAGAAATGCGCCCGCGTTCTTCTTCCTGCACCTTGATCAACCGGTTGGCCAGAAGACGCGAGCGTTCCAATGCCTCTTCCAGCTCGGTGATGTCGGCGTTCATCGCCACCGCACCGATCACTGCGCCTTTTTCGGTGCAGACCGCCTTCATGCTCAGTGAATAGTAAACCCGGCGACCGCTGCGTTCGATGGTAAAATTTTGCGAAACCACCTGTTTGCTTTCGATCGCCTGCGCAAAACATCTCTCCAGTATCTCCACAAACTTGCTGTCAGCCAAACAGTCCCGCGGTTTTTGGCCGATCGCATCACCCCAATGCGCGATAAAGGTTGGATTGGCTTCGGAGATCCTGCCGTCCGCATTCAGGCTCACCACTTCATCGGGAATATTGCTGAACAGAGCGAGGTAGCGGGCGCGCTCCTGATCGATTTGCTGTCTGGCCTCGCGAATGGCGGTGATGTCCCGCAAAAAACCTTCTATACCGATGAATTCACCGCGATCCATCACCCGGCGTTCACTGAATCCGACCCAGACCGTACCGCCAGTCGGCCGCCGCAGCTCCATCTCTTCCCAATTTAGGTTCTTGCCCGACTTGACCTGACCGTACAAGCGGTTGGCGGTGTCTTTGAATGCAGGCAATATAAAATCGTTAAAATGCGTGCCGATGAGCTGATCTCTCGATAGGCCGGCGAGTTTGCACATCGCCCGGTTGACATTGCGCACACAACCGTCTTTGTCGAAGAAAAAGTAACAGTCCGGCGACCTCTCGATGACCTCGCGAATGCGCGCTTCCGAGCGGCGCAGCTGTTGCTCGACCTCGTTCTTTTCGGTCACATCGCGTCCGGTTCCGATAATCGCACTCATCTGACCCTGAGCACCCAAGATCCCTTGCACCTCCCATTGCAGCCAACGCAAGCCCAATCGCGTGTTGATCCGATGTTCAAAGCGGGTGCGATGAGGCGGATTCTCGAGCTTGTGCCACAATTTTGTGATCGATTCCCGCTCATTTTCAGTTACACGCAGCAGCGCTACCTGCCCGAGCAACTCAGCTTCTGTTCTGCCGAAAAAATCGCAGACAGAGGGGCTGACAAAATGAATTCTGCCTTCCCTATCCAGCCGCACCACCAGATCGGTCTGATTTTCCACCAGCATCTGATATTTTGCCTGGCTCTGGCGGAGCTGGGACTCGATCTTCATGCGATCCCTGATCTCGCTTTTGAGCCGCTGGTTGATCTTGATCAGCTCACGGGTGCGATCTACGACCAGATCCTCGAGCTGATGGCGGTAAACTTCCAGCTCTTCTTGCTGCCGTTTCTCAGCGGTGATATCCATGGCAACAAACATCATCTGCTTTGCGCCGTTCTCTGAATCGCTCAACGGCTGGGCGGTGATGCTGAACCAGCTCTCTCTGCCGGGCCATGTCACCTTGTGCTGAAAGGTTCGAACCTGGCCTTGATCGAGCACGGTTTTGATTTTTGCTGTAAAATTGGCAGCCATTTCAGCCGGCAGAAAGTTGCCCAAAGAGCGGCCCAAACAATCTGGTAGAGAAGTTTCCAGTTGCCTTGCGGCCGCGGGATTGACGAACAGCAGCCGCCCCTGATCATCCAAAATAACGATCATTTCCTGCGTGGATTCGATGATCAGTCGATGAATTTCGGCGTTTTTGCGCAACAACCCTTCAGCCTCTTGTCGCTTCTGTGCCTCGCGTTGCAACTGGTTTCGTGACTCCTGCAATTCGGCCGTTTGCCTCTGCACTTGTTGGCGCAAATGCAGGGCCTGTTCGATGAAACGGCTTCTCTCTTGCCGGCAAAAATCAGAATTGCGCAGCAAACCGATCACTGTCAGAACCTGTCCATCGAGATCCAAACGCGACGCAGCATGCACCTGGCAATCAAAAACTTGGCCATTTTTCTTTATTG
The DNA here is from genome assembly GCA_029565675.1 of bacterium. Classification (GTDB taxonomy): domain Bacteria; phylum Zhuqueibacterota; class Zhuqueibacteria; order Residuimicrobiales; family Oceaniaggregativiventaceae; genus Sulfursilanivivens. Next base: position 175,293 of record JAKQNP010000004.1, read on the forward strand.
CCCGGTAATTCCTGTTCAAGAAACGGCCCTTTTTCAACGTCTCTCCAGCGTCGGAATTGGCGCGTTGATAATCCTCGCCGACAGCCAGATCATAGATATTCTTGCCGCAATGCAACAGTTCCTGCGGGTCAGAGTAACCGAACAGCTCAGCAGCTTGCTGGTTGGCGAACAGGAGAATCCCGTCGAGGCTCCCTTTGAGAACCCCTTCCGGCAAAGTGGCCGGCAATTGCGGATCGAGGACAGCATCGCGGCCTGAACCAAACAACAGAGGATAGGCGCTGATATCCCAAATGGAGGAATAATAGATCAATTGGTCAGCGGGATAAAAATGGCGAAAAGTTTCCTGCCAGAGGAGGTGTGTTTGACCACGGCGATCAACCAACCGATAGAGCAAACGGCTGGCGCGCTTGCTTTCGCAATGCTGCTGCAGAGACTGATAAGCATGACGGTCCTGCGGCACGACAAGGTCTAGCCACTGAATGCGACCTGTGAGCCATTCCTCGGCGCGATATCCCGAGATCTGTTCGACTCTGCCCTCCAGGCCGTGCGGCACGAAATGTCCATCGCTGATGTGAAACAGTTCCGGTTCACCCAAATCCTCGGCGAACTCGGAAGCAAATACACTCAAAGTAGCGACGGCCAAATCTGAATTTGCCAATACATAGGCGGCAAGAGTGTAAACCTGATGCAGATCAGGCAGCAAGACAGTCAGCTGGCCGACCGCATTGTCGACCTGCAGCATTCCCCGCACATGGCGAGTGTCGATAGCCGAATAGATCGGCGATTCAGGCGCCAAGAGCTGGTCGCCGAACAAAAGCCGGCAAGCGGCGTTGCCCCACACCACGGTGGCGTCGCGATCGATGATAAAGGTCACTGTCGGCGAATTTTCGAACAGTTCGGTTGACACCGCGTGCAACCGTTTTCCAGTCGACCGCATATTCGGTTGTTCCCTTTTCTCGGCTTGTTTTCAGAATATACAAATCTCGCCGGCCACGAACAAGCAAAGATTCTGGCGACATGGCGGAGAAGAGGATGAGGCTGGGGCGAGGATCAATTCAGATTGCGCGCCGGGCAGGGATAACCGGGAGATTGGTAGGGACAGTCATTCCAGCTCGAACACCAGGTGCCGCAATAGATGAGATCGCTTTTGACAAAGTGACTGCGCAGCGGCAACCGCGAGAGATCCACCTGGCGGAACAATACGCTGCTGCAGAGCCGTAAGACGTTCTGCCGCACATCGCTGTCGAGAGGCAGCAGCGGAAAATCGCCTCGCAGCAGGGATTTTTCACGCACCAGTTGATGCAACGACGGTGCAAAGCCCACCTTGCCGATGAATCCGGTTTGAATCGCGGTTTCACTGAGGAGATACTTTTGCAAAAGCTTGTTCGGCTGCAGCCGATCGTCTTCATGAACCTGGTTGTAGAGGATGTTGACGTTCAAACTGGAAACCGCCCGCCGAACGATATCCTGGGCCGGCAGGTTTTCGCGCAACAACAATTCGTACGCCTGTTGCACTGCCGAAAGACGGCCTTGCCGCAGGTCCATCTCCTGACCGGTCAGGCCGAGGGACTGGAGAACGGTGCCTATCTTGTGGTTAAAAACGTTGCGCAGAAAAACCGCGAGGTTCTCCAGCGCCGTGGTTTCGGGCATGGTGACCAGAATCTGGTTGTCGGCGGTGACAAAGAAATCGAGCGTTTCCTCATCGATACCCGGCCCCAAATCGAGCAAGACAAAATCGGCATTCAAGGAGCGCAAGGCTTCAATAAAACGGATCTTGTGAAGGATATCCAGCTGACCTTTTCCGAACACCGGCGAAGGGGCGGTTACCAACCCCAGATTCGACCAGGCGGTCGGGATAACCCACTCGGCAATCGATTGCGGCTGGTCGACCAGACGAGGCCAATAACTTTTGCGCCGCCGATTAACGTTGAACAGCACATGTTGGTTGGCGCCATGAAAATCCCCATCAACGACGACTGTGCGCCGGCCCTGCCTGGCAAGCGCTGCGCCCATCAAGGCGCAAAGAGTGGACTTGCCCACCCCGCCTTTGCCGCTGGCAAACGCCCAGATCTTGGCTCGGTGAAGATGGCCATCGTTGCGAATAAAGGGCTGCAAGCCGGACAGCATGCCGGCTTGGACTCGATGTCGGCCGCTGTGCACAAGCACATCGCCCGGATAGAGCAATCCCCGCATACCCCACAACGCCAGTCCGTATGAACTGATCGGGCCGATCGCCTGACCATCATTTATAACCGACCACGGCCGCGTGCGGCCGCCGGCAATCTCTGTCCGTAATTGAGACATTGTTCGATCTCCACTCAAATGCGCATCAAAAAATCGATGCCCTGCGCTTACCGCCAATAAAAACAGACAATCTATCCGTCAAAATATCAGCAGTTTAATAGAATTTGCCTTTCATCGCGACATTTGCAAAAAAAGAGTACTGTTCCGCTGATAAGCGACATGCAACAGTCATACCAAATGAGGGAAAAGCGTTGCTGAAGCGGTTCTGAAGGCTTGAGCGGAAAACAGTTCGTTGCACGATCCGGCATCGCATCACATGCGCGGATACCGGATCCTTAACCGATCACCTGTGCAGCAGACGGGTCAACGCGACTTGCCGCCGTTTGGTACTCAATATGAATCGAACAACCGACCCCAGGGATTTTCCTTTTTCCAGTCGCGAAAAATCTTTTCCCCGTGCAGCGGCCACCAGATTTTGTCGTGATAGGTGTCGGATGCGGCGACAAACAGATTGACCAGCGGGGTGTGAAAAAAGAGCTTTTGTGCCCATTTGAGCGGTCCAAACCACAGGAGATCGCCGGCCCGGCTGGCCAGGTTGTCGCCCACCTTGAATCGATAGGTGAAGCGATCGATGTCCTCACCGCGGATATCGATCTCAGACAATTCACCGGTGCCCAGGCCCTGCTCGGTGGCCAGGCGCACATATTTGAGGTCGCGCATCGGATCGAAGCCCATGATGCGCGCCGCCACCGCGTCGATCGCCACCTGATCGGCCGACGCCAGGATGAGGTTGCCCTGCACCGGCCGCAACGTGCGCGGCCCGGCGCCGTCGCCCAACATGGTGCCGTCCATCACCGCGAACAGGCCGGAGTGGATCTCTTTCTGGATTTTGAGCAGATCGACCAGGGTCTCGTGGATCCAGGTGTGGGTATAGTGGCGATGAGTGGCGAGCAAGCCGCCGAAAGCGTTCTTCATCGCGCCGGTGGTGGTGGTGTAGATGTGGCATTTGACCGTCGGCAAATGGACGATGTTTTTGCCGAAAAAATAGTCGGGCAGGTGGATGCCCCTGGGATAGATGCGGTGCAGGACGTTCATCTCCGCCTTGGGTTCATAGCGAATCCATTGCATATCCTCAGGGACGAAATTGAAACGAACAGGGATGTGGTACTTTTCAAAAACCCGGTCGAACTTGTTGAGCTTTTCACCGTGTTTGGGCCGGGTGACCACGGTCTTGTTCTCCACGGCCACAATATCAGAAAAACCGGATTTGAGCAAAGCCCGGATCACCCCTTCGATCTGATAGGGCGTGCTGTTGGCCGACGGCATCGGCAAATGCCAGGAAATATTGTCTTTCAGAATGGTGCTGGTGCGGGGATCGAGCACAGACGCCATACCCGCCTGTTCACAGGCTTGCACCACATCTTCGACCACCGTTTGTGGGGTGGTCCGTCTGATCACGACAATGGAATTTGCCACCGCAACTCTCCCAAAATGTCCTGCCCGCGCGTTCTTTTCAAATCTTTAACTGGTAACTGGTGACTGGTAACTGGTGACTGGTCATTTCAAATCGTCAACTTTTCAACTGTTCAACTATTTTTCATTCAACTTTTCAACTCTTTTATAGTCAACGTGTCAACGTATCAATATCAGCCATATAGTATAAAAATCACCATCCCCAGCCACAAAAAAACGGTGGCGAGGATATAGCGATCTCGTATGAGGATCTTTTCCGGCGCATCGCCCAGCTGGCGTTTGTAGATCAAATAAAAATAGCGAAAAATGCCATAAACCACAAACGGAATCGTGTAAATCAAATTGTCGGTGCCGAATTTGGCCACCGTTTCTCCGTCCACGGTATAGAGCGCATAGGCGATGATGGTGGCGGCGGTGACCACACCGATCATCTGATCGAGGATCGCCTCATTGTATTCGTGCAAAATAGGCCGATGGCCGGCGGCATGATCGCCGAGTTTGACGAGCTCATTGCGGCGTTTGCCGATGACCAGAAAGAGAGCGAGAAAGAAGGTGCAGACCAGCAGCCAGTGTGAGATCGGCACATCGATCGCCCAGGCGCCGGCCACCGCGCGCAAGACAAACCCCACGGCGATGAGCAAGATATCGAGGATGACGATATTTTTGAGGCCAAACGTATAGGCGAGATTCATCAGCGCATAGAGCACCAGAGCCAGACTCAGCAGCGGCGAAATCCTGATGCTGCAAACGATTCCCAGCAGCAAAAGAAGAGTGGCGAGGATCAGCGCCGGCGCAGGCTTGAGATCGCCCGATGCCAGCGGACGCAGCCGTTTGACCGGATGAAGGCGATCCGCCTCGCGGTCGCGCACGTCGTTGACCACATAGACCCAGCCGGAAGTCAGACAAAAAAACAGAAAAGCCAGGCAGGTAAGCAGGAGATCCGCCGGATGGAGAAAGCGTTCGCTGAAAATCAGCGCCGCAAACACGAGCAGATTCTTGCTCCATTGATAAGGCCGCAGGGCACGGATAAAATGGATCAGGAACAACGATTCCTCCTCCGCTCAATTTCGGTTGCCGTCCGGCCGGGTGCCAATCTCTGCAAGCAAATACCTGAACACGACAGTCAAAAATTTGAATTCAGAAATATCATAGCTCTTTTTTTTTATAAATGCAAGCGCTAGTGCAGGTTCGATAAAAAAAACGCAAATCCGGTAAGGAACACGCGTCAATAGGGTTGCGGATCAGGAAAAACCAGCGGGATGCTAGAGCACAAATGAAATCGCGACACTCGAGGTGAACTCTTGCAGCTTCCAGAGGGCGAGCACGAGATGGAGTTTGGAAAAGAGATGCAGGCGCATCCCAACATTGAACTCTTGCGAGTCGTATTCGGCGAGCAGATCGATCCACGGATGCGGGGTGATTTCGACGCCGGCAAATGGGCCGACCAGATAGCGCTCATAGGCCGGCAGATCATCCCAGCCATAGCCGGCGTGCAGGCGAACCGCGATAGACCGCGGCGCGATGAACGTTTTGCTCGCCACCGCATAGAGAGCGGCAAAATGCTGTGCTCCCCATGGTTCGAGGTTGAACTCATCAATTGCAAAAAAATCCTGGGCGCCGACCGCAAGGGCCGGCCAGGAACGGCCTTCGGGCATCAACCTGAGCTTGATGTGTCCTGAACGGTCGCCGATACCGCCGCTGTAATGGTCGGGGCGGATCACCATGGCGGTGAGTTCGAGAAAAGGCAGATAGCCGATGCGGCCATAAAAGACCGAACGCTCGTAGGGCCGCAACCTGCTTGCATAGAGCTCGGGAATACGCGAAACGCCTACCGCTATCTCTCCGTCAGCAGCAACCGTGGCCGACGGCACGAGCAGCACGCCGCTCGGTCCCATCAGGCTGCCGGTCTGGGCGATCAGTTGGTGCGGCGGCAGAAACAGCAGCAACCAAAGCAGCACCCATAGACAAATCCGCCGGGACCAAAGTTCCGGCGGATTCACAGCTGTGTAAAGAGCATCGGTTTTAAGCATCATTGCCAACGGATCGGTTAAAACCCGCCCTGGTTGTGGGTATATCCCTGATTGTGCACGTAGCAGCCTTTGCGGAAGACCAGCACATATTTCGTATACAGCTCTTTGTCGAGCGTCGCATCCAGCCGCAACAGAGTACCGGTATATTTCTGCCCGCCGCGGAAGATCGAATAGGCGCGGCCGCTGCCGCTGGTGATCGACGTGTCGGCATCAAAAGAGCCGGGGCCCGAAACCACAGTAAAGGCGATCGGGATATCTTTGTAGAAAGTGCCGAGGCTGTCGACCAGGGTGCCCCAAACTTTTGTCCAATCCTCGGGGAAATAGAGATCGCGGGGGCAGGTGAAAAAATCGATGTCGGCGCTGGCGACAAAGCGCACCTCGGGCGGATTGCCGGGCACGACAAATCCCGGACCCATTGGGCCGCCGTCGAGAATATCGGTTCCCTGGTCGTAATAGGTGTCGCGGTCGACATCGATGATCACGTCGTATTCGCCCGGCCACATCACGATCGGCCTGGGATCGTCGACCATCGGCAAACCGCGCAAACGGGTGATCGGCAGGCTGCCGCTCGATTGGGCCCACAGGCAGTGGATCGGCATTTCAAAAGTGCCCACGGTGCGGATATCGACCAGCGAATCGCCCTCGGTCCACACATCCTTATGCGGCGTGATAAAGATGCCGACGAACTCGGCGGTATCGATCGGCCGCCGGCGGTTGGTCAACAGGGGGCGGCGATTGGGATTGACCCGCGCAAAAATCGTCTCCAGAGAATCAAAGACGTTCTTGAAATTGCCGAGCTCGTCGCAGGCGATCTCTTCGAGGATATCGGCAAACTGCGCTTCTTCCTGCACCAGCAAGCCGGTGATCGGTTGATCGGCCACCAGATCGCCCGGGTTGTATTCGCCAAAAGGCGCTTTATCGGCGATCACATCGTAAGCGCCGATCGGCGAAGGATTGCTCCACACTTGCGTCAGCGCAAAAACGCCTTCCCCGTTGGTGGTAACGCTCTCCACACCGTCGCCGCTGACGTCGACATAGGTCATGCCGGCCGTAAAGGGCACAGACGGCCCCGGTTCCTCGACCACCCAGAACTTGATTTCCTGGGCGCCGCCGGAAATGCGGCCGACCACCGAGACCGGTTCGCCGACATTGCAGCTTCCGCCGAGATAGTTACCCTGCGCATCGGTGATGTTGAGATGGAAAACGGGCAGCTTGTAATCCTTGACGGCAAAAGGAATGGCCAGTTCAATCCATTTCCGGTTGATACCCGGCTGCACCACATGCACCACATAATCGCCTTCCATGCCCGATTCGAGATGGCCGATGCGATACCAGATCGGCACATCATCGAGACGCCCGAGCTCATCGGTCAGCACCAGCAAACGCTTGATGATCATCTCGTCTTTCAATCTGATGATCTGGATATCCGTCTGTTCCTGGGCATAGAGATTCTCCATCGTCAAGAAGATGGTCTCATAGCGATAAAACAGGCTGCGTGCCGGACCATTCAGATCGCTCAATTTTGCCCCTTTGGCGATTTGCATGGCGTTCACCGAAAGAGGATCCTTGATCTGTTCGCACTGCAGGACCACGAGGAGCACAAGTACAGCGGTCAACACAGCGATCGCGCGTCCCCTCCATTTGTTCGTCTTCATGATTCGCTACCCTCCATGAGTTAAGCGTTAAGGCGTTTGCCAAAGTTCTTGCCAAATTTCAACTTGATTTGCTAGCGTCGAAGCATTTAACCGTTTATAGAAATCGTTTATGTCAAAGCCGGTGTTGACGCTGATGCCGGTCTGGATCGGCGGTCCGATGGTATAGACCCTGGTGGTGGCGCGATAATCCAGTTTGTAGCGTTCCGGCCAGTTGATCCGGAAGGCGGCAGGTTTGGCTCGCCGGGCCGGCGGCAGCGGTATTGCCACCTGCACACCGCCGTGTTTGTCCTCTGCAGTGGAGGTGAAATAGAAACCGAGCGACGTTTCGCCAAAATTGCGCATCAGGGTGATTCGCGGTCCGGAATCGCCCATCAGATAGCGCGCATAATCGGCGGTCAACTGCAGATCGATGCGGTCGCAGAACCAGGTGGCATAAACCCGCCATGTTTCGGTGGCCATCGCTGAATAGATCCAGGTGTCGTCATAGCGATAGAGAAAGCCGGTTTTGCTATAGTGCGCGCCCAGCAGGATGCGGCGCTGCCAGAAAAAGCGCGCAGCGTCGACCACCCACCCCCATCGTTCAGGCATATGCACACCGAACTGAACAGCCGCGGCGACATTGCCGGGCAAAATCAGCGCCTGGCCGATGTTCGCGCGTCCGATGCGGGTCTCTTCGCCGTGCACACCGATATCGTCGTAAAACGGCCGGATCGCCTCCAGCACAACCCGGCTGCCCTTCCAGGGGGTGACGAGCAGGGCAGGCAAAACATAGCCGTACAGTTTGAAGCGATCGTCATAATTGCCCAACCGCACTTCCTGGCCGACATTGGCGATGAGGTCGAACCGCCAGAAACTCGATTCTTGTTTCCCGTTGGCCGGCTGATCGCCGCCTTCGATAAAGACGATCTGATCGCTGAAAGCGCGGCTGCTTCCGCTGCCCTGGACAAAAGCCAGATAGGCCTGGCAGGGGACCGCCAGGCGCGCGATCTCAATACCGCGGTTTTGCGGCACGAGCACCAGAGACTCGATATCCGGCGCCAGATGAACCGCTGCGGCAAGGACGATGCCGGCGGCCGCCATTTCGTGGCGATAGACCCGATTCTCGTAGTGGACGACCCATTCGGAATCGCTGACCGCCACGACCAGATTTTCAAATCCCTGTTCGGCCAATCGGGCGACCAGCGAATCGGCTGCTGGTGTTTGTGCACCACACAAGTCAAAGAACAACAGCAAAAACAGAGAGACTGCAATACCAGACCGGTGTAAAAGCGCGGTCCTGAACCGCGCTGCGATATTCATGGCCGGCTGGCGCCGCTCGACCCCTTGTGGATCGATCTCCGTCGCCCGACCGGTTGCGTTTTTACCCACATCAATTCCGCTGTTAGAACTCCTGGTCGCGATTTTTGCATCGGTGTTACGGCTCGATGGTTCGCATTGGCCGGCCTGCTCAATTCATCGCGCTCTGCCTGCCCATTCGTTCGGGTTGCGATTCATAATAATAATGATATTTATATTTATATTTGCCATAAGCGTGCGTGAATTCGATGCCGTTGAACACGACCCCGACGATCGAAACTTTGAATTGCTGCAACGCCGTGGCAGCCTCACTGATGTAGCGTTTTTCGGTGTGGCCGAAGCGGGAGATCAGCAACAGATGCTCGACAATGTGCGACAGGATCTTGGCGTCGGTCACCGACAACAGCGGCGGCGAATCGACCAGCACAAAATCGAATTCGGTTGTCAGGCGCGCGATAAAATCAGCCATTTTCTGGCTGTTGAGCACCTCGGTCGGATTGGGTGGAATACGGCCGGCAGGCACCACAAAGAGATTGGCCGTGGCAGTCGGTTTGATGATATCCGAATAGGAAGCGAGCTCCATAAAATAATCGGTAAAGCCGGGCACTCGCTCCAAATCAAAGAGCGAATTGATCTTGGGTTTGCGCAAGTCGGCATCCAGGATCACCACCCGCTTGCCCAATTCGGTCATCGACAGAGCCAGATTGGCGGTAACCGAGGTTTTGCCTTCGCCGGGAATGGCGCTGGTGATCACCATCTTTTTGATCGGCTCGTCGATGTGATAGAACTGCAGATTGGTGCGCAGGTCGCGATACGATTCGGCAAACGGCACATCGGCGCGCATCCTGGTGAGCAAGGGATAATCCGATGCCTTCCAATCGGGTGCACCTGGTTCGCGCAGGTGCAGGCGCTGCAACAGCCGGTCCAGCGTCTTGTGCCGCCGCTTTTTGCGCTGCGGGATTTTGCCGTTGTGTTTGCCGTTGTGTTTGCCGTTGTTGTTGTCGGGTTGTCGGGAAGCATTGGTCTGTCCGTGCTGCGGAATCTGACCGACCACCTGCAAACCGCTCAGGCGCTCAAGCTCATCGCGGCTGTGCACGGTCTGATCCAGATATTCCAGCAGCATCGCCAGACCAAAACCCAACCCCAGTCCCATAAAGAGGCTGACCATGATATTGCGCGATGCGCCGTTCGGCAGCGGCGCCGACGGTATGCCGGCCGGCGTGATGGTGCGCAGGCCGCCGATGCTCGCCGAAGCGCGGATTTTGGCCTCTTCGTGGCGCTCGACCAGATAGCTGAGCAAATTCTGGTTGACGATCTGGGTGCGCTGCAGGCGCGTCAATTCAATATCGCGGTCGAGCATTTCCGGGCTTTCTTTGCGGTACTGATTGAGCATGTTTCTGTAGTAAAGCTCTCTGCTGCGCAGGGAATTGAGGCTGACCTCTTCAGCGACCAAACGCTGGTTGATCAATTCACGCAGTTGATCGCTCTTGCCGCTGTTCTTGCCGTCCTCGCCGGTGTAGGCGGACAAAATCTGCTGGCGCAGCTGCTCCTTGCCCTCGGCGATTTGTCGTTCCAATTTCTGCAGACGCACGGAATCGCGGGAAGTGTGCAACAAGATCTCATCGCGCTGTGTTTCAAGCCGCGCGATCTCGGCCCGCTTGCCCGCCAGCGCAGGCGTGTCGGCAGCGTCCAGATTGATCATCTTGCCGGAAGGATCCACCTGCTGCAGCTGGCGGCGATAGGTGGCCACATTGGTCTCAGCCAGCCGGCGCTCCATCTCGATCTGTTCCAGTGCCGCTTCGGCTTGGACGACACGATTGACCACCCCCCGCTCACTGACCACAGGTGATAGAGAGGTACCGCCTTTGAATTGCAGCAGTTCGCGTTCCGTCGCTTCCAGGGTAGCCTGCGCTTCTGCGCGCTGTTGATCGATAAAGCGCACCGTGTTCTGGGCGTTCTCCATCTCGATCTGCTGGTTGCGCAGGCGAAAGACCTGGGCGGCCAGGTCAGCGACGCGATAGGCGACCACCGGTGTTTCGGCGCGCACGCTCAGGGTCAGCAGGCGGGTTTCCTCATTCATCGACAGGGAAAGCCCTCCGCCGGCTGCAAGCCGAGCCGCCTCCATCGAACCGGCTCCAAAAGCCTTGAGCGTGCTGTCCTGTTCGACGGCGCTCAACAGCTGTTGATTATAAATGTCGCTATAGACGATGGTCTGATAATATTCGAGGCCGCGGCCTTGATTCATAACATAGTAATAATAGCTCGGCACATTGAAACCGCCGAGTCCGGAGCCTTCATTCATCTCGATGCTGAACACCGTGCTCGAGCCATAAATGGCGGGACGGGTGAACTGCCGGACCGCTCCGATCAGCACACTCAACAGCAATATCACCGCGATCAGCCATTTGCGCCGAATCAGCAGATTGAGATAATCGCGCAGCTCCCATTCGCGCGCGGAATCCACTTCCGATACCGACATAACCTTCTCCCCTCACCTGTGACGAGCCCGATCGAGACGACGTTGCAGAAATGCGTCTGCTTCAGAACTGCATGACCTCTCAACTCGCCCGGTGAAAAGCCTCATGGGCCAATCCCAAATACTTGATGCACAATTGGTTGCTATAAACAGGACAACGATGGATGCCTAAGCACGGGAACCCCCGTTTTGCCGCAAAACGGAACGAGATAGTGCTCCGCCAACGACAATTACCCCTGGTATGCTTTAGTTAAAGCTAGATATTCTATTTAAGATAGATACAATTGTGCTGAAAAGCAATAAAAAAATCAAGTTCGATATGGAACCGCAAAAGCAAAAAGCTATTGCCCTGCGCTCGGCTGGTTGAAGAGGTCGGAGTAGGGTCCTCCGGACTGCCACAGTTCTCGGTGGGTGCCCGATTCCACCAGGCGCCCGTCCTTGAACATGAGGATGCGGTCGGCGCTCTGCAGAGTCGATAACCGGTGGCTGATGAGCAAAGCGATGCGTCCCCTGGCGCGCTCCATCCAGGCGCTGAGCATCTCGTACTCGTTGCGCGCATCCAGGGCGCTGGTCGGCTCGTCGAATATCATGATCGGCGCATCGCGCACAAAGGCGCGCGCCACCGCCACGCGCTGCCACTCTCCTCTGCTCAGCTCTTCGCCGGTATCGAACCACTTGCCGAGCATGGTCGCATAGCCGTTCGGCAAGCCGTCGATCACCTGGTCGGCGCCGCTCATCCGCGCCGCATCTTCGATGCGGCGGTCATGGCGCGGCAACCTGACCTCGCCGAGCCAGATGTTCTCGCGCGCGCTGAGCTGATACTCTTGAAAGTCCTGAAACAACACCGCCAACTTTCGCCACCATTCGGTCAGCTCAAATTCGCGGATATCGATACCGTCCAGGCAGATCCTGCCTTCGCTCGGATCATAGAGACGGCAGATCAGCTTCATCAACGTGCTTTTGCCGGAACCGTTGGCGCCGGCCACGGCAATGCGTTCGCCCGGCACCGCCGCCAGAGAAACGCCGTGCAATGCCCAGCGCTCGCTGTGCGGGTAGCGAAAGGAAACGTTTTCGACAGTCAAGCCGGTCTGCACCGGCGAAGGCACCGGGCGCAGTTGTCTTTGCCGCGCTGGACCCGATTCCAAAGCGAAAAAAGCAAAGAGCATGGAAACGAAACGCGTATCCTCATAGATATCGCCCACGCCCGTAAAGAGGTTGCGCATGGCGTTCAGGGCTTGCTGAAACGCCTGAAAATACATCACCAGACTGCCCAGGGTCAGGGCGCCGGCCAACGTCCGGCCGATCAACAACAGATAAAAGCCATAGGCCACCACCGTGGCCAGCAGTTGCGCCGCCAGGGTGCCGCGGATTTGTCGGCCGTTGATGCGGAACTGCTCGACCCGCAGCCGGCGCTGGATGGCGAGGTAGCGGCGTTGGAAGAGCCGTCCGAGATGCAACAGGCGCAATTCCTTGGCCCATTCCTTTTCGGTCAGCAGCCAGTGATAGTGGTAACTGCGGCGCTCCAGGTTGCTGCGCAGCTTGCGCCAATCGAACACCACATCGGCGAAATGCAGGCGAAAGAAAAAAGCCGGCAGCAGGGTCAACAACAACAAGAAAGGAATCGACCAGTGGAAAAAAAAGAGCATCCCCACCAGTCCGACCAGGGTCAGGCTCTGTTGAAAGAGGCTCTGCAGTTTGCCGACCAGTTGTGTCGGTCGATAGAGGGCCTGATGCTGCGCCCGGTGCAGGGTATCGAAGAATGCAGGATTTTCATAATAGGCATAATCGATCTCAGCCGATTTTTTGTGCAGCTGTTCCATGATGTTCTCCTGCACCAGTGCCGATTGCTGTTGCTGCAGCCAGCCGTGCAGGCTGGAAAGGGTGACGCCGAGGAAGACCAGGCCGCCGACCAGGGTCGCCAGCCAGACGATCGGCATCGGCGTTTGGCCGACCGCAGCGATCTGCAGCTGCGCCGCCACCTCATCGAGGATCAATTTGCCGGTGTAGAGCACGCCGAGCGGCAAGACGCTCTGCAGCGCCAGCAGCGCGACACCGAGGACAAACAACAGCGGCGAACTATGCCAGACCAGGCGGATCGATTTGAAGATATGCGGCAAAAATTCGCGGCGCCACACACGGGGATCGAGTTTGTGCAGAGGTTTTGAGCGGGAGAGCATATTTCCCTACCTCTCATTGGGAATTGTCTTGCGCATCGAATTGATCCGTTTCGCCGGAATTGGCGGTGCGCTGTCGAGGGTTGCATTGATTAGCGCATGTCGTGCAGCCGCAGGTGTTGACAACAGCGGTGTCGGGCGGCAGATCTTCCCGGCAGCAGCGATCCTATAAATAACAGCCGGCAATCCGACATCATCGAAAAAGTAACGGTTCAAGCGAAAAAATGCAAGAAAATTAAGCAAGCAATACTCAATATTTGTTCGCAGGCTGTTCTAGCGCTGCAAAAACCGATAAAACAGAACAGTTTTGCTGATTTGCGGTTAAAGTTGTATTATTCGCTAATTTTTTAATTTTTTTCTTGCATGATATTTCTTATACGTTTATATTGTTTCGAATTAAGGATTGTTTTGTCTGTTGGAACGCGAGATCTGGAGTACAGCTGTTTCAATTTGGATAAGGCAATTTTAGAGCACCTTCAAGTTAACCTCCCTTTTCCATCGCATCTTTTAGCACCTGCAACAACAGCGCAATCTTTGGTGGGCGCGAAGGCTGACCCAATTTTAAAAATTTTAGCACTACCATTATATCGCCAGGCAGAGTCGATGACAAAGACTTTAAGATGATGGCGTGAAGGTCTACTTATCTGCGGAAAACCTGTGCAACAGAATATTTTACCGGGTGATGTTTTTCGCCTTTGTGAAGATGCATCAATGCAGCGCTTTACCGATGGTGCGCTGGTCCTGCAAATGCATGATCGGCACCTGTACGAGGTCAACACCACCGCAGGCGATTTGATCGAGCGGCTGGACGGAAAAAACAGTCTGGCTCAGATTGCCGCATCGATGGCCAAAGAGTATTCGATATCTGCACAAGCGATCATGGCCGATCTCATCGAGCTGATTCAAAAGTTCATCGAATGCGGTCTGATCGAAAAGTCTCCTACCCTGCCATAAAACCGGCTTTGGGATCTGTTTAAATGGCCTGGTATCCGGTAATCGGACAATCGTGCAATTTTGCAGATTGCGATTCATGTGGCCCCGAATATGGACGACATCTCAAGAGGCTCAACCATGAAAAAAACAGAGATGACAGGCGGCGATTTGTCGTGCAATCCCGATGTGGTGTTACGCGAAGAGGACGAGGACGGCGGTCTGCTGTTCAACCCGGACACCAACGAGATTAAGGTGATCAACACCACCGGCCTGTTCATCTGGAAGCAATGCGCACGAGGTTCAAACCCGGACACCATCCTCTCGGCATTGCGCCGCGAATTTTCGGACATTCCGGAAGAAAGCGTGCATCAGGACATCAAAGAATATCTCGAGCTCATGGTCGCAGCTGGTTTTCTCGGTTGGATTGGGAAACCCTGAGAAGCGGACTCGACAGATCCGGCCAGCGATAAAAAACAGCGACTCCATGACATGCTGTAAAACATCCAATCAATACGCGCACTGGCTTTCCAAACTGTTCCAGTCGATTGAGGTCAACACGAATACCAAAATGAAAATCATTTCAACACCCCGGCACGTTGATCTTGCGATAACCGGCAAATGCAATCTGGCCTGTCAGTACTGCTTCTATGCCGATGAGATGGTTGCACGCAACGATCTGTCGACCGCGACCTGGCTTTCCTTGTTCGAAGAGTTGGCACAGCTGGGCGTAATGACGGTTTGTCTGACCGGCGGCGAAGTATTTACCCGACCAGATCTGTTTCAGTTGATCGACGGAGTGATCGCCAATCGCATGCGCTACGAGATGTTGAGCAACGGCACCTTGATCACCGAAAAGACTCTGGCCCGGTTCGAACAGGGCAAGCGGCGGCAGCGCTTGAATTCGATCCAACTTTCGCTCGACGGCGCCAGCGCCGAAATCCACGACCGCAGCCGGCCTAATAGCTTTCAGCGAGTGCTGCGAGCACTGAAATTGCTCCACCAAGCGGATTATCCGGTTTCGGTGCGAGTCACGATCAACCGATTCAATGTCAACGATCTCAACAATATCGCGCATTTGCTGCTCGAAGAGATCGGTCTTGCCGATTTCAGCACCAACGAGGCCTACGACTGCGGCGAAACCGACCGCAACGCCAAAAATGCCATCCTCACACCTGAGCAACGGGAACACGCCATGCAGTCGTTGATGCAACTCGTTGAAAAATACCCTGGGCGCATCCAAGCGCAGGCCGGACCACTGGTCCTGGCGACAGAGATGCACAGCATCGAGGCAATGATGCTAGCCGGCCAATCCAGCAGGCAGGGTGGCGGGACACTGTCGTCCTGCGGCTGCGCCTTTTCCAAACTGGCGGTGCTGCACGATGGCACAATCGTTCCCTGTCACGTTTTGAGTACTCTTCGCCTCGGCAAGATCGGTGTGGACCGGTTGCAGGATATCTGGTTCAACCACCCAATTCTGGAAGATTTGCGCCGACGGCAACAGATTCCAATCACCAGCCTGCCGACCTGCCGGGACTGCCCTTACTCGGGCTTTTGCCACGGCGGCTGCCCGGGCGGTGCTCTCTACGCCTATGGAACTATAAACGCACGAAACCCTATGAATTGCATGCGGGTGCTCAAAAACGAAGACCCGTTCTATTCATTGGCCGCCGATACGGCCGAACAGGCGATGGATGAAAGAAATGCATGATCTCTCTGATCAGCTGCCGGACGGCGTTCCGCCGTTGACGACCCTCTATCTCTACATGACGACCTGCTGCAACCTGGGCTGTCGCCATTGCTGGATAACACCCAATTTCTCCAAAGGAGAGCTGTCGGCAGAGCAATATATCGGTGTGGAGTTGCTGGCCCAGGCCATCGCCGAGGCAAAACCTCTGGGGCTGCGGTTTGCCAAATTGACAGGTGGCGAGCCGACCTTGCATCCCCGGTTCGTCGAAATCGCCGATCTGTTGTCTGAGCAAGGCTTGTGGTTCGACATGGAAACCAACGGCACCCTGATCGATGCCAAGCTGGCACGCTATCTGAAAGAAAAAACCAGGCTTTGGTTTGTCTCGGTCAGTCTCGACGGCGCCAATAGCCAGACTCACGACGAATTCCGCAACAAGAGCGGATCGTTCGAGGCGGCGCTGCAAGGCATCAAAAATCTTGTCATGGCCGGTTTCAAGCCTCAGGTTATCATGAGTCCCCACCACGGCAACATCCATGAGGTGGATGAACTCGTCGACCTGGCTGCCGAGCTAGGCGCCAGCTCGGTCAAATTCAATCCGGTTGCCAACAGCGGGCGCGGCGCCCAAATGCACAAAAACGGCGAGGCGCTCGATTTTGCCGAGATACTCGCCCTGTCGCGCAAGATCAGCGGCAGACTACAGGACAGAACGCCCATCCCCCTTTATATGGGCATTCCGCCCGCCTTGTGCTCCATCCGCCAGTTGGCGCAAAACGCCGGCCATCGTTGTTCGGTGCGCAACATCTTGGGAATCCTCGGCAGCGGCGAGATGGCGCTGTGCGGCATCGGCCGCAATGTGCCCGGGCTCTGCTTCGGTCGGCTCGGGGAGGACAGCCTGCGCAAAGTCTGGCTCACCCACCCGGTCCTGATGAAACTGCGCAACGATCTGAGCAGCCCCTATCCGGGGCTCTGCGACAATTGCATTCACGCCCGCGTTTGCCAAACGCATTGTGTGGCGCAGAATTTTCTGGATAGTGGAGAACTGGTGACGCCGACCGCGATCTGCCGCTATGCGGCAGAGCAAGGCCTGTTTCCTGCATCACGTCAAATACAAACTGCAAACTCGGATACCTATGGAAAAAATGAGCAGCAGTAGGGAAGAATCGATAACAAAGCACGGCTTGATTCTGCATGCGGTGGCGGTATCCGCACCGGAAGGCGCCATCCTGATCCTGGGCCACTCCGGCGCCGGCAAAAGCACCCTGGGCAGAGCCCTGGCGGAAAAATTCCCGCTGCTGGCGGACGATAATGTCTATCTCACCACCGGCATCTTGCACAAACGATGGTTCGTCGCCGATGCCAAATTGTTGCATCTGCAACAGCCGCAATTCAGGCCTTTGCTCGGCGCGATACGGACCTTTCAGGCGCCGCAAGTGCGGCTCACGCCGATCGGTCCTCGCCAGACGTGTAGATTTTTGCTCGATGCGCTGTACGAGGTGGAAGGAATGCGCCTGGGTTCACTCGAGCAACAAAAGCACTGGTTTGGCTGCCTGGCAGAGGTGGCGCGCCAGGTGCCGGGCTGGCGTCTGTCGGCGACATTGGGCAGGGAGACAGCGCAACTGGTTTTCGATTGCTTTGCACAAAACACAATCGTTGATGAACAAATTTTTGCAGACCCGGAAAAGGTATCAAATGACACCAGCGTCGGGCTTGCTGGCCAAACTATACAGAAAGGAGTCTGAGGATGCCCAAAAAACAGTACAGCAAACCCACCCTGGTTTCTCTGGATGACGCAGCCCCTGTCATGGGAGCGACTTGTGCATACGGAGCAGATCCAGCGGTGATTCCATACTGCCCCAATGGCAGTACAGCTACAGGAAATTGTCTGTCCGTGGGCAATGTTGCGGGCCAGACGTGTTATAAAACCGGCAATACACCAACGTGGGGTGGAATAGACCAATATCGAAACAGAACTCCCAGATAACTTTTAGCCGCTGCAAGGAGTCGCGCGAGTGCAAAACGAACAACTGAGCATCGCAAAACAAGAGCGGTTCATCTACAGCGGTCGCAGTATGAAGCCGACTTTCAAGAACGGACAGCGGCTCTATGTACGGCCGGCGGTCAAACGCCTAAGACCAGGGGATGTCGTCGTTTTTGCCCCACATACAGGCAGCCAGCCGATCGTGCACCGCGTCGTGGCTGTGAGCGCAGCCGGGCTGATCACCCGCGGCGACCATAATTTGAAGATCGATCCCAGACCGGTCTCGGCAGCGGATTTGATCGGCCGAGTCGATTTTTTTCAACAACAGGGGCAGTTGCACAGAGTGCTCGGCGGCTGCCGCGGACTGCTGAATGCAAAGTTGCGCTGGTTCTGGCTCGCATGCAGGGCAAAAGCTTACATCGTGCTATTCAAATGGTATCGCGCCCTGGTTACCTCTTCGTCTGCCGCGCCCCTGATCAGACGTCTGATAAGGCCGGAATTCGATTACATCACCCTGAACTCCGACCGGCGGCCGCTAGTCAAGGCGATGCTTCGCGGCCGCGTGGTGGCGCGCTGGGAACCTCGAGTCCGCCGTTTTCAATGCCGCAAACCGTATGATCTGTGGCTGCAGCAGGACGGTCGAACGCTCAAAGATGGATAGAATCGCGCACAGCCCGGAACTCGAATTGATTTTGCAGTGCAGCCGCACCCGTATTGCCTCTGCCGACAAAGCGCAAATCCGGCGATTGCTCTCTCTGCCGATTGACTGGGGTATGCTGATCGAGACAGCCGGCCGTCACGGCGTTGTGCCGCTCCTCTACCATCAGCTGAAAAAGCAGGCTGCCGATTTGTTGCCCTCAGATGAACTCGCGCTTTTGCGCGATCTGTATTTGCGCAACTCCGGCCACAATTTTCGCCTGTTGCATGAATCCAAAAAGCTGGTCAAAGCTTTCGCGGATGCCAATATAACCATGATCCCGTTCAAGGGACCGCTGCTGGGGGAAATGGTGTACGGCGATTGCGCTCTGCGCAAAGCGAGCAACGACCTCGACATCGTCGTGCGCGAAGACGATATCCAGGCCGCTAGCGAAATCCTGCACCGAGCGGGCTATCACCTGTGTGCACTTTTGACAGGCAAACAATTGCAGAAACAGATCCATTTACGCTACCACATCGCTTTCTCCAACCATCACGGCGTCCATCTCGAATTGCACTGGCACACCGTGCCGCGCTATCTGGCCTCTTTTAGCATGCCTGAGGTATTCGACCATTGTCTGCAAGTCAGCGCCGCCGACATCTTCTTTTTTTCTTTCGCGTCCGATGATCTGTTCCTCCTCCTTTGCCAACACGCGGCCAAAGATTTTTGGTTGTCGCTGAGCATGGTGTGCGATTTGAATGAGTTGCTGCCGCATCTGGACACTGCGGCCATCGAACCATTGCTGCACAAGAGCCGCTCCCATGGCCGTCTCCGCATGGTGCTGGTCGGCTTTTATCTAGTTCATGCCCTCCTGAAAACATCACTGCCGCAGGCCGTCGAAAGGCAAATCTCCCTGCAACCAAAGATTCGGCAAATCGGCGACGCCATCAGCGAACGCCTGTTCGAAGCAAAAAAAAAGCCCACTGAAACGGGCTACCTTTTAAACAAATATCGTTTTTTTTGGGCGATGCAGGAGAGAAAACGGGAAAAAATGCGTATGCTTTTCGAAAAACTCCGCCAGCTGCCGGGGGTTTAGGGTTTGTCCTCGCCGTTCGCCGCGCGATCCGACAGAATTACGTCTCGCTCAAAGCCGTCGTGTGCAGCCGCACCTATTGCTTGCGGCAGATCACCGCGCGTTGTATTTCATTGACCGATTTGACAATGTCGACCACCTGCAAGCCGGCTTCCTGCAGCTCGGCGCGCACCTCGGCATCGGATCGAAAAGCGTGGATGAATTCGATATCCTGCCACAGGATATCTCCCGGTTCATAGCTGCGATTTCCCCACACCAAACAGGCGAGCAGACGCCGTGCGAAAACCCCTTTGGCGGAAGGATGCACACCTGGCTGCTGATGAAACTGGCAGATAAAATAGCCGCCGGGTTTGAGGCTGTGTGCGATTTTTCGTACCATGGCGACGCGGCGGCTGCGGGTGGGAACCGATGAGTACATGGCGCGCGACAGCCAGACGACATCGAACGAATCTGCCGGAACGTCGAGCTGCGAGATTTCCTGTACCAGGCCTTTGATCTCGACACCCCGCTCAATGGCGTTGGCAAGCGCCCTGTCGACCAATTCCGGCACAAAATCGATACCGGTCACCCTGAATCCCGTTTGGGCAAAGACGATGGCCTCGCGGCCGCCGCCTACCCCCAACACCAGCAGATCGCCGCTCTTTTCCGGCACGGCAGCGATCAGCTCGATCTCATCGCTGCGCAGGCCCGTATCGACCAGCGAAGATTCAGCCCAACCATCGACATCATTAGGCCGGCTGTAAGTCCGGCGGCTGAATTCGACCAGATCGTCCGGCTTCATGATCACGACCGGCAGAGACCGAATAAACGTGCTCGTGCGGAGCAAGAGACGGGCGGCTCGCATGCGCAGACTCATCATTCACCAAACCTTTGTTTGTGTTCGCAGCAGGCCGATCTTTTATCGAACGGCCTTGAATTCGTCGATCATGCGGTTGAAAAGCTGGACGGCATTGTCGCTTGAATCAAACCGCAAGCGATAGGCCGGAATCGCGGCGGCCATCTCTCGCAGCAGGACGAGATGCTTGCCCTCGCCGCCCACGTTCGCCGGCTCGATCAGCTGCGCAAGCCAGCCTGCCGCTCTGTCACGGGCAGCGGCGATATGGGTGAGCAATGGGGCTTTTGCTTTTTGCAGATAAACGATCGCTTGCAAAGGAGCGTCGGCCGGCGAAGCCTCAGCCGACGGATCGCTGCCCCAAAAGCCGTGCACGCGGATGCCTTCCGGCCATCTGCGGACGATGATCTGCTCGCTGGCGAGAATTTTGCCGCCTACGCTTTGAGCCTGCTGCAGAAGGGTTGATCTGATGTCAGAGTCGGCGACGATGACAAAGCCGCGGCCATCTGCAACCAGACCGCCGGCGCGCAAAACCAGCGCTTCTCTTGCCGCCAACAGCTCGACCAGCAGATCGCGCGTCAGAGGTGAGGCAAACCAGGTGTCGAGTTCCAGACGCTGGTTCTCTTCGATGCGGCTGTAGATGACAGTCCGGCTATGGTCATGGCCAAAGATGGCGATGACTTGCGGTTTTTCCTGCCCCGGCTTGCTGCCGACATGGGTAAAGGCGTGCGGCCGTTGGTAGACCTCCCAGGGCGGTTGTTCTACGACCAATTCCCCCGGCTTGAGATCGCTCAGGGAGGGGATATCGGCGGAGAGATGGATCGAAACGCTGTCGGTTTCAGGACTTTTGGTGCAAAAACTGAGGTAAGGCGATGATATTTTTGCTTCGTCCAGAGGAAAATCAGCGCTCAATTGCAGAACCAGGCCACCGACGCGGTAATGCTGGATAAAAGAGGTTCGCCATTTGTCTTTGAGCTTTTTGGCCTCTTTTGCCACTTGACACAGATAGTCGATTTTGGCCGAATAACGGCCGTGCTCGAGATAGGCATAAACCGCGCACCAGCGGCAAAAGGAGCGCAGATCGCAGGAGCCGCAGTTTTCCAGATACTCGCTGCCGCCGCGCACTTTGTCCTTTTGAGAAGGGATAAACTCATCCCAGGCCTGCTGAAAAGTGCCTTTCCGCAGATCATAGCGCAGCGCCGGATCTTTGACATAATAACAAAACGACATTTGGCCATAGGGATCGATATGGAAATCGCGGCGCGCGTCGATGCAGGCGGCAAAGAGGCGATCATCAGGCCGCTTGTCGGTTTCGGCTTTGGTGATCCCGGCGGCAGAAGGGTGATTGATCTCCCCCATTGGGCTAGGCCGGTCCAAATCGAGCACGGCAGTCGGATCGAGCCGCTGGCTTGCGATGCTGCGGTTGCGGGCGGGGCAGCCGGAAGCGGAAAGCCACAGCCAGGCGGCGCCGACGCGGACTTGCGGGCTCAGGGAATTCGCCAGCGCGAGCATGGCGTCGTATTGAAAATAATTGGCCTGCATGGGCACGATTTGCACGACAAAGCCGGCTCCTGCCTCTTGCAGATAGGCGAAACCGCGCATGGTCGCTTCAAACGAGCCGGGGTGTTGGGTCACCCGGTCGTGCACCTCGGCGGTTGCGCCATAGAGCGCGATCATCTTTCGCCCCTTGCGCCGCAGCAGCTGAGCGATACTCGGGGTGATCAGGGTTCCGTTGCTGTTCAGTTTATAGGCAAGCGATTTGCGGGTGATATAGTCGAAATTTTCGCCAAAGTCAGGCCGCAACATGGGTTCACCGCCCGACAGCGACCACGCCTGGCAACCCATAGCGCGGGCTTCGTCGACCACATACCTTATTTCGTCGAAAGAGAGTTCTTCCCGCCCGTGCGGATCATCGGCAGGCAGCCGCAACCAACAGTGAATGCAGCGGTTGTTGCAGCGGTAGGTGAGATCGAGGCTTCCGCTGGACGGCAGCCTCGGCAAAATCGCTCGGTTTTCCATCGTCATCGCAAAATGCCAGGAGGCGCGGTTTTAGAGAAAAAACCGCTCTTCGGAAAAATCAGCTGTGAGAACGTGCCTGGCAGTTGCTGCAATTACCCTCTGGCAGATCGTTGCAGCCGTTCTGATTAATCGAATCGGGATATCCCAGTCCAACCCCAATCAGTTTGCAATGTTCGAGCACGCTTTCTTCCGGTTTGCTGCGGGTAAGAACGATAACCTGCGGTGCTTTCCACGCTTTCTTGCTCAGCTTCATAACACCTCCAAATTAAAATTTTAAACTTGCCGGCGACAGGAGTTGGTCGACTTTTCCTTCCCCACGAGCAATAGAAGTTCCTCTCTTTAGAACCGACTGGGGAAAACTGGGCAAAGTCCCCGTTGCAGGCAAGAAACAAGCAGCACAGCAAAAGATGTCACAACTGAGGCATTAATTTATTCGGACTTGATGCAAAACAGCTGAACGACACCAGAACATCAAAAAATGAAAACACAAAAAATGGACAAGCAAGCATCTAAAAATATTAAATTTATATTATCCCATATATAAGTTCTAATTTGAAATATAACATATCGCCGATCAAAAAGCAATGGTTTTCTTTAAAAAGGTCAGGGCTCGCCTTGAATCGCGGCGGCGCGGGCATGTGCGACGGCGCAGAAATAGGGCGTGACGCCGTCCAGGGCGCCGGTTTCCAGCCAGGCGTGCGCCGGACACCACAGGCACAGATTGACCAGGGCGCAGCGGCGGCAGGTGGTCATGAATTCGGGGTTGTCGGAGCGCAGATCGCGCACATGGGGCACAAATTCCTCCCACGCCCGGCGCAGCGGCACTTCGCGCAGATTGACGGTCGTTTCCGGCGCCCACAGCGGCTGGCACAGGCGAAAGGTGCCGTCATAGCCGAGGCTGAAACTGTGGTTGCCGGTGCCGCAGTGGAAGAGATGGTTACACCGGTAATGGGTAAACTCTTGATTGATCAATTGGTCACAGCCTTTTAACAGAGATCCAAAGCGCTCGGCATCGGCGCGTTCGAGCGCCACCACCTCTTCCGGGGCCAGGCGCTCGCTGTCGATCTCTTTGTTGCGCTGCGGGTTGCGGTCGTAGCGCAGGTGCAGCTGCGGATCGAAGCGATAGAAATCTTTGGTGCGGCGGCGTCCAAAGGCGGCAATCGACTCCATCTCGTGCAGGTTGGAGTGCAGCGCCATAGCTTTGAGGCGCACGCGGATGCCGGCGTCGAGCAGCGCATCGAGGCCCTTGACAAAACGCGCGAATGCGCCGGTTTTTCGGGTAACGCGCTCATAGGTTTCGGCTGTGGCGCCGTAGACGGTCACCTCGATATCACGCGGCGGATATTTTGTAAACAGGGCGATATGGTCGGAATTGATCAGGGTGGCGTTGGTAAAGACAGAGAGCAACAACCCCTTGCGTTTCAGCATCAGATAGATGTCGCTGAAATCGGGCCGCAGCAACGGCTCGCCGCCGGTGAGCAGGCACCAGAGGGCGCCGAGTTCGATCGCCTGATCGGCGATGTTGCCGATCTCCGCGATAGAAAGCTCCTTTGCCTTGGCCGCCGCATCATTCGCCGGCAGATTGATGTAGCAGTGGCGGCAGTTGAGGTTGCAGCGCGCGGTCAGATCAAAATCAAAGGAGTAGAGCGTGCGCCTGTCGGCCTGTTTTTCCCACAGAGAAAAATCCTGGATTTCGATTTGCGAAACATGGCTCATCGGCTGGATTCCCTTTTGAACGGACGTGAGATCGCCAACAACACGCTGACCAACGGCAACAGCAAGCCCAGGCGCGAGCCCAGGGCGATGATCCGGGATTCCCAACCCAGCCCCAGGCGGATGCGCCGGCCGTTGCGTTCGACTCGCACCACCCGGCCCAGAACCTGTCGGTGTTGCGCCCAGCCATCCGGGTGCGGCGAATGGTCCCCTTTGAAAAGATAATCGGCGTTCAGGCAGCGGATGGCGCGGTGCACGACCAGGCGATTGCTCAACGGATGGACAAATGCGGCGACCTGGCCGCAGCGCAACGGTTTTGACAAGGGCGCCAGGGTGATCACATCGCCATCGCGGATAAAAGGCGACATGCTGAAGCCGCCGGCCTGAAAGCGAAAAGGCACGCCTTTGTCGAGCACCGCGGCCAACAATACGGCAAAGTGAGTGTTGGGGATGGGACGGATTTCAGAATCGACGCTTGTGCTATAAATGGACATGGGTCAATAGATTTTGCTCATAGTAATACGAGGGCGGCGACGCCTCGAGTGGTTAAATTGAGGTATTTCTAATTTAATCCTCATAACGATCGTTCTTCGTAATGGATGTTTAAAGTGCTGCATGTTCGATTTTAAAAAAGAGGTCAGTACTCTCTCGATCCTAATGATTTGCTACATTTACACCAAATTTTTCCGCATTGCAACCCGCCCATGATCATACTTTTTGCGCTCTTTCTCGAGAATAAATTTTAGTTTCGGAACAGAGCAAAATTCAAATCCCAGTTTTTGATATAAACGTATCGCCCGTATGTTGTCTTCAAATACGAGTAGATGCACTGCCTTTGCTCCCTCTGTGCAAGCTCGATCAATGACAGCTTTAGTCAAAGCTGTGCCAATCCCCCATCGTCGATTCGCCGGTTTGATTATCAGACTGAACAGCCAATACTCCTTTTCGACTGCACCAGGAGATTCATCGAAAACCAATTGTACAAATCCAACAACTCTATTCCGATAAAGCGCCACCCATTCGATGACATTCGAATCATCTTGCACATAAATTTCTTCGGCACTGGTGGGATCGAGCCATCGCTGCAACGCCAGCCGATCACCATTCTCTGCCTGTCGCACCACAGTTTTTTTGCCAAGAAACTTGCCAAAAAGACTGTATAGAAATTGATTTTGCGCTTTGCGTAAAAAGCGATTAGCGCTGTTGTAAAACAGCTTGCAAAAAACCTTCATGAGCGTCAGCGCTATCGATTAAATGCAAAACAGTTGGGTGCAATTTTCAGCTGGTCACTCGTTGCTTGCAATTGGTAGACCCACTGGAGCCGGTTCGGCATCTATCTGTAACACCGGGCCCTTCCCATCCGTCTCCCTTACAACCAGTTAATACAGCCTCTTCCGGCTTATTGCGCCCCAACACCAACAGCTCGGGAACGATCCACTTTTTGTTTACATGTAGTTCTTTCATAAGGTGCCTTTCTGTATTGTTTTTGCTCCTTGTTGTTCATCCTCAAATTTTAACAATGTTATTATTTTTGCTGAAAAGAAGGATTTATTTGCCATTCAAGCGATTAACGTGGTTATCAAAATTTAAGGCAATTATTTACCAAAATCAAACGAATTCAATTCGTCGACGATCTTGCCGCTCTTGTCGAAGCGCATGACATAGAACTTTGATTCTGCGGCAAGTTTGGCAACCACATCCAAAGTCTTGTCCCACCATGCGGCGGTGACGAACGGCCGGATCACGCACGCCAGCAAACGGCTGCTGATCTGCCGGCGATCGATCAATGGAATGAGCCGGTTTTCGGCCGCCTGTTCGAGAAAACAGATCGCCCGCAGCGGCGCCGAGGTCGCCGAGACCAGGGGAATATCGCCGTGACTCCAGCTGCCGTAGACTTGCCAGCCGTCGTCGAACCGGCGCACGATGTTGCGGTCGTCGCACAGGATTTCGACCTCCAGGTCGCCGCGCTCGCCCGCATCGATCAGCATCTGCGTGGTGGTCGATTTGCCCGCTTCGGAATGGCCGACAAACAAGAACCCGGCGCCGTTCAGGATGGCGCCCGCCGAATGGAGATAACAGCCGCGACGGTCGGCCAGCAATTGCGCGATCAGAATCTGGTCCGAGGGAAAGGATGTCAGCGCCGTGTTGCCGCCCGTGCTCCACCCTGCCCCATCGGGGTGGTAGATGTGGCCCACCGAATGGTCGGCATTGAAAACAGCGACTTTCCACAACCGTTTGGTCGAACCGTTCGGCGAAATGCCGAGATAGAGATATCCCTGCGCGGTCTGATAAATCGCCCACGGCGGCTTGCGGTAGCGCTCGATGCCCTCAACCGGCTCGACCTGCGCAGGCAACTCGAAATGGTGATAAAGGGTTACCGCGTCGTCGCCCGGTTCATCCACGCCAAAGAGCTCCAGCTTGTCGCTGAAGGTGGTGTCGGTGAGCGGCAGATCGCTGTGGATCTGCAACGTGATGCCGCCGATGCGGTAACAACGGCTTGCGGTCATGCTATCGTCCTGTTCAGATAAACTCCCGGAGTGTCGGTTTTGGATATTTGTCACGTTCATGCTCTTCCGCGGCGGATTTTCCTATAATCGACAGGCATCGATACAATGAATCGGCTGGTGTATCGCAAGGATACAGTCGACAATAGGGCAAGGCTTATTCTCGTGTCAGCAGGTCAGCCTTTGTGCATCGATACACGCAGAAACGGGATGATTTTTTCGCGCTTTCCTGCCAGCTTTTTACACATTCAAATTGCCCATGAAAGCATGCAAATTTCATGCCTCAGCCCAACAGGTCCTTGCAATCAAAACAAAAGACTCTTGCTTGCGGCAAGACAATACCCCGCCCTCGACAGGCAAAGTGTCAGGAAAAGCGGTGCAGAGGAGAACGAGAGCAGTGGCTATTCCGTCTGTGCAACCACGATTTTTCGCCGCGCCAGTTCTTCGATCAAGCCGAGCACGTCGCGCTCGATCTCGTCTAGCGGTGCGTCATACTCATCGGCCAGGGCAGCGGCGATCTCGGCCAGAGTGTTCCGGCCGTCCAGACGGTCCCAGATCATCTTGCCGGTCTCGTTCAGCGTATAGAGCTCGTCCTCCATGTCGCCGATGCCGGCTGCCAGGGGAATGATGATGATCTCCCCCTCGATCTCGCGCGCCACCACGTCCTCAGAGGGTTGATAGATGGTGTGCAAGGAAAGTTCGACTTGTTTCACTTTTTCCAGTTACCTTTTGTCTTTTGATGCAGAACGTTTTGTGAAAAGATAATCAACTGGTGACAAACTCATAGCAATTGTTCGTTCCCGCTTCTGATCCGCAGCCGTGTACTTCTCCCGTACCAGTGGCAAAGGGTCCATGTTTTCCAGGCCTTTTGCAGTTGAGGAGAATCGCTTCCTCGGGTTTGTTTCTGGTGATGACTGAAAGTTTGGGCATAGGCCACTCTTTTTTGTGTGCAGTCATCGTTGCTCCCCTCCGATAGATTGTTGCTCATTCTTTGAACTGCAAACAGGTACTTGAATTTGTCTGGAACGATTTTTATGTTGTGGTTTTTTACATAAAGAGTCGAATCATGTCTCCGATTTTCGGTTGCTGAAATTGGCTATTCGTTCGCGCCAGTCTTCGACTTCCCAGGCTTTCTCGCCTTCATCGAGCAGCCCCAGATCGCGCGCCTGGACGTGCGCGATGGCACAAAAATATTCCACCGGTGTATCCAGGTCGCCGTGTTCCTGCCAGGAACGCGCCGGGCACTGTTCGCAAAGACCCTTGAGAAAACAGCGGGCGCAGCGCTGCAAATAGTCCGGATTGGTCGCCCGTATCTCTCGCCATTTGGGAAAGACCTCGGTCAGGACAAATTTCAACGGCGACATATCGGCCGCCTCTGCCTCGTCAGCCCGATGCAGATCCCAGACCAGATCTGGATGGCGCAAGCCCATGCACATCTGCGCGCGGCCGTAGGCATCGACACATGCACCTTTGCCGGCGCCGCAGCCAAACAAGAGATCGCCCGAAGGTCCCATGAATTTGGCGCAGAACTGCTGCATCTCTTCCACATAACCCGGCCGGCTCGTCAACAGAGCCACGGATTCTTCCGGCGAAAAACGCAGGGATTCGATAACCCGATTCCTGGCCGGATTGTCGCGCCGGCCGCGCAGCTCAAAGTTGATGCTGTAGCCGGGCGAATCCTTCATGTCGGCAGCTGTCAAGGCCCAGGCTTCGAACTCGGCCTGTTCCGACCGGTTGGCCGGCAACAGGCTCTGCTTGACGATGAAGCGAATCTTGTGTTCGCGCAACAGCTCGACCCCGCGCCAGAACCCGGCAAACGCGCCGGCTCGCGCCGCCACCGCATCATACGATTCCGCCTGCATGCCATAGACCGTCACTTCGACCATTTTGCCGGGCGGAATGCGCGCCAGCAACTGCGCCAGTTCCGGCGTGATCAGCCGGGCATTGGTGAACAGAACCACCCGCATGCCCAGCCGCCGCGCAAACAGATAGAGCTCTGTGAAATCGCGGCGCAAAAGCGGCTCGCCGCCGGTAAAGCGCACCGAGATGCAGCCCAGATCAGCAGCCTGCTGCAGCAGATCCTTGATAAAAGCCGTGCTCATCTCGCGGCCGGCAAGCTCGGCGTCGTGCTCGGGCTGATTGATGCAGCAATGGATGCAGGCGTTGTTGCAGCGCTCGGTCAGCTCGATATCGAGATGGCTGAGCAGCGGCGCTTTGCCGTGCCAGGGATCGAAACGGCTTGGCGACAAGATGCGAACATATTCTTTCTGTGTGCTTTTTGAAACCATTTACACCTGTTGCCGAAATGGATCCCTTTGGATTACACCACGTTTATGAAAGCGCCTCACTCATACACCAATGCACATGACCAGCACAATAACACCGATTTGAAACAGACCCGTCACCCCAAACCGTTTGCGGCCCTTTTTCTTCGCCATATTTGCACATTTCCAAAACCGCCTCTTCCGGTTTGTTGCGGCTCATCACCAAGAGTTCAGGTTTGTGCCAGCAAGATCTTTCCGCGGTTGACATGAATACCCCCTTCGTTTGTTGAGTTTGCGATTACAGCCGCTTATACTATATGCGGTCGCGAAAAGGTGCTTTTCGCCTTTTGTGACATGCTGTCAGATATAATTTTCCATGAGATCTGGTGCAGCGCACCGAATCCGGTTCAAAAATGAATTCTGGTTAAAATTCGGCCTCGACGAGCAAATCGCCACAGCCGCAGGCAGATGAGCGGAAAAACCCCAGGTAAAAAAACAGAAAGAGCTGTACCCGGTGTCGGATCACGGGATCGACAGCGCTTGCGCGCCAGGCGAACCCCAAAATCGACGCGACCGTTTCTCCTCTCCCCTGCGAGCCCATGTCATGCTTGTACCCGGACACGCAATGAACTGAGGCGCCGAATTCCCTGTCGACTACCGCGGTACATCAGCGCTTGGCATGATGACCTTTTCTTCAATCGGGACAGATCAGGCGATCAATTTCCCTCCTTGTTGCCGGGCAGCGGCCAACAGCAGAGCAGAGGCAGGCACTCCCCCGGGAATACGCTGATGTCCAATTTTACAATAAAAAGTATACAGTTTTTTATACAAAAGCAAGAATAAAATGGTAACTGGTAACTGGTGACTGGTAATAAAAATACAAAATCCACCGCAAAGGCGCAAAGACGCAAAGGAAAGAAACTAACTATTTTTTTTGTTTTTACTTTAAAATCTTTTGCTCTTCTTTGCGCCCTGGCGTCCTTGCGGTTAATATTTATTTTGCTCTTCTTTGCGTCTTGGCGTCCTTGCGGTTAATATTTATTTTGCTCTTCTTTGCGTCTTTGCGTCTTGGCGGTTAATCTTTCTCTTGCTCTTCTTTGCGTCTTGGCGTCTTGGCAGTTGATCTTTCACCGCAAAGACGAAAAATCCACCGCAAAGGCGCAAAGACGCAAAGGAAATAACTAGAAATTATTAACATATCGATGAAAACCTTCCTTTAAAACTGGAACATTGAAATTTACGAGAAATCCTAAACATTTGTCCGCAAGCTTTAGATAAGAAATAATTTGTGCTGTATGCACAGGTAAAAGCATTTCTACTGATTTTAGCTCGACAATTACTTGATTTTCGATGAGCAAATCGATACGCAAATCCCGTGATATTTGATATCCTTTATAATTTAACTGCAAAGGAACTTGCTGCTGAAAAGAAATCCTGCGAATAGTCAGCTCATGTGCCAGACACTGTTCATATATTGATTCCAACAATCCCGGCCCCATCTCTCGATGCACCTCGATGCAGCTCTCGAGAATCACCCGGGAAAGCCTATCCAAATTATCCCTCGTCAAAAGTTTTTTCCCAAAAATATTGTTTCTTTATTCTTGCTCTTCTTTGCGTCTTTGCGTCTTGGCGGTTAATCTTTCTCTTGCTCTTCTTTGCGTCTTGGCGTCTTGGCAGTTGATCTTTCACCGCAAAGACGAAAAATCCACCGCAAAGGCGCAAAGGCGCCAAGAAAAAACAAAAACCCATTTTTAGTTTTTTACTATCAAAATCTCTTGCTCTTCTTTGCGTCTTTGCGTCTTGGCGGTTGATCTTTCTCTT
>JAKQNP010000005.1 GCA_029565675.1 bacterium
GTCGTCAGACGGGACACCACTGACCTGAAATCAAATCACTGTTGTTTTTTAGAGTGTAACATTTTTATTTTCGATTGTCTAATGCTTTTGGCAAGCCAGGAAGGGATAATGAACGACAAGCAAAAAGAAAGCCTTTTTCAAAAGCTTTTCGTCGACAATCGAGACCGGATCTACCGGCTCACTTTGCTATACTGTCGCGAAATGCAGGATCGACAGGATTTGCTGCAAGATATTTTCTATCAGATCTGGCGCTCTCTCGATTCGTTTCGCAATGAATCGCAAATCGACACCTGGGTTTATCGCATCGCCATCAACACCGGTATAAATTCCTGTCGGCGTCACAGGACGAGAAATAGATGGCGAGATAAGTGGCATGAGGATGTCGAGCTGGCTGAAATGGTTCCACAACCTGACCCGACAGATGAAGAGATTCAGAGGCTGTACAGCTGCATCCAGCAGTTGTCGCCGGTCGATCAGACTCTTGTTCATCTCTATCTCGAAAGGCTTTCCAATGAGAAAATTGCCGAGATTTTGGCGATTTCCGAAATCAACGTACGCGTGCGCGTACACCGCATCAAACAGCGGATCAAAACCATCTGGGAAAATGAATATGGGCCAATGGAATAAATACCAGAAGCAGATTAGGCAGGTCAAAGCGCCTGAATCTGCCATAGCTGATAGGGAGGATCAAATGTCGCAAGCCTTGTCTCTGATCGATACGATCAGACATTCAGAGGAAAAAATCCAAAAGATCTTGCACGGCACAACGGTGATGTTTGCCGTTTTTACGGTCTTTTACCTGTTGCTTCTTGTCGTCAATCCCGATCCGGATTTGCCTTTGTACGCTCGAATCATGGGTGGCTGTTATGTGGCTGCTTTTGGCTCGTTTCTCTTCCTTCTGCGCGAACAAATCTATCGCAGTCGAAGTCTCGACTATTCGCAGCCATTGCCTGCATTTTTGATCGCCTATTTGCCGCGGTTGAAATTTTTCAATCCCCTCATGATTGCGGTCATTCCCATGCTCCTGTTGATCGATATTGGCGTCACGCTCACGCTGCTGAACAATTATTGGCCGGATTTTGAACCAACCTGGCTGAAGGTGTTGTCGATTCAGATACCCTATTGGGGGATTATGGCAAGTTTTCTGCTGTTTGCGCAGGCGCGCTGGCGCCGAACAAAAAAGCCTTTTGCCGACCAGATCAAAGAGATGCTGAGTGATCTGCAGGAGGATTGAAGAAAAAGCACACTTGACCACTTCTCATGGCAACGCACTCTTTTCTGGCAGCACCGCCTGAATCCAATGAATACGGTGCAAAGCATATGGTGTGGGCAAAATCTTTCATCCCTCTCAGGACTCCGGCGAAAAAATCCCTTGCTGCAGCTGCAAAAAAAAAAGAGTTCGCAGGATCACCTCCAGCTCACATTCCCCATAAATGCCCGGTGTGCACCGGTTTGCCCTGCAATTTCAGGTAATAAAACAGCTGACCTTTGTGCTGCACCAAATGCTGGATCATCTGCAACAGCCGATAGCCAAGCACCACCGGCGTCGGATCCCAGGGTGCCGGTGCCGGTTCGTTGTCCAGGCGCTCCTCGTCGACTTGCTGCAGCCATTCAGCGACTGCCTGGCGATCTTTTTCCAGCATTTCTTTTGCTTCCTGCAAGCTGGAAACGGTCGGGAAACTCTCTGCCGGAGGCAACATCGCCGACTCTTGCTCTTCACCTTCAGCAGTTGCGGGCATGGGTGGCCATTCACCGGTGATGAAGCCCTTGAATGTGTCAGCCGTTCCGCAGGCGATATGCGTCAGCAATTGTCCTACAGTCAGCCAATTGCTGCCGCTCACGGGCTTCCAGTAAAAGTGTTTCTCATCCACCAGTTCGAACAGACCCTGCGCAACCCGGTAAGCACTGGTCATTTCCTGCTGCAACAACTCTTTCCAATTCATTATCTGTTCTCCTTCGTCTGTGTCCCGCGGGGCGGGCACCGCTTAATCCAACTGATGTAAAATCAATACAATTTTACCCCGGATTCTTCAGTCAATCGATTCGACTTTCTTGCTGTTATCACGCATTCTTTATCCAATTTCCATTCACTGCAAGCCGATCTCAGCTGCGGCGGAGCACTTTGCCGGCCAGACAGCCGGTGTGTTCACCTCTGAAAACCGCGATCCTGCCGTTGACGATGACAGCCTCGATTCCATCCGGAAAGCGATGCGGATCGGTGAAGGTCGCGCGGTCGATGATTCGCTCTGGATCGAAAATTGCCAAATCGGCCCATTTGCCCACCGCAATCACGCCGCGATCCGCCAAACCAAAAATTCGCGCCGGCAGGGAAGTGACGCGCTGTATGGCTTCGCTGAGCGACAGAATTTGTTTTTCGCGCACATAATGACCCAGGTAACGCGGAAAAGTGCCGTAAAACCGCGGATGCGGATTGTCGCGACCGAGCAAACCATCTGGCGAGATCG
>JAKQNP010000015.1 GCA_029565675.1 bacterium
TGGCGTTCTGTTTCTGGACGAGCTCGCCGAATGGGATCGTCGCGCGCTCGAAGTTTTACGAGAACCGCTGGAATCAGGCGTAGTCACCATTTCACGTGCGGCGCGACAAAGCGAATTTCCTGCACGATTTCAATTGGTGGCTGCCATGAATCCCTGCCCCTGCGGATGGTCGGGAGACCCATCAGGACGTTGCCGTTGTTCGCTGGAAGCCATTCAGCGTTATCGTTCACGCTTGTCTGGCCCCTTGATGGACAGAATCGATCTGCAGTTGTCGGTACCGCGTCTCGCACCCCATGAAATGCGTAGCGATGCGCCGCGTGGCGAAGCAACCGATCTGGTTCGCGCCCGTGTAATCGCTGCACGCCAAACGCAAATTCAGCGCTGCGGAAAAACCAATGCAAGGCTCTCGCAATCAGAAACGGAAAAACACTGTTCCCTCGCCACCAAAGACCAAAATCTTCTGGAACGGGCTATGGAAGCACTGCAATTATCCGCGCGGGCAACCCATCGAATTCTGAGGGTCTCTCGCACCATCGCCGACCTGGCCGGTAGCGAAGATATCGACACGCAACATTTAAGCGAAGCCATCGGCTACCGGCAACTTGATCGCGGGCAAGCCCATGCCGCTGCTTAAGGCCGGATCCAGGAAAAGCGTCGGGTGGAATGCGGAGCGAGCAGCTTTTTTATATCTGGCAAAACTTGAATTCTTCAAGTTCGGTGTAATATTCCGGCCACACTCCCGTTTTTCGAGAATGAAATGCCGCAAGATTCCGGGCCGCCCAAAAGACCGTCGCTCACCTCTTTATTTTCAAACCAACAGAGGCCGTCCATGTTACCTCGCATGTCTGAAATGCCGTTTCTTCGTTATATCGTGATTTTAGTCGTTGCCCTTATCGCCTTCGCGATTTTCAAACCCTTCACCATCGTGCCCAACGGCCACCGTGGCGTGAAGCTCACGTTTGGCAAGGCTGATCCGGTACCTGTCGGCGAAGGCCTCAACTTCATCCTGCCGCTGGTACAAAGCATTTATAAAATGCCGGTCATGATCGAACGCTCCGAAACGCAAAGCGAAGCCGCATCGAAAGATTTGCAGCGCGTCGCCACCACCGTCGTGTTGAATTACCATATCGATGCAGCACAAGTGGTCAATGTGTATCAAAATCTCGGCCCGTTTGAAAACGTCGAACCTCGAATTATCGATCCCGCGGTACAGGAAGCGATGAAGGCGATCACCGCCTTGTATACCGCCGAGCAGTTGGTCACCAAGCGTCCGGAAGTGGCTGATCGCATGCGCCTGGCGCTACAAGAGAGGATGAAACGTCACGGTCTGGTCATTGATGAGTTCTCGATCACCAATTTCCATTTTTCGGAAACCTTCGACACCGCCATCGAACAAAAAACCGTTGCCGAACAGCAAAAACTGAAAGCCGAACGCGATCTGGATCGCATCAAGGTCGAAGCCGAACAGCGCATAGCGCAAGCACGGGCAGAAGCGGAATCCGCCAAACTTGCCGCCGAAGCCCAGGCGATTGGCCTGAAAGCCCAGCGTGATGCCGTCACTCCCGAGCTTATCGAGCTGCGCCGCGTGGAAGCGCAATTGGCCGCCATTGCAAAATGGGACGGGCACCTGCCGAATGTTTCCGGCGGTGCTGTGCCATTCATTCAAGTCAATCCGGATGAAAAAAAGTAGGGTTATCGATCTTTTGCAGGGTGCATCGTTTGCGTCTCCGGTTCACTCTTGGCAAAGAGAACCATCCATTTAAGGGAGACTGACGATGACACCCGCGCATGGAAACTGCCTTTGTGGCGCCATTGAATTTACTGCCGATTTACCGAGTCGTTGGGTAGCACATTGCCACTGCACAATGTGCCAGAAAGCCGGGGGGTCGGCATTCATCACCTGGGTCGGTCTGGAAGAAAACCGTTGTGAAATCCATGACCCCCTGCAGCAATTGCGATGGTTTAAATCATCGAACGAAGCCCAACGCGGATTCTGCAAGACCTGCGGCTCTGCCCTGTTTTTCAAATCCAGCCGCTGGCCGGACGAAATCCATGTCACCCTCTCCAACTTCCAGACCCCGATAGATAAAGCACCACAAATTCATGCTTTTTGGGATACGCATGTTGATTGGGTGTTATTAAATGATCAATTGCCTCGCAAAAGTGCCCAGGAAATTTTCAATGAATAAATGAGCACAGGCATCCGGTTCCGCAAAAAAAAGTCATGCGGCGGATCGTTACATTGATCATTTATCGAGCGGGCTCTGTACACCACGCCCTCCTTTGTTCAAAACATGTGTATAGATCTGTGTCGTCGCAACATCCTTGTGACCCAGCAGTTCCTGAACCGTACGTATGTCGTAACCGGCCTCGATCAAATGGGTAGCAAAGCAATGGCGCAAGGTATGGCAGCTAACCGGCTTTTCCATGCCTGCAGCCTGTGCCGCTTTTGAAACGGCGCGCTGCAACACTTTTTCATCGATATGATGACGACGAATCTTTCCATCGCGAGGATCCCTCGCTCGCCGTGTTGCAGGAAAAACATATTGCCAGGCCATCAGCGTGTTCGCATTCGGATATTTTCTTTCCAGTGCATCGGGCAGATAGACGCCATCCCAGTTTTCATCCGTATCCTCACGGTGCAATTCCCGTACCTTTTCCAATTGTGTTCGCATTGGGTCACATAGTCTTGCCGGCAACATCGTCCGGCGATCTTTTCCACCCTTGCCATCACGCACTACGATCTCGTTTTTCTCGAAAGACACATCCTTGACCCTGAGTCGCACACATTCCATCAGACGCATGCCCGTGCCATAAAGCAAACTCGCCATCAGCCATTCCCGACCATCCAGTCTTGCCAAAACACTGTTCACCTGCTCAACCGTCAAGACAACCGGTAACCGTATTGCCTGCTTGGCCCGAACCACGTTTTCCATCCATTCCAATTGGAGATGGAGCACCTCGCGATACAAAAAAAGCAGAGCGGACAATGCCTGATTTTGAGTGCTCGGGGAAACATGCCCCTTTACCGCCAAATGCGTCAAAAAGCTTTCCACCTCATAACCTCCCATCTCGGCCGGGTGTTTTTTGTTATGGAAAAATATGAATCGCCGTACCCAACCCAAATACGCCTCTTCGGTTCTTAAACTATAGTGTTTAACCCGGCAACGCTCCCGACAAAGCTCCAACAACTTAGATTTATGCGGCGTCCGCCCAACTGCCAACGGCTTTAAAACATCGTTCTTTACGGGGTTGTTTTTACCCCCCGTTTTGGATTCATAAGTCATATAGGTCCTGATAGGTGTATATGCCAATATGATCGTTCTCGTTAAGCTCCGAGTCTGTCAGGAAATGCCGCATGAGCTTGTAGGAAAAGCTTTACCCTAACTAACAAATAGGCATACTCTTCGAACACCCCACTTTGGGGGTCTACTGGTTGTTAGGAGTCATGAAAACATTATTTCGCACTATGCTTGGACTCTTTTGTTGTCTAGCTCTA
>JAKQNP010000023.1 GCA_029565675.1 bacterium
ACCCGCAGAACCTCATTTTCCATGAGTTCAGGCCTGATCGACAACACCTATTCCATAAGCGGCCGCTTTTCCCGCATTCTCAGCGACGGCTACCGCGAAAATTCCGGCATTGATTTTTGGTCCTATTTTTTATCGGCCACACGGTTCGGTGCACAATCCACTCTCAAGTTAAATGTGTATGGAGGTTCGGAACTCACCCATGCCGCATGGGACGGCGTCCATCAGGATATCCTGGCAGTGAACCGACGGGCCAATCCGACCTCCTCCGGGTATAACAACAATATAGACCGTTTCTTTCAACCACATTATGAAGTGATTCATGAAATTCGCCTCTCCCCCACGCTGACCTTGAGCAACAGCTTTTTTGTTATCCAGGGTGAAGGCTATTATGAACTGTACAAAAACAATCGCTCGTTGTTCGATTTTGGTATGCAATCCTATCAAACCTCGGATCCAACCCTGTTTGGTGAAGATTCGCTCGATTACTATGCCACAGTCGAAGGCACTGACACTGATCGGCTGGCGCGACAGAATGGTCACTATACGGTTTTGCGCACTGACCTGGTCAATCAAAAATGGGTAGAAAAAACCCAATTGGGAGTTCTACCGAGACTTCAATGGCTGCACAGCCGTGGGTTGGTGGTTGTGGGCGGTCATATGGAACGTTTCAACAGCCGTCATTACGGAAAAGTGATCTGGGCCAAAGCGCTTGCCAGCGCTTCGCAAGCGAATCCCAATGAGCCATATTATCGCTACGCCGGCAAGAAATGGACTGGTGCGCTCTATTTGCACAGCCGCTATCAATTGAAGCCATCCATCAGCGCAATCGCTGACCTGCAATATCAAAGCAAAAACTATGATTTCAACCATCATCAAGCAGGCAATTTTGCCGGAGCAGATCTGCATGCCTTTTCGCTTCGCTATCGATTCCTCAATCCCAAAATTGGCTTGCACGCCAATCTGTCGCGGAATTGGGATTTTTTCAGCAGCATTTCCTTTTCACAGCGAGAGCCCACAGATAAGGACCACTATGATGCATGGGAAGGTCCTGATGACCTCGGTGCAGCGCCACTGTTCGCCGAGCGCCGTCTGGTTTGGCAAAACAACGCCATTGTGCGCTCAGAATTCAGCGGGCCGCAGGTGAAGCCTGAAAAACTCATCGATTATGAACTCGGAATCGGCTACTCCGTTGAAAACCTGCAGTGCAAAGCCAACGCCTATTGGATGAATTTTAAAAACGAAATAATTGCCAGCGGCCAGGTCAATGACGATGGCCAGCCGATTCGCGGCAATGCCGATCGCTCCATACATCGAGGCCTGGAGTTCAGTCTTTTCTCACAGCCGTTCGATCGTCTTGTGCTGACAGCCAATTACAGCTTTAGCCAAAATTACTATAAAAAATTTATCGTGCAGGGAACGGATGAAAACTGGATGGTCGTGCCGATCGACTTGAGCGGCAACACGATCCCGCTTTTTCCCAATCGCCTGGGCAATCTACGCATGACCTTTACCCAATCCTTTTTCCGTGCCTCGGTGCATTGGCAGTCTATCGGCAGGCAATATCTCGACAGCCATGAACGAATGGAGCGATCTCTGCCGCCCTATTCGCTGATCAATCTGAGCTGTGAATTCGATCTTTCGCGTTGGGTGTCGTTTCCGGGGCTATCGATAGGCTTTCAGATAGTCAATGCCGCTGATCAGGATTATTATGCCTCCGGGTATTACGACGAATGGTCCAACGCCAATTATTATTTCCCGGCGGCGCCCCGGCAGTATTTCACTCAAGCGACAATCAACTTTTAACAAAACCAAAGCGCAGAACCATAGAATGCAATCCATTGATATTTTCCTGATCGTTCTCTATCTGTTAAGCCTTGTTGGCATCGGTCTCAGGAAACCGAAAGAGAATTCGGCTGCGAACATCGAATCCTATCTATTGGACAGCCGTCGGTTGACGCTACCGGCCTTTGTCGCCACTCTGGTATCGACCTGGTATGGGGGCATCCTGGGTGTCGGGGAATATTCGTACCTCTTTGGCATTTCCAATTGGCTTGTGTTCGGCGTGCCGTATTATCTCGCAGCCTTGATTTTTGCGCTGTTTATTGCCAAGCGCGCACGACGGTCGCAGATGTTGACCATTCCACAACAACTCGAGCATGCTTACGGCCAAGGTCCAGCCCACATCGGCGCACTGCTCGTTTTTGTGATGACCGTGCCTGCGGCTTACGTGCTTATGCTTGGGGTTTTAATCCAATTTTTAACTGCCTGGCCGCTGATTCTTTGCATTGCACTGGGAAGTCTGTTCAGCATGATCTATGTGACGCGCGGCGGATTTCGCGCTGTGGTGCGAACCGATCTGCTGCAATTTGGCTTGATGTTCGCCGGCTTTATTTTGCTCCTCTTCTATGCAGTGAACGAGCACGGCGGTTTGAGCTTTTTGCAGCAATCGTTACCGGCGACCCATTTCAGCTGGCATGGCGGCAATCGCGCCAGCACCATTGCGGTTTGGTATTTCATCGCTCTTTCCACATTGATTGAACCTGCCTTTTATCAGCGCTGTTTTGCGGCTAAAAATGAAACCGTTGCCCGCA
The DNA here is from genome assembly GCA_029565675.1 of bacterium. Taxonomy (GTDB): domain Bacteria; phylum Zhuqueibacterota; class Zhuqueibacteria; order Residuimicrobiales; family Oceaniaggregativiventaceae; genus Sulfursilanivivens. The sequence goes on from JAKQNP010000023.1 coordinate 2,592, forward strand.
ACGGAATATTGCTCTCGATTGCCTTTTGGATCGTTTTCGATTTTCTCACCACTTTCTCCGGTTTGTATGCAAGAGCGATTTTGCCGGAACTGCAAGATCCCATATCGTCGTACTTGCATCTGGCCGGGCGATTGCTGCCGCCCGTCTCTCTGGGGCTTTTCGTCCTCGCTCTTTTGTCGACCATCATGTCCACGGTCGACAGTTACAGTTTTCTCGCGGCCACGACCATTGGACGCGATTTTCTCTGGTCGCGCTCCTCCCGAAATCCTGCCTCTGTCGAGTGGTATAGCAAGATCGGTATGGTTTTGACTTGTGTTCTGAGCATCGCCATTGCCGCCTGGGCACAATCAGTTATCCGCATCTGGAAAGATTTCGGTTCGATCGGTACGCCAGCCCTCTTGCTGCCATTGGCAAGCAGCTTTTCGCCCCGTTTTAAAATGACCAGTACCTGGGTACCATCCGCAATTTTGATCAGCGGCGGTGTTTCGACTCTATGGTTGGTCTCGCGCACCTTGTCAGGCAACTCTGACTACTGGCTGGACATCGAACCGATTTACCCGGGTCTGTTGACCTCTCTGCTCTTTTTTTCTCTGGATAAAGTTGTCCATCGCTTGCACCGCCATAAATGATCATCCCCTGCAGAAATTGCGATTTTATTAGTTTTCAGTTGCGCGTTTCAGCAGTTCTGTTAATTTACGATTAAGGACAGAGAGCCAAATTCCTGATGTTAGAGCGGCAATCGACACCCGAGAAAAAGTCCAGCGTTGTCACTTGATTGAAATGTCTCTCTTGTGCCAGTTTCTGATCAATCAATTGCAGATCGACAATCCTACACCAAATCACAACGGTCAGGAGGTTTTTATGAAAAAAGCGATCCTGATAATTGTGCCTCTGTTGATGATCGCCTGTGCCGGAGTTCGCATCGAGCGGGTCACCGACGCCAATCGCAACGTCGAGGGATTGCGCTATTATCGTCCCTGTCCCTATCTGCTGGTTACCGAGGGAACACAGGGCACCCTGCGCAGTGAACTGATCATGCTGCCAAACCTGAATGAAGAATATGTTGTCCGTTCCCATGCAGGAATAGGCAAAGTTGATTTAAAAATCAAACTCGAACAAGGCTGGAATCTGGTCGAATTGGGCGAAATCAGCGATACCCGGATCGCAGAGAACATCGAATCGTTGAGCGATCTGCTGGACAGCATTGCCCGGGCTCAGCTCAGTGAAACAGGGCCATTCAAGCCTGGTCTATATGCTTTTATCTTCGATAACGGCATGGTCAGCGGAATCAGAAAAATATTTTAGTCGCGGATAGTCTTTGCAAAACAAAAACATCGTTTGCATGACAAGGTGGAGGTTGGCTTGAACACAAAGACGCGCTGGGGGATTTTGGGCACCGGTAAAATCGCCAACGCATTTGCACATGGTTTGGTGTATGTCCCGGATGCGCAATTGATCGCGGTTGGTTCCAGAAACAGGACGACCGCACACGAATTCGGCGAGCGATTCCATATCCCGCATCGTCATTCGAGCTATGAGGAATTGGCTGCAGATCCGGATGTCGATGTGGTCTATGTCTCTTCACCGCATCCTGCACATTGCGCAAATACCCTGCTTTGCCTGCAGCACAACAAAGCGGTGCTGTGCGAAAAACCCTTTGCGATCCACGCAGGCGAAGCACAGCAGATGATTGAATTGAGCCGAAAGAAAAAGATCTTTCTGATGGAAGCCATGTGGACGCGCTTTTTACCGGCCATCGTGCAGGTGCGGGAATGGCTGCGCTGCGGTGAGATCGGCGAGATTCAGATCGTGATGGCCGATTTTGGCTTCCATGGAGAGTATGACCCTAACAACCGTTTGTTCAATCCGGATCTGGGAGGTGGTGCCTTGCTCGACGTGGGCATCTATCCGATTTCATTCACCTCGATGGTCATGAACCAACCTCCCACCGAAATCGTGAGTCAATCGTTGTTGGGCAAGACCAAAGTTGACGAAATGACTGCAGTTTTGTTTCGCTATCCCGGGGGAGAGTTGGCCATTCTTTCTTGTAGCAATCGTGTGGAAATGGCCAACCATGCCTATATTTTTGGCAGACAGGGGCAGATTCAAGTGTCTCCGGCTTTTTGGCGGGGACAAAAAGCGACTCTGAAAAAAGGAAACCGCTTATTGACCATGGACTTGCCCTATACCGGCAATGGATATGCGCACGAAGCCATACATGTACAGGAATGCCTGCAACGGGGATTGGTCGAAAGTTCGATCATGCCGCTCGATGAATCGCTGCAAATCATGCAAACCATTGATAGGATCCGCGCACAGATTCAGCTGATCTATCCAATGGAGCACAAAAGGACCGTGCCTGGATGATCCGTGCCCTGGTTGTGGTCTCTTAATTGTGTTCGACCACCCGCTGCGGGCTTGACAAATCGACATAACTCGTCGAGTTTGCACTCTTGCGTTTGTCGACAAAAATCCTATATTGTGTACCAAAACTCGACCACTGTGGGAAACATCGATATCCAGAAAGGACAGTAAGAGTGCAGATCGAATTGCTGTCAACCGAAATCGAAGAAGTCAAACTTTTGCAGATGAAAGTCTATGGCGATGAGCGCGGTTTTTTTGCCGAGACTTTTCACGCACGTGATTTTGCCCTGCTTGGCCTGCCCAGCCAATTTGTTCAGGACAACCACTCGCGCTCAGTCAAAGGCGTTTTGCGCGGTTTTCACTACCAGGACATGACAGCACCACAAAGCAAACTGGTCCGCTGCACAGTCGGTCAGATTCTCGATGTTGCCGTCGATCTTCGCCTCGGATCGCCAACTTTTGGCCGTTGTGTTTCGGCAAGGCTATCGGCTGAGAACATGCAGCAGCTTCTGGTGCCGGCAGGATTCGGCCATGCTTTTCTGACCTTGACGGATGTCGCGGAAGTGCAATACAAGTGCACAGAATTTTATGTTCGACAAGCAGAAGGCAACATTCATTGGAATGATCCCGACATCGGTTTTTCCTGGCCAATCGAGCAGCCGATTCTATCGGATCGCGATCGGCTGGCGCCATTTTTGCGCGACTATTCATCGCACCCTGCATTTCGCTACCCAATGCCCTGAAAATATGCCGTCGTGCCGGATGGATGCCACTTTTCGAATGATTGATTTTTCCTACACTTTGTTCGGCTGTTGACGATCGTTCCATTTTACAAGATAAATGGCGGGAACCACTCCGTTCGACAAACCGGTGAAAGGATTACGCGATGAAACGACTTTTGGCCTGGTACCTCCATATCTCTCTGGTCACCCGAATATTTGTCGGTTTTATTCTGGGATCGATCGTTGGCGCCGTGCTCTGGATCATGACAGACGAAGCGACTGTATTGCGACTGGTTCCCTTCTTTTCCCCTTTCGGCACGATCCTGATCAACATGCTGAAAATGATCGTCATCCCGGTCATCTTCTTATCGCTGATCGTCGGAGCGTCCAGCCTGCCCTTGAAAAAATTTGGCCGCATCGGCGGAAAAGTCATCACCTGGTATCTGCTCACTTCCTTGCTTGCCGCGATTGTCGGCGCGATCCTCGCTTTGCTGCTCAATCCCGGCGGTGGAGCAGATCTGCAGGGATGGGAAAAACTGGCCACGGCGCTTGGTTCACAAACACAAGAGTTGAGTCAAGCTGCCCCAACCTCTAAAGGCTTTGTGGCGATGTTGGTCAATATGTTTCAAAATCCTTTCCAGGCTTTGGCAACCGGTAATTTTCTGTCGATCATCGTCTTCGCTATTCTGTTCGGTTTGGCGATCAGAGTGTCAATTGAAGGAACTGAGAACAGCACCGCCATCTCGATCATGGAACAAATGATCGCGCTGTTCACAGCCGCCCGCGATGTGATGTTCAAACTGGTCGACTGGATTCTGGAGTATTCACCGATCGGTGTTTTTGCCCTATCGCTGATCAACTTTGGCATGTATGGCCCAAACATTGTCGGGCCCTATATCAAAGTGACCCTCGGTATCGTTGCAGGAATATTTCTAATGGTCTTCGTTGTCTATTCCCTGCTGATCTTTGTGGTGACACGCCGTTCACCCTACAGAGTTCTGAAATCGATTCAGGAAGCGATGATTACCGCCTTTATTACCCGCAGCAGCGCCGCCACTCTGCCGGTTTCCATGCGGGTTGCCACCGACGACCTGAAAATACGCAACGAACTGGTCAGTTTTGCTCTGCCTCTGGGAGCCACCATCAATATGGATGGCGTATGCGTTCATTTGCCCATGTTCGCCATTCTGGCCGCCAACATGTTTGGCATTGAACTGACCACCGGATCACTTGTTTTGCTGATCCTGACCACCGTTCTGGCGTCTATTGGCGCAGGCGGAGTTCCTGGAGGAAGTTTGATGCTGCTTTTTCTTATCCTGGAAAGCCTGGGATTGGACAGCACCCAGGTCGCGGTCATTGTCGCCCTGGCTTTGGGCATCAACCCTATTCTGGATATGTTCGAAACCGCAAACAATGTCACAGGTGACCTGATATGCACGTTAACGGTTGCAGACACCGAGAAAATGATTGACAACAACCAGACGGGAAACCTGCAGACAAATTAGTCCAGATAAAACGGTTCGCAGATCTGGCACAGGAGGAGGATGCAAAATCGAATAGACATCAGAACGCGGCTGAGTAGTTTCAAATATGCCGGTCGCGGTTTTCTGCAAATGCTCTGTTCGCAGCAGAACGCCTGGATCCATGCACTGGCAACCGTTGCGGTGATTGCTGCTGGTTTTTGGACCGGTCTTGATGCGGTTGAATGGTGTTTGATTGTGTTGGCGATCGTATTGGTATGGATGGCGGAATCGTTCAACACGGCATTGGAATTTCTGGCGGATGCCGCTCTGCCACAATACCACCCCCTGATAGGCAAAGCGAAAGATGTGGCAGCTGGAGCGGTTTTGATCGTTTCTCTGGGAGCAGTGGTTATTGCTGGATTGGTTTTTATCCCCTATTTCTGCCAATAATCAGGGCAAACCGATTGCATCAAAACTGCAACCGCAGTACACGCATAATCTCTTCGACGGTTTCTTCGACATATTGTTCACCATTGCGAATGGCCAGTTCCGGGGGAATAGGGCCTGGAACAATCGTAAACATTGCGGCCAAACCCTTTTCGTGCATGGTGTTGGCTTGATCACCCCGCATGCCGGCCAGGGCAATAACCGGTATCTTGAGTGTGGCAGCTTCATCGAGAACCGCACTAATCGTTTTTCCGCGCGAGGTTTGACTGTCAATTTTGCCCTCACCTGTCAGAATCAAATGGGCTCCGCGGATCTTTTGCTTAAAATGACAAGCATCCAGGACCAACTTGGCGCCGGACTGTAATTTGGCATGGGTAAAAGCCATCAAACCCGCCCCAAGGCCCCCTGCTGCACCCGACCCTGGAATGTTGCGAACGTTTTTTTTAATCGCCTTTTCAATGACCTGGATGATTGACTGCATATTTTTTTCCAGGATATCCAACTGCACATCGCTGGCGCCTTTTTGTCGCGAATAGATCATCACCGCCCCGTTTGATCCCAATAAAGGATTGTCCACATCACATGCAGCAATGATTTCGGTGTTCTCCACCAAGGGTGTTAAGCCTGACAAGTCCAGGCTTTTCACTTGCCCCATCAAACCGCCGTTCATGTATTCGCGTATTTCTTTGCCCTGCTTTTGGCAAAACTTAATCCCCAAAGCCTGCGCCATTCCGGTCCCGCAATCCGTTGTCGCTGAACCGCCGATACCGACGATCAGTCTTTTACAGCCGCGTTTCATCGCGTCAAACATCAATTCGCCGGTTCCATAGGTGGTTGTCTCGATCGGATTGCGGCGATTGTAAGGCACCAATGGCAACCCGGATGCGGCAGCCATTTCGATCACTGCGGTTTGGCCGTCGCCCAAAATGCCATAAGTCGCTTCAACCTGATCTCCGATCGGTCCCACCACCATCAATTTGACGGTTTTACCATGCGTGGACGAGACCAGAACGTCAACGGTGCCCTCTCCTCCGTCTGCCAAAGGCAGTTTGATAATTTCGGCTTCAGGATAGATTTTGCGCACACCGCGACTCATCGCCGTGACAACCTGGACCGCAGTCATGCTATGCTTGAATGAATCCGGGGCGAGTACAATTTTCATCTTGCTTTCCTCGAATAATTTCACAAATACAGTATCATTTGTTCAAGCGCAAGAAACACAACTCCAAGAATATCCGTTAAAACAGTCACCAGATTGCCATTGTCGGGTGGTTGTCGAAGCTGCCGTCACTGCCTAGCGATGTTTTTGCTTCACCAGATGCCGCCTGCTTTCCAAAAACGATCAGCACCGAAATTTAAACCATTTTGGCAATTTTCCAAGTTCAAACTTTAGTAAATAATAATATTATTCCCATGGAATAAATAAATTTACCATTATTCCCTTTTGGACATGATAAATAAATTCAAGCCTCTGCCATTGACAGGCAAATTCAGGTCTGCACCGCCAAGCGCAAGCCGACGGCGATGGTGACGTTTTTTTTTGTCTGACGATTGTATTCTTCCTCCAGATAAAAAGTAACCGGCATTCCGATGCGCAAAGAGGCTACATTTTCAAGAAAAGCATCCCTGGAAAATCCAAAACAACGGCCATCCTCCCGCGATACCAACCCTGCGGTGCGATTGTGGTTAAGGGATTCAATGCGACCGAGATAAAGCGTTTTATCGCCAAACTTGTTCTTGACCCAACACTCTTTGAGCTGTTGAGCGACTACCGCGCTGCTGGGCAACTGGCTTAAATCGACCTTATAGCGATCGATCCAGCCAGTAGTCTCACCGCGCAGAGACCATCGCATTTCGCGGGCGATCGTCAAGACCAATCGCACATGATCTTTGGCGTGGCTGGTGTCGCCGGTTTTTTCATAGAGCTTGACCAGCAGTTTAAAAACGTTGATTTTATGCCGTATCTCTTCACCGTTCAACGCCGCGCGCGAGGCATAATTGAGTGCTTGGCGGTCATCGCCCATTTCGGCATAGACCATAGCGAGTTCTTTTTCCATATACCAATCCGGCTGAAAACGGATCAGTTCATGCAAAATCTGCAAGGCATCCTGAAATTCGCCCAGCGCAAACGCGGCGAGTGCAATCTTGCGCTTGAACCAAATTAGATTGTCGGTATGCTCGGGATCGAGTTGCTGCAAAGCCTGTTGACACAACTCGATACATTCCCGCGATCGCTGATCGATGAGCAGGGCTTCGCACCGCAAACGATAATAGCGCTCTTTGGGTGTCCATTTTTTATCGTCTGATTTTATTGTGCGGTTATCGAGCAGCGCGGGATTCAAGTATCCGGTCCATTCGAGAACAGCTGGTGCAGCGAACGGATGGACAAACAATTCAAGAACACGAAAAACAGTGTCGGTATAAGGGGAAAAACGATCCTCTTGCTTGCACAATTTGACAATAGCCCGGGCAGCCTTGAGAATATTCTGTCGTTCATTCTCATACTGACAACGGATTTCAGTTCGATAAACAATCCAGGCATAAAGGCGACGAATCTGTGGTGAAGTCGAATCCAATCGGTAGGCTATACGGCAGATTTGCAGCGCTTGTGCAAATTTTCGCAAGCGATAAAGAGTATAGGCGTAGGCATAGGCAAACTGCGGAGTGCGCACCGGCGGCCGGCTTCGCCAAAGGGCCTCGAGTTGTTTTTCGGCTTCTTGGTAGTGTGCTTGTTGCCACAATTCTTTGACAACAGCCAAAAACGAATCGATCTCAGCTTGATTTTTCATCATCGCGATACACTGTTGGGTTTAGCCAAGGTAGAACTTTTTTGCGCAAATAAAAATGATTAATTGTGAGCAAAACTGCTCCATGGTTGTTTGGTAGAGTTCGTCAAATCGAACTTTTCTTTTTTGTTGCATTATACTTCTATGTTTATTAAAATCAACTATCACGATTTTCCCGTTCCCGCCAGATCTGTCCTGTTAGGAAAAATTGCCGAGTATCACCAATCTGACTAGCCACTGAGGATCATTCATGACTACAAACACCAATTCTGACCAAGAAACAAGCAGAAAACGCAGTGGTTGCGGTTTGCTTGCGGCAGTCATCGCCCTGTTGGCAATCGGTTTTTTGGTTACCATCATCGGTTTGATCAGTTTTTTCGCCGTTTTTCGCCAATCTCCAGACAGAGTGATGCCCAAGAGCACCTTGTGTCTTGAGGCATCGGATATTGTGGTTGAACTCGCGACAGCCGAGCAACCACCGCTGCTGGCGATCGAACCTCGGGGAACTGCACTTTTCGACATTCTAGCAGCGATACGGCGCGCCAAGGATGATGACCATATTGACGGTATCTATTTTCAATCGGGTGATCTGCGATGCGGATTCGCGAAAGCCATGGAAATCCGCCAAGAGCTGCTCGATTTTAAATCATCTGGCAAAACCATCTATGCATTTATCGAATGGGGTGATGAGCTGGACTATTATTTTGCCAGCACCGCCGACACCATTTCGATGGCACCGGAAGCGATGTTCGAGTTCAATGGCTTTGGTACTTCCGCGCTTTTTTGGCGTGGGGCATTGGATAAGCTGGGCATCGAGCTATTTGTTGACCAACATGAAGACTACAAATCGGCGGCGGAAGTTTATTCCCGCCAGCAGTTCAGCAAAGAAGCACGAGAAACTCTGCGCAAATTGTTGATGCAACGCCACAGCTGGTTTATCGAAGCCATCTCCGCCAGCCGAAATCTCACCCCTGCAGAAGTAGAAAATGGACTGTCAGAAGGTCTCTATACGGCCAAGGCGATGCTGGAACATGGATTGATCGACGCCATCGAGCCAAAGCAAAAAGTGCATGAGCGGATTAAAAATCAATTGGATCTGGACGAACCTCGTTTTGTCTGCCTGAACGATTACATCGAAGCGCCTGGAAGCAGAAATAAAAGCAAGATCAACCGCGATCATGAAATCGCTGTTGTCGTCGCCTCTGGAACCATCGTCTCCGGTGACACCGATGATTATGGTCCGTTGAGCGATGGACTACTGGCTTCGGAAAATTTGATCCAAGCTTTGCGCGCTGCCCGCGACAACGATCGAATCAGCGCCATTGTTCTGCGCATCGACAGCCCGGGCGGGTCGGTTCTGGCAGCTGATGAAATCTGGCAAGAAATCCGTGAAATTCGAAAAGACAAACCGGTCTTTGCGTCAATGAGCGATGTCGCTGCCTCGGGAGGTTATTATATTGCCATCGCTTGTGACACCATAATCGCACATCCGGCCACGCTGACCGGCTCAATCGGCGTCATCTCCGCCATTCCGAATTTCAGCGGCCTTCTTGCCCAGATGGACATCACTGTCGATACCGTAAAAACCTCTCGTTCAGCGGTTTTTCTCGATCCTTTTCTGCCCTTTGCAGAAAGAGACAGGCAAAAATTCTCCAACGCCGCTCGCGAAACTTATTTTCGTTTTGTCGAAAAGACCGCCAACGCCCGCAGGATGTCGTTCGAGCAAGCGCGGGATTTGGCAAAAGGTCGAGTCTGGGTTGGCCAAGATGCCTATGAAAACAGCCTGGTTGATTCACTGGGAGGTTTATGGACAGCGATCGAATTTACCAAAGATTATCTGAATATTCCAGCAGATGAACGGGTACGCATTCATTTCTATCCTGAACCTGAGGATTTATTTGCTGCATTGCGCAAATGGTTGCCTCTGCGCATGAGCAATTCCCAAACAATCGAAAAAAGACTGGCCTTTGCATCGCTGCCGCAGCTCTGGATGCTGCTCAGACCGGCAGAGAGAGCGCAGTTGACTTATTTGCTGCAACTGGCGGTCATGTCCCGCAAAGAATCAACTTTGATGGCTCTGCCATTTTCCTTGTCGCTTGACCAGTGAGGCGCTCTTTTCGGTTTGCAAACGTTTGCCGTCGACCGAGCGGCAAGTAGCCGACTTGATTGATGCGCATGAAAATGGAATTGTTGACAACCTGCGCATCCACGCCACAGATCAGGCCGCAGGATAAAAAAAGGGCACAAAGCATCAAGCTGTACAGCCGATTTCGTCTCTTTCTCGGGGTTCCTTATACCAGCGATCCGCCGTTGAGCCGAATCGATTGATTTGTATGCCGTCTGTTAAAGCCCCAGTCCGAAACTGAAGAGATGAACAGCGTTGAACACACCGAAATCCTGATAGGCGTAATCGAAAAAGACCCGTTGTCCCTGAAATTTCTTGTGCACTCCCAGGCCAGCGGTCAGGCCTCGCTCATCGAAATTCCCCATATAACCCAGCCGCACCATCAACAAATTGAGATAGGTATAGTCGATGCCGAATTGAACTTTTTCCTGAAAGTCGCGTGGATGGCGGGTTTCAAAGCCGACCAGAAAACGATGTTCATCGCCCAGGGGATTAAAAAATGAGAACGGATCGACTGTCAGGCTAAAACTGACTGCAAATGGCAGCGGAAATTTTTCATCCTCATAACGGATTTCGCGGCTGAAATTCTGGATGGCGGCGCCAAAACGAATTCCGTGAGCAAGGAAATCATAGACAGCGCCGACATCGATTGCCGGCTCGCTGAGAGCATACTCTTTTTGCTCCATGACCAGTTCCGGGTCGTCAACGTCTTTCCCGGTCACGCCGATCCAGGTGGATCCCAGGTCTTGATGAGCATATTTAACCCGGACGCCATAGGAAAAACGATCGCTGACCTTTTGGCTGAAAGTCAATCCCAGAGCATAAGCCTGGGGACTGAAGGTTTCGGTATCCTCGAACCCGAGCGCATTGTTGGCGCGCCGGGTGCCGTAAAAATCGCCGTAATCCATCATCACCAGGTCGGCGGCCATCACCGCAAATCCACCCAGTTGCACCGCAAATGCCGCAGAATTGACATTGATGTCGGCAATGCCGTTGGTGTGGTTGAGGCGCAGATCCATCTGCGATTCGATCCAGCTCACTCCGGCCGGATTCCAGAACGCGGCATTGGCGTTGCGCAACAACGACACACCCATACCGCCGCGGCCGACGGCTTCCGCGGAAATCGGATTCTCCAGAAATCGAAATCCAACCTGGCCTTTTTTGATGATATCGCTTTGTGCCGGCGCCGACAGCAGAATAATGACCAACGCGATAAGAGCAATCGACAAAGTACGATTGATATGCATGATGGGTTCTCCTCACGCTAAACGCTAAACTGTTGCACACCGGCCTGCATCAACGCACGACAATGAATTTCACAAATTGGTCTGGAAGCGTTTTGCCTGCAACATCGACAGCTTCGGTCACCGCCAATACATAAATACCACTGACAATATATTGATTGGAATCGGTGCGTTGGTCCCAGACCTCTTGATCGGTGCCGAAATGGTCGATTGCCGCAATGCGATCGCCTGTTTCGGTAAAGATGGTCAGTTTGCACTGATAGGGCAAACAGGTAAAGAGAATACGGGATTCATTGCCGGGAAAACCCAATCCGCCGGCGTTGACCGTCGCCGGGTTGGGCACCACGCGAACACGGTCTGTCGTTGCCAGTCCTGCTTGAAAAGAGATCGCCGGCAGACCGCTGCGGTTGGTGTAGCGCGAGCTTTCCAGCGTTTGGCCAGGGATCAGACCGTCGGTGTTTTGCGAACCGTCGTCTCGAGCGGTAACCGCATAGTAATAACTGACCCCACGGATAATATCCCGATCGATGTATTCGGTTTGACCGCGGTCTGTGGTTTCATAAATCTTGACCCACCTTTCACCGGAAGAATTGTCCTCAGGATCGTTGACATAAGCAGCGCCCTTTTTGCGGTAGACGCACCAGGCTTCCCAGTCATCCACACCTGTATCGGGATCCTTGAAATAGCTATCGCTGGGATACGACCAATGCACGCGAACCTGATCGGCATCGCTGATCACATCGAGATCCGGCGGCGGTGGAGGATCGGGAATATCGAAACCGCGGTTGAAGGTCCATAAAGCGCGATCCATGCTTTTAAACAAAGAGTCGCGTCCGGTCAGCATATAGGCATTTTTATCGGCATCAGAGATCTGGCCGGAGAACCAGGCTTTGCCGATACTGTCGGCTTTTTCCCATGAGATGGAGCCGACTCCGACCGCATAGACCACGGTAATCGAATCCTGTCGATTGTTTTCCCAATCAAGAGTCAGCTCATAGGGGCCGACAGTGATAAAACGCATCGGGCCTTTTTCCGGCACCGGCGAAAAGCCTTCGGTAACGGCATCGAGGGGAAATTTGCCGCGCGAATCGTTGCCGATGTAGGTATCACGCAAACCGAAATCCCTTCTCCCCCACAAATCTTTGACAATCGAACCGTGCGGCATCGAATAAGGCTGTTCAACATCATCGACGGGATTGTCATGCGATGTGGGGGCATAGAGCAAGCTAAAGCCAGGAATTTGCGGCGACAACAGATGTCCATTGGTGCGATCCGGATCGCCGGTATCATCGCTGCTGCCGTTTGGATACGGCGTGATCCCTGTTTTTTTATCGTCCCAATAATACGCAATCTTGAGATTGTTGCGGCTGTTGGCAGCCGCCAACACAGATGGTCCCGCGAACCAGCTGTCCAGATCGTCTTCTCCCTCGAATGAGAACGAACCCAGAACATCGTATTCGCCGGATTTGGTTGGACCAAAGCTAAAAGAAAGCGGCCACCAGAGGCGGATGTTCTGCGACGGAAAAAAATCTTCTGGGCCCGGATTTTCAATCTCCCTTTTGGTCTCGCCGGTGAATTTGTAGGTGGCTTTCCAGATGGCATAATTGTCGTGATTGGGATTGCTGTAAGCATAGACCTCAACACGGGTTCGGATTCCCCAGAAGGGCATGATATCTTCCCAGGTCGCAACAATATCGGCTGGCAGGTCGGGATCTGTTTGCCAGCGATATTCCTGATAGAGTGGCACGCCGTCAACCGTTACATATGGCGGACGGTAACGCCGCCGTTCCCAGGAAAAATCGTTTTTTCCGTTGCTGACAAAGGGTGTGGGAATGATCTTTTTTTGTCCCAGTTGGTCGATGCAGCCGTTGTCATCCAGGCAGACGGGATTGAAGATTTGATAGAGCATTTGTGAATGCCATTCGTCTTGTGGATAATAAAACAGCTCAGTTTGTTCTGCGCCGGTCCCTGTCAGCATCCAGCTGAACTGAGTCGTGAATTGCCCTTCGCCGTTCAGCTTTTTCATATCCCATCTTATGGCATTGACGTTGAGAAAAAGCGGCGCGCCGTTCAAATCCTTTTGCGCAGCAGCCGGCGTCCAATCACCGATAACCATGGCCAGGCAGAGCATCGTCAACAAGCTGATTCGATTGATTCTCATGTTTGTATACTCCCACGGCTAAAGAGGTTGCAATAGAACACAACTTAAAAGTTTATCCGCAGGCCGAGCAAAACCCGGCGCGGATTGAGAAACAGCGGAGCGGTAAACCAGCCGATATTGATGTGTTCTTTGTCCCAATCGCCCAACTGGTCATCCCCATGTTGCTCGCCGCTCTCGAACGGAAAGTGCAGAGACTCGATATAACGATCGTATTGCGCGGTGCTCATATTGGAAAAAGACAGCCGTTTCTGTTCGAGCAGATTTTGCACCGTGCAGATTGCTTCCAATTGCATGCCTGCCAGCTGAAAAAGCTTGGAGACGCGCAGGTCAAAGTTTGAATAATCGACGATTTTGATCTTTTTCTGCTCTGCTTCAGGAGCATACGGATTGACGATCGATTCACCGCCGTCGCGCCACTCGAAGATGAGGTTGCCATACCAACTGCTCAACGGTTGCCAACCCAACAAGCGAAAACCCCATTGCGGTGGTGTGTGGAGATTGAGATTAAAGTGTCCGCGCGGCAAAGGCTGGGTCACGGTAAGGTTGGGATTGCGCATCTCTTCCAGCGAACGCAAGCGGTTTTCATAGACATTGGCCAGCCCAGAACGGCCGCTGCTCTGCAGCATATATTCGTAGTTGCTCCAAAAAGTGATAAAACGGCCAAGACTTTTTTCAAAACGCACCTCAATACCGCGAATGTCTTTATAGGCATCGGGGAAGTACTGCTGCACATAGAGTTCTTCCCAGTAATCGATATATTTGCGGTTGAGTGGTTCGCCTTTGATGTCCTTGTAATAAATAGAAAGATTGATCAGATAGTCATTAAAGATCCGGTGCTCGTAACCGAATTCGTAGGCCACGGTACGGGCCATATCGAGCTGCGGTGACGGCACATTGGCCACGCCCGGCATAACCGCCTGGTTGTAAATGAAATGGATATTGGGCCGCTGATAAAAATGGCCATAGTTGAAATAAAGCTTGCTGTTGACCGTCACCGGGAAAGACACGCCCAAACGCGGAGAAATCTTGAACTGCGTCGGTTTTTCATCTTTCGGCCAGCCTTCCGGGTTTTCCAACTTGTCGCGAAAGGCTTGCCATTTTTCCCAGGAACCGAATTCGCCCGGCATATATTGATAGATCAGGTTATAGAAATTGGCATAATCAAGATCGAGTGGATGCTGTACGAGATAGGAATATTTTTGTGGATTGAAATAATCGCCGCGCACACCGATGGTGGCGATCATGCCTTGAAATTCCAGTTTGTCCTGCAAATAGATGCCAGCTTCGATCGGTTTGGCGGTGAAATACTGCCAACTGTCCGGTGTCCAGCTTTTTTCCGACTGCAACCAGCTGCCGGAATTGACCGACAGATAGTTGTAGTTGATGTTGAAACCGGCTTCCAATTCGTGATGTCGGCCGGCCTGATAGGTCAAATCGGTGCGCAGAGTGGAAACCCAGGAATAGGAGGAATCGGACGACTGCAAGCCGCCATAGAGCCAAAACATGTTGTTGATGTCGGTCAACCAGTTGGTCGATGCATTGGGCGATCCCACCTGTGGAACATTGAGCACGCGGATCGAATCCACCAGAGCCCAGGCGCTGTTTTTGCTGGTGTCGACAGCAAACGGAGTCAGTTCGTGATCGTTGTAGCTGAACTGGAAGTCCACCACATAAAAACCCCGGTCGGAAAAGGCGTGATTGAACTTGAGGCCACCAAAAATATAGCGCTGATCATAGAATTGCAGGCGGCTGCGGTTGAACATCTGCTCGAATCCATTCGATCCGCCAAGCAAGCGGGCTTGCTGCTGCACGGACACAGAGGTGCTGCTGAGAAAATTGAAACGGCTCGAATTGTCGATCAAGGCGCCGCCATAAGTGGTCGGCGAGCCAGCGGTCAAAGTGTTGACTTTGGCGAGCATGCCATTGGCCGACAATTTCATCGACGGATTCAGGCGTGTGGTCAACTTGAGTTGAGTGTTCCAGTCGATGTAATTGTCGCGTGGACCGATGGGGTAGGCATATTGGGTATTTTCGTACTTGCCTCCGACCATAAAAGTCGTTTTGCCAAGGAAATCGCCCAGCAAGGGCAACCGTGCTCCCGGCACAGGCCCGGTCAGAGTGGCCTCAACAAAAACATCCGGTTCTGTGCCAAACGAGTACTGCGGATGCTGCAACATCCACAATTTGCGTTTCTGTTCAGATGTAAGAGTCACACCTTTCGGGATGCCGATCGCATCGTAATTGCTGATGCCTACCCGGCGGTTATTCCATCCCTGGAAAAACTGAAATTCTTCCGGAACTCCCTCTTTTCCGCGTGCGCCGGTGTAAGCAAAGCCGTTGGCGGAGGTATCTGCAAAGACCCGATAGATCCAAGAGGCATCGCTCCAGGGATTTTCGCCAAAGAATTTCTGCTGATTGGCCGGCGTCATGTCGAATTTCAGCGACAGGTTGTAGCGTTCGCGATTGCCTTCCTTGGTCACCGCATTGACCAGACCTGAACGAAAACCGCCGTATTTGGCGACAAAACCGCCGGTCAGAACCTGCAATTCTTCCACAGAGGTGGAATTGATCGATAAATAGGAGTTTTCTGAACGCGGATCGCGCACAGAGATCCCATCGATCCGCACATCGGTTTCGCGTATGGCGCCGCCGCGGATGCTCAGTCCATGGCCGTCAGCGCCGGAAACCAGCTCCACGCCCTTCAGTTTGCTGACAAATTCATCGACGCGCATCACCGGCGTCATGGCCACACGCTCGGTCAAGATGATCTCCTGGGTACCGGCGACGTCGGGCTTGATCACTTCGCGCTCAGCTACCACAGCTACCTCCCCCATCTCGATCGCCTCGAGCTGCAGCGGGAAATCAACGGTGATGGTCCGGTCAATATTGACCCGCACCTGTTTGCTGACTCGCGAACGGTATCCCATAAAAGTCGCTTTGATGTCATAGGACCCGGGTGAGACGTTGAGAATTACGAAAAAGCCGTCCTGATCCGTTGCGGCGCCCTGTTTTTGTGGAATTTCCACCGGTTTGCCTGCCTGGTAGATATTATCGACAATCACATTGGCGCCAGGCAAGGCTTCACCGTTTGCCTGATCGAATACGCGGCCGCTGATTTTTCCCCCGGCCGGGAAAGCAGACTGCAAGCAACAAAGCAATCCAAGGATGATCGCTTTGCGCCCAAAAGAGCTGAACCGAAAACGCGCCCACTTCATAAAACCTCCTTATCGCTCTCCGATCGCTCGCAGACCGAAAATGCCGTTTGCCTGCATTGTGCAGAATGGCGATTCCTGTCTTTGTTCCCTTGTGAGATTGTCATTCCATGCGCTTGTATCGATGAAACAACGAGCAAGACTCACTGCGTCCGCCCCATCTGCCTAAAATGGTGGCGATTTGGGTCTTGGAATTCCTTTTTTAAATCATAAAAACCATTCGGTCAATGTCCAGTTGGATTTAAATCTCGTTGGCAACAACCAGCGGTTATGGTGCGATTTAGCGAGAGAGACAGCTGTTCATGGATGGCCGAGAGTCATCGACGGATTGATAAACACCGTATAAAAAAATATATCAAATAAGCTCTTCGCAGTCAATAGCAAAATCACTCAGGTGCAAGTCTGGTATCGCGCAATCGCTGAAAAAGTGACCGGTGAACAAGTTGAATCAACTAAAGAATCCTGTTCGACAAACCTTTTTATTTTGAGCGCATGAAAAGTCATAAGTCTATCGACCCAGAATCACAGACTTGCGCATGCAATTCTTTTTGCCGTTCACATGCAGCACTGATTTTTTTATTGTATCTTAACAGTGATTGGCTATATTCGTTTGTCTGGACCAATAGACTAACGCCAGCGGAAAAAGAGCCAACCACCCAAAGGAGAGATCGACGAATGGCTGTTGTTGCCCTTGATCTCGGCGGTACCAAATTGGCTGCCGCCCTTTGCGATGCAGAGGGTGCGATCATCGATCGCCAGACGGTTGCTTTGGCGGGACGAAAAGGCGAGCAAGTCGGCGAGTTGATCAGCACAGAAGTCGAGGAAATGCTCAACCGCGCCACCGATCCCGTGCAAGCGATCGGTATTTGCATCCCCGGTATCTACAGATCACAAGCCGGCACAGTGTGGGTGCCCAATATCGATGGGTGGAGCGATTATCCGCTACTGCAAAGGCTAACCGCGCAGGTTGCGGAGCGCGGCATAGCGGTGAGAATCGACAGCGATCGCGCCTGTTATATAATGGGAGAAATTCGGATGGGAGCCGCGCGTGGCTGCCGCAATGCGATTTTCCTGGCTGTTGGCACCGGCATCGGTGCGGGCATCATCGCAGATGGGCGTATCCTGCGCGGCCACCGCGACATTGCGGGCGCCATCGGCTGGCTCGGCCTCGACCGCCCCTTTCGCCCAGGCTATACTCGATACGGCTGCTTTGAATATGCAGCTTCCGGGGACGGACTGGTGCGTTACTGCCGAGATCTTTTGCAGGAATCCCATCAATCCAGCACTCTGCGCTCATGGGAGGCGCAAAAAATAACCGCACCCGAGATTTTTGCCGCCGCCCAGCAGGGAGATAGTCTTGCCAAACAAGTCCTGCAAAACGCTGTGGAACTTTGGGGCATGGCTGTTGCCAATCTGGTCAGTGTTTTCAATCCAGAAAAAATTGTCTTCGGCGGCGGAGTTTTTGGCCCTGCAGTGGTTCTGCTCGATGATATCTATCGCGAAGCCAAAAAATGGGCCCAACCCATTGCCATCAACCAGGTCGAACTGGTGGCTTCGGCTCTTGGCGGTGATGCGGGTCTTTTGGGCGCTGCTGCCCTGGCGTTGACCGAAACATGAGAACCCTGCGGACCGATCAAAAGAATCGCTCCGGCACATCCTATATCCCGTCGACAACAATTGTTCACCGATTCCATGTCTCAGTATCGAGGAACCCACTATGTACAACAAGAACCGCGTTTTTGCCGCCTCATGCATGGCCATCTTGATCTTTGGTATTGTCATGACTTTTCTCGGCACCATCCTGCCTTCTGTTATCAACCGCTACAATATGAGCGATTCACTGGCAGGATTGCTCATCTCGCTGCTGTCGATTGGCATGTTGGTGGGCACGCTTATCTTTGGCCCAATCGTGGATCGCCAGGGTTATAAATCCATGCTGGTTTTATCCGTTGGACTGATCTGCGCCGCATTGGTGGCGATATCCTGGATCGATGCGCTTTGGATTCTCGGAATGTCGATTTTTGCCATCGGTTTCGGCGGCGGTGTTTTGAACGGCGGGTCGAACGCGCTGGTCGCTGATATCAGCTCAGAAGGGAAAAGTTCCAACCTCAGTTTTCTGGGCATTTTTTTTGGTTTGGGCGCCTTTGGTGTGCCTTTTCTGCGCGGTATGATGCCCGAAACGCTGGCTTATCGAATTCCTCTTTCCATTTTGGCCATTCTGACGCTCTTTCCGATGCTTTTTTTCCTGTTGATCACTTTTCCACGCCCAAAACAGGAACAAGGCTTTCCTCTGCACCAGGGGTTTGCACTTTTCAAAAATGCCGCTCTGCCCCTTCTCGGCTTGATCCTTTTGCTTGAAAGCGGTGTTGAATTCACGATCAACAACTGGGCGCCCAAATTTTTGATGAATATGCTCAAGCTGCCGGAAAACAAAGCGACTTTATATTTTTCTTTTCACTTGCTGGGGATCATGTTTTCCCGGTTGTTTCTCGGCGTCTATTTGAAAAATCACCATCCAGCTAAAACCCTGCGCATCTTTTTTGCCATCAGCGTCGTCTCGTCGCTTTTAATCTTGTTTTCCAATTCGCTTTGGCTCACGGTTATCGGCTTGATCGCTGTCGGATTTGGCATTGCAGCGGTCTACCCCATCCTGTTGGCCTTTGTCAGCGAACATTTTCCCGCTCTCAGCGGCACAGCGATCAGTATGGCCATGGTCATGGGGCTGTTCGGGGGGGCTTTGCTTCCCTACCTGACCGGTGCAATTTCGACCCAGAGCACCCTAAGATCCGGGTTTATCCTGATCCCAGTCAGCATTGTGCTGCAATTCGTCATTTTTTCCATTTATCGCGGGCACACACAAAAATCAGTTGAAAGATAACTGAACAGTGATTCAGGCAATGCGGCGTTATTTGTTGAGACATGAGCGATTTTTCGGATTTGTGATCATTGTTGGTATCCCGTCTGACGACGGAGACATCAGTAGATTCAGCTGAATTCTAAAAAAATCGGAGTCGTTATGCTTGCACAGCAATGGTTGGCCAACACCAGGCAGGTCATCGAGAGGATTGAAAAAACACAAATGCCAAATATCCGCCGGGCAGCTGAGGCCATGGCGGAAACAATTGCTCAGGACCGCTGGGTGCACACCTTTGGCTGCGGTCATGCCACACTGCCAATCGAAGAGATGTACCCCCGCATCGGCGGCTTTGTCGGTTTTCACCCGATGATTGAAATACCTTTGTCGTTTTTCACCCATATCGTCGGCGAAATGGGCGTACACCAATTCGTTTTCCTCGAACGGGTAGAAGGCTATGGTCAGGAAATCATGAAAAGCTATAATTTTGACCGGCGGGACACCATGTGGCTCTTTTCCCACTCCGGGATCAACAATGTCAATATCGACATCGCGCTGGAGGCAAAAAAAATCGGCATGACGGTGGTGGCCATGGGATCAGCCGATGAGTTCAAAGACAAACCGACTCGGCACTCATCGGGCAAACGGATTTTTGAGATTGCAGATATCGTGGTCGACACTTGCGTGCCGGCACAGGATGCCAGCGTACCGCTGAAAAATCATGTCGATCGAATCGGACCGGTCTCAACGATGGCGTTTACCACTGTGGTGTGGATGACGATTTGCACGGTTGCGGAAATTTTGGTCGAACGCGGTGTCAAGCTCTACATCCACCCCTCGCACAATGTGCCGGGAGACACAACCGCCCGGCAAAGGCTCGATGCGGCCTTGGCAGAATACAAAAAACGCGTCGCCGGTGTCTAAGCGTCGTTCCGATAAACGATTTTCCCTTTGACGATCGTCATATAAACCGATTGATCAGGATTGAGCAACACCAGGTCGGCTTGCATGCCGACCTGAATTCCGCCAATCTGATCTTGCATACCCAACAACCTGGCCGCATTTTCAGAACAGCATTTGGCGACCTCGGGCAAAGATGCGCCCGTAAAAGCGATCAAATTTTTGCGCATCTGTCCCAGACTCTGCGTTGTACCAATCAGTGTGCCGTCATCGACGTAGCGGGCTGCCCCACCTTCCGCACGATAGAGTTTGCCGTTGTAGCTATAGGTGCCGTCGGGCAGTCCCAAGCTGCGCATGCCGTCGGTAACCACAATCGTCCTCTTTGTTCCCAACAACCGATAGATCAAACGCACCATTGCCGGATGCAAATGGTGGCCATCGCAGATGACTTGTGCAGTGACACGCTCATCCTCGAACACCGCGGCAGCCGGACCGGGCAGGCGATGATGCAAGCCGGGCATGGCGTTAAAAAGGTGTGTCACATGACCAACACCTGATGCAAAAGCAGACCTGGCCTCTTCATACGTGCAGTTGCTGTGTCCCAAGGCAGGGATGACGGATCTTTGCAGCAGAGTATCGAGCAGCTCTTGGCTGTGCGGCAGTTCAGTGGCGATCGTCATCATGCGCAATGCGTCACCGCTCAGAGAAAATATTTCATTCAGTGCGGGTGCAGTGTATGGATAGATGCTATCGATGAGAATCCCACCGCGCTTTTCCGGATTGATAAACGGGCCTTCCAGATGCAGGCCGAGCAGCCTCGCTCCACCCAGGTCGGTACGAACATGATCGGCAACCATCCGGATATGGTCGTTGTCGTGCGGACGCACCATGGTTGTGGCCACAAATGCCGTGGTGCCCAAACCAGCCAGGGTGCGGGAAATCGTTTGCAAGGCAGCGAGCGTGCCGTCAAAAACATCTGCGCCACCGGCGCCATGAATATGCAGATCGATGAAACCCGGGACCAACCATTTCTCATACCCATCGACCACCGGTTCATCGGCTGCTGCAGTCAGTTCGTTGGCGATATCGGCAATCGTTTCGTGATCGATTCTCACATCCACATTCGCATCGAAACCGGATAGTCTAGCCTTTTTTATTATCACGCTCGCCTCCTTCCTGACCCTCCCATTCGATCAGAGCCGTGCATTGAAAGCAAGAATCTGCCGATGCGGTGCGTTTCTAATCGTGTCTGTTGAGATTTTATTGGCTATCCGTTAATTTCATCGATAATCTTTGGATCTGATAAAGACCAGAACAAGCGATTGCACCACTGTCGACACCATCAAAATCAAAGAAGCCCACAGCAGATAATAGCTGACCATCGGGGTGAACGGAAACAGCGCAATAACCAGCAAAAAGAGCAGCAAATATTCGCTGCGAAACGCAATCCGCCAGATGACTTTTTCGGTTGGATCGGGAACAGCACCGCGATGATTGGCATAAGCGACGATAAATGGTGGCAACAGAGTTGCAAAAAGAAGAGAAAAGAGCAACAGGTCGATGTGCAGGCGGCTTTGGTTAAATGGCAGGAAGAAAAAACTGGCGATCATCAATGCGTCGACGAACCGATCGACGATGCCGTCCCAGAATGCACCAAGAGCGGAAGCGCGGTTGGAAAAGCGGGCGACTTTGCCGTCGATCAAATCGCAAAGAGAGGCCAACAGGAAAAAAAACAACCCAGCCGCGATTTGGCCGTTTGCGATCATGCAAAAAGCAAAAACGGCGATCACCAGCGAAATGGTGGTCCAGGTATTGGGCGCTAAAAAAGAAAATGTCCGTCCGACCCAACGCTCCAGTCGCGGCATGTCGATGAATTCTTTGATCATGATTTTCGCTCGATTGCTGAATGTTTTAATGCTTGCAAGTGTTTTGTCCGATCCGATCCAAATGGTCAAAAGACCCGTCGGCCAGAGCATGCCCAATCAGTAACGGAGATCGCTGGTTTTGCTGAAAGGCATATTTTTAACAATGCTGTCAATCCCCTTTTTTGGTGACAGCAAACCACCATCGATTGGTCATGATCTTTTGCTTGAAATGCCAACCGTTCTCTTGCAGCCAGGAAAAAATACGGTCACTTGACCAACCGGTCTGATCGCAATGCCTCCCCTGTTGTCGATGGATCTGGCGGCGAACGGCCAGAGAATCGCTATTCCAATCGCCCAACACCAAAAATCCGCGGGGTTCGAGCAAATTGCTGCAGATCTGCAACAACGATTCGGTTTGGGCGATGTGGTGCAAAGCAGCCAGCACCACCACAGCGTTAAACGAATGAGGTGGAAAGTTGGCCTGCAAAATATCGATTTGCTGCAGATCGACTTTTTCATCGACGCCATAATGAACCGCATTTAACTGTGCCACATGCAAAGCCGCCGCAGAGACATCGATGCTGAACAACGGCTGCTTGCGCTGCGCCATTTCAATCGGCAACAATCCGTGACCTGTTCCAACGTGCAAAACGCGCTGAGCGTCGACTGGGATCAGATCAGCCGCCTGCCGGTGAAAGGACAACAAATCAAGACCGGCCTGTGCAAAAAGCTCCAGACGCCGGCAATAAGCCGCATGATTTTTGCGCAGCAGATTATCGGCCATTGCGGTGTGTAAACCCTGAACACCCAGCAATGAACAGTGCCGTTTCCCTTCCGGCAGACCGTCCAGATAGGCGATCACATCATCATCCGATAATTGGATGGCTTCCCGAAAGCTCTTTCCAATGGCCATTTCGGAAACCGCGCTGGTGGTGGCGATCGCCGCACCACAGCCATAGACCTTATATTTAAAATCGGTTATGATGTCGTTCTCGACTTGAATCCACACCTGAATAAAATCGCCACAATTCGGATCGCCGACCCGGGCCTGGCCGTCGGCATTTTCCAATTTGCCGACATTGCGCGGACGATTAAAGTGATCCATTACTTTTTCGCTATAATTCAGTATGGGTTGCTCTCCTGGTATTCCTCAGGGCTTTGCTTTTGCAGTTTGCCGATGCGCATGCGCATTTTTTTTCTTTGCGGTGAAATCAACATGCTGATAAAAAAGAAGAATGTCGCGGTCAAGACGATTGTCGCACCGCTGGCGATATCGAGGACCGCTGATAAAAAAAGGCCGACCCAGCAAGAAACCACGCCGAACACGACCGATACAATCATCATGTTGCGAAAACGATCGGTCAATTGTGCTGCAGACGCTGCAGGGATGACCAGCAGCGCGGAGACCAGGACGATGCCGACCGCTTTGATCGACAGCACGATCGTTAAAGCGAGCAGAGTCAAAAAGATAAAATTGAACCCGCGCACAGAAAGCCCGATTACGGCCGCCATTTCTGCATCAAAGGTGAGCAGCAAAAGTTCCTTGTAGAAAAAAACAATAACGGTAAAAACCACCAGTGCCAGAGCGACCATGGAAAGCAATTCAGTGCTGCTGATTGCCAGGATGTTGCCGAACAGATAGCCGAATAAATCGACCTGAACTCCTTTGAGCAAGCCGACAAGCAACACGCCAAAGGCCATGGTCGATGCAAAGAAAATGCCGACTGCGGCATCCTCGCGCAAGCGTTGCCTTTCACTGACCCAACCAATCAACCAGGCAACCAGCAGACAAAAAACAACAGCGGTATGGAATGGATTGATGCGAAGAAAAAAACCGAGCGCCACGCCGCCGAATGAAGCATGGGAAATGCCTGCTCCGATGAAAGACATTCCGCGCAGAACGACATAGACACCGATTACGGCGCAGACCGCTCCGGTCAAGGTTGCTGCAATCAAAGCGCGCTGCATAAAAGTAAACTGCAAAAGTTCCAGCATCTCCACCCCTCAACCATCGGATTGGTTTTTGCGTGCGACAACCATATGCGGTACGGAACCGTGATGAAAAAAGAGGGCACCACAACCATACATGGCGTGCAACCCTTCTTCGGTCAGCACAGTTTCAGGCAATCCATGCGCAACGAGGTGTTTGTTCAGGCAAGCGACTGCAGTGACATAGCGCGGCACCACAGCGACATCATGGGTGACCAACAACAGGGTCAAACCGAGATTCGCGTGAGTGGTGTGCAACCAGTCGAAAAAGCTTTCTGCCACACCGACATCGAGCGCCGCAGTCGGTTCATCGAGCATCAGCACTTCCGGCTCCAGCGCAAGCGCACGCGCAATAAGAACCCGTTGCCGTTGCCCTCCCGAAAGCCGACCAAATTGCCGCTCAGCCAGATCTTCCAGATAGACAAGCTTGAGCGCCCGCTGAACCGCTTCATGGTCTTTTTTTCCCGGCGATTTTCCCAATCCAATTTTATGCGTTCGGCCGAGCATGACCACATCTTTCACGGCAATTGGAAATGAGAGGTCGAGTTGACTTTGCTGCGGTACATAACCGATTTTTTCCCGCAGCTTGCCGAGCCTTTGCGGATGACGGCCGAATACACTGACTTGGCCGCTGAAAGGCTTGGTCAATCCGAGAATTGTGCGCAAGAGAGTCGTCTTGCCAGAGCCGTTCGGACCGAGGATCCCGAGAAAATCTCCGCGGTTGACAGACAGGCTGATGTCTTCCAGAACGATCTTGTCCTGGTAAGCGACCGATACTTGATTGAGTTCGATCAAAGAGTCTGACATCTCGGTCCTTCTTTTAAAGCTTGATCGATATTGGCCAGATTTTGCCGCATCAGCGCAAGGTAATCACCCGTGCCCAAAGGATCAAGGGTTAAAACCCGCACGCCCGTCTCTGCAGCGATGGTATGGACAAGGGCGGGTGAAAACTGCGGTTCGCTAAAAATGGCGCGGGCTTGAACTCGGCGAATTGCCTGGATAACCTGTTGCAGATGGCGAGGCGAGGGTTCGCTGCCAGGATTGGGCAGCACCACCTGAGTCAATTCCAGACTGTATTCACGGGTAAAATATTCCCAGGCCGGATGGACACAGATGAGGGAGCGGTGCGTCCATTTCTGTGCGTGTTTGCGGATGTCAATATCCAGTGTATCCAGAAGCGCGAGATAGTTTTGCGCATTTATGGCAAAATAAGCCGAGTCCGCTGGCGATATTTGTTGCAGAGCAGCGGCAATTTTTTCCACTTGCTGTCTGGCCAACCGCGGATTCAGCCACACATGCGGATTGCCTGCCGCGTGGTCGTCGTCCATCAGGATTTCGATATCGCTCGCAGTCTCCACCACCAGCAGCGAATCGCTTGAAACCGCATCGATCAGATCATCTGCCCATGGTTCGAGACCGATGCCGTTCAGGATCAGCAACCGGCTGTGCGATGCAGAAACCATCATTTTCGGTGTCAGTTCAAAAGTGTGCGGTGAGGCGCCGGTCGGGATGAGAACCACAACCTCAACCCGTTCTCCGCCGACCTGACGGGCAAAATCAGCCAAAGGGTTGATACTGGCGAGAATGCGCAAACTTTCCGAATCGGTCTTTTGTTTTTGGCAACCGCCAAAAAGCAGTACCGATACAGCGACGAGAAAAATAACATAAAAACGCGCTTGCAGCTGCACAAAGACCTCCACCAGTCAAGATCATTTTTCACCAATGCATGAATCGTTTAGGCAGGAAAAGCATAGCCCGATACATCTATTCTGTAAATCAACACACCTGTGCAACAAAACCATCAGCCCGGCGGTTTGCCTTTTCTGCGATCATGCATCAAGGCGGCATAAAAGCGTGATGACAGCAGACGGCTGGCCTTGGCCAGAATCGATAACCGATAGGGAAAGTGGATTTCCAGCTTTTCGCGCTGCAGTCCACGCAGGATGATGCGGGCGGCCTGATCTGAATCGAGGAGAAAAGGCATGTGAAATTGGTGGTTGGCGGTCATCGGGGTGCGCACAAAGCCCGGCGAGATGATCGTCACACCTATACCGCTTTGCCATAGATCCAGCCGCATACTCTCGGCAAAAACAGACAAAGCCGCCTTGCTGGCGGCATAATCTGCTGAGCTTGGCATGCCGCGATAGCCGGCCAAACTGGATGTCACGGCAATCCACCCGCTCTTTCTTTTCATCATGCCGGGCAAAAAAAGCTGTATCAATTTCACGACAGAAAAAAAATTGACTTGAAACAACTCCTCGATTTTTTCCATATCGATCGCTTGAGCAGAAAAACCACTGCTCATACCGGCATTGAGGATGAGAAGTTCCGGAGTGATGGAAGACTTGACGAGTTCATCGCCAAGACGCTCGATGTCGGCAGGGTTGGCCAAATCGATGGTCATCGCCAGATGCGATCCTTGGGCAGCCGGCAGATCGGCGGCCATCGCTTCGAGCACCTTTTTGCGTCGACCCAAAAGAATCAGACGGCTGCCGCGCGCCGCCAATTCGCGCGCCAGTTCGGCTCCGATGCCCGACGATGCTCCGGTCAACAACACTGTCTTGTCCGCAAAGTGCATAGGATCGATCTATTTCTTTTTGTTTGGGAGCAAAGTTCCGCGAAAGATATGCCTGGAATCGTGGATGGTAACGAAAGCCGCGTTGTCAACCGATTCAACCAAACGCATCACATGCTCGGTCTGGCGTCGGTGAACATCGGTGAGGACCAGTTCAATAGGACCCTTCAGACCATGGCCGTCGACCACCGTCGCCCCATATCCTTGTTCGCGCAGTGCAGCAGTGATCAACCCCGATTTTTGTGAAATGATTCGCACGTGCGACCAGCCCAGGGCCAAACGATTCTCAATGGAGATACCCAGCAGCGTTCCAGCGGCAAAACCGCCGCTGTAGGCAAGGACAGAGATCCAGTGGTCGAGTCCAGAGATGGCCTTGGCGATAGCCAGAAGAAAAATGCTCACCTCGACAAACCCGACTATCGCAGCCGTATACTTTCGACCCTGAATAATAAAAATCATGCGCATGGTTCCAAGAGAAACATCGGTTAAACGCGCAAAAAAAATCAATACTGCACCCCAAATGACGGCAGAGGACACAATCACCTCGTCAGTTTTTCCCTGTGACTGGACAAGTTTCAGTCGCCTGTTCGGAACAGCAGGATTGCAATCGACTGAACCCGATATGAAGCGTTAGCTTGTTAAAATCGCAATCGCAGATAATTTATTGAAATTTAACCGTAAAAGCAAGCCTTCTGAAATAGGAAAAATGAGATTGGCGATTGCATTTTATCAATCCTGTTCGTATTTTTTAATTATAGTCTTGCATCTTTGACCATTCTTGTACTGACACAGCGATAACTGCTTCGATTGCCGCCGACCTGCAGTGATTTGCGAGGGATCTACCATTCCATAGCCGACCTGGTCTTGGCTTCTGATCGACCTTCATCCACCTCCTGATCAGCGCAATAAAATAAAAGGAGGAAAAGTTGCCCTTAAAATCAAAATGATACAAGGACAGCGGTGTCCCATCTGAAAACGGGACACTTGTAACAGGAGGAATATTGTGCTAGATTCAAAACGGTTGCACCATTTTCTTGCTACAGATCCGATTTTTACCCGACTGCTGCAAAAGTCAACTGCAGCGGAACAAGCTCGGGGCAAACTGAACCGCTATTTTGCCAGAATTGACCAACGATTGCTCGATCAGAGCGATGCTTCCGATTCTTTTGCTATTGAACAACAACGCCAATGCATCGCGACCATGCGCATGTTCATCTCGCGCCGCAGCGAGCAAGCCAGCCAATTCAAACTGGTGCATGCACTGTGGATGTTGGCCGGCGAGCGCACCGACGAAATCACAGATACCTGTACCGATGCATTCATCGAAGATATCACCCATGTTCTGCAGGGTTGTCTGGGCAGAGGCGGCTTTTACAAAGCGTCTGATCCACCAGAATTTTTGCATTTGCAAGGCCGCAAAGCCGCCCGCGTTCGGTCAAAAGAACTCGATAAATTGGCCAACGCCGCCGACCAACTGCTTGCCCGCTATGCCGACGGATTGGATGCAAAAGTGCAAAAAAAACGCCGGGCCAACCGAAAACGCATTCTCAAAGAGCTGGGTGGCAAAAAGAAAGACTGGAACGATTACCGCTGGCATTTGCGGCACGTCATTCGCGACAACCAGACACTATCGCGCTTGATCGAATTGAACCCGGAAGAACAAAAAGGCATAGAAGCGGCCAAAAAGAAACGCTTGCCGTTTGGCATTACCCCATACTATGTTTCGCTTATGGATTACGAGTCCCACCGGATTAACGACCATGCCCTGCGAGCCCAGGTACTCCCCCCGCTTTCCTATGTCAAAGCCATCGGCAGCAAAAGAGAAAAAACCGATTTTGAATGCGATTTTATGCAAGAACACAATACCTCTCCAATCGACCTGATCACCAGAAGGTATCCAAAAATCGCCATCATCAAGCCATACAATTCATGCAGCCAGATTTGTGTCTACTGCCAGCGCAATTGGGAAATCGACGATGTGATGGACAAAAACGCTTTGGCCAACAAAAAGACTGTTTTGCAGGCGATCGACTGGATTAAAACCGACTCGGCGATCAGCGAGGTTCTGGTAACCGGCGGCGATCCGTTGGTGATGTGCGACCAACGCCTTGAATTCATCCTTGCACGGCTGGCCGAGCTGCCGCAAATCGAGCGGATCCGCATCGGCTCGCGCATCCCGGTTGTTTTGCCGCAGCGCATCACTCCCAAATTGATCCGAACCATTGCGCAATTTCATCAACCAGGCCAACGCGAAGTGGCGCTGGTCACCCATTTTGAACATCCCTACGAGATCACTCCTGAATCGATGGAAGCGGTGCAAAAATTTCGCCGTGCGGGCATATCCGTCTACAACCAGACGGTTTATACGATCGAAAACAGCCGACGATTTGAACTGTGCGCATTGCGCCGTATGTTGCGATTGATCGGCGTAGACCCCTATTATTCCTTCAACACCAAAGGCAAGCAAGAAACCGCGCATTTTCGTGTGCCCATTGCCCGCCTGCAGCAAGAGATGCGCGAAGAAGCACGCCTGTTTCCCGGGCTGGTGCGTACAGACGAGGCCGTCTACAATGTCCCGCGTCTGGGGAAAAATTATCTGCGCGCCGATATCAATCATACGCTGTTGAGCGTCTTGCCGGACGGCAAACGGGTTTATGAATTTTTTCCGTGGGAAAGATTTATCGCGCGCACAGAAACTTTTGTCGATTGCGATGTGCCGATTCTCGCCTTTTTGCAGGAAATCGAACGCCGTGGAGAAAAAATGGAAGATTATCACACCATTTGGTACTATTTTTAAATGCCATTCGCCATCCGAATGACTCAAATCGATACAGCCAACCGGAAATGTGCGATATTGCGACAAAAAACACGGATCAGATAACGTTTAAATAATTGTTATTATTGATTATTTTTCTGGCACTGCATTTGATCCTTCTAAACGAATTGTAACTTGAACAGGAGGTCTGTCATGCCGCGAAAATTCGTTGTCCATCTGATCCTGATCGCAGCGCTGGCCGCCATGGCGGTGTCGGCGTTCGCGCAAAATGTTGATTTGAATGCATATCTGCTGAACCGCGAAATCAAGGTTTTCTTTCTCAGCGATTTCAACTTTACCGGCAGAGCGTCTAGCGGCGGAGATATTTTTGCCATCGACATCATCAACCGAAGCACAAACCCGCAAACGGTGCGCGTCGCCTTGCAGGTGTCGTGGGACGGCTTTGACGACGGCCCAATCGCCGAAGGGATAACCGAACCAATCGTTTTACAGCCGCTGGAAACAATTCACATCACCAACCAGAATTTGTTCAGTGCGAGCGGGCGCTTCTCCATGCAGGACTATTCCATCGATGCAGTTGCAGAGAATCTAAAAGATACGATCCTGCGCACCGGCAAACTGCCCGCAGGGATCTACAGCTTTGATCTGCAGCTCTTGCCAGAGACAGGCAACCCGAAATATCAGCGAATCGATATCTCGATCAGCAATCCGACAACCCTTTATCTGCAGTCTCCCGGTGGACCGGCAGAAATGGCCGTACAAAACATCTTTTCTCCCTTTCCCATGTTTCGCTGGATCTCGGACATGGACCGTTTCCGGCTGATTGTGGCCGAATTGCTGCCTGGCAGCGGACAACGTGCCGATCCGCAGGAAGTTATCGAAAATCGGGTGATTTTGACCAAAGAGTTGCTGGTCGATCCGACCTTATCAAAGGCCGAGCCAGGTGCAGAAACCATCCCCAGCCACTCCTATGCTTACCCTGGTGCAGGCGGCTGGGCTTTGCAGCCGGGAAAATTCTACTATTGGCAGCTGATCGGTCTGGTAAGAAGCGCCGGCCAACAAGTCGAACTGCCGAGCGAAATTTGGTCATTTAGGCTGGCAAACATGGGCGAAGGTTCGACGTCATCGCAGTTGATGCACCTGCTTTCCCTCCTGCCCCTCGGCGATCTCGACCTGTTTGGGCCGGGTGGAGTTTTAGCGGAATATGAACCGACCGGCACTTTTCTGGTCAATGGACAGCCGATGTCGTTCGAGGAAATCGTGCAAATTTTGAACGGCATGAACAGTGGTGTCAACAAGGTGATCGGCGTCACCTGTGAATAACCAATCGGGTGAATGATTTTTGAAACTCAACATTGGAGTCATCTGATGAGACAATATTTGATTCTAGTCCTGGTGATTCTCTTCGGGCAAGCGGCTTTTGCTCTCGCCGCGGCGCCGGGCACCGAACAAGATATCGCGCTGGTGCTCAAGGTCAAGGGTGATGCGCAGATCAAGACGGAGGCGAGCGATTGGAAATCCCTGACCAGAGGGGCGCGACTGGCAAGCGGCAGCGAAATCCGCACCGGCAACGACGCGTTGGTCGCCCTGGTCTTTACCGATGACAAAAGCATGATGAAGATCCGCCAAGATTCGCAGGTTCTGCTCAAAGGCAAACGGCAGGAGAACAAACTCAGCAAACAGATCGCCGTCGATCTCGGCGCGATTTGGGCGCGCATTACCCCAGGCGGGGCCGGTTTTCGGATGGAAACTCCCTCGGGAGTAGCGGCGGTAAAAGGAACCGAATTCTATGGCATCGTAGGCCAGGACGGACTGACCACCATCATCGGTATTCGCGGGCTGATTGAACTTTTCAATGACATGGGTTCAATTTTGGTGGGAGCCGGGCAAAAGGGCTCGGCGAAGAAAGATCAGCTTCCGACTTTGGAGCCGGGAGAAGACTATGATGACTGGGCAAATGACACCGAGCAGATTGACGAACTGGAAATCGAATTCCAAAACGAGCAAGCGGAAACAAAAATTTTAAAGATCAAATACCGCAAAACCGCGCAATGAAAATTTGCAAGCCGCAAAGGTGATGCGCAATCTAAGCAATCGACTTTTGTGCATGTATGCTTGCAGCCTTGATGTGTTACCACCCCCATTCAGAGGCGGCCGATCGATTCAGAATGCGAAAGCATTTCAGGAGAGCCTTCATATGTCAACCCAGTTTTGCACCCGCGTTGCCAAATCTGTCAGGCTGAGCGCGATGCTCACCCTGATCTTTGTTGTTTCTGCCTGGGCTCAAACGATGCTTCTGCACAACCCGCCGTCACAGAGTTTTGTCGGCCGCGATCTTTTGCTGCAGGTTTCTGTCGAACCGCCAGCACCGGTGATCTTTATGCAAGTCTTTTACCGCAGGCCTGGTGAAAACAGTTATCGAGAAGCGATGTTTGCGCCCAACGGCAATGAATATGTTGCTCGGATACGCGGACAGGAGCTCAATGAAGATGGACTTGAATATTTCATCTCCGCCCTGCTTGCCAACGACAATGTGATCACGTTTCCGGCATTCAATCCTTACAAACAACCGATTCTGCTGCCGGTGATTCCTCCCCATCCGACTCCGCAGCCACAACCCGAACCGGAGACTGCGCTCATCCCTCCGCCGGAGCTGCAGGTGGAACCAAACCTGGTAAGCAATGAACCGCAAAATACGCCCGCAAGCGTCGAGCCGGAAGAACAGCTGAATGAAACCGAAAGCGATTCGGATAACCTTTTGGTCCTGTCCCCGGACGAGGGTGCTGTTTTGTCAGCGGCTGAAGTGGTATTGGCCGTCTCGTTTTTGACCGAACCGCTGACGGATTCGCTTGGCATCCAACTGTTTCTCGATGGCCGCGAGGTGACCGATGAGGCCGAGATTTCCTCAGTTTTGCTTTCATATGTGCCGCAGCGCATCGAACCAGGGAAACATTGGTTTAAATTGGTGGTGCCGACCGATCAAGGGATCCTGGAAGCAAAAATGATCCACTTTACGGTGATCGCCGAGGCGGACGGCATGACTGATTCAGCTGCAGCAGAACATCGGCCGAGCTTTTCGGGATCGGCATTTGCCGAAGGCAGGCTGGAACAAATCGCGGACAACGACGAATCCTACTTGTTTGCCGGCGGACGCTTCGATGGCCAAACTGGACCGCTGCAATACAACGCGGTTCTCTTTCTTACCTCACTGGAGGATCGATCAGCCCAGTCGCGCAATCGCTACTCGTTTTCAATCGGCACCAAATGGTTGGGTTTGTCGGCTGGTGACACCTATCCCCGATACAACGATCTGATTCTGTGGGGAAAACGCATCCGCGGGGTATCCGCCTATTTGCGGCTCGGCTTTTTCAATTTGGAAATGACGGTTGGCCAGCCGCGTCGCGCGGTCGAAGGAGACAGCCTTAAAAGCAAGTTGGGCACGTTTTCGCGCAACACCTTCGCTGTTCGCCCCAGTTTTGGCAGCGGTAAAAACTTTCAACTCGGTTTGACCCTGGTCAAAAGCCGCGATGATTCCACATCCATCGCCATAGGTGGCAAGCCGCTCGATAACATCGTGGTCGGGCCGGATTTGCGATTATCGCTTGATCGCGGCCGACTTGTCTTTGCAGCCGTGGGAGCCATGAGCATAACCACAGCCGATATCAGCGGCGGACCGATCGATAAAGACGATATCGACCGAGTTTTTGAAGAAGAAGTGGACCTTCCCATCGATCCCAAAGAACTGGACCGCTATTTGATCATCAACGACAGCACCTATCCGATCAATCCACTGGAAGGCACATCGACCGCCTGGAACGTTTCGCTGCGCCTGAACTATTTTCGCAATCTGTTGCATGTCGGCTATAAATCGATCGGTTCGCAATACTATTCACTGACCAACGATTGGATTCGCACCGACATCGCTGGTTTTTATTTTTCCGACCGATTGCGCTTGTTTTCCAATAAGCTTTACCTTACATTGGGTTATGAGAATTTCAAAGACAACCTTGCCCAGGAGGACGCCAGCCCGAGCGTCGATCTCCAGACTCTCAATTACAGCCTGAGTTGGTATCCGGGAACAGGTTATCCCTATATCTCCGCCAGTCTGCAAACCCATTATCGCGACAACGGCATCGATGCTTTGCGGACATTCACACAGGATTTGGGCAGCGAAGGCGACTCATCGTATGTGCTGGATTTTCGCGACAACCAAAAACATCGCGATTTATCCTTAAACATCGGTTATGACCTCAACCTGTGGTCAAGAGTTCATGCACTCCAATTCAGCTTGCTAAACTCAGCCATGCAGGACCGGTTCAAATCCACAAGGCCAATCGAATCGCAAGGTTTTTATGCACAGGAATACAGCACAGATTTGTGGATGATCTCCTGGTCATCGCAGTTGCAGCAGAATTTGCGCACCACTGCGCAATTTGCCGCCAACCGCAACAGCGTCAGCGAAGACTCGGATTATCGCTATCAGACATTCGGCGGTATGGCAGAATGGAGCTTCTTGCAACGCGCCCTTACCGCTTTCAGCGAATTGCGCTACACAAGCAGTGAAAACAGCTTTGAATTGCCATCGTCTAACGGCTTGACTGCCAAAACGACAAGTGAATATTCCCGCTTGCTCTTTCGGTTTGGCGGTTGGTGGCAAATCAATCGCAGCATGCGCTTGACCATCGACAGCAACATCTATTCGATTCAGCAAACAAACGGCATCGATCCCCAAAAAACGGATTATTCAGATCGCATCTTTCGTCTGCGCTATGAAAAACTATTTTAAATCGGTGAGTGGCATTGCCGCAGTGTTAACGCTGGTTTCACTGGTCGTGGCGTTGTTTTTGTCGTCTTTTTCTTTGCTCAACCAACTCCATCTCAAGACGGTCGATACTTTTTTCAGCCTTCGTGGTCCAATGTCGCCGATCGATTCATCGATTGTTGTGGTGGCGATCGACGACGAGGCGATTAAAAGCCTGCCGAGCAAATATCCCTTTCCCACCGCCTACTATTCCCGATTGGTGAAAAATCTTCATCAGGCCGGTGCGCGGTTGATCATCTTCGATATCGAATTTACTGAAGGAGACGTCAGCGATCCGCAATCCGACCTTGAATTTGCCCGGCAAATCCGCGAAGCAGGCAATGTCATCCTCGCCGGTAAAGTCGTTTTCGAGGTAGGCACCTACGGCATCGAGAATTTTCATCTTCTCGAACCCCTTGCCCCCCTGTTGCGCAGTGGTGCCGGCTGGGGATTGGTCAACACCATCGAAGACAGCGATGGTTTCATCCGCCAATACCTCCTGTTTCATCAAATCAACAACAAAACGTACTATCCGCTGGCGATCAAGGCAATAGAGATCCTGCAAAATCGACCGATACCTGCACATGATCCGCATTTGCGGCATTTTGATACCGGAGTTTTTCAAATCCCAAAACATTCGGCCAATACCTTTCTGATCAACTATCGCGGTCCGGCCAGAACCTTTCCGCTCTATTCTTTGACTGCAATCCTGGACGATTCACTCTTTCAATTGCTTGAAGACGATGATACGGATATCTTTGATCTCCACCTCGAATGGGGCACCTTCCGCGACAAAATTGTCCTGGTCGGAGCATCGGCAGAAGAACTGCAGGACAACAAATACACACCATTTTATCACCATCGCGGCAACAAACGAAAAACGCCGGGAGTGGAGATGCACGCACACGCTCTCAGCACTCTGTTGCAGCGGGATTTTCTGCGAAACGCACCCGGCTGGACATCGCTGATCGCGTGTCTGATTTTAGCGTTTCTCACCGGCCTTATCACCCTCTCTCTTCGACCCTTTAAAGCCCTCGGCGTGATCGGATTGCTGATTCTCCTGCTCATTATCAGCGGTTTTCTGCTCTTTTCTCAGGCCGGCTGGATTGTAAATTTCATTCAACTGCTGTTGACCATTGCCTTGACTTTTATCGCCAACACACTCTACCAGATTGTGCGCGTGCAAAAAGAAAAGACCCGCATACGCCAGACCTTTCAGCAATATGTTGCGCCGTCGATCGTCGAGAAAATGCTGAGCACCGGCGAATTGCCATCCTATGGCGGTGAACGCCGAGAGCTTACCATGCTCTTTTCGGATATCCGAAAATTCACCACCTTTTCTGAAAATCACGAGCCTGAGTACGTGGTTTCGCGCCTCTCGGAATACCTGACGGAGATGGTCGATATCATTTTCAAGCACAACGGCACTCTCGACAAATTTGTCGGCGATGAGATCATGGCTCTATTTGGGGCACCCTATTCCTTTGTCGATCACGCGGAACGGGCTTGTATTGCCGCCACTGAAATGGTAGCCCGTTTGCAAGCGATGAAAAAGCAATACAACACTCCGCAAAACGGCATGTTCAAGATCGGTATCGGTATCAACACCGGCAAAGTGATCGTCGGCAATCTGGGTTCAAGTCAATTGTTCGACTATACCGTAATCGGCGATCATGTCAATATCGGAGCGCGTCTGGAGGGAGCCAATAAGGAGTATCAGACGACCATCATTCTCAGCGAATATACCTATGATCTGGTGCGCAAGAATGCAATCGCCCGCGAGTTGGATTGGGTTCGAGTGTTGGGCCGCAAGAAGCCATTGCGCATTTACGAACTGCGGGGCATGAATTCTTTGCCGCAAATGGAAAAAGATTACCTGATCGATTTGTTTGCGGAAGGCTTGCAGGCATATCGCGATCGCCGCTGGGCTGAGGCAATCCGAACATTCCACCGCATTTTGCGGTTCTATCCGGAGGACGGCCCATCCCGCATTTTTACGATTCGCAGTCTGAATTTTCTTGAAAATGCTCCGCCGTCAGATTGGGATGGGGTGTACGACTTTCAAGAAAAATAAACGCACAGCAAGAGGGCACGATGGAAGATGAAAAAAACAATCGCGATGAGCCGATCATCGGTGAATTCAAAGGCAATCCGGTGATCACGCTGAATCCCAACAGCCGCTTCCCCTTCTCGTTCGGCTTGGCAAAAGCCAAATTGATCCTGCAATATCTGCCGGAGATCCGTCGGTTCATCGAAGATCACGACAAATCTTCGCAAGGATAATAAAAAAACCGGCAATCGCCGGTTTTTTTATTATCCGATTCTGCGCAACCATTCGCGCGCTTTTTCGACGTATTCGCTCTGCGGGTAATCGTCGATCACCCCCTGGAAATAGCTCCGCGCTCGTGCAACATCGCCGAGTTTTAAATAAGAACGACCGAGCATCAAGGTGGCGTCGTCTTTTTTGTAGGAAAAATCATAGTTGAAAACATTCTGAAAAGCTTTGACTGCATTTTCATATTGCCCCAACCCAAAGTAAGCTTCGCCAATCCAATATTGACAATTGCTGGTCAGCTTGTAATTGGGGTACTGTGTGTGCAGAATCTCCCAAACCTGAATCGCATTGGAATAATCACGCGCGTAAAACAACCGCAGCGCTTGTTCGTAATCGACCGAAAATTTACCGCTGATCGCATCCGATGACAAGTTGGAAGTGGTGGTTGGAGTCGTGGTTTCCAACTCGGCTATGCGGTTGTTCTTTAAAAGCAAACTGGACTGCAACTCCATCAACTCATTGTTTTTTTCATCAACCTGGCGGTTGAGTTCATCGACGCGGGACTTTAGGCGAACGTAGCGTTCCATGCTATAGTCGGTTTCCTCTCGTTCGAGATTGTCGATCTCCGACTCGAGCTGCTGCAGGTTGCTAGGCTTCTGGGTACCATAATCGTCATCTTCGAGCTGATTCAAATCGAGTTGTTCCAGAGCCAAGAGATCATCATCCGCCGGCCCAATCGGATAACCATTGCCCAGGTAACGGGTAAAACCTAAACGAATATTTACATAGCCGTCCTTATAGTCGCCGGATTCTGCACCATCAAGCGCGTCACCGGTTGAGAAGCGATAGTCGGCAAAAGTATTGATGGCCAATTTGGGATTGACAAGGAATTCGAAACCTCCACCGTAAATAAAAGAGCCATCGGAAAAACGCTCGCCTACATTGGCATCTGCACCGATGGCATAAGGCTCGAGCTTGTCATACTCGTAATTGGTGATACCGACACCGAGCAAAATATAGGGATTGATTCTGCCGGGTTTCATCAAATTCAGGTTAATCTTCAAATCAGCGGCAATGATGTTGGTTTCGAATGTCTTGGTGACAAAGCCGTCGTTTAAAAAACCATAACCACCGGAAATCGACAGATTGATCCTCGGGCTGATGAGATAGCGCAACATCACCTCTCCAGCCAAACCGGCACCGGTATGCACAACGTCACAAAAGGGCTTTTGCACCCCAAGGTTCAGCCCCAGGCCGACTTTAGCTGGATTCGCGGGTTGAATCTGCGCCAGTAAACCGGCGTAAAAAATCAGAAGGCTGAAAGCCAGGATACGAAGTTGATTCATCATTTTTTCTCCCATATCGGCGTTCGATTCGCTGCCTGACCTAACGACACAATCTCGTTAGCGAGCCGACAGGCACTGCCGATAGATAGCATCAAATGCCCCATTTTTCCCGTGGCTTTTAAACCCTCTTGCCCCCTCAGGCGTCGCTGCAATGTGGCAACGCTTCGCGAGGCAAGATTTGACTTAGACTCAAATCTTGACCTGCATGATAATTGTAAGCATCGAGCAACAAACGGATTTCGCCGATCATCTTTTCGATATGATGTGCCGTTGCGTTCTGATTGATCGCTCGACGCAAAACAATCAGCTTTTCACCCAGTTTTTCAAAGTAATAATTGCTGAGCGATTGATTGATCAGATCTTCAACCTGTTGGTCGATAATCTGTTTCTTGTTGACGACCTTGTTGATCGTGCTTTGCAGATGTTGGTAGCGGTTTTCATTCTGCAACCCCTGTTCAACTCCCAAATAGAGCAGATAAACCGCCTCGTCATCCTCCGAACTGTTCGCCTGGCAGAGATCAAACTTTTTGGCGATAAAAGCCTCAACGGTTTGCAGCTCGGACTCGACGGCAGGCCGATGGGTTGTAAAATGAATGATGCGTTTCCCTTGCGACTGACAGATGCGTACCAATAAATCGATCGACGAGAAATAGTAAATGTCTTTCATGCGATCACCTTTTGTGATGCGGACTGGACACACAAATCAACAACAACTTTTATGCCACGCTTTTCGCCGCATCCGAGCGGAAGGCTGTAAAATGAGCAAGTACAGGCTATCAAAACCCTGGCAAGTCTTTTATGTTTTATAATGAGTTAGGAGGATAATAGATTCTGGTGAACAAACCATGGTTTCACAATGTTGCCCGTTCTGCACAAATTTGTTTCTCTACAGCGCATTTGTATTCAACTGTAACACATTTTTGTGACAGACAAAAATCGTGCTAAAGCGATTAAAGCAATGAGATTATGATATGTGAGTGAAGATAGAAAATAAAAAGCGCATTGTCAAGTGCTTTTTGTTCAAATATTGCACATCTGTTTTTTGATTTGGACAGAAAGGAAACAATTGCAGGATATGAAAGGTGGAGTACAGAAAGAGTGTGGCGTTGTTTTAGCGGATGACGGCAATTTTGGCGATCGGCAAGGGCTCTGTGGCAACTATTTGCACCAAATAGATCCCGCTGCTGATTTGATCTCCAGCAAAATTCTTGCCGTGCCACTCTTCACGATGGTAGCCGGCCGTGCGATAGCCCAATTGTTGCTGAAAGATCATCTGGCCGTTGGCTGATAGGATCCGCATGCCGACTTGGTCATGGGTTTGCGTGATGCTGTATTCGACCATCACCGAGGCATGCTGGGCAGGAAGATAGGGATTGGGATAGATTTTTTGAATCTTGTTTTCGATTGTTGTTCCCGCAACACCAGGGATAATCTGCAGGGTGAAGGGCATATCCTGCGGTTGATAGATGGCCCCGGGCAGACGAGTGTTGATCACCGAAACCCAGACTTCGTCATCCAGGTTCAGATCATATAACGTTGCTGCAATATTTCCGCTGTTGATCAACATCGAGCCGTTGTTTGTTCCGCTGCGAGTCACCGCGGTCAACAGCCAATTCGACGGCTCATCAAATTGCGGTTGAACGGTATAGTCGCCGGGGATACGCGTGACGAAACGATAGGTAGCCGTCTGCAGCTGCCCGGATTGATCATCGATTTGCATTTCATCGCTCAGCTCATAGCTGGCTTTTGGCTGCAAAGCCGGATAATTCTTTCCTTCCGGATAATAGCGCACAGTGTCGGCGCGATTTTTGGTATGGATGTTCCAGACCGAGAATTCTGCCAACTCGCGGTTAAAACTGCTGCCTTTTAGTTGCAGCACCGCTTGCAAAGAGGCGAACAGATCGCGGTTGCGCAATTCCTGCCACATCTGTTGAACAATCAGATGGCCGTATTTTTTCTCAAGCATGTGCAGAAAAATCGCACTGCCGTATTCGTGATTGCCGTTGAAAAGATGAAAGGCATGGTGGGAGAAAGAAAAAAAGGAATTGAGATAGAAAAAGTAATCGTTGATTGAATCAAAAACGACATCTTCCATCCAGGTTGAGGACATCTCATAAAAAAACCGCTCGTTGTCGTTGACGGTCGAGTATCCCCGATATCCCAATTGAATGAGATGAAAAAACTCGTGTGCTGCGGTTACCCGGGCGGCATTGAGCCCTTTCGTGGGCGTGTGGGTGAAATCATTGTCCATTTCGACAAAGCCGTTGAAGGCGCGGTTGCCGGCGCCCGGGACCAGTTCCTCTTCGGTCGTACAGCCGTAGGCGGAAATATTTCTCATGTAGACATCGTACTCGGGTCCATGGCGATAATTGTCTGATGGCGGCGTCTGGTATCCGAGCACATCGATTTCATATTCATACACCTGATCATAGATCGCTGCACATTGCCGGGCAAACTCCGGATCGGTTTTGTGACTGCCTTCTTTGGCATAGTGGATTTTAAAATAACCGGCAGGCGATACAATCGTCTCGCTGAAGATGGTCGAATCGGGTCTCTGAAACCAGCGCTGCAAGCGGGCGCGTTGTGCATCGTTAGCTTGCACGAAAAACCTTTTTGCTTTCGCTTTGATGGGAGTGGGATCACAAATCAGGTCGACCGCGAGCTGCTGGTAAAGGACGGGCAATTCCTGTGGCTCATACACAGCCTGCAGCTGCAATTCGATCGCAGAAATCTCATCGATCCGGCCGTTCGACAAATCCTCTTCGATCCGGTTGAGAAATTCACGTTCAGCCGCCAGTCCTGCGCCAAAGAACAGCAAGAGCAGGCTCTGGAGTGGGTACAAGAATGTTTTGAACCTTTTTACCATGGTATGGTTGTGACTCAGATTCTGTGTCGGCAGAGCGTCCACTGCATCGATCTGCAGTCTTTCCGTGCTTTGCGTCCTTATAGGACTCACTTTCGATGCAGGACGATCCGATCGGCCTGAAAATTAGCAAACTTGCATCGAATCGAATTGTGAACCCCTCGATGGCAGTCGATGTTCCCTGCCGAATCAGTTCTTTTTGCGAAACCGCAAGCTGATGGGCACACCGAAAAAACCAAACTGTGCGCGCAACCTGTTTTCCAGGTAATTGCGATAATTCTGTTTGATGCCTGCCGGCTCATTGGTAAAAAAAGCGAAAACCGGCGGCGCCGATCGCGTTTGCACGACATAATTGATCTTGACGGTTTTGGTACCGAAAGGCGGTGGCTGATTGTCACGCAAAGCATCTGCGAGAAAGCGGTTGAGCTCTGCAGTGGCGACCTTGCGATTGCGTTCATCAAAAACAGAAATCGCCGTGTCCAGGATCTTGAAAATGCGTTGGCGGGTCAGAGCCGAGACGAAAAATATCGGAATATATTGCAATTCATGCATTTCATCTTTCAGCTCGAGTTCGAAGTGCCGTGCCGTATTGGTCTCTTTCTCGATCAGGTCCCATTTGTTGACACCGATGACCAGACCTTTTCTTTCTTCCAGTACATTGGCGATGATCTTTTTTTCCTGATCTGCAATTCCCTGGCTTGCGTCGATTAAAATCAGCGCGACGTCGCAACGGCGGATCGCGTTAAAAGTGCGCACAGTGCTAAAGTATTCAATATTCTCGTGGATTCGGCTGCGTTTGCGCAATCCCGCGGTATCGATCAAAGTAATGTCGCGGTTTTTATAGTTAAAGTGAGTGTCGATGGCGTCACGGGTGGTGCCGGGAATCTCGGTGACCATCAGCCGTTCTTGCCCGAGAATGGCATTGACGTAAGAGGATTTTCCGACATTCGGACGGCCAAGAACAGCCAAAGCGATCGTGTCCTTGGGTTCGTCATTCCCCTCAGTCTTTTGATCCGGGAGCATGGCGACCACGACATCGAGAAAGTCGCCTATCGCCCGGCTGTTCATGGCGGAGAGCGGATAGGGTTTGCCTAAACCGAGCTGGTAAAACTCGTAGAGATCGGCTTCCCGCTCGCTGTTGTCGACCTTGTTAACCCCCAAAACCACTTTGATATTCGAGCGCAACAAGATCTCGGCAACCTGTTGGTCTAGCGGAGTGATCCCGGTGGTCACGTCGACCATAAAAATGACCACATCTGCTTCTTGCAGGGCATAGTCTACTTGACTGCGAATGGCTTGTTCAAAGATGTCCTCGCTCCCCGGCACATATCCGCCGGTATCGATCAGTTGAAACTCGACACCGGCCCAGTCGGTTTGCGCATAGATGCGATCCCGGGTTACGCCGGGTGCATCGTCGACGATGGCCTCGCGTTTGCCGATGATCCGGTTAAACAAAGTCGATTTGCCGACGTTGGGTCTGCCGACGATCGCCACACAATTCTTCATTGCTGCAACTCGTTTAGTGACTTGAGGATGGGCAAAAATCCATTATGGACGATTTGTATTGGTGTTTGCAGGATATTCTGCAGTTCCGTCGGTGTGCTGTCGTCCAGGAAAACCCCTTCATGATTAAGGCAATTGGGCGGCAACAGGATGAGATCGGCCTTTGCTGCATTTTTTAACTCAGAGGCGATATCCTGGCCGGTGAGCAAACCCGACACGGTGATCGACTCGCCGTAAAATCGGTTGGTGATGTTGTACAATTCAACTTCCAGACCGACGATTTTTTGCAAGCGAGGAACCACGAATTCCCGCAAAAGCGGAGCGGCTAGGTTTCCACTGACCAGCAAAATCCGCTGTGGTGCTACACGAGATGGAAAAAGTTCGGCTTCCTGGGCAAAACCATCGAGAAAATCGCGGCACATGCCGACACCGTTTTCGATCTGATCATAAGTGTCATAATGTTCCGACGCGGGCAGTGGTTCGCCTGCGAGTAGATAAAATTCATCTGCGAGATAGACGAAACCGCTTTGCAATTGCTGCCGCCATCCATCCAATCGGCTCTGGTACCATTGAATCACCTTGCTAGCCACAGCCGGGGTCACCGGGTGCAAACTCGGCAGGCCGGCGCGATGGCGTGTCAATCCGACCGGCACGATGGCCAGAGTTTTCAGTTGCGGGTGAAAAACTTTTAACTCGTCTACGGTTCTCTGCAACACCTGTCCATCGTTGATCCCGGGACATAAAACAATCTGAGCGTGCAGGACAATTCCATGCCGCGTCAACAGGTCGATCTTTTGCAGCAAATGATCATCTCTCTTGCTGCCGAGCATTTTTTTCCGGATTTCCGGATCTGTGGCATGTACTGAAACATAGAGCGGTGAAAGCCGCATTTTCACGATGCGGTCGAGATCCCGGCGCGATACATTGGTCAAGGTGACATAATTGCCGAACACGAATGAGAGGCGATAATCTTCGTCCTTGAAATAGAGTGTTCGGCGCAGATTTTTGGGATTTTGATCGATAAAACAAAAAATACAAGAGTTGCCGCAAAATCGAGGGGAAAAATCCTCGAATTCCGCACCCAGAGGCCCTTCCAGGCCTGCATCGATTTCCACAATAAATTCTTCGCTCTGGCGGTGTATCAGCAATTCGAGCGGCTGCTCATCTCGCCAAAACTCGAAATCCAAATAATCGCTGATCCGGTGCCCATTGATCGAGAGCAGATCATCGCCTGCCTGCAACCCCATCTCTTCAGCCGTACTTCCCGGCTCTACCGCAACTATCTTCATCATCTACTCGTTGGTATAAATCCGCATCGCTGCACGGGAGTGGATTGGGGCAAAGATGAGACTTGGTCAGCGACACTTATTTTTCGCGAACCAGATCACCGCGTTGAAAGCCCGATCCGGAGACCGCCTCGCACTGCGAAGCACGGCCGTTGCTGACTTGGTTGTTGGTCACGCGAATCGCGCCGATTCTGCTTTCGGTTTTGCCGAGAGAAATACCGGT
Organism: bacterium; assembly: GCA_029565675.1. Classification (GTDB taxonomy): domain Bacteria; phylum Zhuqueibacterota; class Zhuqueibacteria; order Residuimicrobiales; family Oceaniaggregativiventaceae; genus Sulfursilanivivens. Next base: position 46,372 of record JAKQNP010000023.1, read on the forward strand.
TTCCGGATCGATCAATTCCTCTCCCATGCGGTAAACGGCGAATTCCTCGCCGACCTCGATACCCGCCTGCGATCCCACATTGATGTAAATCGGACCGTCACCTTTTACAATGCTGGCGCTCCAGGGAATGGATTTCACCGATTTGCCGATCAGCAACACAATGTCATCGATTGCCGCTCGCGTGGCTTTGCCCACAATCGATTCGTCGAATTTGTCCTTGTTGTCAAAATCGAATTTGTCTGTGCTGACAGACACACCTTTTTTGCTCTCTTTTTTGTTGATCGATTCCGCGGTAAGGATTTCGCCGGTGGTGGTGTTGACGAACCGGATATCAATTCCGACCGTTGCTGACATTGTTTTCATGCCAAGCCCCAGCCCCTTTTGTTTGAGAGAACCACCGATCTGGTCTTCTGAATATCCGAATTCCGTCACCGAGCCAAAGATTGCCAGATCCACACCGAGCAATTTGCCGATCTGGGCAGCTGTCTGTTCGGTCACCAATCCGCTGGCGCCCAATTTTTGTTCTTCCATGATCCGCTGGATTTCCTGACGTTCGATCACCTGGTACGCCCCTGTTTTAACCAGGGCAGTGACCAACATATCTGCCATGCCCTCTCCTACCGGCTGCCCCGTCCACCAGCGATAGTGATGACCGCTTTTGTCTGCAAAGTCAAACACCGCCACCCGGCGGGTCCGTGTCTTTTCGGCGGCTTGCAATGTCGCCACGAATCCAGTCAAAACCAGTACACCCAACAAAAACGCGGCAATCCGTCGTTTCATTTTATGACTCCTTTTTTTGGGTAAAATCATGTCGCGCTGACCCAAACAGATGGGTTAGCTCCGTATCCTTCAAGATCGAAGGCAGCATTACAACCGTGTCCGCTTGATGTTTTCCCGGCTATCCCGGCAGTCGTCTCTACGGATCAGTCGACACAAGCGCAAGATAAGCATTTTTGTCTAAGAATCATAGCGCAAATTGAGCCATTTGCGCAAACTTTTGCAGGCTGACGATGCTCAACTTTTGGCTTGCCCATCCAGCTGGGAGAGGGCATAGACATAAGCGCCGATTGCAATCGCTTTGCTGGTTCCCAGCCTTGAAACGCCCACGGCCGTGCGCGGCAAGTTGTCGTAAACAAACCGAGCTTCGCCGCCGGGAATCGCGATGTCGACCACCCTGCCGGTAAAAAATTTTAGGCGCTGTTGATCGTCTTCATAATTGTAACAACGGATTTCCAGACGATCGATCTTGCGATTGTCTTGCAGCAAAAGCTGGCTGTTCATTTCCTGCACCAGATCCGGAAGGAAATATTGCCATGCTCCAGCCAGTCCACCGCCGATCACCACCAGGCCATCGACCAGAGTGATCGCATGAGCCAAAGCATCACCAGCGATTTTTCCCATGCGCGCAAATGCCTGGCATGCCGCCAATGCATTACCCGGCGCTTCCCCGTTGGCAATGCGGAATAGCTGCTCCGGCGAAGGAACCTCATCCGAATCGAGATGCGCCAATTCAGCGTAAAAATGCCGCACCCCACGGATGCTGACCCCTTCTTCGGCGCTTAGCTCGGGATAGAGCCGGTTGCGCATGGCCCAAATCTCGCCGCCGGCCGAATTATCGCCCACCACCATGCGGCCATCGATGATGACACTGCCGCCGAATCCAGTGCCCAAGGTCACGCCCACCAAATTGTGAAACCTCTTCGGACTGCCGGTCTTTTCGAGCTCTCGATTGACAAGCGGCAAAAACCCGGCGATCGCTTCTCCCAAACCGAAAAGGTTGCCATCGTTGTTGATATAAACCGGCAAATGAAAAATATTCTGCAACATCGGTCCCAGTGCCACGCCGCCATTAAAAGCGGGCAAATTGACCAATTTTTCGATCACCCCGTTCGGATAATCGGCCGGGCCGGGAAAAGCAAAACTGATGGCCACCGGATCCCTGTCGCACTTTTCCCTGATCTGACGAAAACCCTCCACAATCGTCTGCAGTGACAACTGCAGGTTATTGCCGTGTGACGGCCGACGAACGGGTTGCACGATCTCCTCCTGCCCGCAAATGGCAGAAAAGACAAAATTTGTACCTCCGGCATCCAGCGTCAAAATCACTCTTGCATCGCGCGTATAATCGTTTGTCATCCCAGCGCCTCAATCGTCAATTCTGTTCCACAATCGGTTCAAGCCACTCTTCCGGCAGCCGCCTGATCAGGCGAGCGACCGGGTAAAGGTTAAACCGGCGATCATAATATGGAGTTTTCTCATAAAAAAATGACAGCCGTTGCTGGCCGCTAACGGCAAAAGCGCTGTCGTTTGCGCAGCGCCGGGCAAACTCGGCAGCCAATTGTGGATCCTCTTCCATCATCTTTTGTGCCATCGGCTCCATCACGTAGGTCTCGAAATATTCTTTTTGTTCAAAAATCGTGGTAAAAAATCCCCAGCGCAAAAGCGCATCCGGCGCCTGCGGCTCGAGCAGATGGAGGATCAGGCGGGATTGGGGGCAGCCGAGGGGAATATAGACCGAACCCGCAGGAAAGGTCATTGGTTCTTGCACAGGGATGGTGCGAAAATCAACGCGCTGGCGGCCTTCATAAGGCCAGGACGCAAAGGTAACATCAGCAAAGCGATAGGTCTGCAAAGAATCGGTCAGGCTGCGATTGAGGCGAAACATGCTGATGTGATGCGCTTGCAGGACCGCAATCGCCTCCTGCCATTGCGGTGGGATCAAGTAAGCAACAGGCGGCACGATCTGTTCCTTTGGCAAGACATTGTTGAAATAGACCATGGGGCGATCCCACTTTTCATCCGAATAGTGCAGATAAGTTCGGCCGGAGATTTTGCCCACCCTCTTCTCGATGCGATAACCGCGATAGAGCAACGTATCCCCTTGATCAGAACGTGTGGTAAAAGTGAGTGGAAAGAGTGCAGCAGGATCGTATCGTTGGCCGATTCCCCTGGCCTGTATATCGCCCTCCTGCACCGCCAACAGCAGATCATCGCGTTGTTCAGCAACCAGATTCAAACAGCTGCGCAGAATGGCAAGGGTGCCCTGTACGCGGGTGGCATAATCTTTCAAACTGTGCGCCTCAATCAAAAAACCCGCTCGGTTGCCAAGAGTGCAATAGACGTTCGACAACCGCGGCGTCCACACCCCACCCTGCATCCCCTTGTCGGGCTGCAAAGGATCGAGGTAGCCGGCATAGGGCAACAAATGGATCCCGTCGTCTTCACACCGTTTGAGCAGATCCGGCACAAAGTCATCCCGCGCCCATTGCGAAATCGCCCCGCCAAATTCCGGATGTGTGTCGATATGATAAGCGGCAACATATTGAAAATCCTCACCGTCAGTCGTGTGACAGTCAATGAGCATATCCGGTTTCCATGCATGATAAAGCGCCAGCCATTGCCGCATTTCCGGTGTATCGGCTTTCATGAAATCGCGGTTGAGGTTGTGCCGGGTCGATGTGACGCGAACCCCCATCTCCTCTGGACCGATTTGATTGATGCGATTGTAGCGGCTGAATTGTTCATGGCCGTCAACGTTGAAAATCGGAATAATTGCGATCAGCAGATTTTGCAATTCTTTCGGATGCTTGTTCTCGATCAACAGCTCGCGCGCCAGAAGCATGGCTGCATCTTTGCCGGCAGATTCGCCCGGGTGAATGGCGCCCTGGATAAAGACAACCGGCTTGCCGCTCTGCCGCGCAGATGCCGGTGTAAAGCGGCGCTCTGCATCGATAAGCAGGACAGCGATCTCCCGCCCTTGCGGCGAAACGGCAAAAGTCTCAAGTCGCGCGATATCACATGCTTTATCCAATCGCTTAAAGTAATCTATCGTATCTTGGTAAGACGGGGTCTGCTGACCTTTTGATCTTTCGAACAGGGTTTCCCATTCAGATGGCGGCTTTTGGCAGGCAAACAGCAAACCAATGAGCAAAACAAGCGATCTCTTTTTCACTTCCCTCCTCCTGTTCGGGTGTCGACTCAGCGCAGATCGGCGACTCGACAGAATTGCATCTTGCATTTCGAATAAATGGCTAAAAAATTGAACATCGGCGATTGACATTGAATCGAAACGCAAGGATCGATCACCGACACTGGCTCATTCAGCAAATCAATAGAGAAATTAATCCATCGCAAGCGGAAATACAAGCGCAAATGTCGCTCAAGCACGTTTTTAATAGAAAAACGTATTGCGAATCACCACACTCCGCCTTGGGAGCTGCATCGCTCTATCTGATCCTTGAACTTCACGGTCTGTAACCACAGCTCGGGCTGACCTGTGTGGACAGGCAAAAATTGGTGCCAAACGGGAACCTTGAGTTATTTATTTCGTTAATATAATATTATCATATTGTTAAATCATATAAAATGTAACCCGGATTCGGTGTCAACAGAATTCCGAAAAAACCAAATTGATGTTTTACGTTCTGCGGATTTGCGCAATTCAGCCCATGTTCCCTCCCCTGCAGTCGGGAAAGTATACAAAGGATTCAGCGTTGTGCGTCGATTCGATTGGGTAAATGTCAGCAACCATGAAAAGGATAAATCGTGCAAAAGAGAATGTGGATCATTTCCAACCGCTTGCCTGTCCATATCAGCAAAAGGCAAGGTGAATTCATTTACACCAAAAGCGCCGGTGGTTTGGCTACCGGGCTTTCCTCCTTTTATAAAACTCATGCCAGTCAATGGATCGGCTGGTCCGGTTATCTGACGGAATCGAGTGCCGACAAAGAAAGAATTGCGGCTGCCCTGGAAAAAGAATCAGCCTTTCCGGTCTTTCTCAGTCGCCGCGAGATCGAAAATTACTATGAAGGATTCAGCAACAAGACCATTTGGCCGCTGTTTCACTATTTCCTCGAGCAGGTGATCTATGACAAACGGTACTGGGAAACGTACCGCAGGGTCAATCAGAGATTTTGCGATCGGATTCTCAAGGTTGCCAAGCCGGATGAACACATTTGGATTCATGACTATCATCTGATGCTTTTGCCGGCCATGTTGCGAGAAAAGAACCCACAGCTCAAGATCGGTTTTTTTCTGCACATCCCGTTTCCATCTTTTGAGGTTTTTCGCACTTTGCCATGGCGCTCAGAGTTGATGCAAGGAATGTTGGGAGCTGATCTGATCGGCTTTCATACGCACGACTATGCACGCCATTTCCTCAGTGCAGCCAGTCGATTGCTGGGTTTGGAACATGTGCTGATGCGCCTGACCTACGAGGACCGGATCGTCAAAGTCGATTCGTTTCCCATGGGTATTGATTTTGCCAAATTCGAGCAAGCTCCTGAAAAACCGGCAACTGAGCGCGAGATTTCGCGCATCCAATATCGTCTCGGGGGGCAGAAGTTGATTCTGTCGATCGACAGGCTCGATTACAGCAAAGGGATTCTGCAGCGCCTGGAAGCTTTTCATCTCTTTTTACAGCAGCATCCGGAATATCGGGAAAAAGTGACACTATTGCTGTTGGTCGTGCCGTCGCGTTCGCGTGTCGAATCCTATCGTCAGCTCAAGCTGAAAGTCGATTCGATTGTTGGCCGCATCAACGGAGAACATGCGACCATCGGTTGGACCCCGATCTGGTATCTCTACCGCTCAGCTCCCTTTCACACGCTGAGCGCCATGTATCATCTGGCGGACGTGGCTTTGATCACTCCTTTTCGCGATGGCATGAACCTGGTTGCGAAAGAATTCGTGGCCAGCAAGACGAACAGACGCGGCGTTCTCATTCTCAGCGAAATGGCCGGAGCTGCTGCAGAGCTGGGGGAAGCGCTGTTGATCAATCCCTTCAATATCGATGAAATCGCTGCTGCTCTGGCCAAAGCCCTGGAAATGGCTGGCGAAGAACAAAGCAGACGTCTGCAGGAGATGCAGAGCAAGATCAAACGGTATGATGTAACGCGGTGGGCGCAGGATTTTGTCGACGGATTGCAGCAAGTCAGTGAACAAAACGCCGGTTTGCGCAGCAATCTGATGACGTCTGAAGATGAAAAGAAAATAGTCGACCGCTTTCGGCGCAGCAAAAATCCGACACTTTTTCTCGACTATGACGGCACTCTGGTGCCGTTTGCCCGCACCCCAGCGCAAGCCAGGCCGCCGCAAGGCTTGCTCGACTTGCTGTGTCGGCTCGGCGCCCAGACTCGCCTTGTGCTCATCAGCGGTCGGCGCAAACAAGATTTGGACGAGTGGTTTGCTGATTTGCCGCTGGAACTGAGCGCTGAACACGGTGCCTGGATCAAGCGCAAGGGAGAAGATTGGACAACCATAGAGCCTCTGACCGGCGAGTGGAAAAGCGACATCTTGCCGATCCTCGAAGCGACCGTCGCTCGCACACCCGGTTCATTTGTAGAGGATAAAGACTATTCGCTGGTCTGGCATTATCGCAAAGCCGATGTCGGTTTGGGTCAAATCCGTGCGCGCGAGTTGACAAATGAGTTGCTGTATATGACCGCCAACCTCAATCTGCAGGTGATGGAGGGCGACAAAATCATCGAAATTAAGAATGCCGGCATCAACAAAGGGCGCTCAGCGCTTTTTTTTCTCGCGCAAGCTGTTGAGACTGATTTTATCCTTGCCGCCGGCGACGATTACACCGATGAATTTCTCTTCAAAGTTCTACCCCCTGCTGCGACGACAATCAAAGTCGGGTTTCGCATGACTGAAGCTCGATATAACGTAAAAAGCCATCAACAAGTGAGACAATTATTGGAAAAGATGAGCCTATAAGGAGTACCGAATGAAACGTCTGAGCGATTACCGCGCCATTGTGGGCGATGAAACGATCAGCACGCTCTATCGCACTGCACGAAAACTGTATGGCAAAAAAATACTGCAGATCAATTCCACTTATGTCGGCGGCGGCGTTGCCGAAATATTGAACAGCCTCACACCGCTGTTGGTCGACGCCGGTGTGGAAAGCGATTGGCGGATCCTCAACGGCAATCCCGATTTCTTCAACATCACCAAAAAATTCCACAACGCGTTGCAAGGCGACAAAATCAATCTGACCGACATCAAAAAAAGTCTTTATCTGGAGGCAAATCAAGACTTTTCGGTTTATGCCCACATCAATCAATCCTATGACGGCGTGGTAGTCCACGACCCGCAACCTTTGCCGCTGATCCAGTTCTATAAAAAACGGCAGCCCTGGTTTTGGCGTTGTCATGTCGATTTGTCGCATCCAAACCTGGAAGTGTGGGATTTTTTGAAAACCTATATTGTGCGCTATGACCGGGTCATTTTGTCGGATGAAAGTTATCGCAAAAATGATCTGCCCGCAGATTACTGCATTTTTGCTCCGGTTATCGATCCTTTGTCGAATAAAAACAAAGAACTCTCTGATCGCGATATCAGCAAATATTTGAAGAAATTCAATGTCCGTGAAGACAAACCGATTATCACGCAAATATCACGCTTTGACAAATTCAAAGATCCGCTTGGGGTGATCAAAGTCTTTGAAAAAGTGCGTCAGGAAATCGATTGCCGCCTGGTTTTGTGCGGCAGCATGGCTGCAGACGATCCCGAAGGCGTTCAAATCTATGAAAAAGTGAAAAACCGGGCCGAATCGTTCATCAAAAAGGGCGATATCGTGCTGATCACTTCGGAAAACAACATATTGGTCAATGCGCTGCAACGCCGCTCCGCGGTGATCCTGCAAAAATCGCTAAAAGAAGGATTTGGTCTGACCGTCACCGAAGGATTGTGGAAAGCCAAAGCAGTCGTCGCTGCAAATGTCGGCGGCATACCGCTGCAGATCATCGATGAGCAGACCGGTTTTCTGGTCGATCCGACCGACATTGATCAGACCGCCAGAACGGTTGTGCGCGTATTGCAGGATCCTGAGATGGCTGGTAAAGTCGGTCGCCAGGGCAGAGAACATGTGAGGAAAAACTTTTTGGTCACGCGGTTGGTCAGCGATTATTTGCGGCTCTTCAATGAAACACTGTGAGCAATCTGATCGCGTGTTCCGCCGAACCTATAGGTAATTCGGCGCGGATTTGTTCGGTAATCAAATTGTGCGGTTTTGGTTCTGGATAGCAACATTCACCTTGATATTGAGCAAAGAACTAATTATTATTCAGCAAATTCTTCCTGTCTCATTCGAGGCCTCGATATGATCAAGATTAAGCCTTTGCGCGGGTTGCGGCCGGCGATAGAGTTCACCGCTCAGGTTGCCAGTCCGCCCTACGATGTTCTATCCAGTGCAGAAGCGCGTGATATCGCCACCAACAATCCGCTCTCTTTTCTGCACATCAACAAACCGGAAATCGATTTGCCGCCAGAGATCGATATCCACGGCCAACAGGTCTATGAGCAGGGCCGGGCCAATCTCGAACGTTTCATTCGCGACGGTGTCCTCATTCAGGACGAAAAAGAGGCGATTTATATCTACCGCCAGACCTGGCAGGACCACGTGCAGACCGGTTATTTTTGTTTGTCCAGTGTGCAGGATTATGATCAGGGTCGGATCAAGAAACACGAACTCACCCGCGCCGACAAAGAACAAGATCGCACCCACTTGATCGATGTGATGGATGCGCAGGTTGGCCCTGTTTTTCTGATGTATCGGTCGCAAAAAGCACTCGACCTGTTGCTGCAAGAAGCAGCCGAGGCAGATGCAGAGGTCGATTTGACCACTGCAGATGGGGTTCGGCACCAGTTGTGGCGGGTCATCGATCCGCATTTCATCGCTCGGATTGTCGATGGGTTTGCGGCGCTCGCGGCGACCTATATAGCCGACGGACACCACCGATCAGCTGCCGCCAGCAACGTCTGCCGTTTGCGACGACAACGCAATCCGCAAAACACCGGCGAAGAAAGCTATAATTTTTTCTTATCGGTCCTCTTCCCGCACAACCAGCTGAAGATTCTTCCCTACAACCGCGCGATCAGGGACTTGAACGGCTATGGTGCACAACAATTCATCGATCGGCTGGCGGAAAAGTTCTCTCTCGAACCAGTGCAGGGCAGGATCCAGGTCGAAAAAGAACACACCTTTGGCATGTATCTGGATCATGTCTGGTGGAAACTCACCCCCAAAGATGGATTGTTCGACCGCGATGATGTGCTCGGCAGCCTGGATGTCAACATCCTGCTGAACCATATCTTGCAGCCGATTCTGCAGATCGGCAATCCGCGCACGGATCCGCGCATCGACTTTATCGGCGGCATCCGCGGCAACGCCGAATTGGAGCGGATCGTCGACTCCGGCGCCTTTCGCATTGCCTTTTCCCTCTATCCCACCACTGTCGATACCCTGATGCGGGTTGCCGACGCCGGCGAAATCATGCCGCCCAAATCGACCTGGTTCGAGCCCAAACTGCGCAGCGGCCTGGTTGTCCATCTGTTGCACGATTTTTAAGCCTCCAATTTCTTTTTCTTTGCGCAAAGCCTGAACATTTCCTTCTTTGAATAAATCGTTTTTCATAACTCAATCGCGATGAAAGGTGGTCGCCGTTTGGCGTAAAGATGAATCCAGAAAAGGAGCAAATGATGAAAATTCTGTTTTCAGATGCATTTGATCCATCTCTGCCCGGCAAATTGTCTCGCTTCGGGGAGGTCACCGATGACAAATCACAATTGGCGGATGCAGAGGTGATCTTGATCCGCAGCAAGACCAAGGTCACCAAAGAGCTGATCGATCAGGCACCCAAATTGCGTCTGGTCATCCGCGGTGGAGTGGGTTTGGATAATGTGGACGTCGAAACTGCCAAAACAAAGGGCATCCAGGTCTACAACACCGCCGAGGCCTCCAGCGTTGCTGTTGCAGAACTCGCTTTTGCCATGATGATCGCCTTGCCCAACCATCTGGTTGAAGCGCATCAATCGATGAGCGAAGGCAAATGGTTAAAAAAAGAGTTGAAACGCACGGAGCTATATGGCAAGACTTTAGGTTTGATCGGCTGCGGCAGAATCGGCAAAGAGGTGGCCAAGCGTGCAGCCGCTTTTGAAATGCGGGTTTTGGGCTATGATGCGGTGTCCGTCGAATCCCCTCATATCAAGATGGTCAAGGAACTCGCCGATCTGCTGCCGCAATGCGACTATCTTTCCCTGCATCTACCGCTCAATCCATCCACCCTGGGACTGATCGACAAAAAGCGGATCGCGCAGATGAAAAATGGTGTTTATCTGATCAATACGGGCCGCGGTAAAACCGTTGTTGAAGAAGACCTAGCTGAGGCGCTCAAATCAGGTAAAATTGCCGGATATGCAACAGATGTCTGGTACTCTGATCCGCCCGAGAACACGCCGCTGCGAGGTGCGCCGAATACCCTGATGGCGCCGCATATCGGCGCTTCGACCACAGAAAATTTGTTGCGCATCGGTGAAATCGTCGAAAAATTGATCGAGAAATTTGTCGCAGAAAAATAAACGCGCTTGCCGGCAATCGATTGAGGCGGCGAAGAAAAGCAACCCGAAAACAAGAGGACTGAACGATGGCTCGCGTCTACAATTTCAATCCCGGACCGTGCACATTGCCGCTTTCGGCGCTGGAAAAATGCCAGGCCGAATTTTTGGATTTTCATGGCACTGGCATGTCCATTGTCGAAGCTTCACACCGTTCAAAAGACTATGAAGCGGTTCACAACGATGCGCAAAAACTGTTGCGCACCCTGATGAACATCCCGGATGACTATCAAATCATCTTTCTCGGCGGCGGTGCAAGTTTGCAGTTCTGCATGGTACCGATGAATTTTATTCCGGCCGGCCGTTCGGCAGATTATGTCATCACCGGCGCATGGGCAAAAAAAGCCTATAAAGAGGCAGCGCTTGTTGCCAAAGCTCATATTGTCGCTTCTTCTGAGGCTGATCACTATACCTATATCCCCAAAGCGGAGTCTTATGACCGCGATCCCCAGGCCGCTTACCTCCATGTGACCAGCAACAACACGATCTACGGGACCGAATGGCAAAGCTATCCCGACTTTGGCACAACCCCGGTGGTTGTTGACATGTCGTCTGATATCCTTTCGCGACGAGTCGACGTAAGCAAATTTTCGCTGATTTATGCCGGCGCGCAAAAAAATCTCGGCCCCGCCGGCGTTACCGTCGTCATCATCAAAGACAACTTTGCCAAACAGGCCAACAACGGCTTGCCCACCATGCTCAGCTATCGAACTCACATCGACAACAATTCGCTTTTCAATACGCCGCCGGTGTTCGCTATCTATCTCATGAAACTCGTGCTCGAATGGGTCGATGCACAGGGCGGCCTCAAAGCAATCGAAAGCCTCAATCGGAAAAAAGCAGAACTTTTGTACAGCGCCATCGACAGCAGCGAAGGTTACTACCGCGGCACGGCAAAACCTGACTCGCGTTCGTGGATGAATGCGACGCTTCGCCTTCCCGACGAGGAACGCGAACAAAAATTTATCGCGGAGGCAAAAGGTCAGGGGTTGGTTGGTCTGAAAGGTCACCGAGATGTCGGCGGCATTCGAGTCTCGATGTACAATGCCATGCCGTTAAGCGGTATCGAAAAGTTGGTTCAATTTATGGCTGAATTCAAGCGCAAAAATTGACCGATCTTGCAGAATTGATGTTCAAAGCCCGGCTCTATTTTGCCCGGGCTTTTCACTTCTCTGGGCACCCTTACTGCGAGGGCAACAGCGGCAACAGCGCCTTTGCCCACTCGGCATAGGCGGCAGGTGTCAGATGCACGCCGTCAGTCGTGTAGCGATCGAGCAGAATACCTTCCGGTGCCAGGACAGGATTCAAATCGACGAACGCAATTTGCCGGCGAACTGCCCAGCGCCGCAACTGTTGATTGAGTTTCCTGACTCGGCGATTGTGCAGCTCCGCTTCCCGCCAGCGCGGCGATACGGCCAAAACCGCATGCAGAATCGGCTCAATACCATGTTCCTGCAGGCGCTCGACCGCGGTCGCCAGGTTTTCGGCCACCCGATTCACCGGGATATCGTCATAGAGATCGTTGATGCCGCCCATGATACAGCAGCAGTGCGGGTTGACTTGCATCACCAGATCAAGCCGCTGCAAAAATCCGGCAGTAATGTCGCTGCCGATTCCCATGTTCAGAACATCGTCGCGCTGCAGCAGCTGAGGCCAGTCGCCGCCATAGGTGATCGAATTGCCCAAGATCACCACAGCAAACGATCGGTCACAGAACTGGCCGATCTCCTTGATCCGCGGCTGATAGTTCGGGTTTTGCCAGATCAACCGCTCTTCTTCACTCTCTATTGATGAACACGCCGCCACACAAAGGACAGCCAACAACAGCGCGTGCAGGTCATTTCGCATTCCAAAACCTCTCGCTTTGATCAATGCTTGCTTTTTATGATCAACCTGACTATCTTTTCCTGAAGCGAAATCAAGGACCACACCTTCTCACCGGAGCCATGGAGGTTGGACGATGAAAATGCTGATGTGCATTGCCAGCAACAGTGTGATGAACGATCTGGTTCACTTGTTCGAAAGTCAAAAATTGAACAATTTTCATGTCTTGCGCGATGTTACCGGACGCATGCTCAACTGCGATCTGCGCATGAACACCGCTGTATATCCCGGATATCATGCAGCGGTATTCAGCCTGATCAAGGAAGAAGCGAAAATCTCGGCTGTGCTCGAATCAATCCGCGAATACAATCGCTCGATCAAAACGGCCAATGATAAAATCCATGCCCTCACCTGGCGCATCGAGGAATGGATTTACGATTGAGGTGTGGCGATTGCCGCTCCCCCCGTCTCTGCCAGGCCAAAGAACGGCGCATGATTGGCGGTGAAAATCGATGGTTCACGGTTGAATATTTTGCGCAAGGTGCCATCCGATCGCATCTCCTGCTGTAAAAATTGTCTGATCGCCCGGCGATCCCAACCGTGTGGATGACTAAAATCGCGGTAAAGAGAGAGATCTCCCTCGCTGAACGGCCGCGTTGACACAAAGCGGCTGTCCGGGCTGCCGGATGGCAGGCTGAAAATCGCTGCATTGACAAAGTCGATCATTTCACTGTTGCGACGCAAAAATGCCAAGGTCTCACGCGCTTCCACCAGCGATTCATGTGGTGTACCAAACAGCACGTATCCATAGATCTTGATCCCCGCATCGCGCAAATTCCGCAATATTTTCTCGCTTTGCTCCAGTCGAATTCCTTTTTGCATTCGGCGCAATACCTGTTGATTGCCGCTTTCAAAACCGATCTTGAGCATCACACAGCCGGCAGCCGCCAGATCGCGGCAAAAACCGGCATCCAACAGCTGTGGCTCGAGACGCACATAGCCATACCAGGGAACTGAAACCGGATTGGCGGCCAGCTCGACACAAAAATCGATTGGCAGTGCGTTGTCGAGAAAATGGATCAAGCCCGGGTGCCAAAGTTCGATCAGCCTCTCCAGCTCGTTCCGTGCAGTTTTCGCATCCAGGGCGAGATAAGGATTGCCTTCTGCGCGTTCAGGACAAAAACGGCAACGGCGCCAATAACATCCCATCGAGACGGCAAAAGGCAAAATGAATGTTGGAGCCAAATAATCGGTGCAATAGAGACCGCCATATTCGCTGTGATCCGACAATTCGCTTTTTGCCGCGATGCCGAACCGCTGCAACAATGGTGTTTCTCCGGGTCCGGCCACACACAGGTCCACCAGATCAGTGAACAGCGCCGGTTTGCTTTGGGTGTGCAACCAGGAATTGACCAATCCCCCGCCGAGATAAATCGGCACTTGCGGCATATGCCGGCGCAGCAGGCCGATCAGAGCAAAGGCGCACAGCGCTTGATTGAGAAAAGAGATCGACAGACCGACAAGCTCAGGCTGCAGCGCCTGGAGGCGCGGAATCAGCTTGTCGACATAGTAGGAGTAAAACAGATTTTGTTGCGGATTTTCTGCCGCCCAGCGCAAATCGGCGCTGCGGGTGGGCCGGCGGCCCAGCTGAACATAATTGGCCAAACCGGCAGCTGCCTGAACGGTTTTGCCATGCTGCTGCAACAGATAATCGATTTCGCCGACGATGCGGCGATAGGAATCGATACGGCTATAGGACGACAGAGATCTGAGAGCAGCGAGATTCGCGGATCGGTTGTGCACAGCTTGATGCAAGCGTTTGTGATGTGAGTCAATCGGTTGCTGAAGCAGATGCAGCTGTGCTTCGAGATTGGCATCGATGCAAACACAAGGAATTTGTTCATCCTGCAGTGCGCCGTGCAAACGCGCGATGCCGGCCGGCGGTTCACAGGGTTTGGCAACCGGTGGATAAATCAGTACGACCGGTCGGTTTTCGACGCGCTTCAGCATGATGTGCAACAGGCATTCAGCAGTCTGTCGTTGTCGGCGGCAACCGTTCGCCGCCGACAGCCGCTCGACGGCCGATCCGGCGATAGAAATATGGCTTTTGCGCCCGGGCTCGCGCAATTATTTTCTTGCATTTGTGCGAATAAGTGGTTATAAAATGGAAACTGCAGATGTATGGCGCTTGCCGACCTGACGCAGTTAGCGATCTTCAAACGACACTCGGTGATTGGAAATCGGTAGCGAAGGCAGGCGATTTGCAGTTGCCGACAAGCATCCTTCTCTTCACGTAACAATGAGGAATAGTGGTTATGCAAGTGATTCTCGTTCTGGTGCTGGTGTTGTTGATTTCGATTCTGGCCTTGACTGCTTGGCGGTTGTATCGCCAAACCCGTTTTGGCAAATTGAAAGAAGCGCTCGGCATGTACCGCTTGTTGGTGATCATCCGCAAAAGTCAGCCGGGGATTAACCGTTTCCTGCAATTGTCGGATGCGGAACGAGCCCTGTTGGTGACCAAACTGAACGAGCGCTGGAAATCCCTTCTGCGCGGTTTCGCCAAATTGGCGCCCTATTGCAGCGGCGTAAAAAGCACGCAGAGCCTCTTGCCGATCGAAACAGGCGAAAACTGGTCGGTGATGCGCATCTATTCGTTGGCCGCCTATCAAGATTACCGCGCTTGTGTTGAACTGTTGGAAGACCCCCACTATCGCGAGCTGCGCAATTACTTTGAAATCCATCTGGTTTTCGGTGAACGGTTGTTGGCCGAAGGAGATGAACTCAAATCGCTCTTTTAGGCCTCACCCTCTTCTTGCGCGGCATCTGTTTTCTTGAACAGTGCAGCCAATTTCTGCCTTGCCACGGCTGCCGGATCTTGCCCCTTGTCGCTGCCGGCTCGATTGATCAACTCAAAATAATCACAAAAATTCGCCGCCTCTTTATCCCGCACCCAGGTTGCTTCAGATTCCTTGCATTCATGATAGGCCTGGCGGTCATAATGGCGGCACAGCAGACAACAGCGCAAATAACTGCTGCAGCGCGGACAAATGTCCTGGCGAAACAATTTGCGGTCGATGGTCTGTTCAAAACCACATCGGTGACACAACACCTGGTAAAGCATGCTTGCTGCCTCTCTTTTCAGCGAATGGTTCCAATTTTGTGCAACAACATAAAGAATTGACACGGCAATCGCAAGAAAAATGATCTCCTCCGATCAGGGTTTGAACCAAAAGTCACTGCAAGCCATTTTTTGCGACCAACACCAATTAAGTGTTAACCGGATCTGAAAATAATCACTCGTTTATTTTTTATGCGGCTGCAAAAATGACATTTTTTACCCGTGTAAATGGCCAGCAGATCGATTTTTTTAAGAGATCCGGTGTTTCGCACCGCATCTGATGGCCGATTCAGGTGCGGTGCATATTCTGCAGCATCTGCCATTCCTCGGCACAGGAAAAGGTGTGATGCAAACGCTTTTGTTCGGAAAAATAGCGCACCAGTTCGTCGAGCTGTGACCGCGAAACTGAAAACGCCGCATAGACCTCAGACCAGGTAAAACGCGGCAAAGGCATCTCCAGGGTTTGCAATTGCTGCAACACGTCGCGCTGCAGGGTTTGCACCAGCCCATCCAGGGCCTGCGATGAGGGTTGCAGGATCAGCAGATGAATGTGCTCGGGCCGCACCGCGTTCATGCGCAAGGTCATGCTGCGATTTCTGAAAATGCAGTAGAGAAGACGCGAAAGCATCTGTTGGATGGTCACCGTTTCAAACACGCGCTGACGCCCGTGAACCTGCCAGATCATGTGCAACCACAGCGTGGTATACCCTACCATATACTCCACCGACAATGGAATCGATGAATCCACAACAATTTATGGAACCTTGATCAACCGCACAAGCGCCCGGTCATCATTCGAATCGATCAGTTGACCGAAATAGATGCCGGCAGCCGCCGATTCGCCCTGATCCGTATCGCCATGCCAAAGAAATCGATAACTTCCCGGCGCCAATCTGGCTTCTGCCACCATCCGCACCTGCCTGCCCAACAGATCGCTGACCAGCAAGGCGACCGTACGTGTTTCCACCCCATCAATCTCAACCGCAAGCTGAGTGCTGGGGTTAAACGGGTTGGGAAAGGCCTGCAGCCGCAATCGCTCTGGCACCGCGCCGAGGATGACTCCTGAATCAGCGCGACAGATAACTATCGGACCATATTTGTCGGTGCGGCCGTTCAGATCGACCTGGTGCAACATGTACCACACCTCGCCGCTGGAGGGCAGATCGCGATCCAAAAACCGATAGATGGCTCCGGTCGACGGTCCGCCTTGCGGTAGAATCAACGGCGAAATAGGCCGATACTCCGGAAGCAAATTGTCGCGGCGATAGAGATAAAAGCCGTAAATCTCGAATTCGCTCTCGGTGTGCCATTCGATCTCGACTCCCTCGCCCGTCTGCCTGGCAGAAAACGAAACCAGGCGCACGGGCAAAGAGGTGTCATTGAAACGCCCCGGAGTGCCGGCGACATTGGCTCCCAAATCGGTCCAATGTGCCTGCCAATCGGTGCCGTCGTTCGGATAAGCGCTGCGTTCAAAGCAATGGTTGTCGGGCCATTCCGCTGCGGCATGGCTGAAAGCGTCCTTCAGCGTGCCGCCGCCATCTTTGAGCTGCAGATAATCCGCACCGCCATTGAGATACAGGCTGCCGTGCATCATGAACTCGATCGAACTGTTGCCAGCATCATCGTCGCCAGTGTTGAAAACAATCTCGGGATACGTTTCGCTGAAGGTGGATTGACTGCGGATCACCAGAAAAAATTCTCCCGGCGCCAAAACCAAACCGCTGCTGTAGCCATCGGCGTTCAGCGGCTCATCGACTATCTTGTCGCTGCCATCGTTGCCATAAGTCAAAGTATATCCACTCAGATCGATGGGTGAATTGCCGATGTTCAGCAACTCCACATAACTCGCATAGCTGTTGGCGGTGCTGTTGACTTCGGTAATAATGACCTGGGCGCTGACGCAGGTCATGGTGCACAACAAAATTATCCAGACGATTCGCATAAAACCTCCAATTTTAAACGTGATTTATTGCGAATTACTCGTCATTATCTACTTTATTATAATCTTTCTCTAACTAAATGTCAAGTGGTTTTCGCATTTTTTATCGCAATTTGCGTGATATTTAATTTATTGCAAGGTTTTTAACCAAGGACAAAGGCAAAATGGGCGGCGATCAGAGGGAGACGGATCTCAGTTGGCAGCTCCAGGTGCGTGTACATTTGGCAGAGCGAACCAACAAAAAAAGCCCCTCGCAGGAGGGGCTTGTGATCAACGGATGGGATGAGCGCAATCAAACGCGTTCAGAGTCGGTTTTTTGCCGGTAACCGCTGGCGTCATAGGCTGCAAACGGATCAGCGGGCAAATTTTTGTCGAGCCGCGCGGCAGCCACCAGGGGGCGGACATCGGCAAGGATCATCGCATTGTTGAATAGCCGGTTGGCGAGAATCAGCTCATCGCGATCCTGCAATTTTTGCAAGGCGGGTGTGTCGACCAGCATGGCTCTGGCCAGGGCGACCTGTAGAGAATCGATCGAATGCAAAATCGCATGCATGCGGTGTTCCCTGCCGCTGCATTGATCGATCATATAAGCCCAATTCTTGTCAGCTTTCGAATTGGTCACCACATCGCCGAGGACAAGCTCGTAAAAAATGCGAGCCATCTCGGGATTGGGTTCAACGGAATGGTCGTCATCGGCGGCATAGCGGGTATTGAAGTGAAAGCCCGCCGGCACACCTTCGACCACCAGCCGCATGACGATCTGTTCGATATTCGTGGCGTGCGGGTGGTGACCCAGGTCGACCAAAACACCCGCATTTTTACCGAGATCTTGCGTCAGCATGTAACTGGTTCCCCAATCCGATATCACGGTGTGATAGGTACCCGGTTCAAAAAGTTTGTACTCGATCAGCACCTTCACCTTCGGATCGATCTGCTGCATGGTGCGGTGCAAGGAATCTTTCATATTGCGATAAACCCGGCTCAGCTGCACCTGCCCCGGGTAGGAGGAGCCATCGGGAAACCACAAAGTCACCAGATTGTTGCCGTATTTTTTGGCGATTTCGGCGGACACGACAGTCTGATCGATATAGCGGTCAACCGTCTCTTTTTCATCGGCGCTATAGCTGTTGCGATGGCTGCCTTTGAGAAAATAGGTCGGATTGATGGCGCCGATTGCCAATCCGAGTTCCCTGGTCGCTAGATCGACCTTCTCCACCATTTTCCACGAAGGATTCCAGCCGTCTTCGGTAAAATCCCACAGGATGTGCATGGCGACATTCGGCGTTGCACCGGTCAGCTGATGAATCATCGCCGCATCCTGCAATTTTTCGAAAATATTGCGTGCGACTCCGGACGGCGTATAATCGCCAAAACGTCCGGCGCCAAAATTACCGAAAACCCAACTCGGGACTTCGACGCGAAATTTCTGCACGGCATCGATGGCCTGGCGGACTCGCTTAGCACCGAACTCCTGCTCGAGCAATTGCACACCCAAAGAAATCTGCTTTTCGTTCATTCCCTCTCCTTTGCTTGTCATCCTTCGCGGGTGATCCCAATCGATCGACCACCCTCTAGCGCAAACGGATCGTTTGCATAAAATCCCAGTTCACCGCCAAAATTGCCCCACGCTGCGACTCATTCCTCCCTCTCTGGTTTTCTGCATTCCGGACAGTTGCCCAGACTGTCGACAGCCTGACTGTCAACCAGGGGTTGAGTTGCCAAAACAGTTCCATATCGAGTTGCTGCACGGTTTCCACAATGCCGAAGGGAAAAGGCTCATGGTACGTCTGGTCGACAGGCAGATCGATCCAGGGTTTGTCAAAGGCATTTTCGATGCGACCTTCGCCGTGTCGGCGATGTTCGAAACGGCACTCCACAGCCCAGCTCGGCTGCGGCCACCAGTGCAAACCCGCGAGCACACGGTCAAAATCGTTGCCGAGAAAATGGCCGATCGGTCGACCGCGATGCAGCCATTTCTCCCATTCGCCGCCTTCGCCGTTATAGGTGCGGTTGGTGATCCGCGTATATTCCAAGTAGGCATCGGCATGGCGCCAGTCAAACGGATCTGCCCAATTGACGCCGAGCAAGCAGCCCAGTTGATCCGGCTCGCGATCGCCGGGTGAGCTGTTTTCCAGTTGGATGTCGTCGATCAAAAAATTGCCGTACAGGGTGACAGCCGCCGACGGCATCCAGGTTGCGTCGATGCTGCCGATGCTGTTGCCGCCGTCCGGGCCATTCATGGTCTCGCCGTGATAAAAGATAAACGGATTGACATAGGCAAACGAATAACCCCGATCCGGACCGCCGAAAAGCACGGTTTCGTTGATGCCGATGCGCAGATTGCGCCTGGCTTTGATCTCGATCCGGTGGCCGCTGAGATAGCGGTTGCAGCGCACCCTCTCTTCTTCGATGGTGAGATACTTGGGCTCCAGGACGGCGGTCAGGTAGGTATAGCTGAAGAGCCGGCTGTCATAGCGCAGGCCGAGGTGATCCAGCGGCCGGCTTACTTCCGACATGAGGAGCGTTGCATCGCGGCCGGTTCCCCAGCGGAGGTAATCGCGCCCGAATTTCGCGCTGAATTTTCCCCAACGCCCCTGCAAATAGGCTTGTTCGGTATAACCAGCCATGCCGCTTTGCTCTTTACCAATGTAGGCAGGTTCTTCATCCAGCCGGTTATCGCCCAGAACGCTCGTATAGGCATCCAACCATTCGGTGACCGGCATACCCAGAGTGAGAATATGACGGCCGTCATAGCGAAACTCCGAATCATCGAATATGCCCTGGTTGCGGCTGTGCACCCAGATCAACAGCGTCTCCGGTTCTTGCGGCAGCTGGGCAAAAAAGAGCCGGCGCGCTTCGGCAAACTCTTGCAAATCGTGGTCAGCTGTTCTGCTCAACGAATCCTGCAACCGCGACCAATCCTGCATGCGCAGCGGTCTTTCGGTTGGCGACAATTCCCAATAGCGTCCGCGCAATTGCTCAAAGCGCAGGTGATCGGACAACCAGTGGTCAGGCCTCAGGGTTTGCGCCCGAACCTGACTGCCGAGAGCCAGAATTGCGAACCCCACCAGCGCCAAACGAGCAAACTCGGCGCTGATCACCCGTGCTCTCCGGTAGAACCAGCGTTTCTTCATCTCTGACCTGCTGTTATTCGGCAAGTGTGCGGATCTCCGGTTTGGCAAGATCCAGCACCCGTTTTTCATCGCCATGCTGCAAAATCATTTTTCGCCCGTCGACCTGGGCCTGAATGTAGGGACTGTCGAACAAGCGGTAGCCGGATGGGCTGACGACTTTGCCGTCGATGCGGCGCTCACCACCGAAAGTGAATTCCAGCCGGTGGCCGTCGAGATTTCGATAAATGGCGGTCAAGTTGTCCGGTTGATCGATAAAATCGACCGGATTGGCCATGATTTTGCGTTTAAATTCAGCGAACGAGGCTATTTCCTGCGGTTGTTTGACCTCGATTATGAAACCGTTGGTCAATCCATTGCTGCGCAGGCGCTTGCCCATTTTTTCTTCGCGCCATTCGACCGGTTTGAAGGGATAGAAGGCGATATAGACCGTCCCGGTGCGACAAAAGATCCAGCCCGATGGGTCGACGGTCTGTTCACTAAAGTCGCGCGGGAAAAAACCGTCATAGTGTTTATAGAGCGCATCGTCACTGCGCAGATCGTACAAACCGACCAAGGTGTTCTCGAACTGCAAAAGTTCTTCATAGGGCGAAGATCCCACCCATTTTTCCTGTTTGTCATAGGTGGTCTTTGACCCGACCACATCCGGCACCACGGTCTGCAAATAAGAAGTAAAGAGCGAACCCATATCGCGCGCCGAGTAATAGGGGTGCAAGGTGAACAGCGTGGTGACCTGGCCGAGGCGTTCCCGTTTCCAGTTCAGATTCCAGCTGTGCTGCAGAATCTGTTCGGTATGGCCGCTCTGGATCGATCCCAGGGCGGTATTGGAAGTCATATAGAGCATTTTGTTGACCGCCGGCATGCGCTCATCATAGTAGCGGATGCGGTAGCGAGAACGCTTGCGTTCCAGGCTCAGATAGGGCTTGGATCGATCGGTACCTATGCGATAGAGGATTTCGGGCAAACGGTAATCGCACAGGGCAGTAATCAAATTGTTGTGAAAAAGCGTTTCCGGTTTGCCGTCCCCGCGGAAGAGAGGTCGGTCGCCCAGCAAAAAGGCAATGGTATGGGATGCATTGGAATAGTGTTTGTCGTGAATATCGGCTTCATAGATACGGCTGTGCGCTCCGCACAGCGTGCCGTCGAGGGTGTCGATAAACAGATCAGCCAGCAGCCATTCGACCATGATTTGTGCCCGGGTGCGCATGGTTTCATCTTTGGCAAAACGCTGCAACATAAAACATGGGGTCAGGAAAAAGGTTGCATAGGTCGGTGAATCGAATTCTCCCTGTCCGACGGTGGTGGTCAAATCCATCCAGTACTCGATCCACCCTTTGGCATCGTTAAAATTTTCAGCCGAACTCTTGCCGTTGAACCAAAGATTGCCGGGTTGGTCAGGAAACGATTGGGCCAACAGATAGAGGGAGACATAATACATGAGCCAATGGTTTTCGGTATCCCCGCGATAGGGCGCATAGCTGGAAAAACTGGTGCGGATTTTTTGTCGCGAAGAATCGGGCATCCGATCGCCGCAAGTCATATAGAGTGCGGTGATCGGATAGAGCCAGAACATATCGCCGCGCGGCCTGGCCGTCAGAGAGTCGACGATCTGGCAAGCGGTGGTCAGATCGGTTTGGCGATGGAATTTGGCCATCGCGCGAAATGCGTCCTGGCTATAGGGCAGAGCGGCATAATAGTCGATGACGCTGTCGGCACGCGCCTCATAAGCGGTGGTGTAGTGGTCAGCGGCCGATGTTGCAGCGGCCAGACAAAGCAGGCCGGCGAGCAATAATAATCGGTATCTCATGCGATCTCCGTATCTCAAGTTGTCGGATTTTTACCAGCTGGTTGAACAGCGCAAGAGTCAGTCTTTTTGCGCACAAGCCGCGATCATTGCACAGCGACAGCACGGATTTGGCCATCTCCCTCGGCGATCAGGGAAAAGCGATTGCCGCTGTCGGTGCTGCGATAAAGCCCATAGTTGAGCGCCCCCGCATAGACAACATGGGGCTGGCGGAGATCGACGGCGATATCGCGGATGGTCTTGTCGGTGATTTCATTGTCCAGCGGTTCCCAGGTCTCTCCATAATTGCGCGTGCGGTTAACGCCGCAGAGATAGCCGCCGCAGTAAAAAACACCAGGATTGTTGGCATCGATTTCGACGCTGTAGATATCGCGGCCTTTGAGCTGCATATTGATTTGCCGCCAGCTCTGGCCGGCGTCGCGGCTGATGTAAACACCGGTGATATCGGTACCGCACAGCAGCAGATTCTCATCATAAGGCGCAATCTGCAGATCGTGAATTTGCCGGCCTTGCAATCCCGATCTTTGCCAATGCTCGCCGCCATCGCGGCTGACCAATACGCCGTCGGCTGTGCCGACATACAAGGTGCGCGAATCCGAAGGCTTGACAGCCAGCACGGAATGGTAGGTCAGGCTCACCGGCTGCAATCCCTGATTCAGGGAATGCCAGCTATCCCCGCCGTCACGGCTCACCCAGGTGCCATAGCTCGAAGTCAAATAGATCGTCTGTGGGTCATTGGGATCGATGACCACGGTTTGCACCTCGGTGATCTCCCAATCGGTAACGATTTTCCAGGTTTCCCCACCGTCCAGACTGCGCAAAACGCCGTTGCCGCAGGCGAGAAAAATACGCCGACCGTTCTCGCGCGGATCCACCGCCAGGCCGAAAATAGGCAGACTTTTCCATCCTTTGTGTTGATAGGTTTCCCCGCCGTCGGCGCTGACGTAGAGCCCGGTGGTGTAGATATCCTGACCGACCACGGTAACTTTTTTACGGCCAAGAACGGAGAAATAAAGGGATGACGCCGTCTTGGGCTGGGAAAAGAGCGGCAAAGCCACGGCGCAGGTCAACAGGACAACCAAATTTCGCATCTTATGGTTCATAAAACAAATCTCCATGATCATGAAAGTGGCTTCTTCCACAGAAGGAATTCTTCGGCTTAAAAAAGTAAGACAATTGCGTCTAAAAGGCAAGGGAAAAACCCCACCGCGATTCCGTGTGAGAAAGAGCTCTGGACATTGCTGGCGGGATTGTGTATATTCCGCCTGAGTCCAGCGCCCAACTCGAGAGAATGCACATGAGCGATTTTGCCAGCAAGCCGTTTTCCCAGATTGAGCCGGCGGATTATGCCGCAGTCGGTTTTCGTTCGGGACTGGAGATCCACCAGCAGCTGTTGACCCGCAAAAAGCTCTTTTGCCGTTGTCCGGCCGGACGCTACAGCGATCGCTATGATGCGGAGATTCTCCGCCATATGCGGCCCACGCTCTCCGAACTAGGCGAATATGACGGCACTGCGTTGATGGAATTCAAAACGCGCAAAGAGATTATCTACCGCATTCAGCACGAAACGGTTTGCACCTATGAGATGGACGACACACCGCCCTTTGAGCTGAACGATGAAGCCCTGGACCGCGCCCTCGCCATCGGCACGCTCTATGGTTGCACGCTGATCGATGAGCTGCACATCGCCCGCAAACAATATCTCGACGGCAGCATTCCGACCGGCTTTCAGCGTACCACCATTGTCGGTGTCGATGGTTCTATCCCGTATAAAAACCGGCAAATCCATATCATACAACTCGGACTCGAAGAAGATGCCTGTCGGGAAGTCAGCGATATCGGCCACCAGCGGGTCTATCTGACCGACCGTTTGGGCATGCCGCTCATCGAAACGGTCACCGCTCCGGATATGACCACACCGCAAGAAACGGCGCAAGTCGCTGAAATTCTCCGCCGGCTGGTGCGCAGCACCGGCCTGGTGCGCACCGGCATCGGCGCCGCCCGCCAGGATGTCAATGTCAGCGTCACCGGCGGCACGCGCATCGAGATCAAAGGCGTGCCCCGCATTCCGGCCATTCCCCTGCTCACCTACAACGAAGCGCTGCGGCAATGGAATCTTTTGCGTCTGCGCGACGAGCTGCGGCAACGCGGCATCACGCCCGAGTTATTCAAGGCGCAAGTCCGGGAAGTCACCCGATTGTTGCGACGCACCCGCTACCAACCCTTGCGACAGGCGATCGATCACGGCCTGACTGTTCAGTGCGTCACGTTGCGCGGATTTCGCGGTTTGTTGCGTTGGCAGACCCAGACACAGACGTTATTTGCCAAAGAGATCTCTGACCGCGTGCGCGTGATCGCCTGTCTGACCACCTTGCCCAACATCATCCATTCCGATACCCTCAGCGAAACGCTGTCGAGCTCGGAATGGCAGGCGTTGCAGAAATGCGTTGCTTCCGAAGCAGACGACACCCTGGTTCTGGTTTGGGGAAATCCGCTCGATGCCGAAACCGGTGCCAAAGAGATCATGATCCGCGCGCACGAGGCGACTCTGGGAGTTCCGTCCGAGACCCGGCAAGCGCTGGCGGACGGCACCACCGGTTTTGAGCGCATTCTGCCCGGGCCGGACCGCATGTATCCCGACACCGATCTGCCGCCGCTGCGGGTCACCCTGGAACGCCGGGAACGGATCAAGGCCGGACTGCCGCAACCGATCTGGGAAAGAGAAGCGCTATATCGCCAACTCGCCATCCCGGCTGATACAATCGAGGCGCTGGCCGTCTCACCCTGGGCTGATCTCTTTTTGCAGGCGGTCGACGAGTGGAAGCTTTCCCCTACCCGCGTGGCTGTTGCGCTGATCCAGTATCCAAAAAGGCTGCGCAAAAAAGGGTTGCCGATCGAAGAACTGTCGGCTGAAATGATCCGACGGATCATGGTGGCCGTGCGCGATGGCATGTTGACTGCCGACGGTCTGCTTGAAGCGATGGAAACCTCGCTGCGCAACAAAGCCTGGCAGATTCCGCCGCTTCTCCCGGCAACCGAACTGCAAGCCGCCATCGATGCAGCGCTGCAGCAAACCGCAGGCATGCAAAACAATCTCGCACGGCAAAAACGCTGCCTGGGTCTGCTCATGCAGAACAACCGCGGCCGAATTCACGGCGCCGAGGCGGCAAAGCAAGTCCGCGCAGCGCTTGAAGAAGCAGCTGCTCGAGTCGATCGCAAAGGATAATCCATGGCTTCCGATTCATTCAAAGGTTATCGCGGTTCCGCTCTGGCGGTGTTGCGGAATTTTGGCGTGCCGATCTGGAGCGATGTGCAAATCGCCACCCGCAGCGGCCGGTTCACCGGCATTGTTTTGCCGCGTTCTGAAACCGCTGACGATCTGCATGTGGTGGTCAAATTGCGCTCCGGCTACAACGTCGGCATTGCCGCCGAACAGATCACCGACATGCAGATAACCGGGCGACGTGAGGCGCGCTACCAGATCCCGGAAAAGGAATTTCCCCATGACCCAAAGAAACCCCGAGTCAAACTGCTCGGCACCGGCGGCACCATTGCCAGCCGGCTCGATTATCGCACCGGGGCGGTGATCCCGGCGTTTTCGCCGGGTGAATTGTACGGTTCAGTTCCGGAGTTGGCGGAAATTTGCAATCTCGAGACCGAAAAACTCTACGGTGTGTTCAGCGAGAACATGGGGCCAGAGCAATGGCGCGGAACGGCCGAGGCGATCGGCCGGGAGATTGAAAAAGGCGTGCAAGGCATCGTCATCGGCCACGGCACCGACACCATGCACCACACCGCCGCTGTTCTCTCTTTCATGGTGCAGGACTCTCCGGTACCGATCGTCATGGTCGGCTCGCAGCGCTCCAGCGACCGGCCTTCTTCTGATGCCGCCCTTAACCTCATTCACAGCGTCAAAACTGCGGCCGAAAGCGATATCGCCGAGGTGATGGTCTGCATGTTCGGCCCCACCTCCGACGTTTATGGTCTGCTGCACCGCGGCACCCGGGTGCGCAAGATGCACTCCAGCTATCGATCGACCTTCCGCACCATCGGCGACATTCCCCTGGCCATGGTCAGCCGCGATGTCATCACTCCCCTGCGGAACGACTATCGCCGCCGGCGCAACGACCGGCAGGTCCACCTTGACACCGCCTTTGAAGAAAAGGTCAGCATCGTCTATTACTATCCCAACATGCAACCGGATATCATCGAAGCGCTGATCGACAACCACTACCGCGGCATCGTCATCGCCGGCACCGGACTCGGACACGTGAACAAACCGCTCTATCCGGTGCTCAAAAGAGCCAATGAATGCGGCATCGCCGTCTTTATGACCGTGCAAACCCTGTGGGGTTATGTGCAGATGTACGTCTACGAAACCGGGCGGGAAATCATGGAACTCGGCGTGGTACCGGCGGCAAACATGCTGCCGGAAGTGGCCTACGTCAAACTGGGCTGGGCGCTTGGCCACACAAAAGATCTGCAGCAGGTCAAAGAGATCATGTTGACCCCCATTGCCGGCGAAATCACCGAACGCGAACCCTCCAACGGCTATCTGATCCTGCAGGGCAACATTCCCGAGGTGGAGGAGTTTATCTCTCGCTACCGAAAATAGGGTGAGTCGGAAATCGATTGGGTGACAGCTGCACCTTTCGCTTGAATTTTGCAAATAGACAAATGCTCCGGCTCCGCACCACCGCGGAGATCCGGAGCATTCTTTTATTTGCCTGCCATTCTGCAGCGAACGGCGTTTTCACCTTTGATCGTTCCGGCCGCGTTTTACCTTCGCGTCAACAAACTGACAGAAGCTGTGGAACGCGACACATCAAAGGCGGTCGCGCTGTAACTCTTCAGGTAGCTGGCTTTCGAGGTAAAAGTGTACTCGCAGCGGATAAACTGAGACTGAAGCAGATACTCCCTGTATCTGGTGCTATAATTGAGTTGGTACCAGTTGAGTGAATAGCTGTTGATCGGCAGATCGCGCAATTCGATCGACCATTTTTTGCTCCACAGAGAATTGTCCTGCAGACCATCGATGCGCACATGTTCGATCGAACGATAGTCCGGAGCCAAGGTGCAGGTTACCTTGTAAGCATAGACCCAGCCTGAGGGATCGACCTGATTTTTCTCGCTGGTGAAAGACCGACCGGCAAAGGTCGGCTTTGGCAAATCATCGCCCAGCATGATAAAAGCATCGTTTTTCTCTTCCCGGGTTCCATCGTCGTTCAAAACCTGCATGACCACGTATTGAACACTAAAGTTAACCGTTGCCAGGCTCTGGGCAAATTTGAGCAAATCGACTACCGGCACATTCATCGCGTTGCTGACCAGGTTGCCGACGCGGACGACGAGATCGCCCGGTGGGCAATCTTGCGGGACTTTGGCCAGGATATCGCCGTCCTTCCAGCTGACGACGATCAAATCGGTCTCCTTGATCGTCACCCGCGATTTGCCGGACTCGAAAACGCCAAAGAACTCGCCGCGGACGCGCAGCGTGTCGCCGTAGACCGGCAAAAAATTGAAAACGTCGACGCCATCTTCTATGCGGACTTCGGTGATCCGTGGCACGCGCACCTTGCTCTTGAACGGCCATTCGTTGCTTTTGATCTTCCCGACCTGCACCCATAAAACCGTTCCGGTCGCTCCTGCGGGCGAATAGACCGAAATCTGCGTATCGCTCCACGAACTGTAGTTGGTGGCAGCCACTCCGCCGAAAAAGACCTGGCTCGTGCCGCGGGTTTGACCGAAATGTTCACCCTGGATGGTGACATAAGTATTCGGATAACCGCTGTCCGGCGAGACGGCGGTGATTTTCGGTTTGGCATCGAGGGTGAGTTGGATCTGCGGCAATTCGATCATTTTTTGAGTCGGCTGGCTCCAATCGATGTTGACGCTAAAATCGGCTGAATCGAGATGGGCGAATGTTTGCTCCGAATAGTTGTAAAAAACCCTCAGTTCGCTGGCCCCTGGATAGAGGCGATAGAGGTAACACGTGCCGTTATCGCCCGTATTCGCGCTGCGCCTGGTGCGGTAGGTTTCGCCGCCGATTTTGAGGATGTTCTGGGCAGCGGCGCCTTTGACCGGTTTTTTGTCCTGATCGACGATGGTCACCTTGCCGTTGTAGCTCCAGCCCAGCGGTTCGAGGGCGGCGGAGAGCTTTTTTGCCTCATCTGCGCCTTTGCCGGCCAGCGCGGTGCTGATATTCTGACGCAATTCGTTGATACCGCGCGGACCCTGTGCCAGCACGGCCAGCGCATCGCTCAAAGAGAAATTGACGGCCGGCACTTTGCTGGTCGGATACGATTTGGTGTCGAAGGTCTTGATGACCCGTTTTGCCGGATCGCGGGTCAGGCTGATCAGGCAGCCGGCGCCAAAGCCCTCCTGGCTCGGGTAATCGATCCGGTCGGGCAGGGTGCCGAACAGCTGGCTGAAATAGTTGACCGACGAGAGATTGAACAAATCGTGTTGGTCCAGATCGCCGCTTACCAGGTACTGCGAAACATAGGCATACTCTTCCAGCAGATAAACCCGTCCTTCGTGGTAATAACCGACATCGTGGTTGATGCTGCCGCCCAATCCCCAGAGGCTTTTCGGCATACGGTTGTAAATCTCCATATACCGATTGTAGCCGCATAGCACGTGGTTCATATAGTGGCCGGTTTCATGCGCGATACTGATCAGAGGGGCATCGGGATTGAAAAAAAAGACCGCGTTCTTGCCGACTACCCAGTTATCAAATGCCTGGTAGTAATTTTTATCGCTGGGGCGAACGTCATATTTGAGGTTGCCGCGGATTTGCTGCCGCGCCGCTGTGCTGATCGTCGTTGGCAACTGGTTGAGCCAGATATCGACGACTTGCTGCACCGTGTTGTACTGATTGGTCTGCTTGATCCAATTGGAAGAACCGGATTTCATTTTGTTGATGGCAAAAATCTTGCTGTCCGGCGGTTGATAGGCACCCGCAACTGCCTTTTGCAGTTTGGGTGAAAACGCTGCCAGCGGATAGACCGCTTCGCTGTCCTCAACTGCGCTCTCCAACATGGTCCACCAGCCGATATTGCCGTCGTTTTTATGGATGGCCGCGTTGTCGATTTCGCCGTAATAGAACAGCGTGGTCCGCTCCTCCGGGTCCACGGAAATGCGGATCTCGACCTCGCCGGTGCCGATATAATCAACATAAAAGGGCTCAGCAGCATCGATTGTCAGCGCCGGGCCATCGGCAATTGAAAAAACCCGGAACTTGCCGCTGCCGCCTTGCGGAAAATGAAAGGTACAACCGCTTATCGGATCGTCGATAGCGATCGGCTGACTTCCGGCAACGGTGTACTCCTGGAAAGAATCGAGTTTCCATTCCCCAAGCTCGACGGCGGACGGGCTGTTGGGACTGTTTTTGTGACAACCCAAAACCAACAACGCAACGAAAAAGAGCACAACTGCATGGCGCAATATAGACACTCCCTTCCGATCCGTAACATCCCTGACTGAGTTGCCATGGTTAGCGAAAACCTATCTGTTGTCGTAGAGGCAACCGGGGAATCCCAGCCTCCCGCAGCCCAGATAGACATTGCCTGGCTCAATGCCGGTAAAACCGTTTGCTTGTGCAAGAGTAAAAAGGAGCTATAGAATGCTGCTGCCGTCGCGCATCGACAGCCCTTTTTCGTGTTTGATCATCCTCGATTCATTTTGCATCGGCATATGCGCTGCCAAAAACTTAAAGGCTGCATCATTTGGTAAAAAAAGTGATATTGGCAATGACACTCGAAATATCAAATGCGGTCGCAGTAAAACTTTTAACACCGATAGATTTTGATGTAAAAACATAGCTGCAGCGAACCAACTGCGATGCAGACATGTCTCCTCGCGCCCCTGTGCTGTAACGGACTTGTTTAAAGTCAGGATCATAATATTGCAGGGGAATATTCTTGATTTCGACCGAGTAGGTCGTGCACTTGGTGCTATAGTCTTCAACGCCGTCTACGCGCAGGCTCGCGATCGAGCGATAGTCAGGCGCCAGCGTACCGCTGATTTTGTAATAGTATCGCCAGCCGACTTCATTGACCTGGTTCTTTTCGCTGACAAAAGCGCGGCCGGCAAAAGTTGGTTTTGGCAAATCATCGCCCAATGGAAGAAAAAAGGCGTACTCTGTACCTCGGGAGCCGTCATCATAATTGACTTGCATGGTGAAGGTCTGGATGTTGAACTTGATCGATTGGAGGCTCTGGGCATATTCGAGCACATCGAAGACCGGTACATTCACCGCGTTGCTGATCAGAGTGCCAAGGCGGACGACGAGATCGCCCGGCGGGCAATCCTGCGGGACTTTCGCCAGGATATCGCCATCGCTCCAGCTGACGGTGATCAAATCGGTCTCCCCGATCGTCACCCTCGATTTGCCGGATTCAAAGACGCCAAAGAACTCGCCTCGAATGCGCAGCGTGTCGCCGTAGATCGGCAAAAAATTGCTAACATCCACGCCATCTTCCATGCGCACTTCAGTGATCCTCGGCACGCGCAACTCGCTCTTGAACGGCCATTCGTTGCTCTTTTTCTTGTCGACCTCTACCCACAGAACTGTTCCGGTCGCTCCTTCCGGCGAGTAAACGGTAATTTCAGTATCAGACCACCAATTGTAGTCGGTCGCCGCTACTCCGCCGAAAAAGACCCGGCTGGTGCCGCGGGTTTGGCCGAAATGTTCACCATTGATCCTGACATAGGTTTTGGGATAGCCGCCGTCCGGCGAGACCGCAGTGATTTTCGGCTTGGCATCGATGTTGATCTGAATCTGCGGCAACTCGATCGACTGGTTGGTCGGTTTGCTCCAATCGATATTGATGGCAAAATCGGCCGAATCCAGATGGGCGAACTCTTGCTCCGAATAGTTGTAAAAAACCCTCAGTTCGCTGGTCCCCGGATAGAGGCGATAGAGGTGGCAGATGCCGTCATCGCTCGCGTTCAAGGTGCGTCTGGTGCTGTAGGTTTCGTTGCCTATTTTGATGATGCTCTGGGCGGCGGCGCCTTTAACCGGTTTGTTATCCTGATCGACGATGGTCACCTTGCCGTGATAGCTCCAGCCCAACGGTTCGAGAGCGGCGGACATCTTTTTCGTCTCGTCAGGGCCTTTTCCGGCAAGCGCGGTGCTGATCGTCTGGCGCAATTCGTCGATATTGCGCGGACCCTGCGCCAGCACGGCGAGAGCGTCGCTCAAGGAAAAATTGAGGACGGGTACCTTGCTGGTCGGATAGTTCGTGGTGTCGAAGGTTTTGATGATTTGTTTCGATGCGTCGCGGGTCAGGCTGATCAGACAGCCGGCGCCAAAACCCTCCTGGCTTGGATAATCGATTCGATCGGGTTTGGTGCCGAACATCTGGCTGAAATAGTTGGTGTTGGCCACATTGAAAAGATCGTAACTGTCCACCTCGCCTGTAATCAGATATTGCGAGACATAGGCGTATTCTTCCAGCAGATAAACCCTGCCCTCGTGATAGTAGCCCAGATCATGCGTGATGCTGCCGCCCAGGCCCCACAATTTGGCAGGCATGAGCTTGTAGATTTCTATGTAGCGGTTGTATCCGCACATCACGTGGTTCATATAGTGGCCGACTTCGTGGGCAATGGTCACCAGTCCGGCATCGGATTGGAAAAAAAAGACCGCATTTTTGCCGACCACCCAGTTGTCGAACGCCTGGTAGTAATTTTTGTCACTTGGGCGTACATCGTAGCTGAGGTCACCCCGGATTTGTTGACGCGCTTCTGTACTGATCGATGCCGGCAACTGGTTGAGCCAGACGTCGATAACTTGCTGCACCGTGTTGAACTGATTGGTCTGTTTGATCCAATCTGAAGAGCCGGCTTTTATTTGGTTGATTGCAAAAACCTTGCTGTTCGGTGGTTGATAACCTCCGGCAGCGGCTTTTTGCAGTTTGGTGGAAAAAGCTGCCAGCGGATAAACCGCTTCGCTGTCCTCGACTGCGCTCTCCAACATGGTCCACCAGCCGATATTGCCGTCGCTCTTGTGGATGGCCGCATTGTCGATCTCGCCGTAATAGAGAAGCGTGGTCCGCTCTTCCGGGTCCACGGGAATGCGGATCTCGACCTCGCCGGTGCCGAGATAGTCGACATAAAAGGGCTGCGAGGCATCGATTCCCAGCTCCGGGCCATCGGCAATGGAGAAAACCCGGAACTTGCCGCTGCCGCCTTGCGGAAAATGAAAGGTACAACCGCTGATTGGATCGTCGATGTCGAGCGACTGACTTCCGGCAACGGTGTACTCGCGAAACTGATCGAATTGCCACTCACCCGATTCGACCGTGGAAGGACTGTTGGGGCTGTCTTTCTGACAACCCATAAGCAACAGCACAACAAACAACAACAGAGAATACTTTTTCATGGATCAATCCTTTCCTGTCCTGCTCCAGTGATGATTCGCCGCAGCGCGCCGATGTAATGAAAGAGTAAAAAGGGAGCAAGGCCGCAACCCGACGCGACTGAGCTTGGCCGCAGGGACAGGTGGGCCGCCATTCCTCCGCCTTAAAATAGGGAAAAAAAGCCCAAGTGCAGAGGCAATTTTTCGCCGGGCAACCAGAGAAATTTTGTTAACAAAGCTCCATTGCGGTGGACGGGCACTCGACTCAACGCCAGCCGTTTACAGCACCGTGGTGCGGATACCGTAGGGGTCGACATTGAAATCGAAAAATCGCGCCCTGTCGTTGGGGGGATTTTCTTCGAGGTTTTGCCGAATGCGTTGTGCATCAGCGCCATTGGCGGTGACCAGTAGCAGAAATCCGCCGCCGCCGGCACCGAGCAATTTGGCGCCGATCGTCCAGGTCGACACACGATCGAGAATCGCCTCGATTTCGGGCGTCGTGGAACCGCTGTCCAGCCTTTTGTTGCATTCCCAGGCGGCACCGATTTTGGCGCCGAAATCATCCAGACGGCGGTGGTCGAGATCCTCTTTCATCGCCAATGCCAGTTCTTTCAATTCATCCAGAGTCTGCAGCACCTGCCGTTCGCGGTTGAGATAGCGGCCGATAATCTGGCGCAGGATATTTTTGGCCATGCGGCGTTGGCCGGTGTAATAGAGCAAAAAGCGATCGCCGGGCCGCACGCCCGGAGGAACCAGCGTGGTCCAGGATAAAACAGGATCCTGCTGATATCCGGGAGCGGTTTGGATCAACTTGACGCCGCCGGCCGCACCGCCGATCTGATCCTGCCAGCCGCCGCCGGTGGTCATCAATTGCTCCATGGCGCTGGTCCGCGCGAACAGTTCATCGCGGGGGATCTCCCTGCCGGTCAATCGACCCAGAGTGGCGATAATACCGGCGCCGAGAATACTCGAAGTACCCAGCCCTGAACCGGCAGGCAAAGCGCTAAACAGAGTCAAATCGACGCCGCCGCCGAACCGGGTAAAAAATGTGCGCAAATCGCCATCCACCTCGGCCGGCACCAATCCGGAAGCCACAAAAGCGGATTTGGGCAAGGAACACCAGTCCGTTGGGTCGTGGAAATCAAACAACTCGGCAAAACCGCGGATCACCGCGCTGGCGCCGAGATCGATCGAATTGATGCGGATCACTGGTTCGGCATTGCGCTTGGCGATCACCTGGATCGGATATTGGCCGTTCAGGGTAACCGCAGCGTTGAGCACCGTACCGCCGAGATCGAAACAAACCGGCGGCGTATCGGACCAACCGCCGGCGAAATCGAGCCTCGCCGGCACCACCGTCCATACCACCTCATCGGTGCGGATGCGCAATTTTTCACAATCGGCGCGAGTGTCGAAATGCGCCACTTCGGCGTCAACTGCCGAGCGGATGTCGGCAAAGGCGCGATCCTGCCATTCTTGTGCCTGGCGCAGGGCGGCGGTATTGTTGTTGCGTTCAGCCCGGCGCCGGACAAACATGTACAAGAGGTATTCGAGATGAGCCCGCCGGGTAAAGCCGTTGGTCGCGGACAACAGCCGCGACAATCCCAGGGCAATGCCTTCCTCGTCTTCCGGTGAGCGGCAAAGCTGCAACAGCTCCTCGAGAGAGGCAGGATCGTTATCCGCTTCCCCTGCCTGCCAGAGTGCGACTGCCGCGCGGCGCGAAATTTCCGCCGACTGTTCCAACAGCCGCTGCTGATTCACCTGCGCGAGAACCTCTTGCATCGACAATCGCGGCGCTCCGGGATCATCGACCCTGCCTTCCGCCAAAGGCAAAGCGGATTCCACCGCAATCCGCGGATCCAATGAGCGCGGAAAAAGTCGAGCCGTCCACAACTCCTGTTCGACACCCGCAGGCCACAGCTGCCGGTCGGATAACCCGAACAGAGAGCGCATTTCAGACCACGGACGATTGCAAAAGGTTGCCTGCTGATCATTTTTGAACGAATCGTCGATGCCGTATAAAACCGCTGTCCAGTCGTGCTCGCCGATAGGCAACAGGGCCAACCCCAGACCGCGGGACAACCGAATCGGTCCACACCCGGCCGGCAGTCCGGTGAGCAGATTTTCGCCTTCGAGCTGTATCAGGCTGTCGAGAATGCAGCCTTCGATGAGCGCAGGACTTTCGGCGGCGATCGCCGAGTTTTCGATAAACGTATTAAAGATGAAACAATTCTTCAGGTGCGGAAACAAACGGGCGTTGGAACGGCTGCTGTTGCGAAAATTGCATAAAGCAGCGGCTGTGGTCAGCGTATAATAGTTTTGCAGCAGCTCGCGGCTGCGGCCAATGTGAAAAAAACCACAGAAATGCAGCAAAGAGACTGAAAACCCGATCCCGTGCAGCGGTTTGCCACCCGGCAAGTCGGATTTGCCCATCACCGCGAAAAGAATTTGATGGTAGAGATTGTCGTTGCGCTCGCCCCGGCGGTAAAAATCGAGCAACTCCCGGCAGTCGAGCATCCTCTGCACGGCATCCGGCGCCAAATTGAGAATGCCGGTATCGATCCAAACCCGATAGCCGGGATCGACTGCACCGGCGCGCTGCAGCGCATGGAGATCCGGTTTTTGCAGAAAATCGTCAACCGCCAGCACCTGCCCGGCTTGCGGGCTTTGTCGGACCGCATAGACACCGTAACGACTGCCGTTGGCAGGATCGTCCGGATAGGCAACGCCGGTAATCCCCTGCGACGCGAATGCGATTTGCCTGGCATCAAAATGCAACAACACATCGCCGGAAACGACAATCACCTGGCCGTCCTGAAGCGCAGGCAAAGTCTGATAAGTATCAACCATCACATCGAAAAGAGCGCGATAACGGGACGTCGGCAAGGGAGCGAACAATTTGCCGAGGGGAGAATAGGCAGGCAAGCGCCGACTGTCACCGCCGGAATGCATCAGCAAAATCCGCCGATTGTTAAACGCGCGGGAAAAATCGCCGGCCGCCTGCTGCAACAGGTGATCGAGAACCACCAGAGTGCTGCCGCCTGAGCCGATGCGCTTGCCTCCGGGATCGGCCAAAACCAGGAATTCGCTTTCTGCGGGCAAATGGCCGTGCAGACGACGCCAGGCCAACTGCTCGCGATAGCCAGCTGCCTGCTGCTCGTTGGCAGCAGTCAGAATCACCTGATCAAAGGGAAAAGATTGCATCGGCTTAAACCTTTGCTTTAAAAGAAAGGCTTATACAGAAATTCAACAATAGATTGACGGGTTTTATGCTTACAGAATCAGACGTGCAGGATTTACAGAGATACCTGGACGCCGGCGGCAAGATAGTGAAAAAGCGAAAAGGTGTAAACCGAGTCGTTGTCCGCACCGCCTTCGAGAATGCGATAACCGATGCGCGCGGAGATGCGCTCGTCAACCCGATAGGTAGCCGCCAGCAACACATCTTCTGCCCGGCCTTGCGGTGCTGCCAGAGCGTCGCCGTCAAGCAAAATTCCGAAAGGACCGGCGAAACGCCAATCGGCATGAAAGTGCAGAATCGGCACGAATCCAACATTGGGTTTGCTGCTCTTCTGGCGGCCGTCGCTGAGGGCGATTTCCGCATCGCGGATCTTGGCGGTGAATCCCAGGGCCAAATTGAGACTCTCGGTTTTTTTAAGCGCATAGCGGTAGGTCAATCGATAGGAATTAAAACGATAATCTGCATAAAGAGGAGTGCCAGGGGCAAAGGTTTTGCCCTGGAAGAAAATTTCGCGATCCACCTGGCCGCCGGCCTGCACCGCAAGCGGGGCAAAGAGCGCCAGCAGGGTATGGCGGTCGCCCCAGGTATAGCCAAGACGCACACGGTAATAGGCCTCCGGATCGGTTTCGAGCTCCTCAGACAGCGAAAACAAGGTGCCGGTGTCGCCGGGGATCCGCAGGTCGTTGTAGCCGCTGCTGACGCGGCCAAGCTCCACTTCCACCATAAATTGTCCGTAACTGACAGCGGTAAATAATAAAAACAGACAAATCATCCATTTCCACATAAGATATCCTTTTCGCTAAAAGCTCGTTGCGTGTTTGCAGCGAAATCGGTCGACTGCATGGGTATGGGATAAAATAGGGGTTTAGGGTGTGAAAACAAAACGAAAAAGCTCTGATCCCCGCACACTCGCGAACATCATCCCTCCTTCTGATTCGCATCAGATAGATGTCTGCGCTGCCCGTTTGTTTCGATTGAAATGGAATCTTTTGTGATCAAACTGTGAAAAGCCGCCTTTTTTCGCTTGTTCTGGCAAAAATGGTTACATAAGGGCTTCGATGGCCTTTTCGAAGCGCTCTTTTTCGTTTTCGGAATAGGCAAAAAAGGGATTTTCGTGCAAACGGCCGAGCACGGCTTCCATTTCACGCCGATCTTCATAGACCATGGTACGAAAAGGATTGGTATAGTCTTTTTTTCGCGAAAGCACTGTCAACTCGGCGATTCGCCGGCGGACGTCCTGGGCACGCAGCAAAAGAGTGCGCCAATCCTGGATGGTCCAGTCGGCCAGATCTTTTGCCAGCCATTTTTGCAGGCTGGCCAGGGCATGACCTGCTTTGTGTTGTGGATAGAGCTGCCACAGTTCCTGGTAACGCGCATGGACGGCCTGCCAGGTTGTCAAACGGGCGTGCACGACGTCATCGACCAGGCGATCGACCGCAAAACGCGGCACGAGTTGTCCGCCGAGGTTCACCCACGAATCGTGCGCCTGGCGCAGATCGATCTGCGCGAGCTCGTGCAGTGCGTTCGAAGCCCCGGTGATCAGAGTCGGAGTCGAATGCAGAAACTCGACCAGTTCGGAGACCGCATAAAAAAGGATCATGTCGCGAAAGGCGAGCACCGCGCTCAAAGGTTTCAGGATGTGAGCCGGCCGCCGCGAGTTTTCCAATCCCGCCAGCACCACCTGCAGCTCTTCCTCGCCTTTAAAACCGGTTTGCAACGGCGGCGCGTCTCGCGCAATGATGGCGAGATGGTCATCGGCGACTTTCCGCATGGTTGCATCGTCGGTCACATTCTCCAGCGCACCATTCTTCAGCAGCAGTGCTCTGCCGATCGCCGGCAGCAGCAACTCGAGAGCGTCCCACATTTCATCCACTGTATCGGGGGCGAGAATATCGGTCGCGATCGGCTGGGCTTTGACCACGCGCTTGTCGCGCTGTTTGAATTTCCAGTTGTTGCGCGCGATTGCATACATGTTGTAGAGGAACCAGTAAGCCGGCATGACCTGCAGGGTGCCGTCGCAATCATCGCGGCAGACCAGCGAAAAAGGTATCGGGATGTTGAGTTCATGGTGATAACGGCCGCTGTTGATCAGAACAAAAGAGGCGAAACGGCTGTTGTGTTTGAGGCTGACGCCGAGGCCGGGCCAGAAACCGCGGCCGGCGACGATTTCGCCGTCCGGCGACCGCGAATTGTGATTGCTGCCGATGGTGGCGTTGGCAGCGATGTTGCTCTGCCCCAGCACGGTGGTGGCGATGAGAAAAGAGTTGTTGTGGTGCTGTTCGTGAAACGGAAAAATCAGATTGTTGAGGATTTCACAGCCGCGCACGTTCTCTTTCTCGCCTTGCTTGACGATACCGACCCCGAATTTGGCATGGTTGGTTGTGGTTATTTCGTCGATGTTGAAAAGCATGCAGCAATCCCGGATAATATAATGGGCGATCAGGTGCACATTGCGCATCACCACCTGGTTGCCGATATCGCATGAGACGATGACGCAATTGA
The DNA here is from genome assembly GCA_029565675.1 of bacterium. GTDB lineage: Bacteria > Zhuqueibacterota > Zhuqueibacteria > Residuimicrobiales > Oceaniaggregativiventaceae > Sulfursilanivivens. The sequence continues at coordinate 84,695 of JAKQNP010000023.1, forward strand.
CCAGCCCCACCGGCAAGCGAAGGTCATGGAATTCGAGATAGTGCGCTCCGAGATCACCGATGCGCACCAGTCCGAGAAATTCGCAACCACGCACCCGATTGGGATCAAAATCGCGCGTCACCAGGACTTTGTTCCAGTTCTCGGCGGTGTTGTTGTTCTTGACCAGAATCTCGATTTCTTCCGCCTTTAAAGGCCGGTAACTCCCTGCATCGCTTTGTCGGTTGCGGCTGCGATAGGGAAAACGGCAAGCGCGCGGCAAAAAATCCACGGTCAGGTTTGCCAGATCACCAAGTCGAATCGTATTCATACTCATTCCCGCTCCCCTGGGTTTGCTGAAGATACACCCATCTGCAGTCAACACTTGCAGGAAAAGACAATCGCTGCCGGCCATCCCGTCGTCAGACGCGACGCCCATAACGTAGGTTTAAGCGGCAGGCGGCTTCCGACCGTCCGATTGAAACCATTGTTAGGCCTTTCCTTCCGTTCTATTCACTCTTACCCTTCCTCATCTGCCCCTTCTTCTTGTGGTATTGCTTCTACCGGCATTTTCGGTTCAGGCAGTAGATGGCGGGGCAAGAACATAAGTCCGGCGATTACGGTTGGCACTACGGCGCTCGCAATAACCACCGCAACCAAGAAGGAATACTGTGCCTGTGTCACGATGTTGTGAGAAAACCCATACAAGGCGGAGATCGTTCCGAACGTCAACCCGGTGGACATCATCAGAGTGTAATACCATCGCTCGTCTCGTCTGTGGCGAAATTGACCGATGACAGGGTAAAGTCCCAATATCTTCGATATTACCTTCCCACCTAGCAGAAACAGGAAAACAGCGGGAGCGGCAACAAGGGCTGGCAGAGAAACGAATGTTCCCGCGCGAAGGAAATAGAACGGGGTGAGTAACCCTGCAGTCAACGTCCGAAGACGCCGAATCCAGAAGGTGTCTTCGTTCGAGAACTCCGCAAGAACCATGCCCACGATATACGCGGGAAGGACCGCCTCACTCCCGGACCAGAGCGCCAATGCGCCCAGGCCGAAAAGGACGAGGATGACCCATTTCGTTCGGATCGCGGCAGTCCGATGGGCGTAAACGCGCGTCAACCACCGACTGGTGAAAGGCAATACCGACAGCACGAAGGCCGTCACCGCGATGAAGATGGCAGTCTTGTAAGTGAACGGCGCAAACAACAATCCCAAGGCGATGACCGTCCCGAGATCGTTGATAAAACAGGCGCCGAGAATACCTTTGCCGAAATCCGTCTTGTTGAAGCCGGTTTCAAGCATTACTGCATAAACAACCGCCATTGAGGTAGTCGAAAGCGCCACGCCGCATAGTAAGCTGGCCTGGAGATTCCAGTCCAGTACATACCGAGCGATAACCACGCACCCCAGGAACGGGGCGAAGAAACCGACGAGACCGACTACGGTCACTTCCTTCAGTTTCTTTCGAATCACATCCGGTTCAAGTTCGGCACCCGCCAAAAACGTGAGCAGGACAGCCCCTGAAGCAGCAAGAAACCGAAGCCATTCCAGGTTGGAACCAAGTGCATCGGCTTTTCCGAGAAGCGCCGCGACTGCGGCTGCGATTACGCCAACACAGATTTCAACCAGCGCAATTGATACTCGCAAGTGGTATGCAGCCACCGCAGAGAGAACGGATAGCCCAAGCCAAAAGGCAGCAATAGCAAAAATATGTTCCATGATGAAGTCCTCCATTCTTAAACACGTTCCAGACCATCGTGCAGCAGTCTGCGTGGTAGGAGTCATCAGCCTGGTCTGGGCGGTTTCAAGGGGGACCCCATCCCCAACGTCATTATCTCACTTTATCGCATTTCCCAGTTTCACGTCAATTCATCTTGAGGCATACCAATCAATCGCCGGCCGATCCGCGCCGGTATGAACAACATCAACACCCATGAGGGCGTCCGTCGTCAGACGCGACACCCTTAACAATCAATCACCGGCCGATCCGCACCGGAATAAACAACATCAACACCCATGAAGGCGTCCGTCGTCAGACGCGACACCCTTAACAATCAATCACCGGCCGATCCGCGCCGGTATGAACAACATCAACACCCATGAAGGCGTCCGTCGTCAGACGCGACGCCCATACCAATCAATCACCGGCCGATCCGCACCGGAATAAACAACATCAACACCAATAAAAAGATAATTCCTTTCGAGCCAATCGCAAGCAGAATTTGATTTATTTGTTTTTATCCCCTGTCGGCTTGGTCAAGATTCGGTGTTAACCGAATCCGGGTCCATGGAACGAAAGTCGGCCAGCGGATAGCTGAAATGCTCCGGAGACAGGGTTCGGCAAACTCGCCAGAAATTCGGATTTCTTTTGGATTAAAGCGCAAGAGCGTGCAGGAAGGCATTAAACACAGAATGGCAAGATCGATTTTCACAGCAGAACAAACGCGGTTAGGGTATTGGATACCGGCTGCGTCAACAGAGGGTTGTGGTCGATGCACGAAGCAGGCGCGTCACAGGGTTACTGAAACGCAGATTACGCCCGGCGGGGCAAAACCACACGCGGACCCGGGGTCCGCATGGGGATAGACTGCTGCTCAGCGGTAGTGTGGATCAGCTGCGCGAGCTGGCTGCGCTCGCAGAATAGGCAGAAAGTGGTCTGCGAGCACCGGCCAGAGGTAAACCCGAATTATTTCTTGCGTTTTTTGCCCTTGTCCGCATAGAATTTGCGCTTTTCCGTTTTGCGCGCCGGCGGACCGGCTTTGACTTTGAAGACAGATGTTTTGCCACGCCGCTTTTTGCCGTCGGTTTCATCAGAGGGTCTGGCGCGAGTGACCAATGGCTGTTTGCCGCCGCGGCCGGTATTGAACTTTTTGAGGATCAGCGCAGCTTCAGTATAGGGAACCGTAACAAAAGAAAACTCTTCCTGAATAAAAACATCCTGCATCACTTCCGGCTGCAGGCGGGTATCTTTGCCGATCAGGGCGGCGAGTTTGCGCGGAGTCATGCCGTCTTTTTTGCCGCGCGCGATGAACAAGCGGGTAAGTCCCGGAATCTTGGGTTCGACATCGCGGATTTCATTGTAATTGTGTGGATTAAGCCGGTCTTCAAAAGCATATTTTAACAGTGCCGCCAGGACGGCACCCGCCTCCTTTTCGCGCAACAGCTTGTCGGCCATTCCCAGATAATCGCGAAAACCCTCCTGTTCCAGGATAAGCTGCAGATCAGTTTCGATGCGCTTCTGCTTGGCGCTGATGACATCTCTGACCCGCGGCAAGGCGCCGCGGCGAATGTGCGAGCGCGTCTGGCGCTCGATGAACAACAGCTTGCGCTCCTCTGACGGCGTGATGAAGGTGATTGCGGTGCCGCCTTTGCCGGCCCGGCCGGTGCGGCCGATGCGGTGCACATAGGCATCGCTGTTCTGGGGCAAGGAAAAATTGATCACATGGGTAAGGTTGCTGACGTCTAGTCCCCGCGCAGCGACGTCGGTGGCGACCAGGATCTGCACTTGCTGTTTTTTAAAACGCATCATCACCTTTTCGCGCTGTACCTGCGACAGATCGCCGTGCAGAACGTCGGCGTCATAACCGCGGTCGAGCAAATGGCTGGTGATGCGGTCGGCATCGACTTTGGTGCGGCAAAAGACCAGACCGTAAAACTCGTCTTCGATATCGATGATCCGGCACAGCGCTTCAAATTTGTCGGCTTCCGAGACCTGAAAATAGATCTGGTCGGTCTTGGGAACCGTTAACTGTTTGTCCTTGATCCGCACCGTCTGTGCATCGTGCATATAGCGCGCCGCAACCGCAATAATTTCCGGAGGAAGAGTTGCAGAAAACAGCAGCGTCTGCTTGTCGCTGTTGGTCTGCTCGAGGATGGCACCCACTTCCTCGAGAAATCCCATATTGAGCATTTCATCCGCCTCATCCAGGACGCAAGTGGTGAGCCGGGTAAGATCGAGCGATTTGCGTCGCAGATGGTCGAGGATGCGACCAGGCGTGCCAACGACGATCTGCACACCTTTTTTCAGGTGGCGAAGCTGCAGCTCCATGGATTGGCCGCCATAGACGGGCAGAATCCGCACCCGGCGGTCGCTGGACAAGGAGACCAGCTCTTCAGCCACCTGGATACAGAGTTCGCGTGTCGGAGTGAGAATGAGCGCCTGGGTGGTGTTGGCGCGCGGATCGAGTTTTTCTAGAATCGGCAGACCAAACGCGGCCGTTTTGCCGGTGCCGGTTTGCGCCTGGCCGACCAAATCGGTTTTGCCTTCGAGAAGCAGCGGAATGACCCGCTCTTGTATGGGTGTGGGTGCTTCGAATCCCTTGCGCTCCAGCGCCTGCAAAGCCGCAGCCGACAGGCCGAGCACCGAAAAAGTCAAAGTTTCCTGCATTGCCTTCCAATCTTTCGTAATTAAAATCAAACTGTGGCGATTTGATGAAATAGATGAACCAGCGAGAAAGTTGCCAGCGTTCAAGTTACGACATTTAAAGCGGAACTCCAAACGAAATATAAAAAGAGCATTTCGAATTGCGAATTTCGAATGGCGAATTGCGAATTGCGAATTTAAAAACATGGCGAAAGGGTAAATCAAGAGCATTTCGAATTGCGAATTACGAATTGCGAATTTAAAAGCATTTCGAATTGCGAATGTCGAATTGCGAATTTAAAAACATTTCGAATGGCGAACGGCGAGAAAGCAGAAATGGCAAACCAGATGAAATGAACCATTTTTTTCTTGACTTATGCGCCTTGAATGATTAGATTATAAGTAGAGATATTTCTATATATTCAATCAATATCTCTGCATTCGCTCCCATTTTTTCCCGTGCATCCTTCCGCAACCGCTCCTTTTGCTGCACCTGTTTTGTGCAACCCATTGATGTTCTCTCCTTCATCCAGACCATTCTGCGGCTTTTGCAATCGATTTGAATCGACAGGAACGGAATAGACCATTTTCGGCCAAAATCATCCTAAAACGAGCAACATCCAATTTTTCTGCTGTGGAGGAGCAGAGACACACCGTTAATCCAGTTGCAGAACCGTGCGCTCGTTTCCTTTGTTCGGTTTGCGGCCTATGCCGAAAGCCGATTGCGTTTATTCGTCAGAGGTATTGCCCCCCACGCTCCTCGAGATGAAGGAAACGGTGCAGCGCACAATCCGAAAGAACAAACCAAGGATTACAGGAGGTGATTTTTTATGAAGAAATGGACTTTTATCATTGCCGCATTTCTTCTCTTGTCTGCACAATGGCTGTACAGTCAAACCTCGATTTCTGCGGTATCGACTTTCTCCCGCACTGAGGATTTTATCAACAGCAGCGGCTTGCACCGCTACAATGTCATCGTGCAGCTGGATGCGGCCAACAGCACCGGATTCGACATCTATTACACCTTTTCCACCACCGACATCACAGCGACCGCCGGGGACGACTATGAAGGGCACAGCAACACCCAGGTGCGCATTCCGGTTGGAGCAACCATCCGCCATGCGGTGGTCGAAGTCTATCCCGATACCGATTTCGAACCGGATGAGCAATTTCTGGTCACCATCACCTCGGCATGGATCGACGATGGCCTCAATACCCCTCTGCCGATCGGCAATGCGACTTGCACTGTCACCATGGAAAATGACGACTTTGACATCTCTGTGCAGGTGCAGGATCTGACCATCGATCCGGAAGGTTCGGATGCGGGTACGCCGCCGGCATTCAATTACACCCGTTCTTTTATCTATTTTGATCTCTCGCAGCTGCCGCCGCCGGGCTACAGTTTCGTGCTCACCTGGCAATTCAACGACGGCACGGCCGATCTCAGTGCCGATTACCTGGCCCCTCTGGATGGCACCTTGACGATCACCTCATCCAGTGCCAATCCCACCCCCTCAACCCGCCGCGAAGTGCGCATCGTTCCGGACCTGCTCAATGAAAGCGACGAGGATTTTACCATCGAAATCACCTCGTTCCAGGTTCTGGATCCCCAGGGTGCGGCGGTCAGCGGCTTGACTCTGGACAGTGGTGATCCGGGCACGGTCACCATCAACGACGATGATCCGTTTGACCTCATCATCCATTCCAAGTCTGTGGCCGGTGATCCGAGCACTGTCTTTGCCGGCGATGAGCATACCTATCTCATCGAGGGTGAACTCATCGGGCCCGGAATTGTCCCGTTGTTGACCGTCACCGACCATCTGCCGGTGGGTGTGATTTTTCTGTGGGCGTCGCACAGCGGTGCCTATGATCCGGGCACCCATACCGTGACCTGGACAGTGACCAATGCGGGTCCCGGCACCGAAACCCTGCAAATCGGCTTCGAGGTGGATTCGAGTCTGCCGGAGGGAACCCTGCTCTACAACGAGGTCTGTGCAGAAGCAGAACGCGATGGCAATACGGAAAACAATTGCGCGGATAACGAAATCACGGTTATCCTGCCGGACGTCGATTGTTGCGGCAATCTCAATTCGGATAAAAACGTCGGCCAGCCGCCGTTGTTGACCAAGTTCGAGGTTCTGAAACCTCTGACTTCCTACAAATGGTGGGTGGATCTGGACAAACGCTCCAATTGGGACAAGCCGCGCTACATCTATCAGTATCCCGTTCCGCCGGCCGGACCGGGCAAGACCTATGACATCCGCATGGACGGTCCTGTCGCAGATTCCGAAGTTGAGGATTTCATCCGCGTCTATGAGCCGGGCGGTTTCGGACGGCTGCAGCTGGTCGATGCCACCCACACCACCAGTGCCTGTCCATGGGAAAACGCCATCGACGGCGATGTCTACTGGTGGGACGGCACCACCGAAGCGGGCATCGATGCGAGCGGCACCGCCTGGGCAATTTTCGAATTTATCGATCAGGGTACCCGGCCGATCCACACCATCCGGTTGCTGACCGATACCGGCGTCGACTGCTTGGGGGGAATAAGAGTTATACAGATTCCCGTGGATTTCAACGGCGATGTTCCAATTGGTGATCATGTCATACCGATGATGCCGATGTGCAACATAGGCAAACAGGTCACCGATTTCGAGGTCTGGGTCTCCACCGACGGTATCGACTACACCCGGGTTTTGGCGGAAACCAAAGACAACAACGTCTGCACGCCCTGCGAATTCTTTGACGATTGGATGACCTGGCACATCGATCCGGTGGATGCCAAGTTCATCAAGCTGGTCTTGCTGGAGCCGAAAAAGTACAGCTATATCGCGCTCGGAGAATTCGAAGTCTGGTACGACGCCCACCTGGCGGATGCCGCTCAGAGCAGCATTGAAGTCAATGGAAACGATGTCACTCTTACCGTCAAAGACGCTGCCGGCGATCCGATCAGCGGCTTGACCTGCCATGACATCGTCTTCTACAGCTACAATACCGATGGCTACTATGGCGATCCGCACACGGCCCTGGGTGTTTTGAACGGTGAAGAACCCGGAAAACCGGGTGTCTATACCGGCACCGTGGTCAACAAGGGCGTGGTGCGCGCCTCGGTCAACGGCGTGCTGATTCCGGGCACCGCTGCAGCATTGTTGGCAGCCGATCAAGGCGCTGTGCCGCTGAGCGAAAGCCCCGAGCTTGTCGAAGCTATGCCCACCGAGTTTGCGCTGGAACAGAACTACCCGAACCCCTTCAATCCGCAGACCACGATCCATTACCAGCTGCCGGAAGAGGTGCAGGTCAACCTTACGGTCTACGACATCAACGGCCGTATCGTGGAAACCCTGGTCAACGGCGTACAGCCGGCCGGCTATCACAGCGCCGTCTGGCACAGCCGCGACCGGGCAAGCGGCATCTATTTCTACCACCTGACCGCCGGCAATTACCAGGCGATCAGGCGCATGGCGCTGGTGCGGTAGAGGGATAATCCTCTCTGAATGGTTACAAGAGATCGTCTGAAAGGTAGTAAAAAAAGCGGGCCGTCCACCTGGGCGGCCCGCTTTTAATGTGAGCAAAGATAGCCAGAAAATTGTAGCAGAGGGTGTTGGATCCTTTTGCTTTGCTTTAACGCTTTTCTTTTCTATTCTTTTACCTTTTACCTTTTACCTTTTTCCTTTTGCCTCTTCCCTTTTTATTCACTTTCGCACTTTTGTCGATTTCTACCCACATGCACGAGCCTGCTTGGCTGCAAGATCGGCGGCCTGAACCTTAATATTCACTGCTGTTTTTTAATGACTGATTTTGACGTGGGTTTGCTTTTCTATTCCGCCTCCGGCTCTGCCTTGCGCCCGGTCAAGGAGATCTCCTGCGGTTTGAAAACGAATGAGCCTTGGTGAGATCGCGCCTTTCCAAAGGCGCAAGACAGGAGCCTGCGGCGCCTGCGCGAGCCTCCGCGGCCGCAAGAACGGCGGCCTGCGGGGTCTCGCTCCGGACTGTTTTTATGAACGATTTTTACATGTTTTTCGAGGTTGGGTCGAACTGTTCTGATTTGCCGCTTTTGCGAATCTCTTCAATGTGCAACTCTTTGCAAACACATACGCTGTTTTTTCTTAGTGATCCAGGCTCGCGCCCCAACGGGGCGCCATATTTCTAGCCCGGGGTTTCAACCCCGGGAAACGAACGGTCCCCCTTTTACCTTTTACCCATAGTAACGCTCAACCACTGTCCAAAGGGAGTAGATCTGAATAACAAACATAAAAATAGCGATCAGCACTGAATACACAGCGGCAAGGTTTTTTTTCTTAATAGCCTTCCAGGGAAAATAGACAAACAGGATAACCTGGGGCATAACAAATGGAAAGTAATAGCGTCCCTGAAAATTCAGCAGGGGTGTTAACAGCAGAGACGCAGACACCATCAGGCCTATAAAAACAACAAATGGCACAAAAAGATAGAGATAATTGAAAAGATAGGGTTCCTTGCCAAGCAGCGATCTAAAGTCTGATCTTTTAATTTTTCCCGCCGCCAGAACGATTGCGCTGAACAGCCCGACCAGGACGACAACCCAAAACAAATGGTAGACCAACTCTGCAACGCGGATATCCAACCAACCCAATCGCGCCACATAGGATTGGCGGAACAAGCCTTTGAACAACAGGAAATAGAGTTTGATGCGGTGCGGCAGACTGTTATCCGGACCGCCCAGGAATCCATCAAACAGGTGTAATGCTCGATACCCGGCAAGATTGTGGACGATCCAGATCAGACAAAATCCTGTTGAGATCGCCATCGAACCGACCAGTTTATTGATTTTGATTCTGCGGTGATCGAGTCTGGACTGCCAAACGCTGATCGCATAGACGCCGACAAACAGCGCGGCGAAATAGTGATATTTTGTGAGCCCCAAAAGGCCAAGCGAAACGGCCAAAGTTAAATAGGGAAAATTGTGGGGATCGCTTTTGACGATCAACCAGCTGATGACAAGAATTAGGAGCATGGCCAGCACATCCGGTTGCACTGAAACCATAAACATCGACAGCTGCGGCCACAGGACAACGAATAACAGCATAAACAAGCGGACAAACGTCGGAATTTTGAGGATCACAGCTATTCGATGGATGAGCACCAGGCTGACCAGGCCCATGATCAGCGACAACAATCGAACGGCATAAAAGCGCTCCGCGATGTTCAACCCCGCGGCTCTGGCGATCCGATAGGCGCCGCTGCCGAGCAAATAATAGAGCGGCGGATAGGAATAGAGCAGGATATTTTCAAAATCAGGTTGTTCCGACATCAAATCCGTTTCCTGGTAATTTGCCAGCGCAGTTTTTAAACTGTCGTCAGAGAAAAACCAGGTAGTTTTATGAGCCGGCTTGTAGACCAATCGATCAAAGCTGGCAAATTTTTGCAGATCGATCGTTTCCTGCATGGGGAGATCGCCCCGGTCAACTTTCGAAGAGACCAACGGGAAATGGTGCAATTTTGTGAGGTGGAGGATATAGTCGTAATGGCGGTTTTCGTCCGGAGTCTGGAAGATCGGAAAGGCAGCAAGCCAAACCAGGCTCTTGATCGAATAGAGGATCAAAACAAAGAGCAGAATCGACAAGGGCTTTTTGTTTGGTCCAGTGCTTACCGCACAGCGTTTCATTTTTTCTCTGAGAGCAGTCAAGTAAATTCCCCAATTTACATGGCTTGCCTCTTTGCGACTTTATCTTGCGCCGAGGCCGAACAGCGGCACGAGCAGGGTTTTACCGATAATGATCAGATCGAGCAGAAACGACTGGTTTTGGATGTAATAAAGGTCATGATCGATGTTGGCGTGGATGGGCAGGGCGCGATCGGCGGAAATCTGCCAGAGACCGGTGATACCTGGCTTGACGTTGAGCCGTTCGCGTTCCAGTGATGTATAACCTTCGACAATAAACGCCATTTCCGGGCGGGGGCCGACCAGGCTCATCTCGCCGATCAGCACATTCCACAGCTGCGGCAGTTCGTCGAAACTGGTACGGCGCAAAAAACGGCCAAAACGGGTGATGCGCGGATCGTTTTTGTCATTTGGGTGGGTTGCGTAGGCCGGTGTATCGATATACATGGTGCGGAATTTTTTCATGGTGAAATTCTTGCCGAGGCGCCCCACCCTCTCCTGCTTGAAGATGACGGGCCCGGGCGAATCGAGGCGAATCAACAGGGCGATCAGCGCCGTGACGGGAGCGAGCAGAACCATCACGATAAAACTGACGGCGATGTCGAACATGCGTTTGATAACCGCCTGAAATGGATTGTAGTCCAACCGCATGGTGCTGAACAGCGGAATGCCGTCGATCTCTTCGGTGCGCACCTTCTGGATCGCCACATCCTGCAGATTCGGCACATATTTGTAGGGCAAGGCCAGGCGCTGACAGACGCCGATAATTTTTTGTATGCACTCCCCCGACGCCGAGGGCATGGCGATCAGGAGCTCATCGATCGGAGTTTGCTTCACCAATTCCGGAAGCGAGTTGAGACCACCGACCACCTGCAGCAGTCCCCCGGAGTGAGAGGATTGGGCAAATTTCTGGTCATCGACAAAGCCGAGGGGCATGTAGCCGAGCATGGGATGGCGAAGCAAAGCGCGCGCCAGGCGATGCCCCACTTTGCCGGCACCATAGATAAAGATGCGTTTGGCGCCGATGCCGCGTTTGAAGAACGACAACAGAACCTTGTTGACGAGTTTGTGTTCCAGCGACAGCAGGAACAACAGGAGCACGATAAAAATGATGAGCTGGTTGCGGCCCAGGATGAAGCGTTTGAAAAAGAAGGAGAGGATGATGAGCACGCTGGAGCCGAGCAGGACCGCCAACAGGCGGCTGCGCGAACCGCGGATATTGGGAATGACGGTTTGTCTCTGATAGGTGCCGGTGATGAGAAACAGCAGCATAAAAATCAGTCCGACCACAGCAGAAAACGCCACACTCGGCACGGGGATGTCCGGTCGGGCGCGCAACGGCGAAATCTCCCACAGCAGATAGCTGAGGTAGAAGGCGATCACGGTGGTGACGGCATCGAGCACCATCTGCACGATGGTGGCGCGCTGCAGGAAATGGTTGGGTCCGGGGTATACGCGGGTCGCAGTCTTGTTGGTCATGGGTTAAATTAACAATTATAAAGTAAAAGTGAAATATTTAATTTTTTTTGCGAATAAAGGAACCGGAAAAAGGCAAGCCGAATCATGAATTCTGCGAGCAAAATCCCCGAGTGCTGAGCGGCTGATCGCTGATCGGAACCACGATGGCGCCGTTTTGCCGGCAAAGATGAATCGTTACAAATATTTTTCTTTTCTCCTGCTGCACTTTAGTATACGTGTTAAATGGCTGGTTCGCGTAAGATTTGTTTTCGATTCGCTTTCAGGTCAGTGGGCGATCTTAAAAATAATTTCTATATATTTGCTTGACTTTCATCATAATTTTGGTAAATTTTAGTGGTTGCCGGGATGATTAGCTGATCTCGCAGACAACCGACTGTTTCGGCAGCGCCTTTACCCGAACGAAGCGATGCAGATGGCGGCGCACAAAGCCGACGGTCAAAACCAAACATTTGGGAGGAGAAGAGATGTTGTCATTGATCATCGAGTTGATCGCCGGTGCACTCGGCGGTAACGCTGCAGGAGCTCTGCTGAAAAAACAATCTCTGGGAACCCTGTGGAATTCAGTGTTGGGCATTATCGGCGGCGGTCTGACCGGTCAGTTGCTGGGCGGTGCATCAGCAGTTGGTGCCATGGGTATCCTCGAAAGTGTCCTCGAGGGCGGTATCGGCGGCGGCGTGTTGATGGCCATCATCGGTTTGGTCAAAAACGCCATGGCCAAGAAGAAATAAAGATCTCAGGTAGACGAGACCATTTAACGGGGGAAGCCATTCCCCCGTTTTTTTTGCTGGACTTTCCCCGTCAGTCGAACTTTTTCCATCCGAGCTTTTCAGCAACAACATATCGAATGGGGGAGGCTTCTCCCCCATTTATTCCCGTCAGTCGAACTTTTTCCATCCGAGCTTTTCAGCGAGGACATATCGAATGGGGGAAGCTTCTCCCCCATTTTCTCCGTCAGTCGAACTTTTTCCATCCGAGCTTTTCAGCGAGGACATAATAGATAAACAGGGTATTTCCGATGAGGTAGCGTTTGGCGAGGCGGTGGGGTTCTTGCCAGAGGCGGAAGAGCCATTCGAGGGCAAAGTTTTTCATCCATTGCGGGGCATGGCGCAGGTTGCCGGCGAGGTAGTCGAAACCGGCGCCGATGGGGATGAGGATGCCGCCTTGCAGGCGGTGGAGGTTTTCGTAGACCCAGCGTTCCTGTTTGGGAGCGCCGAGGGAGACCCAGACGATATCGGCCCGGGCCGCGTTGATCTGTTGAAAAAAATCGATGTTCTGTTGTTCGCTGAACTGTTCAAAGGGCGGCGCGACCATGCCGGTGATCACGGCGCGCGGGAAGCGCTGCTCGATAACGGCGCGCATTCTGTCGAGTGTTTCGGGTCGGCTGCCGAAGAAAAAATGGCGCAGGCCGTCCTGCTGACCCCAATCGATGGTTTTTTCCAGCAAGGTGGCGCCGAAGATGCGGGCGATTTCATCCATGCCGCTCCATTTCATCAACAGCGACAGGGGCCGGCCGTCGGCCAGCGACAGCGTCGATTCGTTGATGATGCGGCGGTATTCGGTATCGCGCGCGGCCACGACCAGGGTATGGGCGTTGTTGACGGTCAGATAGGAGCGCTGTTCAGGATCGCGGCTGAACTGCACGACCATCCGATAAGCGTGATTATAGGAATCGACAGGACTGACTTTACAGCCCAACAGCTTGTGCTCGAGTTGCATTGCCACCATTTTTTTTCGACAAAAAAAACCATTGAACTATCGGGTATTCAATTGAAATATTTTCCCCGGGCAGAGTGCATTCAAAGTGCCCGGGAAAACCGGCCGATGATCCACTGTAAGGAGCGCTCATCCACTTCCGCAAACCCCAACTGCTCTGTTGAGAAAATAGAAAAAGTTAGGAAATAACCAAATAAAAATATAAAAAAGCATCGGTTTCGCAGCTACAATCTGCGCTCAACTGCGTTTTGTTCATAAAGCGCGGTGATTTTCGATGGCTTTTTCATAGATAGCCATCAACATCTGGTAGTTTTTCTCCGGCGTATATTTTGCTTCATAAACACATCGGGCGTTCTCCCCCATCTGCTGCATTTCCGCCTTGTGTTCCCAGGCCCAGCGCATCTTGGCCGCCAGATCTTCAGCATTGCCGGGTTCGAACAGCAGACCGGTCTTTCCCTCCTCCACCAGTTCGGCCATCGCACCAAGCCGACTGGCAATCACCGGCTTTGCGCAGGCAAAAGATTCGATAATGACCATGCCAAAAGTTTCATACCATTCTGAAGGGAAAACAATAAATCTTGCTTCTCGAATCGAGCCCAACACCTCATCGCGTGTTTTTGCACCGCACCAGTCGACTTGAGTCAAACCATCATGCGCCGTTTTCTCTTTAAGATCAATTGCCTGAGGACCATCGCCGATGATGCGGAGCGGAATATCGGGCAGATGTTGACAGGCTTTGATAAGGGTTAAAAGCCCTTTCTCCGGCGATATTCTGCCCGCAAAGAGTGCGAAAGAGCCATTGTTGTCGCCAAGGTCTGGGTCGATTGAAAGAAAATTTGGTTTAACGACAATTTTTTGTGCAGCAAATCCACCTTGGATGAATTTTTGCCGGGAAAATTCGGTCAAGGCGATGTAGATATCGACCCGGTTTTGCCAGGTTTTGATTTGCCGATGCATTGCCAGCATTGCCGCAACCACGGCAGTCGAAGCTCTGGAACCCCGCCAACATTTATGCTTGACAGCTGGCCAGAGAAAGGCCTTATCGAGGCACTCTTGACAAATTCTTCCGTCTCTTGTGAAAGTGGCCGCTGGACATAAAAGACGGTAATTGTGCAGAGTTTGCACCACCGGTATGCCTGCGGATTGGCACGTATAATAAGCAGCTGGTGAAATTCGCAAAAATGTATTGTGAAAATGAACAACAGAGGGTTGAAAATCCTCGATGACCTTCTTTAAGTTTTTCTGCGCGGGCCAAGACCAGATCGTTTCTATCGCAGTGCGAAAGCGATTGTTCGCAGTCAAACCTTGATTGGTCATGACAAAGCGTTGAACTTGATGCCCATGCTGGCCCAGCAACGCCGTCTCTGCACGAAAGACGGTATCTTCACCACCCGGGAGTTGGTAATAATTATGTAAAACAAGAATTCGCATCAGCAGAAGAAAGCAAGATATTTTTCTCGATCTTTGTGGGAGACGATCCTATTGATTGGGCTTGAGATCATGCAAGCCGGATAAATTCCTGCGATCAGAATCAATAATTTTTAACAAAACTTTTATTTTGCCGTATGGCAGATGACAGGGAGAGCAAAATGTAAAAACTAAATCCTGTTGCACCGGCGATAATCATTTCTTCCGAAACAAAGCCGATACTCGAGATGGCAACCAGCAGGCTGAAGGCCAGAAAAGCCATGGGATCTTTTGGGTGCAGCAGCCATAGATGCAAGGCATTGTAGACCATGCTCAGCCAAAGCAGAGCAAAAGAGATCAGTCCGAACAAACCGGCTCCGGAAAAAACCATCGCGAGCGTTCCATGCGCCGAACCGATACCCGGATTGACGGTTAATGTAATCATACGCTCCGCGTAAAAACCCAATCCCAAGAGCGGCGAATCCTCCATTGTCTCGATGAATAAAGTTTGCCAGATGCGGGTTCGATCGCTGAGGGTGGAGATGCTTTCGATGTCCCTGACCAGCCAATTGAAGGTTTGATCGCTGTACAAGATCAGCAGCGGGATGGAGAGCAACAAGATCGTGCGCAACATTTTCAATCCGAATATGCGGGGGGCCCGCAACAGATTGAGAAGCAAAAAAGCGATAAAGGACGCATAAGCCGCACGTGTTCTCGAAAGCGCGAGAATGGTCAGAAACAATACGATCAGCAAGATCATTGTCTTTTTTGCTTTGAACCAGGGATCGGAAAGGAGAAGAATCAAACCGATCGAGCCCACGGCGCCGGCATTGGCGATTAGATCCCCGCGCATGCGAGTGCCGACAAAAACCAGCTGCGGGTTGAAAATCGCGGAAACGGCTATTGCCAAACCAATCACAATATAACTGAACAATAAGGAATTGACTGTTATCTTGATGCCGTATTTTTCCAGATATAAATAGCCAAAAAGAATCATGCACAGAACTTGAAACGCGCGAAACCCGGTCATCAGCGGAACCGGAGAGACCAGAGTTGATAAAGACAAAGAAAAAGTAAAAAAGAAAGCCAACGCATGCAGACTGTGCAGATTTTTAAAGACCGGTTTTTTTAGAAACATGGGCAGAATATGCGCAAGAATCCATATTCCAGCGAACAACCATACTGCAATATTAACAATAACTGATAAATCATATTCGCCGCGGAAGGAATCAAGTGGGTCGCGCGAGCGCAATTTTGGCGGACCGCTGAATAGAATCAAAAACAACAAAATATCCAAAACTTTCACATTTGTTTTGAAAATTCCATTCTGCTTAGAAAAGTAGTTAATAAATACGATCGCCAATATCGCTAAAAATATCGACAATGAAATCCAAAGGGATTTTTGAAATGTTACAAGATAAAATCCAGCCCCAATACCGGCGAAAATAATGACCAAGTAAACCAGTTTGGTAAAGCTGGATTTTTCATTAATGGATGTCATATCATGAGTTTTCCGTTTTAATAAAAAACCTTTGCATAGTCATCTTCACCAGAATAGGTTCTTTAAAAAAGTTCAATCAAGGCGAATAATTTTAGTAAAAGGTGCAAATCCCGGTAATTTGATCTCATCCATTACAAAAACATCTTCTTTGCAAAAAAGAGTATTGTATACAAAATCAGAACAAAACAAAATACCGCCTTTAATTTTATCAATTTCTTCCTTTTGATTTTGATCCAATATCACTTCCATGACATCTGCATCCCTTTCAAGTCCATGTAACTCTATATATAGAGGAACATGGCTGAGAGAAACTTCCATCAACCTTTTTTCTGACGAATCTCCTTTGTACAATTCCAGCCAGTTCAATGGCGGCTTTTCATGAACAATCGTTATTTTTTGTGCAGGCTGGATTTTATCAGAAATATATTTAAGGATTTTTTTTGTCATGCGAGAACTTTGGCTGACAGTATAATAGTTGCGCATTGGGCCTACAGCTTTAATAATTCCATTGTCGAGAGAGTAGAGCATCGTAAACGAAGCAAAGTAGACTAATCCAACGGCAATCAACAGTGCTGGTTTTAGGTATTGAAACTTTAGCGATAGTCGCCTGTTTTCAAACAATGAGTATACATTAAAGGCCAAAAGGACAACGAGAGAATAGACAAAAGGCTGCATATACGCAGCAACCGCGTCATTGTTCACAATAAATAGAAAAAAGCCTGCGATACAAAACAGTGCCCAAAGCGACTGCGGCTTTTTTAAGTTGATAAAATATTCGAAAACAATCCAAAGCAGCAACAAAACAATACCGGCCAACCGAATGGTGCCGGCAAACCCTGAAAACCATAATATCATGGCAAGAGCAATTAAGGTCAAGATAATATAGACATATCTTTTAAAATGTTGGACTGCTGCAATAAACAGCAAAAGATGAAAAGGAGTCAAAAACAACAACTCGCTCAAAATTTTAACTCGAGCAAATGCATAAGATATGGGATTATCAGCCTGGAGTATCGTTGGATGATCGATCTGAGCGATGTTCTGCATTTGAAACAATAAATACAGAGAACCGCTCACCAAAAAAAGCAAGAAAATCATCTTTATCTTTGTCTTGCGAAAAATTGGCAAAGAAAAAAGAACGAATGTGATAGCCGGTAGCAAAACAAAACTGAAAGCATGGGTACCCCATGCCGCCAATGCTGAAAGCAAAGTCAAAAACAGGAAGACAGTTTTTTCAAGATTAAGATAGTGCCATAGAAAATAGACGTATAATAACAACCAAAACATCAGTAGAGGATAAAAGATACCATATATTGCATTGCCTATGCAATAGTTCAAATGAGGAAATAAAAAGACATACAGAGCGATAACCATCAGGGCGATATTTTTTCCTGTCGTCTTGCACGCTACAAATCCTAATAACACAATTGAGGCAATAAAAAATACACCATTAACAGCAATATATGGTAAGGGAAACAGGCCAAATATCTGGAACATCCCCCACCAAAGCAAATAGGCAACAGGACGAAAATTGACCGAATTATTCCAATAAAGAACAATAAATGAAAATAAATCAGACGAGGAAGCTAAATTTTTTAAATGAAAGATTGCTTCATTTCGGAAAAAATTCCTTATAAAGAGCACTACAATCCAGCCTGGCAGTAATGTTGCATAAATTATTATACTCAGTCGATCAATTATTCTAGTTGTTTTTATTATTCTATCCTTTATATATACTATATGATTTATTTAACGAAAATTCATGGATTCTACTCTAGACCAAGTAATTAATTAGCTTTTTATCTATATGTTTGTAGTAAAATTAATATGTGGCTATTAGCAGATCTACATCGCTCTTGACAAGATTTGGTGCGTTGCACATGTTTCCAGCAATCTACCTATGAGAATCATGCACATCATTGTAGAACTTTGATATCATAATTGCTTTTTGTTCCCAACAAAACTCCTTGCGGATTCTTTTGCGACCGAGATTCCCCATACGATTGCGTAAATCAATATTTTCTTCCAGCGAGTGCATGGCTTTTGCAAGTTGTTGAACTGTCTGCTTTGTTGAAATCGGGATAATTTTAAAACCCGTATCCTTTGTAACCTGCAACGCCGGCCCGCCCAAATCTAGGCAAATTACTGGCAAGCCAATGGCCATAGCTTCAGCCGATACATAACCCCCAGATTCATGCAGACTGGGATGGATCAAAACATTCGCTTGGGCTAATAATTCCAATACTCGAGATCGGGGTTGCCAATCAAAAAAATGAACTTTATCTGTTAACTCAAAACACTTGACCAGCTTTTTTAAATGACCCTTCTCAGGACCATCTCCAATTATCCAATATACACAATTATTAAATTCACTTGATGCAAATGCCTTTATCCCTAAGTGAAATCCCTTCCATGCCAAAAGTCTGCCGACACTAAGAAATTTGACCTGTGTTGAAACCGTTTTATTAATATCTAACGCGTTTATTTCTTTCAAAGAAAGGCCTACTTGGCTAAAAACAACAACCCTCTGTACTCCAAGTTTTCTAAGTTTATTGGAAGTTTCTTCCGACGTAGCAAGCGTAATAGTGGCGCGTCTCGCAGTCAATCGTACAAATGGGTCGAATTCACTCATTTTTCTAAAAAAAGAGCGCCCGAATTCATAGATAATTCCCCGAATCCCCAAGGATTGCCAAAAGGACAAAGGAACAGATTCTCCCCCACCCACAGGACCCCATAAAAATGGAATTTTAAGAAAAATGAACAAACTTGGGGTCCAGTACTTACCAAAAGTAACATGATGTCCAAGATCGAAATTGAATTTATCTTGCTCTTTCTTTATCGCTTTTACCGCACCAAATTGCCACAAATAATAGTAGAGTCGCATCCCCTTTGCCCCTTTTTTCCAAAACCGGGCCCAGGACGGAAGATCATAATAAATGAAATGCAGATCTTTGACTGGATTATTTTGTAGTTCATTTTCGATGGCAGTTCGGTTATTAGTCCGTGTGATAACCCATATCTCATGGAATCGTGCCATGTGTAGAGCAATATTCCACCCTATACCCGGTTCGGAACCTTTTCCGGGTTCACATGCGTATGCGGAAATAAGAACTCTATATTTCACTAATACATCTCGACATTAATAGATTACTGTAGAAATTGCATATTTGTGACTGATAAGAATGTGTAAGAAAAAAAGATAACTTGTCAAGTTGATAAATCAAAAACAAATATTTTGTATCCTGTTTAGATATATTTGTATTTTTAGAATAATCAATACGGTTACATAACTCATCTATAACGAAGTCATTAATTTCTTCGATACTTTTGTTTTCAACAAGCCATAAAACACTTACAAGGAAATGAAACAGATCATAGCCGGCTGGCCTTTCATAAGTCGCTTCCTCCCAATCATAAATATAAAGCTTGTTTTTTAAAACTACAGTATTCCAAGGTGTAAAATCACCATGACTCAAATGAAAGATAATTGGACGGCTCTTAAAATAGTCCTGAATGTCATGAATACTCGAGTGAAGAACATTTATCATATACGGGCTTTTAATACTTTTTATACGAGACATTATTTGTTGCCAAAACAGACTATCTGGGAGATTCTTTTCACGATGATGTAACTTACTCATACATATTACCGCATTTACATGAAATTCAGTTAGTTTTTTAATGCTAGAAAAAGCGCCTTCTTTTGGCGAGGATTGTATGCTGATGTATTGATTTTTAAATTCTCCGTTGTATAAGATATGAGGAACAATGAAATCTATTTTATCACATGCGAAATGAGTCAATATTTCACATTCATTAATTACTGACTTACGGCTATTGTCATTCCATGCGACTTTAACAAACCCCAACGTTTTATGATCACGTGTCATGGCTTTTATTACAGGTTTGCGATGCGGACCGGGTGTGCCAAGGGAGATGGCATAGTGCAGGTCGGTACGGCCGAATTCTTGTTCAATCACATCAGCCAACGGGTGGAAATCATGCAGCTCAAGTTTGGGCAGCAAGTGTTGTGCGATTCCCGTGCGCAACCCAATACTTAAAAGTGATTTGGCCAGTTTGGATTTTCTTTTCTGCGGGCTGTACATCGACAGCGAATTTACAGCGGCTTCTGGCTCTGTCGGTAAAATGTAACCTCTGCCGTCGGGCAGAGGCAGATGAATAAATCGTTTTGTCGATACTGACAATCCATTTCTTTTGCTGATTTTGACTCCCAGCGCCTTTTCGAGCCAGGGCAACGGTTCGTGCGAATCTGCAATGGGACCGCCGTTCATCTCGATAAAACTTTCGATGATCAATTCTCGCAACCTCTGCGCCATCTCTTCGGGTTGGGCATCGACTCTGATCACCGCATCGACCAATCCCTCGCGGAACAACTGCATCCATTTGTCCAGTTGTTCTCGAATTTCTGCTTTGGTCAGCTCTGGTTTTCTGGCATGGATGCGCTCCGGATCGTCATACAGCAAGACCACTCTGTCCGGTTTGGGCAAAATCCGATAGAGAAACTTGATACCCCATGTCGAAGAGAAACCATAGCGCAAGGGATCGACCCATCCATCCAGCCAACAGCGATCATAAATTATTATTCTTTGTTCTGCTGTAAGGGTTGCATCCTTTAAATAATAACCAAATAAAAAATCAAAATAATAATACACCATGCGAAAAAAATAAAAGCGACCTGCTTCTCGCCTTGGAGGACCGGGCTTTCCAGATTTAATTCCGATAATATTTCCCAAAGCGGGAAATAAAAAAGGACGCCAATGTTTAATTAAAATAGAGTTAAAAACCAAAGGCAGTTGATACCTAACACTGCTAATTAAAGTGGTCTTGCCAACGCCATCTGGGCCCACAATAGCAATGATTGGGGCACAAGGTGTGATATATTTTAAGATTCTGTTACTAATATATTTGTATCCATTCCTTATCGATTCAAATGGATTGCGCAATGAATAAAATAATAGACGTACTTGTAATTTGCGTCTTTGAGAAGATATTTTATCAGCATTTCTTTCGAATATACTTTGAGCTATACCTTTTGTGGTTTTTCCACCGACATATTTAGAGAGATTTTTAAATGCATCTTTTTCATTTTCACAAAGATGCAATTCTGCTGGTCTCTCTGCATATCTTTTTTTCCCCCCATCACTAGAACCCAAAATAACCATCAAAAAACGCTTAGCAATACTGGCCCACGGATCTACTTTAAAAGGACCTACGTTATATTTAGGCTCAGGTTTTTGGGCAAATGTCACAGTAAACCAAGTCATTTTACTGATTGTATGTATTTCAAGAAAATTGTGATGGTCATCGCTAAATGCAATCACCCTTTTTCCATAAATCGGCGGCAAATCAACCACTCGAAACCAACCATATTCCTTAAAAATTTCAATAGAAATCGAAATTGCTTTATCTACATGTTCCTTCCTGACAAAGACATCAAGGTCCCGTCCAATTTTTTTCGGATATTCTTCTATCCCATGGATTAATGCATAATCAATATCTGTTAGGTTCCATCGATTGGCTATATCCTCCGCAATAGCAATCCTGATATCTTTTTCCATTATTTGCATAATTTTTTATATTCAATTATCATGTTTTGCGCAATATCCCTCCATTGAAATTGGCTTTTCACCATATTCCTAGCTTGAAATCCCATCTCTTTGAGAGACAAAGAATCCAATTCAATTGATTTTGATAAACCATTTTTTAGGCTCTCGACTTTTGGCTCGATAACGAAACCTTCTTGATTGTCTACAATCAGGCCAAGGGGATTTGCCGCGCAACTTACCAAGCATGGTTTTGCCAGCGCACAAGCTTCCAAAACTGAAAAAGGCAATCCATCCCATCGAGATGGATGGACAAAAACATCGCAGCTTGCAAGGATATCGAATTTTTCTTTGCCAAAAACAGGACCCAAAAAAATCACGTTTCTTTCTATTTGCAATTCGTTTACAATGCGATGCAATTCGACGTTCGAATTCTTCCAATAGGGACCGACCAGTACCAGGACACAATTTTGAGTGTCGATCTGGGCAAAAGCCGCAAGGAGCAAATCAAGCCCTTTATGGTCGGGATCGAGACGACCAATAAAGAGGAAAATTCTTTTTCCTTTCAGCTCTGGCATTTTTTTCGTTAAATAATGCGGATCGGGATCACTAGGAAGAGAATCCAGATCCAGACCGTTGGGGACAACTGCAACAGGCGCTTTGACTCCATATCGAAGGATGGCATCGGTATCGCCGACCGAATGGACAAAAGCCGCACGGTTCAAAAGCTGCAATTCCATCAGATATTTATAAGGCAACTTTAAATAGAATCGTTGTTTGGTTACCTGCTGGTTCAATCCTCCATGCGGTGTCACCACAAATGGTATTTTTTCTTTGTGCAGCCATTGATGCAAAGCCCAGTTTTGTGGTATATAGACCGAATGCATATGCACGATTTGCGGCCGCCAATCTTTCAAATCCCACAGAAACTTCTTCGGCAAGGCAAAGGGATTGCGTTTGGGTGGATAGGCTTTAACCTGGACTTTGGGAATGGGGAGAGGCGGTTTTATGGAAAGCGAAAAAACCGCAACCTCATGGTCCAAAGCCGCTTGTGTTTTGCTCAAATAATAGACGGTTTTGTCAACGCCGTTGGCGCTATCCGGATTGCAGCGGCCGATGATAAAATGAGCGATCCTCATCAGGTTTTAAGTCCTGCAAAATAAAACCAGGTCAAAGCTACCGCGGTAGTCAAAGAAGAGATCAGCAGGGCGATGCCGGATCCGATTACTCCGCCACAATAGGTCAAGCCAATCCCTACTGTCAACGTCGAAAACAGGGTGATGATATAGCTCTTGAATACCAGATCCGGCCGCTCCATGGCCCGCAATGCACCGCCGATAACCGCGACAATTCCCGCTGAAACCGGCAAAAAACCGATTATCGGAATGATGGCGTTATATTCCAGATATTTATCGCCATACAATAATTTCATCAACCAGGGTCCAGATGCAATGATCAACACCCAATAAAATACAGCAAGAACAACAAATAACAGAGAAACCGATTTGCTGATTTTGAACAAAGCCTTTTTCCCATTGTGGTTAAAAACCTGGACAAACTTGGGAACAAGCAAAATGGACAGGACGGACAAACCATGCAGAACCGGCATGATGACATTCTGAGTTGCCCGCAGGGCTCCTGCTCCTCCCAGGCCGACAAATGACGGCAAAAGGCTGTAGTAGATATTGCCCGGGATCCAGGTCAGGATCGTCGTCGCCCCGGACCACCGTGCATAGGTCCATTGCATGCGCACGGCTTCAGCGAAATCAGGATTGCAACTCAGCCGGCGCCAATTCGGCCTCAGCAAAACAAGAAACGAGATATTGACGAGAGCACTGGCAACCGCCATGGCGATGAACGCCCAAAATGGAGATAACATCTCATGGTGATAAAGCAGCAACAAAGCCAAACAAACGGCAATAAAATAGAAGGCGCCGCCGAAAGAAGCATATTTGGGATTAAATTTGACATAGAATGCCCGCCGTGTCAACCATAGCAAAAGGATAAACGGCGCGGCAAGAGCCAGGCCGAAAAAAGAGTTTGCGAGTGCGATTTGACCTTTGCTGTGAAAAAACCAATAACTCAGAAACAACACGAGGCTGGCCATCAGACTGATGAACCAGTGGCCATAGATCAGATATCCCAAATAATCGGAGAACCTGTTGTTATACCGCCCCGGTCCAAATACCAGCATGGGTTCGGTGAGAAACGCGGTGTGAAAAGCGCCCAATAGCAGAAAAATGGAGAAAGCCACGGCAAAAGCGCCGTATTCGTCGGGAGAAAGCCATCGCGCCAACAAAATATTGAGCACAAAGTGAGTCCCGGCAAACAGAGCCTGATCCAGGACCGCCCAGCTGCCCTTGTTCAGCCATTGTAAAAAATATCCGATTCGGTTATTCGTCGTTTTCTCCGCCAGCACGAGCGATCTGTCTCTCACTTGCCCAAAAACGCCTGCCACTGGTGGAATTTGGTGCTTTCGGATTTGGAGTGGCGGATATCGTGGGCCAGGCGGATGCTGGGCAGGGTGTCCTGCGGGCCATAGCCGCCTCCAGCGAGGATATCGCGATAGACCTCGGTGTGCAGATCGGTGAATCCCCCGGAAAATTCGATCTCCTGCTCATCGACGGTGATCGAGCGGAAGGTCGGCTTGCCTGCGGCAACCGCCTGCGGCGGCAGGTCGTTGCGGTCGATCGACAAAAACCACTCTACCCGCGCCCGCTCCAGCTCCAGGCTGCCTTTGATGCGCGTATAATCGGAATATTCGACCTGCATCTCCTTCACCCCGCCAAAGATCCACAACAGCATGTCAAAAAAATGGATGCCGATGTTGGTGGCGATGCCGCCCGACTTGGCCTGGTCCCCTTTCCAGCTGAAATGGTACCACTTGCCGCGCGAGGTGATGTAGGCAAGCTTGACGTCGTGCTTTTTGCCGGCCGGTTCCCGCTGGATGCTCTCATACAGCACGCGGATGCTCGGATGCATGCGCAGCTGCAGCACGGTGTAGACCCGCAGGTCGCTCTCTTTTTCCAGCTCGATGAGCGATTCGAGATTCCACGGATTGAGCACCAGCGGCTTTTCGCACACGGCATGGGCGCCGAGGCGCAGCGCGGCGCGAATGTGCGAATCGTGCAGATAATTGGGCGAGCAGATGCTCACATAATGGATGGCGCGATCGGGATGGCCGCGCCGCAGTTTTTCCGCATGGCGGTCAAAACGCTCGAATTCGGTGAAAAAATCGACGTCATAGTCGTAGCGGTCGAGTATGCCGACCGAGTCGTTCGGATCGAGCGCCGCCACCAGGCGGTTGCCGGTGTCGTGAATGGCCTGCATGTGGCGCGGGGCGATATACCCCGCTGCACCGATCAAAGCGAAATTCTTGGCCATGCAAATCCTCATTTTTGCTGCTCTGATGACCGGCGACAGCGGCTTGTGCCCCCCGCCGCCGGTCGATACAGACAAGTGGTTAAGCCGAAACGATTTTGTCGTGACCGCGCTGTTTGTAGACGTTGCGGGTGTCGACGATCAAACGCGCATTGTCGAGCACCAGCTGGTAATCGACCGCGGTATGGTCGGTGACCACCACCACCGCGTCATAGCCGGCGATCGCCGCCGGGGTCAGCTCGATGCTGGTCATGTCGTACTGGTATTTGCGCGTCGGCGGCAGTTTCGGCACATAGGGATCATAATAGTCGACTGCCGCGCCCTGCTCGCGCAACAGTTCCATCAGCTTCAATGCCGGCGTCTCGCGCATGTCATCGATATCCTTCTTGTAGGCCACCCCGAGGATCAAAAGACGGCTGCCGTTGAGCGATTTCTTGTGGCTGTTGAGCGCCGACATGATCTTGGCCACCACCCACGACGGCATGGCGGTGTTGATGTCGCCCGCCAGCTCGATGAAGCGGGTCGGCATGTCGTATTCGTGCGCTTTCCAGGTCAGATAGAACGGATCGATGGGGATGCAATGGCCGCCGAGGCCGGGCCCGGGATAAAACGGCATGAAACCGAACGGCTTGGTCGAAGCGGCCGAGATCACCTCCCACACATCGATGCCCATGCGGTCCATGATCATCTTCATCTCGTTGACCAGCGCGATGTTGACGCTGCGAAAGATGTTTTCCAGCAGTTTGGCGCTCTCCGCCACCCGGGTGCTGGAGACCGGAACCGGGGTGGTGACCAGACTGTAGAGGGCGATGGCGCATTCGCGCGCATAGGGATCGTCGGCGCCGACCACCTTGGGGATGTTGTTGATCGTGTACTTGGGGTTGTTGGGATCTTCGCGTTCAGGCGAGAAAGCGACCCAGAAATCGACGTTTTCCTTCAATCCCGATTGTGCCAAAATCGGCGCCACCACCTCGGCGGTGGTGCCAGGCCAGGTGCTGCTTTCCAGAATCACCATCTGGCCTTTGCGCAAATACGGTTTGATCGACTGCGCGGTGTTGACGATATAGGAAAGATCCGGCTCGCGGTGCTCGTCCAGCGGCGTCGGCAGCGCCAACAACAGCACGTCCGCCTCGGCGGTGCGGGAATAATCGGTGGTGAACTCGTTTTTGCCGAGCTTGATCAGGTCGGCGATTTTTTCAGTGGGGATGTGTTTGATGTAGCTCTTGCCCTTGGCCAGAGTGTCGACCTTGGATTTGTCGATGTCGAATCCCATTGTGCGCAGGCCGCGCGAGGCGAATTCGAGCAACAACGGCAAGCCGACATAGCCCAGTCCGACCACTCCGACAACGGCTTCCTTGCGGTTGATCTTTTCGCGTAAGTCCATTTTCATCCTCGATTTGGTTTGAAATTGAATAAGAAAAGGTAAAAGGAAATTAAAATCGCTAATACAACCATTAAATTGTATTTAAACACGAAATAAACGAAGAAAAAACAAGAAGAAAAAAACACGATAAAAAAACAAACTAAAAAACTATGAAAATCCTATTTGACTGAACAATTCGCAAATACGCAATACTCGAGAAAATGGAAAATCAGAGCACAAATCTTTTTATTCCTTCCTTTAATACCTCGACATTAAAGTTGATCAACAGACCAACAGAAACTTGCGCCAATTTCATATAGGTCAATATTTGTGCTTCATGTACGGGCAAAAGGGCGGCGACGGCTTTCAGCTCGATGATGAGCTTGTTTTCGACCAAAAAGTCCAAACGATATCCGCAATCCAGATGAATCCCTTTGTACTCAACCGGCATGGATTTTTGCACCTCGAAAGCCAATTCCGCCAGGGAAAATTCTCTTGCCAGACATTGCTCATAAGCAGATTCCAACAAACCAGGACCCAACCCCCGATGCACGGCGATCGCACAACCGATCACTCGGTTCGATAACGGATCAAATTCAATCATTCTCTTATTCGTGGTCTTCGTGTTTAAACTATTTTCTCTTTGATTTTTTATCTTTTTGCTTTTGCTTGTATTTTTCTTCTTTTCTTCGCGGTCTTCGTGGTTAAACTATTTTCTCTTTAAGGTTTTATCTTTTTGCTTTTGCTTGTATTTTTCTTCTTTTCTTCGCGGCCTTCTTGGTTAAACTATTTCTCTTTCAGGTTTTATCTTTTTGCTTTTGCGTGTATTTTTCTTCTTTTCTTCGTGGACTTCGTGTTTAAACTATTTTCTCTTTAAGGTTTTATCTTTTTGCTTTTGCGTGTATTTTTCTTCTTTTCTTCGCGGTCTTCGTGGTTAAACTATTTTCTCTTTCAGGTTTTATCTTTTTGCTTTTGCTTGTATTTTTCTTCTTTTCTTCGTGGTCTTCGTGGTTAAGCTGTTTTCTCTTACCTTTTACCTTTTTCTGTGTTTTCCTTCATCCAGTCGACCACGGCCTGGAGGCCGGTGCGGAGGTCGGCCTGAGGCTGGTAACCGAGGAATTGCTGCGCCTTGCCGATGTTGGCC
>JAKQNP010000024.1 GCA_029565675.1 bacterium
TGCGTCTTTTGCGAACACCGGTGGATTGCTGCTGCAAAAAGGCAGTCATGATTTCGATATCCTCAACTGGTTTGCCGGCGCTCAGGCCCGACAGATCTCGGCGATCGGTTCGCGGGATGTGTTCGGCGGCGATGAACCCAACGATCTGACATGCCCCAAGTGCGATAAACGTTTCACCTGCCCGGAACGGATGAATGACGATAGCCCGCGAGTGCAGTGCGCCTTCCGCAAGGAAGTGGACTGTCTGGACAACCATCTGGTTCAAATCGTTTATGACAACGGCGTCAAAGCGTCGTATAACGAGTGCCACTATACGCCCGATGACAATCGGGAATATGTCTTCATCGGCACCAAAGGCAAGATCGTTCTCAATGACGCCGACGGCAAGCTTTACATCAAGACACGCAATACCGCGATGTATAAGGAATCGATGACGTTCACACCCGGTAACATCGACTCAGGTCATGGCGGCGGCGATTCGAGATTGCTGGTTGATCTGGCGAACGCCATTGAACAACAGACTCAGCCCCTGGCAGGAGTTCAGGCGGGACTGGAGGCGATTCGGGTAGGACTTCTGGCGCACGAATCCATCCGACAAAACGGCAAGCCGCTGAGTTCGTTTTAGTTCAGAATATTTTTAGCATGAGTCCGACACAAAGGGCGAACCCAAGGGTTCGCCCTTTTTTATGCCCATCATTTTCTGTGCAGATTGTGCGGCAGATTGATAAAATGATTTCATGAAACAACCTCCCGCGATTAAAATCGACAATCTGACAGTACGTCTGGACGGCAAGGATGTTCTGGACCGTTTGAGTCTGCAAATTGAAACAGGCGAGAAGGTCATTTTCACCGGACCTTCAGGCTGCGGCAAGACCACGTTGTTTCGAGCGATTCTGGGATTTATCGAACCCGATGAAGGCGATATTTTTATCGAAGGAACCCAACTGACGCCGGAGTCGGTCTGGACGGTGCGGACAAAGCTTGCCTATGTCGCACAGGAACCGGATATGGGAACCGGCAACGTTCGCGAAATTCTTGAACAGCCAATGACCTACCGGGCGAATATCGGGCAAAGAAAAAATCTGTCGCGTGTGCCGGAGCTTTTCGATCATTTTTCACTGCCGAGAGAATTGCTGAATAAAGATATGGGTTCCCTTTCGGGGGGCGAAAAACAACGGGTGGCTTTGATCGCCGCGATTTTACTCGACCGAAAAATTTATCTGCTCGATGAACCAACCTCCGCGCTGGACCAGGCCGCTCGACAAACCGTCCTGGAGTATTTTCAAACGCGTAACGACCTGACCGTTTTGTGTATTTCGCATGCGACGGAACGGATCGATCCGAATCAGCGGATCATTGAGTTGTGTTCGTCATCGAAAGGAGTCGACCGGTGACCACCGCGGATATTCGATATTTCGATCTGGCGATAGGCTATGCGATGCTGATCGTTCCTTTAGCAATTATTCTCTGGTATCGCATTCCGATTTTTTCGCAAACTCTCATAGCGGTCGCACGGATGACGGTTCAGCTTTTATTCGTCGGACTTTATCTCCAGATTGTTTTCCGGCTCAATAACAACTGGCTCAATGCGGCGTGGGTCCTGGTGATGATTGTTGTCGCGGATGTGTCCATCGTTCGGAGCACCGATCTTCGCATCGGCATGGTTCTTCAGCCGTTGTTTTTTGCGCTACTGGCGGGGACGACCATTCCGCTGCTGTTTTTTATCGGAATTATTCTTCGACGGCCTGAATTGTTCGAAGCGCAATATGTAATTCCCATCGGCGGGATGATCCTGGGCAATTGTCTCCGGGCGGATATCATCGGCTTGAAAACATTTTATGGCTCGATTCGTAAAAGCGAAAAAGCCTATCTTCAAATGCTGGCCAATGGAGCGCG
>JAKQNP010000041.1:2500-41950 GCA_029565675.1 bacterium
CCGAAAATCTAAGGTTTCCTGAGTAAAGTTCGTCTTCTCAGGGTTAGTCGGAACCTAAGCCGAGGCCGACAGGCGTAGGCGATGGAAAACAGGTGAAAATTCCTGTACCACCCGTATCTCGACCAAGACACGATGGGGTGACGCAGAAGTGAAAAGCCAGCCGGAAAGTGGATTGCCGGTCTAAGTGTGTAGGAGGGAGCTTCAGGCAAATCCGATGCTCCATTACTCCGAGGCACGAATGAGAGGGCTCAGCCCACAAATTGGCTGTAATCAGACTGCCAAGAAAAGCCTCTAAGTGAGAGATATAGGTGTCCGTACCGCAAACCGACACAGGTAGATGGGGAGAGTATCCTCAGGTGCGCGGGTGAGCTCTGGTTAAGGAACTAGGCAAAATTACCCCGTAACTTCGGGAGAAGGGGTACCCTGAGTATGTGAAGCTTTACGCGAGCGAAGCAGAAAGGGGTCACAGTGAAATGGCCTGGGCGACTGTTTACTAAAAACACAGGTCTCTGCCAAGCCGAAAGGCGCAGTATAGGGACTGACACCTGCCCGGTGCCGGAAGGTTAAGGGGAGAGGTCATCTTGCTTCGGCAGGAGAAGCTTTGAACTGAAGCCCCGGTAAACGGCGGCCGTAACTATAACGGTCCTAAGGTAGCGAAATTCCTTGTCGGGTAAGTTCCGACCTGCACGAATGGTGTAACGACTTGGGCGCTGTCTCAACCAGAGGCCCGGCGAAATTGTAGTACCGGTGAAGATGCCGGTTACCCACGACGGGACGGAAAGACCCCGTGAACCTTTACTATACCCTAGCATTGGGTTTCGGTATTGCACGTGTAGGATAGGTGGGAGACTTTGAAGCGGGCACGCCAGTGTTCGTGGAGTCAACCTTGAAATACCACCCTTGCTCTATTGAGATTCTAACCCAGACCCGTGAATCCGGGTCGGGGACCATGCTAGGCGGGTAGTTTGACTGGGGCGGTCGCCTCCCAAAATGTAACGGAGGCTCCCAAAGGTTCCCTCAGCACGGACGGTAATCGTGCGCAGAGTGTAAAGGCATAAGGGAGCTTAACTGCGAGACAAACAAGTCGAGCAGATGCGAAAGCAGGGCTTAGTGATCCGGCGGTAGAGAGTGGAATTGCCGTCGCTCAAAGGATAAAAGGTACTCCGGGGATAACAGGCTTATCGGGCCCAAGAGTTCATATCGACGGCCCGGTTTGGCACCTCGATGTCGGCTCATCGCATCCTGGGGCTGAATAAGGTCCCAAGGGTTTGGCTGTTCGCCAATTAAAGCGGTACGTGAGCTGGGTTTAGAACGTCGCGAGACAGTTCGGTCCCTATCTGTCGTGGGCGTAGGATATTTGCGGGAAGCTGCTCCTAGTACGAGAGGACCGGAGTGGACGAACCTCTAGTGTACCAGTTGTCGCTCCAGCGGCATAGCTGGGTAGCTATGTTCGGCGTGGATAAGCGCTGAAAGCATCTAAGCGCGAAGCCCATCCCAAGATAAGATATCCCATCGCGCAAGCGATCATAAGGCTCCTCGAAGATGACGAGGTTGATAGGTCACAGGTGTACGCATGGCAACATGTTCAGCCGAGTGATACTAATAAGCCGAGCGACTTGATCAAACTTTTTTAATTCGCAGCAGACGGTCGATGTCTCAGCGGAATGTTTGTCCGGTCTACCCAATCGATCTTGATTTATTTCTTCACCAAAAGCATGATCCATAAGCTTCCGGTGACCATAGCAGAGGGGCCACACCCGATCCCATTCCGAACTCGGAAGTTAAGCCCTCTTACGCCGATGGTACTGCGTGGGAGACTGCGTGGGAGAGTAGGTAGTCGCCGGATTTATTTTATAGCCCGGGTTGTTCATAACAACCCGGGCTTTTTATTACCTCCCCGCTCGAATCAAGTCTTGATAACACCTATGATCTGCATCTCCTACCACAACCCGAACATCGCATCCGCGCCTATCCCTGCAGACAAGCCCCGCATTTGCCGAACGTTTAACTGGGCAACGGTCAAAATCGACGCTGTCTGTAAAATTCACTTGCTCTCGAATAGGCAAAATGCTATATTTAAGCTCCGCAGCCAAAATCAAAATGCACCATGGCAAGCGCACCCAGCCTGCCTGTGACCGGCTCGTGGCGCCCAACAGCGCCGAGATGAACAGCTGTTCTTTTGCTGTTGCAGCGGCAACGATATGGAACGGAACAGAGTCTTTTTGTTTGCAGCCGGCTTGCTGGCTGCTTGCATTTTCAGCTTGCCGAAGGATGTGCCGGCTCAGATCGACAGAAAGCCCGAAAATTTCTGGGAGTTCAGTG
Organism: bacterium; assembly: GCA_029565675.1. Taxonomy (GTDB): domain Bacteria; phylum Zhuqueibacterota; class Zhuqueibacteria; order Residuimicrobiales; family Oceaniaggregativiventaceae; genus Sulfursilanivivens. Next base: position 4,823 of record JAKQNP010000041.1, read on the forward strand.
TCAATCGCTTTTTGGAGGGTGGGGACAGGGTGGATGTCTATATCGGTGGATTCAGGGCCAAGAAATTCCACTATTTTGACAGCGATGGACTCCCCCATTACCGAATCACCCAGATCGAACGCTCTGATGAAGTCTGGAAACACAATTGGGATACCGGCGAATGGGTACAGCTCAAACCCTATGACGCGTCCTGGCTGAAGGTGCCGCCCATAGCCGGACATCAGGCCCTGCAAAACAAGCTGGACGGTTTTATTTACTGCTTCGGCGGTCGCAGTGCCAACGGCGACAGCGCCGTCTACATGCTCAATATGAAAACAGGGCAACAGATAAACCATCCCCGCGAACAGCGCATCGATCTATCGCGCTGCCCGGTTGGGCTCTATTACCTGCGCGTCGATACAGAGGCCAAACCCTATTTTGCCAAGATTGTCAAGAGATAAGAGGCAGGAAAGCAGGTTATGAACGGAGAACTCTTCCTACTGGCGGCAGCGGTGATCGTGGTCATCAGCGTCCTTTTGAGCAAAGTCTCGGAGCGTTTTGGCGTGCCGACTCTGTTGCTCTTTCTCGGCATCGGCATGCTGGCCGGGTCCGACGGCCTCGGCGGCATTCATTTCGACAATGCCCGCATGGCCCAGGCTCTTGGCACCGTGGCTCTTGCCTATATCCTCTTCGCCGGCGGCCTGGAGACCGACGTCGCGGTCGTTCGCAAGGTGGTGCGGCCGGCGCTGACCCTGGCCACCCTCGGGGTCTTGATGACCGCCCTTATCACCGGCTTTTGCATTCATTATTTGCTCGGCTACAGTTTGATGGCGAGCCTGCTGATTGGATCGATCGTCTCCTCGACCGACGCGGCAGCGGTCTTTGCCGTGCTGCGCTCCAAGAATGTCGGGCTCAAGGATCCGCTTCGCCCCCTGCTCGAGCTCGAGTCGGGCAGCAACGATCCGATGGCGGTTTTTCTGACCGTCGGCCTGCTCGAGCTTATCGGCGATCCAGGCCGGCCGCTGTTGAGCCTGATTCCCCACTTTCTGCAACAGATGATCACCGGTTTGGCCCTGGGCTTTGTCATGGCCCGGCTCTTCATCCGGATCATCAACCGGATCAAGCTCGACTATGAGGGGCTCTATCCGGTCCTCTCCCTGGGCTGGGTGCTGCTGACCTATGCCCTCACCGCCTGGTTCAAGGGGAGCGGCTTTCTTGCGGTCTATATCACCGGACTGGTGTTGGGCGAGCAGAATTTTTCCCACAAAAAAAGCCTGATCCGCTTTCATGACGGCATCGCCTGGCTGATGCAGATCCTGATGTTCCTCACTCTGGGGCTGTTGGTCTTTCCCTCTCAACTCATCCCGGTAGCCGGCCAGGGGCTGCTGATCGCCCTGCTGTTGATCCTGGTGGCACGGCCGGCAGCAGTCTTTTTCAGCCTGATCCCCTTCCATTTCAGCTTCCGCGAAAAGCACCTGATCTCGTGGGTGGGACTGCGCGGCTCGGTGCCCATCGTTCTGGCCACCTTTCCCATGTTGGCGGGACTGGATCAGACCCATTTCATCTTCAATCTGGTTTTCTTTATCGTCATCACCTCGGTTTTGCTGCAAGGCACCACCATCCCCCTGATGGCGCGGCTCGCCAAAGTCGATGCCCCCCTGGTGCGCCAGCGCCGCTACCCCATCGATTTCGACAACTCCGAGGCGATGAATCTGCGGCTGGTGGATCTCTTTGTTCCCTATGGCTCACAGGCGGCGGGGCAACAGATCCTCGATCTCGGTTTTCCCAAGGACTGCTTGATCACTCTGATCTCGCGGAGCGAGAAATTCATCATGCCGGGGGGATCGACTGTGCTGGAGGAGGGGGATGTGTTGCTCATCCTCTCGAGTGCGGAGAATCTGGCGATCGCGCGCGAAATCCTCGAGAAACGCAAGGAGGAGATGCCGACCGGCGTATAGGATCGGCAGAGAAGAGTGGCGGAAGAGAAAAGTGAGTGCGCAGGGCAGTCCGCACAGCTGCGTGATATGAATAGGCCGAGCGACTTGCCGACTTTTTGCCTGGCAGCCGATGGCCCATCTCGCAGCAGAAAGTGGTTCCGGTTGCTCGATCGATCTGATTTATTTCCGCCAACAGCCGGATTCAAAAGCTTCCGTTGACCCTGGCAGAGGGGCCATAACAGCTCCCATTTCGAGCTCGCGAGCGCAAAAAAACCTTCTCGGCGATCGTCCGGATTCCAAACACGACCGGTGTTTCAGATCCTGTCTGGCTCTTTCTTTCGGGAACGACGGAATCGCTGTATCCGAACTACACCACGGGCAGGCCGATGATCACCTTTGTTCCCACTCCCACTTTGCTTTCCAGTTTGAGTGTACCGCGGTGTTTTTCGATGATGTCCTTGACGATGGTCAGCCCCAGGCCCGTGCCCTGGCCTTCCGCTTTGGTGGTGTAGAACGGTTGGAAAATTTTATCGCGAATTTCATTTGGGATGCCGGCACCGCTGTCGCCGATGATCACTTCGACTTGTTTCCCGTCCCTGCGCAGACGCGTCTGCAGGGTCAGGATTCCTTTGCTTCCCATTGCATGCGCTGCGTTGATCTCCAAATTGCGAATCACCTGTTCCAGCTGATGGCGGTCGCCTTTGACGAGAAATTTCTTGCTTTCGAACTGGGCATTGATGTCAAAATGCTTCAGCACCCCGCTCAACACCAGAGTGCTGGTGGTGTCTTGCAGAATGACGTTCAGATCGAGCTCTTCAAAACGCGGCTTGGTCGGCCGGCTCAATGACAGCAAATTCTTGCCGTGCAAGGTCACCTTTTCCAGATGGCTCAGCAGGATCTCCGCTGTTTCCCGAACTTTGTCCGGTTTATCCGCATAGTGCTGCAGCAGCCGGGCGTGCAAAAGCAAGCCGCCGACCAGGTTGTTCAGCTCGTGGCCGATGCTGCCGGCAATGATGCCCAATGTCGCCTGTTTTTCGGTTTGCACCAATTGTGCATGTGCTTGCTTGAGCTCGCTGATGTCTTTGTACATGATCGAAGCGGCTTCCACCTGACCGTTGATGTTCTCGATCGGCGCCGCTGAGATCAGCACCTGCCTTGGTTCTCCATTTTTGGTGTAGCGCACAGCTTCAAAACTCCGCAACGATTTGCCCTGCAAAATGGTCTTGGACAACTCGCTTGCTTCGGCTTCCACTTCCCCGCGGGTGATCAGGCTGTCCAGATCTTTGCCCAATACCTCGCGATTCTGCCAGCGAAAAATCTTGCACGCACCCTGATTCCAGGATTGCACTTTGTTGTCCGGGCCGATGGTGATGATCGCATCCTCGGCAAATTCGACTATCGAGCGATAGCGCTGCTCGGATTCTTGCACATCGCGCAACAATTCGCCGATCAATTCCTGCAGCGTCTGCGAAATCTCGTTGAGTTTGTTGACGTAACCTTTGGTTTTTGTCCGTTTTTTCATCTTGAATTCCATTTCCAGATTTTGAGCCGGAAGGGATCTTCCAACCCCCGTTTGTTCCACCCAGATTCGGTGTTAACCGAATCAAAAATCATTCAATCTCTTATTCCTTATGTGGTTGTACAAATGGCGGTTTTCACCCTCTGTGTATTGCTATCAGATTGATTTACTGTGAGATTCGGTGCGCAGCACCGAATCCGGGTTCCACATCCATCCGTGAGGAGCAAATGAGAATTAAATCATTAAATTTAAGAATTTTTTGCCAGAGAATCAATCAGAATCCGTTGACCTGGTTGCGGTATGGTGCAGTTGCTGTGAGGAGAGAAGATGCTGTTCAACCAATCCGGCACCCCCGGTGAAGGATTGGCGGGGCAGCAGGTGGTTCAGATCTTGCGCTTGTTGTAATAATCCCAGGCCAGGCGGGCGGCGCCGAGAACCGCTGAATCGTCTTTGAGCAGGGCTGCCACAATGCGGACGTTGCGGCGGGCGACTTTAAAGACGTTCTGCAGCGCGATTTTTCTCACCTGTTCGACATAATCTTCACCGATGGCTTCCACCACACCGCCGCCGAGCACCACCACTTCCGGATTGAAAATATTGAGCAAAGAGGCGGTGCCGTAGCCGACATATTCGGCCGATCGATTGACCGCCTGTTTAACGGCGGGATCGCCGGCGGCATAGGCTTCGGCCAGTTTTTTGCTGCGCAAGCGCTCGTTTTCTTTGATGTCGTCGAGAACAAAAGTCTCGACGCCATGCAAGGCGGCAACCTTGATTTCGCGTTCGATCGACAGCCGGCTGGCGAAGGCTTCCAGGCAGCCCTTGTTGCCGCAACCGCAGCGCGGGCCATCGGGATCGAGGATCATGTGGCCGAGTTCTCCGGCGTTTTCGTTGAATCCGTGCAGCAATTTGCCGTCGACGATCACCCCGCCGCCGATGCCCGTGCCGATAAACAAGCCGATCATGTGTTGCGCGCCATGGCCTGCACCGTAAGCGAATTCGCCCAGCACCCCCACATTGCCGTCATTGTCGACTGTCACTGGCAGTTGCAGCTTTTTTTGCAGCAGATCGCGCAGCGGTACATTTTTCCACCCGAGATTGGGGGTTTGCAGAATGGTGCCCGTTTTTAGGTCCAGCGGCCCTGGTGAACCGACACCGACGCCCTTGATCTGTTCTGCCGGTAATCCCGCCGCTGCAACCGATTCCTCCACCCCTTCGACGATTCGATCGATCACCGGTGACGGACCCTGCTCAGCTTTGGTGCGCTTGCGCGACGATGCCAATATCTTGCCCTGTTCATCGACGACGGCGGTATAGATTTTGGTGCCGCCCAGATCGATGCCGATGACGACCTGTTTTTCATTCATAGGATTACCCCGGTTGTCATTTGTCCGTCCACAGCAAAGCGATTTACCGCCCTGCCAGCAACCCTCTTTGGGTATTGCATGTGCGCTCAGAGGTCGGGCGAGGGTGTTCTTCTTGCCCTTTGTCCTTTTGCGCGATTGGCACACCGCTTGGTGGATTCAGCGCATAGGTGATTCCTGGTTCAACCATTTCGGCAATCGCCAGTCCGACAAATCCAGTGGAAATGGGCAGGATTCCAATGCCGTATTTTTCAGCCCGTTCGGGCTTGCGGAAAAAAATCAGGTTGTTGTGGATGGCGCGCAACACTTTTTTATCCTGTTCGATGTGGTGATAGTACCAGGTGAGCAGATTGATGGCTCCCTGGCTGCGCTGTTGATCTTCGCTGCGCATTTTTCCCCACACTCCGCTGCGCTTTTGATTTTTGAGCAGCCAGCTGATGCTGGGTTTGATCTCCTGGGCGATAAAACAGCGCAGCGAATCAGATCCGCTGCGCAGATAGACCGCCACCAGGCCGTCGGCAAAATAGCTCATGGTATCCAGCGGCCATTCGTCGAGCCTGCTGTTGTGCAGGATGTAGGGGATTTCTCCTTCCTCGGTCTGTTGTGCCAGCAGCCAACGAAGCGCATTCTCTGCGACCATCCAATCGGAAGAATCGCCGGTGAAACAGGCAAGAGCCGAAAAAAAACCTGCGCCTGCAACGCTGGTGGAAATCGAATAGGGACTGAGCGACAGTTCGCCGCGATAGTAGCCGCAGCCGATGGCGCCGCGATTTTCACCGTCAGCAAGGATCCAACCCGGCGAGCCGCCACGGTTTTTACCCTGCGGATCATCAACGCTGCCCCAACGGATAAATGTGCCGAATCGCTGGAGGGTTTGCAGATAACGCCCTCTCTGTTGACCCTCGGTATACCGTATCGCCCGTGCCAGACCATGTGCTGCCGTGCCGGTGTCTCCGAGATAGATGTTGCCTTCCGGTGAGAGATCGCCCCAATAGCCGGCGGTATCGCCTTGCGATGACAAGACCAGTTGTTGCTGATCGACCAGGTGGTCGAACCAGGCCAGAGCCGTTTCCCGATAACGCGCATTGCCGCTCAGATCATAGCCGGCACACAACATGCGCGCCAGGTTGCTGTTGATAAATACAGAGGTGCGAAGGCGGTTGTCGATCGCCAACTCGCCCGTCGCCAGCTGGACGTCTACCGCCCAATCGCACAAGTCGAACAAAAGGTGAAGCGCCTGGTTATGCATGTTGGGATCAGTTAAAACCGCCCTGTCAGATGACACAATCTGCTGGTGACAAGAGAGCACCACCAGGAACAAGATGGGGAGCAACAGGATTTTTGCCATTTCTCTCCTTATTTTGGCAGCCCAACAGACCGCTCAACCGGCGCAAGGGTGGCAGATTGGTGCTCTGGTGAATTTTTCTTGCCACCAAGTTAACGAAATTATCTGTACTTTGTCAAGTGCTTATTGCCCGCCGGCGAGTGTGCCCAGTCGGGGAATTGTATCGCCTGAAGTAGTTGCGTCAACTGCTGCAGCGAAAACACGGAAGGGTTGAATCCTCTTGATCATCCGTTCATCTAAAGAAAAGCGGTCATAAAAGTTTTCCTTCTTTTCTGAGGAAGCAAATGCTGGAAGATTCCATTTCCGAAAAAATCATCAGGTGTTGCGGTGATGTTCAATCCCGCATCCATGCCTGCAGAACTCGGCAAATCGCTTGCATGCTCAAAGACAGGCTTTGCCAGGAGTTTGCTCAAGACTGCGTCAGTGAATTGATCAGACAATTGATCGCGCGACACATCGATGAATTGATCGCGGATACATTTGATCGGGATGGCAACAACAAGTATCTGGAGGAAGAATGAAAAAGACACGTTTCGGTTGGCTGTTGGTGGTTCTGATGCTGGTCACCGGATTTACCGGTTGCGGAAAATCGGAGCAAAATACAAAAGTTGCCGGCACTGCGGCCGTCGCCCAAACCGCCGAGAGCGACAAGGCGCAAGCGGCCTATCCTTTTGCCCTGAAGACCATGGCAGGGAAATCCATTTCGCTGCAGGATTACAAAGGCAAGGTTTTGATTGTCAATGTGTGGGATACCTGGTGCCCGCCATGTCAGGCGGAAATTCCCGATTTTATCGATCTGTACGACACTTATCAGAAAAAAGGTTTGGAAATCCTCGGAGTGGCCGGCGGTCGCAACGGCGAGAAGGCGGTTCTGGATTTTGTCGCGCAATATGGCATCAATTATCCCATCGCTCTTCTGACCCAGGAATTCCTGGATGGATTCGGCGGCATCAACGCCATTCCAACCACCTTTTTGATCGATAAAAAGGGGAACCTGGTTAAAACCTATGTCGGTTATCGTGAAAAAGAGGTCTTTGTTCAGGACCTGACCAAACTGTTATGACGAGCCGGGAGGGGCTGATGGTTGACAGTGAGCGAAGCAATCGTCAAGAGCTCGGTCTTATCAGCAAGCAGATCCTCCTTGAGGATTTGGTGCGTGAATATCCGCAGGCCGTGCGGTTGCTGATGGAGCGCGGTATTCGCTGTCTGGCCTGTGGCGAACCCATGTGGGGAACCCTGGAATCCGCTGCGGTTGACAAAAATTTCACCGCAGCGGAGATCGATCTGATCGTCGACGAGTTGAATGCAATGATTTCGGAACACAATTGATCCAGAGGTTCAACCAAACAATCCGCAACAGCATGGAACGGGTGAAAGAGATGAAAGCAACAATCCACCAGATCAAGGGCATTTCTTTGGCCGGGAAATCGGACTCGGGCCATTGGGTCGTCATGGATGGCCCGACGGAACTCGGCGGTGCCGATTCAGGTGCGCGGCCGTTGGAGCTCTTCCTGCTTGGCGTGGGGGGCTGCACGGCGATGGATGTGATCTCCATCCTCACCAAAAAACGCGTGTCACTCGATGACCTTGTCGTTGAGATCGAGGCTGAGAGGGCGGAGGAGCATCCCAAAGTTTTTACTCGCGTGCTTATCAAGTTTGTCATCACCGGCAACGATGTGCCGGAAGAGGCGGTGCAGCGCGCCATCGAGCTGTCGCAGGACAAATACTGCTCGGCTGCGGCGATGCTGAAAGCATCTGTGCCGATTGAAACGGCTTATGAAATCCGGCCGTCCGCTGCGAAAGGCTGACGCGGGGAAGAGGAATCAGCCATATTTTCCCGGCGACTGCAGAGTCGGCCGTTGCCTCTGCGGTAAAAAGGCTTGAATTTGTGGCGCCGCTTGTCTATATTGGCGATATGAAGAGCAAATCTATCCGCATCGCCGATAACGGCTCCGATTTTGCCGATGAAAAAGAGCTTATCCTGCAGGCGCGAAATGGCGATAAAAGTGCGATGGCGCGCATCGTCCGCGACAATGAAAGGCTGGTCTACAATGCTGCCTTGAAATTGTTGGCCAATACGGATGAAGCCGAGTGCGTGTTGCAGGAGACGTTTCTCAAAGTTTTTCAGGCTCTGCCGACATTCGAGGGCAAATCCTCGCTGTCGACCTGGATCTATCGCATCGCGACCAATTTTGCTTTGATGAAACTGCGCAGCAGGCGCAAGCAAGGCAGTGAGCTGGACGACGCGGAGCGGGAAGTCAGCCAAATCGCTCTGCAGGCATTCAATCAGTCGGTTGGAGACAATCCGCACCGCATCGTCGAGAACAATGAGTTGCGAATGGCGATGGATGAGGCCATTCAGCATTTGCCCGACAAGTTTCGCTCGGTTTTTATCCTCAAAGACATCGAAGGCTATTCGCTCAAAGAGATCGCTGAAATGCTTGAACTGACTCTGGCGGCGGTCAAATCGAATTTGCATCGCGCTCGATTGGCGCTGCGCAATCGGTTGGCGGAATACGTGGAAACCAAAACCTCTGCTTTCTAGATTCCCCTGATCTTATTGTTCCTGCAAATCGTTTTCTTCCGAAAGCAAACCGTGTTTTTTCAGTCGATAGCGCAAAGCATCGCGGCGCAAATGCAGCAGGCGCGCTGCGCGCGATTGGTTGTGGTTGGCCATCTGCAGGGCGTTGATGAGAATTTCTTTTTCGATCTGGGCGAACGGCATGCCCTCTGCGGGGATGTCAAAACGCGGCCGGGTGTTCGCCGCTTCCTGTTCGCTCTGCATGCGGTTCAAGTCTTTGGCGGTGAGCACCCTGTTGCTGCAAAAAATCATCGCTCTTTCTATGGTGTTGCGCAGTTCGCGCACATTTCCCGGCCAGGAATTGCGCCGCAGAAATTCGCGCGCCGATTCATCGATATCCTCGATCTGTTTGTTAAACTCGAGGTTATAGTGGCAAATAAAATGGCGGGCCAGCAGCAAGACATCTTCTCCCAACTGGCGCAAGGGCGGCACCACCAGTCGCACCACATTCAAGCGGTAAAACAAATCCTGACGAAATTTGCCTTCGGAAATCATGGCCTCCAGATTGCGATTGGTGGCGGTCACCAGGCGAAGATCGACGTGTTTTTCGACAGTGCTGCCCAACCGGCGAAATTTTTTCGTCTCGATAAAGGTCAGCAGCTTGGCCTGCAGTCCCAACGGCAACTCACCGATCTCATCTAAAAAAAGTGTCCCGCCATTGGCCGTCTCCATGATGCCGCTCTTGGTGGTCGTCGCGTTGGTAAAAGCCCCTTTCTCATAGCCAAAGAGTTCGGATTCGAGCAGGTTTTCCGGAATGGATGCGCAGCTGATCTCGACGAACGGCGATTTTTGCTCTCCGTGCAGCATCCGGGCAACCAGGCTCTTGCCGGTGCCGCTTTCGCCTTGAATCAAAACCGTGACCCGCGGGATGCCGGACAGTTTTTCGATCAAGTTCCGCAAAGCCACGATCTGCTCTGAATAGCCAAGCAGGGTTTCGCTGTCTCCGCGCAGGCCGGATTTTTGCCTGTTGAGCAGTTGCATCTCGTACTGCTGTTGGCGGATGTGCTGTCTGAGCTGCGCCAGCGAGGTCGCATCAGAGAGCACCACAACCAAAGGGGTATCGGGTTTTTCGGTTGGCACGACCTCGAGGTTAAAGTATACCAGATTGCCCTTTGGACCTTCGCGATTGAGATTCTCCATCTTGAATCGCGGCAATTCGCCATCGCTCACCTGTTGCAGGATCGGTTCGTAGCCGACCAGTTCAGGAAACGCCGAACCTATTGATTCTCCCGTTATTGCCTCTCTGCCGGTTTCAGGGATGACATCCATTTCGCACTCTACGATTTGCCAGGCCGGATCGAGGAGCGCATATCCGAGCCCCAAAGGCGGCATCAATTTATTCAGGTCGATTTTCACCGCTTCTGATCCTTCGCTTGTCTGGTTTTGGCTTTCTTCTTCGGCGGTGAGATCACCTGGTTCGCTTCATCGCGGCTGAGCAGGGATGAAGCCAGGGCGGAAAAAACCGAGTCGACTTGGCAACCGGTCTTGGCACTTGTCAGATGACAGGGGAGTTTGAGTTGATGGGCGAGGCGGAGGATCTCCTTGCTGTCGGACTCGATGTCCTGCAACAAATCCTTTTTGTTGCCTGCCAAAACCACCGCTGCCCCGGGATTGATTTCTTTAAAACGCTCGAGGACTGACGGCAGCGCCTCGATGGTCTCCGGCCGCAAAAGATCTGCCACAAGGATTGCCCCGGCCGCCCCCAGCAAATAACTCGGAGGGATTTTGTTTTCGGTCTCTTCGCCGGCGATATCCCAGATGAGCAGATTGTACTCGATCTGCTGTCCATCAGAGGCGGAAATTTGCAGCGATTTTTTTGTCACTTTGGCGCCGAGAGTCGAAAGATAATGGTCGGAAAAGCGATGATAGACAAAACGCTCGATCAGGCTGGTTTTGCCGACACTGTACATGCCGAGCAGGCAGATTTTTTTCTGCAATTGCATGGGATTTACCGCTGCAGGTTGGCTTTAAGAAAGCGGGTGAGGTATTTGTCGATGCCGTTGAATTGACTGTTGTCGCCCTGATAGTCCCGCAACGGCTTTTGATAGCGATTCTGGATTTTATGCACCAGTCCGCGAACAGATTCGTTAAAGGCTGCAGTTGGCACGCCGGAGTAGACCACGGCAAGATAGAAATAACGGCTCGATTCGATGCGAATGGTGCGCTCGCTGTGTTCGATTTCATACAAGTCGCCGGTATGCTGACCTTCAGCAAAAGCATCTTCAATGAACGATTTGATCACCTGCAGCATGCTGCCGATCACCTGGATTTCGCTCTCATTCGTGGAACTCTTGTGGGCGATCAACAACCCGGTCTTTTGGTGGATAATCAGCAGATGATCGATCTGCACCGATGCAGATTCGGCCAGCAGGATTTCCCCGGTGCTGACACCGAGAAATCGCGCCCTGAGCTGTTGAACCCACAGTGTCACGTTCAGCCGGCGATTGATCTGCTCGTTGATGGAAGAAACCAGGTTTTTCATCGATTCGGCCACCGCCCTTGATATCATACGACCGATGATCGGATAGAGAGCGTCTACCACATCCTCTTTGGAATCCTCTACCTGTTTGCGGATAGCCTCACCCATCAGCGGCGCCAGCGCAGTCGCCATGTCATCGCGCGACTCGTGGATCTTGCGTCCCAGGAGATCGGTCAGAATCGGTGAAAGAGTCGCCAATAACCGTTCTTTATCGGCCAGCATTTGATGCAGATCGATGACCTCATTTTCCAACTCACTGATGCGGCGTTGGTCATCGGTCAGAAGAATCTCTTTCAGCTGATGCAGCGGATCGACACCGGTTTTGCCGGTGCTTGTGCGATTTTCAGGCGTCATCGCCATTCCGTTTGTTGGTATCGGCTAATTTTTCGAGCAGATCCTCTCCGCGCAGGGATAAGGCAAGTTCAGCAAACAGATTGGCCAACTGCATGCGGTTGACTTGCTCGGCTCGGGCTTCGTCAAACGCAGCGGATAAGGATTTGTGTTGCGCCTGAAGCTGTTGCAGTTCGGTTTTAAGAGAGGAGAGTGACCGCTCCAACTTGTCGAGCTTTTGCTGGACCTGCTTGTTTAAATCCTCGATGTGTTCTTCGCTTGTGCGGCTCACGTCGGCAACGGTCTTTTGTAAATCTGTCAAATCTTTGGTCAGGCGGTTGATCTGGCGGTTATAATCCTGAATATGCTCACCGACAATCAGGTCGCGGATTTGCTCGATGTTGGATTTGCTATCTGGAATTTTATTCACCGTTCCTTCCCTCTTGTTGGTATTTCAATTTGCGATATCCTGTCGAAGGACACTGCTCTCCCCCAACCGATTTCGGCACTCTATCGCCCGTTTGTCATCGATTGCTCTGCCTTATTTGACGTTGAGCGGCAATTCGGTGTGCCCGCGTCCTGTATCGTTTTCTCGACGTTTGGATGGAAAACGAACAATCGTTTAATTATACGCAATATAGAATAATTTGTCAATGTTTTTTGCCGAAAAAGGGCATTTTTACTTTGCTGCTGTTGTTATAATGGTAAATATTGCGCACCCTGTGCGCGATATCGCGCAGAAAACACCGTTCTGTTGAGAAGATGGCTGTGGGGAATTTTCACTAACCTGCTATAAATCAGTTAATTAAAGAACAAGCAAAAAACTGGCATGTTTTTTGAACGGGCTGTAACGAAGAGAGAGCAGTGTTTTGCTGCGCAAAAGCTAAAACGGCTGGTAGAGTTTAATATGGGTCTATCAGTCTATCACACCTATTCACATTAGTTAGCGAGGAGAAAAGTATGAAAAAAATGGCTATCGTACTGGCATTGGCCTTTGTGCTGATGTCATCACCAGCATGGGCTGATCGGGATGGTTCTGTCTCTTTCGGTTTGCGCGGTGGTGTTGCTTACTACCAGGGAGACGATTTCGATTCCCCGTCTTTCAAACCTGCCGCTGGATTTTTCGGCGAATACTATCTGCTCAACCCGCTGTCTCTTGAGCTGGGTGCAGGTTGGTTGCAGTTGGCCGGAAAAGATGGCCTGGCTGTTCCCGATTTTGAGAGCGAACTGGTGAATGTGTCTATGTTGGCACGTTTGGGCTTGCCGTCCGACTATTTTCGGCCCTACCTCGCTGGCGGTGTCGCTGTGATTGACCGTATCCATCATTCACTGATGGAGTCTGTCGACGATTTGTCCCTGACTTTTCCGGTCGGCGGTGGCGTCGAATTCAAGGTTGCCGACAACACCATGCTCGATGTGCGCGGCTTGTACCACTTTGGACAGAAAGACGGCATGGATTATGTCTGGGCAGATGCCAAAGACAAATATCTGACCGGCACCCTGGGCTTGACCTGGAATAAGCCTGCCAATCTGGACAAAGACGGCGATGGACTGCTCAATTCGGAAGAGAAACAGCTGGGAACCGATCCCAAGGTTGCCGATACCGACGGTGATGGCTTGAGCGATGGCGACGAAGCCAAAGTTTACTTTACTGATCCGCTCAAAGCCGATACCGATGGCGATGGAATCTCGGACGCTGACGAAGTGCTCAAGTATAAGACCAATCCTCTGAAAGCCGACAGCGACGGCGACGGCATCAACGACAAGGATGAGATCGAGAAATATCAGACCAATCCTATCGAAGCCGACACCGATGGCGACGGCCTCTCTGATGGCGAAGAGATCCTCACGACCAAGACCGATCCGCTGAAGAAAGACAGCGACGGCGATGGCATGAGCGATTATGATGAAGTCAAAGTTGCCAAGACCGATGCGCTGAAGAAGGACACCGACGGCGACGGCTTGAGCGATTCCGATGAAGTCAAGATTCACAAGACCAATCCGCTGGTTGCCGACAGCGATGGCGGTTCCGTCAATGACGGCGTGGAAATCAAACGCGGCACCAACCCGCTCGATTCCCACGATGACGTGATCCTCGAAGTCGCGGAAAAAGGCGCCAAGGTTGTTCTCGATGGTATCGTTTTCGAAACCAACAAGGCCATGATCACCGATCAGTCAGCTGAAGTTCTGGAAAAAGCCTATCAGACTCTCAAGGCTTATCCGGATCTGACAGTCGAAATTCAGGGCTATACCGACAGTGTCGGCAGTCGCGCCTACAATATCAAGCTGTCACAAAAACGCGCCGATGCCGTCAAAGCTTACTTGGTCTCCAAGGGAATCGCTGCTTCCCGTATCACGGCTAAAGGTTATGGCCCGGACAGCCCGGTTGCCAGCAATGCAACCCCCGAAGGCCGTCAGCAGAATCGTCGTATCGAGTTTATGCGCACCAACTAGACAACAGCGCAGTTGACGCAAAAGGCTCCCGAGCGATCGGGAGCCTTTTAATATTACACTGAAACCACCGGTCAGAACCTATGAACGCCACTCCAATACTTTTTCTATTCGCAGCTCTGCTTCTTGGCTTTGCCATTGGATGGTGGATAAAACGCGGTCTGGATCAACGACGGTTTTCTCGTCTGGAAAAGATGTGGAAGATTAATTTTTTTAGCCAGGAATCGCGTATCCGTCAACTGCGAAGGCTCGGTGAACGCGATGACTCTGAAGAGGCGACAGACCCCAACCATGCCCACGATATCCCCTGAAAAGCACCCTTTTTGTACCCGGTCCTAACGCAGCAACGCCACAATTTCTACTTGATGTTCGCCGCCGTTGCGAAAATGGAGATAGTAAACCCCGCTTGGCAGATCGTGCGGAGTCCACTCCACTTCATAGGCACCAACCACCAAAGAATCAGCACAGAGTCCGTCTACAGACCGGCCGTCGGCAGTCTGGATATCCAATTCAAAAAGCCTGGCGCTGCAGATGGCGGCGCGAAAGCGAATCGCCGTGTCGAATGGATTGTCATTCAAACGCACGATTCTCATGCCAGTGCCCGATGGCGCAGAAAACTGTTCCAAACCACCGGACAACTTGTGAAAATTCGACTCTCCCCAAGCCAAACCGATCGCGGCCAATAAAAACAACAGCTGCCATGTTCTCATGATTGCCTCCCTTTTTAACCCTCGATCGCTGACAATATTGCTGTTACAAAATCTATACCAAGGGACCCGGATGCGGTCTGACAACCGCCAAAGCCGCTGCAACCGTGCGATTCACCCCTGCTGACGTTTCATTTTGAGGCACTGATGGGACACCTGTGCCGTGTTCCGCCGTATACTGTTAAACCCACCATGGCCAATTCCGCAACAATTAAATGATTGAACCTTTGTCTGCAGATTTGTATTTTGAATAGGCGTTGTTGATCCCGTTGACCGACAAAGTCCAAAGAATCGCAACAATTCAAACCCGGACTGGGTGCTGGTAACCGAATCCGGTTCAAACAAGGAAAAGTTATGCAACGTAAACTGATGTTGTTGTTCCTGCCATTTTTAGCCTGTTCGCCGATGAAAACTGCACAACAATACTGGGTCGCTCACGACCTCGATGCCACTATCCGGGAGTGCAAGGCAATCGTGGCAAAAGATTCAAGCGCAATCGACGCCTATGCACTGCTCAGCCGGGCTTATTGGGAAAAGGGTGTTTTGGATAGCGCCCAGCTTGCGGCCGAGACGGCCTTTCGTCTGGCGCCAGAGGAGGTAGCGGTGCGCTCTCATCTGGCCGAGCTCTACTCGCATCGTGCCGAGCAAGCCAGTATCGCAGGTGACTTGCGAACGGTCCTGCACTTCGCCAAGCAGGCGCAAGCGACACTGCCCGACCACGCGCTCTATCTCGAGAGACTGGGCGACATTTATGCGCAGCTCGGCAGGCACGATCAGGCTATCGAATATTATCAACAGATCAGCGCGGATTCTGCTGTGCAAAGCCGCAGCAAAAGCAAGCAGGATTCTCTGCACAGCCTGAACGTTCAGGCGCAAGCCGAAGTCGAAAAAGGTCTGCAACTCTATCAGCGCAAAAGCTGGTCGGCTGCAGCGAACCGCTTCGCCCGGGCCAGGGAGCTAAAGCCGGACTATGATCGCGCCCGTTATTATTTTCATCTTGCGTCCGGTCAATCTCTCAATCGCAAGGGGCTCGATAACCAGCTTTGGGAAGCGATTGAACATTTTGGCTTGGCGTCATCGATATTCCCGGATCGCGGTGAACCCCATTTCTGGATGGCCACTGCCTATCACAAAAAGGATGCGAAAGAATACCAAAACGCCATCAGCGAGTTCGAGATGTGTGCGCAAGTCGAGCCCGAGGGTCCTTTCGCCAAACAAGCGCGCGAAAAAGCAGCGGAATTGCGTGCGCATCAGAATAAAATGCAAGATTTCTGGGGGCGAAAATAGCTCTGGAGGCAAAGGTGAAAATTCGACTGATTTGCTTGCTTTTGTTGATCGCTCTGGCTGAGGTCATGGCTTCACTCGAATTTGAGACCGTTTTTCAGCGCACTGTCGGACCGGGTGTGACCTATGAGCGGATCATCGAAGCCACGCAACCCTGGCGGATCGATCTGTTGCAGTTGGATTTGGATAACCCCAATCTGCAAATGGAATCGGTGAAGGCCCGGGATCTTCTCTATGGTCTGGAGGGGACGCGGTCGATGGCGGAGCGAAAAACCAGAGAAAATCATTACGTGCTGGCCGCGATTAACGCCGATTTCTACAACACCCTGACGGGTGAACCGATCAATGCCCAGGTTGTCAATGGCGAGCTGGTGCGCCGTCCCGGTACGCTTTCCACGATAGGGTTCGATCGTCATAATCGCCCTTCGCTGGCGCGGACGGCCTTGACGGCCTCGGTCGCGAGCGGCGGTCAGGTGCTGCCTCTCAATACAGTTAATGCCACTCGACAGGCAAATTTTCTGGTGCTCTACAATTCTTTTTTCGGTGCTTCGACCCAGACCAATCAATGGGGGACCGAGGTTCTGGTCACGCCGCTTACGCCGTGGGTGATAAACGATACGGTCTATTGCCGGGTGGACAGCATCGAGGTTTTGCGCGGCAACATGGCCATTCCCGCCGGCAAAGCGGTGCTTTCCGGCCATGACGCGGCAGCGACATTTTTACAGAATCACGCCCAAAAAGGGGACACCCTTTCTCTCTACATCGGTCTGCTTGCGCATCGGCCGTCGCTCACGCAGCTGCTGGGCGGTTTGCCGCGGATCGTTCACAATGGTGCCAATTGGGTCGATCAGGGTGTAACGCAGGAAGGGGGCCCCGACCACGCCTTTCAGCGTCATCCGCGCACCGCGATCGGATTTTCCGCTGACAGCACCCGCCTGTTCCTCATCACTGTCGACGGCCGGCAGGATCACAGCGACGGCATGACTCTGCCGGAGCTGGCTGACTTTATGATATCCCGCGGTGTTGCAGAGGGGCTGAATTTCGACGGCGGCGGATCGACGACCATGGTGGTGTGGGATCAAATCGTCAACTCGCCTTCAGATGGTTTCCAGCGTTCGGTTTCCAACGCGTTGCTGGTGGTCAATACCGCCCCGGTCGGCCCGGTTGTGGCGCTGGACATCGTGCCGCGCGCACCGCGGCTGGTCAGCGGTGATACCCTTCGTTTCACCGTTATCGGTCTGGACAGCACCTTCCATCCGCTCGAACTCGATCCGCAGGCCCTCGAGTCCGAGGTCGACCACCCTTTTGCCGAAATCAATGGCACCCAATTGATCGCCGGTGCGGAGCGCGACAGCGGGTTTGTGCGGTTTCGTGTCGGCGGGACAATCGATTCAGTCTTTGTCGGTGTCAAATCGATTGAATCGATCGAGATCCTGCCACGCCAGGTGGTCGTCGATACGCTGACCTCCTTCCAATTTTCCGCCCGGATTTTCGACAGCGATCGTCTGCTGCGAACTGTGCAGCCGGTTTGGTCGGTGCAAGACAGCACGGTTGGCTTGATTGCCGCCAACGGCGTTTTCAGCGCCCGGCGCTCCGGGACAACCCGCGTGTTTGCCGATTATCGTTCCAGCGTTGATACCGCCCGGGTTGCCGTCGAGTTGGGACAAGGCACCGCGATTCTCGATGGATTGGAGGATGCGAACAACTGGTCGCTCACCAACCTGAATTGTGATTCGGTTGCCACCGGATTGCGGCTTTCTGCAGAAACGGTGACTTGGGGAAATCAAGCTCTGGCGATCGATTACCGCTTTGCCTATCAGCCGGGTGTTGAGAACTGGCTCTATCTGCATACGGATCAATTGATCTACGGACTGCCGGACTCGATGACGATCGATTTTCGGCTTGACAGTCTCATGCACAGCATTTATTTTATCGTCGCCACTTTGCAGGGCGATGAGTTCAAACTGACACCTCGTCGCCGGCCTCGGGATTTGGAGCAATACAATCTGGTCGGAGTCAACGCTCAGACGCCATCAGCCGGCGATTTGACGGGCCCGTATTATTTTCCCATTCGGCTGAAGCGAATCGAGATCAAACTCGCCAGCACCAATAAAACCGGTCAGATCTACAGCGGCACGCTTTTCCTCGATCGCTTGCGCGTCACTTACCCGCAAAAGTTTCCAGCTGCGGTTTCTGATCCGGCTGTTTTGGTTCCGCATTCTCTGCATCTCTGGCCGGCCTATCCCAATCCGTTCAACGCCAGCACCACCATACGCTTTCGGTTGGATGGTGATCTTTTTCTGGATGTGGCTTTGTATGATGTTCTGGGACGACAAGTCCGTCACCTGTACGCGGGCAGACCGGGGAATGGTGAACACCGGCTGTTGGTTGAAGCGGAAGATCTGGCAACAGGTGTCTATTTTGTCCATTTTCAGCCATTCGGTCAGTCTCCGATCAAATTGTTGCTGATCAAATAGGCCGGTGCTGTATCGTTTGATTCCATCCGGGAGGTGCCATGCATCGCAAACGGATTCTCGGGTTTTTTTTGCTGCTTGCAACATTCAGCAATCCGGCTTTTGCTGACCTTGAATTTGAAACGGTCAAGGAAAAACCAGTCGGTCCGGGCATGGTCTATTCGCACATTGTGGAAAAGACCCAACCCTGGTCGATTCATCTGCTGCAAATCGATTTGCATAATCCTTATTTGATCATCGAATCGGTCAAGGCCAAAGAAACTGTCGCAGGCCGGGAACCCACGGACACAATGGCAAAACAGCGCGATTGGGAAGGCCATTTTGTCGTCGGCGCTGTCAACGCCGATTTTTATGAACCCAATGATGAATCGACCAATGCTCAGGTCGCCCAGGGCGAATTGGTCCATCTGCCGATTAAAAGATTTTCGGCTTTGGCTTTTACCGATGACCATCAGCCGGCGATCGAGCAAATCGACTTTCGGGGCGTGCTGCTGGCCGGCGACACCGCTTTGATCATCGATGATATCAACCGGCCGTTATCAGGCGATCGGCTCCATCTCTTCAACCGCTTCAGTATCGATTCACCGCAAAATCGCAGTGCGGATCACCAGGTGCAGATTCACCCGTTAGAGACGTGGCTGGCGAACGATACCCTGCTTTGCGCGGTGGACTCGATCAGCAGCAGCAACGAGGTTCTGCCCATACCCGCAGGCGGCGCGGTGTTGGCCGCTTCTGGGCTTGCAGCTGGCGCCTTGAACCGCGTGGTTGCACAGGGCGATACCCTGCGTTTGGTTTTGCAGTTGTCCCCGCTTTTGCCCGGGCGGATCAAGGAATTGGTCGGCGGTTATCCGCGCATCATTCGCGATGGTAAAAACTATGTGCGGCAGGGCTTGTGGGAAGAAAACCACGTGAATCCGACTGATACCCGCAATCCTCGTACCGCCGCGGGCTTTACCGCCGACAGCAGCAAACTGTTCCTGGTCGCCATCGACGGCCGCCAGGAGCACAGCGCCGGCATGAGTTGGGTCGAGTGGGCAGATTATCTCCTCAGCCTTGGCCTGTATCAGGCGATCAATCTCGATGGCGGGGGATCGACTGCGATGATTATCCGCGGCGAGGTGGTCAACATTCCTTCCGATGGTTATGTGCGTCCGGTAGCCAATGCCCTCTGTATCGTCTCTTCTGCGCCGCGGGATGAAATCACGCAACTGGCCATCGAACCATCCGCGCTTCGCTTGTTGCCCGGCGATACCGCTGTTTTCCGGGTTACCGGTCTGGATCGGTTTTACAATCCCCAGAATTTGGCTCTGCAAGATGTGCAAATCGGCGTTCCTGCAGCGGTCGGCACCTGGTGCCCGGGCAAAGGATTGATTGCAGCTTTGACGCCGGACAGCGGCTTTGTCTCATTTCGCTACGGCGATGCGATCGACAGTGTTAAGGTGGTTGTCAAGGCGATTGATCATTTTTCTGTCTCTCCTGAATTGGCGGTTGTCGACACCAGCACCGATCTATCTCTGTCTGCTGAAGTCATCGACAGCGATCATGAACTGCATATCGTCGCCGCCCGGTGGGCTGTGCAGGATTCCAGCATCGGCAAGGTCAGTGGCAACCTTTTTCGAGCCCGTCGGCAGGGCGAAACGGCCATTATCGGCTCTTATCTCGGATTAACCGATACCCTTTGGGTGCGCGTCGAGCTCGGCATCGGTCAACGCCTGCTTGACGGTTTTGAAGACGAAAGTTCATGGACGCTACATTCCGTCAATTGCGACAGCAGCACAACCGCCCTGCGCTGGGCGGATGCTCCGGTCACCCAGGGTGATCGCGCCTTGGCCGCCGATTATCGGTTTGCCTACCAGGCCGGCGTCGAAAATTGGCTCGATCTCAGCTGCGATCAGCTGATCTATGGCGTCCCCGATTCTTTATGCTTCGATTTGTATCTGGACGATCTGATTCATACGCCTTACATCGAGGTCACTACCGCGCAGGGAGAACAAGTCCGCCTTTCGCCGCGCCGCCGACCGCGCGCCACGCAGAGCTACAACCGGGTCGCCGTCGCTTTGCCGATGGTTCCGGCCGTCGAGTCGCATTCGCCCTATCCCTATCCTCTGCGCCTCACCGGCATCACCATCCGCCTGGCCTCGGCGCTGCAGAGCGGTCTGACCTATTCCGGATCGCTCTATCTCGATAACCTGGTGGTCTCCTATCCTGCAGAGTCTCCGGTCAAAGTGTTCCTGCACCCTGAACGTTTGCCATCCAAAATGGGATTGCTGCAGAGCTATCCCAACCCTTTTAACGATCAAACCATTTTATCTTTTAACCTGCTTCGCTCCGGCATGATTAAAATTTTCGCCTATGATCTGCTCGGCAGGCAGAGCCGCCTTTTGTACAGCGGTTATCGACAGCAAGGTGAACACCGCCAGATCTGTGATTTCACCTCCTTGCCTTCGGGCATCTATTTTATCGCTCTGGATCCAATGAACAGCAAACCGCTGGCAGTGACTCTCATCAGGTAGCCTGAATGGACAACATGACACTCTTGGTGATTTCATTTGCTTTGGCCATGGATGCTTTTGCGGTTGCCGCCATGATCGGCATTCAGTTGCCCCAATTTGATCTGCGCGATATCCTTCGGGTGGCGTTTCACTTTGGATTTTTTCAGTCGCTCAACACCATTATCGGCTGGTGCGCCGGTCTGGCCGTACGGCCGATGATCGATGCTTTTGATCATTGGATCGCCTTTCTTTTGCTGCTGGTCATCGGCGGCCGAATGATTTATGAGGCGTTTTCCGATCAAACAGAATGCTCTGAACGAGACCGCAGCCGCGGCTTGCATCTGATCGCGCTGTCGATCGCCACCAGCATCGATGCGCTCGCTGTCGGACTCAGCTTTTCAGTGCTGAATGTCTCCATCTGGATACCGGCTGTGGTTATCGGCATCGTCGCTCTGCTGTTGAGCATGGTTGGTTTTCAACTCGGGCATAGTTTCGGCTGTCGTGTCCCATTGGGTAAATATTCGGATATCCTTGGCGGTGTGGTGCTGATCGTTATTGGAATTCATATCTTGTCAGAACATGGGGTTTTCATCGGATTTTTTTAAAGCCAGGTCCTTCTGACAGTTTGTATTAGAAACCAGAGGAGAATTCAATGTTCGATGCTGATCTCAAACGCTATTCCCAAATGGCGTATCGCCGTTGCGGCAGCAGCGGCTTAAAGCTGCCGCAGATCTCTTTGGGCTTGTGGCACAATTTTGGTGATGTCGATTCGGTGGCCAACGGCCGCGCGATCCTGCGCCGCGCCTTTGATCGCGGAATCACCCACTTCGATCTGGCCAACAATTATGGCCCGCCTCCGGGAACAGCAGAAGAAAATTTTGGCAAAATATTGCGCCAGGATTTCCTTCCTTATCGAGATGAAATGATCATCTCCACCAAAGCGGGATATCTGATGTGGCCGGGTCCGTACGGCGAATGGGGTTCACGCAAGTATCTCCTTGCCAGCCTGGATCAAAGCCTTCGCCGAATGGGCCTCGACTATGTCGATATCTTTTACTCCCATCGCCCCGATCCGGAAACGCCATTGTCCGAAACCATGATGGCTCTGGACCATGCCGTGCGGCAGGGCAAAGCGCTCTATGCCGGTATCTCCAACTATTCTGCAGAGCAAACCCGCGAGGCAGCGCAAATCCTGCGCGACCTCGGCACACCTTGTCTGATCCATCAGCCCAGCTACTCGCTGTTCAATCGCTGGATCGAAGCCGATCTTTTACAGCTTCTCGGCAACGAAGGGATCGGCTGCATCGCTTTCTCGCCGCTGGCGCAAGGGCTTTTAAGCAGCCGTTATCTGCAAGGCATTCCGGAAGATTCGCGTGCGGCAAAGCCGCACGGTTTTCTCAAGCGCGACCGCATCACCGACGACAAAATCGCACAAATCCGCAAGCTGAATGCTTTGGCCGAACGCCGCGGGCAAACATTGGCGCAGATGGCGCTGACCTGGGTGTCGCGGGATGCGCGGGTCACTTCAGCTCTGGTCGGCGTCAGCCGGATCGAACAGCTCGAAGAGAACTTGAGAGCAATTTCGGCTGCCCCGCTGCATGAAGAAGAACTCGCCGAGATCGACACCATTGTCGGCTGATTGGATGAAGACTCGTCACAGCCTGCATACATAAGGAAAGGAACAACAAATGGTTTGGGCGCTGGTGTTAGGTCTGCTCGCATCAATCGCCATTTTCGCGCTGGCCAGACCGATCGAGGCAAGGGGGGAAGATTTTCCTTTTCATGATCCTGATTTGTCTGTGGAAGAACGGGTGGACGACCTGGTCGCGCGTCTGACGTTGGCGGAAAAGGTGGCGCAAATGGTGTTTGATGCTCCAGCGATTCCGCGGCTTGGGGTGCCGGATTACAACTGGTGGAACGAATGCCTGCACGGCGTCGCCCGCGCCGGCAAGGCCACGGTCTTTCCCCAGGCCATTGGCCTTGCGGCTACCTGGGATGTCAGCCATCACCATCGCGTCGCGCAAGCGATTGGCGATGAGGCGCGCGCCAAGCATCACCACTTTTTGCGCCAGGGGAAACGCGAGATCTATCAGGGCCTGACCTTCTGGTCGCCGAATATCAATCTTTTTCGCGATCCGCGCTGGGGGCGCGGTCAGGAGACCTACGGCGAGGATCCGTTTCTGACCGGTGAACTGGGCGCTGTGTTCGTGCGCGGCCTGCAAGGCAATCACCCGAGGTACCTCAAACTGGTGGCCACCCCCAAGCATTTTGCGGTGCACAGCGGCCCGGAGCCCGATCGCCACACCTTCGATGCTCAAGTGGACGACCGCGATTTGCAGATGAACTACTTGCCACATTTTAAAAAATGTGTCATCGATGCCGGGGCCTGGTCGGTGATGTGCGCCTACAACCGGTTTCGCGGCGAACCGTGCTGCGGCAGCAATCCGCTTTTGCAGAAAATTTTGCGCGATCAGTGGGGTTTCCGCGGATATGTGGTCTCGGATTGCGGTGCGATAAAGGATTTTTGGGCCCATCACCGGGTGGTGGACACCCCGGCCAAGGCCGCAGCCAAGGCTGTTCGCGCCGGCACCGACCTGAATTGCGGCGATCAATATCCGAATCTGATTGCCGCAGTCGAAATGGGATTGATCAGCGAGGCCGAGATCGATCGTTCGGTCAAGCGGCTTTTTGCCGCCCGCTTTCGCCTTGGCATGTTCGATCCGGAAGAACGGGTGCCGTTTGCAGGAATTCCCTATTCTGTGGTCGACTCGCCTGAACACGACCTGCTGGCGCTTGAAACCGCGCGCAAGAGCATGGTGCTGTTGAAAAACGACGGTCAACTTTTGCCCTTGTCCAAAAACCTCAAATCTGTGGCTGTCATCGGTCCCAATGCCAACAATGTCGATGTTTTGCTCGGCAACTACAATGGCACGCCGACCCATCCGATCACCGTGCTGGCAGGCATCCGTCGGGCTGTCGGCCATTCAATGCGGGTGCGCTATGCGCAGGGATGCGAGCTGGCGCAAGGCTTGCGCACTCTGGAGATCGTGCCTGCCAAGCTGTTGACCACACCGGCAGGACAGTCAGGTGTGGTCGGCGAATATTTTGCCAATGTTGATTTATCCGGTCAATCCGCCATGAGCCGTGTCGATTCAACAATCGATTTTTACTGGGCCGATGAATCGCCGTTTGCAGAGCCGGCCACCGATATCTATTCGGTGCGCTGGGACGCCGTGCTCACTCCTGCAGAAAGCGGGTCATATGATCTGGGCGTCACCGCCGTCGGTCGTTGCCGCTTGCAGGCAGACGATCGTTTGGTTGCAGAACTGGATTTTCCCGACCACACCTTGACAAAAGTGAGCACCATCGAGCTGGTCGCCGGTCAACCGCTGCGGTTGCGCCTCGAATACAGCAAAACCAGAGGTGAAGGCATGGTGCAGTTGGTATGGGCTGCCCATGACCGCGACCTGCAAAGCGAAGCGCTGTCGCTGGCCCGCTCCGCTGATGCGGTGATCCTTTGCCTCGGTTTGTCGCCGCGTTTGGAAGGCGAGGAAATGCCGGTGGCAATCGATGGTTTTAGCGGCGGCGACCGGCTAACACTCGATTTGCCGAATGTGCAACAGCAACTCATGCAGGCGATCGCTCAGCTCGGCAAACCGACAGTGCTGGTGCTTATGAACGGTAGCCCTCTTTCGATTGAATGGGCGGACCGGCATATCCCGGCAATCCTCGAGGCCTGGTATCCGGGTCAGCGCGGCGGCGATGCCGTCGCGGACGTGCTGTTCGGCGATTACAATCCCGGCGGACGCCTGCCGATCACCTTTTATCGTTCGGTGGACCAACTGCCGCCGTTTTCCGATTATTCGATGGCTCAACGAACCTATCGCTTTTTTTCTGGATCTGTTCTCTATCCCTTTGGCCACGGGCTGAGTTACACCCATTTCACTTATCATGACCTTGTCCTTTCTGCCGCGGAAATCCACGCTGGCGAGCGGTTGCGGATCAGCGCCACGGTCCGCAATATCGGCGATCGCGCCGGTGAGGAGGTGGTGCAGCTCTACATCACCGATCTGCAAGCGTCGGTGCCGATGCCGATCCGTTCACTGGTCGGATTTCAACGGGTGTTCCTGCCGGCCGGCGAATCGCGCCGGGTTGATTTTGTGATCGAGCCGCAGGCCTTTGCCATGGTTGACGATCGCGGCATCTGGCGCATCGAAGCCGGTGAATTTGATCTCTTTGTCGGCGGCCAGCAACCAGGCTTTGCCAAAGAGGGCGCTGCCGCAGCCTTATCGGCGCGACTCATCGTCAGCGGCGATCTCGAATTGTCGCACTGACCCATATTTGTTTTGTGCGACATTTGTTGGAGAAACTGAATGAACGGCGAAGAACTGCGTGAATATTGTTTGGCCAAAGCCGGAGTGACTGAGGAGTTTCCCTTCGACGACACCACTCTTGTTTTCAAGGTGATGGGCAAAATCTTTCTTTTGTTGCGGCTGGATGCGGTTCCTCTGCAGTGCAATCTCAAGTGCTCGCCCTTGCGGGCCTTGCAGCTGCGAGAAGAATTTCCTCAGGTGCTGCCAGGCTACCACATGAACAAAAAACACTGGAATACGGTGGTGATCGATGATCTTTTGCCGACACGCGATCTGCAGCAGTGGATCGATGATTCATATCATCTGGTTGTGCAAGGATTGAACCGGTCAATGCGGGCAGCCCTTGCCGTTGAAGAAAGAGAAGTTCAGGATTTGCGGTAAAGCAAGACAAACGATCCCCAATCTACAGGAGGTGGTCCGGCATGGCGCAAAAGTCCCGGCATTCACAAAAAATGGGGTGGCGGCAAACGCCGAGAGCGGTGTTCTTGCTGCTTTTTCTGACCGCTTGTGCTGCACAGCTGCCAAAAACTGTGCCATACAACACTGACGGCATGGACAGGCAGACCCGCAATGTGCATAAAAAAGCCGAGCGTCTGTTGCGGGAATGCGTTTTTACCCGCACGCCGGTGCAATTGGATCGCAGTGTGCGCATCGACAGCGTGCGGGTGGATCCAGTGCGCCGGACGGTTCGCATCGACTGCAACAAATCCCTGTCGATGATCCCGTTTCGACCCGATAATACCGCAAAACTTTATACGCGTCTGCGCAAGCTGCTCGGCAGAAAGTATCGGTCGTACGATGTCCGATTGTGTTCCCTGCAAACACCGATCGAAGAATTGATCCCCAATGTCTATCGGCTGCCGCAAAATGCGATAGACCGGACCCGGTTGCCTCGTTTTTCCACTTTGCGTCCGCAGCCGTTGCTCAACCGGGTTTCGCAGCCCTGGCGTTCTACTCAGGGATTGCAGGAGCGCAACATTGCCCTCTGGCACAGCCATGGCTGGTATTATGCCAATGCCCTCGATCGTTGGGAATGGCAAAGGCCTCGCCTCTTTGTGACCGTCGAGGATCTGTTGCCGCTTTCCTTTGTGCTTCCCTATCTGGTGCCAATGCTCGAGGATGCCGGCGCCACCGTGTTCTTGCCCCGCGAACGCGATACCCAGAACCATCGTGTGATTGTCGATAACGACTCGGTTCCAGCTGATGAAGGTTCCGTCTATTGTGAGGAGCGCGACGCCGATGGTGACGCCTGGCAGACCGGCGCGGGCCCTGGATTTGCAGTCGGCACACCGCCTTATCTGAGCGTTGAAAATCCTTTTCAACAGGGAACCTACCGAACCATCGCCTGTGATTCGCTGCCGACCGCGCATGTCGAGTGGATACCCGATATACCGGCGGACGGAGAGTATATGGTGGCGATTGCGTACGTCTCATCGCCGCAGAGTATTTTGGATGCGCACTATACGGTGGATCACCTTGGCGGCCGGACGGAATTTGTCATCAATCAACAGATTGGCGGCGGAACGTGGATCTATCTTGGCACCTTTGCTTTTCGCGCCGGAGTGCATCGCGATTGCGGGCGGGTGATGCTCACCAATCAGAGCCGGCAATCCGTCGGCGTGGTCACGGCGGATGCGGTGCGCTTTGGCGGCGGCATGGGAGAAGTCGCGCGCAACGGCAGAACGAGCGGCCGGCCGAAATTTCTCGAAGCGGCGCGCTATTATCTGCAGACCGCCGGCATGCCGGATACGCTGGTCTACAACCTGAACGGCAATCAAGACGATTACAAAGACGATTATCAAAGCCGCGGCGAATGGGTCAATTATTTGATCGGCGCGCCGTATGGCCCCAATATCGAACGCTCTGCTGCTGGTCTGGGCATCCCAATCGATCTTTCGCTCGCTTTTCATACGGATGCCGGCATCTCCCGCAATGACACCACCATCGGCACTCTATCGATCTACAGCTTCATGGCTGCCGATTCGCAGCGGGTTTTCCCCGACAGCGTCTCCCGGCTGGCCAACCGCGATCTGGCAGACTTGGTGCAAACGCAGCTGATCGAGGATATTCGGGTTTTATACGATCCGGTATGGCGGCGACGACAACTGATGGACGGCGATTACAGCGAAGCGTTTCGGCCGAACGTGCCGTCCATGTTGCTCGAATTGCTATCCCATCAGAACTATCTCGACATGCACTTTGCACTCGATCCCCGTTTTCGATTTTCGGCGGCGCGGTCGATCTACAAAGGCTTTTTGCGTTTCATCGCCTTTCAAAATGGCTTTTCGCCGGTCGTGACCCCGCTTCCGGTAACCCATCTTTCTGCCGAATGGAGCGGCCCGGGGCAAATCACCCTGAGCTGGCGGCCGCAATTCGATCCGCTGGAACCGACGGCCGTCCCCGATGGCTTTATCGTCTATCGCGGCGGCGAAAACGGCGGCTTTGATAATGGGACCCGAGTGGAAGAATCGACCGCTGCGATAGACGATTTGCTGCCGGGGCAGGTGACCCGCATTCGAGTCGCGGCGGTCAACGCCGGAGGAAAAAGTTTTCCTTCTGCAGTCCTGGCGGTCTGTTGGATGGGCGAGGAGAGCCCTAAAGCCCTGGTCATCGACGCCTTCGATCGCATCTGCGCGCCGCAGGGCGTCGAAAGCGACGGCTTTGCCGGTTTTCTGTTGCAGCAAGACGCCGGCGTGCCGGAAGGGATCGATTTCGGCTTGACGGGTGAGCAATTCGATTTTGATCCGCAATCCTCTTATCGCGTCAACGATGCGCCGGGCCATGGAGCGAGCTTTGCCAATTTCGAAACGACGTTGATCCCCGGAAATACACGGGATTTTGCCGTTGAACATGTGGCCGCATTCAAGGCTTGCGGTTACAGCGCGTTGACGGTCAGCGATGAGGCAGCGGCCGAGTCGCAGACCTGGCAAAACGATTATCAGGTGGTCGATTTGTTGTTGGGTGAAGAGCGGCGCACGCTGCCGGTCAAAGTAACTGCCGCCAGCAAACGAACGGATGAATTCCAAGCTTTTCCGCCGCCGCTGCAGGCCAGGCTCACCGCGTATTGCCGGCAAGGCGGCAATTTGCTGATCTCTGGTGCTTATGTGGCCACTGATCTGTTTATGGATCGCGACAAGGATCATCCGGACATTGAATTTGGCCGATCGGTTTTGAAAATAGATTGGGTCACCAATCATGCCGCCAGGCATGGACAGGTTCAAGCAGTGCATCCGCTTTTCCCGCTGCCCCAGACCATTCGATACAGCGCTGCCGCGCCAGGCGACCGTTATCCCGTCGAGGCTCCGGATGCTTTTACCGGTGTCGATGGTGCGTTTACCGTCATGCGGTATGCCGAAAATGGTTTCAGCGCCGCCACTGCTTATGATGGCGACTATCGCCTGATTGTTCTGGGGTTTCCGTTTGAGTCGATTTTGAGCGCTCAGGACCGAGAAAGCGTGATGCGTTCGGCCCTTGCTTTTTTTGCCAAACCGAAAGTTGTCGACAGCGGCTCCTAGGCGGATGCGGAGGGGCGGCAGACTGCAGGATGATGCGATCGCCGCTTGAAGCAAGAAAAACTGTTGTCTATCGAAAAGATTTATGGTATATTTAAATTTTGAAACTTGATCGCCGGTACAGCAATACCGCTGAAATCAATCCGGATCGGCCTGATATCAGAGCTTCTATGCTCGGCCGGTCTCACCACTGCGTCGCACGATGATCAGACAGCTTTTTCTGGAGAGTGGTCGGCAAAATGAAAAGGCGAAAATCTCTCGCAAAATACGGTATCTATCCACAGCGCTTCCTTCCAGCGGTGCAACCGCAGGAGGTGCCCAAAGATGCAGATCTGGACCATCCTTCGCTCTACTTCAACCATGAATTGAGTTGGCTCGATTTCAATTGGCGGGTTTTTTACCAGGCTCTCGATACTCGCTGGCCGCTGTTGGAACGGGTGCGATTCCTCGCAATTACGGCCAATAATCTGGACGAGTTTGTCCAGAAACGCGTTGGCGGTTTGAAACGTCAGGAGGCGGCCGGAGTTCACTCTTTGTCTCCTGACGGTCGTCGACCCACCGAGCAGCTCGATATGCTGCGGCGCGCGATTCAACGCATGCACCATGTCATGACCGAAACCTGGGAACGCGATCTCAAACTGGCTCTCCGCGATGAGGCCAATATTGTGATCTGCGATTATGCTGATCTGACCAAAACCGAGCGCAAAAAGGCAGAGGCTTATTTTAACGATTATATCTATCCGGTCTTGACGCCGCTGGCGGTGGATCCAGGCCATCCTTTCCCCTTCATTTCCAATCTGAGCCTTTCTCTGGCCATTGTCATGCACCATCCCGCCCGCAACACCCTTCATTTTGCCCGGGTCAAGGTGCCGGATATCCACGGCCGCTGGTATCGCATAAACAGCGGCAAAAAATTAAAATTGCTGCCCATCGAGCAGCTGATCGAGAGCCATATCGATAAACTGTTTTATGGCATGAAGATCGATTCTGTGTATGCTTTTCGCATCACCCGCAATGCCGACATCCGGCGCGATGAAGAGGAAGCCGAGGATCTGTTGGAAATGATCTCTGAGGAATTGCGGGAAAGGCGGTTTGCGCCCGTGGTGCGTCTCGAAATGGCCAAAGATATGCCGCTGGCCACTCGACAGCTGTTGCTGCGGGAAATGGAGCTGCACGAAGACGATATTTATGAAACCGATGGAATGCTGGACCTCTCGAGCTGCTTCGAAATTGCCAATCTCGATTATCCACAATTTCGCTATGAGCGCTGGGAACCGGTGGTGCCAAAGATCTTTGTGCAGAGCGATCCGGCCAAAGAAATGGAAGATATTTTTTCCTTGATCCGCAAACGCGATATTTTGATCCATCATCCTTACGAATCTTTTACCGCCACCACCCAACGCTTCATCGAGGAAGCAGCCAACGACCCGCATGTGATCGCGATCAAGCAAACCCTTTATCGAACTTCAAAAGGATCACCGATTGTGAAAGCCTTGATCCGGGCGGCGGAAAGGGGCAAACAGGTGGCGGTTTTGGTCGAGGTGACGGCGCGGTTCGATGAGGCGACCAATATCGAGTTTGGCCAGATGCTCGAAACAGCAGGTGTACACGTCACCTATGGTCTCGTGGGTTTAAAAACCCACTGCAAGATCACTCTGGTTATTCGCGAAGAGGAACAAGGTCCGCGCGCTTATTGCCACATCGGCACCGGCAACTATCATGCCCAAACCACCCGAGTCTATACCGATTACGGGTTGTTTACCTGTGACCCGGCCTTTGGCGCGGATGCGATCAATCTGTTTCACTATCTTACCGGGCATGCTCCTGACCAGCACTATAACACTTTTTTGGTTGCCCCGCGCAATATGCGGCAAACCTTTGTCGATTTGATCAATCAAGAGATACTCCAGCAGCAAAAAACCGGCACATCGCGGATTGTTGCCAAAATGAATGCCATCGACGATGTCTTGATGATCCGCGAGCTGTATCGCGCATCACAGGCAGGGGTTAAAATCGACCTCATTATCCGCGGTCACAGCCGTCTGCGCCCTGGCGTGCCCGGGTTCAGCGAAAATATCCGCCTCGTCAGCCACATCGGCCGTTTTCTCGAGCATGACCGGGTCTATTATTTTCACAACAATGGCGAGCCCATCGTGCTGCTGGGCAGCGCCGATTGGCGGCGGCGGAACCTGACTGATCGGGTCGAGGCGATCGTGCCGATTCTTGACCGCAAGCTTAAAAATCGTTTGATCAAAAACCTGGAAGTTGCCCTGCAGGATAACCGTTTGGCCTGGGATCTGGCTGTTGATGGCAGCTATACCCAGCGCCATCAGGCTGAAGGCGAACCGGAAAAGAATCTGCACGACGTGATGATGAGCAACAGTCTTAAACGCACTCAGGGCGAAGTCCCCTGGGATCTGTAGAACAATCATCCTCGCCTGTCTTGTCGAATCGATCAGCACGACGCAATTACAGGGTTACGAACGGTTTTTGCGCAGGCGTTTGTGCTTTGCCGACTGTCAACCCAAACCGATCTTTTGCCGGAAAAACCTACAGAACGATGATTCAGCTCGCAAACATCTGCTTTGAAATCGGCGCGCGCAAGCTGTTGACCGATATCACCTGGGCAATCGAACCGGGAAAACGCTATGCCTTGGTGGGAAACAATGGCACGGGGAAAACGACCCTCTTGCGGATTTTACGCGGTGAACTCGCTGCCCACAGCGGCAAGGTGATCCGCGGCCGCGGCGAAACGATCGCCTATTTGCCGCAAGAAACCCTTGCCGCCGGTCAAGGATCTGTTTTTGCGATGGTTTTACAGGCGCGACGCGATTTGTCTATTTTGCAAAAACAAATCCACGATCTGCGCAACCAAATCGAGACACAGCGCACGGCTTCAGCGGATTTGTTGCACAAGCTCGGCGATCTGGAGCATCAATTCGAAACCTCCGGTGGCTATCGCTGGGAATCCGAGGCGCGGGAAATACTTTTCGGTCTCGGATTCAAGCCTGATGAACTCGACAAGCCATTGGCTGAAATGAGCGGCGGCTGGCGCATGCGGGCGTTGCTCGCCGGACTTTTGCTCCAGAACCCCGATCTGTTGCTGCTTGACGAACCGACCAATCATCTCGATTTGCCGGCGCTGGAGTGGCTGGAACACTTTTTAATGGGATTTCGGGGCAGCATCATTCTGGTCGCCCATGATCGATTTTTTATCGATCGATTGGCACAGGAAATCGTCGAGCTCGAATACGGCGCCATCACCCGATTCAGCGGCAATTATCGCCGCTACCTGCTGGAGAAGACCAAACGCATCGAGCAGCAGATCAAACGAAACGAAGAGATACGGGCTGAAAAAGAGCGTTTGCAGAGATTCATCGACCGGTTTCGCTTCAAACCGACCAAAGCGGCGCAGGTGCAGAGCCGCATCAAACAGTTGGAAAAACTGCAAGAAATCGACATCCCTCCGCCGCCGGCACATCTTTCCTTTCATCTTGCTGTCGCTCAGCCCAGCCACAAAGAAGTGCTCACCGTTGACGGCCTCTCTTTTCGTTACGGGAGCGATTGGCTTTTGCGCGCTATCGATTTTCAGCTCTTCCGGGGACAAAAAGTGGCGCTGGTCGGCGTCAATGGCGCCGGTAAAACGACTTTCACCCGGCTGATCTGTGGTGAGCTCACGCCACAGGAGGGGAGCTTGCGCCTTGGATCGCAAACCCGCATCGGCTATTATGCCCAGCATCAGGTCGATTCGCTCAACCTGAACGCCACGGTTTATGCTGAAGTTGCCGCCTCCGTAGCGACAAATCACCTGCCGCGTGTTCGCGATGTGCTGGGTATTTTCCAATTTCACGGTGATGATGTTTTTAAACCGATCGGTATCCTTTCCGGCGGAGAAAAAGCCCGGGTTTCCCTGGCGCGCATCTTGTTGTCGCCGGCCAATTTCCTCATCATGGATGAACCGACCAACCATTTGGATATCGGTTCACGGGCAGCATTGGAAGAAGCGCTTTTCCATTATGACGGCACACTCTTGTTGATTTCTCATGACCGCTATTTTCTCGATCGGATCGTCACCCGGGTTGTGGAGTTGCGCGACGGCCAATTGCGGGTCATCGAAGGCAATTATTCCGAGTATCTCGCCAAACGCGAGGCACTCGGCGATCTCATGCCCGGCGCAAAATCCGATCCAATGCCATCCATTGCCGATTCGTTGCGCGGGAAAAAGAACAAGGAACAGCGCCGTTTGGAAGCCCAGCGCCGCCAGGCTGTCAGCGGCGAACGGCGAAGACTCGAGTCGGCGATCAAGGAACTGGAGAAACAAATCAGCGAGCTGGAAAACAAAAAAACCGAACTGGAAAGCAGGCTTGCCGATCCCAGGACCTATCAGCTAGATGGTGAAGCGGCCGAAACCCAAAGAGAATACTCCCGCATCACTCAAACCCTGCACGAGCACCTGCTGCACTGGGAGAGCGAATCGCGATCCCTGGAATCACTCCTATCCTCACTGCAAACGACCGACGATTGATCCGTGTCGTTGCCAGTCGTCAATGAATTGCCAGGTAGTCAAGCCGGCGAAAATCTTGCTTTCCGGCCGTTTGAAGAGAGAGCATCCGGCAAAGCAGAGCCTTGACGCTCTGCCTTGCCTATGCGATTGTCTTCTGGTTAACCATGAAAGATTCTGGAAATTGGGAAGGGGAAACTGCGATAAATCGCTCTTTCCCCGGCAGCAGCTAGATAAACAACGATAGAATTGCAAACAGGTCGATAACCAACAAGGTGGGTTTGATTTCACTGCTTTTTCCGCTGAGGAGTTTGATCAGCGTCCAGCTCAAGAACCCCCAAACGATGCCCTGGGTGATCGAATAGGTCAACGGGATCAGCAGCAAAGCGAGAAACGCCGGAATGGCGTCGTCATATTGGGCCCAGTTGATTTTGAGGACTGGTTTCATCATAAAGACGCCAACCAGCACGAGTGCCGGAGCCGTGGCAATGTTCGGCACCGCCTCGATCAACGGCGACAGAAAAAGGAACGGCAGAAAAAGAAGACCGCTGACCACCGCTGTCAAGCCGGTGCGGCCGCCTTCTTCAATACCAGCTGCGGATTCGATATAGCTGGTGCCAGAGCTGGAACCAAAAAGACCGGAAATCGTCGTGGAAAGACCATCGACGATGAGCGACTCTTTGATATGCCGAGGTTCGCCGTTCTTGTCGGTCAGATTGGCAGCTTCGGCAACCCCGATAAAGGTCGACAGGCTGTCGAACATATCGACGAACAAGAAGGAAAAAATGGTCGGCCACAAAGCGAATTTGAGCGAACCGGCCAGGTCCAAACGACCGATCAGCGAGAAATCGGGGGAGCGAAAAATGCCCTTCCAAAAAACCAGACTCTCGCTGCCGATCAAACGGCCGAACGGCACAGCCAGCAAAGTGGTGAGGATGATGCCGATGATCAGCGCACCGCGAAAACGTTTGATCACCAGGATCGAGGTGATCATCAACCCGACCATGAAAAGGCCGGTCGACCAGTTCAATCCGCCAAAACCGACCAGTGTCGCGGGTTGATGCACGATAAACTGGGCATTTTTAAAGCCGATCAGAGAGATGAAGATGCCGATTCCAGCCGCGATTGCATAGCGGAGCTGCTTGGGAATCGCCTGTACGATCAGCGTGCGCACATTCAGGAAGGAGAGCAACAAGAAGACAATACCGGACCAGAACACGGTGCCCAGAGCCGTCTCCCAGGGCACATTGTTGCCCAGCACCACCGAATAGGTGAAAAAAGCGTTCAACCCCATGCCTGGCGCCAGGAGAATGGGGTTGTTGGCATACAATCCCATGGCAATGCTGCTGAATGCCGAGACCAGGATGGTCGCGGTGATCAATCCGTTCATCGGCATGTTGGTGGCGCTGAGAATGGCCGGGTTGACGATAATGATGTACATCGCTGCAAGAAAGGTGGTGATGCCTGCGACGACTTCAGTGCGCACCGTCGACTGATTTTCTTGTAGCTTGAAAAATTTTTCCATATCAACCTCGTGTAAAAGGTGATAAAAAACCCTGTTATCTCAACTGGCAGAGAACAAAAGTCTGGAGTTGCGCAGGATCCGGGTTAGAAATTCCATTTGCTGCCAATCGTCGGCATGATCTTTACGCCATCCTGGCCGGGTATAAAGTTTTTGCTGATCTCCAACTCACCGCCGATCGCCAGATGTTTGCCAACGCTATACCACAACTGCGGTTCAGTCAACAAGACGACTTGCGAATCATCGGCTTTGCCCGGATCGTCCTGGGTCCAAATGTCCATGAAACCGGTTAAATAGAGTTTATCTTTCAAAAGTGAGTGAAAAAAGACAAAGGTGACCTGCAAACCGTCGGAAGCTTCTCCCACGACATGGCGATAGAGAAGTTCCATGCTGAGCGATGTGGGGCCTGAGAGCAGCGAGGTCGATCCGCCGAACAACCAGATTGGGCCGAGAGGGTAGCCGCCGACATTGCCGTTGTTGTGCTGCACGGTTGCGGACAGGCTGGGTGCAAAGGGCAGAGTGATATAGCGGGCGATTTCCCAGTAGGCCAGCGATACTCCGCTGTGGCTCGGATGGTCGTAATCCATATCCACAAACCAAAATGTAGCACCGTATTCATCGGGTTTGAACATTTCAAGTGTACTGGTAACATACTCGCGATCTTCTCCCAGATCATAGTGCAGTTGAAGATTCTGGGCAAAAGCAACGGCGCTGAAAAGCAGAATGAGGGCGAACGAAACGAGAAATTTCATGCTGTTTCTCCTTTTTTTCTTGAATGTGGTTATTTGGGTATGATTAAGAGTTTTCTTTGCTTGTTGGCAGAATCGCATTGAGCAAGACACCGACAACTCCTGCCAGTCCGATACCGGCCAGCTGAAACTCGCCGGCCCCCAGGCTCATGTCGCCGATGCCGAAGACCAGTATAACCGCAGCAATGACCAGGTTGCGCGATTTTGTGAGATCGACCTTGGCGCGCACCAAACTGTTGATACCCACTACCGCAATCATTCCAAACAACAGCACCATGATCCCGCCCATCACTGGAACCGGGATTGTCTTGAGGAAGCCGTTCAGTTTGCCGAAGAAGGCCATGACGATCGCCGTGATTGCCGCGATGCGCATCAGGCCCACATCCTTGACTTTAAGCAGGGCCACCGCTCCAGTGACCTCTGAATAGGTGGTGTTCGGCGGGCCGCCGAGCAGCGCGGCGGCAGTTGTCGCCAGGCCGTCGCCTGCCAATGTGCGGTGCAATCCGGGTTTAAGAAGGTAATCCTCGCCGGTGACCGAAGAAATCGCGATGATGTCACCGACATGCTCGATGGCCGGCGCGAGGGCAACAGGTAAAATATAGAGAATCGCGGCGATGTTGAAAGCCGGCAGGGCATAACTTCCATCCTTGATCGCCTGAATCCATGGCAATGAAATCCATGCTGCCGAGCGAATGGGCTCCCAATTGACAACACCCAAAAGGAGTGAAACTGCGTAACCGAAAGAAATGCCGATCAAGATGGGGATCAAACTGAAGAGCTTTTTTCCTTTGATGACCACCACAATGGTGGCTGTCAGGGTAATCAGGGCGACCAGCAGCGCCAGCGGATCGATTGCGTCGGATCCACCAAAGTTTTTGGTCATACCAACCGCAACCGGTGCCAGTTTAAGACCGATGACCATGATGACCGGCCCGGTGACGACCGGCGGCAGAAAACGTTCGATGACTTGCGGGCCACGCCATTTGACCAATCCTGCAAGCACCAGATAGACCAAACCTGCAGAGGCCAGACCACCCATGGTTTCAGCGAGACCGAACTCTTTGATGCCGAACTGGATTGGCGCGATAAAAGCGAAAGAACTCGCGAGAAAAACCGGCACGCTGGCACGGGTGACCAGCTGAAAAATCAGTGTGCCGATTCCTGCGCTTAACAGAGCGATCGATGGATCTAAACCGGTGAGCAGTGGGACGAGCACCAGAGCGCCGAAGGCGACAAACAGCATCTGAATGCCGACCAGGATCCTTCTGTAACCTGCAAGATTCTGTTCCATGTGCTTTTCTCCGTTGCGTGGCGAGGATTGCGGTGTTGAGATTGATTTTGCGTGATTTGAAAAAAATTAAAAAAATATACCGATTCATGAGAAAAAAAACAATTAGCCTGCATTATTCATAAAAAAAGCTGTTTCGTCTAACAAGTTTTTGATTTATATTGATTTGACGATCAGTATAAACCAAAACTAAATTAGAGAAACAGCTATGACTGAATATACGAATCAATTGATGCTTTTTAAA
>JAKQNP010000049.1 GCA_029565675.1 bacterium
CCGTGGTTCCTCGATGCATCTGGTACTGCGCGACGGTGTCACACCCAGTAATCGCCCAACGCCCTTTGCAGGGTCGCCTTGGCTTTTTTTCCGAAATGAATCTGGTGTGGTCCGCGTTTGTGGGGACGAAAAATTTCCAGCTCGATCGCCCGGGGCACATAGCAAAGACGAGACAGCCGGTCGTGGATCATCCCGTCGAGGCACTCAAAGGGAATCGATAAAAGATGCACAATGCGATGGCCATGGGCACCGGCCAAAAGCTCCCGATAGAAACGACGTTCATGCTGCGGATGATGCATTTTCTTGCCCAATGCCCGTTGCTTGATCTTTTCCACCTCATTGGAAATGGCGATGAAATCGTATCGTTCCAGCAAAAGAATGTGATCTGGCGGGCTGCGCACGTCCAAAAAGCGTTGTCGAATTAACGCGATCAAAGCGGTTCGAACTGGTCGAAAATGTGGGAGCGTCAAAAAAAATACCAAACAATGGCAAGCTGCGATGACTACTCGTTGTCGCCGGCGCAAGTAATAAATCTCCGGATAATCCAGATCGCCGGGATCATAAGGCGTATCGAGCCAGCCATAGTCAGACACCATCGCCAACAAGCACGCCAAGGCATACTCATCCCCCTGCACGCTCAGATCGTTCAACAGACGCGGCGTTATGTCTCGGAGATCGATGTCATTCCCTTCCCCATCTTCTGAGGGGGTACTCGTCAAAATTTTACAGGCGATGTACGGCGCAAGATCGACTAGATGGATCCAGCCAACAAAGCCGTCAGCAGTGGAGGCTTCCAATAACTCCACCAAGGGCGATTCCAACAAGGCATCGCTGTTGGGGGCCAAGGTCTTCAGCCAGGCGCGTTTTTTTCCGCACGGTGTGCTGTCCCCTCGGCCATACCGGTCAAACAGGCTGGATGTACTGTTGCCCGCACCGTCGGGCCGCGGATAGCTGATTTCTCCCCTGAAGCCCCTCTCTAGTTGATATCCGTTCGCATGACCGGTTTCCTGCAAGAACGCTTCCAACCAACAAGGGGTCAGCAGGGCTTTTCCCAACGCACCCACCCGGACAAGGGGCCGCCATGCAGTTTGATCATCGAGTTGCGTCATAACAAGTCATACGGCACTTAAAAACCAGATCCTATATTTTACGGGGTTATTGGTACCGAACTACAGGCAAAATATTTTGCGATTTTTAGGAAAAAAATCGCGTAACTGTGGATAAGTCGCAAGTTTCGCCGACATTTTGCCGTCATGGTATCCCGGAAATTCACGAGGCATCATTGGCGGTAACGCATTTTCGCGCTTCAAACGATAACCAGACAGATGGCAACCAATCCCAGCGCTTCCAGCTTGGCTCAAAATCTCTTCGACAAATGGGGACCGGTGATGGGCGGCATCGCTCTTGCCAAGGCACTGGGCTTTCCGACCACCAGCGCCATGCGACAAGCCATTGATCGAGGGCAAGTCGGCTTGGATTTATTCAAGATTCCGGGGCGACGTGGGCGGTTTGCGCTAACCGAAAACGTCAGTAGCTGGCTTTGTGCCCAAGCGCAAAAGCGTTGAAAGTTGGAATTGTTGTGGTTCCCCACCCTGAAGGCACCGCTGAATGCAGTTTTGTTAAGCAAATGAATCGTGATCCATCGTGCAAACACGCCGGAGCGTTTTTCGGCGGGTGACTACCGGGTCATTCACACTCGATGCCCCCAATCCACTGTAGATACAAGGAGTACTGAAATGCCACCGACGTAATGAATTGCTACGCCGGAAAATAAAAACCCCCGCTGGAAACGGGGGGGAGAGCTAGAAAGGCAATACTCGCCTAGAAGGTTCTCTTATTTTCCTCATGCCGTCAACTGCCCGACCACGTGAAAACGCCGGGCGACGGTTTCATTTGCCCTGAATTTGGCCCCGGCTTCTCGCTGGAAGGCTAGTTTGCGGGCTTTTTTAGGAAATTTAAGATGAAAAGCATTAGCACTGCTACGGCAGTCCCGTTCGATCCCCGCATGCTCACGCGCACAGAATTGTTGCGCCTCGACGTGTATATGTTTGACTCTCCAAAGAACCGCCGGCGCGTTACGGTCATTCGTCCGGCCGCGTTGGCCAAGGCGCTGGAGCTGGAGTTCTCGCCAGAAGTGCCCGCGTATGTCGAGCGTCCGCGCCATCTGGAAGTGGATAAGGTCCGCCGGGAATTATCGTTTTGGTGGACCACTGGGCGCGGTTTGGAGCAATTTTGCTTATTGACCACCCATCCTGAAGGCACCTCGGGCAAAGCCCGGGCTGCCGAGCGCCGTAAAGAA
>JAKQNP010000050.1 GCA_029565675.1 bacterium
GGCGTGGTCGAAGCCGTCAACAAAAAAAGCGCGGCCTGCTTCTCCGAGGACGATCTTCAATTGCTCGTCATTTTTTCCAATTTCGCCGCCGTGGCCCTTCATAACGCGCGAGCCTTTGGAAGATGCCGCAATGAAGTGGCCGCCCTCCGCGATACCACGGGATATTCCGAAATATACCTGGGCGAAAGCGCCTCCATGAAGCGGGTTTGGAACACCATAAATAAAATCGCGCCAACATCCTCCACCGTTTTGATTTGCGGCGAAAGCGGATGTGGCAAGGAAGTGGTGGCCAATGCCATTCATCGCGCCGGACCGCGCGCCGAACATCCATGTGTATGCGTCAACTGCGCGGCGCTTGATCCCAACCTGCTGGCCAGCGAATTGTTCGGCCACGAAAAAGGCGCTTTTACCGGTGCGGTCGCGCAGAAAAAAGGCAAATTCGAATTTGCGGACGGCTCAACCCTCTTTCTCGATGAAATCGGCGATATGGCCCAGGCAGCGCAAGCCAAGGTGCTGCGCGTGTTGCAGGATGGTTCAATCGAACGCATCGGTGGCCATCAGACTCTGACGGTGGATGTGAGGCTGATTGCCGCCACAAACAAGGATCTTTTACACGAGATGCAAGCCGGCCATTTCCGGGAAGATTTGTTTTACCGAATCAATGTCGTGCAGATCGCCATGCCGGCATTGCGAGAACGGCCGCAAGATATCGACCTGCTGGCGAACCATTTTTTTCATCACTACTGTCAATTGTTTAAAAAGAATTTGCGCGGTATCGATGATGAGGTCATGAAATGGCTGCGCAGCTATTCTTTCCCCGGCAACGTGCGGGAATTAAAAAATCTCATCGAACGAGCGGTCATTTTGGAAACCGCTGATCGCATCACCATGCAATCGATCCCGTCGCTCCAGATGCACCAAAAATCCTCCAAGCCGGCTCTGTGCAAAAGACAGCTGCACGAAATCGAAAAACAGCACATCGAACAGGTGCTTGCCGAGACCGGCTACAACAAGAGCGCCGCAGCGCGGGTTTTGGGAATCGCTCGCAAAACTCTGCGCGAAAAGATGGAGCGCTATGGAATTGTCGAAAGTGATCCGCAGCGCTAGCTCTTTAACCGCTGAAGCACCGCTGCAGCGATCTGTTCAGCACCGCGCAAATCGATCGACCCCCAGCTTTTGCTGCTCTCTTGCAGTTCCTGCAACGCACTATGCCATCGGCCCGCCCAAAAATCCGTCCGGCTGAGCTTTTTGCTGACTGCATGTTTCTCCAACGCTTCGCACAATATGGGATCTTCGACAAAGTCCTGCCGCGGAACATAGACGAGCGGTGTTCGATTGGCCAGAACGTCAGAAACCATCCCATATCCAGGTTTGGAAATCACCGCGTCGACAGCGGTCAGGATATCTTCAAACGGCAGAATGCCTTCGTGAATGCGAATCGCGCGTTCGTGAGGTATCGCCGCGGTGCTGAGCAACCGCCAGGAACCGAGTTCCAACTGCTGCCAGTCCACTCTTTGCAAATCTTGCACCCGCAGGCCCACCAGCAAAAGCCGTTGCTCAGGATCGAGCGCAAGCAATCGGCGAACCCGCTTGGCTGAAAGTTTGCTCTTTCGGCTGATCAACCCGACGTCCTGAATGCGGGGAAAGATCCCCAGATCGCCATGGAACGGCAGCCTGAACAACAGATCGGTCTGCGCATAGGCGGCCTGCAGCCGCTGAACAATCGCTGTGAATTCGGGATAATCCTTTTGCCAGGCGGCATAGATCCAATCCCAGGAAAAGTTGCCAACCGCAAACGCCGGGATTGCTGCCGCATGGGCGGCTGACAACGCAGGGGCCGTGATGTCGCTGATCACTGCTGCGATGCCCGAGTCGAGCAGAAAGTTTTGTTCTGTTTTGAGCAGTTTTTTTTCGTTTGTGTAAAGATCGCGGTTGGCTTTGAAAGTGGCGCCGATGTCGATGCTAAAGCTGTCGGCTTGTACAGCGCCGACGTCGAGTTGTACCCGGCGAATCGAAATGCGGTCACGCGGAAACTGTGCGAACAACCACTCGGGCGCTGCGGTGCAGATCTCCACCTCCAAGTCTGGCTGCTTCTGCAGCAATTGCTCGATAACCTGCACGGAACGCACAGCATGACCATAGCCATGGCCGGAGATGTAATAGGCGATTTTCATGATGGTTTCAATTTGCGGTGCGACAGGCGGCCGGACAACCCGACCGCCTGCATAAAGTCAGCTTTCTTTGACCCGTTTCGAATCCCAGATCATGTAGATGACCAGCAGAATGAAGAGAACCAGTGCAACGCGTTCTCCACCCAGCGATTCCGCCCACGACTCGGTGATCA
This sequence comes from bacterium, assembly GCA_029565675.1. Lineage (GTDB taxonomy): Bacteria > Zhuqueibacterota > Zhuqueibacteria > Residuimicrobiales > Oceaniaggregativiventaceae > Sulfursilanivivens. The sequence continues at coordinate 2,345 of JAKQNP010000050.1, forward strand.
ACGGACGGATAAAGGCGATGTGGTCGAATTTGACGTATTTTAAAAACGCCGAGAGCACTCCCATGATGGCTCCGCCGGCGATAAAACCAGAAGCGATCAGCGTGCCTCTTTCACGGCGCTTTTTGCTCGTCTCCTCATTGCGCGAGCTTTTGGCAACCAGATAGGCGACAAACCCGCCGATCAATATCGGGGTGTTGAGTTCCAGCGGAATGTACATACCGAGGGCAAAGGCCAGAGGAGAAATGCCGACCATCTGCAGGATGACCGCAAAGATGGCGCCGATAACATAGAGCATCCACGGCGCAGGTTGGTTGGACATCAGCGGTTGAATCACCGCCGCCATGGCATTGGCCTGCGGAGCCGCCAACTGGCTGTCGGGGCCGAAACCGTAGGTCTTGTTGAGCATCATGATCACCAATCCGACCGAAGCGGCCGCGACCAGCGTGCCGAGAAATTTATATTTTTGCTGGTTGATCGGGGTGGTGCCGAGCCAATAGCCGATTTTGAGATCGGTGATAAAGCCGCCGGCCATCGACAAGGCCGTACAAACCACACCACCGATGATCAGCGCCGAGACCATTCCGGTGCTGCCCGATAAACCGACTTTGACCAGAATAACCGATGAGATGATCAAGGTCATCAGGGTCATGCCGGACACCGGGTTGGTGCCGACGATTGCAATCGCGCGCGCTGCGACTGTGGTGAACAGGAACGAAATGACAATGACGATCAGCAAACCGACCACGGCCTGCCAGAGATTGTGCACCACACCGAAATAGAAAAAGATCAGAATGGCGAGAATCGAGATGAGGATCAGGGCGGCGACCACACCCATCGGCAGATCTTTTTGCATGCGGTTCTTGCTTTGCTGCGCCAGGGCTTTGCCGCCGGCAATCTCTTTCCACGCCAATTTCATCGCCCCACCGATAATTCCGGAGGATTTGAGAATGCCGATAATGCCGGCACAGGCGATACCGCCGATCCCGATATGCCGAACATAGACCGAAAAGATCTCCTCGGCTGACATGTTGGCGATCAAAGCGGTTGCCGTGCTGCCGATGGTCACGGTCAGATGCTGGCCGAAATAATGCACCAACGGAACAAAGACAAACCACGACACAAAAGAGCCGGCCGCAATAATGGCCGCGTATTTCAAACCGACGATATAGCCAAGTCCCAGAATCGCGGCATCGACGTTCAGCCTGAAAACCAGGCGCGCGTCATCAGCCAAACCGCGCATGAAAGGAATGGCGCGGGTTTCAAAGACCTCGCTCCACCAGTGAAAGGTGGCCATGAAGAAATTATAGATCCCGCCGATCAACATGGATTTAAGCAGTATCCACGCCTGTTCTCCCCCTGCTTCGCCGGCAACCAGCACCTCTGTTGTTGCAGTGGCTTCCGGAAAGGGGAATTGGCCGTGCATTTCATCGACAAAATATTTCCGAAAAGGAATCAGGAACAAAATGCCGAGGAATCCGCCAAACAGCGAAGAGAGAAAGATCTGGAAAAAGCTGGCTTCCAATTTGAGGATATAGATCGCCGGAATGGTAAAAATGGCGCCAGCGACCACCACACCCGAAGCGGCGCCGATCGATTGAATGATGACGTTTTCGGACAGGGCGTTTTTGCGTTTGACAAAGACCGAGGTCCCGACGGCAAGAATGGCGATCGGAATCGCTGCCTCGAAAACCTGGCCGATTTTCAGCCCCAAGTATGCGGCGGCGGCTGAGAAAATCGCTGCATAGAACAATCCCCACAACAAAGAGTAGAGAGTGATTTCCGGTAGCGGCTTGTCGACCGGCACAACCGGCTTGTACTCTTCACCGGATTTCAGCGGCCGATAGGCATTTTCAGGAAGAGTCATAACGATATTCTCCAATCCTTTTGGTTGAGTCGTCTGATTGCGGGTATTGGGTTGCCTGACATTGCCCTGCGAGCAACACATTTTTTTGCGGCAAATTTTTAGAATATAAATCATTAGCTGTGATTATGCAAGCGGAAAAAGGCTGGTCCAGAGAGCCTTGCCGCTCCTGTTTTTGTTTTGCGATGAGCAAAATATTTTGTAAGATGGAGAAAAATCTCACCATCTGGAGAGGATACCCACTCATGCATCGATCTGCGTTTTTTGTTGCTGTCTGTCTTTTTTTGCTTTTTGCCCTGGCCGGTTTGGCTTGTCGCGGCACTCTGCTGCAAAACGTCCAGAATGAGCAGGTCTGTGTGGCCCTTGCACAGGCCGATTCTGTCCGCATCGACAGCTACGTGCCTTCCGACCGTCCGGCAGCGGCCGGCATCTTGATCGGACTGGTGCCCGGTTCGGTGGAGGAATTGTGGCAGCGGTCCGCCCGGCAGATGGCGGGCACCGGCTATGCTGTTATGCTGCTGCCGGCGAGAGAAGAAGGCGATGCCGACCGCTCTGTGGCCGCGATGTTGTTTGCCGCTGGTTTGGAAGCCCTGGCTGCGCGATGCGGATCGCCCTCACTCCCTGTTGTTTTGGTCGGAATCGGCCCGGCTGCAACAGCAGCTTTTACCATCGCGGCACAGGAAGAAAGAGTGCACGGTGTTCTGGTGATCAGCCCGACAAGTGCTGGCGCCGACTCTGCACTGCCCGCTGCTGTTTCGCAGATGAACAGCCGTCCGGTGGTGGTGCTGGAGTCAGCCGCAGATCGCGACACGGATCAGCCGGCGCTCGACCGCCTGTGGGAGATGATCGGCGAACCGAAAAAACGCGCGCTCTTGCAGACCCGGGCCAGCGGGGCAGAGGTCATCAGCAGCGATCTCGAACCGGTGGTCCGCCGCATGATTTTGCTGCTGGGTGACCGCTATGCCCGCCTGCAATAGCCTGGCACCGGCCGCAACCAGTTCTATTGCAGTCGATTGCCTTCGTGCAAGGGCACCCTTGTTTCTGGCACGCTTGAAACTTGTCCAAACAATGAGATGAAACCACAACTTCATGAAAGTGATCGTCTATCCGTCCCGGAATAGAATAGGCAATGTTGCCGTTCATGCGACACTCGATCGGGTGGCCGCCGGAAGCGATACGCAAGATTTGCTGGTGGCGGTCTATTTGCTGCCACGCAGCCGCTGGACCGGCGGCACCGCCTGGGTCCGTTCCTGGTTAACCCCGCAATCCTTTCGGCCGCGGCGCGGCAAATGGCGGCTGGTCAGCCGTTTCCCAACTCCGCCGACATTGCCTTCCCGCTTTAAACTGATTCGCTTGCTTTTATTGGACGATCCCGGGCGGTATCCTTTGCAGGAAGAAGATGCCTATGGTTGGCAACACCGTTACGCAACCTTTGACGATCACCTGGCTTTTCTTTTTGCCCACGAGTTGCACCACTATCGGCGTTATCACTGCGGCTTACACCCCGGGGAAGGAGAAAATCGCGCCAACGCCTGGGCCGCCGCCCATGTGGATAAACTCGGCTATCGAGTCCAAAGCAGCCGGTTGCCGCGCCACAAACAATCGGCCGGTCGGAAGACGGCAGGCCACACAGTGGATGAGACGCTCTGGGCGGTTATGAGCCGGCTATTCAAATCTCCAGAGAAAAATTCGGGGCGGCTGCGCGATCGGCGGGCTGAACTGGCGAGCCGGCTTCAACCCGGGGATCGGGTAACCATCCGCACCGATCCGCGCCAGCGCTACAGCGGCCAATCGGCCACAGTTTTGCGCCGCTGGCGGCGCAATGCCTATCGCATCGCCATCACCACCAGCGATGGCAAACAATGGCGTTGGCCGTTGGCATGGCTGGAGCTGTAGCACCATCCGTATCCGGGCGAACATAGAGCGTCAGACCTTGTAGATCGGTAGTGATACAGCGATACCCTCTGCTGGTCGCAAAACGGATCCAGGGGGCTTCCTGGGTGATGAACTTGCCGACCAAAAACGCTTTGGGCGGATCAGCGGCAAAAAATTGCTCGGCAGTCTCTTTCGATGTCGTGATATAGATCTGCTGTTCTGCAGGTGCAAGAGTGTGGGCAAGTCGATAGAGGAATATGCCAGTGGCGAATTCAGGGTAGATCGGCAACCTTGCTTCCAAGGCAACGTGTGGAGATAGAGTGGCGACGCGATCGCACGAGCTGAGAGGCCCGATCTGGTCGGCGATTTTCTGCGCCATTTCATGAAAGGCAAGGGGTTGCCAGGGCTTGCCGATGTTTTCCGGGATCCGGTCATAATAATAGTGGCCGGACAGCAGGGTCTGAAAAACCGCCAGCATCGCCACCAAGACGCGCACGAGTTTTTGCGAACGGGGCAGCAAACGCGGATAGAACGTTGCCGCATAAATCATCACAAACGGCAACGGCAGAACAAAATAATGCAACCACAGCGGTTTGAGCACAACTGCAGCCGCAGTTGTCAGCGCAATCAATGGAATGAAAAGCTGATTTCGCCAACTCTGCCATTCCCAGGAGTTGCGGTCGAGTCGCAAACACCAGGCAGAAAAGCCGATTGCCAGAATAATGCCGAGATTCGGCGCAAACTGGAGAAAATTCCAGATAAAATCGACTTTGCCGCCAAAGGTCATGGCGCGTTGGTATCCCTCGATTTCCTTGAAATTGCTGTTGGTGATGTGGTAGCCAAAGTTGTTCAGAGTAAATGCTTCCGGGGCGGAAAAGAAAAAGTATGCCACCGGCAACAACGCGGCTCCACAGGCAAGACAAAAAGGCAAAAAGCGGGTTTTCAGGCGCTGCGCCGGCGGCAACTGGGGCGGCGCAAACAGAGCGGCAAATGCCATGGCCGGAACCGCAGCGATGTAGTAGGACTTGATGCCGACAGCGATGCCGATCATCGCCCCTGAACACGCCGTCCACCAGGAAGCGCGGCGGCTGGTCGTGTCGATTGCCCGCAGATAAAACAGGAAGGCAAGCAGCGCAAACGGCAGCGGCAGCACCGCATTGGCCATGTATTTGGTGGAATGGAGAAAGATGGAATTGAACGCCAAACAGATCGATGCGGCGCCCGCATAAAAGGCGCTGTGGGTCAGATGTTCGACGATTCTGTAAAAGACCGCCAGGGTGGTAACGACGGCGATCCAGTTGAACAGCTTCATGCACAGCAACAAGTAGGGGCTTTGGGTCAACCGAAAAATGATCGCGTACAAATAGGGCAGGATCGGCATCTGCAGATAGGAAAAATCCCGATAGAGCATGTGATCCTGCACCAGCACCCCGGCGCTCATGTACATGCTTTCGTCGTGCCAGATGTCGGCATGCATGAGGTAGAGCAAAAAGATGCCGGCCAAGATCGTGAGCAGGCTTATGGCCGCAAGGCGCCGGCGAGCGGTCATTTTTGTTGGGGCGAAATTTTTAGAGCTTTTTTCGTGAATCGATGTGGCATCCATTGTCTCGTTCACAGCAGTTTGGGTCAGGGCCTTTTGGTCGCATGCAGGACTATCGACAACGAACGGGAACCGGTGCCGTTTGGGCTGCGCAAAGAAATATCGACCTTGGCGGTGGCCGGATCGTCATCGGTTGTCAGAGAATTGGTCAGTTCGGCAAAAAAGATAGTCGATCCATAGCCGTAATCTTCGGCGCTGGGCATCAGTTCAGTTTTGTTCAGTGTACCTGAGGAGGAGGAAAGTTTAAGGCTGGAGCCCGCGGCGACCGGATTGCCGTTGGTGTCAAAGAGACGAATGGTAATCAGAGCAGTCTCACCGATATAGAGCTCGATTTTATCCGTCTGCGCGGTAAAGGTGTGCACACCGGTGCTGTAGATCACCCCGCTTGCAGCCCACACGGTGATGGGATTGCCGAACTGATCCTGGCCGGAGGTCATGGCCATGACGATCGCCATGCCGTCGTTGGCTCCGGTGTTGCCCATGGTGTTGCTGATCCGTCCACCCTCAAAATCGGGGAGGTTGAACTGCAGAGGCTGCACCGGCGCCAGAGCCGGATACAACCGCTCGATGATCGCTTTATTGGGATTGGGGAAAAAAGCGGCGGTCTGATTATAGGGATCGGCAGAATAGAGCACCGGAAAGGGATTGGCGTTCTGCAAAGTGCTGCCTGCGCGGCCGAGCTGACAGAGCACCGCGTCGCTGGTGATCAAGCCGCCGGTGGTGGTGAAATAGACCGCGGTTCCTTCTTCAACCGGATTGTTGTATTTGTCGGCAAAAAGTGCGGTAATGCCAATTTCCTGCACAGGATTGGCAAAGGCCACATTGGCTTTGCCGGGTTCGATCAACACTGTGCCGTGCTGGATCACATGGTTGGCGTCGGCCGGATCCAGATACATATAGGCCGGACCGGACCGCACGGCGATTGGGGTGGTCTGGGCGGCGATCCCGGGCCGGTCCACGCATTCGGCGCGCACCATCACGGTGCCCGCCCGGGTGCCTGACATCACACAGATCGACGCTTGCCCGTTTTTGCTCAAGATCGGCTGGGATTCGAGCGGATTGCCGGTGTTCGGCTCCAGGCGTTCACCCCCTCCCGGCCCGCTGATGATCCTAAAACGCACCGTGAGATTGGCGTCAACCGGTTCGCCGTTAACTCCGACAAGGGTGGCAATGAGTTCCGATTGCTCGGTTCGCCCTGTCTCCTTGACCCAGATCGCGCTGCGCGGTGTGGCGAGGAGGATCTGAGTCGGGTAATTTTCCACAAAATCGACAACGCACGTATCCCGCCAACTGTGGAATTGCGCGATGACGCGGATATCTTGTTGCAGTTCCTGACCGCTGATCAGCTGGACTTTTGCCTGACCGAGCTGGTCGGTTGTTCCCGATTCGGGCACAATGCCGCCGGTGGCGGAAAATTCAATTTTGGCACCGATGACCGGGGTGTTTTTATGAGTCAGAAGCGTTGCAGTCAGGTCCACCCGGCTTTTGCCGTCGGCGATCACCTCAGCCGTTGGCGGAGTCAGGCGCAATTGCGGAGCGGTATAGCGCAGGGCAGCGGTGGCGGTGAACAGGTTGCCATAAAAAACAGAAACGGTGTCTTTCTCGGCGCGGGTCGCGGCGGTGAGAGGAACCTGGGCGATCCCCTGTGCGTTGGTCGATGTCTGCCCGATCAGCGTTCCATAAAGAGCGTTCAGGCGGATGTCCGCTCCCGCAACCCCTTTCAGACTGGTCGTTTCCCGCAAACGCACCGTGATGGGGGTGGTGGAGATGCCGTCGGCAGTGAGCAGCTCATCGCGCGCCTCCACTGTCAAGGTCACCCCGATCATCGCGATCTCTATTTTTGCGGTGTTTTCGCTTACCCCTTCGATATGGTTGCCTTCTGCCGGCAGAACCGGCTTGCTTTCCGGAGCAGTGGAAAGTTGGATGGAAAAAATTCGCGCCGGCGCTTTTTGCATGCCCGACACCGTCGAGTCGACAACCACTGCCGTGACCTCAGAGGTCAAATCGGTACGGCTGGCCACGCTCTGCAGCCTGGCGTGTGCCATTCCATAGTTGTCGGTATAAGTGAAGGGCGTGATAGTGCCGTGGGTGGCGGTGAACACCACTTTCATACCGCGGGTGGCTTCACCCTCCTTGTTGTAAACCGTGGCAAAGATCTGGGTCTCGGAGATGCCATCCGCCAGCAAACGATCGTTCATCACTTGTACATCGGTTATCTCGTGATCGAGCGAACCGATGACCGTGTCGCTGTCCTCCTCACAAGAGAGCAAAAAAAGCCCGGCCAGCAACAGAACGACAATGCGGCAATTCATTCTATCTTTCCTCCAAACAAACGGTCTTGTTCAGCGATTTCTATGGTTGCGTGAAAACGTTATTTTCTTGTTTTATTGGACGGCCTTGCGTTGTTGAAGCGGGTTTCATATTCTTGAAATCGGCGTTTCTGCTCCAGATAGGGATCCGGTTTTTGCCCGGCAAGCGAGCGATCGTTCAGGGCCGGCACAATCGCCGATTTGATCAGGATAATCAGCTCTTTTTTCGTCGAGTTGTATGAATCATAGCCGGTCAGGTAGCGCAATCCCAGGACCCACCAGGGAAGATCCTTGAGGAAAGGGATTCCTTTTCGCACTCGTGTCGTTTGGGTCGAAAAGAGTCCGGCCAGCGCGGTTTCCTCGCCGTCGAGAGCCAATACCTGCGTGCGGCCTTCGGTGATTTTTTTAACCACTCCCAGCTGCCCAACCTCCACATCGCTTTTTTCCGCCCGGATGTCGAGATGGATAAAGGTCATCGAGTCCTCCTCGATGATTTGCGGAATGACCGTGAGAATCGTTCCCGACTCATACTCGCTGTAGCGCGTGTTGCCGGCAAAATCGCGGGTGGTGAGAAAAAAGTTCTTGCCGACTTTGATCTTGCCCTCCTGGCCATCCATGATGCGAACCTGGGGCTTGGCCAGGATTTGCCCTCTCTCCCAACTTTCCAAAGCCTGGATCAGCGCGGTGACGTTCAGAAATTTTTCCGTCACCACCTGGGCGGAAAACAGCCCCTGCGACACTTGTGAACCCGCATTGGAACCGACGCGCACTTTGACCTTGCCGTTGTACAAGGTGCTCCAGTCAATGCCGAATTCAGAGATGACACCATAATCGGCTTCAAAAAAAACGGCGTTGATCTCGATCTCACGCACGCGGCTGGTGATTTCCCCTTCCGGTTGAGCGTCATCTGTTCCTGTTTTGCCCGACAGCACCTGGTAATGGCGTGGATGCTCTTCGTATTCGAGATGGTTGCTGCGCAGGATGTATTCCAGAGCGCGTTTCCAATGCATGTGATCGACGACCACGCCGATGGGTTGCCGATGCTCATCGGAATCGATCAACAGTTTGTTTTCGTATTTTTGGCTGAAACCGTTGATGATTTCCAGGGCCGCGTTGATCGGCACAGAGCTGTCGAGCGAGATATACTCCTCCGGGTCGTATTCGCGCGGTGTCTCTTCTTGCGCGAACACCAGTCTCGGAATGATGAGAATCGTGACCAACAGGGCGATGAACAGCAACACAGATCTTGCCTTCATAAAACGCTCCAACTATTTGATATAGCCCAATCCCAAAATCACGGTGCGACGGCCGCCGGTGGTTTGCAAAACGAAATGCGCCTCGCTTTTTTGCGAATCGATCTTTTCCAAACTTCCACGGTTGACGCGATCGCCGACCTGCAGGGTCGTCACTTTGTTGTTCTTTTCACGGATATAGATGGTGTTGCTGGTCAGTGCCAGCAGATTTGCTTTTTCGATGTCCGGGAATTGCGGCTGCGGCGCCGGTTGTGTTTCAAGATTCTTCGGCCGCGAGATCAGATCACCGCCGCTCGGGCGCGCGGTCTGAACCGCCAGGGCGCGAAAAACATCGTGGTAATCGGTTATCTTGACTTCATTTTCAAACGAAGCAAACCGGATGTCGTGATCCATTTCCCATTTTTGCTGCATATAAAATCCGCGGATCTGCAGCTTGAAAAGGATCGGGCCGCCGTCTTGCTGTGCCTTGGCCAGAGAAAAACCTTCGATCTTGTAGAGCAAGGGATTGTGTGTGAGATGCCAGACAAACGTGTAGAGATCGCGATAGGACGCCTCACCATTCAGGCTAAAGGTGAAAGTTGATGTGGGTTCCTTCTTATCCAGGCTGTTGAGATAAAAATCGAAACTCAGGTCGAGCTTGTAGTTCTGGATCAGCCAGTTGATATAACTGATGGTGAAGGCCGGCTCATCGAGTGCCAGGATTTTTTTCGCCGCGTTCTGCCATCTTTCCTGGAGTTCGGCAAAATTGGCCTCCACACTCTCCAACGTTTGCACGACCAGCTCCGAACCATGGAATTGTTCGGAAAGCTCGAGATTGCGCTCCCGCAATTCCCCGAGTTTCTTCATTTCCCGCATGGTCCAGCTCGTCCCGATCGCCAGGATAACCAGCAACAAAAGGGCCAGGGTGATGGTGTTTCGTTTCGTATACATCGCTTTTGTCCGATCGCTACAGTTCGATAATTTTGTATTCGCGGTGCAACCGGCGATTTAAAGTCTCCATTCGTTCCACGGCGGTCTGTCGATCACCAAAAGAACCGGTACACACCCAATAGGGCACCACCGGATCGACATCCGGCCGTTCGATGACATAGGCTTCTACTCCGTGGCGCTGGAAAAACGAGACTTCCTGTGCAGCAGAAAATTGGACCGCATGCACACTGATCTGCACCGAATAGGTCCCATGGGTCAGTTCCGGCGTTTGAGTTGTGATCTGTGGTTGCGGCGATTGAAAAATCGGTTCTTCGTCCGACTCTGCCGGGGCAGCTTGTTGGATGGGAGCGCTCTGGACGAGCTCTGGCTCTGCCTCTGATTCCCAGACCTGTAAAGTCTGCACGGATTCGGTTGCGAGAGAGACAGGCAGGGGAGTGGTGTCCGGCACAGCGGTATTTTCAGCGAATTCGGTCGGCTGCAACAGAGAAACCACATAATAATCGCCTGCCTCGAATTGTTGCACTTCGTACAGCATCTGCTCGGCTTCTCCCTCGCGCGCAAATCGGCCAAGACAAATCCAAATCGGCAGGCTGTCGCGATCGGCGGCTGCCTGGGTGAGGAAAACCTGGTAACCTTTGTCCCGGTAGATTTGCGATTGCGCCTCGGCCGATTCGATATCCGCAAACGAAGCCAGACGGATGGTAAATGGCAGATCGGCTGGCTCGCTTTCACCTGCTCCGGCACGGATGGAAGCGGTGTTGGCGGATAGCGGCGCCGACTTTTTACCGGGATGGGATAGAGACGCCAGCAGCGCATAGGGTATTTCGCTGTCCGGCGCTGCTGACGGTTCGTTTGCCAGGGCGGTTTTGCCGCTATCCTCTTGAGTGGTCACCAGATCGGCGCTTTTTTCGGCTGCTTCGACTGCCGGGTTCTCCTGCTCTGTTTTGACCATGGCATTGGAGTTGTCTTCAGGAGCAAAAAAATCGGAAAAGCTCTTTCGCGGCCACATCGCCTGCATTTCAAATTGGAATATCGGCCGTGAATTCACGTCTTCGCGTGTGACCTTGCGGACAATCGATTCGCCCAAGGTGTTGGAGAAAAGGGGAATCGCTTTGCGCTGCAACGCATTGCCAAACAGGGTGAAACCGGTCGGATTTTTTTCGATCTTTTGCACCCAAACCTGTTCGGTTTTTTGTACGCTGCTGTTCGCCTTGTCGAGAAAGGTCAAAACGTCATCAAAGCCCTTGCTGAGGCTGTCTGAAAGGGTCAGACTCTGCGACAAATTGTTGATCTCGCGCTCGAGCCGCCGCACCCGTTCGACGGTTTCCTGGTTGTTGAGGATCTGTTCCTCATAACGCTGGTTTTCCCGCCGCAGGCGGTTGCTCTCCGTCGTCTTGGCAAGAATCTGCCAGGTAAAGGCAAACGCGCTGATTCCCAACAGGACCAGCAGAATATAGCCGGCAGTCGATAATTTCAGCGCCCGTTGTTGATCGATGATGTTGTGCGGCAGCAAATTGGCATCGATGAAAGCGTTGTCATTATGGACCAGAATTTGCCAGGCGAGAGAAATCGGCACGGCATACTCGGAGAGATCCTCGCGGGTAAACTGGTTGGTGAGGTACTCGGCCAGGGGCTGCGAGACGATAAATCCAACCCGCGATTGTGAAAATTTTGCCTCAAAAAATTCTTTGCTTTCGTTGTTGATCGCCTGCGAAGCGAGCAGGATGTTCGCCAATTGACTGATGTTTTGATTGTCGAGTTCGAAAAGAATCTTGCTGGCGATGATCTGATTGATCTCTGATGAAATTGGTTCGCTGATAATCGGCGCCACACTGAGAAGCTCCGGACCGCGCATAAAGATGATGCGGCTGAACTCAGATTCAATCTGGATGATGACGTTGATTTCCTTGTCATCTTTAAAATGGTAGCTCTTGCGCGCCAGGTTGCACAAAGCCACTTCATTGGGTGCCATCGAACTCAAGAGCAGGTTACCGCCGACAAAATGGTTGATCTGTTCGAGTGCCGACAACAGGGCAGGTGATTGCGGCTGATTGAGGGCGACATTGATCAGGGTGCCATCGCTGCGCTCGACCACATGAACGTTTTCCAGAGAATTGAATCCCGATTTCCATTGGGTGATCTTTTTGAGCAGATTGCCTTTGAAAACATTTTTGTCGTAATCGAGGGTGGTGTTCAATTCCTGGAAACTGACCATGCTGGCCGGTATATTGAAGGCGATGGGAATCCGATGCAGAGTGAATTTTTTGATCAAGCGGTACAGCACATTCGCGTTTTCTTGCACCGTGGCGCCGCTCAAACCAGCGGCCCTGTCGCGGTTTTGCTGTTCATATCCAAAAAGGACCTCTGTGCTGTCCGCACCGTCTGTTTCTTCCTTGGCCAACAGCGGCGACGTGTGGTCTTCCAGATCTGCCGGCAGAGTGTCGGTTTCGAGAAACGAGACGGCGATGGACTTTTTGTCCCGCACCAAATGGGCGATGCGAATGATCCGTCCATCTACTGCAATGCCGAGTGCCTGTTTTTTCATATTTTTTCCTAAACGAGATTGATCAAATCTTCGAACCTTTTTTTGTTGTTCGCCTGGTTGTAGCCCTCGTCCAGAGAAATTCGCTTGCCCTTGTACAGGCGCACCAGATCCTGTTCCATGGTGATCATGCCGAACTTGTTGCCCTGATAGATCAATTGATACAATTCATCCGTATGATTGTTGCGGACGGCGGCGCGCACAGCGGGTGTGGCCAGCATGATCTCCTTGGCCAGGATCAATCGGCCGCTCAAATCCGGGACCAATTTTTGTGAAATCACACAGGTCAACACATCCGCCAGGCGCTCGCGTATGCGGGTCTGCTCGGTCGACGGCGTTTCGCCCAGGATGCGGTCCACCGCCTCGGTGGCCGAACTGGTGTGCAAGGTGGTAAACACCTTGTGGCCGCTGTCCGCCACCTCGAGAACAGTGCTGATGGTGTCTGCATCGCGCATCTCGCCGATGACGATAATATCCGGATCCTGCCGCAGGGACTGGATCGTACCCTCCTTGAAACTGTTCACATCGCGGCCGACCTCGCGATGGCGGATGATCGATTTGACCGGCTGGTGGACAAACTCCACCGGGTTGGAAATAATGATGATATGGGCTTCACAAGTGCGGTTGTTGGCGTCGATGATCGAGTCCAGGGTGGTGCTCTTGCCCGAGCCGGTGATGCCGGTGATCAACACCAAACCGTGCTTGACTTGCTGCAGGCTGAGGGCTTTTAAAATATTTTCATGAAATCCCAGGCTGGCAAGCGGCCGGATCTCTTTGTTGATCAACCGCATGTTCAAACCGAGATGATTCATTTCGAAATAGACTGTGGCGCGAAATCGGACCTTGACGGAATCGAAAATGATGCTGAACGAAAAATCGACAAAGCGATGGGTGAACAAAAAACTGCGATCAAGGTCGCTGAGAATATTCTGGATCAAGATATCGGTTTCGTCCTGCGTATAGGAACCCAATTCCGGATCGGGTTTTTTGCTGCCGAAAATGCGGAACCAGACCTGGTTGGCGCAACCATACCCGCCCAGATCGATGTCAGAGGCTTCCTTTGCCACCATCGGCCGTAAAAATGCGAGCACCGACTCATGCAACACCTGGCGATGTTGCGGAGTCAGTTTTTTCAGCATTGCTTCGATGCGGATCTGGCGCTCCTGGCCGATAACCATCGCCGGAATTTGCGCCATGATCGCCTGGCAGATCTGCCGAGCCGGGCCAGGAGTGTATGGCCGAGGCGTCGCAGAAGGTTCTACTGCCGCGGCGATTCGATCCACGAAATGATGAACAGGTTCCTCTGCAATTGCCACTGTGCAAATACTCCCATATATTCGCTGTCATAGCGGATCGAAATGTGGTTGCCGGTGCCGTCGATATTGCCGTTGGCAAAAGTGCCGCCCACCAGGCTGCTTTCCTTGGGATCGCCGCCGCCGTGCATGAGCAAGGTGCCTGGGTTAGGCAAGGTGATCACGCCCTCGACCCGAGCGTTGCCGTCCAGGACACAGTCGCCATATACGACATAGATGCCCCAGACGGTGCGGCCGCCGCGTACATGCATGTTGCCGGTGACTTTGGTCACATTGGGCGTCAGACCATCGTAATAAAAGCTGTCGTTGGGATAGTGGTCCGGGACATCGTAATCGCCGGTGTGAACATGTCCCTGCGCAACCGCCAGCGATTCCAGACCATCAAAATCATACGGCAGCATAAACGGCATGTTCGTGAAAGCCAGGCTGAGATCGGGTATGCCGCTTTCATTTTTAACGCTGACATTGATCAATGGCCCGGTGCTGTAGACTGCCAGATCGGCGAGGTCGGGCGGTATGCCCACATGGACCTGGACCTCCTTGCTCTCCCCTTCGAACTCGCCGGTGGAAGTGATCATCCTCTCCATGCTCGACAGGCCCGGGTTGCTGTTCTCATCATCGACGACCACATCGACGGTTGCCCCATCGAGAGTGAGATTCGTATAGCCGGTCGTCCAGGTGTCATCCAGCGACAAACTGGACAATGCCATATAGGCGCCGCTGGTGGCCACGTTGCGCGCCTTGCTGTGTTGGTAGTGCAGCCAGGTCCGCTCCATCGCGTTTAGGCTGTGGCGGTTGATCTGCAGCGACAGGGTGCCGAACAGGAGCGTGATGGCGACGACCAAAATGATCAGTGTTCTGCCCATCGATTTATCCCGTCAATAGCGCATGAGGTTGGGTGGTGTGATGCGCGTATGATAGAACAACGTCGAGGTATAGTCATCGACAGCAAAGATGCTCTGTACCTCGAGATTGACTTCAATTGTTTTGATCTCTTCCAGATTCGCGGTTTCGTTGCCGAACCAATCGAAATAGCGCAGGTTGAAGGCGGTGACACCGAGACAGAGATCGGTGGTCGACTCGCCTTGTACCACCCGATAGAGAACGCAATCGTGCGGGTTCTCTGTGCTGCTGGCTGCCGTCGAATCGCTGAGCCAGTAGGAGACCCGCTCGATGACGTTGTTTTCGTCAAAGTCGCTGTAAAACGAAATGGCGTGCGGCCCGGCGGAAATGATCGACAGCTCCTGACGGTGGACCCGCAATCCCAGCCGGTTGAGGTCGAATTCGAGCAACTGGACAATCCCGTCCGCCGTCTGCTGGGTGATCGAATCGACGACCCGTTCGTTGGTATCCTGGTTCATGTGGGCGGTCAGACGGTTGATGTTGAGCAGGATCAGACCGCCGATGAGAAAAGTGCCGACCAGTTTTAACAGCGAGGATGAACCCATCCAAAGGCCTCACGTGTTGTCGATATAGCTGTAGACATGCGCCAGCCGAATGGTGCGCGTTTGATAGGGATTGCTGACGTTGACAACGAGCTTTTTGAATCTTGTGGTGTAATTGACTTTTTGATTGATGTTCGCGGAGGTCACATAATAGACTTCCATGCTGACCTGATACACGGCCCGCGGTGTGGTGATGCTCAACGTCAGGTTGTGCAAATCGTCCACATCGTTGAAATTGGGATAGCTTTCATAATACGCCTGTCCCAACGACCACGGCGAGGTGAACGAGGCGGGCGGCTCATAGAGATCAAAGCGCCGGGTTTTGTCCTCTTCGATAAAGCGCTGTGCGATCGAGATCGCTTCATAATCGAATTCATTGCGCACCATCATTTCGCCGCTGTCGATGAAAAATCGGTTGACCGACAGGCTGATCGAAGAGAAAAAGACCAGCGCCGCAACCAACAGAATCATCTCTCTTTCACCCACGCAATCCTCCAGGCAGATTGCCAAGCGTGCAATTAAATGTCCATCGTCGCCGCCACGACTTCTTCGCAGGTCGTGATGCCGTTTGTTACCCGGTTCTTGCCGGAGGCGCGCAGCGTCAACATGCCGTTTTGAATGGCCTGCTCGCGTATTGCCTCTTCATCGACCGTATCCTTGGAGTTGAGAATGATGTGGCGAATCTCCCTGGTGAAATAGAGCGCTTCCATTATCGCCACCCGGCCCTTGTAACCGCCGTAGCATTCGGAGCAGCCCACCGGTTCATAGATGGTCACCTTTTGCAGTTCTTCGGGGGTAAAACCGATGCGAAAGGCCATGTCGTGATCCAGTTTTTGCACCGGCCGACGGCAATGCGGGCAGAGCTGGCGCACCAGACGCTGCGCCATGATCAAATTGATGGCATTGGCGATCAGAAAGGTCTCGACTCCCAGCATATAGAGCCGGGAAATGGCGCTCGGGGCATCGTTGGTGTGCAGAGTCGAAAAAGTCAAGTGACCGGTATTGGCCAGGGCAATGCCGATGTTGGCCGTCTGCAGGTCGCGCATCTCGCCGACCATGACGATATCCGGATCGTGGCGCAGGATCGAGCGCAGCGCCTGTTCAAAAGTCATCTTGGGGTTGAGCCGCAGCTGCCGCACGCCGTCGATCAGGTATTCCACCGGCTCTTCGACGGTCAAAATGTTCTTGGTGTCGTCTTTGATGGTTTGCAAAGCCGCCACCAGGGTGGTGCTCTTGCCGCTGCCGGTCGGCCCGGTCAGAATGACCATGCCCTGCGGCTGGGCCAGGGCTTTGCAAAAATCGTGGGCCGCCTGCTCCTGTAAACCCAACTCTCCCAGATTGACGATCACTTTGCGATCGTCGAGCACACGGATGACAATGCTTTCCATGCTGCGCTGGAATTCCGAGGAGACGATCGGCAGCACCGATACGCGAAAACGGATAAAATAGCCGTCGATTTTGCGCTGGATAAAACCGTCCTGGGCGATCGAACGATCGAAACGATCGATGTTCTTGGACCGATCTTTGATTACCGCGGCGACCGCTTCCGGCTTGATCTTTTCCAGGGTATGCCACAACTGCAGTTTGCCGTCGAGGCGAAAATGAATGTGCGTGACATTGTTGGCATGCGGCACAAAATGAACGTCGCTGGCGCCCCGGCGAACCGCTTCCACCAATGTCCCCTCGATGAGGTTGGTGAGCATGCTGCGGTTGATCTCGGCATCCAGCGCCGCCTCATCCACCTGGGCGGAATTGTCGTCCATCATTTCGACATTGGAAAGCGATTCCCCGATATCTTTGAGGAATTCGTTTTCGACATAAGCCACCTTTTGCAGGAGTTCTTCGACTTCCTGCTGCCGGACATAGGCCACCTCGAACTGGCTGTAGCCGCGGGTCTGGCGGATCAGCGGATAGATGTCGCGATCGATCGGATCGGCGGCGATGAAAATCAGGATATTGCGGTTGCTCTCGTGCGGTCTGAATGGCATGACTTTTTTCTGCACCATGAGCTCACGCGTCTCTTCGCTGTATTCAAAAAAGATCTGGCGGATGAATTCGACTTGCTCGTCGCCGATTTTTTCCGGATCGAGATCGAGCTGTTTGAAGGCATAGAGTTCAGCGATGGTTGAAAACGCCGCATGTCGATCGATCTGGTATTTCTCGATCAACGCATCCAACAAGGCATGCGTCGAAACCTGTTTGCCGTTCTCCTGCAGCTGCGGCAACAGGTCTTCGACCATCTGTTGCACAATGATCTGCTTTTGCAGCAGATGGTCGATGATCCGATTGTAGCTTTTATTTGCCATTGCCATATTCTCTTTCGTAACTATTTGCCGGACATGGATTGCGGCGATACAAAACCGACTTCCGATGAAATCAAGGTGATGATGATGATCAACACGGTCACCACCAGCGCAATATTGAGGTTGACCCAGTCGATCACCCGGGTCATTTTGTAATTGACTTCGCGCTCATAGTAATCGGCGAGCTGTTTGGCCGATTCCTTGACCGTGCCGGATTCTTCGCCGGTGCGAAAGCGGTTCAACGCATTCGGCGGAAACACGCCGGTGCGCGACAGACAATCGGTCAGGGATTTGCCCTCCCGCAACATGGTCGGCAGCACGATGTCCTTGACCTGCTTTTCGATATAACTGTTGCGGCACGCTTCGGCCGCAGTTTTGATCACGTTGATGTTGTCGCCGGAACCGGAATAGAGCGCATTCAGAATGCGGGAAAAAATTTCGATGCTCGATTTGTGCAACAGTGAACCGATCATCGGCAGTTTGATCATGAACTTGTGGAATTTGACCCGACCTTTGGGCGTGCGAAAATAATAGAGCGCGATTGCCGACGGAATCACCACCCCCAGGCCCAACCACAGGGCGTTGGCCACCAGAAAATCGCTGACCACCATGGAGGTATGCATCATCGGCGGCACTTTGATGTTGTATTTGGTCAACAGACCGGTGGTCTTGGGAAAAATATACATCAGGTAGAAAGCAAAAGTCAGAATGATGGCGATGAAAACAATCATCGGCATGAACAGTGCGCTGCGCAAACTCTTTTTGAATTCGAGATCGCGTTCAAGGTATTTGGCGGTGGAGAGAAAGACCTCTTCCATGTGACCGCTGGTGGTGGCGATGCACAGCATCTGGGTGGCGAATTTGCCAAAGACGTTGCCGTGGCGGCCGTAGACCTGAAAGCCTTCTTTGCCTGCCTTGAGATCCTTGTGGACTTCGCGGATGGTCTCGCGCAGGGTTTTGTTTTCGGTGTCGTTGGAGAGCAGCTGCAACACTTCATCGTAGGGAAATTTTTCTTTCAGCATGTCGGCGCTGAGGCGGATAAAGATCACCACGTCCTGCACCGGCACTCTTTGGCGAAAGTCAAAGAGCTTTCTGCGCACATAGAGGATCTGATAACCCATGTTGTGCAGGGCGCGCTGCACCTCGGCCTGACTGAAAGCGCGCTGCTCGCCGGTGATCGGCGGCTCCATGCCTTTGCGCACTTTATAGACATAGCAATATTTTTTTTGCATCTGGGTGATGCTGATCTTGTTGGTGCGGCTGAATTCGGCCAATTTTTTTTTCAGATCCCAGCGGCTGTCGGCGAACAGACTGCCCTGTACCGGCCGGCCTTCCAGATTCAAACCGATGTAGCGATATTCTTGCATAGCTTCCAGGGATTTATGGGTTAACGGATTTTGATGCCAACTGCCGTAAAAAACGCCTATTCCGTGGATGATACCTGTTCGAGCGTGTAGACCACTTTTTTGTCGGCTGCTGAAAAGGCACAGCGGCACAGGATGCGGCGTTCGGGTTTTTCCGCCGGCAGCGCTTCGATCACCAGGGTGTCGCCGGGTATAAGTCTGTAAGACGCATTTTCATTATTAAAAGTTTTATCAGGTATTATAATGTTGCCTTTATCATTGTATTCATAATAGCCCAATTGGTGAAATGATTTGATATCAATCAGAGTACTCGAATTTGCAACTCCGCCTAAAAGTGTGCTCTTGCTGAAACAGCCCTCAATCTTTGCCACCATCGTAAGGATGTCATGATAGACAGCTTCCTCATTGGCCTTGATGGCCCAATTGTGAAAGGCTTGAATGCCAACCGCGATAGCCAGGATAATGATGAAGGTGGCCAAAATAAGAAATAAGAGCTGTTGTTGCCCCATCCTGTTCCTTTCCTGAATCTTGTCCAGGGAATTTTAATAATGAAATTCTACCTTGAATTTTCTATGAGGCGAGCACATAAAAAATGAGCTAATTCTATTGGCAGATAAAATAATAATACACAAAATTTTAAAATGGGCCAGGGCATCAAGACCTGGCCCGATGGATTCAGTGAAGCTAAATTGAGCTTCTATTCTGTAGATGGAGAAACCTCTACGATGAGTGTGTTGAAGTTAGCATCGATAGAAATTTTATAAGCCAATACAACTTTCTCATTTTCGGCCAGTTTCCCTTGGATTTCTACGTCATCCTCACCAGCGATCAGTGTATAAGTGCCATTGTTATTGGTGTAAGACGTACCTGTGACCGCTGTTGCAAGGCCGGCAGTGTTCAAGTCGGCATCTTGATTGTACTTGTAACCCAACTGGGTGAATGAGGTAAGACCATCAAAAGATTTGCCACCGCCTCCAAGCATAGATGGTTTGCGATAATATTCTTCGACACGCGCCATCATGGAGAGGATGTCCTGGCGAACCGAGTCTTCATTGGCCTTCAGCGCGCCCTGGCCGAACAGGTTGATGCCGACGACGATCGCGAGACCGACGATGATCGCGCCCAAAACCAACAGCAAGAGTTGTTGTTGTCCCATTTTGGTCTTCCTTTTCTGTTTTAATCGTTCTTTGGTTCAACTGATTTGGCTCTCATCCCCGTCTGGTTTGCGCCGCTCCCCTTGCCTCACCTCCTTTGCGGATTTTTTTGTTATGTGGGGTGCCAGGAAATTTTTTCGTTGCGGATCGCCTGTTCACTCTGCCTTCACCTCGTCTTCGCCGACATCGGTGTTCTCGATCAGAGCGGTCAACTGGTTCAGCTTGAACGGCTTGGCGATCTTTTGCACCGCCTTTTTATTCTTGAGTTTGTCCTCGTATTCTTTGAAATCATACGCCGACATCAGGATGATGGTGATGTTCGGAAACAATCTCGCCGCGATGCGCGCCAGTCCGATTCCATCCAATTTCGGCATGCGAATATCTGTGATCAAAGCGTCATAGTGATCTTTTTCAAGTCGGTTGATCGCTTCATAAGCATCTCCCGCCACGTCGACGCAATAATTTCGGCGCTTCAATCCGACACCGAGGGAGAACGCAAAATTGGCATTGTCGTCGACAATCAGCAGCCGTTTCATGAACGGTCTTTTCCTGCCGTTATATTTTGAAGGAATCGCGATGCTGAATCTGTGAGCTGTGGGTACAAATGGGGCTGTTTGGGTCGCGAAACTTGCTTGTGGCAATAAACCACTCAAATTGCGTGCCAAAACAATCGAATTCCGATGGTGCGAGAGATGATAGATCAAAGCCAAATAATATCAATGAGATAAGCCGTGACTGGTTTTGGCGTTGCGCAGGCTTCTGATCGAGGAAAAGCCGGCGAGGATTTCATTTTGAAATTGCCAGAATCAATTTGAAATCACTATTATGATTTTTTAATGCAGGGTGGTCATCGAAAAAAATGGTGATCTCGTTACAGATCGGAATCGCCTCCCAATCCGTAATGGGATTGATGCCGGCTCACTCCGACGGCACATGATCGTAGGTCTTTAACTTGCGCCACAAAGTGGTCATCGAGATACCCAGGTTTTCCGCGGCCAATTTGTGGTTGCCGGCACAAGACTGCAGGGTTTTGAGGATGACGCTCTTTTCCATTTCCGCCAGGGTGCTGCCGTCGGGTTGCGATCTGCTCTCGCCGATTTTGCGGATTCGAAACATCAGATCGTCCGGATCAAGGATCTTTTTGTTGCTCAGCGCCAGTGCCCGTTCGATGATGTTTTCCAGCTCGCGGATATTGCCGGGCCAGGGATAGGCGACCAGGCATTCGAGCGCTTCCGGAGTCAGAGACGGCGGTTCTTTGCCGATCTCCTGGGCGTATTTTTTGATGAAATGGTGCGCCAGCAGGGGGATGTCGTCCTGGCGCTCGCGCAAGGGCGGCAGGTGGATGGGAATGACATTGAGCCGGTAATAGAGATCCTGGCGAAAATTGCCTTTTGCCACCTCGGCTTCCAGATCCCGGTTGGTGGCGACGATAATCCGCACATCGACCCGGATCGGTTGGTTGTCGCCGATGCGGCGGATTTCGCCTTCTTGCAGAACGCGCAAAAGTTTTTTCTGCGTTTGCGGCGTGATATCGCCGATCTCATCGAGAAAGATCGAACCGCTGTCCGCTTCCTGGAACAGGCCCTTGCGGTCGCGCACCGCACCGGTAAAGGAGCCGCGCACATGGCCGAACAACTCGCTTTCCAGCAGGGTCTCCGCCAGGGTAACGCAGTTGACCGTGACCAGCGGTTGGTTGCGCCGGCCGCTGTGTTCGTGGATGGCGCGCGCAATCAACTCCTTGCCGGTGCCGCTTTCGCCGGTGATCAGCACCGTGCAATTGGTGTTGGCGATCTGCGAGGTCATCCACAAAACCTGATTGATGCCCTCCGAGTTGCCGATAATCTCTTTAAAGCTTTCGTTGGTATTTTGCAGGTCGAGATTTTGTGCTTTTTTTGCCAGCGCGTTTTTTATCGAATTGAGCAGCACATCGACTTTGAACGGTTTGCTGAGATAATCAAAGGCGCCCAGCCTCATGGCATCGACGCTGTTCTCGATGCTGGCAAAGGCTGTCAATATGATCACTTCCGGCGGATTGGGTTGTTGTCTGGCCACCTGCAACAGTTGCATGCCGTCGATCGGCTGCATCTTCAGGTCGGTCACGATCAGGTCGTATTCCTGTTTGTTAAGCAGCTCGATGGCTGCCTGACCATTTTCAGCTTCATCCGCCTCCAATCCGTGTTTCTTCATGAGGATCGTTAATGCTTTGCGCGGATTCGCCAAATCCTCAACCAGCAGGATCTTTGCCATCGCCTCTCACTCCTCGTTAATTGACTCGGCTGTTGTGCACAGGCAAGATTAAGGTGAATTCGGTTCCCTTGGAGATTTCGCTGGTAACCGCTATTTCGCCGCCGTGATTTTGCATGATGCGATCGCAAATGGCCAAGCCCATTCCCACTCCCCAATCCTTGGTCGAAAAAAACGGCTGAAAGATTTTGCTCAAATTTTCTTCGCTGATTCCTTCGCCGCTGTCGCGAAGGGTGATGGTGATAAAATCGCCTCTCGTTTTCTTCGCCACCGAGCTGCAGATGGTCAGGCGGCCCCCTGCCGGCATCGCTTGCAGAGCATTGACAATCATATTGACCAGCACCTGTTTGATCTGATTGGCGTCGGCATCGATTTCAGGCAGCGACTCGCAGAGCTCGACCTGTTGCTGGATATCAGGGCCGATTTTTTCCTTGAACAACAACAGCGTTTCGCTGATCAAGCGGTTGATATTCACTTTGCCGAACCGCGCTTTGTTCAGGCGGGCAAAGTGCAAAAAATCGGAGATGATCAAATCCAGCCGCTTGGTCTCTTCACTGATGATCTCCATCAATTCGCGATCCTCATCCGCCAGCTGCAGGCTGTTTTGCAGAACTTCGACCGAAGTGTTGATGGCACCGAGGGGATTGCGGATTTCGTGGCCGATCGAGGCAGCCAGCTCGCCGATTGCTGCCAGATTTTCCGACCGGTTCAGGCGTTTCTGCATGTCGCGGAATTCGGTGACGTCCGCTATCGACGCCAGAATATACGATGAGCGCCAGGCCAGATTGAGGGTCAGATTGATGTCGTGTTTTTTCCCCTGCCGATCGATAAAGGCGCACTCGATGCTCTGGGCGCTCTGCAATCCGGCGGCGCCGCCGTCGAAATAGGACTGCAATTGATCCCGATCCTCGGTCGCGAAAAAATCGATAAACTGCGCCTTGCCTTCAAGCTCCTGCTTGACGTAGCCGCTCAGTTTTTCGAATTGCCGATTGACCAAATCCAACCTGCCGTCGGGCAGAACCAGGGCAAAGGCGTTGCCGGAATACTTGAAAAGCATGCGATATTTTTGCTCGGACTCCCACAGGCCTTGCAGTTCCAGCTTTTCCTGTCTTTGCGCCGCTTCTGCGTTGTTCAGCAACCGCTGCTTGCACTGGTGCAAGGAATCGCTGTAGCGCTGCAAACACTCCGCAATCACGCCGATTTCATCGTTGCGGCTCAGCGCCAGTTCAAACCGGCTGTCACCTTCTGCAGCGCTCTGCGCAGCTGCGGCCACCTGTGACAGAGGAATCAGGACACGTGCGGTTAACCAGAAAACGAGCAATACACAACCGATGGTCAAAAGCACAGTCGCAGGAAGAGTGGTGACCAGCCAACTGCGCATGGCGGTGTTAACCGCATGGGTGGAGTTCGTGGTTAAAACGGAGGAAGCCATCCCTTGCCGCGAATTCAAACCTTCCTGCAGCTGCAAAAAGGGCTCATCATTTCGGGGGGCCTTGAGCGATTGAGCAAGAGAATCTAAAACAAGAGCCGTGTCCTGTTCGATTCTTTTCTCAACCGTATTGCGGGTCATGAAAAAAATAAAACCATAGAGAATGGCGATAATCAGGGCAGGAAAAATAATGGAGAACCACAAGCCATGTCTTTTCAATACAGTCAAGCGTTTCATCGTTGATTCCGCTGTTTTGTGGTTGTCGTGTGAGCTTCGCCCAACGCTGGTCGCCTGATACTGGGGCATAACGAAATGGAATCGGTTGATTAAGTCGATCGCCGATCTCCGCAACTGCTCCAATCCAGGTGGCGTGCAATTCGATCCCCCCACAAAACGCTTAGGCATCGCTTGGATAGAGATGCAACCGGAATTCAGTGATGATGCTCATCGAGCAGCGATTCACTGGTAGCCTGGCAGACTCGAAATAACATCGGTAGGCAGCAAAATGAATCTTGGGTGGAAAAACAAATGATGCGGAAGACTGTGGAGAGCAAAGACATCGTGTTGTTTACACTCTTGCTCTCGATAGGATGCGCCGATGCGAGAAACTGTTGCCTGAATCTGGTTTTACATTGAATGCGATTGCTGCGCGATTCGATGCGAAGCATCGAATCCCCAATAAACACAGCAAGGTATTTGCACCAAGCGAGTGGAAATGGTTCTTGCTGCAAATGTAATAAAACAAATATAATAGATTTTGGTGGATTCTGTTGACACAGAATCCGGCGGAATTGTTAAAGTATAGCTAGCCTGCATTATTCATAAAAAAAGCTGTTTCGTCTAACAAGTTTTTGATTTATATTGATTTGACGATCAGTATAAACCAAAACTAAATTAGAGAAACAGCTATGACTGAATATACGAATCAATTGATGCTTTTTAAAGAACT
>JAKQNP010000059.1 GCA_029565675.1 bacterium
TTCTTGGAAGCGCATTGATTTAATTGTATATTAAACGAAAGGGGTCCTGCAAACTTTATTGTGAGTCTTATTGTCCCTTAAATCAAAAAATATCCCAAAGTGATAGATAAATCAGATTTTTTTCTAGCGGTTCTACCTACAACCAGGAGACAGAGATGAAAAGTCGTTGGGAAAAACCAGAATTGATCGTGCTGCTCAAAGGCCGTTCCGAGGAAGCTGTGCTCACGCATTGCAAAGCCGTCACCATAGCCGGCGATCCGACATATGGCACGGGAGGGCAACTGTGCGGAAATGATAAAGACGGCTCATGCCAGAATTGCCATGCGCGGCCACCAAAGGCTTCTTGATAAAACGTGCCGAGTTTTTGAATAAAGGCTTGACGAATTTTGCAAACCATCTGATCGTTACGTCTCATCTGAGATGACCAAAATAGACATCAGTGACAGTATGGGATGCGTGTGGCAATTCATTTTCTGTTGGGCAAATTTTTTCTTCGCATGGCCAGTTTTTTGCGCAGTCTGCCGGTAGTGGTCATGAAACCGGATGATCTGATCCGTTTTTCGCGGGAGACCTATCTCAATCCCTCTTTCAGGAACGAGTGGACAGGAGATACGATAACCGATTCCGGGTTGCAGGCGGATGAACAGAATTTATACGAGCAATTGCCTTGTCAAACGGGACGAATGCTCGTGTTGGGAATCGGCGGAGGCCGCGAGGCAATTTTTTTCGGCCGCAGAGGCTATCAGGTCGAGGGGATTGACTTTATTCCGGAAATGGTGAACTGTGCGCCTGAAAACGCCAAAAGGCGCGGCATCGATATCAAGGCGCAGGTGCAGGAAATCAGCCAGCTCCGCTTGCCCCCAAATTGCTATGATGTCGTTTGGTTTACTCGCCCGCTCTACTCTTGCATACCTGCCCGAAAAAAAAGAATCCACATGTTGGCCGCGCTGGGGGACTCGCTAAAAACAGGGGGATGCATCGGCTGCCAGTTTCATTGGGATCCACTTGCCCGCCTTAACAAAAAAGCAATATTTATTCGCCGGCTGATCGCCATTCTGACTCTGGGCAATTTTTCCTGGCAACCCGGGGACATGCTCTGGGGTGGAGTGGAATTTTCTCATGCTTTTAGCAGCAAAAATGAAGTTTTGGAAGAATTCAACCAAGCAGGATTTTTGGTCGCCTATTCCGACTTTTACGATCATTCGCCGCGTGGCTGTGCTGTTCTGATGAAAAAAACCTGAACTCTGCCTTGCCCTGATTACCCAACCATCTCATCTTTTTCCGCCCTCTGCACACTCGATTGCTCGATCGCCGCAGCTCGCGCATGCGCCAGCTCACAAAAATAGGGTGTGGCTCCATCCAATCTTCCGGTCTCGAGATCGGCATGCGCAGGGCAATATTCGCAAAGATTGACCAACGCGCAGCGGCGACAGGTTTTCAGATAGTCGGGATCTGCCGATCGCAGATTGCGCACCCGCGGTACGAGTTCTTCCCACGCCCGACGCAACGAGCACTCACGCAAATTCACTGTGGTGCCCGGCGCAAACAAAGCTGAACACAGACGAAAAGTTCCGTCATATCCAAGGCTGAAAGTATTGCGACCAGCCCCACAAAAAAACAGGTGATCGCTGGTTGTTTGTTCGTGCGCTTTATCGATATAGTGTTCGCAGTTCCGCAGCAACGAACCAAACCTCTCGCTATCTGCTCGTTCCAGTGCCACTATTTCCGCTGGCGTCAACCGCTCACTGCGAATCTCGCGGTTGCGCTCGGCATTGCGGTCATAGCGCAAAATCAAATGCGGATCAAAACGGTAAATTTCACGAGATTGACTCTTTGCAAAAGCTGCAATCGCTTTCATCTCGTGCAGATTGGAACGCAAGGCCATGGCCTTCAGGGAAACGGGAAGTCCGGCTTCCAGAAGGCTTTCCACACCGTGCAGGAATTTTGTATAGGAACCCACACGCCTGGTTATCCGTTCATAGGTTTCGGATGTTGCGCCATAAACGGTTATTTCAATAGCCTGTGGTGGATGTTTTTTAAACAATGAAACATGGTCGGGTTGAATCAGGGTGGCGTTGGTAAAAACGGACAGCAACAAGCCCTTGCGTCTCAGCATCAGATAGATATCGCTGAACTCGGGTCGCAGCAACGGTTCGCCGCCGGTGATCAAACACCACAGCGCTCCAAGCTCGATCGCTTGGTCAGCGATATCCGAAATCTCGGCCACCGAGAGCTCCGCTGCCCGGGCGTCTTTATCGGAAACGGGCAAGTTGATGTAGCAGTGCCTGCAGTTGAGATTGCAACGCGCAGTCAGTTCGAAATCAAATGAATAGAGCTTGCGCCCGTTTGCCAGTTTCTCCCAAAGGGCGAAATCGCGCCTTGGCATAAAGGATACATGGCTCATATTTAAAACCTTTTATTTATAAAGCTGCCACAGCAGACAAGAATACCAGTAGACATCTGCTTCAGTTGTGCCTGGACACCTGGGAATAGTGGTTCACCCCGGTGCGCAAGCTACCCCTGTACCCCTCTTTGCAGGAATGAATTGGCTGCTTAAGAATGGGTGTTGCGCTTTTCTATCATTCAGCAGGTTACTTCAGTTCCTTTTTGCCCTGAATCGCGGCGGCGCGGGCATGTGCCACAGCGCAGAAATAGGGCGTGGCGCCGTCCAGGGCGCCGGTCTCCAGCCAGGCGTGCGCCGGACACCACAGGCACAGATTGACCAGGGCGCAGCGGCGGCAGGTGGTCAAAAATTCGGGGTTGTCGGAGCGCAGATCGCGCACATGGGGCACAAATTCCTCCCATGCCCGGCGCAGCGGCACCTCGCGCAGATTGACCGTCGTTTCCGGCGCCCACAGCGGCTGGCACAGGCGAAAGGTGCCGTCATAGCCGAGGCTGAAACTGTGGTTGCCGGTGCCGCAGTGGAAGAGATGGTTACACCGGTAATGGGTAAACTCTTGATTGATCAATTGGTCACA
>JAKQNP010000063.1 GCA_029565675.1 bacterium
CACCGTTGAGTCGGTATATTCGACCCTGATCGAAACAAGCGCGATCGCCGCCCCATCTACTTCAACCATTCGAAGCAACTGAGCACTTGTTTTTTGAAATGTAACTTTGCCTGCTTCGCCCTTCCGGTCGCGCATCACTACGATGCCACCGGTATCTCCGTCTCCCGCAACATTTATTTTCGCAAGCGTTTCATTTTCGGCATCATACAGCTTGAGCTCACCTTTCTGGAGCTTTACGTCCACCGCTTCAATATCGGGTGAAGAACTTGTCAAGGGGATGTCTTGATCTGTGCTCTCCGCACAAACATCCCCTGTTTTCCGGGCATCGGAATTGGAGCGTATAGGACGATCAGACGCCTGCGCCAGCGCTGTTCCGCAAAAGCAAATGCTTACCAGAACAACCAGCAGCAACGACATGATTTTTTTTTGTTTGTTTCTTATATTCGCCTTTCAAAGTCATTTGAAATAATGGTCACTCAGCGCATCGACCCCGATCATAAAAAACGATTTTTTATCGGGATTTCTGCCCGCAACAATATCCGCAATTTTCCTATTGATCGTCAGCTTCACGCCCGGAGCATCCGCTACCACTGGATCAAACTCGCCTGCTCCCAGATTGATCAACAAAATGCCTCTTGTCGCTTCGCGAAACGCTCGAACAAACGTTTTCAGCATTTCGTTGCTCGGCACAAAGCTTCTCGCATCATCAAAGAGTTCCGACGCAATGTTTCTGCCAACCGGCCATTCTGCAAACGCATCCTTATGCAATCCATCATACAATTTCACGACTTCCCCTGCCAGAATTTCATCAACATGGATCGCCATCGCAATTGAATCTTTCAAAGCGCCGTCCGCCACCTCGTGTTTGGGATCTACCGCAAACTGTATGTTGATCGGGTTTTGCCCCACCCCCTCCGCTTCTAATCCCGCGCCGACGTTGAACATTTTACTCAAAAAACGTTTTGTGTTGTCATCATCATTGGAAATCCATTGCAGCGTCTTCGACCCGTTTCCGGCAAACCGCAGATGCAATTGATCCACCCGCGTCCCTGTGCCGCGCGTCATCAAGCCGGCATAAAAGAGCACTGCCGCAGCGTTATACGCAACGCGTTTGCGAAGCTTGGCAACGGAATGGTTCGCTAAACCGTCTTGTGATACGGCTCGCAGACGCAACTCCTCGCCGGCGCTGTGCCATTGATGGGTCGAATCCATAAATTTCACCGACAGCAAAAATTCGATGTTCCTTTGTATCGTTTCGCGGGTGAGACCACCGTTTGTCCACCCTTCCATCTGTGGCACCGCTGCTTTCAATGCTCTCATAATCGGGTCTGCCGGGACAAGCCCGACCAACTCATGCAAACAGTTCGGGTTGGCGACAAAGCTCTCGAGTAAAATAGCCCGTGCGCCGCACAGAAGAGAACTCTCGTAGCCGTCCCAAGCCAAATTCGTGTCATCACCATCATTTTTGAAGATAAAAATATCAGAGGTTCCTCCGCCGATGTCGATGGAACAAAACTGCGTCGCTAGATGATTCTGACTCGTCCTTTGAGCGACGGCGCAACTTTCGGTGATCGTCCTGTTTCTCCAGGGAACTTGTCGATCTGCGGTCGCATTATGATCCAACAAATCGATGCTCGCAATCTCACATGCGATGCCCAGCTGTTTATCCATACCCTGAACATAGTTTTTCCAACCGGTCATTGCAGAAGGATAAGATATCACGGTATCGAGTGTAGAGCATCCGCAAGCGCGTGCCTCCAGCGCGACATAATAAGCGACCATCAGCAGGAAGGAGGATGTATAAAGCTTGCCTGAGACGGGATCCCATTTGAGATTGGAATGGATGGCAAAGCGTTCAGGTAGCGTTTTACGGCTCAGCGCCTCCGCGGCTTGTTGAAAATAAGTCCAGTTTCCCGTCAGAACTGGTGCTTGATCTTGATTTTCAATTGCCAGAATGGATTGCAGAGGCGCAACTGTCGTAACGTTATTGGTAGGTGGTATAAAGTAACGAAAAATCGCCGCCGCGCCGCCAACGCTGCTTGGAGCGAAAATAGGTAACGACCAAATATGCTTCCCCGCAATAGGACCCGGATCATTGCCGTTAATTCCCCCGTACAGCATGGTGGAAGAAGTACCGAAATCGATCGCGGCTTTATAGATTTGTCCTGGAACCTGATTTGCAGCATTGATTGCACTAGTCAAAAAGTACCCGATCGCGGATCG
>JAKQNP010000008.1 GCA_029565675.1 bacterium
TGAAAATGTACATTGGCGGCATGGGTAAATAGATCAACATTGTGAATTTTATTGCTGCGCATCGAGGCTCTCCCTGATTGTTTGGATACGCAGCTAATATACAAAATAGGCTCTATTAATGCAATTTTTCAGAAGTTTCTATTAATTAATTGAGAGTATTATGGCGAATCAACAGGCACGAATGCGCAATATCGGAATCAGCGCTCACATCGATTCCGGCAAAACCACCCTGACCGAGCGCATGTTGTTCTATACCAATCGCATCCACCAAATTCATGAAGTCCGCGGCAAAGACGGCGTCGGTGCCACCATGGATTCGATGGAGTTGGAGCGTGAGAGAGGTATTACCATTCAATCGGCTGCAACTCATGTCGAGTGGAAAAAGCATTGGATCAATATCATCGATACACCTGGACATGTCGATTTCACCATCGAAGTCGAACGCGCCTTGCGCGTTCTTGACGGCGCCGTCCTGGTTCTGTGTGGGGTTGGCGGTGTGCAATCCCAATCGATAACCGTCGATCGTCAGATGCGTCGCTATAAGGTGCCGCGCATCGCGTTTGTCAACAAACTCGATCGCATGGGTGCGGATCCTGAAAAGGTAGCGCAACAAATGCGCGATAAACTGAACCTCAATGCCGTGCTCATGCAAATACCGCTCGGCCTGGAATCTGCCTTTTCCGGCATTATCGACTTGGTAACCATGCAGGCCATCTATTTCGACGGCGACCATGGTGAAAAACTTCGCGTGGAAGAAATACCCGCCGACAAGCTCGCAGAAGCGCGCAAAAAACGCGATTTGTTGATCGACAGAGCTTCCCTGTTCAGCGATGAACTCGCCGAGGCCTACCTCGAAGACCGAGTGACCGAAGCCTTGATCCATGAAGCGGTGCGTCGCGGTACTCTGTCGCTCGAGCTGACCCCGGTTTTCATCGGTTCAGCATTTAAAAACAGGGGAGTGCAGCCGCTTCTCGATGCGGTGATCCGCTACCTCCCCAATCCAACGGATATCAGCAATTCAGCCCTGGACCTCGAAAACGCCGAACAAGAAATAGTCGTTCAAGGAGATCCCGACAAACCTACGATTCTTCTGGCCTTTAAGCTCGACGACAGCCGTTTCGGTCAGCTCACCTATGTTCGCATTTATCAGGGAAGGATCAAAAAGGGCGACGAGCTCCTCAATGTCCGTTCAGGTAAAAAGGTGCGTGTTGGCCGACTCATCCGCATGCATGCCGATGAAATGGTGGATATCGAAGATGCGATTGCTGGAGATATCGTCGCGCTCTTTGGCATCGAATGTGCCTCTGGCGACACTTTTACCAGTGGAGAACGGATATCGATGTCGTCGATGTTTGTGCCGACGCCGGTCATTTCCCTGTCCATCAAAGCAGAAGACAACAAATCGAACGAAAATATGGCCAAAGCGCTCAACCGTTTCGGCAAGGAAGATCCGACGTTCCAGTCCGGCATAGACCCCGAGACCAGTGAAACGATCATCCGGGGCATGGGTGAGCTGCATCTGGAAGTCTATGTTGAACGCATGCGGCGCGAGTACAACATCAATTTGACCACGGGAGCGCCACAGGTTGCCTATCGGGAGAGCATCAGCCAGAGCGTATCCTTCAACTATACGCATAAAAAACAAACCGGTGGCGCCGGCCAGTTCGCCCGTATTGCCGGGATCGTCACGCCCAAACCGGAAATCGATTTTGAATTTGTCGACGAAATTAAGGGCGGCGCGATCCCGACCGAATTTATCCCGTCGTGCAAGAAAGGTTTTGAACGAGCGCTGGAAAAAGGTCCGATCGTCGGTTTCCCGATTGTCGGAGTGCAGATCACCATCAACGACGGCCTGCACCATCCGGTCGATTCCTCTGATATGGCTTTTCAGACCGCCGCCTTTTCAGCTTTTCGCGAAGTCTATGGGCGCTGCAAGCCAATCATCCTGGAGCCGATCATGCGGGTGGCGGTCGAAGGACCCAGTGAATTTCAAGGCAATATGATTGCCACCCTGAACCAGCGCCGCGGCGTAATCCTCAGCGCCACCGACGACAATGCCTTTACGGTTGTTGAGGCTGAAGTCCCGCTGAGCGAAATGTTCGGCTATTCAACCGTGATCCGCTCAGCCACACAGGGCAAAGCAGAATTCACCATGGAATTCGCTCGCTACAGCAAGGTGCCGGAAAGCATTGCGGAAAAATTGAAAAAAGAGTATAGCGAAAATAACAAAAAGTAGTCCGATTCTTTTTGCGTTTGACACGGTAAACTCTTATTTTGCAACAGCCGTCAAGACGAAATCACAGATTTATTCTTTCTCATTCCCACCTGGGGAGAGATTATCAATCAGTCGAGGATTTTTATGTTGACCAAAGATATGTTCAACAAAAGCCCCATCCGTGTTTTGGATAAAACCATCAACGGCGGTTTGGGAAAAGGAAACCTGGGGGTCTTTGCCGCCCGCAAGGGCGTCGGCAAAACGGCGACGCTGGTTCATCTGGCAATCGATCGAATATTGGGCGGTGAAAATATCCTGCACATCTCTTTCGCCGATGATCCGCGCCATATCGAGAACTGGTATTTACAGGTATTCAATGAGCTGGCCGGCCTCTACCACCTCGAGAACAAACTCGAAAATTATAACTCTTTGCGCAAAAACCGGCTGATTCTCCATCTCAAAAAAAGTGCGCTGCAGTTCACCGCAATCAGAAGCAGCATCGAACAGCTGATCACGCACGCCGACTTTATCCCCAATGTCATCATCACCGACGGCTATCCCTTTGCCGATGCTTCAACCACTGAGTTGCAGGAATGGAAAAATCTGGCGCAACAGAGACAGGTCGAAATCTGGTTTTCCGCAACCCTGCATCGAGACAATATGGCGTTTGATGAACACGGCATACCGTTTCCGGTCAATCGTTTCAAGGATCTCTTCTCGGTGATTATCATGATGCAGCCGGCACCCGAACATATCGACTTCAAATTGCTCAAAGTGCACGACAGCAAAGATCTCGACAAACTGCGCCTGAAGCTTGATCCCAAAACACTCCTGGTTTCCAATTATCGCGCCTGATAGATCGTCCACCAAGAGATATAAAATGCAAAAAAAGGCCGCCTTTGAGGCGGCCTTTTTTTGCCATCATCAGCGCGTCCGAAGGGATTCGAACCCCCAACCTTCTGATCCGAAGTCAGAAGCTCTATCCAGTTGAGCTACGGACGCATATGATCGATCAATTTATCACTTTTTTCCTTTTTACCAACAAAAAAATGCTACTATTCCTTTTAAACAGCCCTTTGTTGCACAGTACAAAAAATGGCAAAGCGGCTTGCTATGAATGCGTAGGGGGGTTGCATTCATTAACAATCTACCGCCTTGCCATGTCTAAATTATACGAACAACAACTCTGTTTTGTTTCATGGTTTTTGGGGTTCTTGCTCGACCTGCAGCGCGATCACGCCATCACCCGGATCGTATGCTCTCTGCCGGGGTTGCGGCTGAACGGTGATTCCGACTTTTACCGTCGCCATCGAGGTTAACGCCCGGCCAGGCGCGATTTCCATCTCATCGATATAGCGGTATTCATAAGACACTCGAATTGCCAGCGGACCAGCAATTTTTCGTTCGATTCCCACCTCCAAAAGCGCAGACGGTTTTTGCACAGTTTTTCGCACCGGCGCCTCAGATAGGTTGTCGATATCCGCGCGCAGGACCCCCAGACCCAGTGAAAAAAAGGCGTAATTTTTCCCCACCAACCGGGGAGCAAATTCAATTCGTGCATCCGCAGCCAGCAAATTGGCCTTGGGATCAATGTAGAGCTCTTGCGGAGTCAGTTGGACCGCAGTAAGAGTCATCAACAATCGCATATTGGAAAAAACCGTGGTCCCCAACCACACCTGACTCGCCGTTCCCGTCCGGGAGTGATCGTAAGCTTGGCCGGGCAGGCCAACACCCAGGTTCATGCCCATTTGCCAACGACTGTTGATGTGGTGTGGCAGGATATTGGACTGGGGGGAAGAAGGCAATCCTGGTCGTGCAAAGCTGTTCGCTTGTTCTCGCTTCACGCTCAATCCAACTTGGTGGGCTGACAACAGAGCGCGCATTTCAGATCCAACTTGCTTTCTGGCTTGGCGAATATCCCAATCCCGGCGCTTGTCTTGTGTTGATGGACTGTTGCCGCCCCCGGTTGATCGTACAGTTGAATCCGGTGACATCGACAACGTGGTGGACTCTGCTCTCTCTTCTTTGCCACGCGCTGATCCGGCAGGGCCGGTCACCTGCAAAGCCTGCACTGCGGCCACCTGATTCAGAGTCGACGAGGCTTTCTGCGCTGTGGCAGCATCTGAATTGGCTGGCAAATCCAGGCTGTCAATCGATTGGCCAAACATTGGCCAGATCGGGGTAAAAAATTGCCCTTCGAGTTCAATCGATTGGCCAGCCCCTGCCTCTCCACCAACCTGTGAGCCGCTCGACACCTCTACGGGTGGCATTTTCGGTTGCACTTCGATCAAGCACAAAGCAACCAGAACCACAACAAAGATCCAGACAACACCCCCCCGAACCGATCCCACGCGCATCGCTCAACCCTCGAAATTGTCCCTTTTGTGTCCCGACGGATTACCGAAAGGACATCATCGTCACAAGATTGACAGATTAATGTTGGCTAATTTCTTGTTTTTTAATTGTACCGATCAACTGCTGATTTAATCCATGCAATAACTATGCCGCCACTGAAACCCAGATTCGGTGCTGCGCACCGAATCTGGGTGAAAGAATAAAAAAAAGGGCGGGTTGCTCGGCAACCCGCCCTGGTGTATTCTCAGATGATGACATTGGACGATCGCGCAGACTCCGCAATCGAGGCCAATCTCCTAAGATTCAGTATTTTGTTTTTCGATTTTGGCCCAGGTGTCTTTTAAGGAAACAGAACGATTGAACACCAATGCGCCTTTTTTGCTCGATGGATCGACATTGAAGTAACCCTGTCTCTCGAACTGAAAGTGTTCGTAAGGAGAAACGTCGGCCAGTTGCGGCTCCACATAGCAGTCAGACAGCACCTGTAGCGATTGCGGGTTTAGGTAATCGCGAAAATCTTTGCCCTCGGGTATTTCAGCCAAATCGGGCAGCGTAAAAAGATGGTCATAAAGACGCACTTGCGCCGGCACCGAATGATCAGCCGACACCCAATGCAAAGTCCCTCTGACTTTGCGGCCGTCCGGCGCATCGCCGCCGCGAGTTGCCGGGTCATAGGTGCAGTGCAATTCGGTGATTTCGCCGCTCTTTTTGTCCTTGATCACATCAACACAGCGGATAAAATAGGCGTACCGCAGTCGCACCTCTTGGCCTGGTGCCAGCCGAAAGAACTTTTTCGGTGGATCTTCGCGAAAGTCTTCCTGTTCGATATAGAGAACCCGCGAAAAGGGGACATTGCGCGTTCCCATGGAAGGATCTTCAGGATTGTTGATGGCAGGCAACTCTTCGGTCTGACCCTCGGGGTAATTGTGCAGAACCACGCGCAGGGGGCGCAAGACCGCCATCCGGCGCGGGGCGACCTTGTTCAAATCTTCGCGCAAACAATATTCGAGCAATTGTACATCGACCATGCTGTCGCGTTTGGCAACACCGATACGTTCGGAAAAATCGCGGATCGCTTTGGGCGTGTACCCCCGGCGCCGCATTCCCGACAGCGTCGGCATGCGCGGATCGTCCCAACCTGAGACGAGTTTTTCCTGCACCAGGGCCAACAACCGCCGTTTGCTCATCATGGTATAGGTCAGATTCAATCGCGCAAATTCGATCTGCTGTGGATGGCAAGGCACCGGCAATTGATCCAGCACCCAATCATAGAGCGGCCGATGATCTTCAAACTCAAGTGTGCAGATCGAATGGGTAATTTCTTCCAGGGCATCGGAAATGCAATGGGTAAAATCGTAAGTGGGGTAAATGCACCATTTGGCACCCGTGCGATGATGTTTGGCGTGCAGGATGCGGTAGATCACCGGATCGCGCATATTGAGGTTGGGAGAAGCCATATCGATACGGGCGCGCAGGGTTCGCGTTCCGTTGGGAAATTCCCCGGCGCGCATTCTGGCGAAAAGATCGAGATTTTCTTCGACAGAACGATCGCGAAAAGGGCTGTTCTTTCCCGGCCCGGTTAAAGTGCCACGATATTCGCGGATTTCATCCGGACTGAGGTCACAGACATAGGCTTTTTCCGTCTTGATGAGATGGACGGCGTAATCGTATAACTGATCAAAATAGTCAGATGCATAATAGAGATGCCGACCCCAATCAAAACCCAACCAGCGCACATCTTCCATAATCGACTGCACATATTCGTCTTCTTCTTTGGTTGGGTTGGTATCGTCGAACCGCAAATGGCAACGGCCGTTGAACTCTGCAGCCATGCCGAAATTCAGGCATATCGACTTGGCATGGCCGATATGGAGATAACCATTGGGTTCAGGTGGAAATCGCGTGATCACCCGCTCGGTTTTTTTTGTGCGCAAGTCTTCTTCAATAATGGTGCGGATAAAATTGGGCACCTTGTTGTTCGTCTCTTCCATAATCAACCTCTGCACCTCTTATTCAACATCCGCCTTTTGGCTTGTTGAGTGATTCATTCTCTGGTTAAAAACAAAACGGCCATCATTGCATATGACGACCGTTTCTTGTGCTGGGGAGCAGGGATTCGAACCCCGGTTCCATGATCCAGAGTCATGTGTCCTGCCACTGGACGACTCCCCACTATTTATTGCTGTTGAAGCGCCGGAATGACCTCCACCGCTTTCGCAATCCTTTTCACCACAGTATCCTTGCCGAGCAATTCGAGCAATTCAAAAAGCCCCGGCCCGACGCTGAAACCGCTTACCGCCAAACGGATTGGATGGATGATCTGGCCGCCGCCGACTTGATGGCGCTCGGCAACACGGCGAAGCACCTCCTCGATCTCGGCCGCAAAAAATCTATCTAATTTATCAATTTCTCTGACAAATTCAAGCACTAAATTTGTGGTTTGCGCCTTCCAGTATTTTTTAAGAGCTTTATCGTCGTACTCAGTCGGATCCTCGAAGAAATAGGTGCCATAGGTAAAAAAATCATGCAAAAACCCAAGCCTGGCTTGCAGCAGCTCGATAACCGCCAGGCAGTAGGAATCCGGTTTGCGGTTCCAACCCCGCTCCTCCAACCCCGGCCGCAGCCGATTCAACAGGACATCTGCAGGCTGTTTCTTGAGTTGCTCCTTGTTCAGCCAGCGCAGTTTCTGCAGATCGAAAATCGCTGCAGATTTGTTGACCCGCTCCAGGCTATAATTGCTGATCAGTTCGGCCAGTGAAAAAACCTGCTGATCATCGCCTTCGCCCGGATTCCAGCCGAGCAGCGCAATGGCGTTCAAAATTGCATCGCATTCAAAGCCGGCGCGGATATAGGATTCCACATCCGGATCGACTTTGCCTGCCGGCAACTCGCTTAGATTGGTGATGTCGCGCTTGCTCATCTTGCTGCCATCCGGATTGAAAATCAACGGTAAATGCGCCATTTTGGGCGGGGTCCAGCCAAAACATTCGTATAAAAACAAATGCTTGGGAACACTGCTCAACCACTCTTCCCCGCGGATGACATGCGAAATTTGCATCAGATGATCATCGACCACATTGGCCAAATGATACGTTGGATAGCCATCGGATTTGAGCAGAATTTGATCGTCGATCTCCCGGCTGTCAAAATTTACCTGGCCGCGCACCAGATCGTCGACGTTAAAGACCCGTTCTGCAGGCATCTTGAGCCGTACGACATGGGGTTCGCCGGCAGCGAGCAGTTGTTCGACCTCCGCAGCGGACATCGCCAAACTGTTGCGCATCGATTGGCGGATTTGATGGTTGTAGCGGGTCGAGATCCGGCTTACCGCCAGTTTTCCGTTGCGCATCTCTTCCAATTCAGCCGGCGAATCAAAAGCCAGATAGGCGTGTCCCTGTTCGATCAGCTGCTGTGCAAAGCGCTGATAGATCTCGGTGCGTTCCGATTGAAAATAAGGGCCGAATGGTCCGCCTTGCTGCGGACCTTCATCCGGCATCAAACCCGCCCAATCGAGCACACGGATCATATTTTCCGTCGCGCCCTCAACAAATCGCGTCCGGTCGGTATCCTCAATGCGCAGGATAAAAGTTCCCTGGTGTTGGCGGGCAAACAAAAAATTGTACAACGCCGTGCGCAACGAACCAATATGCACAAAGCCGGTTGGACTGGGCGCAAAACGCACACGAACAGCAACCACGTGAGAATCCTCTTGTTGGCAATGAAAAAGGCGCACACCATTGCAAATTGTTCTGCAGAAATGGGTGCGCCTGCAAGCGGAGAGGGCGGGATTCGAACCCGCGGTAGGGAAAATCCCCTACAACGGCTTAGCAGGCCGCCCCGTTCAGCCGCTCCGGCACCTCTCCTTTGTTGCTTTGGGCTCTTTGAGCCGCGGAGGGCGGGGGACTCGAACCCCCATGGGCTTGCGCCCGGCGGTTTTCAAGACCGCTGCCTTACCGATTAGGTCTAGCCCTCCAATTCATAAATGTACGAAGTTAAACATCTTTAGTCAACTCTTTTTTCCCGCTCCCCCCAATATCGATCCAAGCGCCTGTTTCAGGTGCGGATATAAAACTTGCCCGGCAGCTGCTTGATCACTCCTTTGAGTTCCAAATTGAGCAGCAAGGTGTGCAGCCGATTGACCGGAAAATCATTCATGCGCAGCAAAGTATCGATCTGCTGCGGTTGGTCGGTCAATCTGGACAGCACTTTTTCCTCATCCTCATCCAGTGTCAACAAGGGCAATTGCTGACCTGCTGGGGCTCGTGTTCCCTGCGGTTCTATCTCTTCAACAATATCATCGACCGAACGCACCAGTTTGGCTCCTTGTTGAATCAACATATTGGTGCCAGAGCTCTTTTCGCTGTTGATATTGCCCGGCAGAGCCATGACTTCCCGTCCTTGTTCAACGGCAAAATCTGCAGTGATCAAGGCACCGCTCGATTCTCCCGCCTCAATCACCAGAACCGCTTTGGACAATCCGGAAATGATGCGGTTGCGGCGGGGAAAATTCATCGCTTCCGGCAAGGTCCCCAGGGGATATTCGGACACCACCGCTCCGCCGGCAGCAACAAGCGCTTCCGCAAGCGAACGGTTTTCCGGCGGATAGATCTGGTCACAGCCAGAGCCGAGCACGGCGATCGTCGCGGCCTGGGCTTGCACACAGGTGCGATGCACCAAGGTATCGATTCCGCGCGCCAATCCGCTGACCAAAGTATAGCCGCGCTGTATCAATTCACGGCTAAACTTTTCGACCATCGTCGCGCCATACGCCGATGGCTTGCGGGTGCCAACGATCGCCAAATTCGTTTTGGAATCAAGGACTCCGAAAAAATACAAAACCAATGGAGGATCATAAATCTCTTTCAATATCGAGGGATAACCCGCATCCCAAAAGGTAAGCAACTTTGTGCCGCTCTTTTGCAGCAGGTGCATTTGCTTTTCAGCAAATCGGCTGTCTGCCTCGTTTTTGATATACTCCGCCAATGTCTGTTCAATGCCATGCACCTGAACGAGCTGGCGCAGCGGCGCCCGCAATACCGCA
This sequence comes from bacterium, assembly GCA_029565675.1. Classification (GTDB taxonomy): domain Bacteria; phylum Zhuqueibacterota; class Zhuqueibacteria; order Residuimicrobiales; family Oceaniaggregativiventaceae; genus Sulfursilanivivens. Next base: position 9,612 of record JAKQNP010000008.1, read on the forward strand.
GAGGGAGACTGAAATCTCTGCAACAAAAGCCGGATCTTGTGCGGTCCGATGCGCGGAACGCTTATCAGCCGAAAGAGAGAAAACAGCTCTTCAGCAGACCATTCGGTCATGACTAGACCCTTTAACTAGCGGGAAAGTTCAGCGAAGCGATGCAGCAAGAGATCAATATTTTCTCCGCTGACAGCGGAGATCTGCAGCGAAGGCACATCGCCTATCAACTCGGCGGGCAGGGGTTCCAGTTCAGAGGTAAGAAGGTCGATTTTGCTGTAGACGATGATGCGCGGTTTTTTCACCAGATCTTGATTGTAAGAACGCAACTCCTGCACGAGGGTGGAATAATCGTCCTGCAGCTGTTCGCTGGTGGCGTCGAGAAGAACAGCGATTGCGCGTGTTCGCTCGATGTGGCGCAAGAATTGCGTGCCCAAACCTTTTCCCGTATGAGCGCCTTCGATCAGACCAGGAATATCAGCAACCACAAAACTGACATCATCGACGCGAACCAATCCAAGATGGGGCACCAGGGTGGTGAAGGGATAGTCGGCGATTTTGGGCCGAGCGGCGGAAATACGCGCCAGCAGAGTCGATTTTCCGGCATTTGGCAAGCCGACCAGCCCGATGTCGGCGAGCAGTTTGAGCTCGAGTTCGATTTCGCGTTCCTGGCCTGGATAGCCGGGCTCGTGATAGCGCGGAGCGCGGTTGGTTGGGGTGGCAAATCGGGCATTGCCCCGGCCGCCGCGACCGCCAGTTGCGATGATGGCTTGTTGACCGTCTTCGATCATGTCGACAAGCACAACACCCTCTTTCGTATCGCGAACGATCGTGCCTACCGGCAAGCGAATGATCACATCCTGACCATTTTTGCCGGTTTTGTTGTCGCCTTCGCCATGCTGTCCGCGCTGCGCGGCATAATTTTGTTGATACTTGAAATCCAACAAAGTGTGGATATGCTCGTCAGCGATGACAATGACATCACCGCCGCGGCCACCATCACCGCCGCTGGGGCCCCCTTTGGGCACATATTTTTCGCGTCGGAAAGCCAGACAGCCGTTGCCGCCGTCCCCGGCTTTAATAAAAATCCGAGCACTATCGATAAAAGTCATTGAATTGGTTTACCGGCAATCGAACTGTCCCGCTGCGACCGAATTTGTTTAACCTCTTTTTGTCAATTGCTGGCGATTCTTTTTCACCAACAAATCCATATCTTTGAGGATTTTTCGCAGACCAAACCAACCGATCTTAACATGGCCGAACTCTTCTGTATTGAGAATCTTGGCGATTTGGCCTGTTCCCGCTTGCGGATGTTTGCGAATGATCTGCCGAATTTTGTCTTCCAATGTCACCACCGCAGCCGGCTCGCTGCGCGACGGCTCTGTATGGGTTTCCACCGGGCTGGCCTGGGCAGCTTCCCGCACTGGAGTCGACTTGACGGTTGATCCCAGACCACGCTCAAAATCCTTGATCGCATCTTCCAGAGTATCAAAGGCTTTGAGAATATAATGGAACTCGAGCAATTCAAACACTTCATAGACTTCGGGAATCATGCGCACCAATTTCAAATCGCCGCCCTTTTCTCGAATCCCTTTAATTTCGCTGATAAATATACCCCAACCTGCACTGCTGACATAATCGACATTGCCTAAATCAATGACAATGTTGAAGGAACCCTGTTTCAGCAAACTGCTCAGAGCATGCTCAAGTTCCGATGAGGTGGTGGTGTCGATGTAACCACCCACCTTGATCACGGAAATGCTATTGCCTATGCCGGTTTTTTCGATGGACAATTGAATACCTTCCATTTTAATCTCCAATTCTTGCCCCTCGCTGGGTTTCTGACCCGCATTCGGCGCCAAGCGCTGAATCGCCAACCCGCTTATAAGGGTGCGATCACCCGTTGGTGGGAAGAATTCATCCACCCCACATAGAGAATTAGTCTGATGTTTTTCGCTGGCCCTGGTTACCGATCGATCGCCGCATGACAAGCAAAAATTCCAGTTTTTTAATACTTTATGAAAGCAATGCAACTTTAAATATAGCGGTTCAGTAAACAAATGTCAATAAAAAAATGGCTGTGCAAGACGAACAAAGCGGTTGCTGATCAATGAAGAAATTTCTTTGCCCTTTCTATGCTGCGGCGAATATCGCTTCGGTTGGGCGCAATCTGCAACAGCTTTTCCCATTTTTCCACCGCCCGCAAAAAATCGCCCTGGTTGGCATAAACCACACCGAGATTCTCATAGGCATTGGTGTTTTGTGGATCGATTCGCAGCACATTTTCATAAATTCGCTGGGCCTCGCGATATTGCTGCATGCGAAAATAAGAGTTGCCCAACAGCATTTGGGCGTGATGATCGTCGGGGAAATCCTTTAAAAACGATCGGGCCGTGTCGATCGCCAGGTCAAATCGTTCTTCCTCATATAGCTTGCGCAAATATTTAAACTGGGAATCGCGTATCCCCTTCTGGTCGACTGGCCGTTCTCGGGTGACGATGACAGGCTCCGGAACTGGCTTCTCGACGTCACTGTCGAATTGAGTCGGTTTTTGATCCAACAATTCGATCAGATCGTCGAAATCGAGTTTCCGTTCCGAATCAACGGCGCTTTTTTGCGCCGCCGGCCGTTGTGGCGGTGCCTGTCTGTCGGCATCATACTTTTGCAATTGGCGGTCTATCTCTTCGTGCAAAAGATTGTCGCTGATCTGTTCATGAAACTCTTCCGCCGCTGAAGTGAGGTCTTGCCCTTCCTCGATATCCACAAATTCATCGAAAACATCCTGCAAGAGACCATTTTCGCCGGAAGATCGATCTTCATCCGTGACAACGATTGCTTCTTCAACAGCGCTTTTATCGATCGGAACCCGGTCGAGATCTTTATTTTTCTTCGGCTCTTCCAGTCCCTCGCCCATCTGGATCAATTGAACAAAATCGAGTTCCTCAATATCCACTTCACGGTTCGCGTGCGGCTCGATATCAATATCCTGCTCGAGGTTTAAATTTGCAGCATCCGTTTCGGCGGCTGTTCCGATGCTGGCCAAGGATTCGGTTATTGCAGAATCATCTGACAACCCGGAATCCTCGTCCGCAGCCTGCTCTGCATCCGCCGTCAACAACTCATCCTCGCCGAAAAACAGGGTGGAATCGAGCCCTTGTGGTGCTGCTTCTGGTTTTTGTTCGCTTTTCTGAAGGGATTCCGGCTCCTCCTTAACCTGTTCTTTTTTAGCCAGGACCGTAGAACGCTGGTAGAATTTGCGCTTATCCAGCAAATCCTCCAATGTTGCGGCGAACAAATCTGCCGGCTCGACAGTCAGCAGATCGAATGGCGCTTTCGGTTCGCGCGATACAGCTTCATCTTTGGGCGGTTCGGGCATAGCCGCTCTTGCCTCTGCAGGCGCAGTCGTCTGCCTGGGTGTATCGGCCATGACATATTTTTCCTCTTCTTCCCCAGGCGGATTATGAAAGCCGGCTTTTTGAATGATTACCCGGCCGTCAATCGTTAGCATCGGTGTGCCGGGCGGTTTGATGCGCTTGCGCTTGCGGCCGCCGCGCATGATAAAAGCTTCGCGCAATTCATGGGTATTCAAACGCGAACGCACCAACTCTTCATAAATCCGCGAAGTGCTGATTTCAACATTGCCATAGTAATCGGTATTCAACTCTTCAGCGATGCGTTTGGCGCCATATTCCGGAAATCTCCGAATGATATCGTAGATCTTCGTTTTTTCTTCAATGCTGAGGTGACGCGCTTCTATCGGCTCTTCTTCCGGAAGAAGGCTTTCGTCGACCTCTATCCCTTTTTGCTCGAATATTTCTTTATATTTGTTATAGGCATAGATGGAGATGCCCGCTTTTTCGCACGCCTCTTTGATGGTCCCGCCAGCCTGCACCGCTTGATAGACATCTTTGGCGCGTTTGCGTTCGAGTTTATCGGCTGTGGTCTTTTCTTTGATGCAAACCAGAGTGATATCATCGTTTTGTGGATTGCCTTCGGTAAAAGAAAGAATCTCTTGATGCAGACTGTCGACAAACTCGTCGGCCGGTCTTTTTCCCATAGTTCGTATCGACTGCAGAAACCGTTCTTCGCCGAACAGATCGCGCTGTCCGTTCATCGCTTCGGTGATGCCGTCCGTATAGATGATCAGGATATCATCCTCATTCAACGAAAGCGTATCGGATTCGATCGAATTGCGAAAAAGGTTGTTGTCGGGCAATGAGATCCCGATCGGAAATCCGCGCGGATTGAGGTAATAGGTCTTGTTGCTGCTGGCGCGAAACAGAATCATCGGATTGTGACCGGCGCTGGCATAATTCAAGCGCCTTCGTTTGGAGTCGATGATCACATAAAAAAGGGTGACAAACATACCCTTTTTCATATCGTTGACAATAAAATCGTTTACCCTTGCCAAAACCTCGGCGGCATCTTTGACGCCGCGCGCTTCTGTGCGCAGAGCGGTGCGAATCATGGTCATGACGAGAGACCCGGGAACGCCTTTGCCAGAAACGTCGCCGACAACGATCCCGAGGCTGTCTTTGTCCACCTCCACAAAGTCAAAATAATCGCCGCCGACCTCTTTCGCCGCCTCATAGTAGGAGACAATCTGATAACCTTCGATGTCGGGAAATTCCGAAGGCAACAAGGTCTGCTGAATTTCCTGGGCGACCTGCATCTCCTTTTGCAGGCGTTCCTGCTCAGCCAAATTCTTTTGGGAAATGCGCAATTTTTTCGTGATGTCGCTGAAAGCCTGGGCGATTTCGCCAACCTCGGTGGAGGAGTCGATGTCCATTTCGTCGACCACCCCGGGTTGTCCCATCTGCTTGACCCATTCAGCCAGCCGGCGAAATGGATTCATGACCACATAGATCAGCACAAACAAACCCGCTGCACCAATGGCCAAAATCAAGAGCACAATTTTCAGCATTCCCATTCGATTGGCGACGATTTCGGCACGGATTTGCGCATACTCGATTAAAAAATGGGCGGTGCAAAGCGGATTCGCCTCGACGCTTTTGACCGGATAGACAATATCGATCACCTTGCCATGATCTTGAAACGAATAGACCACTGCATCTTGCGCCACATATCGGTGATCAGATGGAAGCGTGAAACGGTCAATGAGCGGCTGCAAAAACTCGCGATTGCTGCTGGCCAACACCCGAGAAAAATTATCAACCACAAAGGCGCTGTGCATCAAATCGCTGTGCTTGGAAAGAATGAGAGAATTGATCGGTTTGGCCGCACTTTCCAGAACTTCCAGATCATAGCTGCCTTCGAGCAACATCTCTTGCAATTGCGTCTGCGATAGGGCGCTCATGTTGTTGGATATTTCACCTGCCAGATAAGAGCAGGCGTTTCGACCCTGGTCGAGATAGGCGTCCATCACCTGGTGGCGCGCCTGCAAAAATGTAAACGCATACCCGGCCGCCAGGATAGAGGATAAAACAGCAAGAGAAATCAACCAATAACGAGCCTTCAAGCTCAGCGGAATGGCAGAGACTGAAAACCGGGTTTTTTTCCGCTCATCAAAATGCTTGGTCAACCACAGCTCGTTGCCTTCTTCACTCTTGCGATAATCGATGTTGTCGAGCAACCGCCGCATGATAAAAATACCCAGTCCCCCCTTTTTGCCGATTTCGACATAGCGCTGGAGGTCTGGATCGTTTACCTGGCGGGGATCAAAATATTTGCCTTGATCGATCAGCAGGATGGTGAGGCTTTGTTTCTTGATGATGGTGCGAATGGTGATGTCGCCGTCCCAATCGCGATAGGCGTGCTTGATGATATTGGTCGCAGCTTCATCGATCGAGAGTTTGAAGGCGTTTATGATGCGGTCGGGAATACCATGCCGTTTGCCCACGCGGGTCACAAAATCCCGCAGGTCGCCGAGGAAATCGATTTTTGCGGGAACACGCAGCTGTTCTTTTATCACACTCCGAAACAAGAACCGTTTTCCTTTTTATCTGTTCGAGGAAGAACCGGATTGCTGTTTTTGCATGCGTTCGCGCACCACATCGATACCGCGCAAAATGGCGCGATTGTTCGGCTGCAACTTTAACGCCTCTTCATAATAGCGGAGAGAAGCTTGATAATCCCCGCGCACAAATGCATCCGACCCTTTGGAATAGAGTTCGAGCACTTCCGGCGTCATCTCCATATCGCGGGCATTGGCGCGGGCAAAGGTTTCCTGATATTTTTTCCGCAAGGCATTGTTTTCCGGATCATATTGCAGAGCGTTGCGGTAGAGCTCTGCAGCGGCTGCCCATTCCTTGTTCTGCTCCTTGATCACGGCACGGCGAACCAGATCATCCTTATCGAGCGATTTTTCGAGGGCCCGAATGCGGTTTTCGATGAACGATTCTGCTGTCGGATTTCCGCGCGCCAATCGCTTGGCCTGGGTAAAGGTGTTGATCGCTTCAGAAGTTCGGCCTTGCTGGGCCAACTCAATCCCTTGCGTGGCCAGGCGATTGATCTTTTGGCGCAGATCCGTTTCGGCCTTGTCTTTCAAATCTTGAATATCGGCACGACCAGGGTCTAAATCAAGTGCTTTCTGGCACTCATCGATGACGGCAGGATAGTCCTCGTCTTGATAGTAAGCCAAGGCCTTCTGATGGTGGTCGCGAATGGCTTGCTCACGCAGCCGCCGTTGCGACTCCGCTTCATCCCGTTGACGGGCCAATCGCTCCTGCTCAATCCTTTTGTCCTCGATCGCTTTCTCGATCTGATCGCGCATGGCGCGCGCTTCACTGAAATCCGGATGATCACCTGTCTCATCAAAAGCGAGGACTTTATAGATTTCATTCGCCGCGCGCTCAAATTCACCGAGGTTGATATACGAGCGGGTTTTGCTCATCGACGTGTTGATCATTTCCTGTTGCGCCTGGGCCATTTGTGTGCGGATTTCCCGTTCGATGCGTTCCATTTCCTGCTGGCGATAATCGGCCAGGCGTTCACTGCGGGTTTTGCCCACATTGATGATCGCTGAAATGCGGTGGCTGTTGCCCAGCACCGCATCATAGCCGCTCCAGTACGAATAATCCAGCTGCATGCCGATCACCTTGAGCCCCACTCCATAGGTGAGCTGCCCATCATACAAGCCGGTGCGCACCATGGCCGTGCCGCGATAACCGTATTCAATACCGGCAAAGAAACGGGCGGGGACGCTCCGTTCTTCGCTTTTGCTCAGTTCCAGGGCCAGCTTGAATCCCGAATCCTCTGCGCCCAGCGGAAAATTCCGCATCACCCCGACGCGAAAATTGCGCGGGGTCACATCTTCGTAATCGATGATCCGCATCGAGCGCGGCAACAGGTTTTGCGCGTTGATCCCCACCACGGTATGGCGTAAACCCAAATAATCAAGTTGCGGCATAAAAAGGAAGCCCAGATCGGCGCCAAACGCACTCCCTACCAGACTCGATGGCTGCATCGTCGCGGCGTCTTCAGGGCCGGGAAAAACCGCTCGTTCAAATTTCAGCGTCGAGCCGATTGCCAGCCAATCGAACACATGCAGTCCGTAACCGAGCAAAAACAAGGTGCGGCTGTAATTCATTGTCCCCAACAACGCCGCGCTTTGCGTTCCCCGACTCTCGATATCATCGCTGGCCAAACGCAGCATGCCAAAAGAAAGTGAACCCCGAAATAGAGTGGGATAGGCAAAAGCGATACAATTGTACTGCCCACCATAGGGCAAATTCTGCATATAGAACGCCATGCTCATCTGCGGCACTTGCTCAAGGGCGGCAGGATTCCAATAGAGCGCAAAGGGATCGCTGGCAGCAGCCACATTCGCACCGCCTATCGCCATGGCATTGGCCCCCACCGGCAGATCGAAGATGTCGAGCGTCCCTCCCCATCCGCTCGATCGCTGAGCCCGGCCAACCGCAGCAAGAACAAAGAGACCGATGCATATTTTTATCAGAGTTGTCTTCATCTTCGTTGTTGTTGCCTCGATTAAAAACGCCTATCGACGACTGTCATATGCCTGTTTTTCATTTGACCACCGCAATTTTGCTCTTGGCAGTGATCCCGGAATTGACCGCCGTAATATAGGCCAGATAAATGCCGTTCATCACCCGCATTCCGTGGTCATTGAGACCGTCCCAATAAACATCGTTCTCATGCAATCCGGCACGGGTTTGTTGAAAATCGACCTCTTGATCGAAATAATACGACTTGACCAATTCGCCGGTCAAGGTGAATATTTTGATTTCCACGTCGCTCGCCTCGCTCAAGGCATAGACAAGCCGCGTGTTGGGACGACCGCTGCTGCCAAAAGGATTGGGATAATTGAAAAAGGTCTTTTGCAGATCTGCATCGACAATCACACAAACACCCGAATGCAGGTTCAAATAATCCATGCGGTTACCTTCAATGTCGCCGATCAGCACCTGGTAACCTGAAAGCGCGTCGACTGCATAGACATGCACGGCTGAATCGAGCGCAACTGAAAATTCATTGTTCGCCGCATCGGCAGGAATATCCACCTCGATACCCAGTTCGCGCTTTTGAGTACCGCGAATCGTGTCTGCAGCGGCAAATCTGATTTCCACATAGCGGTTGTCCGGGATACTGCGCGTTTCCGCAAGGATGGTCTGTGGCGTGCCGCGTTCATAGAGAGCCACTCTCTCGACCACGCTGGAGGCAGGAATCGGCTCTCCAAGCTTGTTGCGAAAGGTCAGTTTCAGGCCTTGCAATAAAGTGCGGGTGCTGCTGCCGATATCTTGGTTTTGCATTTCCACTTCGAGCAAGTTGCGGTTGCTTTGACCTCTGGCGACCAACGATCCGGTAACCGTCGATGTCTGTCGCACAATCAGCATTCCCGATTCCGTCGATACGATCACCTGCGCCGTGTCCTCGATGACCTCCGCGGTTTGCTGCGAATAGCGGTCGAGCGGAATTCTGGTTATCTCCACTTTGATCGTGTCGGGGCCGACGATATCGACGGGCGCGTTGATTCGCCAACTCAAGAGTGTGCCGACGATCGTTTTTTCCAGGCTCTCGCTGGTCTCAAATCGGCTGTCACCCAACAACAATCGCGCACCAAAAGTGCCGACGCACTCGGCGTCTCCCAAATTTTCCAGTTCAGCCCGCAGATCGAATGAACTGCCAATACGCACTGTTCCGATCGAGTTCTTTTCTTCATCGAGATAAGCGCGCAGCGCCAGACGACTCTTCGCCACGGTTTGCAGACGAAAAGAGACGGTGCGATTCTGCACACGCGCTTCCTGGCCGGTGTTGACATCCGCAGGCACACTCTGTACCTCAAAAACAAATTCGGACAACCCGTTAGGTTTTTGCGATGGTGCCAGCATCCGCCAGATCAGCGTATCGTTGGTATCTGTTTTTAAAAAAGTCTCGCCGGCCTTGAACTGAAAATCAGCTGGTTTACGCAGTAGAATGGAAAATTTGTCATTGGTTTTATAGTTTGCGCCCTCGTGCTCCATGATGGCTGCGAGATGAAACTCCTGGTCAGTGGAAATAAAGTCAATCAAACCAGTCGGAAAAACAATGGCTGGCTGCAGTGAAAAAACAGCGCTCTCCTCTGTGCGCACATGCAGCGAACGGGACGAGGTCGTCAGTTGAGCACCAGAGCGCTTGTCGTATCCGACGACCGTTATCCAGAGACTGTCGGCAACCAGCCGCGGTGTTTGTGGCGCGGTGATCGCCCAGGTCACGGTCTGATTGGCGCCAACAGGCACACCGACATTCCGGACCGCGGCCAAAAACTCCGTCGAACTGAAATGGATGGTGGCGACAATTCCTTCGCGGACTTTATCCGGATCAGAACTGATTTCAGCGCCGATGACAAAGGATTGGCCCGTGCTAAGGGTGCTGTCCTTGGCGCCTGCCGGAGAAGAGATAAAGATTTGCTGGACAGATAACTCGCCGCGCCTTTGAGTCTGCACGAGCAGTTCGTTGGGCGATTGGGCGGTTTCTGCCGGGGTGCCACTGTTTTCGTCATTTGGGATTGCGGTGACCGCAACTCGTATCTCGCGCAACGCCGTGGCGGTGTCCGGCGCCACAACCGTCCATTCAAAAACCGTATCGATTGGCCCTTCTTTGCTCAACGGTTCGGAACCGGATTTTGTCCTGAATCCGCTGCTGAGAAAATCGATGGCGACTCTGACGTTGCCCAACACCCCGGCCTGCCCCTCATTGATCACTCTGGTGCGCAACTTGGCTTCCTGGCCGATGGAAAAAACGGCTATGCCATCCTGGACCAACCCCGGCGGTGAAGCGACACTCAATTTTTCCAACAACAAGCTGGCGCGTTTTTGCACCCGGGCAAGTTCCAGGGTATCTTTAATCGCGACTCGCTCGTCGAGATCCAAACCCTCTAGAGTCACCGTAAACCGATGGGCGGTGTCCACCTGTTCATCAGGTGCCCGCACCGTCCATTCCACCAGGCGATCGGCGGAAAGCAATTCAACGCTCTGCGGTGACCGCAGCTCGTATCCCAGTCCGGTCGGCAATTCCAGCCGGGCGCTCAATTCGCGCATGGTTTCGCTGGCGTAAAATTGGGTGCGCACCGTAAACAGCTGCCGCGTCGATAAAACACCATCGCGTGCACCGGCCGGCAGCGTCACCCAGGTCGAGTCGATCTGAATGGTGGTGCTGAGGGTGCTGACCTGAATTTCATCTTCCCCTTTTTCGACAACCGCCAGAGCGTTGGAGTTTAAATCTGTTGGAACTGAAGACAGCTCGAGGCGCAAAACGTCATTTTCCGATGGCGTCGAAGGCGCCTTGAGAACAAAAGCCAGGTCGACTGTTCCGTTGGGAGAATAGATAAACCTTTTTTCGACCGGATCTTGGGTAAACAACTCCTGGCCAACCTGTATCTGATAGCCGGCAGCCGGAATCAAGCGAACGCGGCCGCTGTCATATAACGCCGTGCCCAGATTCTGGATCCTGCTGCGGACAGTGAACTGTTGATCCAAAGTAACCAGCGTATCGGTGGTCAAAAAGGCCAAACTCAAAGTCGCCGGTCGCTGAATCCGCAGGGTGGCGGTTGAGTCCAGAGATGCGCGTATTTGTGCCGACAGCGCGCTACCCTGCGCCCGTGCCGAGAGAATGCGGGCAGTCAATCGTTCCATTTTTTCACCTTGCGCCAGCGGCCAGGAGTTGTCCGCCTGGAAATCGAAACTCTGCTCGACGGTTGTTTCGCTGGCAATAGTGTCGATTGTGCGTACCGTTGGGCCAACACCGAGCGAATTGCCGTCGGAACGCAACTCATAGATCACTTCATCGACGCCGGCCAATTCGCCGGTTTCCAGGGCAACCGTGAGCTTGACCATCTGGCCGCGGTTGACGTGGTTTGCGCCGTCCGGGCTTGTTACCGGCGTGGTGACCCAAACATTCTTGACCCTTACCCAGGCGCGGTTTTTGACAAAGACCGCTGCGCTTGCTTTTCCGGTCTGCACTGCAGAAGTGCGGCCGAGATTTCGATCGACCGCCCGCAAATTGATTTCGATCGCGCTCGAACCGGCGATTTTGCCATTTGTGCTGATCACATAGACCAGGGTGTCGATCTCAACGGCTGCCGGCAGCACGAATGGCTGGTCTGCAGACGCCCGTCGCAGCTTGAGCGGCGGCCGAACCTCGTAATCCGGATCGATCTGTCCATCGGTTGTGAATCGCACATTTTCCGCGCCGATATCGATCAACTCGAGATCCGCCCCACCTTGATTGCGGACTTGGACATATAATTGCCAGGGATTGCGGCTGTCGCCGGCACTGATTTCTGCCGGGGAAAGAGAGGGGGTGGCGCTGAGAACCTGCAATTGCGCCCCTTGCTGAATAATGACCGCCGTCGAATCTTTGTCGCCGGCATCGACAATGGTCGCCGGAACGCCGCTGTTGGCGCCGATGGCAGCGTCGATCTGCGCCAGGAAATCAACATGGCCGCTTCTGTTGCCCGCAGTGATGGTGAACTCGACCATTTGCGTGTCGCCACGGCTAAAGTGCGGTTCGATAGTCAACAGACTGTCAGCTACAACCACCAGACTATCCGGATCAGCGCTTAATTTGACCCGCACATCTCTGACCATCTCGGACTGCAAATTGGTCAGCTTTACCTGTACCGGGAAAACCTGTCCAGTGCTGACCGTGGTCTGTCGCGGTGCACCGACCTCTGTCTGGACAATCACCACTTCCGCCGGACTAAAAATTTTGATGAACGCTGTGCTGTCATCCGCCGGGTTGATTCTTGCCGTCGTTCCATCGATGCCTCTTGCCTGCAGAATCGCTGCACGAAAGGTTTCGCCCTGGGTTAAATTTTCAACATTATCGGTCTGCACATCAAACCAAATCGTCCGCTTTTCGCCGTTCAGAAAATCATAGACCACGGTGTCAGGATGGATAATCCTGGATCGCTGGCCCTGCAGTTGCAGCTGCACCGAGTTGAGGCGTTGCCCGCCTTCGTTTTGAACTGTCACGCCGATCTGAAAATCCTGGCCCACATTGACGGCACCGATCTCGCCGGGCAGGACGTTGAAGCGCTGTGGATCGATAAATGTCTGGACCAACCTGACAGCGGCATTGGTTTCGACCATCACGTCAACGCTTAGAGTGTCGGTCGACGGCGCCTTTTGCGGATCATTCTGATCGGTTCCGGCAAGTTGCACTGTTATTGTGGTTTTGCCGCCGTACTGAGTGGTGGCGGTTACCGTATAGATCAATTTTCTTTCCTCGCCGGCGAGCAAGAGTCGTTCTTCAGCGCTCAAAACCGGCGGTTCGACCACATACCCCCGCTGGCTGAATTCGACATCCGCAATCTTGGGTTCGGTCAACAACAGCGGCGCCGTTCCGGTGTTGCGCACGCTGGCTGCGATGGTCCACGGCTCAAGATAACTCGCCGGAATCACGCTCAGAGAGGTCTTGAGGCTGTCGATCACCACTTTTGCGGGAAGTTGGGCCGCCATGGTCAAGGTGTCGACAAGGGCTGCGTCGATCATCGCTGGTTCGCCGGTATTGCGGTTGAGAGCATCCTGCAGCTCTACGGTCAGGTGCGAGGTGAATTCTTCTGCCGGCGACAAGATTTCCCTGGTCTGCACGAGAAAGCCCGGATTCGTCCACTGGCTCTCCCCTGCCGGAATGGCAGTGAGGTTGACGATCGAATCGGCGGCAACCATCAAGAGTTCCGGATTTTCGGAAACCAACGAAACAGCCACCGATTGCAGCAGGTCGCCGTGCTCCGCCGAGACTGGATTGCTGATCTTGGCGCGCACGTAAAAGGCCTGGCCGCCGCTGACGAAATTGGGTCGCGCCACCACGGCCTGCAGGCTGTCGATGCGTGCCCGGGCATTGTCCTGTATGAACACTTGCACAAATGCTGAATCGCCGTTTGCCAGCCGGGTGACGGTATATTCGCGGCCGCTGGTCACCTCCTGCGCCGTCAGAGTTGCAGTGATACTGCACGATCCCAGCAATTGCGCGTTCGTGTCGATGCGGGTGATGGTAAAGACAAACTCATCGCTTGCCCCGGGCGCCAACAAAAGGGGCGCGGCAGGCAAAGAGTAGGCGAAAAATGCATTGCCGGCGCTGAAATCGAGCCTGTTTTTGAGCGTATCGACTGGAAAACTGAGAGCGCTGCCGCCGCTGTTTTGCACGGTGACCGAGACGGTCCAGGGTTTCTCCTGGCCGCGGGTGACCGTGGTTTGACTTGCGGAAATTTGGGTCAAAACCAGCTGAGCGGAACCCTGGACAGTGATGAATCCCGCGGTTCCCTGATCGGTCCGCGCGTTGACCTGCCGGGTCGTTTGCACGGCATCGATCATATCGATGCGGGCATTGACGAGAATCTTGCCTTCTGGCGCCGATTCGGAAACAGCGGTTATCGGAATCCGCAAAATGGCGCTTTCATTGCCTGCCAGCCGCGATCCGCCGCTTAAAAAGGTATCCACCACCACAAAGGTAAAGGCTGAGGTTGCCTGTTCGGTAACCAGCGAAAAAAATTCAAGCTGAACGTTCTGCAGATCCAATGGATTGACACCGTTGTTCATCACCTCGATATCGATCCACCACGGCACCGTCTGTCCTGCGGTAACCACGCTGACAGATGGACGAACCGCCTGGATGGACAATTCGCCGGCATCGCCGACGGTTACCAGGTTGTCGCTCAGCGTCAGAACCGCCGCAAACGGATTGTCGTTTTCTGTGCCGTTGAACGTCAATTGCGGGGTGTAATTGCCTGGTGGAAAGTCCGGCTGAATCTGATTGACATTGAAATACAAACGGACCGGATCACCGGGCGGAATCGTGGTGGAAAAACCATCGTCCAGGGTTGCAGAAAAATTGTGCTCGACGAACCGGATTCTGCTTTGTATCGGGGTCAGAACAACTGTCGAACCGCCTAAATTTTGCACGTCGACTTGAAACTTGACAAACGTGCCCAGCCCGACATAAGTGGGCTGCAAACTCCCTGGCAGATAGGTGATTTCCGGGGGCAATTGAACCTGTAAAATGCCGGCTTGCGCCTCGGTGAGCGCGGTATCCTGCAATGCCACATTGCGGTTGATCTCCCACCCGCGCACCTTGGCCCGCACATCGATCAGCGGCTCGACGTTCATGCCGATCGATTCAATCGGAAAGATCAAACTGCCGGTGGAATTGGCAGGCAGGATCAATTCCCCCGGTGCCGGACGGAAGTTGATGTCTTGTGCTACAGCGAATTCAGTGTCGAAGAAATAAGGCCGGGTATAAGTGGAATCAGCGTCAATGCGGATGTCAGCGCCGCCGCTATTCTGCAAAACCAGCTCAACGTGCCAGTTGGGCACGGCACCGGCCGTAACAATCGGTCGGCTCGGATGGACATTGACGATGGACAAGCGCGCCGGGGTTTGTACCAGGACAACACCCTTGACCGCTTCAGAAGCAGTTATGCTTTTGACCTGGCCGGTGGTCATGACCCGATAAACCACACGGCAGCCGATTCGGCGTTCACCGGTTTGTTCGGCAAAAAGCAAACTTTTAACCGGGAAAAAATGCAGGGTGTCTTGTTGTCCTGCCTTCAAAGTGGAGCCGCCGCTGCTGAAGGCAGAGGGGGTGAGGTAGGAAAATTCGGCGATCGGCAAATCCAAAGCCAGACTATCGAAATCGATCTGCACCTCTGTGCCGCCCTGATTGCGCAAAACCACGGTCACCGTCCATTCGTAATCCTCTGCCCCCAAAGTGATGCTCGGCTGCGAAGGCTGGATGGAGACAAACCGCAGATTGTCCTCCGTCAGCACTTCCACTGTGCCGACGATGTTGCTGCTCAAGGAGGTGCTGATCACCCCGCTGACGGTCTGTACCGTCGCCCAAATGCCATAGACGCCGGCCAGTGGAGAAGTCGTGGCGACCGTGTAAACAATCTCTTTGATTTCTCCGGAATCGATGGTGTCGGATCCGTCGCCGAAACTTGTGGGATAGATAACCGCAAAACCGGGATCAGCAGACGGACCTGAACGAAACTCGATAAAAGTACGGCCGGGATTGAAATCTATGGCGACTGGAGTCGGGCCGCTGTTGCGCACAGCGACTTCAACCGTCCATGGTTCGGTTTGGTTCCGGGTCACCAGACTTTGCGACGGGGTGATGGAGACAAGCTCGATGAGGTTGCGGGGCTCGACCCAAAACCGGTCGCTTTCGTCATCACCGGCAAAAGTTCCGGCGCTGCGCACCATGCCCGAAACCGCATCGGTATAAGGGAAATCGGTCTGCACGACGATCTCTCCCTCTGGCGCGTCAGGGGGAACGGTGAGGTCAAAAAGCAACGACCGCAGCGCACCAGCAGAAATCAGGGTGTTTTGCTCCGACTGCATGCGCACGGTATAGGTTGCAGGCGGCAGAGTGGTGCCGCCGCTGGTCCACATGAAAGGATTAAAATCACTGCTGTTCGCGACCAGAGCGTCCGCCACCGCGCCGTTTTCGGCGGTGCCGATATTGCCCACGCGCAGTTCGATCTCGATATTGCTCTGGCCCTGATAGATCGTGTCGGCCTTGACGTCGATTGATTCGACATCGAGGACCGCCTTGCCGAACACCTGCCAGGTGTGCATGAGCGACGCTTTAAGCTCCGGCGACACCAGAGAACCGTATTTGCCATACAACGTGCCACCGACAACCACATCACAGGTTTTCGCATCGTCGGTTACCGTGACATCGAAATCGAGGGTAACAGTCGTGCCAGGCGGAATCGATTGGCCGGCATCCAAAAATGTGAACGAATAGTCGTCATCAAGCTTCGGCTCTAAAAGATGATCTTCAGTAAATTTTAACTCTGCTTTTTCAATCAGAAACGCTTCGGTGCCCATGTTCTGCACTTGCATGGTGACGCGGATGTTGGTTTGCCCCTGCCCGACCTGGGT
Source organism: bacterium (assembly GCA_029565675.1). Classification (GTDB taxonomy): domain Bacteria; phylum Zhuqueibacterota; class Zhuqueibacteria; order Residuimicrobiales; family Oceaniaggregativiventaceae; genus Sulfursilanivivens. The sequence continues at coordinate 25,946 of JAKQNP010000008.1, forward strand.
TCTGAGACTGCTGACACTGCGCACAAAGACGGCATTGACCGAAATCGGTGCAGAGGTTACGCTTAGCCCGGCGCTTTGGTCGGTGACGGTAAAGGTCTGCATGCCGGCGGTGTGAAAGGTGAAATCATCGCCTGAAAAGGATTTCGAGGCACCACTCACAGCAGTCGAACCCGGCAGACTGGCGCCGATATCGGTGGCGCTGCTGAACACCAGGTTGCCCAGATAATCGGTTTTGCTGTTGCCGAAGCCGTCGAACAATGCCACCACAATCGTGCCGCTCAACGGTTGATCGATCACCGCCTGGCCGGGCACACCGCTCAATGCCAGCCGCGCCAGCGGACCGGGAGAAACCACCACATTCACATCATGGAAGGTCGAGCCGGCCTGGCAGCGCAAGACAGCCGGCGCGGAGGCAGGCCGCGCCAACACCAGCACCTGCGAGGAAGTGCCGGTCCCCAGTTCTTTGGCGTTGATGTCATTGATAATCGCCGCCTGACCGTTCGGCGAATTTCCTGCGCCGCTGACTGCGGTGACGGCAATCGTGCCGGTGGTCAGATTGCCGTAGGCGTCGATCACATTCGTCGCCGGCAACGCAAATTGGGCACCGGCAGTCGCGTTCAGTGAGGCAGGCACCGTGAACTGGGCGATGGCGGCCGGATGCACCAGTATCGGCGGCGATGCGGTCGAAATGCTCGCCCGATCGCTCACCGTGATGGTGCGCACACCGGCACGCTTTAGCGTAAAATTCGAACCGTTGATGGTCACCTGACCCTTGACGAGACGAGGTCCCGGCAGAACGTCGATGATATCCCCGGTAGAGAAATCAACATCTTCTTCAAAATTGGTTTTAATATTGCCCCAGCGGTCCAGAGCGGTAATGGTAACCAATACCAAACTGCCGAAGCTCGTTCCGGCAGTGGCTTCAGTCGGCAATCCGGTCATGGAAAAGGCGTTCAGATCGCCGGGATCGACCGCAAAGGTCAGGGTTTTGGTCTCTGCGGCATAAGCCGAGGCTGAGAGAACGACCGAGGATTCTCGTTTGTACAAAACGATATTCGCTGAACCTGAACCGTTGCTGACGACGATATCGTTCAGCACCGGCAGGGTGCCGTTGGGAGAGGCGTGCGCTTCCAGTCCGCCCTGCAGGCTCAATTGCACGGTACCATCGCTCGTTATATCTCCCAGCTTGAAATCACTGACCGTGACCGTCGCCGGCTGGCCGGCGACCACCGGCAAAGTAATGGATAGGCTATAGGTGTAAGGCGGAGTAGTCCTGACGTCAACGATTTTTTTTGTTGTAACCAGGTTAGCCGGGTGATCGCTGACCTGCAGGGTTTGGTTGCCTAAAGCTTGCAGCACGAAACTGCTGCCGCTGAATGCTGCCCGACCCCGGTCAGTTGTCGGGTCAAAGGTATAATCCGCAGGCAAAACGGCGGCAAGATCAAAACTCGCAAAATGCACAGTGCCATCATAGGTGCGAGCGCGATTGCCGAGACTGTCGAGCGCCACCACAATGACCGAATCCGGAAAGGGTTGGCCGGTCTGGATCGCACTGGGCACGCCAAACAATTGAAAGGTATCGAGAACCGCATGCTGCACAACAAAAGGATCGGTTAGCGTGCTGGCGGCGCCGGAAATGCCGCGCAATTGCACCGACTCGTCCGCTTCGACCAGCTTTTGCGCCACCGGAGATGCAGATGAGTCGCCGGAGACGTAGATCGGATTGAGATCGGGCTCGCGGCCGTTTGGCGAAATGCCGTCGTCGCCCTCGATGGAGACAAAGACCCAGCCGGACGCGCGGCCGCCTGATCCGTCGTCGGCATTGCTCACGCCGAGGTCGAAGTACTTCCCGGCAACAACCGACGCTGGGGCTGCAGGATTGAAAATAAACGAATCGATCGGGCCGAAGATATTGACATTATCGCTTCCTTGCGAAATGTCTGTATCATCACCTTGTTTTAGAATGATGGTAATTTTTGATTGTTCGTCTGTATCATATAACCGTATAGATGGGTTCCGTATCAGTGCAACATTGATTTCAACTTCTGTCGATATGGGGATTTCTATACCTTTGCTGTCTCTTTGCAAATAAAGACTATAATCGCTCTTTGTGATTGATGAAAATCCGCCAGCCCCTGCAGCTGCATTTGCCGAGCCAAACGAAGCCATAAATACATTATTTAAATTAAAGCCAACTTCATTATTAACTTTATTGAATTTAATCTCAATCTTGCCGTTGTTGGGCCATGCGCCATCGCTCGCGGTGGTAAATCTGAGGGTATAAACAGTGAAATCATTGACACGATCAGACTGAGGGATAACCGTGACATTGCTTAAGAGCCCTGCTGCGAAGACAACTGAGGGTAAATGAGCCAGCAGAAACAGCAAAAGAGAGAGTTTTATGATGGCTTTTTTCAAATCTTGTTCACTTTTCTCTTAGAATTTCGCTCTCGAGCGTCTGCAGCAGCACCGGCGCGCGTTCGTCGCGCAACAAAATCTTGAATTCATACGGCTGATCCGGAGAAACCGGATTGAACACCGAGGCGATCTTGATTTCCACGCTGTCGCCGGCCGCCAGTTTTTCGCCCAACCCCGAGCGCTGCACCCAGACCGTGTCGCCGGATACGTTTACCATCAGCCCGCCGTTCAGTTGGCGGGAATCGGCCATGATCACCTGGCTGAGGTTACAGGCCCTTGGAAAGACGACCCCGATTGCCGTATCCGCAGCGATTTCGCGGTCAGCCGTCCAGGTGACCGAATAGACCGTCAATTGCCGCGGCAACGGATCGATCGCCCTGATCAGCGCGCGCTCTTGCGCCGACACGGCTTGAAACCACAGCAGCAGGCTTAAAAGGAATATACGATTCATCGAGTTCTCGACACTTTATTCACATCACATTTTGGGTCATTTATGTCTCTGTGCGGATCGCTGTACAACTCTCGTTAGGAGCGCTGCAAATCGCGCCGTTAGCAAATAGATGTTCTCGATTGACGCACAGGCTGAATTTTTAATGCCTTAACGCCTCACAATGTTTCATCGCATCGCTTAATGTGCAATCGCGATACACATTGCCAGCCGCGTTTCAGCAAACATCCCCGACATCATTGTTTTTGCAAATATTATACCACGCACGAAAGACAGCCGGTTGAAGAAGGCCATGGTGCACAGAGGACGGAAGTGGAGTAAGCGGAGTGTCGTCAGATTTGCCCGATCCATTGGCTGCCTCACGGGTGCGGTTGCGTTAGATGTCGGTTCGTTCTGCATCGTCTGGAGCGGATCCAGCAGCACAGCTCGGCTTATTTCAACAGGGCTTGCAGGAGGATTAAAAATCCGCGGCTGTCATTTTCCAGCAATTTGAGATGATTGACCGCTTTTTCAAATGCCGGATTGATCTGCACGGCGCGGCGGTGTTCTTCGACGGCCAGGGTAAAGAAATGCCAACACTTGATCAAATATGCCGTGCCGAGGCTCTTGTGCAGATCTGCATATTCAGGGTTCTTTTCGATCGACTTTTCGATGGTGCGGAGAAAATGGTCAAGAGCCTTGTTATCGCGATCCAGACTGGAAAACATGAATTTGAGATAAAATTCCTGATCGGCGATCGAACTCGGGCTTACCCAGTGATGAGTTTGGCTCGCTTGCAAGAACAGATTGTAGCCGGCTTCTTCCTTGTCCCGCAGCTTGAGCTTTTCAAATGCCTCTTCCATCAGTTTGAGGTCATATTCCTTGCTGAGCGATATGGCTTTGCGCAGATGGAGTTCCGCATCCTTGATCCGCTCGATCGGCGGCTTTAGGTCGACATGTTTCGGTACCTCTGTCTTGCTCTTGAGCAGGATTAAACCCAGGGTAAAATAAGCTTCGTGATAATCAGGATTGAGATCGAGCGCTTTTTGCACCGTGCTGATGGCGAGCGGGTAATCGCCCATCTGCCAATGACATTTGCCGATGGCGAGATGAACATCGGGATAATCTGGATTGCGCTCAGCCGATTTCATGAGGTTTTCCAGGGCCTGACTATACTCGCCTTTGCGAAACAAGGCCTGACCGAGATTCAAAAAACAATTCGGCAAGTCGGGATCCATTTTGACAGCATTGCGCAGTTGCTCTACGGCTTCATCGATAAATCCTTTTTCCAGAAAGAGCACACCGAGTTTTTGGATCGAGTCCGGAATTTTGCTCTGCTCAACCTTGTCCTGGACAAAGAAGAGCATTTCCAAATCCGACAACACCAGTTGATGAAATTGCTTGACCTCTTTTTCCAGATCCGCGGCTGCACTGTCGAAAGCGGTTTCGCGCTTATCGATCAAACGGCCATTCTCAAATACACTGGAGGTCGCTTTCTTCTCTTTGGCCAGAAAGACGGTTTGTACGTGCAGCTTGCGTTTGCCGACTCGCAGATTGTTGTTAAAACCAATTTCTTGGCTTGTCTGATCAGTCATGCGAACTCATTTCTTCTGGGGTTCGTTTTCTTTGCCGGCGCTTTTTGCCTCCGGTTTGGCCTTTTCACCATTGCCGTTGGAACTCGAGGTGTGCGAATTCTTGTAATCGGTGATATAAAAACCCGAACCCTTAAAAATCAGGCCGGCGCCGCCGCTGACCAGGCGGACCAGGCTATCTTTTTGGCAAACCGGACATTCTTTAAGCGGTTCTTCCTTCATGCTTTGAAATTGCTCAAATCGATGTCCGCATTTCTTGCAGAGATATTCATAGGTAGGCATTCAGTTGACTCCGTTTCTTTAGCGCAAAGCCTGGATTCCGCGTTCAATGCGGTCAAAAGCTTTATGAAGATTGGCCATCGATGTGGCGAAAGATAGCCTAAAATGGTTATCCATCCCGAAAGCTGCTCCGGGTACGACCGCCACATCGTGTTGGCTCAATAAATAGTTGCATAAATCCATCGATGTTTCAATGCGTTGGCCGCCGCCTATTTTGCCTTTGTGGGCCGAAAAATCAGGAAAAGCATAAAATGCGCCATGCGGCCGATTGAAGGTCAGACCCGGAATTCGGCTCAGTCGTTCGATCACCACTTCACGGCGTTCGGCAAAAGCCTGTACCATCGTATGCAAAAAATCCTTCTCGCCGCGGTAAGCCTGTAAAGCCGCCATCTGCGAGATCGACGTCGGATTGGAAAGCGTATGCCCTTGATAGCGTTTGGCGCCGGCGATCAGCTCCACCGGGCCGGCCAGAAAACCGATTCGCCAGCCGGTCATGGCAAATGTCTTGGAAACGCCGTTGACCAACAACAACCGCTCTTTGATCCGCGGGTATTGTGACAGACTGGTAAAGGTTTCTCCTTCGTAGATAATCTGGTCGTAGATTTCGTCGGAAAGCACGAAAATCTGGCGTTCAGCCAACACCTCGACCAGTTCGTCGAGTTCCTTCCGGCTGTAAACCGCACCTGAGGGGTTGCTGGGGCTGTTCAAAATCAGCAATTTCGTTTTTGCGGTCACGGCTTTGTTCAGTTGTTCAGCGGTGATTTTGAGCTCGTTTTCCGCTTTGACCGGCAACACTTTGGGGATGGCGCCTGCCAGTTTGATCTGCTCCGGATAACTGACCCAGTAGGGAGCCGGCAAAATTACCTCATCGCCGGGATTGCAGACCGCGGCGATTGCCATGAACACTGCAAATTTCGCACCAGCGGTCACCAATATTTCATTGGCATCGTATTCTGCGCCATACTTTTTTTGCAAATACGCACCGATGGCCTGGCGCAATTCGAGAATGCCTTCCGCAGCGGTATATTTGGTAAAACCGTTGCGAATCGCTTCAATGGCGGCGTTTTTGATCGTCTCCGGAGTATCAAAATCCGGCTCACCTGCGCCAAGGGCCACCACATCCCGACCTTCGCGGCGCAATTTGGCCAACAAACCGGTCAACGCGACTGTTTGGGATTCGCCGATGCGGCTAAAAGAATCGGACAACAAGGGCATGGACAACTCCAGAATTACGATCGTGAAATTACACTGCACAGACACGCGACATTGACGATATCTTCGGCTTTACAGCCGCGCGACAAATCATTCATGGGTTTGGCCAACCCCTGGATCACCGGCCCCACGGCTTCGGCGCCACCCAGGCGTTCGGTCAATTTGTAGCCGATATTGCCCGCCTGCAGATCGGGAAAAATCAGCACATTGGCGCGCCCGGCAACCGGGCTTCCCGGCGCCTTGCGCCGGCCGATGCTTTCAACCAGCGCGGCATCCAGCTGCAATTCTCCGTCCAATGCCAGATCCGGTCTCTTGGCTTGCGCCAATTTGGTCGCCTGCTGAACCTTGTCGACCAACTCATGCTGGGCACTGCCCTTGGTCGAAAAAGACAACATGGCGACGATCGGTTCTTCGCCCGTCAATTTCCGATGGGTTTCGGCAGAAGCGATCGCGATGTCTGCCAGCTGTTCGGCAGTGGGGTCGGGATTGACCGCACAATCGGCATAGCTCAAGACGCGGCCGTCCGGCAAGACCATCAGGAAAACACTCGAAACCAGGGAAAACCCCGGTGCAACGCCGATCGCCTGAATAGCCGCGCGCAGCACATCACCGGTCGTGTGAGTCGCACCTGCAACGCTGGCATCGGCGCGCCCCAGTTTGACCATCATCGCCGCATAATAGAGAGGATCGGCCACCGTCTGTTGCGCCTTGGCCAGATCGATGCCCTTATGTTTTCGCTGTTCATAAAATGCTTGCGCCACCTGATCCCTTTGCGAATCGACAGCCGGATCAACAATCTCAATTCCGGTCAAATCAACACCGCTCTTGTGGGCGGCATTTTGGGTTTTTTCGCGGTCACCCACCAGAATGGGGATGACCAGTTTCTTGTCCCGGCATTCTTTTGCCGCCGTCAAAGTGCGCTCGTCTTCGCTTTCCGGCAAAACCACGCGCTTGATGTCAGCTTTAGCTTTTTCCCGAATCGTTTGTAAAAAGGTCATTTTTTCCTCAACTTGTCGTATAACCGTTCCTTGACATATGCCGGTACAAAACAGCCAACGTCTGCACCCAGTGAAACCAGCTCTTTGACGATGCTGGAATTGAGATAAGAATACTTGTCATGCGTCATCAAAAAGACGGTAATCAAGTCTTCGCTGATCTTGCGGTTGACCAACGCCATCTGGAATTCATATTCGAAATCAGAGACCGCCCGCAAACCGCGGATCATGGCGGTGGCGCCTTTTTTTCGCGCATAATCGACCAACAATCCGTGAAAACAATCGACCTCAACGCCAGGCAAATCGGTCACACAGTTTTTGATCATCTCCATGCGCTCCTGCTCGGAGAAAAGCGGCCTTTTCTCCCGGTTGCGCGCGACTGCCACAATCACCTGGTCGAAAAGCATGATCGCACGACGAATGATATCCAGATGGCCAAACGTAATCGGATCAAAAGATCCGGGATAAATGGCGATCTTGGGGTGATTCGGATACCCGGTTTGGGCGGTCATCTTCCCCACCTCGGCTGCCAAGAGTTTGCAGGAGACGCTTGCGGGCTGAAAAAAGACAGCCGGACAAATCAAGGCGCTGGCGCCGCCTGAAAGTAGGTAATGCGGGTTTCTCCCAAGATCTGTTCGCGCCAAACCAGCAATCCAGCTGGCGCACTCGGCCGGGGAGCCCGCATGCTGTTTTCATAGATAATCCACCCCTCTTGCTCAAGCCATCCGTTTTCGATGATGCGCAGCAGAAGCGGTTGACTGCGTTCATAGCGATAGGGTGGATCACAGAAAATGATTTCAAAGGGCGTTATGGTCGAAGCCAATCGGTTCAAAAAAACTTCGGCGGCAAATCGATAGACCTTGGCATCAACCCCGATTGCCTGGAGGTTTCGCCTGATCACCTGTACCGCCTGCAGCGATTGATCGTTAAAAACTGCATCGCGCGCCCCCCGGCTCAGAGCCTCAAGTCCGACAGCTCCGCTGCCGGCAAACAAATCGAGAAAACGCGCATCGACAACCGCCGATCCCAAAACCGCAAACAGTGTTTCCCGCACACGATCAGATGTTGGCCGAACCGCCAACCCGGCGGGAGAAAACAATCTGTGCCCTCGATATCTTCCGGCAATGATTCGCATGGCCTACCAATAACAAACGCCCAATAGTCAGCATCACTGAACAGCGTACTGGTTCCTAGAGGGCGTTCACTTGCTCCCTGTGACGGGTCTATCAAAGTGCCCCGTTCACCTCAAGACGCAGAACGAGATCACTCTGTTGATCTGTGTTCGACAGCAAAATGACTTTGGATACCCGCACAGCGCCGTTCTCTTGTGCGATCCGTCGGATAAAATTCAGACAGCCGTTGTTGGTGCCGCGCACCTTGACAAAAAGCGGAGTCACCGTTTTTTGATCCGCTCTTTGGCGTGGCGAGTCGGCTCCGCTGTCTATAATCTGCACGCCGGTTGTGGAAGCATGGCTCTGCAAGTTTGCCAGAATCCCTTGTGCAGTGGCCGCGCTCGCCGAGACTGGGGCAACAGGCGAATCGTATAACCCGCTCAACAGAGTTCTTGTTCCACTGGTTCCGCTCGTAGGAGAAAAAGTGACTTTGCCGGGAAATCGATCCTGGAGTCGTTGATAGAACGCATCCAAGGCTTGGCGATCAGCAGCCGAGATCTCGGCAGAGAAAGAAGTCTCATCCATGATCAGGGTCGTCAGACGCATATCCTTTGGCAGTGCCTCGCTGAACCAGCTCATCAGTTGAGCTGTTCGCCCCAACGCGCCCGGAATAACAGCAGTCGGCTCGAGCGTCGTCTCGGACCCCACGCCAACCGCCCCGGGTACCACCAGCTCCTCAGCAGGAGTTGTGGTGGTTTGGCCGGCTTTGGGCTTGACATCATCCGATTCCTCGATCTGAACAGGCGAAGGCTCTTTGGTAAAAAGAGAAGATAGATCATTCTGATCCCGCAGAAAACCCCAGTAGATGGCTGCACTGATCAACAGCAAAAGCGCCAAGATCAACCACCAGGGAGAGCGCGATCGCCGACGATGTTGGGGAAACTCCGGCAGGCCACCAGCGCCCGCATTTGGGGAGATCGTTGGCTTCTCCTCATATTCAGGCTCGGCAAACGGATCTTCCCTTTCATCTTCGTGATCACTCTCTTGCTGTTCGCGATAGTCGGAAATTAGATTCATAACAGCCCTCTTTGCTCGCTCTTGTTTTGCAACAATACCCGCATTGGATTAGAAGACCATGCCGGCAGTGGCGAGAAATTTTTCTGGCTTGTTCTTGACCAGTGGATCGGTCTCTGCTTCAAGATAGAGGTTAAAATGTTCAAAGGGATCGGCAAAACGAATATCAGCGGTGTCCTGCAAGCCTTGCAGATGGGGAATCACTTCAACATCAGCCTGATCGCCGCACAGATAAATGCTTTCGAGCGACTTGGTCACCGTGTCTTCGTCCATTTGCTCCATCAAGTGGTTGAGCGCGTCGCTGATCGTATGGGCAACCGGTTCTGCCCCGTTGTCTACGATTTTTGTCGCTGATGCGGCCGATGCAGGGATCTCTGTCGATTCTGCAAATTTGCCATCTTTGATGAGGGTCAAATCGATCCCATACTCGTTGAAATCGACCAATGCGGACAGCATATCAGGCCGTCGATTTTCGGATGCATAAAGTGCGCGAATCGAAGAAAGAATATCGAGATCGACCACTTGTAGGGTCAAAGGTGTATGAGAAAATATTTCGTTCAGGTAGTTGATAACATCTTTGCGAACCGCCGCGATCAACAGGCGATTGTATTGATGGCCGTAATCGCCCAGGCGTTCGTGTCCAATATTGTAGTTGTTGCGGGGCAAGATGAGCATCTGCTCGATCTCCCACTCAACATGGTCGCGGACCTGGGTTTCTGACAGGCCTTGATCCAGCTTGATCTTTTTAAAGAAGAGCATGCGCCGGTCCAAAGCCAAAGAGACCGTCGTCGTGCGAATGGCTTTTTGATCCAACATCTGATTGATTGCGCCGGCGAATAACGCAGCATTAGCTTCATTTCCTATCGCGCGCAAATCAAAAGGCACGCTGAGGATTCGTTCGCTGACCGTGCGTATGGCAAGACGCTCGCCATTCTTTTCAGCCTCGATCATGCGAAGATTCTTGCCAACCAGATGCAAACCCAAACGGATCTGGCCATGGACAGGCGTCATCCCTCACCCCAATTTTTGGCAACATCCAGTTCAAAAACTCAGGATTTCAAAATCACTTTTTCCAAGTGGGTGAACCATTATCGATTTTGCCATGATTGCTGATTACAAGCCCACCCAGACGATGCAGCTTAAAGTTAGAATGGACCTTCAAGCTGTCGAGCGAATCGATCGGACAGGTGATGACCAGCTGCTTGATGACCGAGGTGTCAATCACCGCGATTTTATAGGGCTTTTGCAGAGTCGGGCATTGATTGAACGTGTTGATTGCGGCAACCGCCATAGAGTCGACAAAACGGGAATATTTCGGATAGCTGCGCAGAGAGTCAAGAATCAATGCGGCGGTTGTGTCGATATTCATTTTATAGGCAAACCGCTTCAGGGTGTCGATGATGGCGGCAGCCTGTTCATCGCCTTTCATCTTATCCATAATCTTGAACGCCAGGGTGGAGTCGAGATTGACAAAGAGACGCAGCCGCCTGCCGGTGGTATCGGCATTGATAAAATCAACCGCCTTTTGCAGAGTGTCGGTATAGGTGGAGTTTTCATTGAGATAGACCAACTGCGCGTAGAGGATATGCATCATGTTTTCGCGACAACTTTTGGTGTTCTTTTCCTCTTTATCCCACAGTTGTTTCGGATAAATAATCGTGCCGATCAAGAGAGCCGCCAGCACGATGATCAATAATTTGTAAACAATTGATCCTTTTGGCGTGACATAAGTGGCCTTTGCCATTTTTCCTCCTGGTGATTTTGCAACGCCCGCCTGTTTGTTTAGCGAATCTGTAAAGTGTCGGCACTCCGCCAAACCTTCGGATTCGATTCGATCTGGGGCAAGTTAAAATCAGTTGATTGTTATCGGGATTCCGCGTAATCCGGGAAACCCGGCCTATTCCACAGTGATATGCTCTTTGATGTTGGCAAAGGTTTTAGGGCCTATACCTTTAACCTTTTGTAAATCTTCAATGGTCTGAAAAGGACCTTGTTTAGCCCGGTAGTCCAAAATCCGTTGTGCCAACGCTGGACCGATCTTTTTCAACGTCTGCAATTGTTGCGCTGAAGCGGTGTTGAGATTGATCCGGTTGACGAGATCTTGCTTTTTTACACCTGTCTCCGACGGTGAATCGATGGCCAACTCTTCTTCCTTGGCCTGTTGTTGAAAAAACGCGAACAGCTGATCCCGCTCAGCAAGCCATCCATCATCGACCTGTTCGAAACGGCGATTTCGAATAAGTTTAATCGTCCCGCCAACCACTAAAGCGGTTAAAAGAAAAAGAACCGCTCGTTGTTCCTGTCGATTCAGGGCCCACATGACCAGACTCAGTCAAAAACTTCTTTGACTCGTTCAAAAAAACCTTTTTCGCCCTTTGGTGGATAGATGCAGTCGCATTTGCCCAATTCACGCAAGAGCTGTTTTTCTCGTTCGCCGAGCTTTTTCGGAACATAAATATTGATGCGGACCAATTGATCGCCTGCGCTGGTCGCGTTCAGATGGGTGATTCCTTTTCCGCGCATCCGCAACAATTTGCCGTTTTGTGTGCCCGGTGGAATGGTTATTTTCGCCTTGCCCTTAAGAGTCGGCACTTCCACCTCATCTCCCAGAGCGGCCTGGACGAAGCTCAAGGGCAACTCATAGAGAATATCATCGCCATGGCGTTCAAAATAGCGATGCGGCGCCTCTTCCACCAGAACAATCACATCTCCGGCACTGCCGCCGCGCAACCCTGCGTTGCCCGCCGCGCGGATGGTTAAATATTGACCACTCGAAACCCCGGCGGGCATATCCACTTCAAGGGAGGCTTCGCCGCGCACACGGCCTTCTCCTCGACAGGTTGGGCACGGATGTTCGATAATTTCTCCCATGCCCTGACAGGCGGGACAGGTCCGGCTGACCGAGAAAAGCCCCTGCCGATAGGCGACTTCGCCGGCACCTCGACAGGTCGGGCAAGTGGACATCGAGCTTCCCGGCTTGCTGCCGCTTCCATGGCAGGTTTCACAGACCGCTTGCTTGCGGATCTTTACTTTTTTCTTGACGCCGGCAGCAATTTCTTCCAGGCTGAGGCGCAGCTTTATCTGCAGATCATTGCCTCGGCTGTGTGAAGACCGCCGACCGGCTGAGCCCCCCATTCCGAAAATGTCTCCGAACCCGCCGCCAAACACCTCGCGAAAGATATCGAAAGGATCAAACCCGCTGCCGCTGGTGGCGCCGCCAAAGCCACCTCCCATGCCGGTATGACCAAATTGATCGTATTGTCGCCGTTTTTGTGGATCCGAAAGAATAGAATAGGCTTCGCCGATTTCCTTGAATTTTTCTTCAGCGCTTTTGTCGTCCGGATTCTTGTCCGGATGATATTGCATCGCCAATTTGCGGTAGGCGCGTTTGATCTCTCCCGCATCGGCATTTCGATTGACACCGAGTATTTCATAATAGTCACGACTGGACATACACTAACCGACTCTCTCTCTATATCCCGGATTCTGGGTCAACAAAATCCAATAAAAAGTATCTTTATAATTCTATGTTGTTTACAGAAGCCACCATTCGCACCCGATTGGTGAAAACATAGCATTGTATTTATTGGGGATTCGGTGCTTCGCACCGAATCCGGGTATATGATAGAATCAGCTATCGGCTTACCACCACCCGTGCGTGGCGGATCACTTTGCCGTTAAGCTGATAGCCTTTCTGTTGCTCTTCAACAACACAGTTCGATTCGACGCCTGGGGCATCGACCTGCATGATGGCCTCATGCTGCTCGGGATCGAACTCCTGCCCCACCGATGCGATCGGTTCAAGACCGCGCTCAGCAAGCAGACGCATGAAATTTTCGCCCACCATGCGCATGCCAGCGATCACCGCTTCGGCATCGTAACCCTGCTCTGCCGAAGCCAGACTGCGCTGCAGATCATCCACAATCGGCAACAGCGCTGTGATCAATCCGGCATTGGCCTGTTCGATCAGTTGAAGGCGTTCTCTTTCAGAGCGTTTGCGAAAGTTATCAAATTCCGCCATCAAGCGCAATAGCCGATCGCCGAGTACCTCGCGCTCTTTTTGGCTTTTTTCAAGCTCTGTTTGACTCTTTTCGAGCTCTTTTTGCAGCTCCAGCAGCTCATCGACCTTGTTTGTATCGGTCGCTTCTTGTTCGGCAGTCGATTTGCGCAGTTCGTCTTCCCAATCTTTTTCTTTTTTTTCCATCATCACAAAATCGTGTTAACCAAGATTTTACTTCCGGCGGATTCGTGGCCAGATTCTCTGCTTATTTCACTGCTTGGGGCTTAAAATCGCCCCGTCCAACCACAGGATCGCTTGCTCCGAGTTGCGCCATCGATCGGACCCTTGCTGTCAAATCAGGTCTATAAAGCATTTTGTGGATGAGCGATCATATGGCTGAGCGCTTCAGACATAAACTGCACCAGAGCGATGACCTTGTCATATTTCATCCGCACTGGTCCAATGACGCCGATTGTCCCAATGGCGTCCTGATATTTAAATGTGGTTGTAATTAAACTGCAATTTTTCATCAACTCGATTTCGTTTTCTTCACCGATGACAATCGAAACCCCTTCTGCCTGTCGATCGAGCAAAACTTTGATTAAAACGTCTTTGCGCTCGATCAATTCGAGCATTTTGTCGATCCCTTCGTTGGACTGAAATTCAGGCTGAATCAGGACGTTACGGGCACCGAACAAATGAAAATCGCGGCTGGAATCGATGTTGAGCACACCCAGCGCGCTGCGGCGGATCAAATTGATGACCATGCGCCGACGAGAATCCAAATCACTGAAAATATCGCCAAACGAATCCTGCAACTGCTCGACCGACAATCCGTAAAGCCGTTCGTTGAGGATTTCATTGGTCGCCTCAAGCAAATCCTGAGGTATTTCTTCCTCGATTTCGAGAAAAATCGTCTTAACCAATCCCGCCTGAATCCGCAGCACCATGAGCAGCTTGCCGTCCGTCAATCTGACAAGCTCGATTTTTTCCACTTTGCCGCGATTGAACCGCGGGGCAAGAGCAACACCAAGAAGGCAGGAAATACCCCCCAATACCTCAGAGGCTTTTTCCACAATCCCGTCGAGATCCAGCGCAATGCGGGTCAAATGGTTCAAAATCGCCCGCTTTTCGGTGCCGTCGAGTTTCGTCACACCGATCAAATTGTCAACATATTGCCGATATCCCAGGGTGGTGGGAATGCGCCCGGCCGATGTGTGCGGTTGATCGATTAACCCCTTATCTTCAAGGTCAGTCATGATATTGCGAATCGTCGACGGACTGAACTTGAAGCCATATTTTTTCACCAAATAACGGGAACCGACTGGCTCGGCCGTTTGGATAAAACTATCGACAATCGATAAAAAAACCTGGCGCTCGCGTTCTGTTAGTTCATTTAAGGCCATTTTTTGCAAAACCGGATATGATTTAACTCATCCTATATTGAAGAACAGTTCCCTGAATTTCCGATGCAAAACTCTTTGCCACCATTGCGGTGGCAAATCAGTTCGCGATGGTAAATACAGAGAATACGATTCTAGTAAAGTGAATTAAGATAATGATTTTTCGCAGACTAGTCAAGCAAAAACTCGGATCTCCCGCTCGGTGTGGCACACCGAATCATCAATAAGATCAAACACATACGATCGACACGCGACCCGCTCGCCGGGGCGCACGAGGTGAAGGATGCGATCACGTATTCTGCACAGCCGCCTTCGCCCGCTCATGGTTATTTCACGCTAGGTCTTCAGAAAGCGTCGGACAGACAAGACACTGGCAAACACTCCCAATCCTGCACCCACCAAGACCGCCAACAGCAGGGTGTTTTTCGAAGTGATCAGGACGCCGGGGGCTTGAGCCTGCACAAATCGCACGACCAATGCCAACAACAAGAATGCCGCTCCGCCACCAAGCGCGCCTTGCAACAAGCCTTGCAACAGATAGGGCAAACGTATCAGCCAGCTCGTAGCACCGACAAGGCGCATGGTTTCGATGATCTGCTGACGACCAAGGATCACCAACCGCACCGTATTGGAAATCACCAGCAAAGAACCCAGGACCACAAAAAGCAAAAGCACCCAATTGGCGGTTTGGACCACACGAGAATAGCGGCTCAGCGTGCTCACCATCTCGTTTTGATAGATCACCTCATCCACGCCTGGGTACGACTCGATTTGCGTGACAAGCACCTTGACTTGTTCCGCATCGCTGTGCCGGGCATCGCAGCGGACATTGAAAGATGACGGCAGCGGGTTTTCTTCGAGAGCCTGAAAAATTTCATCGCCAAATTCCCGCTTGAATTCTTCAGCAGCAGCATCCTTGGAGTAAAACATCACCGCTTCGATTCCCGGGATGTTCTGCAGCCGGCGCCCGAGAGCGCTGATTTCAGCATCGTTGCTTACCGGTGAGATAAAAACCTGCATCTCAAATTCGGCATTCATCGATGCCAGTATGCGGTCTGCATTTTGTGAAAAGAGAAAAAGCAATCCCATGAGAATCAACAGGAAACCAACGGTCAAAACCGAAAGAAAAAAGGAGACCTTTGCACGGCACAAACCGGCCAAGGTTTCCTGCAACAAATAGCGCAAATTGCCCATATCAAATCATCCGGCCATTTTTCATATGGATCACTCGTTCGGCAAAATTTTTAACCATTTCATAATTATGTGTTGCCATGATTACCGCAGTTCCGCGGATGTGAATTCGATGCAAAACATTCATAATTTCAAGTGCTGTCTGTGGATCCAGATTTCCCGTTGGCTCATCTGCCAGCAGCACATAGGGTTCATTGGCAATTGCCCGCGCGATGGAAACCCGCTGTTGCTCACCGCCGGAAAGTTCATTTGGCATTTTGCGCGCTTTGTGGCTCAGTCCGACATCGGCCAGGGCGCGCAGTACGCGTTTTTTGATCTCCTTTTGCCGGCGGCCGGTAACCTGGCAGGCAAAAGCCACATTCTCAAAAACATCTCGATCCGGTAAAAGCCGAAAATCCTGAAAAACAATGCCCAATTTACGGCGCACAAAAGGGATCTCGCGCTTTTTCATGAACAGAGAATTGTATTCCGCAACCTGAACACTGCCTTCCTGCGGCCAAAGATCCAAGTAGATCGCCCGTAAAACCGTGGTCTTGCCCGCACCGCTGGGGCCGACAATGGTCAGAAATTCTCCTGGCGCCACCCGGAAAGAGATATGTTCAATTCCTTCACCCGTGGGATAGACGATTCGCACATTTTGCAGTTCGATCATGCTCGGCTCGTCGAAGTTTTCACCGTTCGCTCCTGCGGTTTTTGCAGCACAAAATGAACTCGCTCGGATTGATCCGATCCGGCTTGCAGAGAGAACCCGTTGTACTGTCCGAGTATGGCAAAGGGAGTCTCTTCGATCAACTCTTCGATCTCCGCCAGCGAACGAATGCGCTGCCGGTGGTGTTCGTGGTAGATCTGTTGGGGGTTGTTGCGAAACGTGATGGCGAATTCATTGTGCTGGATTTTTTGTCGTTCCTCAAAATAGCTTTTTCGTCGGTAAACAACCTGTTGGTTTTGCTCTTTCTGAACGAACCGGTTAAAAAAGTCGCGTGAATTTCTCAGCGTGCTGACATCAAAGATAAACACCCCGCCCGGCTCCAGCGCCTCCTCGACTCGCAGCAGACACTGCCGCCATTGTGATTCTTCCAACAGGTAATTCATGCTGTCATAGAGGGAAACAACACAATCAAAACGCCGCCGGGAAGCAAACGCGGCCATGTCGGCACACCAAAACAGAGATCGTCGGCGTTTTTTTGCCGCCTTGCAGATCGCCTGGCGAACCATTTCAGACGAACCATCACAGCCATACACCTGCAGCTTGTTTAAAGCCGTGGACAAGCAGAAACTGCCGGTACCGCAGGAAATGTCGACAAGCGACTGTGCGGTCACTTGATGGTGACTCAGCAGACGCGCGATATATGCAGCCCAAGCCGCATAATCGACATGATCCATGACAAAATCATAGATCTGCGCCAATATGGAGTATGGCGCCGACTCTTGCTCTTTTTTTGCCAATTTGAGCACGATAAAAAGCCCTGCGCTGCCTTGATCAAACGGTCGTCGAGCGGTGCTTTCAGCTTTGCCGCCGGTTTCCATCTCTATTGGAATGTATCACTTTTCGCACAGGATACAAACAAAATTCCGCTTGTGAACAGCCGTCGAGCCCCTATCGCTGCCTGCCGGGCGTCATGTTTTGAGTTTCTTCTTTTTTGCCGCCGGAAAGAGGATATTGTTAAGAATCAATCGGTATCCCGGCGATTGCTTGTGAAGATCCAGTTGCGTCGGCGGGTCGTTGACATAATGTTGATAATCCTCTGGATCGTGCCCAGCCAGAAAGGTAAAGGTCCCCTTGCCATAATTGCCATGCAAATATTTGACCTGGTCGCTTCCCTCGGCTTCAGCCAGCACCACAACCGTGTTCTTGATGCATTGCTTGCGAAACCCCGTAGTTTGGCCCATAAAGCCCTTGATCGCAGATACATGGTTTTGGGTCAACATGGTCGGTACCGGATCATATTTGGCAGAGAATTCGAACAGGGTAAAATGCTCGGCTTCCGGGCCGAGCAGCGGCGCCGAAAAACTCGGCGGTAAGTCGATGGTCGAATATTCGTATACATAGGGATCGGGGATGAGCTCGAAATTTTCAAATGCGAAGCTGCCGGCAAAATTCAGCTTTTTCTGGGCTTGCGGGTCAACCGGTGTGCCATCGAAGACCGCCGGACAGATATCCACATCCAGAGAGGCAAGCGCCAAATCGATTGTATCGGTCGCCGAACACATCGCAAAAAGGAATCCCCCTTGCGCCACATAATCCCGCAGCGCGCTGGCAACCGCTTTTTTCAGCAGCGAAACCTGGGCAAAACCGAGTCGCGCAGCCATCTTTTCATTTTTTTCGACTTCATCATGGTACCAGGCTGCCTGGCGATAATTTGCCCAGAATTTGCCGTATTGCCCGGTAAAATCCTCATGGTGCAGATGAATCCAGTCGTATTGTCGAATTTCACCGCTCAACACTTCGGCATCCCAGACAACTTTATAGGGAATTTCAGCATAGTCGAGAGCGAGCAAAACCGCATCATCCCAAGCCTGCTTGTTGGGCGGCGCGTAGATGGAAATTTTTGGTGCTTTTTCAAGCCGTATGGTTTCCATGTTTCCGGTTTCAATCAGCATCATGATCTGCTCTCGCTGGGCGGGAGCAACCATTTCAAAGGCTACGCCGCGCAACAGCAGCTCGCGCTCGACTGCGGCTGATCGGGGAACCAAAAAAGAGCCGCCGCGGTAATTCAATAACCACTCCACTTCAATGCCTTGCTGCAAAGCGAGATAGGCAATTCCATAGGCTTTGAGATGGTTGCTCTGCTGCAAATCCATGGGAACCAACAACCCCTCGGCTTGCAGTGTGCCCAGGAACAGCAGAAAAAAAAGAAACAGGACGATATGGCGTGAAACGTTCATTGCCTAAATTCCTTGATTCGTCGCAATTCATTGCGTATTGGCTCACTGTAGATGCTGGCCGGAAACTTGAGCAAAAATTGTTCGTAAATTTTTTCTGCCTCCCGGGGCTGCTCTGTCTTTTGAAAAACCTCGCCGATCTGCAGCAAGGCCCACTCCTGATAGACTCCCTCTGATGCAGCCAAATGTCCCAGAACTGCGCGCGCAGAATCATATTTTGCCTCGACGAGGAACGCATCAGCCAGCAATCGCTGCCACTCCTCGCGCAACTGCGGATTTTGCCCTTCTTGTTGCCGAATCCAACGCCGCGCTTCTCCAGTTTTTCGCTGTTGCAGCAGAAAATCCGCCATTCCCCAGGCGCTCAGCGCCGAGGAATCGAAGAGAGCGCTCTGCATCAGCAGCATGATTTCAAAAGCATCGTTGATTTGGGGTTCATCGAAATTGCTTTGGGCGGCCGAGACCATCTGCGACAATTGCTGGCGAGCATGGCCTGGCTTGCCGCGGTATAGAGAGATCTTTGCCAAGGCAAGGAGAGCGAGTGGATTTTCCTGTTGCCCCGGCTGATCGAGAATTGAACGAAATTCTTTCTCGGCAGCGCGCAAATCGCCGGCCGCGATCGCACACCTTCCCAGCCGTTGGTGCAAGGCGATAGTTTCAGGCGGCTGCAATGAAAAGCGCGATGCCTCGTTGTACAGCTCACGCGCTTCATCCAAAGCAAACAGATGATCAAAGGCCAGGTCGCCGGCATCGACCAGCGCTTGCACGGCCTCGCGAGACTGTGGAAAGCGGCGGGCAAAATCGCGCAGCGCGCCTATCGACTCGCCATACAGCTTTTGATTGGCCAGCAATCTGGCCAATCCGAGTTGAGCGCGAAGCGCAAAAGGTGACCCGCCAAAGCTGTCGATGACCGCGGCATAGGCCTTCTGTGCCGCAGCCAGCTCGCCGTGATTGCCCGCGGCTTCGCCTAAACTCAACAACAGGGGAGCGGCTTGAGATCGATTCCCTGGCGGCAAAAAATGCAGATACTGGAGATAGCTTTCTACTGCCTCTGCATAGTCGCGGCGTTGCTGATAGAGCGTTGCGGCAATGCGCAAAAGATCCGTGCGCAGCTCTGGTTGCGCCTCGGCCATTCGTTCCAGTTCGCGATGAATCGTGACCGCCGCTTCGCCGTCTTTTTGAATGATATCGATCAGACGCGACTCGACGTAGGAAAATTGCCGTGGATTTTTTGCCAAAAAAGCAACTGCCTCGCGAACCGCCGGGCCATAATCGCGCTGCAATGTATAGAGCTGAGCAAGCTCAAAATGGTAGAGGTGGTTTTGTTGGAAAGTTTTTCGGGCGCGCAAATAGACTCCGATGGCTTCCTCGACTAAACTGTTCTCCATCAGAGCTGCGGCGATCAAATCATAAACAGACTGATTCCTGGAATTGTCATTGAGAATATCCTGCCATTGTTGACGAGCCGAATTGCGCTGGCCGCGTCGATAAGAGATGTCTGCCAGATCGATCCGGTAACGAACATCCTGACGTTTGCTCTGCAACTGTTGGATCAGGTCTTGCCATTCGTCGAGTCGATTGAGCTGCAGATAATTCCGTCTGGCACCGCTATAGCTGACGATGTCGGCGGGATCGTCCAAAACGATCAGGCGATAATAGGCGGCAGCCTGCTCGTGCCGACCGTCGTGTTCAAAACTGCGCGCCATTTGGGTGTAATTGCTCCGCGTGCGCTCGTCCAACTTCTGCGAAGGCTGTCCAACTGCAGCTCCGCTGCAGATGACCAAAAGCAAAATGGCGACAGCTCTTTCAACGCCCTTCTTCATCGGCCCTCTGCATCAACAGTTTGAAATAGGCATGGATAAGATCGAGAACCTCCTTGCTATAGCCCTCGGCTTTGGCGCGCAACAAATCCTGCTGCAAGGCATGCACCTGATCGATCTGTTCACTCCGCAACGCCGGCGGAGAAGCTTTGGGATAGTATTTGCCGCTTTCTGCCTGGCGCTGGCGGCTAAAATCTTCTCGCTGGAGAGATTTTTGCGCATCCAACATTCTGGATAAAATGCGATTCTGTTTCTCCAGCATTTCTGGTGTGATGCGATTCTGGCGCAGGTCGTTTTCCACTTGCCCCATCTCTTCCGCCAGCTGGTCAAGATCGCCCAGGGCGCCGGTCAACTCTGTCGATTCTTGCGACAATTTTTGCATCGACTTGCGCACGCGTCCCTGCGACTCGGCCAGGCGAGACATCGCTTGCCTTTGCGCCAGAGCCTGTTGTAAACCTTGTGCAAGGGCCAGGGATTCCTGGTTGATGCCCTGTTGCATTTGGGCAGCTTGTTGCATCTGCTGCATGAACTGCTCAAAGGACATGCCGCCGGCTCCGCGATTTTGCATCATCTGGTCCATCTGCTGCTGCAAATCAAACAGCAGGTGGTTGAGGCCTGCAAGCGCTGCTGCTTGTTTGCCGTTGGCGGACTGGGTTTGTCGCTCTGTCAAAAATTGCCGGGCGGTCTGCATATTCTGAAACGCCGTCCCCATCTCGCGCATCGACCCGGGATGTAACGCCAGCTGCAACTTGGCGGCATCTTGGGCGCGTTGCCTGAGGCGCCCCAACGCAGCCGACAAATCGTTCTGCTCTGACGCCAATTCGGTGGCTCGCGGATCGCTGCTTGTCAGTTGTTGCGTCTTCTGCAAGAGATCTTCCTGCCGATGCGACAAACGCAGCAAATCGCTGGCGAGCATTTGCATGGCCTGCATGTTGACCTGCTGTTGCTGAGCGGATGTTTTCTGTTTGGCGGCAGAGAGTTTTTCACCGATCTGCGCCAGCGTTTGCCTCGCCTGTTGCGATTGCTGTTGAAAAGGACCTGTTTGCTGATTCGCCAACAGCTCTTTCATCTGCTGAAATTTTTCCGGCAATCGCTCTCCGCGCATTTGTTCGGCTGCCGCATGGATATCCGCGTGTGCATCGTTCCAGGTTTCCTCTGTGTTGCGGTCCAGCTCCTGCAAGACATCTTGAAGCTGCTGACTGATATCTGCAACCATCGCTTGCTCTCGCTGCAGCGCCGACATCTGCCCGGCATGGTCTGCCACGCTGGATTCGATGGCTTCTTGTTGTGTTTGCGCCGCTTTGGCCAGAGTCATGCCCTGGTCCAAAGCCTTTTGCAGTCGCAAATTCTCCATCAACGCGATGAGGCGATCCAGATTTTCCTGCAGTTCCTGTTCGTTGTTGCGCATTTCTTTTAGCGCAGCGACCATTTTCTGGGGGTCAAAAGAACGCATCGCTTCAGAGAGCTCTTTCATCGCTTCCTTTAGTTCCGCTGACAACAACTCCTGCATCAATTCACCCAGGGCCTGATATTTTTGCAGCGTTTCCTCTGACACCAACTGGTTGGATTGCAGCTGATCTTGCAGGGTCTGCAGATCTTGCGCCGATTGCTCGAGATCGCGATACAACTGCTCTTGGTCTGCCAACAGCTCTTCAACCTGCTGCCGCTTCTGCCAATCCAGATTTTCTGGTTGGCGATACAACTCCCAGGTCAGTTCATCCATTTTTTGCTGCAAATCTTCGGCGCGACTGCTCAGCTCCACCATCTGGCCAGCAAGGTCGTCATGTTCGTCGGCGACATCGCGATAAAGCTCATAAAGAGATGGAAAGCGAGCCTGAAAAATCGCGCTGCGCGCTGATTTGGGCCCTGAAATGCGGTCATTGTCCCAAACTTGAATATAATAGAGAAGCCTGTCTTTGGGAAAAAGTTCAAACGGCTGGGCATCGAGGACAAACTGATATCGGAACTCGCGCTCGTCTAGCGGCGCATGGCTGAGATCGCGAAAATCGAATGGCCCATCTTCGTCATCCTCAGAATCATCTGCCCGCCGCACCCGAGTGGCCAAGCTGATACGCGAAAAACCATAATCGTCCTGCGCCTGAAAGATGACTGCGATCCGCTGATCTTCCGGCAGCTCGATATCCCGGTCCGGCTGTTCGATTTGCACCAGCGGAACATGATCCGGGAGACAATTGATCTGATAAACGATTGGATCAGGTGTCTGCAAGCTGTCGACATCCGTCAAAATCAGGCTATAACGGTCATCTTTTTCAACGGTAAAAACGGTTTGGACCGTCTTGCCGTTGGTCGCAGCCGACTGCCGCGTGTCATCGAAACGAATTTCCGCCGCCTGCAGCGGCTTGTCAGCAGAGGCGCTGAGTGATATGCGAGAACCTCTCAGCGCGGTGATATCGCCGATGTTCTCCGGCAGCAATGACGGTGCAAGGCCGGAATAGGCCGGCGGAGCGATTTTTATCTGCAACCGCCGCAATACCGGATAAGCCAGAACGCGGACCGCATAAGCCCGGCTTTGTGCATCAGCCGCGCGAATCGCGTAACTGAGGGTGTCTTCAATACCGAGAAAAGTATAACGGAAAGTGTCATCCACAGCTCGCTGCAGAGGGATGGTTCGCGACTTGAACGAACGCGCTTCGAGCAATTCGATTGAATCGATTTCTGGTTTCGAGAGCCAGATTCGAATCGGCAGGTCCTGGCCTTTTATGATGGTGCAGTCGCCTGGAAAGACCTGCCAGAATAAATCTGCAAAGGGGGAAAAATCGCGTTGCGGGTGACTCAACCGTTGAGCTGCAGCAGAAAAAAAGGAGGGAAACAGCAGCAGCAAAAAGCCAGCCAGCGCCGCCACAACCGCGACTCTGCGTCCCAAACGCCGGATCGGCACAAAATCGATACAATCGCGAAATGATCGCCTCTGCAAGCGCTCGCCGACATCCTGCAGAGAAGCTTCGATCAGAGATAACGAATAATTTTCCGGATTGGCGGTGCGTTTTTGGTAGAGCTGCAAGGCGTTGGCCAATCGGTCATCGACTTGATTAAAGTGTCTGCCAACCTTTTTCGCTATGGTGTTGAGGTCTGGCGAATTCGGCTGTGCAAGCAACCGATAGAGTGGCACCAGCACCCAACAAAAAAGCGAGATGAAAGCCGTTAAACTAAAAACGCCGACCAATGAAATCCTCACGGCCGGCGTCAGATAAAAACTCCCGGCATACAACAAAAAGACTGTGATGATTGAGATCATCAAAGCCAGCCAGCGGCACAACCCGACGCCGAGTTGGACCAATTTCTCCTCGCGGCGAAAAACTTTCAGGTTGTCGACCAGCCGATTGTAGATCGGGGTATCCGTCTCACCACCTCTATTGAATCAACGCATAAACAACGATGTTGGCGCCCATCTTGAGGGCCGACAAACGAACCTCCTCATCGTCACCGTGAACCTGGGCATCTGCCCAGCCGTCGGTGATGTTCGTATTCAAAGAATAAAAGACCACCATTCTGCCTTGTTCAAACAGGGCCAGTCCCTGCGGCGGCCCGGGATCATGTTCATGAATTTTAGGCAGACCATCCGGAAAAGGGTAGAGCACCGAATAAATCAGATGGGAAAACGGCAATTCCACCCATTCTTTATCTGGAAAGACCTGTTTCATTGCCTCTCGGAATGAGCTGTCCATGCCATAATCATCGTCCGCATAGAGAAAGCCTCCATGCAACAAATGGCTGCGCAGGTTTTCGGCATCCTTGTCGCTGAAGCGGATGCGGCCATGGCCGGTCATAAAGAGAATTGGATATGAAAAGAGCTTCGCATCGCTCGGTGCGACCCGCGCCTCCTGGTCGGCAACCGCGATGTTGGTCTGTTGGTGGAGAAATGCCAAGAGATTGGGAATACTCGACGGATCGTTGTACCAATCTCCGCCGCCGCTGTAATGCAGCCTCGCAAGGGTCAAGCGATTGGATTCAGCCCGGGTTTCGGTGAGCGTTCCACAGCTCATCAACAGGACAACGAGCAACTTGAGTGCGGTGTTCACGCCAGGACGGTCACGACGCAATTTCTGGCTTGATTTCGATATAGATGGTCTTTTTAATTTCATCCAGCCATTTCTTGAATTCATTTTGTACTTTATATTCCAATGCCATTTTTTCGATGCGGTCCCAATCCTTTTGCAGCTCCAAATTGCGCGGCGCTTCGCGGGCGTTGAGGCGCAAAATATGGTAGCCATAAGCCGTTTTCACCGGCTCGGCCAACTGGCCGGGTTGGATGCCCGTCAAAACATAGGTAAATTCCTTGGCGGTTTCGCGCAATTGGTCCACTTCAAAAATGCCGAGCTTGCCGCCGCTATCGCGGGTAGATTCGTCATCTGAATGTGTTTTTACCATTTCTTCAAAGTTCGCACCTGCCTGCAGTTGCTCATAAAGTCCTTTGATTTTTTGCACCGCCTGCAATTCATCCTCTTCACTCGGTTTCGGCACGATCAAAATATGGCGCACATTGATCTTTTCTCCACGGCGTTCGAGCATTTGAATCAGATGAAAACCGAATTGGGTCAGGACAACATCTGACAGCTGCATGGGTTCAAGTGCAAAAGCAACCTCTTCGAATTCGCGGACAAAATCGCCGCGCGACACAAAACCGATCTCGCCGCCGCGCTGGGCGCTGGCCGGATCTTCTGAATTCTGGCGCGCCAATTGGCCAAAGTCTGCCCCGGCTTGCAGCTGATTTCTGATCTCAATCAGCTTCTGTCTGGCCAGGTTAACCGCTGCTTCCCCGGCTTTGGGACTCACCAACAGATGACTGATATCGACGGTCTCTTTGATCGCGGCCAGGCTGTCGCTTTGGGTGCGAAAATAGTCCTCGACCTCCCGCCGACTTACCTTGATGTTGGCCATTTTGGTATTGCGAACCGCAGAAACCCGCAGCTCTTGCTCGATTTGCTCGCGATAGCTTTTGCGAATTTTGGACATGTTCATGCCGAAATAGGCTTCAACTTTGTCTTCGCCGCCCAACCGTTGAACGATCGACTGCATCTGCTGCTGCAAATGGTAGTCGATCTGACGCTGATCGGCTTCAATCGTGTCTTTCTTCGCCTGTATCAAAAATACCTGTTTGTTGATCAGGTTTTCCAGGCTGGTGCGTTTATACTTTGCGAACTCTTTTTCAAAAAGCTGGGGGTTTTTCACCGGGTCAAGACCATCCTGCAGCGCCATCAGGTAACCGTTTTGAATGATTTCAGATTCCAGGATGATCGCATCATCGACAATGGCGACCACTCGATCCAAAACTTGTTGTGAAAACACCCCCGAAGTCATCAGAAAAATGGCCAGAAATCCGATACGCCGGATTAACGATTTGTTGTTCATATTCAAAACAGCTCTCCTCATTCCATGGTTTGCTCTGCACTGTCGGCAAATGCCGATTGAATCACGGAAAAATAGCTTTCCACATCACTGTTTTCGCCGAGTTGGGAAATCAACTTGCGATACATCTGCTCGCGCTTGCGAACCTGCAGCTGCCAAACGAGTTTATCCCGCACCTCTTCCAGTTTTGCCGGTTCCCCTTTCTTGCGCTTGTCGAGAACCCGAATCAAGGCATAGCCAACCTCGATTTTTACCGGCCGCGACAAGCGTCCGATCTCGAGCTTGGCGATGCGATCCGCCAGAATCCCTGAAAGCCGATCGAGGGCAATCCACTCAACCCGGCCGCCGTTGTCCTTGCTGACATCGATCGAATTCTCGCGCGCAGCTTCGGCAAATTCAAGACCGCTGTTGATCTGCTGATAAAGCGTATTGGCTTGGCGAAAAGACTCTGTGACCAAAAACTCGAAAAGATAAAGATCCTCTTCCCGGGTGAACTCTGCAGCCTTTTCCGCATAGTAATCCTGGATCTCTTTCTCATCAACTTGAACATGGCGATCGACAAAGTGTTCCAAATAACTGGCCACGATATACTCTTTGCGCAAGCGCGCCATTTGTTCCTGGATTTGCGCCTGTTGATCGAATTTTTGCCGCACCGCTTCCTGATAGATCAATTCGTTTTCCGTCCAGCGCTGCACAAACTGCTCGATCTGTACCCGGCTGATTGGCAGGTACGACGCAGGCAACATTGCCTGCAAATCCTCCAGCAACAACCGCTCATTGCCAACGCGGACGACCATCGGGCTTTGCGCTTTTTTATCGCCGCAAGACACCGCCAGCCCCAGCAAAATGACAGCAACAGTCAATCTAAATAACTTCTTCACTCTTATCTTTCCTGTATTGGGTTCGATCGGGTTTTTCAATTCGGCCATTCCTCGACCATCATCGGCTCTCTGTTAAAGTGGGTAACTCTGCACGACAACGCCTTTTCGAATCTGCTGCAGCCATTCCGCCTCATAACGCCGGCGAAGCTCGCGCTCCAACTGTACCGCCACCCGCGGTTTTACTTCTGCAAAGGAGAGCTGCACCGGTTCGCGGATATCCGACACCTGGATCACGGAATACAGCCCGCCGTTCGGGATGGGTTGTGAAACCTGGCCCACCTGCATCTGCGCCGCGGTTTTGCCGATGGCGCGATATTGATCCTCGTTGATATAACCATCGATCCCCTTGCGCGCGGTATCGACCTGACCGCGCAAAACGGCAAAAGATGTATAGCGGCTGCTCTCGATCACTCCTTGCGCTTCGGCTTCGGTGCGCACCGCTATCTCGGTCACCTTCATTTGCCGCGGCTGTACAAAGTGCTCCAGATGTGTTGCATAATAGTCCCGCAGATCGTCTTCGCCTGGCTGAATTCTCGACCCAACCATGTGCTGCTCCGCTTCCCGGATCAGAATTCGTTCCAGCTGTGGCTCAACCGTCTGCCGATATTCGAGAGTGGAATCCAGGCGGCGGTCCTTTCCATAGCGGACCAAAAGAAGAAAGGGAACCCTGCGCTGCAATTGGCTGCGGATCTGTTCCGGATTGCCGATTGGCGGCCTGCGGTTCGGTGGTATTGCGCGCAGATCGTCGAGAAAATTTTCAATCCGATAAGAGCCACCGCGATAGCTCAGCAAAGACCGCTGGCGATCGCCTGGCGAAAGCAAGGCATAAAGAGAATCAGCAGCCGTCTCTCTTTCATGCGCAAATGCTCGACTCCTGTTCGCCAGCAAAGCAATCGTTTCGTCTTCGAAACACAATCGGTAGTCTTTTTGCAATCGATCCACCAATTGAGCAAAAACAGTTTCCATTTCGTTTCGCCGGCGGCGATAGCGTTCAGCCAACAATCTATTTTTATACTGCGCAAAGGGCGGCAGGTTTCGGTTGCGCTTGGCCAACACTTGCACCAGATGCAAACCGCTGTTGGAAAGCAATGGGGTGGAAACTCTACCGTACGGCAAACAGGAAATCTCGGTATAGAAACTGTCGCCGTAATCGCGGTCGCCCCAGGTTAAATACCCCTCAGTCCTGGCGACAAGTCTGCTATCCGGCACAGCGGCCAGCGAATCGACCAGTTCAGCAAAAGAGCCGCGGCCGCGAAAAAACCGCCCGCGAATTTCGTTCAAACGCCGGCGATCCACTTCCTCGGTGACGCGGTCGAAAGGCAGAGAGATATGGCGAAAATGGATTTGTTTTATTGCTTGGTCGTAGAGCTTGCGCAACTCTCTTTCAGAAACAACTTTTTGCGTCACCTCGCGTGCAAAGACCAACCGATAGAGTTCCTGGTCGCGGGTGGCTTGCAGTTTTGCCTGTACAGCCGGCAGCCGGTCAAAATCCCGGCGATAGGCATCATACACTTTGAGTTTTGCCTCGATCATGCGCGCCAGAAGCGAATCCTTTTTGGCCGGCGTCGCCTCTGCCAGATTTTCCCGGCGGAGATAATTCTCCACTTCGGCCTTAAATGCCCGTCGACTGATGCGCAGATTTCCGACTCGAGCCACCAGATCGGCTTGCTGACAGGAAAACGCAACCGCTGCCAGCACGACCAGGCAACAAATACGCTTCATGAGACCTCCACTGAAGCTCGTTTCCGCTCTTGTGGTTCAAATAAATAGCTATAAAAATCAGTTTACAGGTTTAAATATCGTTTTGCAAGAAGATTTTAATCTCTTCCATGTGGTCGGCGGTGACCAACGCGAGCTCGAACCGCAGATCACTCTTGTCCTGTTTGAGGGTCAATCGCTCGCCGCCCTTGGCAATCCAACGCCCAATCCAGGGTCGAAAAGCCTCTCCTTTGGGAATGGCGTCCGGCAGAAACTTGCCAACCAGAAGCGAGTCGCGCAGCATCACTTCCTGCATTTGTTGTTTCCTGGCCAGCAATTTGATCTCGATATAGGACAGAAGATGTCGCGCTGCAGCCGGCAATGGACCAAAACGATCCTTCATCTCTCCGCGAATCGCCTCGATTTCAGGCAAATTTTTCGCCAGAATGAGACGTTTGTAGAAATCGATTCGCTCCGCTGGTGAAGAGACATACTTGTCGGGCAGGTAGGCTTCAGCGTGCACCTCGACCCGCGGTTCAAATTCGGGTGCTTCAGCAGCCGCACTCTCTTCGGGCTGCAATTCGCTGCGCAGTTCCTGAATCGCCTCCTCGATGATCTTCAAATACATCTCATAACCGAGAGCATCGACAAAGCCGCTTTGGCGCGCTCCAAAAATGTTGCCAGCGCCGCGAATTTCCAAATCGCGCGCAGCTATTTTATAGCCAGAACCCAAATGCGAGTATTCTTGAATGGCTTGCAAGCGTTTGATCGCCGTCCGGTTCAGGCGCTTTAACGGCGGAATCAGAAAATAAGCATAGGCTTGCTGCGATGCGCGGCCAACCCGGCCTTTGAGCTGATAGAGCTGGGAGAGTCCAAACCGATCCGCGCGATTGACGATCAGGGTATTGGCGTTGGGAACATCGATTCCCGACTCGATGATCATGGTGGTGATCAGACACTGAATCTCGCCAGCCATAAAATTCATCATTACCTTTTCCAGCTGACTGCTTTCCATCTGGCCGTGCGAAATGCCAAAATTGACCTCCGGAACCAACTCGCGCAAAAAAGCATCGATGGCATAGATGCTCTGCACACGGTTGTGGACGAAAAAAACCTGGCCGCCGCGATTGACTTCCAACAAAATGGCCTGGCGGATCAAATCACGATCAAAGCGCAAAACTTCGGTTTTGACTGGTATCCGGTTGTGCGGCGGTGTGTTGATGATGGACATATCGCGTGCACCCATGAGCGCCATCTGCATCGTGCGCGGAATGGGAGTGGCTGAAAGCGACAAGGTGTCGACGTTGTCTTTCCACAGCTTTAATTTCTCTTTTTGCAGCACACCGAACTTTTGCTCCTCATCAACAATCAACAGACCGAGATTGGCAAATTGCACATCGCTGGAAAGAAGCCGGTGGGTGCCGATGACCAGATCGATGCGGCCGCCGCGGATCTCTTCAGCCGTTTGCTGCTGCTGCCTCGCATTGCGAAAACGCGAGAGCATTCCAATCTGTACAGGATAGGGAGAGAGACGATCGCGAAAAGTTTGGTAATGCTGTTGCGCCAAAACAGTCGTCGGCACAAGAACCGCGACCTGCTTGCCGTCATTGATCGCCTTGAACGCCGCGCGAATGGCCACTTCCGTTTTACCGAATCCCACATCGCCGCAGATCAAGCGATCCATCGGCCGATCGCTTTCCATGTCTTCCTTGATTTCCTGAATCGCATTCAACTGATCCACGGTTTCATCGAAAGGAAAACTCGCTTCGAGCTCGTTCTGCCAAACGGTATCCAGGGAATAAGCATAACCTTTTTTGATCTGGCGCACGGCATAGAGCTTGATCAACTTTTCGGCAATTTCTTTCACTTGCTGTTTGGTGCGCGATTTCAACCGCTGCCATTCGCTGGTACCCAACTTGCTCAAGGACGGAACCGTGCTCTCTTTTGAGGTGTACTTTTGTACACAATCCATCTTTTCCAATGGCACATAGAGCGTGTCGCCATCGCGATACTCGATGATCAGACACTCGCGTTCACGGCCATACGCGGATATATTTTTCAGACCGCGATAAAGACCGATGCCATAATCGACATGCACCACGTAGTCGCCGTTTTTCAGCTTGAGCAATTCCTGAAAGGAGACCGGGCGAGTTTCGAGCGAGTCGAGACGGTTCAATCGCCGGCGATTGTAAAGCTCGTGATTCGTAAAGAGAAAAAGGCCGGCATCACGCCAGAGCAAACCTTGAGCGACATTGATCGCGCTGATGCAAAGATCCGGGCAAACCTCCTCCCGCAACAGAATGTTTTGCAGTCGTTCCGCTTGTGAAGGCGAATCGGCGAGCAAAGCGACCAGCGCTTCTCCTGAACTGGATTGTGTTACACGCTCGAGGTCCTGGAGGAAAAACGCGCTGTTGCCGTGGTAGCTCGGCGCGTGTTCGATGGCCAAATCGATTGCCGCGTCCATGCTTTCGAGGATCGGAAATTCGATCCGGCTGCAGTGCTGCAGTTCGCTTTGCAGCTCTGCGGCTGAAAATAAGAATGCGTTGTTTTCGAGTTCTCCTGTGGGGTGATGGGCCGGCGCTTGGCGGCCAAATTCTGCGCTTTCCTCGCCAGGGAGGCGTTCCGGGTCGAATAGCAGCACCAGGGTATTGGCGGGCAGGTAGCGCAGCAAAGAACTTTCAAGGGGCAGACTTTTGAGGTGCGGTTCATCCGGCGGCCCGAACGAGCCGGCAGCGCTGAGCGGCACAACAACGAGGCTATCGAGCGGCTCGATGGAGCGCTGTGTTTCGACGTCGAATCGGCGCATCGATTCGATCTGATCACCGAAAAACTCGATGCGCACTGGAGCAGATTCGTGCAAGAGATAGATATCGATGATTCCACCGCGCACGCTCAGCTCTCCGGCCTGGTCAACGCGCTCCTCCCGCACATATCCCATGGACACGAGCCGTTCGATGATGTCGGCGAAATCCATCGCCTTGCCGACCTGCAACCGCAGCGCCTCGGCGCGGGTGCGCTGCGGAGCGGCGACTTTTTCCAAAAGTGCGCTCACCGAGGTCACCGCAGTAGGCAGCGGCGATTCGAGCAGTTGTTGCAAGGCCTGCAAACGCTTGCCGACCAGTGAAAAGGCGGGTCCGATCTCGTTCCACCGCTGATCGCCGAGCGGGGGGAAATAGACCGCCGGCCTTCCTGGCAGCCACTCAACGAAATCTTCCTGCAAACTCTTGGCGTCCGCTTCATCGGCGCAGATCGCCAAAAGCGGTCTCGACTGTTGGTTAGAGAGAAGTGCGAGCAGCAAACCGCGCGCCGGGGCGATGGCACCGCGAACCGCAAATACAGAGCCAGCAGGCAAGGTGGCGCCCTGTTGCAGCAGCCGGACAACAGCGGGACACGTGCGGGCGCGCTGCAGCACTCGCTGGCGCAGATCGTCTGTGTGGCAGATCAGAGAGCGATCATTCATGGTTTTGCACTGCTCGATAGATGAATCCGTCGTTTTTGCGCAGCCGTTCGTGAGCGGTCGTGCGGTCACAGCTGGTAAGGCGCATGACAATCGCTGTTTTGACATGTCCGGCAGCCTCTCTGAGAAGCTTATCCGCCTCGTCGTAGGAAAGACCAGGGAAAACATGAATCAGAGTGCGTTTGGACCGCTCTTCCAACTTTTTCGAGGTCATCTGCAGATCGACCATCATATTTTCATAAACCTTTCCCAGACGGATCATCGCGGTGGTGGTGAGCATATTGAGGACGAGTTTGGTCGCGGTTCCGGCTTTCAGGCGCGTCGATCCCATCAGAACTTCCGGTCCGGTGAATGGGCAGATCGCCACATCGACCTCGATGTTCATTTTTTGCCGCTGTGTGCAGGTGATATAGAGAGTTTTGCACCCGACGATGCGAGCCTGTTCGATTGCACCCACCACATAGGGCGTTCGTCGGCTGGCGGCGATGCCGCAGACCACATCCCTGGGCGTGACCTCTTTGGCCATAAGATCTTCGGCGCCCTGTTCATAAAGATCTTCGGCGCCTTCCTGGGCGCGCACCAGCGCTTTTTGTCCACCGGCAATCAAGCCTTGCACCATCTCGGGATCGACGCCAAAGGTCGGCGGGCATTCAGAGGCGTCGAGCACGCCGAGTCGGCCGCTGGTTCCGGCACCCACATAGATCAAGCGACCGCCGGCCTTAAACGCGCCGAGCAAAATTTCCACCGCCCTTTCTATATACGGAATCTCGTCGCGTACCGCAACCGCAACCCTGAGGTCTTCGTTGTTCATCATCAGCAGAATGTTGTGCGTGCTTTCGCGGTCGATGTTGCACGTCGCCTGGTTGCGCTGTTCCGTATCGATCGTTTCAAGCTGATCGAAAATCTCTTTGCTCACCGTGGACTCCTTTCGGATGGAGGTGATTGCCCCCGGACATCGACTTGACCATGAACAGGAGGCGAGGGACTGAATCGATGACCAGCGGAAAGAATTGTATATCGACTGCGGTTTTCTTCTGCAGCAGCCGCGCCTCTTCGTGACCGCCTTCGCCTTTAAGGGCCAACAAGAGAGTATGCGGTTGCCGGAAGGGTTCGCTCCATTGCCAAAGATCGATCAACGGAGCGACGGCTCGTGCCGCCACCAAGTCTACCGAATAGCGCCCCGGCGGCACCTTTTCAGCCCGCTCGTTCAGGACAACCGCGTTTTCCAGGCGCAGGCAATCGATTGCCTGCTGCAAAAAAAGCGCTTTGCGCTGTTTGGATTCGGCCAACAGCAAAACCATCGATGGTTCGAAAATTTTGAGCGGAATACCGGGAAAGCCCGCCCCAGCCCCCAGATCCAACAGCCGGCAACCGGCTCGCCAGATCGGCGCTTGGCGAAAGGCCAGCGAATCGCGAATATGGCGGGAGACCAGACGCCTGGCGTCTTGCGCCGAGACCAAATTGGTGTGGCGGTTGTAATTCTCGAGCAATTCGATATAGAGCGTCAGCTGCCGTTCTTGTTCGGGGGTCAGCGAAAACTCGATTACCAATTGCTGGAGAGCTATGGCGTTTTCAGCAAACATACCCGTCACTTTCCGCTATCATCGCGGTCGGCGCAAGTGGTTTCACGTGAAACATCACCGCGGCTTACCGCTGCGCAAAGCCATCATCAGAATGGCCAGATCGGATTGCGACACGCCGAGTATTCGACTGGCCTGGCCGAGCGTTGCCGGCCGAATGCGCGACAACTTTTCCCGACCCTCCGTGGATAGCGATGCCAGGCGCTGGTAGTCCCAATGCTCGGGAATGCGCACCTCTTCCATTTGCCGCATCTTTTCCACTTGATTGCGCTGTCGCTGCAAAAAACCCTCATATTTGATTTCGATTTGGATTTGCTCGCGCACGCGCCGCCAAAAGGGATCCGCATCGACACGAAAGAGCGGGTGTTCGGAAAGGCCGGCAAAATCGGTCAATTCGATCTCCGGTCGTTTGAGCAATTTGGCGACCGATTCTTTGCCTTGCAGCGGAGCGCTGTGCCGTTTTTCCAACACCGGCGCCACATCGGCCATCTCGGGTTTGAATGTCTCGAGTTGGCAGCGTTGCTCGTCGATCGCCGCTTGCAAGCGATCGACCTGCGAGTTGGCGCCATCGGAGATCAATCCCAGGCGATGACCGCAGCGCATCAACCGCAGATCGGCGTTGTCTTGCCGCAGCAACAGACGGAACTCCGCGCTCGAGGTAAACATGCGATAGGGTTCATGCAGTTCTTTGGAAACCAGATCATCGATCAAGACGCCGATGTAGGCCTGTGAACGGTCGAGGATAAAGGGCTCCTCGCCGCGCAGCTTGAGTGCTGCATTGATGCCGGCCACCAACCCTTGTGCCGCTGCCTCTTCATATCCTGAGGTGCCGTTGACCTGGCCGGCCAAATAGAGGCTTGCCGCGGTTTTGCATTCCAGCGTCGGATAGAGCTGCGTCGGCGGAAAATAATCGTATTCGACTGCATAACCCAGACGAGTGATATGGGCGCGCTGCAGGCCGGCCACCGAGCGCAGGGCGCTGGTTTGGATGTCTTCCGGCAGGCTGGTTGCAAAACCGTTGACATAGTATTCTGCCGTCTGGCGGCCTTCCGGTTCGAGAAAAATCTGGTGCTGCTCGCGGTCGCTGAACCGGACGATTTTGTCCTCGATAGACGGGCAATAGCGGGGTCCGACCCCCTGGATCACACCGGTGTAAAGCGGCGAGCGGTCGAGTCCGCTGCGCAGGATTTCATGGGTTTTGGGATTGGTGCGCGTCAGGTAGCAGGGCAATTGTTCGATGTCGAGCCTTTCGTGCCGATAGCTGAAAGGCTGGGGATGGGGATCGCCGTCCTGGCGTTCGATGGCGGCAAAGTCGATGGTGCGGCCGTCGACGCGGGGCGGGGTGCCGGTTTTGAGTCGGCCTTTCTGCAAACCGAGCCTTTCCAAACTCGCAGTCAAACCGCAGGCGGCCAAATCACCCGCCCTGCCGCCACGGATTTGCCGCAATCCGACATGCATCAGGCCGTTGAGAAAAGTGCCGACCGTAAGAATAACCGCATGCGATGAAATTTCGCCGCCGACATCACTGCGCACGCCGACCACTTTCTCGCCGTCCCACAGCAGATCGACCACTTGCATCTGCCGTAAATCGAGCCGCTCTTGCGATTCCAGGCTCTGCATCATTTCCCGGCTGTAAAGGAGTCGATCGTTCTGGGTGCGCGGAGACCATACTGATGGTCCTTTGGCGGTATTGAGCATGCGGAACTGCACAGCTGAACGGTCGGCGATTGCGGCCATCTCACCACCCAGGGCATCGATCTCTTTGACCAGATGGCCTTTGGCCAAACCGCCGATCGCCGGGTTGCAGGACATCTGGGCGACGGTAAAGAGATTGATGGTCGTCAGCAGCGTTCTGGCGCCCATGCGGCTGGCGGCCAAGGCCGCTTCACATCCGGCATGCCCGGCACCAACGACGATGATGTCGTAATCGATGTTCATGCTCCGATTCCGCACTGTTCCACGTGAAACATCTATTTGCCTATACAAAAACGAGAAAAAATATCGTGTAAAATTTCTTCAGAGGTCACTTCACCGGTCAATCGCCCCAGGGCGTCGAGCGCTTGGCGCAGATCGAACGCGATAAATTCACCGGAGAGTCGGCTTTCAACGGACTGCTCAGCGTTTTGCAACGCTGTTTGACAATCCTGTAGCGCGTGCAGATGGCGGATTTTGCTGATCAGTGGCTCTTCGCGCAAAACTGCAAGGGAGGGAGCCCACGCGAGCATCGCTTGTTTGAGAAGATCCATGTTCTGGCCGGTTTGGGCCGAAATGGACAAGGCCGGCAACGGCAACGCTTGCAGGGTTTGGCGGTTTTCCGGCATAAGCGAGATGTCGCTTTTGTTGAAAACGGCGATGGCGCGATCGAGTCGTTGTTCAGCTGCCTGCAACAACCGGCGATCATCACTGTCCAGAGGTTGGCTGCCGTCCACAACAACGAGCCACAGATCGGCGTTTTCCATGGCAGAGGTCGCTCTTTCGATGCCGATTTTCTCCACCGGATCGTCGCTGTGCCGGATGCCGGCAGTATCGATCAAGCGGAAATGCACTCCGCCCAAATCGATTTGTTCCTCCAGGGTGTCGCGGGTGGTGCCGGGAAATTCGCTGACGATCGCCCGGTCGTGCTGTAAAAATTGATTGAGCAAACTGCTCTTGCCGACATTGGGACGGCCCAATATGGCGGTAGCGATTCCTTCCGCCAACAAACGGCCATGTTGATAACCTGACATCAGACGGCTGATTTTTGCACGCAGCGCCTCGATGTTGATCTTGAGCTTGCTGCGGTCGACAAACTCAACGTCTTCGGAAAAATCGAGTTCCACCTCCAACAGCGCACACTGCTCCTTCAGGTCGTCGCGCAAATGGTGCAGATCCCTCGACAACCAACCCTGCAGATTCTGAAGAGACAATCGGTGCTCTGCTGCCGTCTGCGCGCGGATCAAATCATCGATCGCTTCAGCTTGCACCAGGTCGATTTTGCCGTTGATAAACGCTCGGCGGGTAAACTCTCCCGGTTGCGCCGGCCTGGCGCCCGCTTCGCACAGGCGCTTGAGGATTTGCTGTACGATATAAGGGCTGCCATGGCAACTGATTTCGACCACATCCTCGCCGGTGTAGCTGTGTGGCGCGATAAATTTGCTCACCAACACCCGGTCGATCAACTGATCCTGTCCGCCCGTTTCGCGCAAACTCGCGAAAATCTGCCGATGCGACGGCAGTTGGTCGAATTCTCGTTTTCGCTTGAGCAATTGGCCGGCAACGGAAAAGGCCTGCGGTCCGCTGACACGGATAAGGGCCAAGGCCGCCATGCCCGCGGCGGTCGCCGGCGCGGCGATCGTATCGCCGAGTAGCAGATCTCTCATGGTGTTGGGCATTTCTGCGCGAATCTTACATAAAAGCCCTGCCTGGGTTCGTCACAAGCAGGGCGTCGATTTGCGTTGGCCAAACCGCGTTCACCGCTGTTTCAGTTTTTTCGCTTTGTCGTTGATTTGCGGGGCCGGCGTTTTTTGACTCAATTTTTGCTGCAAAATGGAGAGAACATTAAAAAGCGCATAATAGAGATTCAATCCGGATGGAAAGGTGTTGAACAAAAGAATAAAAAAGATCGGCATCATGTAAACCATGGCCTTTTGTTTCGGATCGGTAACCGACATCTTTTGTTGCCAGATCATGGTGGCACCCATCAACAAAGGCAAAACGTTTACCCCGTTGCCGTAGATCGGAATGGAAAAGGGCAACGTGTAGACGGTATCGGGCATGGAAAGATCTTTTATCCAGCCGATAAAACCAGCGCCGCGCAATTCAATGGTGCTGCGAAAGACGATGAAAAGGCCGTAGAGCAATGGCATTTGCAGCACCATCGGCAGACATCCGCTCATCGGATTGACTTTTTCGCGCTTGTAAAGCTCCATCATTTCTTTTTGATAGCGCTGCTGATCGTTGCCGCACTTTTCTTTCAGCTCTTCAAGTTTTGGCTGCAACAGCTTCATTTTGTTCATCGACTCATAACTCTTGTGAGTCAATGGCCAGACGATAAGCTTGATCAAAAATGCAAATATGATCAGGACCACCCCATAGTTCGGAACGACGGTGTGTATTTTCTTGAAGGTCCACAAGATGGCGATGCTGAAGGGTTGAATGATTTTGGCGCCGAAATCCATTGTTTTTTCTAGATTGCGCCCATAGCTCTTGAGCAGATCATCATCCAGTGGGCCGACATAGATGCGGAAATGATCGCCTTCGCGCGGAGTGTTGAGAAAAGGCATGCCAAGCGAGATGGCAAACTTTTTCCATTTCTCACCGCTTGGCTTTTGCGCCACTTCCTGTAGAAAGACTTTCGCAGAGGTCGCTTGCCGATTCTCCGGCATCATGACGAGAGTGAAATACTTGGTGCGCACAGCCATCCAGTCGAAGGAGCCAGCTTCGTGATAGAGTCGCCCCTTATCTTTATAGTCCTTTTCGATTCGTTTTCCGGAAGCCAGAACAACTTTGGCATAGTGCATATCATCTGCCAAACGCTTTTCTGTGGACATTAAACCGGTTGGCGAGTCGAGATAGTATACTTTTTCATCGACATGGTGTTGCATGTTGATAAATTGCACTGCCAGATCAAAATCGTAGCGGTCGCCGTAAAAAGTATAGACCTTTCTGATCTGCGCATCTCCCGACCAGGGCAAAACAAAGGATACGGTGGCACTTGCTGTGCGGTCGAGCGTCAGCAACGTGTCGCTGTCGCAGGAAAAATTCCACTCAAGGGTGTTGATCGTATCTCCGTCGACGTGGTAATAACTCAGTCCGAGATTTCCTTCGTTCTGCGCCGGCAGGAGATGAACAAATTGACCCTCTGAATCGGTATAGTCTTTCAGTATCGCCTGTTGCAGGGACGCACCTTTGCTGCTGATCTCAATCCTAAAAAGCGGTGTCTCGACAGCTATGGATTTGGCCGCAATGTCATGGTAAGCCTGCGGAGATCTCTTCGTCGCCGACAGCTGGGTTTCGTGGGATATTTGATCCATTGCTTTGGGAGAAGGCCGTTCTTGTTCTTCTTGACTAGAGGCGGTCAGTGTGTCCTGTGCGGCGATCTGATTCTGATTCCTCTCGTAGCGGTCAGGGGCGACCCACTTCTGGTAAAAAGGCGAATAGACAAATGCAAGGACCAGCCCTATCAAAATAAATGCCAACAGTGTTCTTTTATCGAATTCCATGATCATCCTGCTGTTGAGTTTGTTCGATGTCGGTAGCCAAAAGAATTGTTGATACCGCGTGTTTTAAACCGGGTCGTAACCCCCTGGATGAAATGGATTGCAGCGCAGCAAGCGGGTTAACGCTTTATACAATCCGGCGAAGAACCCATGTTTCTCCAGAGCTTGGATAGCATAATTCGAACAGGACGGATAGAAACGGCAGGTACGCGGCAGAAAGGGAGAAAGGCATTTTTGGTAAACGCGAATGATGAAAATTAACGCTTTTGCCGGGCAACTTTTTATTTTCAGCAGGTCAGACATAGACAAAAAGGGTTATTGTTGCCAATGCGATTCGCGCAGAGCGGATTCGATCCGGCATAATCCTGCCATAAAGTCTTCCGTCAACGGTTTAAAAGAGCAATCGAGAACAGATTCTCCAGCAGCGACGATTATTGACGCGGATAGAGAAAAAAGCGGAGAGCTTATGCGCCACAACTCTCTCTCTATTCTCTTGATTTTATTTCTTTTAACTGCAGTTTTGCGGTTTTTTTTCACCACAAACCCTATTTTAACCGATTCCGCAGGCACAAAGAGAAACAAAAAATATTTTTGCCGCAAAGAATAACCGTTGGCGAAAATTGCGGCAAATTCATCACTCTTCAGAATTGAACTCTTGTGCAGGGGATATTTTTTACCGGTTGGATTCATCACTGACGGTCAACCGTTTGCGGCCTTTTGCCCGACGTCGTTTGAGGACGATTTGGCCACCTTTGCTGCTCATGCGGGCTCTGAAGCCATGGACATTGATGCGCTTCCTGCGACTGGGCTGGAACGTTCTTTTCATAGATTCCTCGCTCTTTCTGGTTGTTGAAGACCTTTCCGTAAAGCCAGCGCCGATAAAACAGTAAAAAGATCGAACCTGCGCTTGGGGGCAATCAAAATAGAACCGTAAACGGGCCCCGGCTGTGTGATCGCGCGAACCGGAATGGCGTATTGTCGACTTGTTTTTAATCTAAATCATTTATACTAAAGCTTATAAATTTAGAATATTTTTTTATTTTTTGCAAGATTTTTATTCTGTCTTTCCCTTTCTGGATAAGAATTGTCGCGTTGCGGCAGAGGAATAACCCTTGCAAAAAACGTGCTTGGCAAATGTGGATAAACTATTTTTTCGTCTTGACATTGAAATGCGATTTATCTAAGTTTGATCAGCTCTCCTGCTGCTATAACATCTTGTGGATAAGCCTCTAATTCTCGTTTTGCCATTCAGCGAGTAAAAATCGAGAGCGTTGCATGCCTTGTGGATATCTTTTATTGCTTTTTTTATAATTTGCTGTTTTTAATCAACTTTTGGTTTTTTGCTAACCTGAGTTAATGTGGAAAAGCCAAACAATAATGTGGATAACTCTGGGGATTCAATTTTATAGGTGTCGCAATGCGAAATGAACTAGATGTTGATAATTCGGACCTTTTTGTCCAGGAAACAAAGGAAAAAACCATGGATAGTGCGGTCATCCATAAATGGAATGAAATTCTGAATATCGTCAAGGACGGCACCCCGTCGAACAGTTTTGTCACCTGGTTTAAACCTATCAAGCCCGTTAAGCTCGAAAACAATTCCTTGACCATTCAGGTGCCCAGCCAATTCTTTTATGAATGGATGGAACAGCACTATAGTGTATTGCTCAACGATGCCATCCGCCTTGTTTTGGGTCCTGACCACAAATTGCTCTATTCTATCGTGATGGATTCTGCTACCACGCCGGTGCAACTGCCTTCTTTCAATAAAAAAATTCTGCCAGGGCGTCCGCAAAATGGACATGATAATCTGAGCACTCGCTATACCTTTGACTGCTTTGTTGAAGGAGAAAGCAACAAGTTTGCCAAAGCGGCTGCTCTGGCAGTGGCAAAATCCCCAGGTAAAACCACATTCAATCCATTGGTGGTTTACGGCGGCGTTGGACTCGGAAAAACCCACCTGATTCAGGCTATTGGCAATTATGCAAAAGTTGATACAGCGACAACCCGAGTCCTCTATGTGGACAGTGAGCGTTTCACCATGGATTTTATCAGCAGTATTCAGAAGAATAAAACCACCGAGTTCAGCGACCTCTACCGCAATGTTGATCTTTTGTTGGTCGACGATATTCAATTTTTCGCCAATAAAGAAAGAACGCAAGAAGAATTCTTTCATACTTTTAATACTCTGCATCAAAAAGGCAAACAAATCGTTCTCTCCTCAGACCGTCCACCGAAAGAGTTGCAGGGAATGGAAGAGCGGCTGATTTCGCGCTTTCAGTGGGGATTGGTCGTCGATATTCAACCTCCTGATCTGGAAACAAGACAGGCAATTTTGCAGCGCAAGGCCGAAGAAAATGGTATTGTCATGACCACTGAAATTTTCCATTTTATTGCCACACATATTACCTCCAACATCCGCGAATTGGAAGGCGCTTTGATTAGATTGCTCGCTTATGCCTCATTGAATGGGATCGATATCACCCTCGATCTGGCAAAAAATGTTTTGAAAGATGTCTGCATCAAGAAAAGCAAGGCCATCAGCATCGAATTGATCCAAAAGTTTTCCGCCGAATTTTTTGGTTTTCCCGACGATCTTTTGCGTGCCAAAACACGCAAAAAAGAAATTGCCCAGGCCCGCCAGATCTCGATGTATCTCTGCAAAATGCTGACCGACAACTCTTTAAAAACGATTGGCCTTCATTTTGGCGGCCGGGATCACAGCACTGTCATTCATGCGGTCAATACCATCGAACAGAGCAAAGATCAAGATACAAAAATCCGCGAGGCGATCGAAAAAATCGCTTCAAAAATTGAAATTTCTCAGCTTTAATATCCAGGGTGAACAATTTTTCTAAAAAGATGTTAACAAACCCTGTGGAAAACTCGGTCTTTTTTCTGGATAACTTGTTGACAGAATGTGAATGATTTTTTTTGCAACAGGGTTTAAAATTGCAGTCGGCGTTTTTCCACAAAAGAAATGAACTTTTCACCAACTTTTTCACATCCCCATTATGACTAAAAAACAATATTTTAGAACAATAATAGACGGCTTATCAACATATCAACAGCCCCTACTACTACTATTTTTATTCGCTTGAATTATTATTATTATTGTACTAAGTTTATCACCATAATTCAGAGTCAGTAAAATTCGTGCAAATTTGTTTGCTTGCTAGGTGTCTGGCGGTGGATTTGCTTTCTCAGGATTTGCCGCAAACCCATTTTACAGTGATTTTTCAAGGAGGGCAAAATGAAATTTTCTGTGGCAAAATCTGAATTGTACAATTCCTTGCATAAAATTATCGGTGTGGTTCCGCAGAAAACCACCATTGCGGTTCTCAATTGCCTGTTGATGGAAGTTGAAAACAACCAGCTGAATTTAACTGGAACTGATCTGGAAATTTCGGTTACCACTTCTTTGCCGGTGGAAGGCAGTGAAAACGGTATCATGGCTGTACCGGCACGATTGCTGGCAGATATCGTCAAAGAATTGCCCGATGTGCCTTTAACCTTGTATTCTCATGAAGGAAACAAATTGGTGATTGAAACCGAAAAGGGAGAGTACAAGATAGCCACACAACCAAAAGAAGATTTCCCAAAAATCAATGTTGAAGAAAGTGTTCTTACCCTTGACCTCAGCAGCGATAAGGTGATTCATCTGATCAACAAAACGATTTTTGCTGTTTCTGCGGACGAATTGCGGCCTGCGCTGACTGGAATCAATATGGAATTGTTGCCCGATGAACTGCGTTTTGTGGCAACAGATGGACATCGCCTTTCGAAGATTGTTTTTTCAAATTTTGATTCGCCGGTTAAGGAAAAAAGAAATTTTATCATTCCGACCAAAACCCTCAATTTGTTGTTGCGCAACGTTGAAAACGACGATCGGGTTAATATTCAGATAGGTGAAGATCACATTGTTTTTCAGCTCCAGACCGCGACGATCTATTCCAAGTTGATCAACGGAGCTTATCCCAATTATGAAAGAGTGATTCCGACCGACAACGACAAACGGCTGGTTGTTAACCGCGACCTGTTGTTGGCAACGCTTCGCCGGGTTTCCATTTTTTCCAGCTCATTGACTCGTCAGGTTCGCCTGGTTATCACCCCCAATGAACTGACCATCCGCAGCGAAGATATCGAATTCGGTGCGGAAGCCAAAGAAATGATTCCAGCATCGTTTTCTGCGGAATGGATGCAAATCGGCTACAACTCGAATTATTTTATTGATATTCTGCGGCATGTCGATGGCGAAGAAGTTATCATCGAACTCAAGGACAGCATGAGTGCAGCAGTCATGTTTCCATCTGAACAACAGGAGAAAGAAGAGCACCTGATGTTGTTGATGCCTATCCGCATCAATGAAGAATCATACGAAGGGGAGTCCAGCTCCGAGGAAAATGAGTAAGAACAGGCGATGCGACTCAACCGACTTTGGATAAAATCGATTCGCAATCTTTGTGAGATCGATCATCTGTTTTCTCATTCCAAAACGTTTATTTATGGCGAGAACGGTCAGGGAAAGACCAATCTCCTCGAAAGTATTTATCTGCTCTGTTTGGCAAAAAGTTTTCGCACTCGTGATGATGCGGATTTGCTGCCGATCGAAGCGGATTTTTTTCGTGTGGAAGGAGAATTGGCGGATACCAACGGCAGCAATCACCGCGTGGTTGTTTATTTCAGTGAAGCAACAGGTAAAAAAATTCAACTGGACGGAAAACCACTTCGTCCGTTTTCCGCATTGGTCGGCAAATTTCCAGTGGTTGCTCTCTCGGCCGGAGATCAATCGATCACCCTGGGTCCTCCCAGTGAGCGACGTCGTTTTATCAATATTCTGCTTTCTCAAAGCTCCCATCGTTATTTGGACGATCTAAAAGAATACGAACGGATTCTCAAACATCGCAATGCGCTGTTGAGCCGCTCCTTACAGGGTGAGCGTATCTCTGCGCAGCAAATCGATCCCTGGGATGAAAGATTGGTGTGTAAAGGCGAAGCGCTCGTTCTCAGCCGCGAAAAAATGACCATCGAACTCAATGCGCTCTTGTCTTCCGCTTATTCCTATTTGACCGGTGGAAACCAGGTTCTCTCGTTGTCGTACAAGCCGAATGTCCCGATGATCGCAGGACAAGAGCGGCGGGAAACGTTTTTTCGCCGCTTGAAGACGGCCAGCGCGAAAGAAAGAAAACAGGGAATTTCTTTGGTCGGTCCGCATCGCGATGACTTTGTTTTTATGATCAGCGGTCGCGATTTGCGCCGCTTCGGTTCTCGAGGCGAGCACAAAAGCGTTCTGGTGAGCCTCAAATCAGCTGAAGCATTTTTTTTGCAGGAAAAAACGAACACTGCGCCGCTGTTGTTGCTGGACGATCTATTCGCAGAACTGGATGAAATGCGGGGAAAAAAGGCGATTTCTTTGTTTTCTCAGTCATGCCAGATTTTTATAACCGGCACGACCGCTGACTATATGGCATTGAAACCCTTTCTGGAAAAAGAAGGCGAATTCGACCCCTTGTTTGTGCAACAGGGAAAGGTAAACAAGCAAACATGACAGTGAAAAGTCTCGCAGAATCCTTGCAAGAGCTGTTCACAGAACTCGGCCACGCGAAGAAAATCAAACAAGTAGAAATCCTGCAAAAATGGCCGGAGATTGTCGGCGCGCAGATCAGTGCCATAACAATTGCCGAACAGATCCGTGACGATGTTTTGTATGTTCGGGTTAAAAGTATGACCTGGAAGAGCGAATTGGTGCTGCGCAAGCAGGAATTGCTGAGCAGAATTGCTGAAAGCGTGGGAAAAAACATTCTCTCCGATATCCGTTTCACCATTTAATAATGATCAGCGAGTAAAAAATTATGGTTGATGAAAAACAGAATTACGATGCCAGTCAAATCCAAGTTCTGAAGGGCCTGGACGCGGTAAGAAAGCGCCCGGCCATGTATATCGGCGATATTTCCATTCGAGGATTGCATCATCTGGTTTATGAAGTCATCGACAACAGCATCGATGAGGCATTGGCCGGATTTTGTGATGACATTCGTGTGGTCATGAATGCGGATGGCTCGGTAACGGTCAGCGATAACGGCCGCGGAATACCGGTTGATATTCATCCGGAACAGCAACGTTCGGCGTTGGAAATCGTCATGACGATGCTGCATGCCGGCGGCAAGTTCGACAAAAAAGCATACAAGGTCTCCGGCGGTTTGCATGGGGTTGGTGTGTCTGTGGTCAATGCCCTGTCTGAATTTTTGATCGCCGAAGTATCGCGCGACGGCAAAGTCTATCAGCAGCGCTATGA
Source organism: bacterium (assembly GCA_029565675.1). Taxonomy (GTDB): domain Bacteria; phylum Zhuqueibacterota; class Zhuqueibacteria; order Residuimicrobiales; family Oceaniaggregativiventaceae; genus Sulfursilanivivens. Next base: position 70,825 of record JAKQNP010000008.1, read on the forward strand.
ACGCGGAATTGCAGTAACTCCTGTGAAGGTGGTGGGACACCGAAAAAAAACCAGCACCAGTGTCACTTTTTTGCCAGATGGTGAAATTTTTAAAAAGCGAAAATTCAGTTTTGAGGTTTTGGCCGAACGCCTCCGCGAATTGGCTTTTTTAAATGACAACATCAAACTCACGATTACCGACAGTCAAAGCGGACGGGAAGAAGTTTTTAAATATAAAGGCGGGTTGGTTTCTTTTATCGAGTTTTTGGACCAGGGGCGCACACCAATCGTGCGAAAACCCATCTATATCTCGGCGGAACGCGATAATGTGCTGGTTGAGATTGCACTTTCGTATAACGATGGTTATACCGAAAACCTTTTTTCTTATGTCAACAATATCCACACCATCGAAGGCGGCACTCATCTGATCGGTTTTAAGACGGCGCTGACCAGATCGCTGAACAATTTTGCTGTGAAAAACAAATTGCTAAAAAGCGGCGACGCCAATTTTTCGGGTGATGATGTCAGAGAAGGATTGACGGCGGTGGTCAGCATCAAGGTAGCAGAACCGCAATTTGAAGGACAAACCAAGACACGTTTGGGCAACAGTGAAGTGCGGGGCATAGTCGAAGCGATCGTCAATGAATCTCTGCTGAAAGAGTTCGAAAAGAACAGTTCGACTGCGCGCAAGATAATCGACAAATGCAAGTCGGCGGCGCGCTCGCGCGAAGCAGCCCGCAAGGCGCGAGAGTTGACGCGCCGCAAATCTGCCCTCGAAAGCGACACACTGCCGGGAAAGTTGGCGGATTGTTCTTTGCAGGAGACCGAGCATTCTGAATTGTTTATTGTCGAAGGTGATTCCGCCGGCGGCAGCGCCAAACAGGGTCGAGACCGTCGGTTCCAGGCAATTTTACCTTTGCGCGGCAAGATTCTGAATGTGGAGAAATCCAGCATCGATCGCATGTTGTCGAATGAAGAAATTCGCACATTGATTTCAGCTTTGGGTACGGGTATCGGCCACAGTGAATTTGATATCGAGCGGTTGCGGTACGGCAAGGTGATTATCATGACGGATGCAGATGTGGACGGTGCTCATATCCGCACCTTGCTGTTGACCTTTTTCTTTCGCCATATGCGCCCGCTGATGGAAAATGGACACCTCTACATCGCCCAACCGCCGCTCTACCTGCTGAAAAAAGGAAAAGACTCTGTCTATATCTATGATGAAGATGAAAAAGAGAACATTTTAAAATCGATTACCAAAATCGAACGCGAAAAGATCGAAATGCAGCGCTATAAAGGTTTGGGAGAGATGAATCCCGAACAGCTTTGGGCCACGACCATGGATCCCAAGAATCGAACGCTGTTGCAGGTTACGATCGAAGAGGCGTTTGTGGCTGATCACATTTTTTCGACTCTGATGGGCGACAGCGTCGAATCCCGGCGCAAGTTTATCGAAGAGAACGCGCAATATGTGCGCAATCTCGATGTTTGACAATCACAAATCAATTGCCAGTCATATTTTCGAGTCTAACTGCTGATCGAGTGCGATAGACGATAGGAAATCCCGCGACATGGAAAAGAATGAGAAAATTGTCCCGATTTTAATCGAAGAAGAGATGCGCCATTCGTACATCGATTATTCGATGTCTGTCATTGTTTCACGCGCCTTGCCGGATGTTCGGGATGGGCTAAAGCCAGTACACCGACGCGTTCTTTACGGTATGTTGGAGCTCGGTCTTCGACCCAATTCAGCCTATAAAAAAAGTGCCCGCATCGTGGGTGAGGTTCTCGGCAAATATCATCCGCACGGTGATACGGCAGTCTACGATGCCATGGTTCGCATGGTACAGGATTTTTCTTTGCGCTATCCTCTGGTCGATGGCCAGGGCAATTTCGGCTCGATCGATGGCGACTCGCCGGCGGCCATGCGATATACGGAAGCGAAATTGGCTCAAATTGCGGATGAAGTGCTGCGCGATATCGAAAAGAACACCGTTCCCTTTGTCCCCAATTTTGATGACACCTTGAAAGAACCTCTGGTTCTTCCCTCGCTTTTGCCGATGCTGGCGGTTAACGGCGCTTCCGGTATTGCGGTCGGCATGGCAACCAATATCCCGCCACACAATCTCTCCGAGGTCATTGACGCGTTGGCTTTGATTATTGAAAAACCAAACATCGCTCCGGAGAATCTGCTCGATACAATTAAAGGGCCTGATTTTCCAACCGGCGCAATCATCGTCGGCAATGAAGAGATTGTTGAATACTTTAAATCCGGCAAAGGCAGACTCGAAGTGCGCGCACGAGTCCATATCGAGGATTTGCGCGGTGGGCGAGAGCGCATCGTGGTCACCGAGATTCCCTACCAGGTCAACAAAACCTCCCTTATCGAGCGTATTGCCAGCCTGGCACGCGACAAACAGATCGAAGCCATCAGCGATATCCGCGATGAGTCTGACCGCGAAGGCATGCGCATCTCCATCGAGCTGCGCAAAGACGCCAATGTCGAAAAAGTGGTCGAATTTCTTTACAATCACACGCAGATGAAAATGACTTTTGGGGTGAATCTTTTGGCCCTGTCGAATGGCAAACCCAAAGTCATGAACATCAAAGAGATGCTGGTTGAATTCCTCAATTTTCGCCACGAGGTGGTGTTCAAGCGGCTGACCTTTGATCTGGACAAGGCGGAGAAGCGCGCCCACATCCTTGAGGGATTAAAAATCGCGCTGGACAATATCGAGGAAATTATCGCTCTCATCCGCAAGTCGCGCTCGGTCGAAACCGCGCGCGCCAACCTGATGAAACAGTTCAAACTGTCCGAAATTCAAGCTCAGGCGATACTCGATATGCGCTTGCAAAGGCTGACCGGTCTGGAACGCAAAAAAATCGAAGATGAATATTTGGAAATCATCAAACTGATCGAGAAATTGCGCTCGTTGTTGGCCAGCAAGTCGCGCCGCCTGCAGTTGATCAAGGAAGAGCTGCTGGAACTCAAAGCCAAGTACGGCGATACTCGACGAACCCAAATCATCTCCGGCGAACAAAAAAAGAACCTGCAAGAAATACTCAAAGAGGAAGAGGTGCTGGTGTCGATCAGCCACAAGCAGATGATCCAGCGCTATGCCGCACACGAGCTCGAACGAGCGAACGATCTGCTTAAAACCGGAATCGACAATCAGGATTTTATCATCAAGCTCTTTAAATCGTCTGTCAGCCACTATGTCCTGAATTTCACCGATACCGGCATTTGCTATATGCTGCGCACCAGCGCCATTCCACTTGCCAACAACGGCAACAGCACCTCATTGTTTCGCATGCTGACAATCGCCGAGAATGTCAAAATTATCGAACACATCGAAATAGAAAAATTTATTGAAGACCGCTTTATTTTTCTGGTAACCCAGGAAGGCCTGGTGAAAAAGATTGCTCTTTCCGAATTGGCAAAACGCAAAGAAGTCGGAGCATCCGTCATTTCTTTAAAAGAGAAAGACCACCTGGTTTCTGCCTTTATCACCGATGGTGAGCGGGAAATCCTGCTCGCCACGCGGGAGGGCAAAGCCATACGTTTCCAGGAGAGCGATGTTCGCGATATGGGATTGGCGGCCGGCGGCATTCGCGGCATGACCCTGGAATCGGGTGATGAGATCGTTTCTGCTCTGCCACTCACCCTGAAAAAAGCTTCGACCCTGTTGACCGTGACCAGCCTGGGTTACGGCAAGCGCTGTCAGCTGGATGAATACAGCCTGATCAAGCGCGGCGGCAAGGGTATCGTCAATACCAAAACGAACGAAAAAGTCGGTGAGGTTGCCGGCGTGATGGAAGTGAATGAAAAACAAGTTGTGGTTTTGACCACCAAGAAAGGTCGACAAAAACGAGTCAAAATAAAAGACATCAAAATCATGGGCCGCGCATCCATGGGCATGGTTGCCGCAAATATTGCCAAAGGAGATCAGGTTATCGACTTGAGCTCATTACCGGTATATTGATGGCCGCAACCGATTTCTGCACCAATCGCTCCGGTCAGAACCCATAGCCAAACTGCAGATAGAACTGCTCTCTGCCCAAACTGGCCTTACCATAGGCAACGGTGAAAGGGCCGGCAGGTGTGGCAAAAGAGAGGGCCAGACCTTTACCGCTTATAAAGTCCTTCGGTTTGATATCCACCGATTTTTCCCATACCGCACCAAAATCGAAACGCGTGCTTAAGTATATATTTACAAATGACTTCCAGGGGAGAAAGTACCGATACTCCAGGCTGGTGACGAAAGCATGACGTCCAACAAAATCATCTTCCCGCAGACCATAGAATGAATTGATTCCGCCCAACCGAAATTGTTCCGAAAAGGGCAATGTCAGGTCTGATGTTCCCCAAAAGAGCTTTGGTGACACCGTGTTGCGGCGGCGAAAGGTCCAAAACGAAGACAGTTGGTTTTGCACCTTGAAATAAGAAAGATCGGCGCCGAGAAATTTTCCGGAAGAGACCTCGTAATAGAATTGGTGAAATTTTCCGCTGCGGGGAAAGGGAACCTGGTCGCGGGCGTCGATGGTCGAAATCAAACCCAGGGTGCTGATATTCATTTTTCCGACATCATAGCCCGATCCGGAATGGCTTTGCAATTCGATTTTATTGAAACGCATGAATCCGGAGATGGTGCCCAGGCGCTCGATCTGCCGGCCGAGATTCAAATGAATGCCATGGGTCTTGCGCCCATACTCGCCTTGAAGATTATGGTTTTGATAATAATGATGCATTGTTTCGGTATAAAGCAGGTCGATTCCACCGGTAAACAGGGTTTGAAAAATGCGATCTGCGCGCAAAGTGACGCCGGTTTGCAGATCGCGCAACCCGTAAAGCACATTAAACGACAAATCATTCGCCGTTCCCAAAAAGTTGTCGTCGGAAACTTCCGCAAATACCCGGCCATACCGTTCCAGATTATAGGCCATGCCGAGGCGAAAGGAGGTGGACAACTGTTCCTGCAGGTCGAGGCGAATATCCCAACCTGTTTCTGTGGGTATGGGCTTGAGAACAACGGACTGAAATAAACCGGAAGCATAAATGTTGCTGATATTTTCCTTGGCGAGGCCAAGTTGAAAAACCTGCCCACTTTTTATGGTAAAATCGCGGGAAATCACATAGTCTTTGGTTTTCTTGTTGCCCGAATAGACAATCTGGCCGATTCTGCCCTCATCGATTTCCACCGTGGCCGTTCCATCTGTCGGCTCAAAAATGACGGTATCAAGTGCAGCCAAAACATAACCGTTTGATTTGTACATTTTGATCACCTCGAGCAGCGCTTTGCGGCTCGATCCTTGATTGATGTTTTTCTCGAGCAGGGCATTGAAAGGCTGGATCAGAACTGAATCAGCAAAGATGGTGTTGCCGCGAAAGGTGATTTTTTTTATCACCGGATGAAAGGTACCGCGGTAGACCAGGACCGTATCCTGTTCCTCTGCCAGGATGGCTGCGCTCACATCCCGATAATTGCCCGTATGGTAGATCTTATACAGATCTTGTGCGATTTCACATTCACTCAACCGATTTTTCTTGGCAATATGGAGATCCGCGATCGCCTCCTGCGGCACATTTTCCAAGCGAAAATTGGCAAAATGCCAGATCGCGGCATTGGAGCAGCTCTGCTCCTGGTATTTTTGCAGCGTTGCCTCGAGCTCATCGATGACCAAAGATGTGCGCCGGTAACCTTCGTCATAAAGAGTCTGAAAGATTTTTTTAGTTGCTTCCATGGAATTCATCTGCAGATCGCTCAGGCTGACAATAAAATCCGCGCCGGCCAGTTCAGCCTGTTTGATGGGAACCTGCATGATGGTGGTCACTTGATCAGCGACCTCCCAGGGTGCGCGAATCGCTTCTCGTTGCCGCAGAGGAGATGTCGTATCGATGGCGATGACCAGGTCGGCTCCCAGCGTTCTGGTTTCAGAGACCGGGATGTTGTCCATCAGGCCGCCATCCACCAGAAGTGACTGGCTATACTCGACCGGTGAAATCAAGAGTGGAATCGCGACAGAAGCGCGAATCGCTGTGACCAGATCTCCCGCTGCCATCACCACCTTTTTCCCCTGCAAAAGATCTGTGGCAATGATTCTCAACGGAACATGCAGACGGTCAAACTCCTGAGCGTGGTGGGGGGCTCTGAGAATTAAATCGGTGAGCAATTCAGTCAGTTTTTGTCCCGGCGTATAAGCTTCAGGCAAGGTTGGCGTCAGTCCATCCAGGCGTATCTGCAGAATCGGCTGACGGCCTTTTTCTTTTTGCCCCAGGAAAAGCGAGGAACGTTGCGGTCGGTCGCGCAGGATATCGCCAAAATCCAATTGGTTCAGCAATTGCCACAGCTCATCGGGTGTATAGCCAGAAGCATACAACCCGCCGATTATCGCGCCGATGCTGGTCCCGACCATACAATCGATCGGTATGTTTCGATCTTCAAAAGCTTGCAGAGCCGCGATTTGCGCAACACCGCGCAAGCCGCCGCCGCTCAAAGCCAGCCCAATTCGAGGCCGCTCTACTTTTTGTTGTGGAAGGATGTATAGAGGCGGCCGCTCCCAGCCATCAAGAGGCAAGGCGATTGCGCGAAGGCAGTCACTTGCCGTCAAAATCTTCGTGCTGGACAACAGAAAAACGAGGGCAAAAATGACAGCTGTGCAGAGTGGATTAATTTCTTTTTTGTTTTTGGCCAACCAACATCTCTCCTCTAACCCGCTCCAGGGAGATAAATAAAAAGGTGTCCGAATGCGGAACACCTGCAGCAATATATTCATGGTCTTTTATAAATGCAAGAAATATTCCCCAGAGTCGGTGTTAACCGAATCATCAAACATTCAATCGCTTATTCTATATGTGGTTGTGAAAAACGCACTTTCCACCTTTTGCGTATCGCAATCAGGTTGATTTTCTGCGAGATCCGATTCTGTGCACCGAATAGGGCTATTCATTTTTATGGCGGCAAAAAGCGGTTGCTTCAAATGCTGAACTTTTGTAGTTTGCAAAATGAGGCAACCCAATTAAGAGCAAAAGAATGCAGCAGCGTGCCAGATCCTTTATTTTGACGGCGATGTTTGCCACCATGATGGCAGTTTCTGCTTATCTCCACATCCCACTGCCATGGATACCGCTTACCTTGCAGACGTTTGTCCTGGTCTGTGCCGCCAATTTTTTATCGCCGAATTGGGCGGCGGTCAGCCAATTGCTCTATTTGCTGCTCGGTCTGACGGGTTTGCCTATCTTTTCCGGCGGCGGCGGTCTGGCGGCCGTGGTTTCACCTTCGTTTGGCTATCTGCTCTCGTTTCCCTTGATCGCTTGGTTGATCTCGCACAGCCAACATCGCTTTCGTCCCACGTCGTTTGGCGTTCGGTGGACAATCAATTTTTGCGGTCTGATATTGACTCTTATTCTTGGCGTGCTGTGGCTCTATTTTATGGCCCCGATCTGGACGGGAAACACGATCTCACCGCAAGGGGCGTGGATTTATGGAGCGGCGATTTTTCTTCCCGGCGAGATGATCAAGTCGCTTTTTGCCACCATCGTGATAGACAAATTGCGCGATTTTTGATACAAAGGAGAACAACCGATGAAGAAATTCGTAATCGGATTGGACGGCGGCGGAACAAAAACCAAAGGCGTTTTGCTCGACAGCCATGGCGCACTGCTGGCCAGCGCTGAAGGAGAGTCATCCAACATCCAGGCGGTCGGCGAGGAGCAGTTGGAGCGTGTCTTTTCCGGCCTGATCCATCAATTGAAAGAAACGTCAGGAGTCGAGCCGGGAGAGATCGCCCATTTTTATGCCGGATTGGCTGGCGCGGGTCGACCGGCAGATCGCGCACGGATCAGCGCGATCGTGGAAAAGTTGTCCAATGTTCTCCATTATACCATCGATACCGATGCGATGGCTGCCCTGGCTGGGGCCTTTCATGGCGGGCCAGGGATCATCATCATTTCCGGAACCGGCGCCATCTGTTTCGGCAAGAAAGAGAATGGCGAAATTGTCCGCTGTGGAGGCTGGGGCTATCTGCTGGGAGACGAAGGAAGCGGTTATTATTTGGGCCAGCAAGCCATTATCGCAGCGCTCAAAGATCTCGACGGACGCGGTCAACCCACCCGTCTGCGACAAAGGATTGTCGACTTTTTTCGACTCGAGCGCATCGAACTGATCATTTCACCGATCTACTCTGGTGAAATCGATCGTCCAACGATTGCCAGTCTGGCTCCGATCGTTTTTGCCGAAGCCGAGTCCGATGATCAGGTCGCCCAACAGATTGTGCAAACAGCAGGGCATGAGCTGGGAAAAATTATTGCGGCAACTGTGAGAGCGATGGGAAAAACCGGTCAACCGGTGCAAGTGGCTTTGATCGGCAGCATCTTCAAACAACGCGATGTGCTTATTCCCGCCATGCGCGATCAGGCTCGACAATCAACTGATTTGATCGAGTTTATCGATCCCGAGTTTGAACCAGCGGTCGGAGCAGCCTTGCTCGGCTTGCAAAAAGAGGGGATTGTTGTCGACGCAAGCTTGATCCGCCAATTGCATCAGAGCATTCATTGAGGCAAACGCGCTGCTCGCTTGCCTTGTCAAGCATCCTCTTCTGAACTGATCTTTACTCCAGAACTTGTGCCGATTCGACTGGCGCCGGCCGCGATCATCTGCAAAGCCGCTTGTCGATCTCTGATTCCCCCAGAAGCCTTGACACCCAGGCACGAACCCACGGTTTGCCGCATTGCATGCACCGCCTCGACCGTTGCTCCTGCGGGGCCGAAGCCGGTCGAGGTTTTGACAAAGCGGGCGCCGGAATTCCGGGCGATGATGCATCCAGCGACTATTTCTTCGGTTTTCAACAACCCGGTTTCGAGAATAACCTTGACCGGCCAGGGATGTGCCGCCTTGACCACCAGTTCAATCTCTTTGGCGACAACCGCATATTCTCTATTCAACAAAGCTCCGACATGAACAACCATATCCACTTCGCGAGCACCGCAATCGACCACCCAACTTGCTTCCCGCGCTTTCAGATCCGCCCCGGTGGCTCCCAGCGGAAAGCCGATTACCGAACAGACCGGAATTTGGCTGTCCTGCAGCAGGTTTTGACATTCACCAACCCAGACCGGATTGACACAGACCGCGGCAAAACCGTAGGTTTTGGCTTCTCCGCATAGCTTGATCAGATCGTCGCGTCGGGCAGCAGCGTGCAGGAGGGTGTGATCGATCATCGCGGCCAGTTCCGCCCCTGTCAGGTGCGGTAGAACCAGCTGGTGATCAGGCGATAAGGGGACACAGGCATTCAGTGCTGCGGCTATTTGTTTTTCCAGGCTCATTTTGGGGCGCCCATTTCTTGGATTTCTGATTTAAACTTTTGCACCAATTGCTCGGCCGCCTGACGGACAGGCATTTCGGCGATGATGCGGATCAGCGGTTCGGTGTTGCTGGCGCGGATATGAACCCAGCCGTTGTCGTAAACCACTTTCAGTCCGTCGGTTCTATCCAATTTCTCATCCGAATGGCGTTTCTCCAGATTTTTTACCAATTCCTTGGCATTGGTGTCAAAAGAGAGCGGCACTTTATCTTTGATCATGGTATATTGTGGAAGCTCGCGGTGCAGATGCGACAAAGTGCCGCCATGGTTGACACACGCCTGCAAGAGCAGGGCGATGCCGACCGGTGCATCGCGGCCGAGATGCAGCTCCGGATAGATCACACCGCCGTTGCCTTCACCGGCAATTACCGCGCCAACTTGACGGGCACGGCTGGCGACGTGAATTTCACCCACCGGGGTGCGAAAAACCGGTACCTGATAGAGATCCGCCAGGTCTTCGATCGCCCGCGTGGTTGAAGCGTTGATCACAACAGGACCGGGAGTCTTTCTCAGGATTACCTGAGCGGCGATGACGAGGGTATACTCTTCACCGAGAGGCAAACCGCGATCAGAGACAATCGCCAGGCGATCGACATCGGGGTCAACCGCTATCCCCAGGTCGGCTTGATAGAGCCGTACTGCTTCGCATAGATCGCCGAGGTTCTCCGGGATCGGTTCCGGGCTGCGCGGAAACAGGCCAGTGGGCTCCTGGTTGAGAAAAATGACCCGGCAGCCGAGTTTTTCCAGCAACAACGGCAGAATGACGCCGCCAGCGCCGTTGCAGCAATCGGCGACGACGGTGAATTGGCGTCGTCGGATGGCGGGGATATCCAGCATAGCCAATTTGAGGATGGCGTCCACATGTTCCGCAATCGCATTGGAATAGGGCAAAATCCTACCCATGCGGTCCCAGGTCGCAAAATGAAAGTCGCTGTTCTTAACCCGCGCGAGCAATCGATCTGCCTGAACGCTGTCGAGAAAGAGTCCGTCTGGTGCAAGCAGTTTGAGGGCGTTCCATTCTTTGGGATTGTGGCTTGCTGTGATGATGATGCCGCCGGCGTGCTCTTGTTTTTCGGTGAGCAATTCAGTGGTCGGAGTAGGGGCGATGTCGATATCGATGACATCGCATCCCGCGGCCATCAATCCGGACCAGACCGCGTATTTGACCATATTGCCGGTCACGCGCGAATCTCGGCCGACCACAATCTTGCCCGGCCCATACTCGCTGCCATAGGCCAGCGCGAAACGCATAACAACCTCAGGAGTCAATCCATCCCCGACAAGCCCCCTGACCCCGGAGACCGAGATCATCAAGTTTTTAAATTCTGCCATCGAGATTTCCAGATTTAGATTTTTCTTTAAAATTGACCAGCGCCATTCGACATTGAATCCGAAATGGCTCGGTTGTGGATCGCCTGAACAATGATTCCCCCACCCAAAACACAATCGTCGACAAAGAAAACAGCCGATTGACCGGGCGTTACCGCTGCGCGCGGTTGGTCAAAGCGGATAGCAATTCGATCCTCTTCAAAAGCCTCTATCGTTGCGGCAAAACCGGGGTCCTTGTAGCGGATACGCACATTCACCTTCATACCTACAGGCGGTTGCGGAAGCGAAATCCAGTTGGTTTTTTCGGCAACCAGGCCGTCAGAGAGCAGATCAGCTCGATCACCGATTTGAATGCGGTTGCGCTGTGGATCAATATCGACAACATAGGCGGCGTGGCCCAGAGCGATGCCCAGGCCCTTGCGCTGACCTATGGTATAAAACGGATAGCCGCGATGACGGCCGATCACTTTGCCGGAACGGTCGATGATCTCTCCAGGTTCAATGGAAGTGACGGTTTTCCGGATGAATTGTTGGTAATCGTCGTCTTCGATAAAACAAATTTCCTGACTGTCGTGTTTGCCGGCTGAGCTCAATCCCAATTCGGCGGCAAGTTTCCTGACCTCTTCCTTGTGAAAGCAACCCAGAGGCAAAAGAGTTTTCTCCAATTGCGGTTGTGTCAATTCCCACAGCGCATAAGACTGGTCTTTTTGCCTATCGAGGGCCTTGCACAGCAAAAACCGCTTGCTGTTCGGGTCCTGGCGGATGCGCGCATAGTGACCGGTGGCAAAAAAGTCGGCTCCACGGCTGAGGCCGTGTTCCATCAGCAATCCCCATTTGATCTTCTGATTGCAATGCACACAAGGATTGGGCGTCTTTCCGCCCAGATATTCCTGCAAAAATGGATCGATGATCTCTCTTTTGAAATCGATTCGCATGTCGACCAGATAGAGATCGATTTTCAGCTCTGCACTAACGCGTATGGCATCCTGGCGGATCTGTTCCTGTTTCTGACAGGGATCCATCTGCAACATGGTCACACCGATTACCTGATAGCCCTGCCGCTGCAACAGAAGGGCGGCAACCGAACTGTCTACTCCGCCGCTCATTGCCACCGCAACGATTTTTTGGCTTTTTTTCATGATCGGTTTTCGCTGATTTCTGCAGTTTTGAGTCTAAAACGAAACAATGATCCTTCACCGACCCGGCTCTGGACTTCGACCTTTCCCCCATGCGCCTCGATAATATGTTTGACGATAGCCAATCCCAGTCCGGTACCGCCCAACGATCGCGACCGTTCTTTATCGACCCGATAAAAACGCTCAAAGATGCGTGAAAGATGTTCTTCGGGGATACCCCTGCCGTTATCTTTCACGGTTATTTCGATTTCGCCGGGCAACAAGACACTGGATACCTCGACGTGACCTTGTGGCCGGTTGTACTTGATGGCGTTTTCGACCAAATTGACCAAAACCTGATTCAAGCGTTCCTGATCGCCGTGCACCATCACCTTTTTCAAACCCTGTGAATTGGCAAAGCGCAACTGGATGTGGTGTTGATCGGCAATTACCTGCAGATCATCGATTTGTTTTTTCAGCCACTTGACAGCGTTGAAGGCGGTGTAATTCATTTTCATTTCGCCGGACTCGATACGCGAGATATCGATCAGGTCGGTAAAAAGGTTGTTGAGTCGGACTGCTTGATTGTGGGCTTTGTCGATGAATTTTTTCTGTGTCTCGCCATCCAAATCATGCTCATTGAGCAGGGTTTCCAGGTATCCCTGAACCGCGAAAATCGGAGTGCGCAATTCGTGTGAGACATTGCCAAGAAACTGGCTGCGCATTTTCTCCAGGCGCCGCAGCTGGATCACATCCTGACGCAGTTTGGCGAGCATTTCGTTCAGGATATCTGCCAATTCGCCGATCTCATCTCGCGTTTCTTTGGCAAAATGCGCTTGCAAATCCCCTTTTTTGACCAATTCTGCCGTGCGCGACAGGTGCAAGATCGGGGTGGCAATCCGCCCGGCCAAAAAGGTGCTGATCAAGGCAAAGAGCAGCAAGAGCAGACTGCTGGCTAGCAGAATTTTCCACCGCAATCCGCACAAAACCTGCTGCATTTCTACCAGCGGCATGGCCAGACGAACCACATGCACCGTGGGGTGAGAGATCGCCTTGGCGGAATAAAAAAAGGGCTCATCAACTGTCGAACTGGTGCGCTCGCCGCTTCCGTGACCCAGTTGCAACGCTTTTTGGATTTCTTCGCGATAGAGATGGTTTTCGACTGTGCGAATGGAATCGAACGGCACCTGCGAATCAAAGAGGACAACTCCAGAGGAATCGATCAAAGTCAGGCGCAAACCCGCCGATTCGGCGAATCCAGTCAGATAAGAATACTGATCTTTTGAAAATAGGTTCTGCAGTTTCGGAGTGTGTTGCAGGAGATATTCGATGGCCGCCAAATCGGTTGTGAGCTGCTGTTCGATGCGCTGGCGATAGAATCGCTGCACTTCACCAGTGGTCAGGATGCCGGAAAAAATCGTCAAGAACAACAGAAGCGCAACAAAGCTTAGGGTGAATTTTTGCCGCAGAGAGTTTTTCATTCAATCAATCGCCTTTGAATCGATACCCGACCCCTTTGATGGTTTCGATGCGCAGCATATCTTTTGGTCCGAGTTTTTCACGGATTTTGCGGATATGGACATCGATGGTGCGATCGATGACGATGACATCCTGGCCCCAAATCTGATTGAGCAGCGTTTCCCGGGAAACGACACGACCGCTGCGCTGAGCCAGATAACAGAGAATATCAAACTCTTTTTTGGTAAATTCGAGAACAATGTCTTTCTGTTTGACCGTATAGTTCTGGGGATCGATTTCCAGATCGCCGAATTGCAGGGTGTTTTCTTCTGATAAACCGGTGCTTTTGCGCAACACCGTTTTGATCCGGGTCAAAAGTTTCAGGATACTGATGGGTTTGACGATGTAATCATCTGCTCCCAGCTCAAGGCCGATGACTTCATCCATTTCGCTGTCTTTGGCGGTCAGGAAGATGATGGGAAGAAATCTCGTGGCGCTGTTTTGCCGCAGCTCGCGCAACACTTCGCGACCATCTTTGCCCGGCAACATGATGTCCAACAACACCAGATCGATTTTTTCGTTCAAGGCCAAATCGAGCGCCTGTTCTCCGTCCAGGGCTATCAGCGTCTCATAGCCCTCTTTCTCTAAATTGAATTTAAGGAGATCGATGATATCCCGCTCGTCATCGACGATCAGTATCTTTTTGGCCATCCTTGTTACCGTTTTTAGTCCAGCCCCAAAGGGCAAAATAGAGGATTTTTATCTCATTCTCAAGCTCTTTTTCGGCTGCCGCCTTCTCGGCTTCCGGTCGGATGACGACAGGTTTTGGCGGGACGAAAAGATGCGTCTGACTTTGAACTGCTCAATCTTTATTCTTGATTCTCAAATGAATAATCTTTACATTTTTTCTTACAAAATTGCAATTCTCTCACCCGTGTTTGCGAATGGATTCAGATGAAACGTTTGAGCTTGTTTTTCCTGGTAACCAGCGTTTTTCTCTTGGCCGCCGCTTCTCTACAAGCGCAAACCCACCAAAGAGACCGTCAAAACGAACCTCGATCCCCCCTGCGTAAAACCGCCATCGATGATTATTGGCATTACCACAACGTCGGCAATCTGGGTCTGACCATTACCAATTATGGCGTTATCGGCGAAGGATACAACAATCCCGAACAGCCTTCTTGCATGTACAAGCTCTATGCCGATAATCCGCGTAACCAGATCGAGCATATGTCATTTGGCGGTCTGTGGGTTGGTGGAATCGGCGGTGATGACGACGGCGTGCATGTTTCGACGGCAATCATCGACGGTGTATTCGAGGCTGGTGAAGAGGGATTCGAGTTCACCAATTCCGCGGCGGCAGGCGACACGATCCGCATCCGTTCGACGATCGTCACTTCGCCCTATTTCGATCCGCGGGCGGTTTCCCACCAGGATTTTTGCTGCAATTTCACTGACACCAATCTGCGAGTCCCTGGAACCGATTTCGAGATTCCCAACCACTCTCCGCTTGGATTAAGGATCCATTTGGAGTCGTATGCATGGAATTTTTCTTTCACCGACGCCTTTGTCATCCTAAATTATACGATCACGAACATCTCCAACCACCGGATAGATGAACTATACACCGGGTTGTGGGCGGACGCCTCGGTTGGCAACATGAATTACACCAGTATTTATCAACCCGGCGGCGGATGGACCTGGTACGACAACTTGACCGGTTTTGACCAGCCCTACCGCCTGGCGTATCAATACGATGTTGATGGCGATGACGGTTTTGCCCAAAGCCATTTTGGTCTTCGCTATTTGGGTTCTTCGGCCGAACAGGAAGGGATCCAAAGCCATTTTGATACCTGGAAATGGTCGACCTCATCCAGCCTCGATTATCCGGACTATGTGACCCCCATCAACGATGAGCAACGCTATGATGTGCTCAAAGGGCGGCACATCGGCAAGTACAACAACGATCCGGCGAGCGGTGGATTGCCGGTCGATCCGGAAGACGCCGGCAGTTGGATGCTGGTCTTGAGCTCCGGCTCACACGGGGATCTGTTGCCGGGAGATTCCCTCAATGTGGTTTTTGCGGTGGTATGCGGGTTGTGGGCGAATTCGGAGGAAACCGACACCCCTGCCCGGCGTGCCAATTTGCGGTTGAACTCGGAATGGGCACAGATCGCCTACAATGGCGAAGATGTGGACGGCGACGGCAAACTCGATCCCGATGAAGATGTCAACCATAACGGCGTGCTCGATCCCGGCGAAGATGACTATCGACCGGATCTCGACCATAACGGCAACGGCAGATGGGATGCCGGCGAACCGATCTTCGGCGATGGTGACGGCATCCTGGATATCGAGGAAGATGTCTACAGCAATTCTCTCAAAGGCATTGCTGCCGGCAACGGTGAAATCGATCGCTATATTCTGCCGAGCCCGCCTCCATCGCCAAACTTGCTGGTGATTCCTGGCGATGGCCAGGTTACCCTCTTTTGGGATGATATCAGTGAGGAATTTGAGGATCCGATCACGCGGCAAAAAGATTTCGAAGGTTACCGCATTTTCAGCGCGCCCAAGACAGCCAATTCCACGGTTGATCATTCTCTGCTGGCGCAATTCGACCACATCAACAACATCGGTTACGACACCGGTTTTCGCGCTATCGAACACGATACGGTTATCGACGGAAAAACCTATCGCTATCGTTTTATCAACAAAAACTTGCGCAGCGGCTGGCCGGGCGAGATCTGGTACAGTGTGACCGCTTTTGACCGCGGCAACGTGGCCAACCGCCTGCCGAGTCTGGAAAGCTCGATTCTTGAAAACAAGACATACGCGGTTGCCGGATCGCGGCCGCGGACAGCCATGACAAAACGTCCGGTCAGTGTTTTTCCCAACCCGTTCCGAGCACAAGCAGCCTGGGACGGCGACAGCGAGCGGCAGCAGATGCTCTGGTTCATCGATCTGCCCGCGCGCGCGCGGGTGCGGATTTATACTCTGGCAGGCGATTTGGTCGACGAATTCTACCATGACGCGGATACTTATGCCGGGCAGGATGTGCAGTTGATGACCAATCGCATCGGCAGCAACAAAACGGTCCTGCCGGGCGGTATGCATGCCTGGGATTTGATCTCTCGCTATGACCAGGCCGTGGCAACCGGGCTCTATCTTTTCAGCGCTGAAGACCTCGATACCAGCGAGGTCTTTAGCGGCAAATTCCTGATCATCAAATAAGCCGTATCAACCTTAACCAACCGAAAGGGGTTTAACTTTGAAAAAATTGCTATCCATCTGCAGCCTGTTGACGATTCTGCTTATGGCGGGTGCATCCTTTGCTGACGTGACGCCAATCCGCGATATCCAGTACACGGAAGACGCGAGCGGCAATTCCCCCCTGAAAGATCAGATTGTCACCATATCAGGTATCGTCACCGCTGAACCCTATGCGTTCGGCAATGGCTATTATTTTGTCCAGGATGCCAACGAGCCCTGGTCAGGAATCAAAGTGTATGAAAAGAACCGTCAGGTTGCCGAAGGCGACAGCGTAACCGTGACCGGCAAGGTCGCCGAATACTATGGGCTGACAGAAATCACCAACATAACCGATTTCGTTCTGGAAAAAGAGGGCGTTTTCGGCATCGAACCGATGGTGGTCACCACCGGTGAAATCGCCACCGGTGGTAGCATGGCAGAGGCCTATGAGAGCTGCCTGGTCCGCGTGCAAAACGTTACCATCACCAACCCCAACCTCGGTTATGGTGAATGGATGGTCGATGACGGAACCGGAGCCTGCCGGGTTGACGAGGTCGCACCCGACTATTTCGACCCAAGCAAACACACCGAAGTCAAATCGATCACCGGTCCGCTGGAATATGCTTACAACGATACCAAGATCTTGCCCCGTCTGGCGTTCGATGTCGTCGAAGCCGGGCCCTTTACCCGTCTCCAGCGCATTCAGCAGGTGCGCTACAGCGACTTGCTCAAGACTGCAACGGACAATACAAAGGATTTCAGTTACCTGAACGACAGCACCGTGACCGTAAAAGGCGTGGTGACCATGCCCACGGGCTTGAGCTATGCCGGTGCAGGAATCAAGTTCATTTTTTCTGAGCCTGAAGGCGGCCCATGGTCGGCGATTCTCTCCTACAATGCCGATGCGACCTCCTATCCCACCCTCTATGAGGGTGATCAAATCGAAATGACCGGCTATATTTCCGAATATACCACCGGCCCGAGCAACATGACCGAACTGTTCATTACCAGCGGAATCGATATCACCGACCTAACGCCCGTGCCTGAACCGGATTCGATCGCCACCGGCATGCTGCGCTGGCCGACCACGGCCGAGCAGTGGGGCAACGTGATCGTCAAAGTCGGTAAAGCCAAAGTCACCAAAGTCAATCCACAATACGAATTGTTTGCTGTGGATGACGGCACCGGCAGCATTTTGGTAGATGACGATTCCGACAGTTTGCAGGACTATCCCGATCCACCCCTCGGCACGGTTGCCGAATCGATTCGCGGTTGGGTCTACCACCACTACGGCAGCTATGCCGATTCCACCACCTATGTGCTCGAACCGCTCTACAAATCGGACGTCGTGTGGGGAGCAGGCCCGCCATCTATCGAGAACACCCTGCGCCAGCCAGCCATGGTAAAGAGCACGGATCCCGTGACTGTAACCACCCTGGCTACCTCCAGTATCGCCATTGCCCAGGTGGTGTTGAATTATAAAGTCGACGACGGGGACTATACTGCGGTGGCGATGACCGATCAAGGTGAAGGCTCGTTCAGCGGTGAGATTCCGGCACAGCCGGAAGGGAGTTTTGTCAGTTATTTTATCGAAGTGAAGGACAGCCAGGATCAGACCAGTACAGATCCCGCCGACACATCGCTCAGCAATTATGGCTATCGGGTCAAGGACACCACACTGACGATCAGCGATATTCAATACTCCCCCTGGAAACTGGCGGACAGTCCCTACAACGGCTATACAGTTGAAGTCACCGGCACCGTCACTGCCGGCGCCACCTTTAAAAGCAAATACAACGCCTATCCCATTCAAGATGCCAATGGCCCCTGGAATGGATTGTTCATTTTCGGGACCACACCGGAGCTGGCGCCTGGCGATATCGTCAAGGTTGTGGGACAAGTCTCCGACTATAATCCGGATTACCATTACAAGTGGGACAACAACACCCTTATTTTGGCGCAGTCGGTCGAATTGCTGAGCAGCGGCAATGCGGAATTCGAACCGCAGGTTGTCAGCAGCGGCGATCTGGTCAGCGGCAGCGTGGAAGCCGAAAAGTATGAGGGCGTGCTGGTCAAGGTCGAGAACGCCACGCTGACCCGCGTCAACCGTTATGATGTCACCATCGATGACGGCACCGGCGAATGCCTGCTCGATGGCGATGCGTTTGTGGGACGAGATCAGGATCCCAATCCCTACTTCCACATCGACAGCAACAAGGGTTGGTTGATTCTCAACAATACCGATACCTTGCGGGTCGGCGATCAGCTTTCTTTTGCCCAGGGCGTCTTTTTGTTCAGCTTCGGCACACACAAAATTGAAATCCGCTCGATGGCTGATGTGGGCATGACGACCGGCGTCGAAGATGCGGTGGTGGCTCAGCCGCTGGCTTACGCTCTTGAACAGAATTATCCCAACCCGTTCAATCCGGAAACCCGTATCTATTTCGAGATTCCGCAGCGCCATTCGGTCAAGGTGATGATTTACAACATCCACGGCCAGCAAGTCAAAACCCTGGTCGATGAAATGTTGGATGCCGGACGCCACATCGTGAACTGGGACGGCAGCGATCGGGCCGGCAATTCTGTTCCCACCGGCATGTATATCTACCGCATCAAGGCAGGCGATTTTATCGCCAGCAAAAAAATGTTGTTGATCAAATAGGAATCGTCGTTCTGTATTGTGCCGGCAGGCGGCTTTGCCGCTTGCCGGCACACATTGATAAGATGACCATGCGAAACAAATCGATCAGCACAATACTGCTTCTTGTGCTTTTGGCGGCAGCCTGTAGTTTAAAAGACCCGTTTGGCGACAGCCGTGAATCGCATCCGCTCGGCAATCTGCCGCCGGAAACCCATCTTTTCTTGTTGGTGGAACAAGATGTGCGCGTTGACACTTTGTCGACCGGCAAAATCGACACCCTGATCGTCAAAACCGGGCTCGATACCACACCCAGCCGGCAGATTGTGCATTGGTGGGGTGACGATCCGGATGGCCGGGTGGTGGGCTATGCGATCCAATGGAATTACCAGCCAGAGCCCGTTTTTACGACCGCTGAAATGGACACATTCTATATCCCGATTCGATCCCAATATGATGTTTTTTCTTTTTCGGTATGGTCGGTTGACGATCAGGGAGCTCAGGATCCGACACCTGCCGTGCTCTATTTCCCTGTCTACAACACACCTCCTTCGATCAGTTTTAGGCTCAACAGCAATCCGCGCGTCAGCGGCAATCCGAATGTAACCAGTCATACGTTTCCAACCCGCACGTTTGTCTGGGATGTTTTTGATCCTGACGGTCGGGAAACCGTGACCGCCATTCTGTACGCTCTGGACGACACCACTTCCTGGATAAGATTGCCCGGGAATGCCGATCAGGTCACTCTGCGCGATTTGCCCCCCGGCGAGCACCAGTTTTTTGTCAAAGCTGAGGATATATCGGGCGCACAGAGTTCCACCATTTGTTTTCCGGATCCGCGTGATCCGCAGGTTCCCAATCGTTGGGAGGTCAAGCCGATTATCGGCAGGCTGTTGCTGGTCAATGATTATGCCCAAGATCAAACTCTGCTGCAGGGGCAGAATTTTTACGAGTCCATTTTACGGCAATTGCTGGGCGATGACGGCTATTCGGTCTGGCAAATCGGCACGAGTCGAGTGCCGATGATCAATTCCCAGAATTCACTTCCCTATACATCGATCGATATCGAGGCCAATCTGGCCTATTTCGATCAGGTGATCTGGTTTTCCCATCTGGGACGCCCGAATTTGAGTGCGGCCGGTTTGAGCATTACCCGCTTCATCAGGGAAGGCGGCAAAATTCTGATTACCAACGCCAACCAAGAGCTGCCGGATACCACCTGGACCTTTACAGGAATCGATTCGGTCTTTACCCTCAATCCGGACGGACGACTGTTTACTGGCACCCGCATTCTCGCCTCCTTTGGCAGCGGCGATGATGCGGCATTGGATCTGAGCCTCGACAAGTTGGTCGGCAATCGCGTTTCGGCCTTGATTCCGGGCTCTGATGTCGATGTGGTTTATCGCATGGAACCCGATTCGACTGCGCAGGTCAAAGTGCCTTATAAAGGCAATCCGGTGGTCGGCGTGCGATATCGCGTCGGGGCCGGTGAATCGATCTATTTTTCTTTGCCCTTGAATTATTGCAACGGCAACCAGAATCTGGTAAATGTTTTTCGTCATCTCTTGTTTGAAGAATTTGGATCGTGAAGATGAAACCATGGTTCTCAACCTCGCTGGTTTTGGCGATTTTATGCTGCACAGCACTTGCCGCCGGAGCGGGCAAGACGCTCATCCGCGGACGCGTGACCGATAAGGAGACCGGGGAGCCGCTTCCAGGCGTCAATGTGATCGTTTCCGGAACCTACAAAGGCGCAGCGACCGACGAAAACGGCGAGTTCACCATAAGCGGTTTGGCGCCGGGAGATTACGACCTCAGAGCATCGATGATCGGCTATACCGTCCAGGTGCAAACCGGCATCAAGATATCGCCTATTTCGCCTACCACCGTTACCTTTGCCCTCGAGTCGACTGTGCTGGCGCTGGGACAAACGGTACAGGTCATCGGTGAAAAACCGCTTTTTGAAACCGATATCACGGCTTCTCAACAGCGAATCTCGTCAGAGGAAATCAGCCAAAAAGTGGTGGAGAATCTCAACGACCTGGTCGCCGATCAACTCGGCGTGGTGATGCAGGACAACAAGATCCATATCCGCGGTGGCCGCGCTGATGAGAGCATGTACGTTATCGATGGCCAATCCGTCAAAGATCCGTTGTCAGGCTACTCCAATACCCTGTATGTCAATGCTTCGGCCATCAAAGAGCTGAAAGTGATCACCGGCGGATTCAATGCCGAATACGGCCAGGCAATGTCCGGCATCGTCGATATCGAAACCAAAGAGGGCGAGGAAGAGTTTTCCGGCAGTGTCATCTATAAAACCGACAATGCGTTCTCCGGTTTTATCGATGGTTTCAATACCGATATCGCACAGGTCAATCTGGGGGGACCAGAACCGATTTCCACCAACCTTCTCAGAGGGATCGGAATTCGCCTGCCCGGGCAAGTTTCATTTTTTTTCAGCGGCTATACCCACCTGAGCGATTCCTATCTGCCGGGCGCCGACAAACTCTATCCATCAAAGAGCGAATATGAAAAATTTGCCCGACGCCAGGAAAACGATTGGCATCTCCTCGGCAAACTCACCTGGAATCTGCGACCCGGGCAAAAACTCAGTTACTCCTATGACCGCTCGGTCAACATCAATCAAGGATATTTTATTGCCAATATCAGCGGCAACCGGGGTTATCCGTATGAATATGAAAAGATGTTGGACAACTACAACACCTTCACCAAGGAAGCCCTGCTGAATACTCTGCAATGGGTGCATACCTTGAATCCGCGCACCTACTATCGCCTCAGTTTGTCCAGATTTTACACCGGCATCCATTCCGCTGTGCAGAACAAAGAGTGGACGGAATACGAGGAGCGCCTGGATCTGGAGCCGGTTTACTATATCCCGGACAGCCAGGGCAATATTCAGACGCGATTCGGCGATGGTTTTTGGGATACCGGCGATGCAGAAAACTGGTACGATTATTACTCGGATAATTTTTCGCTCAAAGGGGATCTGACCGCTCAACCAAACGAACGCCATTCGATCAAGACGGGGTTCGAATCGCGCTATACCGAGATGCAGGTAATCGATATCAATGCGCCCTGGTTCGGAGAAACCGGCCTGGGAAGGAATTATGACTATTTTCGCGTCTATCCCAATGACGGTTCCTTCTACATCCAGGACCGCATTACCTATAGCGGCATGATCGTCAATATCGGCTTGCGCTACGATTACTGGTTTCCCGGCAAATATGTGGACGATGCGATCGCTGATCCGGAAACCATCACCATCACCGATGCAGCGCGGCAAAAATACCGCGCCGAAACGTTTTCTCTTCTTGGCATGCGCGGCAAAGGCCATCTGAGTCCCAGACTCGGCATCTCCCATCCGGTTACCGACAACGACATGCTCTATCTCTATTACGGCCATTTTTCCCAGCGACCCAACGGCCAATATGTCTATGCCAAACTCAAGTCGACTTCTGAAGCAACCTATCAGCTTTTTGGCAATCCCAATCTCAATCCCACAACCACGGTGGCCTATGAAATCGGCTTGAAGCACCGGTTCAACGCCAATCAGACCATCGAGATCAAAGCCTATTACAAGGATATGTTCGATTATCCGACCTCGGCATCGGTGCGCAAATACAGCCCGCGTTACGGCAACATCAGTTTCCTGATGTATGTCAATATGGACTATGCGCGGGCGCGCGGAATCGAAGTGAGATTCCGCCGCCGCTATTCCAAATATCTGAGCGGCAATGTGGATTTTACCTATGCCCTGGCCACGGGAAAAAGCTCGACGCCGAACACCAATCTGCTGGTCGCTGCCGGCAAGGTCGCGGAAAAAACGCTCGGTGAGAGCCGACTGGCGTGGGATAAACCCTATCGCCTGTCAGCTGATCTCTACTTCGATATGCCGCGCAATGCGGATTTGCGCTTGTGGGGATTGCGCCTGCCCGAAAATTGGGGAGTGACCCTGCGGTGGGAATTTGAAAGCGGCAAACGGTTTCAAAAATTGATCGATGTCGCGAATCATATTTATGAAAAAGATGAATACGGCAGCCTGTCCGATCCCTGGATGCGGACGGATATCAAATTTTATAAAGATTTTTCCCTTGCTGACCGGAAGATGTCTTTTTTTGTCGAAGCTGAAAATGTTTTCAACACCAAGGTTCCGCGCATCATCAATCCGGTAACCGGAAGGCCCTATGAACCCGGAGACGTCATTCCTCTAACCTGGTATGATGATCCAATGGACTTGCCGGCGGACAATCCGGCACGCTATGACTGGCCTCGCAGGGTGATGACCGGTGTGGGAATTCATTTTTAACCGCAACGTCGATTGTCTGACGTATGAATTGTTAACTTTATCGATCAGGGTAGTTTGTGGTGATCGCAAAACGGTATAAAGCCATTGGATTGGCGCTTTTGTTGACGGTTGGCTGTGGGTCGGCGCAATCGTTTCTTCCCCGCCTCGGCGAACAGCGGGCGGGAACCGCGGCTTTGACTTTCCTCAAGCTTGCGGTCGGAGCACGCGCGCAGTCGATGGGCGGCGCCTATGTGGCCATGGCAAATGACGCCGCCGCCCTGCACTGGAATCCGGCCGGTTTGGTACAGATCGGAAACAACGAATTGGTTATGTCCCATCTGGATTGGCTGGCGGATATCGATTTTGACTATATCGGCTATGTCCACCAATTGAACAGCTCTATCGGACTGGGGGCGTTCGTTGGCTTTTTGCACCTGGCCGACATGCCCGTGACAACCGAATACCATCCCTACGGCAACGGCGAGATGTTTTCCTACAGCGACTTGGCAACCGGGATGAGCATTTCCATCCGCATGACCGATCGTTTTTCGTTTGGCGTAACCGGTAAATATGTGCGTGAGGATTTGGCGGGTCTGATCATGGACGGTTACATGCTCGATTTGGGGACCTGGTACTGGACTGGCTATAAATCGCTGCGCATCGCCGCAGCGATGCGCAATTTTGGCACGGATCTCAGACCCAATGGTGTTTACCAACGGCGCACCATCAACGGGATTTCTGAGCGCACCTATCAATCTTTTTCACCGCCGACGGTTTTTACCCTTGGCGCAGCGATGGATGTCTTTTGTTGCCGATATCACAATATCGCCGCCTCCATGCAGATGAACCATCCGATGGACGATCAAGAGAATTTCGTTCTTGGCGGTGAATACAGCTATCACAACCTGCTCAAACTGCGAACCGGTATCAGCACCAACGACGAGAGCAACCGCTGGAGCTTTGGCGCCGGCACCCAGATCAGTTGGTATGGCAAAATTTTCAAATTTGATTACTCTTATGCGGATTATAAATATTTACAAAACACCCAACAACTCACTTTTGCCTTCGAATTCTGAGCCATGATGAAACCATACCTACCGACATTTTTTTATGCGGCCACCATCTTGATTCTGGCAGGGTGCATGCAAGACAAATACCCCTTGCCGTCGCCGCAAAGCGCACCGGTAAGCTTTGGCGCCAACGATACAAGTTATATCGAGCTGCAACCAATTTGGGATGCAGCCCATTTGGCAACACCGCTTTCCTATCCGGTGGACATCGTCAGCGGCCCGGATGGCTTGATTTTTGTTGCTGACCAGAACAACAATCGCATCGTCACACTTTCCAAGGCCGGCATACCAGTCTATGATCGCGGCTTTGACCGCTTGCAAGGGATTGCCCGGCCCTGTGGATTGGCCATCGACAGCAAATTGAACCTGCTGATCGTCAACAACAGCGATACGCTCTACTGCTGGAATCAATACCTCAACTCCGTCGACCTCGACTCGGTTGCAGTTTCGGGTGTTTTTATCGATCCACAAACCGGCAACCCGGTCGAGTTGACCTGGAATCAAGTGGTCGATCGCCTGCTGGCCGGGGAAGCTTTTCCGCGAATCGTGCGGCTCAATTTTAGCAAAGATAACGATTTGATCGAACAGGCGATTGGTATCTACCCCCTGTTTATCGATCCGAATCAATCCGCCGCCTATGCCGGCGTGGCCAGCGGTCCACACGGCGCGGAAACGCTGTTTGTTTCCGACTCTTATTCAGATCGCATTTTTCGCCTAAGACTGGTTCCCCGATTGGTTTTTCTGACCAAAAGCGGCAACACGGTTGTCCAATATCGCGCCGTTTTTACCGGCGACATCGCCACCTATGGATCGGGCGCAGGCACGGTTGATACTCCCGGGGCTTTAGCAGGAGACCGCCAGGGCAATCTCTACTTTACCCAACTTGATGGAAATTTTCTGGTGCAAAAACTCAAGGCGCCTGATTTTTCTCCACAGTATGTTCTCTATCAACACGCAATCATGGACCTCGAGCGATTCAGCATGCCTTATGATATCGCGTTGGACGATGAGGGCGATATTTTTGTTATGGATACCGGCGCCGGCAGGGTCTACAAGTTCGACAATTCGGGCAAAAACGCAGGCCAGGAAATCGATCTGGGCGATCGCGGCATTGCCACCCAGATTTTTACCGATGCGCGCGGCATCATGGCCACCAATAAGGTTGTCTATGTGGCGGAGAGCGGAAAAAACCGTATCCGTCGGTTTCAATATTCGGTCTCCGATGACGATTTGCCGGATGACGACAAGAAACCCTGATCGCGCTGAACAAAGGGCGATATGCCAAATCAGTCTGAACACGACCGCTATTCTTTTTATTACAGCCGCGTAGACTGGAACATGCACGTGACAGCCACCCGTCATGGGCTGCGAGAAATTGTCTTCCTCGAAGATCCGCTTGCCACTTTTGCTGCCGATTTTTACCAGTATCCGGACCCTGTACAACGAATGTTTTCCAACTTGCAAGCTGAACTCGAACGATATTTTAACGGTGAAACTGTTCAATTTACAGCAGCTCTGGACTGGCGCGATCTTTCTGTCTTTCAAAAACAAGTTTACTCCGCCTTGCAAAAAGTGGCTTATGGCAGTGTTGTCACTTATGGGGATCTGGCTCGTCAGATCGGCAGCCCCGGGGCGGCCCGGGCTGTTGGCACCGCGCTGCACAACAATCCTCTGCCCCTCGTTGTGCCTTGCCATCGCGTTGTTTCCAGCAGCGGGATCGGCGGCTTTGCCGCCGGCCTGACGCTCAAGAGGGCCTTGCTGCAGCTGGAAGGAATCTCCGGGTTATGAGTTCTGCTTTTGAGATCCTTTTTGACGGCGAATTTTTTCTCGGCCCCGAACATGTGGAGTGGCGGAATTCTCTCACCCGGCCGCCGGCAATGCAAACCGAAATCCAGGCCTTTTGGCAAAGCTTTGCCCAACCACACCACTTTAACGGCCGCATCGCGCGCCTCGACTCATGGGCCCACATTCGCGGGGAATTGTTTTTAACGCTTAGCCCGAGCGATTATCAGACCTTGATCTACAGCAACCAATTTGTCGAGTCTATTTGCCAACGATGGGGCGAAGCCTATCTGTCAAAAGCTCTGGGAATCAGTTGTGTGCTGGTCAGCGCCGATCACCGCGTACCTCTGATGGTGCGCAGCGCTGCGGTCGGCGAATACCCCGGCGCGACCGATGTCTTCGGCGGTCATATCGACCTGGCTCCTGATCCGCACGAAACCGATATCTGCACCTGTATGGCCGCCGAAATCAGACAGGAACTCAATGTTGACCTGGCTTGTGCGGACCTGATCGGGATCGGTTTGATTTCTACTGTGGAGACGAGAAAACCGGAACTCATTTTTACCGCGCGCACCCATCTTCAGCAAAGCGAGATCGTGCAACATGCCAAAGAGGCCTGCGATCGCGACGAATATAGCCGGTTATTTTTTCTTGCTGGTGAGGAGGTAGACCCTTATATTATGGAAAATCAAGGTCGCTTGACTCCGTCTGCATTGGGTGCATTGACACTTTTTGGCCGATGGCAGCAAAAGTCTTTTTTGAGGAAACAATGAGCGATAATAGAGAAAAAGGGGTCGTTGAAAAGCGGTTCAAAGGAATGGCTTTTCCGATTCTCAATCAGGTGACGGTTGCCGGTGTATTGATGGCTGATCCACCGCTTCGGCAAACTCGCCGTGGTGTGCCGGTGACCAATTTTGTCATCAAAACCATGCCGGAAGCAAGCCATCTTGCCGCTTTAGAGGGAATGGAACGCGAACCCTGCTTTATCAGTGTGGTGGTCTGGGCGCAGCAGGCGATTACCTGCAACAAATACCTGAAAAAGGGCTCTCCGGTCTTGATCGTCGGTGAATTGCAGTCCATGCCCAATGCTTCAACAGAAAGCGCTTATTTCCCTGTGCAGATCAATGCGCAATGGATACAGTATCTGGATAAAGGCGAGAATGCCATCAGTTTGTTCGAGGCAGAGGAGCAGCCTGCAGCGCCAGCCGATAAAAAGAGCGAGCCTGAGGATTCAGTGGGGATGGAAAAACAGCCGGGTGGAAGCAGCGAGCAATTGCCGGTTGAATGAGCTTTTTGTTTTTTTTCATTGCCCCGAAAGGCAACGGCCGTTACCCTTTGACGACGCCAAGGGGGACGAGTTTTGCAACCCGCCTTGAAATATCCGCACCCACGACTGCATCGACGACCTGGGTGACATTTTTATAGGCTTCCGGCATTTCTTCTGCCAACGTGCCGCTGCTGCTCGCGGCCACGATAACTCCCTGGTTTCGCAGTTCCTTTTGGATATTCCTGCCTTTAGCAATTTTAATCGCTTGCGTGCGACTCAACAACCTGCCCGCCCCATGGCAGGTCGAGCCGAATGTCTGTTCTTGAGCGGCTTGCGTGCCGACCAGGACGTACGAACAGCGCCCCATGTCTCCAGGAATCAGAACCGGTTGACCAAACTCTCGATACTCGGCGGGCAGATCCGGATGGCCCGGACCAAACGCGCGCGTCGCTCCTTTTCGATGTACGCAGAGCCGACGGAGTTTGCCGTCGATGGTATGGCTTTCGATTTTGGCGATGTTGTGCGCAACCTCATAGACCGTTGCCAACTCCAGCGTCGAAGAAAAAATCTCCTTGAATGCCTGGCCTGTCCAGTGCGCGATCATTTGACGGTTGCAAAAAGCAAAGTTGACCGCTGCCGCCATTGCCGCCAGATACGCTTGTCCTTCAGGCGATTGGATGGGGGCACAACAGAGCTGCCGGTCTGGAAGGTCGATGCCGTATTTTTCGCTGGCGCGCAGCATCATCCGAATCGAATCGTCACAAACTTGATGTCCAAGACCGCGCGAGCCGGTGTGAATGATCACCGAGACCTGGTTGAGAAACAAACCCAATTTTGCGGCGGCCCGAGCATCATAGATTTCCTGCACAAAACCGACCTCGATAAAATGGTTGCCTGATCCCAGCGTGCCGAGCTGTGGACGGCCGCGTTTATGCGCATGTTCGCTGACTTGTTGCGGATCGGCGCCTGCCATCTCCCCGTGTTCTTCGATCTTGTCTAGATCTTTTTCGCTGCCGTATCCTTGTTCAACAGCCCAACGTGCCCCCTTTACAAGAACTTGTTTCAGGTCTCGAGCCTCGAGTTTAATCGAACCGGTGGAACCGACGCCGCTCGGGATGTGATTAAACAGAGTGCGCATCAGCATTTCGAGTTTTTTCTCGATTTCCGATCGCTTCAAATCGGTGCGCAGCAAACGCACACCGCAATTGATGTCATAACCCACTCCGCCGGGCGAGACAACGCCGGTTTCGATGTCGAAAGCCGCTACCCCGCCGATCGGGAAACCATATCCCCAATGGATGTCAGGCATCGCATAGGAATAGCGGACAATGCCGGGCAGCCATGCCACATTGCACGCTTGCTCGGGGGCCTTGTCGTTGAAAATGGTTGGCAGCATATCTGTCGAGGCGATCAGGCGAACCGGTACCCGCATTTTGCCCGAAGCCGGGATTTCATGCACAAAATTGTTGATGTGCACCAAATGCTCTTTCATTTTCCCTCCTCCGGCAGCAATCGGATAGGCACCGATGCGTATCAAACATCGAAAATGATGCGCGCTTCCCAGCCGGTGGAAATCGGTCGGATGAGCAAATCGTGGTAAGTAACGGCTTTGATCTCGGTATGAATCTGATGGCGTTTTGAATCCAGGCGATCGGCGGAAAACTTGGCGTGCAAAAGCAGCTTGTCGATATTGAGTGCGATAATTTCAGCGACCAAAATTTGTTCGGTTTGGAAAAGAAAATTCAGTTCAGACAACCAATTGACCAACATTTCTTCGAGATCATGACCTTCGACAGACAGCGAATGCTCTTCTTTTTCCAAAATCTCATCGCTGTTGCTGCAAATCAGCCGAAACAGTTCGATGGCCGCGGCTTTGAATAGCTCCTCAAGGGTGGAGGCTTTTAAGGCCAACCCGATATCGGCTGTATGCTGCAATCGTTCGACAGAGATCATGACATCCCTTTCGGCCGCTTAAACCGGTCAATTGTGCAAAGGCGTCAGCCGCAGGGCATGGGCCAGCAACAACACCATCAGATCGTCGTAGCTGATCCGACCGAGGCCGCCGTGACTGCAAGACAATTCATCAAACGATTGCACCGCATCGTTGCGCACGCTCGATGCCTGGATCATCACTGGCACCGGATGCCAGGATGGATGGGCCATGGTGGTTGGCAGGGAATAATCGCCGCTGATCGCCAGCACATCGAAAGAAAAATCTTGCAGGGCGGCCAGGCTGGAATCGATTTTTTCAATAGTTTTGACTTTATCGTAATAATCGCCCTGTCGAGCGGCTTTGGCTATCGCGTCAAAATATACCAGACAAAAATCGAAACTTTTCAATTGTTCGCTGGCCAGGTGCAGCCATGCATCAGAATCGCCGCTCACTTTGGGACAGGCCAGATCGAACAAGCGCGCCATTCGCGACACCAGCGGATTGTCCGCAATCAAGGCTCCGTGCATGCGATAACGCTTGGCAAAAGATTCAACAAAAGTTTTTTGACTTGCGGTTTCAGGTCTTTTCGTCGGTTGTTTCAGATCGCCATACCCCAGCATGCCAGATAATGCATCGATCGGATCCGGCGCTGTGCCGACCGGGCTGGCGGACATCAGACCACAGCAAGCCTTGCGCGCAATGGCGTTCAACTTGGGCTTATGAGCCTGTTGCAGTTCAGTCAGCAGGTTGGGCCCGGATTGAATTCCTCCAACTCCGCTGAGCACAATCAGGAGAATTTTACTGTCGTTTTGGACAAGCTGTTTTTTCAAAAACCGATTCATTCTCATTCTGCCATATCTGCGATAAGCGAAAAGTTGTTGCCGATCAGCCGACTATTTAACTGCGATCAAGGAATCGTCATAATCAGGTACTTTGGTATAACCGAGCAAATTGAGCAAGGTCGCAGCGATGTTGGTGAGTCCAGGCTGCTGCATGGACGTCAGGGTATATTCATTTTGGTATTGTGGATCATAGATAATAAAGGGAACCGGGTTCAAGCTGTGCGCGGTCTTGATCTCTTTGTGGTTGTTTTTTTCGACAAACATGACATCAGCATTGCCGTGATCAGCAGTGATGACGGCAATGCCGTCGAGTTCTTTGATCGCTTGCAGCAGCTTGCCGACGCAGGTGTCGACGGTTTCGACCGCCACTATCGCTGCCTCCATCACCCCGGTGTGACCGACCATATCGCCATTGGCAAAATTGATCCGGCCAAACCGATAGCGGTTTGTGCGCAGCAGCTCGATGGTTTTATCGGTGATTTCATATGCTTTCATTCTGGGAGCTTTGTCGAATTCGATTTTGTCTGACGGGATTTCGATATAGGTCTCCAATGCAGGATCGATGTATCCGGATCGGTTGCCATTCCAGAAATAGGTTACGTGGCCGAATTTTTGCGTTTCTGAAATGGCAAACGATGTCACGCCGTCGGCACAAAGATATTGCGAGACGGTCCGATCGATTTCCGGCGGGTTGACCAAAAAGTTCTTTGGGATGTGCAAATCGCCGTCATATTGCATCATGCCGACATAGAGGACATCGACAAACTGGTGGGGAAACTCGTTGAGCTCTTTTTCTTCAAACGCCCTCGATATCTCGATCGCCCGATCGCCGCGAAAATTAAAGTTGATCACCACATCATCGTTTTCGATACGGCCGACCGGTTCGCCGTTTCCGTCGACAATCACAAACGAATCGAGATACTGATCGGTGATGCTGGGATTTTCATCATAATAGGTCTGCACCGCCCCGGTCGCCGATGCAAACGGCCGGCCGATGCCACACACATGGGCGTTCCAACCGCGTTCAACCACCCGCCAATCCGCATTGTAGCGGTCCATGGTGGTGACCATGCGGCCGCCGCCGGACGCTATGCGGTAGTCCAACTGTCCGGAGTTCGAAAGGTCGCGTAAAAGATCCTCTATCGGCTTGATGTAATCGATGGCTGACCGTTCGGCAACGTCACGACCATCCAGCAGCACATGCAGGCGAACCCGAGGAACTTTGTTTTTTGCACACGCGCGCAATAATGCAAAAAGGTGGTTGATGTGCGAGTGCACGTTGCCATCAGACAACAGACCGAGAAAATGGATCGTCTTGCCCTGTTTGCCGCGCGCGACGATTCGCGCCCACAAGTCGCTCTCAAACAGCGAGCCGCTTTGCAGCGATTGATCAACCAACTTTGCACCTTGGGAAAAAATTCGGCCGGCGCCGATGGCATTGTGGCCGACTTCACTGTTGCCCATATCGTCGTCAGAGGGCAAACCTACGGCGGTGCCGTGCGCTTTGAGTCGGGTGACCAGTTTGCCCTGCATCAGTTTGTCCAGCACGGGGGTTTTGGCCAGGTAAACGGCATTGCTGTTGTCGTTTTTGCCCAATCCGATGCCGTCCATGATGATCAACAGCAGGGGACCTTTGCGGCCCTGAAAATGAGGCAGTTTCTGCAATCGGAGCGCCATCCGGTTTTCCTTAATTTTTTCTTCCACTCAGATCCGGTGCTGCGCATCGAATCCGGGTGGCAGTTGAATGGGAGAGACCATATCGATTAAACATAAAATTACATAAAAATAGCCAAAGAGTCAAATTCAATTTGGTCGCCCAGTTTTGAGGTCTATTCTCGGTACGAATCCTCAAACACGCATTTGTGCACAGATCCATGAAAAGGTGCAGGCATCGAATTGGCGAAGCGCAGTCGGGTTGCGGTCATTTGAATAAGGTTGGGTGGGGCGGCTCTAGATGGCAGCCATCGCCTTAACCATCACTTCGGCGGTTTCCACCGGCGCCATGGCGATGAGCGCGATTTCTTGCTCGATTCCGAGAGCAAGACGGCCGTTTTGAATCGGCAATACAGTGCGATAGGGCAAATGAACGACGTGCCAGGCAAGAGCGGCGAGAGTTCCGGATCCGTGCTCCTCTTGTGCTCCGGCAGGACAGCCGCCAGTGGATTCAGCAGCCTTTTGGCTGTCGATCAGGGTGACGCAAACCTGTTCGGTTTGCAAGGAGATCAGGACCCAGCCTCTCTGAAAACCGCTTCTTCGCACAATTTCTGCGACCTGATCGGTGATCAGCAGAGGTTGCCGAGGTTCTGGAAGAGAAAAATGGAGGTGTTTTACATAATGGGACAAACGCAGGCTCCCGTGACTGGCGACGCGTTTATTGGTTTCTCTGTTCACCAGGCAAACCGGCATTCAGGCAGGGATTGCCGATGAGACAGATCAAACCGCATATTCTGCGATCAGCGCTTCTCTTTCGAAAAGCCCTTGATTGAAAGTGTCGATCAGGTCCTGAATGTGGGCAAATTGTTCTTCTACCTGTTCGATTCTGGTTTGTTGAGGAACAGAATTGATTTCCATGGATAAAAAGGCAATAGAATTCAGCATGGAAAGTTCGTGTTGATAGAGGCGCAGTAAAAGTTTTGCCGGTAGGCGGTCGCGGTTGAAAAACGATTCGGCAGTGTCGCCTTGTTGCTCCAGGCTTTGCGAGAGCATGGACAATTTGCGCCGAACGCTGGCACAAGACTGATCCACCTTTTGCTGCAGCTTGTGATCCGGAAACTCCGGCGGAGTTGCGAGCCGAGTGAGAATGGCCTTCAGATCTCCTCTCAGGTGGGCGCGGAGCAAAAGATCGCTTTGCGAGCGTTCTTCTTTGTTCTCGTACCCTTGATATCCGGAAATGTTCGCCTGCAATTGCTGGCGTTCAGTCGAAGCTGCAACAAAAGCCGGACACATGGGCAACCTCCTCTTGACCGACAAAAGGTACAATGCCTATTGTCAAGTGAACTCGAAAAAGTGATGGTCTCTTCTATTGTTATGGTTTTACCATGGGAAATCTGGAAGTACTAGAGGAAGATGTACTGAATGCAAAATTGATGCTGCACGCTGCCGCTGATCGTGGGGACCGCCTGCATCGTCTCTCATCAGCGTGTTCGAGGCCATGCAGTTGGATATCAACGGATATCGCGTCTATATACCGATAATTGACACGAGTTAAATATAGTTGGAAAAGAGATTCATGTCAACAATTATTGTTTGTTTATCTGCTGTTGCCTTAAGCTTTTTCCGGACGGGCGACTTGTTTGTAGACCTCGGCCTGCACAAAGACATCTAGCAGGTCGGCGTCCAACTTGCCATCTTTTACTTCATAGCCGAGAATTTCCAGAGCGCGACTTTCTTCTACCGCTTTTTTATAGGGGCGATCCCATGCGGTCAGGGCATCGTAGATGTCGGCGATGGCCATGATTTTCGACGGCAGGGGAATTTGTTCGTCCTTGAGGCCGCGCGGATAACCGGTGCCGTCCAGTTTTTCGTGATGGGCGTGCGCGATTTCAGGAACGTTTTTCAAGTTGGATGACCACGGGATGCGTTTGAGAAAGTTGAAAGTATGGGTGACGTGCGATTCGATCTCTAGTCTCTCCTCTTCTCCCAGGCTGCCCCGACGAATCGAAAGGAACTTGAACTCTTGTTCGGTGAGGTAAGGGTTAACCGAGCCATTGTCGCGATAGGTCAAATTGCGCAATTCGGACAGGCGCTCAAAACCCTCGCTGTCGAGAAGTCGGGGTTCGTTGGTCTCCAGAATGAACCGCAGATCGTTATCCACTTCCATCATCTTTTCCTGCAGAAAGCGATCGAGGCGGGAGAACTCTTTTGCTACCTGTTCAGGACTCTTTTTCAACAGCATTTGCATTTTTTTTCTGGCTGTATTCAGTTCAAGAGCCTGGCGAATAAACTGGAAGCGATATTTGATCATATCAATCTGTTCGGGATAGAGCTTTTTGGCTTTGACCAGAACACTTTCGCGCACACCGATTTTGCCGAAATCGTGCAGCAGTCCGGCATATTTGATCTGCTGCAGATCGTCGCGGCTGAAATGAACATCGCGAAAGCGGCCGACTGAAATCTGATCGATTTTTTGGGCCAATCCCAATGACAACTCGGCTACGCGCTGCGAGTGACCAAACGTCGTCGGATCGCGTTGTTCAATGGCATGTACGGAAGCGACAATGAACCCCTCGAACAGCCCTTTGATTTCTTCATAAAGCTTCATATTCTCGATGCTGACCGCCGCCTGGCTGGCCAAAGAAGAGGCCATCTCGACGCTCCGCTGGTCGAACGGCAGCACATGGCGTTGAAATCCGCTTGGGTCAGCCAGTTTGGCCGCGGCTGAAGTCTTGCGATTGATCAACTGCAGAACGCCGATCATCTCCCCGCGATGGCTCTTCATCGGTAAACAGAGCACAGACTGGGTGCGGTAGCCCATTTTTTCATCGAAACTCTTGTTGTGCTGAATCTGACTGTTGCGCGGCAGATTATAGGCATCAGGAATATTTAGGGGTTTTCCGGTGATTGCGGTGTATCCCGCCATACTCGATTTTTTTACCGGCATAACAAACTCGCGATAGCTGGAATTGATCGAGTCGTTGTGCGCCAGTTTGAATCGCAGCTGTTTGTCAGCCCAATAATCGTTTTCGGTCGTTTTGATGTTGTTGTTTTTTTCGATCAGATAAAGACTGCCCGCGTCGGCCGTGGTAATTTCACGTGCTTTGTTGAGGATCATTTCCAATAGAACATCCGCGTCTCTTTCGGCAGATAGCGCAATGCCGATTTTGTTCAGCTCAGTCATCTCCTGGTTCTGTTGCTGCACGGAGCGATGCAGGCGATCGAGCTCGGTTTGTACCGCCAAACTGTGCCCCAACCGATGCAAGGCATGCGCGATTTGCCACCCGGTGATGGGCATTTGAAGGTATTCGACTCTGGCGTTGTAAGGCCGTGGAGACTGGGTGCCGGCTGGCAACAGCACCAGCTGAGCCGCATATTTTTTCGCTATCCGTTGTCCCTGGTGGTCGCTGTCCACAACCAGCACCGATGCCTCTTCTGCAATCGGCAGCCGTTGGTCTGCGCTTCGTATGACGGTCAGACGCCAGCTTTTGACTTTCTTGACGATTTGTTCGACCAGGTCAGCGTGGTCTGAACCCCAATGGACGATATTCAACGAATAGGATTCCATAGACAAGGCAATTCCAATCGCGAAAATTTGACATTCAATCAATGAAAGCCCTATAGTTTATGGTCAAGGGCTCTACATTTTAGTAACAAATTCAAATTGCGGTTATTCCCGCACCTTGATCCACGCCAGGCCTACCCCGAACAGAATCAGCAGCGCCCCGGCTATTTTTTCCAGGCTCAAAGGCTCGTGCAGCAGGAACAGCGCCAACAGACTGGCTCCGACTGGTTCGATCAACACAATTACCGCCACCTGAGTTGCTGAAAAATACTTGAGAGCCCAGTTTAAACTCGTATGGCCGATGATCTGCGGACCGATGGCAATGGCCAGCAACAGCAGCAGAGTGGGCGAAGGATAGCCAAAGAGCGGCTGTTGCAGCAGCGCAAGACAAAAAATGGTGGCCGCTGCAGCGATGGCATAGACCACAGCGACATATTGAGCGGTATCCATCTTTTTGCGACAAATCCGGCCGGCGACGAAATAGCCTGCCGAACCCATGGCGCCAACAACCGCCAATATATTACCGGCGAGACTGCTCTGTTGCCGATAAAAATCGTGGGCGCCGATGGTTATCGCGCCCAAAACAGCCAGCAAAATGCCGAGCCACTGAAATCGCGTCACTTTTTCCTGCAGAATGAAAAGGCTGCCGAAGGCGACAAAAACGGGCGACAGCTGCACCAGCACCACAGAGCTTGCCACCGAAGTCGATGCCAGGGAGGCAATCCAGGCGGCAAAGTGCAAGGCCAAAAACAGACCCGCCATCAGCAG
The DNA here is from genome assembly GCA_029565675.1 of bacterium. Classification (GTDB taxonomy): domain Bacteria; phylum Zhuqueibacterota; class Zhuqueibacteria; order Residuimicrobiales; family Oceaniaggregativiventaceae; genus Sulfursilanivivens. The sequence goes on from JAKQNP010000008.1 coordinate 107,142, forward strand.
CGCCTTCCATGGCAGATTGGCCAATTGGCGCCGGTTTTTGTGCTTGTCCGCCATTACCCACAGAGTGTAAAAGGCCGCCGCAATGGCCAGACGATAGGCAGCGATAACCAGGGCTGGCGCGTCGCAAAGTTTGATCAAAATCGATGCGAACGACATGGCCAGAATACCCAGTCCAATGAACCAGATTTTATTTGCTCGATTCGGATTCATTGAACCATTCGGCGCGGGACTTGCAGATTTAAATCGTCTTGTGGCAAGAGCACTGCCGGGAAGATGGCGGCGGCGCGTTTGGTCATTGCCTCTTCCTCTTCAGGGGTATAGCGGCCGCTGATGTGCCAAAGCACAAGTTGTTTGGCTCCCGCGAGCCTGGCCAATTTCGCCGCTTCGGTCGATGTGCTGTGCCCGGTTTGGCGGGCGCGGTTTTTATCGGCGGGACCGAAGGTGCTGTCGTGGATCAGCACATCACAGTCCTGTGCCAGCCCGCGGCCGGCAATGCAGGGACGGGTATCCGTACAGAAAACGATGCTGCGGCCGGGGCGCGGCGCACCGACCAGCTCTGCCGGCTCGACTTTTCGGCCGTCAGCCAGAACGATTGCCTTGCCGTTTTGCAGCTGCTTACGTTCGGAGCCGAAAGGGATGGCGAGTTTTTCAGCCTTTGGCGCATCGAAAATCCCTGGTTTTTCTTTCTCTTGCAAACGATAGCCAAGACACGGAATCCGATGCGACAGGGGAGCCGAAGTGACGGCAAAGGGACCGGCTTGACGCTGCTCAACTGCCCCGAGCGGCAACTGCTCGATGACCAGCGGGTAACCGAGGGTCAACAGCTCATGCTTCTGCAGCCAATGAATGTAGGTGGCAAGTTCGGGGGGACCCCATAACGTGAGCGGCTGTGAGCGCTCCAGCATTTGCATCGTCGCCAACAAGCCGGGCAAACCAAAAATATGATCACCGTGCAGATGCGAAATGAAAATATGCTGTATTTTGCCAGGTGAAATCGAATTGCGGCTCAGATGAAATTGTGTCCCTTCTCCGCAATCGCAGAGCAACCATTCGCCGTCCCTTTCGACAGCCAGGCAACAGAGCCGGCGGCGGGGCGAGGGGATAGAGGCCCCGGTGCCGATAAAAACGAGTTGCAGACGGTCGCTCATACGCGCACTATTCTTTGCCGGCAGAGCGTTTGAATCGGTTCTCGGTTCCGGACAACAGGCGTTTGATATTTGAGCGATGGGTAAAGATGATGAGCGCAGCGGCAAAAAAGCCGAAGGCATAGAGAAGATCCGGAATCGTTTTTCCAAAACAGCAGCGCTGCAATGTGAGCACGATCGGAAAAGCCACGGCCGCGGTCATCGAACCGATAGAGACGATTCGGGTGAGGGCAAATACAATGGCAAAGACACCCAGACAAATCAGCAAGGCTTGTGGATAGAGTGCCAAAAGCATACCGGCCGAAGTGCCGACGCCTTTGCCGCCGCGAAAACTGGCGAAAACCGTCCAGATGTGACCAAACACAGCGGCGATACCGGCGATCAACTGCACGGTCGTATCTTCCATCCCTGCCGCTCCAAAAGCGATGCGCGAGATCCAGTAGGTGGCGATAAAACCCTTGAAGGTATCGGCCAACATGACGAACAGACCGGGTTTCCAGCCGAGCACCCGAAAGACGTTGGTGCCGCCGGCATTGCCAGAGCCGTGCTGGCGGATGTCGATGCCTCGCAGTTTCTTTGCCACAAGGATGCTGGTGGGTATCGAGCCCAACAGATAGGAAAGGGCGATCACTGCGATCAACTCGAGCATAACGACTCCTTATTGAAATTAACGCGGTGAACCAGCCACGGCGATCGCCGCGCTGCCGATCCCGGCATGCACGCCAAGCGCCGGAGAGGCGTCCGTCACCATGATTTCCTTGACATCAAAATGCAAGCGGATTTGCTCGCAATACCAATTGGCCAGTTCCGGCGCCAAAGCATGCACCACACTGAATCGGGGCGCATGCAAAGTGTGCGCGTGATCGAGGGCAAGTTGCAGCGTTTTTTTGTTGAGATTTTTTTGGCCAATCACCTTGGCGGCTTCCATGATTTTGCCTTCCGGGCTCAAGGTAATAATCGGTTTGAGGTGCAACAGCGTTCCCAGGAGGGCTTTTTTGCGGGTCAAACGGCCGCTGCGCAACAAGTATTTTAACGTCGGGATAGAGACAAAGAAGCGGATATTGGCTCGAAACTCTTCGATATGTGCAACAATTTCATCCACTGGTTTGTTTTTTTCGATCCATTCTGCCGCCTCGGCTACCAGCATGCCCAGCGCCGCCGAGGTGGTGCGACTGTCGATGATTCGCACCCGGTCTGCATAGGGCTGCCGCGCCATACCACTGCGAGCGGCGCTGATGGTTCCGCTCAATTGTTCCGAGATGTGAATGGAGAGAACCGCTGAATAGTGCGGGGCGATTTTGTCGTACAGGTTTTTAAAGGCGCCGGCGGGTGGCTGCGAGGTGGTCAATCTGCTCTGGGTTGTCTGCAGAATGCGATAAAAGTCGGCCGGCTTCATCTCGATGCGGTCTTGATAACTCTGGTCGTCAATCTGCAGAATAACCGGTACGATATAGATGTTGTGTTTTTCGATGAATTCGGCGCTCAAATCGCAGGTCGAATCGGTGACCAGCGCAATCTCCTGCACATGATGGTCGGCAATGATATTGCGGTGTTGTTTTCGCATGTCGTCTATCTTGCTGGTCAAAAGAGTGCCGTAAGTTTTTGCGGTTGCAACCACGGTCTTGGGATCGTTGGTATGAATGTGAATTCGCACCTTGCGAGGGGTTCCCACGACGATCAGCGAATCGCCAAGCGAGGCAAGCTGTTGCCGCAATTTTTTGCGATCGATCTTTTGGCCTTCAATCAGGCATTCGGTGCAATATCCATAAGAAATCGGATCATCGACTTTGCCCAGATGAAACGACTTGACCGCCTGGGCAATTTGCGATCCGGCCATCATCATGTTGATTTTGCCGGTATCCATGAAATGAACGATGCCTTCCAGCAAATGGACGAATCCTTGCGCTCCGGCGTCAACCACCCCGGCCTTTTTCAGAACTTTGAGTTTTTCCGGAGTTTGCAGCAGCGATTCTTTGGCTTTGGCAAGCGAACCATGCAACAGCTCCGCGATATCGGTCGTGCTGCTGGCCCGTTCGTTGAGATGCACCGCCCAGTCTTTCATCACTGTTAAAATGGTTCCTTCGCGCGGGTTGCTGATCGCGTCTCTGGCGCGCTCGACCGCGACATTTGCCGCCACCGCCAGACTGTGCGCATTGATCCGCCATTTTCCGCGCAATTCTTCCGCCAGACCCTGGAAAAACTGTGCGAGAATCGCGCCGCTGTTCCCTCGCGCACCATCGAGCGCCGAATCGGCTATTGCGCTGCTGATCTGGTCGATCGAATTCGACTGACAGGCTTCCGCACCGCGGGCAATGCTCTGCATGGTGCTGGCCATATTGGTACCTGTGTCACCGTCAGCAACCGGAAAAACGTTGATGTCGTTCAACTGGGTCTGCATCTGATGAACTCGATTGGCAGACGCGATAATGGAACGTTTGAGCCGAACGCCGTCGATGTATTTGATTTTGATTTTCATCTTTTTTCACCGCTTAATGGTCAATGCAAAGCTACAAGTTTTTGCTCGCTGATGACGAAATCTTAATGTTTTGCATGGCGTTGAAAAAACCGTTCTGTTTCCATTGCAAAAGCGCCGCTCATGGCCAGGGCGATTTGGGTTTCGATATAGCCGAGCGGGGTGCCCATGTCGAGACGCTGACCATCCACCTCCACACCGATGGTGCCTTCCTGGGTGCAGAGTTCGGCCTGCGCAGTGGTCAATTGGATTTCATTGTTCTGACGGATATTATTTCGAATGTGGTTCTCCAGGATGGTAAAAATGGTCGGTGTCAGCACATGCATCCCGAAGAAGGATAAAAAGGTGTCGGCCGGCAATCCTTCGACGCGCAGGTGCTCTCGAGCATATTTGACATCCGGTTTTTCGACGATCCGGGTCAACTGATAAGCCGGCGGATCCTGGTCGATCCTTTCCCCGGTGACCGTACCAAACAAGTAGATCAACTCGGCCGGGGTTTGTTTGATGGCGTAAACCGATTTTTGATATCTGCTGAATGCCTGCAACAGCTGCTGGGTACAGGAGAGTTGACTGGCTGAAATGTAGACGTGGTCGCCAAGCATGAGCAGGAAGGGTTCGTCGCCAACCCATTCACGCGCGCAATAGACCGCATGGCCATAACCTTCCTGTTGCGTTTGAGGCAGGTAAGTGATGGAGTCGTGCAATTGATCGAGCAGATCCGATTGTTTAAGCCCCCATTTTTTGTTGGCAAACAGATGTTTTTCATCGGCACCGAGCCCAACAAAATGGGAGCGGAACTGCTTTTCTCCCCCGGGCTGAACAACGATGCAGATTTGTTCGATCCCGGACTGCAGGGCCTGTTCAGCAATGATCTGGATGGTCGGTTTGGTGATGCCGTCGCGGTCGACAAGCGGAAAGAGCTCCTTTTGCACGCTGTTGGTTGCCGGGTATTGGCGGGTTCCTTTGCCTGCCGCCGTTATCACGGCCTTGCGAATTTTCATTAGAGTTCCTCTCTTTTCACAACAGGGGCGGAATCGATGATATGGTATTCCTGTAGAATTTTCTGCAAAATGGGCTCGATTTGGCGATGCAAAATCGCATTGGCATAACCGATCCAGGAAACATCGGTGGTCACATCCAGAGGTTGGTCCAGCGGCCGGCCGTGGATATCGGTGACGATCACCCCGGCTTCGCGGGCGATCATCTCGGTGCACAGATCATAGGGATGAGCGGCCATGACCGGCGGATTGCCTGCCAGATCGGCTGCGCGCATGAGGTGGGCGCGGAAATCGCCGCTGAAGCGGTCATGTCCCATGGCCAATTCGTAAAATTGGCCGCCGGTGCTGATGTACTGATCGTCGAACACATAAGTGGCATCGGCATCATCCAGCAAACCCAGACGCCGCAACAGCTCCTCTTCGATGGCGGCGGTGATCTGCTTGCGGCCCGGGAAAAATTTCGTCAACATGGCAAAGCCGTGTTTCAAGGTGACGGCGCTGCTGGGCCGCGGGTAAAACTCGCTGACCTCGCCGCTGATCAGATTCATGCGCTCGCCTTTGGCGCCGCGGCCCCGGATGGCAAAAAGCATGTCGGCCAAATACTGTTTCGACAGCGGCACTTCGGTCTGTATCGCCAACTCGATGTCGGAAAGACGGGTCTCTTGGCCGCGATTGGGGGCGATGCCGGAGAGAATCCAGGCGCTGCGCTTGTCGTACATGATGCCGCGGGTACCGTCGATGGGATCGAAAATCAAATAAAACTCCGCATCCGCCGGGGATGTGCTGGCGGGAAAGTTCAGCATTCCGTTTTTTCCCAGGCCCTCGGCGATCAGGGTAAAACATTCCTGACGCCCCCACCTCTCACAATGGCTGAGAAGGATGTCTTCGCAACTTTCATCGATGGCATAGATTGTATCCGATTCGCTAACCCGCGCCACCCGGGATAACGCAGTGATATCGTGTGTATGCGCATGCTCGGTGATCGCTTTTTGCATGTCCAAATGAATCGTTTTGAGCCGGCTCAGCGCACGGGTCAAGAAATCGGTATCCACGGTACTTCTCATTCGAATTGGGTTTTGATGACCCCGAGCTGCAGAGCCCCGGGCGATGATTGAAAAAAGAGCGTTGCCGGCAGTTTGGTTGTATCGATATAAAGGGAAACGATGTTCTTCAACAGGTTTTCCTGTCCGTTGGCCAGCAGGACAGCCACCGTGCCGCCGCTGCCGCCGCCGCTGATTTTGGCGCCATACAAGCCGTTCTTTGGCCCCTGGTGAAGAACCAGGTCCACCAGGAGGTCGGTTTCTTTGCTGCCCAGACGGCAATTCTGGCTGTAGCTCAGATGGGATTCGACCATCAATTCGCCTGCCTGGATGATCTGTTCTTCTCCCAGCGATTGGGTTTGCAGCAGACGGATGAATTCACCGACGCGGGCGTTCTCGAGAATCGGGTGTTCCGTACACCGCCGGAGCGAATAGATCTTGTCCGGATCGATCTGCGTGGCGGGATCGTCATGCGAACCGTAGCGGTTGATGAAATCGATGCCGCGCATGCGGCCGGGTATCTTTTTCTTCAGAGTTTCTTGCCAGGTCTGCGGATTGATGTTGGCCAAATATCCGCCGTAAGGAATATCGCCTGCGATCGCCTCCTTTTGGGCCGATTGCAGACACATCTTTCTGCCCATGAAAGTAGCGGTGCGCGCATCTGCATAATGCGATCCGCTGACCGAATGCTTGACGCCCGAGTCGATGCCAGCAAACTGATAGCCTTTGGGACACGGAATCGAGTCGATGATTTCAGCCGGCTGGCAGCGTATGGCCAGCAGTTTGTCTTTATGCCCCAACGCCGAGGTCAATTGATCCATGACTCCACAGGGGGCGCCGACCAGATGGTTTTCGACTTTTTGGCAAAGCAACGGCAGGTCTTCCGGTTTGATCTGCAGAGAAAAGGCATGCTGCAGAGCCAGAAGAGTGGCAACTTCCAGGGCCGCCGATGAGGCAACTCCAGAGCCCAGCGGGATATCTGATTTAATGGCGATATTGGCGCCGACGGAAAAATCAGCGGCAACTCCTTCTTGAATCAACAAAGGGAAAAATCCAACCACATAGGCGATCCAGCGCGACCGCGGATTTTGCTTCAGCTGCGATTGCAGTTCGGCAACGGATTTGAGTTGCCCGTTATGGTAAAAATCATCGAGATAGAGTTCGACCAAATTTTGCATCCCCTCTGTCTCAACACCGAGGCTCTTGAGCAAAATCCGTCGGTCTGTGCGTTTTTGCACGGCAACAATCGTCGCTTCCTGCAGAGTGCCCTCGAGCACCAGAGATCCGGAATAGTCGCCGACACCGCCCATAATATCCAGACGTGCAGGGGCACGAGCGATGCTGATTTCTCGTTTGGGAGCCAACAAGCCGCCGAAATCTCTCTTGATCCGGCTCAGAAACAGCGCCAAATCCTTGGGAACCGAAGCATGATGACTGTTCTCTGGCATGTTTTTCCTCATCTGTAACTGTCCGGATAATCAGCAAAATACTGAATCCGATCCATTTGTTGATAAAGATAGAAAAGAATTCACCAAAAAGCAAACAATCCGTCGGCAAAAAACGCAAGAAACGAATATTGCTGGCTGATCCTCCCCGGCCAGGCGATAAAAGGCTTGAAAAGCGGGCAAGAAAAAGCTATATTGTGTGGTTGTAAACTATGAAAAAACGGCACTTTGAACTTGCCGACGCCATCGCGCAAAACGAGGTGCCGGTGTTGGTCATGCAGCAAAGAAGGAGTGAAAATGAAAAATTCGCGGGTAGCGCTCATCACCGGCGGAGCGCGGGGAATTGGTTTTGGCATCGCCCTCAAGCTGGCAGAATTGGGATTTGACATCGCCATCGATGATGTGCATCCTCCAGAAGCCGTTGCGGAAAACCTGGCCAAACTCACTGAGCATGGGGTGCAGGCCAGCTATATTCAGGCTGATATTTCGCAGGCAGAAGGACGCCGGCAACTGCTGGAAGAGATTCGCGCCAGATTCGGCCGTCTGGATGTGCTGATGAACAATGCCGGGGTGTCTCTCAAAGTGCGCCTCGATATTCTTGAAACCACAGAAGAGAGCTATGACCGCGTCCTTGACATCAACCTGCGCGGACCCTTTTTTCTCACCCAGGCGGTGGCCAACTGGATGATCGAACAAAAGACCGCCCACCCGGAGCGCGATTTTAAAATCATCAATACCGCATCAATTTCCTCTTACACCTCTTCGCCCAGCCGCGGTGAATATTGCCTGTCCAAGGCGGGAATCAGCATGATGACCCAATTGTTCGCCGATCGGCTGGCGGAATATGGCATTTATGTCTATGAAGTCCGTCCCGGCATTATCGAAACCGATATGACCAGCGTTGTGAAACAAAAATACGATAAAATGATCGATGAGGGGCTGCTGCCGATCAAGCGCTGGGGATATCCGGAGGATATCGCCAAGGCTGTGGCTGCCATCGTTATGGGATATCTCGATTATACGACCGGCCAGGTCATCAATGTGGACGGCGGCTTTCATCTCCGCCGGTTGTGATTCACGGCAAACCCGCATGCGGAGGCGAGTTTCGGCGTCGACAACATGGACTGCCGAAAGAGCTTGTGACGGCAAAAGCTTTGCTGAAGCTGCGAGGTTAAAGCCGGATTGACCAGAAATCATCGGAGCAAGCATGAAACAGAGCAAGATTCAAATCGAAGGACTGTCCTTTCCTCTTTATGAGATCGATACCGTCGTTGTCGGTTCTGGCGCGGCGGCGCTCAATTGCGCCGATCACCTCCATTCGTTCGGACATCGCGATATCGCGATCGTTACGGAAAAGATCGGCGGCGGCACCTCCAACAATACCGGATCGGACAAACAGACCTACTACAAACTTTCGGTCAGCGGCAAAGAACCGGATTCGCCCTATGAGATGGCCAAATCGCTCTTTGACGGCGGCGCCATGCACGGCGACCTGGCTCTGATCGAAGCGACCATGTCGGCGCAGGAGTTTTTTCATCTGGTGCAGATCGGCGTGCAATTTCCACACAACAGCTTTGGCGGCTTTGTCGGTTACAAAACCGATCACGATCCGCGCCAACGGGCCACATCGGCCGGTCCCTGGACGTCGAATCAGATGTTCACCTGCCTTTACCGCGAGGTCGGGAAAAAAGAGATCCCCATTTTCGACGAGCACGATGTGGTCGCCCTGTTGGTGGACGAAAATCGCTGTGTCGGTTTGATCGCCATGGACAAGAAGCGGGTTCAGGAGGAGAGCCGCGGCCTGGTTTTCTTCAAGGCTGACGATATCGTTTTCGGCGTCGGCGGCCCGGGCGGGTTGTACCAGACCTCGGTCTATCCAAAGGTGCATATCGGCGCCATCGGCCTGGCGCTCGAAGTGGGCGCGATGGCGAGAAACCTGACCGAATCGCAGTACGGCCTGGCGTCGATCCAGTTTCGCTGGAACGTTTCCGGAACCTACCAGCAGGTGATTCCGCGCTACATCAGCACCGATGCCGCAGGCGGGGATGAACAGGAATTTCTCAATCCCCATTTCCCGACCATGGGCAAGCTGGCAACCGATGTTTTTCTCAAGGGCTATCAATGGCCGTTCGATCCGCGCAAGATTCCAAACTATGGATCCTCCCTGGTCGATGTGCTGGTCTATATCGAAACCGTGGTCAAGGGACGACGGGTCTATATGGATTTCCGCGAAAATCCGCGCGGCGATGACCGGATCGGTGCCTTTTCGTTCGAGGATCTCGAGCCCGAGGCTTTTCGCTATCTGGAGAATTCGAACGCTCTCTTCGGCACGCCGATCGAAAGGCTGGACAAGATGAATCCGCTGGCCATCGAGTTGTATGCCAAAAACGGCATCAACATTCGCCGCGAACCGCTGGAAGTGGCGGTGTGCGCGCAGCACAACAATGGCGGACTGGCGGGCGATATCTGGTGGGAATCGAATATCCGCCATCTCTATCCGGTGGGCGAAGTGAACGGCAGCCATGGGGTCTATCGGCCGGGCGGCTCGGCGCTGAATTCCGGCCAGGTCGGCTCCTACCGGGCGGCGGTGCGAATCGCCAGGGCGGGCAAGGACAAGCCGGTTGCCGGTGAGACCTTTGAGCGCGTTGCGCGGGAACGCGGCGCGCACCTCATCGACCTGCTGAAAAAGGCGGTCACCGCTGAAACAGGCGTGTCGGTGACGGACTATCGCCATGAATTCCAGCACCGCATGACCCAGTACGGCTCGCATATCCGCGCGTTGCATCAGGCCGAGCGAGCTTTGGGCGAGGCGTATGCGCAAATCAAGAGATTCGATGAACAGCGGTTGCAGGACGCGGCAGAGATTCCGGCGTTTTTGCAAAACCGCCATCTCGTCCTCGCGCACGCCGCCTATCTGGAAGCGATCTGCGCCTATCTCAAGGCGGGCGGCGGCAGCCGGGGTTCCTATCTGGTGATGGATCCGGCCGGCGAGCCGGTTTTGGACGATCTCGGCGACGCGTGGCGCTATAAAACGGAAGAGCTCTCTTTGCGCGAAAAGGTGTTGGAGACGGTTTACCGGGACGGCGCTTTTGTCAGCCGCTGGAAGCCGCGGCGTCCGATTCCGCAGGAGGAGAGCTGGTTCGAAAATGTCTGGGGCCGCTATCTGCGCGGCGAGATATTTGAGGAAACCGGTGAGATCTGAAACTTTCGCACTTTGACCTTGGCACTTGCCACTTCGCCTTCTGCTCTTTATTTTCGTATTTGGAACGTGGCACTTTTTGCCTTTTACCTTTTGCCTTTTTCCTTCTAACTTTAGCCCCTCTTTCCCGTTTTGAACCAGGCACGTTCTTCCTTTGTGCGCCTCCGGCTACGGCTTGCGCGCGGATTACCGATAATCTTTTATGTTTTCCGAGTTTTTTTGTTGGTGCAGAATCACTGATTTTGGGGGCGCAAGCCGTGAGCCTCCGGCGGCTGCGCGCGCCTCCTCGGCCGCAGGAGCGGCGGCCTGCGGGGTCGCGCTCCGCTGAATTTAATGAGGCGGGTTGTGCGGGCTGGATCGTTTCCGCCACCGCGGGGCTTGTCCCCGCGGAGCGGTGATTGATGGCCAGAAAAGGAGACCCTAAACCATCCTTTTTGGGGGGGAAGGGGCTGTGGTGCGGCGTTTTTCTGGCTTTCAATCATCATCCCGCAGGGGCAAGCCCTGCGGTGATGCAGCTTTGCCGGCTTTGCGTTCAGGCAGTCAACCCCCATCCCACTGCATCGAGAACACCACGCTCTCGATATCGCACAGATACATCGAATTCAAAAATTGAGGCGGTAATAGCGTGTCAGCCTAGGAGAGCTTTTCAACATCATCGAGATCTTTATGGCGGCCGCTAGCTTTTTTATTCTTGATCAAGTTTTCCAAATCAATGATATCGATGTGAATGCCATCGATGGTATCGACAATTCGCTGTTTGTAGCAGGACTGAAAATCAACTCCAGAGAGAGTTGTCAGCAGCTCGATTCTCAGGGGGACATTCCCCATTCGCAGCACTTTATTCTTTTGCAGAAAAAGGTTCTCATCCACTTCCGGAAGGTCAAAGCCGAATTCTTTGACTACCGCAACCAACTTTTTGGCGTTTCTCGGACTCACACCAACCCAGATGTCCATATCGCCGGTTGCCCGTGGATAGCCATGATACCCGACGGCATACCCGCCGACCAGCAGATATTCAACGCGGTGGGAATTCAGCAATTTCAAAAAATCTTGCAAGTCTTGCGGTAGCGATGGAGTGGCCATAATTGATTCTTCTCATCAGTTCGATTGCCAAAATTCGGTCTTGCGGAGATTGTTTTCGCCAGTATTGGGCATCAGGATCCTCATCCTGCAAGTGGTGAATCGCAAAAAAATTTCGATCGATGCGTTCGCTGATCATGTGATCGTCCTTATTCGCTTAATGGGCTGGATTCGGTGTTCAGGTCCGAATCCGGAAGAGGGTCTCTATTGATCAAGATAGCATAAAATAACCGTTTTTTCAATAACCAATCTTGTGTCGTTTTCTCATGCAGTTTTCAAAGCTTCTGGTTCCCTGCGCGGTTGCTCCAGCTCTATTTTTCGCATTTGGAACTTGGCACCTATTACCTTTAATCGTTCACAGGCTCTGCCTTTGAATGTATCTCGCCGGCTCTGCCGCCCAACAATTCTCAACAGCAAAGATCGACAAATGGCCGAGTCTGAAACTCGTTCCAATCGGTCATTTGCAGTTTCTTTTAACTTTCGCATTTCGCACTTCGAAATTGCAAATTATTTACTTCGCCTCCTCGGCCGCAAGAGCGGCGGCCTGCGGGGTCGCGCTCCGCTGAATTTAATGAGGCGGGTTGTGTGGGCTGGATCGTCTCCGCCACCGCGGGGCTTGCCCCCGCGGACACGAAATCTGTCACTCCCCATTTTTAGGGCTTTTGTCCCAGCATTTAGCAATCCTCAAATGACTCTGATTTAATTAATATAAGAGGTTTCTTTGAGAATAGGATCGATTTAGAAAAATATATTAATCTCTTGGTCTTCAGTAAAATTCTGAATAAAATTAAATCACTCATCCCTTTAACGAATATGACAATAATAAATGACCTAAAGGCACTGAATGACATTGCATTTTTCATCACAACTATATATGTTATCATACCTGTTGGGTACTCTTTGTAGCCATAAATCAGTGAATTCTGAATAACATGGATAGTAGATTCCCTATAGGAGACCGTATGAATAGGTTATTCAAAATGAACTTTAGGACTAAAACACACATCTAGATATCATAAAACGACAAGAAAGGAATCAATTACCATGTACACACGAATTCAAAATATTATGTGTATCTGCACATTTGTATGCTGCACTGCACTTTTTGCTGTGGATACACAACAGCTTTTAAGTGAATTAGAAGCTGAGCGTGACAAGCTTGACAAGAGCAGATTTGAGGAACTAGATACGGGCAGAGTATCAGAAGCAGAGATTAGACAAACGAAACAGAAAATCGCAGAGATTAAAATTCAGCTGGATGAAGTAACTAATGAATTGGACAATGCGGTTTTTTATCGAAATGATGTCTATTTGGATTTAAACATCGATCTCGTTGATTTTTATGTTTATGAATATTCCTCAGGTTATTATCAGGTTCATGCTCTTATTAAAAACAAGAAAGGTAAATATTTAGATTGGATCAAATTAAGATACAATTTGTACAAGAATGGCTCTTTCGTAGCAACCGATTATAGCTATATAGATTATGAATCGTATGGTTATACAGGTATGTCGCCTTATTCAGTTACATTTTTCGAGGCATACCTCGAAAAAGTAGATTTTGATAGTATCGGCTATGAAATTGACTATGATATTGAAGATGGCAGTGGCAACATTTTATGGGATCAGATTTTACAACTGGAATCCGTTGTTCTCCAGCCTTACGGGAGCAGTAACAAATGGCAGGGAGTTGTTCGCAACGACCATAACTATACCATGAAGTTTGCCAAAATCTTTGCCTGCATATACAAAAATGACAGAATGATTGCTACTGATTATACCTATTTGGATGTGCCTGATAATACTATGCCCGCCAATACCTCGGCGGTATTTGATTCATATATCAATTTACCAGAAGATTATGATGAAATTAAATATTATCTAAATTATGCCTTATATTCACTGGAAGGTACTGGAAACCTGCCACCGAATAGGCCAATTTTTACCGAGAGGTCTGCAACCGGGCATTCCCGAATCATCTCGCAATTCGTCGTTTTTGTTATAGACCCTGATAATGACAGCATCGATTTATTTGCAGACTATGATAATGGAGCGGTATCTGCGTGGCTGAAAAATTATACCTCTGGTTATAGTGCAGATTTTGACTATGCCTATCCACTTTCCGGAATTTTTAAAATGCGTGCCAAAGCATCGGACAGAAACCATGAGACTGCTTGGTCTGACCCATTGATTGTTACCATCAATCCGTCCACGTCTCCAAAGATAGCAAATACTGAAATTGGACAAGCGGATTATAAAAGATCTTATCAGTTTCAGTTTCAAAGCAATGGAGGTATTGAACCTTTGTCATGGAAGATCAACACTGGAAATATTCCTAAGGGACTGGTTTTGGACAACAACAGCGGTCTGATCTATGGAACGCCTGCAGAGTCCGGTTCATTCACTTTTACAATTCTCTGTCAAGATGCTGGCCAGCCTCCAGCAGCAGACGAGGCTCAATTTCAGTTTGTGGTCAGAAACCAAAAGCCTGTGCTCTCGTCATCGTCACGATTGAACGCCTTCGCCAGAGAGACCGTAATCTATTCAGCAGCGGCTGAGGATCCAGATGGAAATAGCGTCAGTTTTTCGTATTTGCAGCTGCCATACTGGTTATCGGCTTCCGGCCACACTCTCAGCGGTACAGCACCAAACCAGGTTATAGAGGGCACATTTTATGTGATAGCTACAGATGGAGATCTGGCTGATACTCTTGAGGTCAGTTTTTTTGTTCGTACGCGTCCACTTTCTATCATGACCACGGAACTTCCGTATGGGATTTACCGATGTAATTATGAAACCCTTCTGGCTGCAGAAGGAGGATTAATCCCTTATCACTGGTCGATTGTTGAGGGATCGCTGCCTGATGGAATCGTCCTTGATAAGACAGGAGTGATTATTGGACAGCCGATTAATTCTGGCCAATTTGTTTTTGTTGTCCAAGTCCAGGATTCGGATGCACCACCCCAAACGGATTCACTTTCTTTCCAACTTTATATTAACAACTCGGCACCAGTCATCAATTCTCCATCGTCCATATCCATACAGAAACAGCAGATTCTAACCTATAATGCCTCTGCGACTGATGCTGATCATAATCCACTTCAATTTTATTTCAAGAACTTTCCCAGTTGGCTCGTCTCGCATGATAACATTTTAAGCGGTCTTGTGCCCTTGAGTGCGACGGACACCTCGTTTGTTGTTATTGCCAGTGATGGCGATAAAAAAGATAGTTTGCAAGTCACTCTGACAATAGAAACACCAGAACTAGTAATCGCAACCCAGTCGCTAGACAAAGGCCTCTATCTTTACGAATATGAGGCACAGCTGAGCGCTCAAAGTGGCATCGCACCCTACACCTGGTCGATGGTAGGCGGCCAGCTGCCACCCGGAATGAGCTTCTATCCTTCTGGAATTTTATTCGGCTCGCCCCAAGAATCCGGAAACTTTGATTTGCACATACAGGTAAAGGATAGTGATATCCCGCCCCAGTTTGCGGACATAAACTTGATTCTGAACATTACCAACACTGCACCTAAAATCACATCCACAGATACGTTAACAGCCTTTAAGCTACAGCAGTGCACCTATATCGCAAGGGTAATGGATCAGGATGGGCATGAGATCACCTTAAGCTTTTCAAACCTGCCATCCTGGCTTGATGTAAGTGGTAGCATAGTTTCAGGTTTGGTGCCTTGGCCCGCTTCTGATACCAGCTTTAACCTCCTCGCCACCGATGGAGACCTTTCAGACTCGATAAAAGTAAAACTCTTTGTACGGGCAGTCACCAATGTAGAATCAGCGAATTTACCTGCAAAGTTCCAGCTTGAACAAAATTATCCCAATCCATTCAATGCCAGAACAACAATCAAGCTTGATCTTCCGCAATACACGACCTGTGAATTAGCCGTTCACGACATCCATGGTAAGCTTGTGCATAAATTGTATAAAGGTAACCTCGAAAGCGGCTCACATAAATTCGCTTGGAACGCCAGCACAGCATCATCTGGTATCTATTTTATCCAATTCGCTTCGCCATCATTCAACCAGGTTTTGAAATGTACTCTGTTGAAATGATTTTTATCTTCCAAAGATCCAATGCTCTGGCTTTTTCATAGGACCAATTGAAGAGAAAAAAGAACCACAGGTTACGTCGAGAGCGCAGAAAAAAACTTCTTTATAAAATCTGTTTATCAAGCGTTACGTTTCGTCCTTCAATTCTTTTAATGATTGATGTGATGAACAATGATAAAATGAATTGTGCCCAGCGTTTCCTTGAGTATTATCGAGTAGATCGCTTCAAGTTTTTTCTTATTTCCAGGCTCTGCCTGGGAATGCATCTCGCTGGCCCTGCCGGCCAACAATTCTCAACAGCAAAGATCAACAAATGGCCGAGTCTGAAACTCGTTCCAATCGGTCATTTGCAGTTTCTTTTAACTTTCGCATTTCGCACTTCGCAATTGCAAATTTTTTACTTCGCCTCCTCGGCCGCAAGAGCGGCGGCCTGCGGGGTCGCGCTCCGCTGAATTTAATGAGGCGGGTTGTGCGGGCTGGATCGTCTCCGCCACCGCGGGGCTTGCCCCCGCGGAGCGGTGATTGATGGCCAGAAAAGGAGACCCTAAACCATCCTTTTTGGGGGGAGTTGGCTGTGGTGCGGCGTTTTTCTGGCTTTCAATCATCATCCCGCAGGGGCAAGCCCTGCGGTGATGCAGCTTTGCCGGCTTCGCGCCCTGGCAGTCAATCCCCATCCCATGGGAACAAGTCCCGCGGAGGATCCCGGCCCCGCAACGCAAACAATCAAAAGCGAACGATCAGAATCATTTCCCGCAATTCCTGGTCACGGAACAAAGGCGGGGCCGGAGCCGGAGCGGCCCCCCCCAAAAAAAATCCAGAAGCATTTGAAAAAGGATAATTCTTCCCTCGCCCCGATCGATTCACCCGGATCCGCGGCACCGCAGCGAATCCGGGTGAGTGGAAATATCAATAGGATTTGAGGAATTTCAGGTATTCGCCGTCCGTGCTCAGGATCAGCGTGCTGGAGCTGTCCAGGCTGTTGCGATAGGATTCCAGGGTGCGCAAAAAGGAATAGAACTCGGGGTCGCGCGAAAAGGCATCGGCATAGATCTCTGTCGCCTCGGCATCGGCCTTGCCCTGGATCTGCTGGGCTTTGCGATAGGCTTCCGAGTTGATGCGCTGCAGTTCTTTTTGCATCTGGCCTTCAATCTCCGCTTTTTTCCCCTGCCCTTCCGAGCGATAGAGCTCGGCGATGCGCCGGCGCTCCGAGATCATGCGGTCGAAAACCTTGACCTGCACCTCTTCGATATAATTGACCTGCTTGATGCGCATGTCGAGAACCTCAAGGCCATACTGCGGCGTCAGTTTTTGTACCTGTTCCAGAATCATGCGGGTGATGGCCAGTCGCCCTTTTTCGATGCGCAGCGAATCCATCGAGATCGGCGTTTCTTCTCCTTCGCTGGCGATGGTCAGCTCCCGATTCGAGTTGCGCACCACCTCGATCAGCATTTTTTCCGAGATAAAATCGCGGGTGATGCCGTCGATGATATCGTCCAATCGGCTGTGTGCATTGCGTTCGTTGTTCACCGATTGATAGAATTTGAGCGGATCGACGATGCGCCAGCGCGCAAAGGTGTCCACCAGGATGTATTTCTTGTCCGAGGTGGGGATTTGATTGGGATCGCCATCCCACTGGATGATGCGTTTTTCGAAAAACGTTGCCTTTTGAATAAACGGCATCTTTATTTTCAAGCCGGCGGTGGTCACCGGATCTCCGATTGGATCGCCGAATTGGGTGATGATGGCCAGATGTGTTTCATCGACGATATAAAAGGTATCGCTGAGCAGGATCAGGAGCAAAATGATGACAGCAACAATCACATAGCGGGAGGTTTTCGCGTTCATCACTTCACCTCCTTTCCCTTGAGCTGCAGCAGCGGCAGAAACGATTTCATCTCCTCGTCAACCACAATTTTATTGGGAATCTTGTTCAGGATCTCTTCCATGGTTTCCACATAAAAACGGGTTCGGGTCACATCTTTGGCTTTGCGATATTCCTGCCAGACGTTGATAAAACGATCGGCATCACCGCGGGCGCGATTGACGCGATTGGTGGCATAGCCTTCTGCCTCGAGCACGACCTGCTCGGCCTGTCCCCGGGCGCGCGGAATGGCTGTGTTGTAGGCTTTCCACGCTTCGTTGATGATGCGTTCGCGCTCCTGTCTCGCTTCGTTGACTTCGTTAAAAGCTGGCTGAACCGGTAAGGGCGGATTCACATCCTGCAGATTGACGGTGACGATATCGACGCCGGTTTCATAATCGTTCAACAGGGTTTGCATTTCAGTTTGTGCCTGCAGCGCGATATCCTTGCGGTTGAGAATGATCACTTCGTCGACGCTGTGGTCGCCCACCACTTGCCGCATGACCGATTCGGAGACATCCCGGATCGTGCCCTCCACATCGCGCACGCGAAAGAGATAGGCAACTGGATCCTTGATCCGGTATTGCACAATCCATTCGACCAGAGCGGAATTGAGGTCGCCGGTCAGCATCAGGGACTCACTGCGAAAATCATCCGAAGAATATTCAGAATGGACCCCTGCGCGAACAGTGCGAAATCCGAATTCCTCTTTGAAAACCCGTTGCACCTTGACTTTTTTAATGCTTTCGATGCCCCAGGGCAGCTTCAAATGCAACCCGGGTTCGGTGGTGCGCACGTAGGCGCCGAAACGCTGAATGATGCCCACCTCATCCGCTCCAACAGTGTAAAACGATGAGATGAGAACGATCAAAAGAACGACACCGACCGCCAGATAGAGCAACGGTTTTTTGCCCGGGTCGGGGAGTTCGATCGTTTCGCCTCCAATATTGACAACTCTTTTTTTCATGTTCTCCTTTCTCCTGGTTCGGGTTAACAGAATAAATGAAAAAGAGAGAATCGCTCTGTTGGGGCACTATCGAGCGGTTTCACTTTTTCAACGAAAAAGACAAGCCAACTTATTCCGAATGGTCTCCATTTTGCAAGATAGCAAACTGTGCTGACAATCAAAAGCAATTACTCGACAAGGCCGACCTGCAAAAGAGTGGAATATCGAGGGATAAAGGTATTGACCCAGGGTCAAGAGTTTTATATATTGAAAAAACTGCAACAACCGTCGATCAAAAAGCAGGACAATCGGTTTGAAGGGTGCAAGCCAAGCCGGCGCCGGTTGTCGAACTCCTACTGGTTTTTAGAAAATGGAAAGGAGCTTCCACCATGAAGCCGAAAATCACCATACTTTTACAGGCCAATTCCCAGGCGCCTTATGGTCTGGCCGGCATGCAAAAGACTCTGGATTCCCTGGAAAAACAAGTCGAATCCAATCATGAGGTGCTGCTGTACGGGGACTGGAAAGAGGCTGAAAAAGAAGCGATGAAGCGCGGTCATCGCTTTGTCACTGCCAATTTGAGCACCCCTTCCCAGGCCTTGAATGCCGCATTTGCCGCCGCAGACGGTGACTATCTGTTGATCTGCGATACAGCCCGGAACGCGATCGAATTCAAGAGCGCGGCAACTCTCTTCTATCGGCTGGTTATGGAACGCCACCCTGACGCGGTCATGCTCTACAGCGACTATGATTTGATCGATGCCGGGAAGCATCTCGAGCGCAAACTGCTCGAATTTCATCCTGGCCGGCTCATGGATTCCTGGGATATGGGCTATTGTCTGCTGTTTGCACGGACGTTTCTCAATGCCGTGGGATTCTGCGATGAAAAAATCCGCTTTCATCCGCTTTACGACTTGCGCCTCAAGGCTTTTGAAACCCAGCGCATTGTCCATGTCTCAAACCGTTTTAACGGTGTTCCCTATGTGGTCTACGCAGCGGCCAAGGGCCAGGATGTCTTTGCCTATCTGAAAGCGGGCAAAGCGGTTGCCCAGGAGCTGGAAGCGATCTGCACCGAGCACCTGAAACGGATCCACGCCTATCTGGCACCCGGGCAGAATTACCACTCGGTTGTCTATACCGGGGAAGAAGAAAAGAGTTTTCAGGCGTGTCTGGCGTCTGTGGTGATCCCGGTTTTCAACCGACCGGAATTTATCTGTTCCGCCATCGAGTCGGTACAGGCACAGACGGTGTCGAATATCGAATGCGTGGTGGTCTGCAACGGCGGCGAAAGCGATCCCACGGTCGAGCAGGTGCAGCGCTATATGCCGGGAGGCGATCGCTATCGAGCCGATAAACCGGCGGTGCGAGTGATCGTCCTCGACATGAATAACCTGGGTCTCTGTTTCAATGCCGCGCTGCAAACGTCCAAAGCCAAATATTACGTTCAGCTGGATTCCGACGATCTGCTGTTCGAGGATGCTGTGGAAAAGATCCTTGCTGTCTATGAGCAGGACGATCGCATCGGCATGGTGATCGGTTCCTATCAGGTCTATGAAAAGAAGAGCGGCGGATCGGTGGTACCGGTGCTGGTGGAAGGCAAACCGTTTATCGTTACCCATGACGAATGGACAGAGGAAAACGGCCGCAACAATCTGCTGCGCATCAACGGCGCCGGCGCGCCGCGGTCGATCAAGCTCAAGGTTCTCAAAGAGGTGGGCTGGTTCGGCATGAACGATTCGCCCTATTGCCGCAATTACGGCGAGGATTACGAGTTGGTCAACAAGGTGGCCGAGCGCTATCGAATCGGTCGGGTATGGGATCCGATCTACAAGGTCGTCCGCCACTCCGGCGGCACGGATCACCAGATCGATCAGGTAACCATCGATGTGAATGACAACGCAAAGGATCACATGCGGCTGGAAGCCATCAAACGGCGCCAGGCCATCAACCTCAACGATTGACTCGAGCCAGGTTCTGCCGGGCAACCGGTAACCCGGCAGAACCTGATCCCACCCGACTTTTTGCCCAATTATTTTTCATACCACTACATTTAGTGTTGAATTTCAAATTTGTACGCTATATATTTACATCGGGGAGTATCGAGCACCTGATGGTCATGCAGCGCCAGTGAAATCCGCTTTGTTCGATATCTTTGCCTGCGGTTTGTGGGAGGAGATTGTTATGCCTGACAGTGGAAAAAAAATTGACGGATTTTTGAAACGGAATGGCTTTGTGGTCGAGTTTCATGCCGAAAAGATCGAAAAGGCCATCCAGCACGCTTTTGCTGCCGTTGCCCGTCAGACCGGCGAGCAAGTCGACGACAGCATTGCCAGAACCTTGACTGAACAGGTCATTGCCCAGCTCAATGATCCTTTCAGCGAGTATTATATCCATCCGGATGCAAACGGCCGGCGGATACCCAAGATCGAAGATGTGCAGGATCTCGTCGAGATTGTCCTGGCCGAGAACCAGTTCCCGGTGGTCGTCGCCGCATACAAGCGCTATCGCAAACAGCGTGAACTCGCGCGCCGCAAGATCCGCGTGCGGACGACGAACGGCGAGCTGTGCAAAGATCCAACCGATGCTTCTCTGCTGTTGGTCGAATCTTTGAGCAGCAACAGCACCGACTTTTGGGATCGCGGCCGAATCATCAACCAGCTGGTGGACGAGATCGGTCTCCCCGGCGAGATCGCCATCTCGGTGGCCAAGGCTGTGGAAAATCAGGTTATTGAGAGCAATGTCAGCAGTGTGAACACGGCCTTGATCCGCGAATTGGTCAACAATGAGCTCGCCTTGCGGGACTTGCGCGAACAGCTGCGCGATCTGGAGATCTACTCGGTGCCCAAGCAATACATCGACAGTTTGATGAACACCAAGTCGACCGAGAACAGCAACATCGTCAACAACAATCCAGAGGCGGTCAATCTCGGCATTGCGGAGCTGGTTTTGAAGCAGTGGGCGCTGGATCGCATTTTTTCCGCCGAGGTCAAGCGCGCTCATCACACCGGCATGGTTCATCTTCATGATTTGGGTTATCCACATCGGGTTTACTGTTCTTCGCATTCGGTCGAATATGTGAAAAAATACGGTTTGCAGCGGTTGTTGAACTTGAATACGGTTTCCAAGCCGGCGCGCAGTGCTACGGTGTTGACCGGCCATCTGAACACCTTTCTGGCCACCATGCAGGCCAACTATGCCGGGGCGCTGGGAATCGCCTATATCAATGTCTTTTATGCCCCTCTGCTCGTCGGCATGTCGCCGGTGGAACTCAAGCAAATCGCGCAGGAACTGATCTTTAACGGCTCACAGAACGCCTTTTCTCGCGGCGGTCAGACTCTCTTTCTCGATTTTAACATTCACAGTGGCGTGCCTTCCTACCTCAAAAAAGTGCCGGCGATCGGACCGGGAGGAAAATATTTGCTGCGCAAGGCGGACGGCACGATCGTGCCGTTGACCGAGATGAACCGCGATGAGACCGACGCCCAGGGTTATTCGCTGATGAACCTGGTCGTGCAGGAAGAGGGAAGGCCGAGGCTGGTTTGGAAGGAAAACCACGATCCGAGCAAAGGGATCGCGATCGATGCGCAGGTGGCGGCGGAGGTGGCCGAGCGCGGCGAAAAAGTCATGACCTATGGCGACTATGAAAAACAAGCCCGCGATTTTGCCCTTGCCTTGTTGCAAGTTTGGGAAGAAGGAGATAAGAACGGCAGGGTGTTCGAATTTCCCAAATGCGATTTTCATATCAACGAGGACAGTTTTACTGACCCGGAGCAGCTCAAAATTGTGCAGCGTGCGTGTGAAGTGGCCAGTCAAAACGGTTCCACCTATTTCATTTTTGACCGCGACGAGGTGACGCTGTCCGCCTGTTGCCGCTTGCGAACGACCATCACGGACAACCGCATGCTGCAGCATCCGGAGTCGATGCGCTTTTGCGGATTCCAGAACGTCACGGTCAATGTTCCGCAGGCAGCTTTTCGCGCGGCGCGCAAGAGTCAGAAGGACTTGCCGGGGTTGCTGAACGAGATCGATGCTGCGATGGAAATCTGCGCCCAAGCCCATCTGCAAAAGCGCCAGACCATCCGCAACATGATGGCCGAGCGCGGACAGCCTCTTTATCAGATCGGCCAACCCTCCTGTGACGGCAAACCGTATGTCGATCTGGATACCTGCACCTACATCATCGGTTTGATCGGCGTCAATGATGCAGTCAAATTTCTCACCGGTCAAGAATTGCACGAGTCTGAACAAGCGCAAGAGATGGGGCTGCGCATTGTCGCGCACATGTTTCTCAAGGCCAAAAAGATGTCGCGCAAATACAAGATGAAATTCAGCCTGGAAGAGTCGCCGGCGGAAAGCGCCGCCCGCCGTCTGGCCAAGAGCGATCTCAAATATTTTGCTCCTGAAGCCACGCCGATCGTCAAAGGTTCGATCGATGACGATTCGGTTTTCTATACCAATTCGATTCACCTGGCGGCAGACGCCCCGGTATCGATCGTCGAGAGAATCCGCCAGCAAGCGAAATACCATGGTTTGATCGAATCGGGTGCCATTATCCACGCCTTTGTCGGCGAAGAAAAACCCTCATCGCAATCCATTTTCCAGCTGGTCGAGAAGACTTTCCGCCGAACGCAGTGCGCTCAGCTGACGATCTCACCCGAGTTCACCTATTGTCTGGAATGCCACCAGCAAAGCCGCGGATTGGAAGAAACCTGTCCTCGTTGCGGATCGGATCAAGTATATGGCGAAACCCGGGTGGTGGGCTATTTCAGCAAGATCGAAAATTGGAACAAATCCAAACGCTATGGTGAACTGGTTGCCCGCCAACGCGGTCGCTATCGCGTCGAAACCGCTGAAGAGTCGCTGCCTTCGCGGATCGATTCTTCGATGGCGGTTTCTGCGGGTGATCCGCACTAGCCATTTCAGCACGAGCCGGATTTCGTCAAGGAGACAGCATGCCCAAAAAGTTTCGGATCGAAGTGTTCGGCAAACCCGGGTGCGCCAAGTGCGCCTTGCTCAACAAACGCTTGGATCAGATGCTCGCCGAAAACCGCTGGAAGGATTTTGACAAGTGCTATCACAACGTCGAGACTGTGGATGGGCTGGTCGCTTTCGCTCAGACCGAATGTATGAATCCGTCCCGAATCCCGGGCTTTGTGATTCGAGTTTGGAACGAAGAACGGCAAACCTACGATTTTGTGGCGCAAAAAAGCGAACCCGTCCAGCAGGGCAAAAAGCCCAATAATTTTCTCAGTGTCTACCTGGGGGTGGAAACGGATTACAGCGAAGACGGCAAAGGTTTGCTGTCGCCGAACTTGATCCAGGCGGTCCTGCAAACGGCTGTCGACGACGGCCGATCCTGAGCGGTTTTTATGAGTGATTCTCCGGTCTATGCGGTTCAAAAACAGCCGTCGCTGATCGATTATCGCGGTCATCTGACTGCTCTTGTTTTCGTTTCGGGCTGCAATTTTCGTTGCGGTTTCTGCCACAACGCCTCTCTGCTGCAAAAGCGGCAGATCGGCATCAGTTGGGAGCGCCTGGGCAAACTCTGTCGCCAATTTGCTGACCACTGGGTCGATGCGGTCACCATAAGCGGCGGCGAACCGACCATCTGGCCGGAATTGCTGGATTTGATCGAGTTTTTTAGAGGATTTGGCTTTGCCATCAAACTCGATACCAACGGCTCGCATCCGGAAAGGTTAAAGCAGCTCTTGCCGTTTTTGGATTATGTTGCCATGGATCTCAAAGGCGCGCCGCAGCAGTATGCAGCCCTGACCGGTTTTGACCATCCGGATAGGCTGCAGGCGAGCATCGATCTGTTGCGCGGCTGGGACAAAGAGTACGAGTTTCGCACCACCCTGGTGGAAGGTCTTCATGACGATGAACGGATGGCCGAGATGGCTGCCTGGATTGCCGGCGCCACACTCTATGTTTTGCAGCCCTTTCTTCCCCATCCCGACATTCCGGATCCATCCTTGCGCGACAAGCCAAGAACCTCCGATGCCTTTTTGCATCGCATGGCCAAAATCGCTGAACCCCATGTGGAAAAAGTGCTGGTCATCGGCGATTGATCTTGCACAAAATCAGACAAGAGAGATAATTGATTCGAGGAGTTGCAATGGCTTCTAGCGTTATTCATGCCGGAATTTGTGGTTTCGTCACCCGTGTTGAGGCACACCTGCAAGGCGATCGCTGTCTTGTCGCCATCGACAGCGATTGTCAACACATCCGCAATTTGGCCGAACACATCGTTTCTGTCGATCCTTTTCAGGAAATTTCCTTCCACGGTCAAATGCCGACAATCCTGCAGCAGGCGGCCATTTTTTGCACACATGCCGCCTGTCCGGTTCCTGCAGGAATCATCAAGGCCGTCGAGGTGGCCGCCGGCCTGGCGTTGCCGGCCGATGTCAGCATTCGAATCGCCAATGACCCGCTTGAATGACGCCTTTTCCTGAGGAATATCGTCCGCTTTTCTCCAGGCAAAATTCGCCGTTGCGCATTTCCCGCCGATGCGTTACATTTCATTCCGAGTTCGCAGCACTCGAATCGACTCTGCAGGAGGAGGCATGCCCAGGCTAGTCTTTTCGCTTTTGGTTATCGCTGTTTCTGTCGGCCCGCTGTCCGCGCAGTTTTTGCCGATAACAGAAATCACGGTTCCCGAGCTCTACCAGCACATCGCTTTTTTGGCTTCCGATTCGCTCAAGGGCCGGGCCCCTGGCACGCCCGAGGATTGGGTGGTTACCGATTATTGCCGCCGAGATCTGTTGCAGAGCGGCTGGCAACTCATGGGGGAGGATGGCCGGCAGCCGTTGCAGGTGGTAACCGCAGTGGATACCGGTTCCGGCAATTTTTTTCGCTGGTCTGATCAGACAGTTAAAATCGGCCGGGATTGCATGCCGGTTGCGTTCAGCGCCAACGGCCAGAGATCGGCGGCGTTGCTATTTGCCGGTTATGGGATGGACTTTAGCGAGGACAGCCTGAGCTGGCATGACTATCGCGACATCGACGCGGCCGGCAAGTGGGTGATGGTGTTGCGCGGGGATCCGGAAGCCGAGCAACCCATGAGCAGATACAGCGTCTACAGCGATTTGCGCAAAAAAGCCTTGACGGCGCGGGACCGCGGTGCGATTGGGGTGGTGTTTGTGTCGGGTTCGCAGTTCGATGCCGAAGAAAAATGGCTGCCGTTGACAGCCGACGGCGCCCCGCGTTTGGACGATCTGCTGGTCGTCCAGATCAAGCGCGAGGTGGCCGATCTTTTGTTGCATAAAACCGGGCAGTGTGTGGACAGTCTGGAGGCGCGCCTCAATCGACAACTCCGGCCGGAATCTTTTGCGCTGGGAGTCGATATCGAGGCCGGAGTCGATTTGCTGGAAAAGCAATGCACCACCCACAACGTCCTGGCGATCTTGCCCGGGGCGGATTCGGAGGTCCAGGGTGAGGTCATTTTGTTGGGCGCCCACCACGATCATCTCGGCTGGGGCGGTCCGCACTCCGGCTCGCGCCGGCCCGATACCACCGCGATTCACAACGGCGCGGACGACAACGCGTCCGGCGTTGCGGCGGTGCTGGAAATCGCCGAAAAAATCGCTGCTCGAGATTATCCCCTGCGCCGCAGTGTCCTGGTCGCGCTCTTTGCAGCCGAGGAACGCGGCCTGCTGGGCTCGCGCCACTTTGCGGAAAATGGCCCGGTGGATCTGCACCGCATCAAGAGCATGGTGAACATCGACATGGTTGGCCGACTCGACCCGGACAACCGTACAGTGATGGTGGGGGGAACCGGAACCAGCCCGATTTTTGCCGATTTGATCGAAAAGCAGATTCGTTCGGACCTTTTTGTTGTTTCGATGTCGCCGGAGGGATACGGCCCCTCAGACCACGCCTCGTTTTATGCACGGGATATTCCGGTGCTCTTTTTTACCACTGGCGCGCATGAGGATTATCATACCCCGACCGACGATGCGGAGCGGATCGATCTGGAGAGCGAGAAAGCGATCGCTGACGCGATCGCAGAGCTGATCGTCGAACTTGCCGATACCCGGGAAGAGATCCCGTTTCAGGAGGCTGGGCCCAAAGAGATGCCCCGGCCCCGACGCTTCAAGATCACCCTCAACATCACCCCGGACCACGGGGCGAGGGATGTCCAGGGACTGCGCGTGCAGGTGGTGACGCCTGGCGGCCGCGCTCAGCGCGCCGGCATCCTGAAAGGCGATGTGATTGTTGAAATCGACGGCCGACCGGTTCGCGATATCTATGAATATATGCACAGATTGTCCGAACTCAAATCAGGGCAGCGGAGCAGTGTGGGGGTTTTGCGAAACGGCAAGAAAAAAATATTTATCGTCGAACTCTAAAAATTTTCCAACCATTGGGTGGCAATCGGAGCAAAGTCGCTCTTCGGCATCACCACCACCAGATGGCTTAACAGCCGCCGGCAGCGCTCGGCATTGCCCAGCTGCCAATGGAGCATCGCCGAGCGCAACAAAACATCATCCCGCTTTTCTTCGCTCGCCCCGGGCAAATAAATGGCGAAATCGCCCAGAGCGGCTCTCCTGTCGCCCAGCTGGGCAAGACATTCCCCGCGCCAATACCAGCTGTCCCAATCGCTCTCCTGTTCACAAGAGTTGGTAAAACAGGCCAACGCTGCCCTATAGTCGGCTCGATAGAAAAGCCGCAATCCGCGGGTCATCCACGATTGCTTTGCGCCATTTTCAGGGATAAAAGCTGCGGCCTGGGTGGCCATTTGTGGGCTGGAGCAGGGAAGGACTCGAATCTCGATTTTGCCGTTGCTCTCGGCAGCGATCTGTTTGATGCGCTGCAGGCGGCGATCAAAATCGCGCGCATGGACAGCGCCGGTCCGCATCGGCAGCAGAACCAGCAACAGAAATAAAATTAACCACGAACGAGCCGAAAATTTCATCGATTCATCCTTTTTGGGCGTTCGTTGCACGGTAGACAACCAGACACGCTTTGCTCTTGACATGTTCGAAACAGCAAAGCAAATTTTGCGCCAAATCAATCAGTGCAGGCGATGAATCGAAAATTCGACTCGGAGACGCTGTTGCGTGGCTCCGAGGACATTATTTGATCAACAAAAGCTTGATGCTCTTTTGTGTTTCTCCATTTTTGATTAGACAATAGTAGATGCCTGAAGCACAGTCGTCGGCGGACCAGTTCAGCCGATAGCGGCCCGGGAGATGATGGCGGTCCAGCAATACTTCCACTTGCCGACCGACCCCATCGTAGATCGCCATCTGGATCGACTGGGGTTTTGAAACCGTATACTCGATCGTCGTTTGTGGGTTGAAGGGATTGGGATAACTGTGCAGTTCAAATGATTCTGGAATGGACGCTTTGCCGGCAGGAACCTGGCTTTGAACGATGCCGGGAATGATTCGGCCCGCTTCGAATTCTCCCCCTTTTGTATCTGTCAAATAGGCGTTTACCCAGTCGGGACGGGCCGGGGTTTGCCCTGATTCGACCAGGGACGACCACTCTTCATCGGTCAGCCGCTTGAAATTGTCGGTGATCTGTTCATAATAGGACATCATCGGCCCGACAAAGGCGGTCGGCGTGCCGTTGACATCGGCGAGAACAACGCCCAGATTCAACTTTCCGACTCCCACATGCAACACCCGCCCAACCACTGCACCGGTTTCGTCGGTTGGTTGGGTGTGCACGTCCGCAATCACGTAATCGCCTTCGGCCGCCTTGAGAGGATCATAATAGAGATCCGCATACCAACCGGAGAAGGGCGGCGTGCCGCTGCCGCCTTCGACAAACAACATCCGTTTCAGCCAGTCTTTTTCTTCAGGGCTGAGGGGCTGACGGTCGAGTTGTTTTTGCGCGATAACGGCCAGTTGTGTCGAGACGGTGTTGAGGCGGTTGAAATAGTCCTGGATTCCTTCAATTTGGTAATCCAGATTCGGAATGGTCAAAAAGTAATTGCCGGCGATTTCTGCAAAACCGGCGATTTGCTGAAAGAATTGCGGAATCGGTTCGACAAAGGAATGGGGATAGGAGCAGCCGGTGCCGCCGGTGTAGGATTGTTTGCCGTACAGCAGATTGTCGTGCCGGAGCTGCGCCCACGAGGCGAGCTGGGTGTTGAGCTTTTGCTGCTGCCAGGCAGTGGTCTGCATGAACATGGGGTGAAGGGACAAATCCGCGGGGGGATTCAGGGCGCGCAGCGCCTGCAGCCAGACGTTGTAGAGCGAGCTCTGCCAAAAGCTTTCATCATAGGCATCGGTCAAATAGCGCAGCGCAGCCAACTGGCCTGCATAAGAGTAGCGCTCGAGCTCCTTTTGCAGCAGCGGCAAGGCAGCGTTGTTGCCGAGCACGAACATCGCATCCAGGGGATCCGGCATCGGCCGCCAGATTTTTTGCCCCTGATAGATGATCCGGTCATAGACCACGTTGGAAAAAATATAAGAATCGATGATGAACCGCTGACCGGCGAGGCGATAGGAGACGGGCAAAGGATCCGGTTCGGAAGCAAACGGATCCATGAGGAAAAAATTCGAGAGAATCCGTTGTCCGGCATCGCTGCTGTTGGACAGCGCGTTTTGCAGCCGGTCGAATTGGTCTTCCTGATAAAGCATGGCGGCATCCGCCAACTGCAACGAATCGAGGATATCGCTGAATTCGCCGGGCGTCAGGTTGTCCGATTCGCCGACCATAAAGGTGATGATCCGATCGTTTTCGGAAAGCAGCTCGCTCGCATCGGCCAATCCCAGCAGCTCGTGCAGCAACAGGGCGCTGATGTTCATGCGGCGGATTTCATCCCGCGACCACGGTTGTTCCCAGGGATTATCCGGAGGAGGCGTCAACAGAAAATCGATGCGTCCCAGCCACATCATACAGCGAAAGTATTCCGCCAGGGTTTTGCCGCTGCCCGGGTAGGGGACTTCCTGGGTATAATGGCCGCGGACCGTGAACTGGCTGAAATCCAGGCGTCGATTGCGTTCAGAGAAAAGCGGCATTTGGGTCATCTGTTCCGATTCTATCGCATTCCATAGGGTGCGCAAGTCGGTATCTGAGCAATACGGTCCGGCCGGATGAAACAGCTCGCCCAGAATCAGCGATCTGGCTATGGTGACAAACAGATCCACATCGCCGAGATTGCTGTGCAGCGCCGGGACCTGCTCATATTTTTTCAGCAGCACCGGATAGGCCTGCACCAGGCGATTGCACACCTCGATCAGGTTGGGCTCGAGGAGAGCGCTTTCCAGATCCATCAGCAACTTGTCATAGGAAACATGCAGAGCATGGAGAACCGCATCGGTGGTGATAAAAACCGGCAGATCGTTGATATAGATGTCGTGCAATGCCCGGCCAAAGCAATCGAAATTCAGCCGCTCAGAGACGACAAAATGGTTCTTTTCCAGCAGCGCCAATTCGTCAGCGGTCAGGCCGTAGATCTGGATGATGGAATCGAGGTAAGCGTGTTCTTTAGGATGAGTGGCAACATCAAGTTTGCTGTAGAGCGGGGTGGGCAGGGATTTTTGCTGCTGCAATGCCTGAAAAGTCAGGTTTTCGGTTTGCTGCAGGTATTGGCGATAGGCTTCTGGCGAAAACTGGCTTTGTCCCATCACCCAACCGATCGCCATCAACAGCAAAAGGATTGTGAGTCTGATCTTTCTTTTCATATTCCGTCCCTCTTGGTGGTGTCATAACAGAGGCGCCACCAACTTGGCTTTAATGAGAACAGAAATTTAATCGAATTTGTCTAATCGATACCATGCGAATGCCGTGTCGAGCTATAGATCGTATTGAAATTTATAGCAGGTTTCCAGGCTAAAGTCTGGACATTCGAGAGTCCTTTTAATCCTGCACGGATGAAGAAAATCGACAGGGCTGTGCAGACGAGCAGACAGGCTTTTGCATCCAGAGTGTTATATTGATATTAACGATTCCTCTTGCGAATTTGTTTCTGCAAAATTGCCGACAAGAAATTCGACCTCGGTCGGTTTTCATGCCAGGGATTTCAACTCCTCAGGCGTCAGGCGCAGGCGATTCTGCCGGCGCAGGAAATCCTGCAGCGCCTCCGTGTGTTTCATCTTGGCGGTCAAGTGCGCGGCATGTTTTGTGATAAAGCTTTGCAGCAAGAGGTTACGACTGTGAGTATCGCTTTCCCGCAGGGCCTGTCGATTCACAGCCAGAGCCGCCAGGTTTTTCTGCACACCAGCCGGCACCGACCACCATCCGAAAAGGGCGCAGAGTCCTTGTTTTCGAACGGCGATCCGTCGAAGACAGCTTGGACAGGACAGCACGCACACCGTCTTTTGATAATGAAACAACACCAGGCCGACGGAGAGGCGGGTGAGAGCGGCATTTAACGGATTGGCATGAGACCCGCAATTTGGACATGGCAAGGTGGTCAATCGTTCATAGAGCTGCGCCCGGGCGGTATCGCCGAGGCCGGCGAGCTGAAGATCGATCGCGGCATCGTAATCGAAAGGCCGTTTGCGACGGCGCAACTCAAGGCGCAAAACATCGATCGCATCTGCTGTCAAGTCGCGGACTTCATAGAAAGCGATCTGTTCGAGTTGCTCGATGGCAAAGGAGGCATAGTGCTGGCGCAGATGATCTTCTTTGGAGCCTGTAGCCATCACAATCGTTCTCCTGGCAAAGGCAAACTACCGATCTTGCGGTCAGATAGAAATCCGGCTTTGCAAAGGGCGTTGGTGCTATGGCACGTTTTAGTTTGCGTGTCAGGCCGCTATACGAGGCCGCCTTTTATCCGGATTGCTTTTTCGACTTGTTCAGCCAATTGAGAAAGAGACTCGGTTGCCCGTCCCTGCAGAAAAATGTCGCTCGTTTTTTCGGTAAAGAGAGAAGCGCTGGTGTTGCATTCGATAATCGTCGCGCCGTGGTTTTTGGCCACCTCAGGGATCAGGTTGGCCGGCATCACTTCGCCGGTCGTGCCGACAATCAACAGCACATCGCAGCGCTCGGCAGCTGCAAACGAATTTTGCCAGGCTTCCTGTGGGATGGTTTCGCCAAAAAAGACAAAATCGGGTTTGAGCAAGTGGCCGCATTTTTTACATTTGGGCGGCAGGCTGGCAAAGATGGCCGCTGAGGCCTGCCACAATTCGCCGCATGCCGTGCAGATCAGCCTTTTGGAATTGCCGTGGAATTCGTAGATTTTCTCGCTGCCGGCTTCCTGATGCAGATTGTCGATATTCTGGGTGATGACGCATTTGATTTTACCCGAGCTTTCGAGATCGGCAAGGGCGCGGTGGGCGGCGTTGGGTTGGGCGCGATCGAAATGATTGTAAAATAGCTCTTTGATCACCGCCCACGATTTTTCCGGACAGGAATAAAAAGTGTCGAGGTCAAGGATGTTCGGATCGACTTTGCTCCACAAACCGTCTTCGCCGCGGAATGGGGGGATGCCGCTCTCGACCGATATGCCGGCGCCGGTAAAGGCAATCGCGTAACCCGAATTTACCACTGCGTCGACAGCCCGTTGCATCTTTTCATCCATCTATCGTTCCTTGTGCCGGAGATTGCGAAACAAATTCCTGCTTTAAGTGTATACAATCACACAGCAATTTGCAAGCAAAACTTGGCTCCGGACTCGGCGCAGGGCACCGAATCCGGTTTTCGATCACCAGATTCTGAATCAGCAGGCGGCAGAATCAGGAATAATGGGTTTCGATGCGGATTGTTGGCGGGTCGAGGAGGTGCTTTTTGACCGCACATTGATCGGCGGCGCGGATGACCGCTTCGCGATATTTTTCCGGAAAACCAGCCGGCAAAGCGATGTCGAGGGTCAAGGTTTTGATCATTTGGGTTGCGGGATCGAAATCCATTTTCTGGGTGATGAGCATTCCGTCCGTCGGGATGCTGCGCTGGCGGCAAAACGCCAGCACATAGATGCCGGCGCAGGTGCCGATCGACGCCAGAAACAGCGCGAACGGCGGCGGCACGGTGCCGTCCTGGTTGGTCGGGATGGTGAAGGGTCCGTATTCTGCATCGACTCGCAAGTCGCCGGGGAATTTGACGGTAAGATCCATGGTTTCTCCTTATGTTTTCATTTTTAGATGCAAAAAATGTGCATTGGTTTCAGAGAATTCTGTCCATGAACCCTAAAGATCAAACAGGAGGTGCTATGAAAAAAGCGTTTTTGTGGTTGTTCTTGCTTGCAGGTTCGGTTTTTTCGCAGGAGGAAGCTCGCCTGTTGCGTTTTCCGGCTATCCACGGAGACCGCATCGCTTTTGTCTATGCCGGCGATCTCTATACCGTCGCCAGCCAGGGCGGCGTCGCCCGGCGCCTGACCAGTCATTTGGGTTTTGAGTCGTTTCCGCGTTTTTCGCCTGACGGCACCTTTCTGGCATTCACCGGCCAATATGACGGCAACACCGAAATCTACCTCATCCCCGCCGAAGGCGGAATCCCCAGGAGATTGACCTATACAGCGACTCTCGGCAGGGATGAACTTGACGATCGCATGGGGCCCAACAACATTGCCATGGGTTGGGCTCCCGACGGCGAAAAAATCATCTTTCGCTCGCGCATGCGCGAACCCAACGATTTCCTCGGCCAGCTTTATTTTGTGAACCTCAAAGGTGATTTGCCGGAGCAACTGCCCCTGCCCCGCGGCGGGTTTTGTTCCTTTTCGCCCGACGGCAAAAGAATGGTCTACAACCGAGTTTTTCGCGAGTTCCGCACATGGAAACGCTACCGCGGCGGCATGGCCGATGATCTCTGGCTCTATGATTTCGCCAGCAAAACGACGGAGAATCTGACCGACCACCCCGCCCAGGATATTTTCCCGATGTGGCACGGCGACCAGATCTATTTTCTCTCTGACCGCGATGAAAACAAACGCATGAATCTCTATGTTCTGGATCTGGCCAGCCGTCAGATAAGGCAGCTGACTCGCTTCAGCGATTTCGATATCAAGTTTCCGTCCCTGGGTCCCGACGCGGTGGTTTTTGAAAAAGGCGGCTTTCTGTATCGCTTTGATCTGGCCACTGAGCAAGCGGAGCAGGTGCATGTGGTCATTGCCAACGATCAGGTGACCCAACGCGGCGGTCTCGAGGATGTCAGTCAGATTGTCCGCTACGCGGATCTGTCGCCGGAAGGCAATCGCGCTCTTTTGGGTGCGCGCGGCGAGATTTTTTCGCTTCCGGCCAAAGAGGGCATCACCTACAATCTGAGCCAAACCCCCGGTGTGCATGAACGCAACAGCACCTGGTCGCCGGACGGCCGCTGGATCGCTTTTATCGCCGATCCTACCGGTGAGAACGAAATCTATGTCCGGCGGACTGATTTGCAAAGCAAAGCTGTACAGCTGACCAGCGGCAGCGACACCTATATCTTCGACATCGTCTGGTCACCGGACAGCCGCAAGATCCTGTTTTCGGATAAAAAACTGCGTCTGTCCTTTGTCGACATCAACAGCAAAACCATTGTGCAAGTGGCGCAGGCGGAAGCCTGGGAAATTCGCGACTATTCCTGGTCGCCGGACAGCAAGTGGATCGCCTATACACGTCCGGAGCGAGAAGTGATGAACAAGATCTGCCTCTATGACGTGGATGGCAAAAAGACCATCGAAGCCACAGACGGCTGGTTCAGCGCCTCGTCGCCGATCTTTAGCAGCGACGGCAAATATCTCTTTTTTGTTTCGGATCGCGATTTCGATCCGAAATGGAATGCGGTGGAATGGAATTATTCCTATCAAGACATGCAGCGGATCTATCTGTTGACGCTGGCCAAAGAGACGCCGTCGCCGTTTGTCCTCAAGAACGACAGCGTCGCAGTCAAAACCGATGCGCCCAAGCCGCAGGAGAAAAAGAAAGACGAAAAACCGGCTGCGGAAAAACCGGTCATCGTCCGTGTCGACAGCGACGGATTGCGCGATCGGATCGCGGCCTTGCCGATCAAGCCGGCGGCCTATTCCGGATTGATTTCCATCGGCGACCAGCTCTATTACCGCCGCAACGCAGCCGCAGATGAAAAACCACAGCTCTGCGTTTTTCAGTTTAAAGACAAAAAAGAAATCGAATTGGGCGCCATCGGCGGCTATACGGTCTCGGCTGATCAAAAAAAGATGCTGGTCATGGAAAACAAAAAGATCGCCATCATCGATGTGCCCGCACAAAAGCTGGAAATCAAAGAGTATCTCGATCTGTCCGGTTTGAAAGTGCGGCTGGACCGCAAGCAGGAATGGGCGCAGATTTTCGACGAGAGCTGGCGGCAGATGCGGGATTTCTTTTACGATCCCAACATGCACGGAGTAGACTGGCCGGCGGTGCGCGCGCAATACCAGCCGCTGGTCGATCATGTGGCCCACCGCGCCGATCTCACCTATATCATCGGCGAGATGATCGGTGAGCTCAATGTGGGACACGCGTATGTCGGCGGCGGTGATGTGCCGAAAGTCGAACGCATCCAGACCGGCTTGCTCGGAGCCGATCTCGAACGCGATGCCGCCTCGCGCTATTACCGCATCAAAAAAATCCTGCGCGGCGAGAACTGGACTGCTGAGCGCCGCTCGCCCTTGACCGAAATCGGCGTGCAGGCCCGCGAAGGGGATTATATTCTGGCCGTAAACGGCAAACCGACGAACGAAATGGACAACTTTTACGCCTGGATGCTCGACACACCGGGTAAAACCGTGTCGTTGCTGTTGAACGACAAGCCCGGCATTCAGGGGGCTCGCGAAGTGTTGGTCAAACCCATCGCCGACGAACAGGGTTTGGTCTATTACAACTGGGTGCAAGAAAATATCCGCAAGGTCTCTGAAGCGACCGACGACCAGGTGGGATATATCCACATACCCGACATGGGTTCAGCCGGTCTGAACGAATTCGTCAAGCATTTTTATCCGCAATTGCGCAAAAAGGGGTTGATTGTCGACGTGCGCGGCAACGGCGGCGGCAACGTCTCACCGCAGATTATCGAGCGCCTGCAGCGCCGCGCGGTGATGATGGATCGCGCGCGCAATACGGCTTACAATCCCGATCCCGGAGCCCTTCACCATGGCCCCAAGGTAACCCTGATCGACGAGTTTTCCGCTTCGGACGGCGATCTTTTTCCCTATCGATTTCGCCGATCCGGCCTGGGCAAGTTGATCGGCAAGCGCACCTGGGGAGGCGTGGTCGGGATACGCGGCTCGCTGCCGCTGTTGGACGGTGGGACGCTAAACCGGCCGGAATTCGCTTCTTACGACGTGGAAGGAAAAGAGTGGATTATCGAGGGGCATGGGGTGGAACCGGATATCTTTGTCGACAACGATCCGGCGCGGCAATACGCGGGCATCGACGATCAGCTCAACAAGGCGATCGAGGTGATTCTGCAGGAACTCGAAGGGTACAAAGAGCTTCCTGGGCCGCCGCCCTATCCAAAGAAATGACAAAAGGCTGCTCCTCTTTGGGGAGCGGCCTTTTTTTTGGCACAGAACACCTTGTCCGCCGCGAATCGAATTGATGAGGTATCCTTTTGTCGGGCAACGGGTCGGTGTTTTGGGCGGCCGCAGTCACCCGGTTTTGGATGTTTCGAAAGGGGGTGTTTGCATGGTTGACTGGAGCGATTTTTTTGTTTAAACTCTTTTGCTTTTTATCATCCGCTGTGGAGGGTCGGGTTTGGCGGTGCGAAGGCGCCAAATCCCAGATTTCAGGCGATTTTGGGTCATGGAAAAACGCTTTTTGAGCGAAAGGGCGAAACGCGGTGCAACATCACAGAATCGGTTTTGGTAAAACTCACCAAAGATTGATCGTATTTTGCGCGAGAACGCCATGGCGAACGGCTGTGGTGCTGCTGATGCTGTTGGTATCGATGGGATCCGCGCTGGTCGATGTCGCGGTGGAGACCACCCCTGGAGGGCCGCGGATCGAGGTGAACGGCCGTCCCGTGCCGGCGCGCATGTTCTGGGGGCAGCCGGGATTTGGCACGGTGGCCGCCTTCTATCGATGGACGGAGCAGTCGTTTGAATTCACAGCGCCCTTTGCCGCTCAAGCGACTCTGCACTTTCGTTTCGGAAAGCAAGCCGGCCGGATTTGGCTGGCGGATCTGCGCTTCGAGGCGATCGATAATGGCCAGGCGGTGCTGCCGCACCAGAGCTTTGGCGATGCGGCTTGCTTTGCCGATTTGTGGAATGTCTTTCCGCCCGACGAACGCAACACCGTGGGTGAAGCGCAAATCGCTGATTCGATGCTCTGCATTCAACTCGTTGATCCGCCGGCAGGAGCTTCGTGGCCCGATTTCCACCTCTGGAGCGATGTCAAAAATCTTTCAGCGGGCAGACGCTATCGCTGTTCGTTCCGGGTCAAGGCTTCGCCTGCGCGCACCATCACCCCCACGCTCTATCATACCAGCTCCGGCAGCTGGACGGCGATCGCGGGCCCTGCGGGTCCGTTTCTTCACGAAGTCGAGCTGGCCCGCGATGCCGGTGTGAATTTTATCTCTTTTGGCATTGCCAACTGCTGGGCGCCGCCCGAACAAAAGCCGGACTGGCGCCACATCGAAGCGGTTTTTCGGCGCATCATCGAGGTTCATCCCCATGCCCTGCTGGTTCCCCGGGTCAGTTTGGATGCGCCGGCCTGGTGGAAGGAGCGCCATCCTGATGCATTGATGGTTTACGAAGACGGCAGCGTCGGATCCAAGGCTTCGATTTCGCATCGGCAATACCGTACCGACGCGGCGACGCACCTGGAGCGGCTCTGCCGCTATCTGACGGAAACTTTTCCTGACCATTTTGCCGGCATTCATCCCTGCGGTCAAAACACGGGCGAGTGGTTTTACGAGGGCGCCTGGGGCGCAAACTTGAGCGGCTATGATTCGGCGACGCTGCAGGCCTGGCAGTCGCACCCCGACGGCGGCGGGCCGGTGCCGACCGCAGCCGAACGGCGAACGGCAGCCCAGAGTCTGCTGCTCGATCCGGCTTTGCAGCAACCGGTCATTCGCTTCAATCTTTTTCTGCAAGAGGAGATGGCGGATTTTATCACAGAACTGGCTGCGGCCGCACGGCGCGGAACCGACGGGCGCAAGCTGGTTTTCATCTTTTATGGCTACCATTACGAGTTCGGTCCGGTCTGGAACGGGCCGGCCGCCAGCGGTCATTACGGCCTGTCGCGGGTGTTAGAGTCACCCGATATCGACGTCTTGTGCGGCCCCCTGTCCTACCGCGACCGTCACTGGCTGGGCACCGGTCCGGTCATGAGTTCGGCGGAGAGCATCACCGGCGCAGGAAAACTGTGGTTCAACGAAGACGATACGCGAACCTATCTCAATCGCAATCCGGAGGATCACGCCCGGCACGGCGGTCTGGCCGACCTGGAGCAGACGCAATCCGTGTTGCTGCGCAATACCGCCCAGGCTTCGTTGCGCGGACTGGGCGCCTGGTGGATGGATCACGGCGCCGGCACCGGCGGCGGCTGGTTCGCCGATCCCGCGCTCTGGCAGGTGATGCAGTGGATGCGTCCGATCGATGAGGGGCTGCTCGAGCGAAACACCCCCTTTGTTCCGGAAATCGTTGCCATCATCGACGAAAAGAGCCTGTTGCACCTGGCCGGCGGATCGACAGCCATCGGCAGTGCGCTGATTTCCGACTCGCGTGCGGCACTGGGACGCTGCGGCGCACCCTATGGACAATACCTGCTGGAGGATATACTGGCGGACAGAGTCGATGCCAAGCTGCAGATTTTTCTCGCCGCCTGGTCTCTGACGCCCGAAGAGCGGGGGATATTGGAGGCGAACCGGCCGCCCGGCATCACTCGGGTCTGGTGTTATGCGCCGGGATATATTTTGCCGGACGGACTCAGTGTTACGGCCATGAAATCCGTGACCGGATTCAGTCACCGGCTGGTCGATGCGCCCACGGCTGTAGCCGCGCCGACTGCCAGGGGGCTGTCGCTGGGGTTGATCGATGCCTGGGGGCCGGCGGCCAGAATTCACCCGCTTTTTTCAGCGGTCGCCAATGCCCAGGAAGTGCTGGCCACCTACAGCGACGGTTCGCCTGCCGTGGCGATGCGCAAAAGCGATCGCGGCACGGATGTCTTTGTGGGGACGCCGCAGCTGACGCCGGAATTGATCCGCGCTCTGGCGCATTCAGCCGGGGTTCATCTCTACACGGAAAAGGATGCCGGGATCTGGGCAGCGGAATCGGTTCTTTCGGTGCACGACGTCGGCGTGGGATCGCTGGCGCTGGATATCGGCAGCGACTCGCCGGTTGTCGATGCGCTGAGCGGCGAGATGCTCGGCAAGGGTCCTGTGCTCTATCCGTCGCTGTCAATGGGTGAGACAAGGGTCCTGCGATGGGAGCAGGAGGTAAGAGTCGATCCCCACGCGCATAGCGGGCCATCGAGCTTTGTGCTTTATCCCAACCATCCCAATCCCTTTAATCCTCATACCACCTTGCGGTTCAGCGTACCGGAAGAAGGGCATGTATTGCTGGAAGTTTTTGATCTGTTGGGGCGGTGTGTCTCACGGTTGATCGACGGCAGAGTTAAGGCGGGCGAACACCAGATGGTTTGGCATGCCGGGCAGCTGCCCGGCGGAGTCTATTTTTGCCGGTTGCAAGCAGGTGGGCAGGTCTTGCGGAGCAAGTTGGTCCTGGTCAAATAAGGAAAATTTTCCTAAACAAAAATGAGGTGGGCAAGGATCGGCCCAGGCGGCCGCCTGAGCATATTGAACGAACATCAGCCCCTTTCTTAGACCTTCCTGTCAATCGTGTCTTCAACCGCGTCAGGGCTGGTGGTGCGGCGGCTCTGATTTGTTGCCGTCGGCTGTTGTGCCCCAAATGACCAGGCCGGCGCTGGCCAGCACCAGGTTTTTAATGATGTATTGGCCTTCCAAGGTGGCGGCATAGGGAATCCGAAAAAAGACCTCGTTGGGGAAAAAGAAAATGGGCATCACCGTGCCGACCAATTGGAGAAACAGAAGGAATAAAGTGGTTCGCAAGAACAGCTTAAAGATCAGGCCGATGCCGATGAGGCATTCCCAGGTTGCCAAAAGCAGAATGGAAACATTGCCCGGAATCAGGCCGAAGGAGAGCACATCGATGGTCCGGATCGCCAGATCCTGAGCCGGGCTGAGGCCGGGAAAGAATTTCAGCACGCCAAACCAGAAATAGATCACACCCACACTGATTCTCAGCACGGTTGTGCCGTGGCTGACTGTCCAGTCGGTCACGCGTCTTTCAATCGTTTGGTATCGCTTGTACAGACCGTTCATCCCGCTGCTCCAGCAAAATATTCTTTATCCATTATAACTCTTTCGCCATCTATTTATTCCCGGCCTCTTTTCTCAGGACAAATTTTTGCGCACAAAGATTCGCCCTCTGGGGCTGTCGGTGATGCGGCCGATAATCGCAGCATGGCAGACGCCCTGTTTGTGCAGTTCTGCCAGCGCAGCCGCGCTTTCTTCCGCCGGCACGGCGGCGCACAATCCGCCCGAGGTCTGCGCATCGTTCAGCAACAGCCGGCGGATCTCCGAGAGCGATTCATCATAGTCGGTGCGCTTTTCGGTAAAGGCAAAATTGTCGCGCGTACCGCCGGGGATCACTCTGGCAACCGCCAATTCGGCTGTCTGCGGCAGAAGAGGAACGGCGGCGCTCCACAATTCCGCACCAATGGCTGAATCGCCGAGCATCTCCAGAAGATGACCGAGCAAGCCGAATCCGGTGATGTCGGTGCAGGCATGGACGCTATAGCGCGCCAGCGTTTCGGCGGCGGTGCGGTTCAGTTCCGCCATTCGCCGAATCAGCAGTTCGGCTGTGTCGGAATCGAGCTGTTCCTGCTTGAGCGCAGTGCTGAGAATACCGGTGCCGATCGGTTTGGTGAGGATGAGGTGATCCCCGGGCTGCGCGCCCTGGTTGCGCCAGATGCGCTGTGGATCGATGCGGCCGGTGACCGCCAGGCCGAATTTCGGTTCATTGTCATCCACGGTGTGCCCGCCGATTATGGTGATGCCCGCCTCTTGCGCCTTGTCGCGAGCGCCGCGCAGAATATCGTGCAGCACCGAAATCGGCAGCCGGTTGCTGGGAAAAGCGACGATGTTGAGCGCAAACAGCGGTTGTCCGCCCATGGCATAGATGTCGCTCAACGAATTGGCCGCCGCGATGGCGCCGAAAGCGTAGGGATCATCGACGATGGGAGTGAAGAAATCCACGGTCTGCACCACAGCCAGCGAGTCGTTTAAAAGATAGACCGCGGCATCGTCGCTGGTGTCGGCGCCGACGAGAACCGCCGGATCGCCGGACAGCGGCAGGTCGCGCAACACCTCTTCCAGCAGCTGGGGCCGCAACTTGCAGGCACAGCCCAGTCCATGCGTATAGCGGGTGAGTTTGATATTTTCAGCTGATTCGGCGATCGGCGCGGACGCGCCTTGGGGGCGCAGTCGCTTGACCGCTCCGATGATCCGCTCTGCAGCGCGATCGATCTCTTGTTCCGTGGTCATACGGCCGACTGAAAACCGCAGGGTGCCCATGGCGATCTCCTGCGGCACCGCCATGGCGCGCAGCACAGGCGAAAGCTCGACTTGGTCGCTGTGGCAGGCGGCGCCGGCAGAGGCGGCGATCTCGGTCATCTCGGCGAGCAGGGTCGCGGCATCGAGGCCGGGAAACGCGATACTGGCCGTGTTGGGCAGACGCAACTGCGGGTGGCCGTTGATCACCCGGTCGGGCAGTTCCCGGCCGATCGCCGCCTCGAGCCGGTCGCGCAGTTCGGCGAGCCGGGTTTGCGTTTCATCCAGGGCTTCGGCGGCCAGCGCGCAGGCAGCACCGAGACCGACGATCTCGGGGACGTTTTCGGTGCCGGCGCGGCGGTTCTGCTCGTGGTCGGCGCCATGCTGAATTTTGGCCACGCGCACCCCGCTGCGCACAAAGAGCGCTCCCACACCTTTGGGTGCGTAAAACTTGTGTCCGGCGATGGAGAGCAGATCCACCCCCAATTCATCGATGCGCACCGGAATCTTGCCGACCGATTGCGCCGCATCGCTGTGCAGCAGGATTTTTTGCTGATGCGCAAGAGCCGCGATTTCGGCGATCGGTTGCAGCGTGCCGACCTCGTTGTTGGCGTGCATGACCGTGATCAGGATCGTCTGGAGTGTGATCGCTTTTTCGATGTCGCGGACATCGACGCGCCCAAAGCGATCGACCGCAACCCGAGTGATGCGAAATCCCCGTTTTTCCAGGTCGTTGCATACCTCGAGCACAGCCGGGTGCTCGATGGCAGAGGTGATGATGTGGTTGCCGCGATCGCGCCGGGCCTCGGCGACTCCCTTGATCGCCAGGTTGTTGCTTTCGGTGCCGCCGCTGGTAAAAATGATCTCCTCACTGCTGCAGCCGATCAGGTGTGCAACTTGCTGCCGCGCTTGTTCCACAGCGATTTTGGCTTGCCGACCGAAAAAATGCGAGCTGGAAGGATTTCCAAAGTGGGTGCGCAGATAGGGCAACATGGCCTCCACAACCCGGGGATCGACCGGTGTGGTGGCATTGTAATCGAGATAGATGGGCTGCAATGTTTCTCCTGTCGAGATCGAGGTTTTTACAAACAGCGGTCTTGCGTTGATTTAGAACAAGATCCGCAAAACTTGGAAGAAGCGCAAGGCAAAAAACAGCTGGCCGTGGAAAAGTCTTGACTTTCCGCGGTTATTTTAATATATTCATGTACGTTCACTGTCGATTATAATTAATATATACGCAGAGGTTCATTTTGGAAAAAGGGATCTTTATCCGGGATGAATTGATCGCCCAGGCGGCGATATCGGCCGAGCAACTGGCGGAATGGGAGCAGCTCAAGCTCATCAAGCCGTTGGGAGTCGCCGACGACGGTCAGCCATTTTATTCCGACAGCACAGTCCAGCGCATCGAGCAGATCAACAGCTTGGTGCAGGTCGGCTATGATATCCGCGAAGTGCAAAAGATCATCAAAAAAATCGGGCTGCCGCACAGCGCTCAGGTGGGAAAACAATCCGATTCCGGGCAATATCTGACGGTCGGCGATCTGGCGGAAAAGGTCGGCGTCAGTCCCCGCACCATCAAGCACTGGGAAGACAAAGGCATCATCGATGCGGAGTTGCGCAGCCAGGGCGGCTTTCGCCTTTATCCCGAGAATTACGTCTATATCTGCAAGCTCGTTCAGGATTTGCAGCTTTTCGGTTACACCCTGGAACAGATTAAACTGATTGCCGATGCGTATCGCGAGTTGCTCGCCATGCAGAACAACAGCGCTCTCTATGCCAGGTCAGACACCGAGGTCAAGCTGGAGGCGATGCGGAACGAGATCGACCTTCTCGATAAACGGATTTCGCAGTTCCGCGAGGGTATGCAGCGATGGGAGGATCTGCTCAAAAAGAAGCGAAAAGAGATCAACCAATTGGCGCAGCAGAACAAAAAGCGGACCGTTGCCAAAGCGGATAACGATTGAACAGGTTCTGACTGCTGTTGCCGGTTTTTTACCTGCTTGGGCTGTTGTAACGGCCCGGGTGAATGCAAAGGATTTGTCTGATGGTGCAGAAACGAATTTTGATCGCCGGCGATTCGATCGCCCGCGGTATTTCCTATGATGATGAAAAAGACCGCTATCTGCCGCTGCGACGTTCGTTTGTGAACGTGCTGAGCGAATCGCTGAGCGCGGTTGTGCGCAACAGCGCGCGATTTGGCAACACCCTGCAGCGCGGCGCCGACCGGCTGCGCACCGAGGTCCAGACCTGGAAACCCGATCTCACCCTGATCGAATTCGGCGGCAACGACTGCGATTTCGACTGGCGGGCGGTGGC
Source organism: bacterium (assembly GCA_029565675.1). GTDB lineage: Bacteria > Zhuqueibacterota > Zhuqueibacteria > Residuimicrobiales > Oceaniaggregativiventaceae > Sulfursilanivivens. The sequence goes on from JAKQNP010000008.1 coordinate 150,120, forward strand.
GGAAAATCCGGCAGGCCGGCACCATCCCTCGACGGATTTCAGCCGTTTTCACTCTCTGTTGTTGGAGCTTGTGCGCGATGTTCGTTCCCTGGGATCAGAGCCGGTGCTGTTGACCTTGCCGCCGCTGGATGCGGATCGCTATTTTCGCTGGATCAGCGGCGCCGATGACGAACGCGGCAACCGGATTCTCAAATGGATCGGCAGCATCACCCGGATCTATTGGTGGCAGGAGCGCTACAATGCCGCGATCCTCGAGGTCGCGCGCGAGACCGAAACGCGCTGTATCGATGTGCGCAGTGCTTTTCTGCACGATGCCGATTATACTCAGCTGATCTGTCGCGACGGTATTCATCCGAATGAATCCGGCCATCAGTTGATCGCCCGCCGCGTGTTGGGTTTTTTCCGCTCCCTGGATCCCGGCTTGCTGCTGCAGCCGTCGCCTACCAACGCTTCTCTGCCCTTGCCAGCCGCCGGTTGATGTCCTGCAGCCCCGCAGCTGCTCGCAGCCTACTGTTTTAAGGTCAACCTGATTTCTGTCTTTTCCCTTTCCAGCTCCAGCTGCCATTCCTTGTCCATACGGCGACAGGAGGTAACGCCGGCGATTTTATCTCGCTCGGGATTCAGGCCGTCGATGCGCAATTCAGCGGTTTGCGACGGCGCGACGGGCAGCACGGCCGTTACCCGCATTCGGCATGGACAGGCGAATTTCAACACAAACTCCCAATCATCGAGTTTCCATTCGACATGAATCGTTCCCGCCGGTGTCGGTACATCACCGCGAGCCCAGGTCAAATCGACCGGCTGTGGCGCGATGTGCACGGCCTTAAAGCCGGGCTCTGCCGGCGAGACGCCGAGCTGGTAGCGGCTGAGAAAATAGGTCGGCGCAGCCGACCAGGCATGGCAGTGGCTGCGGGTAGGCACATCTTTTTCGAATCCGGGAAAGGTTTCCCAGAACGTGGTGGCGCCGGCGTCCAGCATGAAACCCCAGCGATCGCGGATCCACCACAGGATATCGGCCTGGCGATCCTGGTGCGCCAATTCTTCGAGCAGGAAAAAGACGGCAAAAGGACTGCCAAACCGCACCATGAAATCCGGGGGCTTGCTCACCAATTGCTGCAATGCCTCCACATGCTCCTGCGGCACCGCAGAGTAGAGCAGCGCCAGGGTGTTGGTCTGCTGGCTGATCGTGGTGCTCGGCGCACCGTCGGCATGGATGCTGTCGACGTAACAGCCGGCTTTGTTCGACCAAAGATGGCGGTTGATGTTGTCGATCAGTTCGGCTCGCCAGTCATGCCATTGCTGCTCATCCGCAATGCCGAGCGATTTTGCCATGCGGCCGGCCCGGCGAAAGGCTTCGGCGAGAAACAAATTGTTGTGGGCGTTGATGGCATGTTCCGAGTCCATACCGGCCCAGTCGAACATGTTCCAGGCTTCGATCTGCAAAAGCCCCCACGGATTGTCGCACCGTTCCCGACAGGCGAGCAAGGTCTGTTTGACCGCCGGATAGAGATCGCGCACGGTTTGCAAGTCATCGCTATACCAGCCGTATTCCTCGATCATAAAGATCCACAACAAGCTCCAGGCGGTGAGGATGTTCTGCCAGCTGCTCGGCACCTGCGATTCAGGCAGCGGACTGCGGTAGAGCGATTCCGCCGGCAGCTGGGCGCAGCGCTGGGCGAGCGCCCATTCGCCAAAAGCCGCATAACAGACGAGCGCTTCGTTGCGGGCATCGCCGACCCAATAGGTCTGCTCATAGGTCGGACAATCGGTGAAGGTGTCTTCCATACAGCAGAGCAGCGTATGGCGGCCGACCTGCCAGATGCGGTTGAGCCGATCATCCGAGCACTGAAAACTGCCGCGGAATTCCGCCGGATAGGTTGCGAACAGAGTCCGGATCGCGCCGATCTGCACTGCGGCCGGGCGGTTGCGGATGGTGAGGGCGGCGTAGCGGAATCCCCGCCGCCATTCGCTGGTAAAGCGCTGCGTGCCGTCGCGGCTGATGTAGCGAAAGGACGAGCGGTTGCTGTAGGTTTCCTGGCGCACGCCGTCATTGATGGCCTCGAAGAAAAAGAAATCAAAGATAACCCCGGCCGGTGCGGAGACGACAAACTCGGTGTAGCCTATCAACTCCTGACCGAAATCGAGCAAGAGTTCCACATGGTCATCCCCGGCAGGGACAGTGGTCCACCCGGCGTTGTCTGCCAACAGAGCGGTCGGTTGTTGAACCGCCGGTGCACCGGGCAAAGCGGTTTGGGAATAACAGAGATTCCAAATATCGGCGGTCATTTCTTCAGCGCCGGCAGTGGTGAAATTCCACAGCTCGGGATAGGCTTGCCAGCGGCTCGGGTCCAATAATTCGGTCGCCACCTCCCGGGCGCTTTGCGGATCGGGGTCGAGGGGACCGAGAAGCAGCCATTTGCCTGGACCCTTGCATGGCGCGCGCAATTCAACCGGCAACGGCGCGTCGATGGCCAGGGTGAATTCGTTGAAATGGTGTTTGCCGATCAGGTTGGCGATGAACAGGTTGCTGCCGGCTTGCAATTCGATCTCGGTGCCGTGTTTAAAGGGATGCGGAATTTCGCGTCCGTTCAGGGTCCAGGGACCGAGATAGATGGAAAACTGGCGGGGGAGCCGGGCTTTTTGTGCTTTGGGACTGATGATTTCCGTACAGATCAAGCCGCGGTAATCCTGCATATTGCTGGTGCGGTCACCCGGGCGCAGCGTCGATTTGATGTTGACCGTTTCGACCAGACCGGCGGGTTTGACCTTTTGTATGCCGAGAACGGCGATCGGGTATTGGGGGGTACGGCTCAGAAACGGAATGGTTCGCGGACACAGCTCGATCCAGGGTGCTGTGCCGACAGGGCCGATTTCCACGGCATCCGGCCATTGTCTGTCGTCGAATCCAGGCAGCCATGCTTCCGGCGGAAAGAGTCGGGCGTCGTATTGTTCCTCGAACGGCATCTGGCAGCTGATGCGGGGAACCGCGGTCGAATAGGCCGAGAGGGGCAAAATCTTCCAGGTGCGGTCGCTGGAAATGATGAGTTTTTCGCCGCGACGATTTTCGATATCGATCTGGCACAAGACCGCGGCGCGGCCGAGGATATAGTGAAAAGTGCCCTCGCCATAGTGCACGGCGCTGATCGCCACGGTGTTGTCGCCGATGTGCAAATACGGGGCGATGTCGTACAAATCAAACTGCTGGCGGTGCGGAAAACTGCGCGCCGGGCCGTCACCGATCCACTGACCGTTGATCATCAGCCGATAACGGCTGTCGGCGCTGATGGCGAGCTCGGCTTTGACCGCCGGATCGGCGAGCCGAAAGGTCTTGCGAACGACCACATGCATATTGCGCGGCTGTGCATCGCCGTCGATCCAGATCCATTTTGCTGTCCAATTGCGTTTTGGCATCGTTTTCCTTGTGTGCTAGATTCTTCGCATCGAGGATTTGCTGGCCACGCGTCCGGCAATCGAAACCGGATCCCAAACGGGAGCTAGTTGCGGGATGTAGCTCAGATCCAGATAGGCCAGTTCTCGCGCCGTCATTCCGGCGGTCAACACCGCAGCGAGGATATTGAGGCGGTGGCCGCTTCCCGGCGGACCGCTGATTTGGGCGCCGAGCAATTTGTCGCTCTTTTTATCGCTGATCAACGCCACGGTCACGGGACGGTTGTCTGGAATGTATTCGGAGCGATCGGGGTGGGAAATCGCCGTGGTTTGCGGATCGTAACCGGCGGCGCGCGCCTGGTCAGCATTCAAACCAGTGGCCCCCATTTCCAAACCGAAAACGCGCACCAACGACGAGGCGAGCACGCCCGGAAAAGGATCGGCTTTGCCGCCGATGTGACTGCCGGCTGCTTGACCTTGTTTGCTCGCCACGCCGGCAAACGGAGCCCACACCGGTTTCCGGGTCAGCAGGTGAATCGATTCGCAGCAATCGCCGACCGCATAGGTGTTGAGGCGATCGGTTTGCTGATAGCGGTCGACGTGAATTGCACCGCTTTTGCCCAGCGGAATATTGGCTGCTTGGGCCAAAGAGACCTCGGGTTCGATGCCGACGGCGATAAACAGCAAGTCACACGGCAGCGGGGGTTGGTCCTTTACCTCGACCTGGTCGATATGCCCGTCCCGGCACCTGACGCCGGTGACACTGCAGTTGCAGTGCAAGGCGATGTCGTGTTGTTGAACGGTTTGGATCAGAGGCTCGACCAGCGCTTCTGACCAGGCTGCAAACGGTCGCGATGCCTGTTCGACAATCGCCGTTCGAATTCCCCGTTCATGGAGCGCTTCGGCGATTTCCAGGCCGATATAACCGGCTCCCACCACCACCGCCTGTCTGACCGGGTGCTGGTCGAGATAGGTTTTTAGCCGTTCGGCGTCGGCATAGGTTCGCAAAGTGAACAGATTGTCCGCTTTTTCCTGGGCCCAGGCAGGAATTCGCGGTCGCGAACCGGTCGCCAGAACGAGTTTGTTGTAAGGCTGTTCAAAGATCTCTCCGCTTTGCAGATCGCGCGCGACCACCATTCGTTTGACCGCATTGATTTCAAGCGCTTCGCAGCGGTTGCGGATGCAAATTTGGCGCTCCTTTTCCAGCTCGGCGGGGGGACGGCCTGCCACAAGAGTCTGGTCCACCTGGCCGGCGATGTACAACGGCAGACCACAGGAAGCATAGGCGCTGTGGCTGGTGCGCTCGATTACGGTCACTTGCCATTGCGGATCGAGACGTTTGGCGCGGCCGGCCGCGCTGAGACCGGCATCATTGCCGCCGATCACAACCAGTGATTTGCTATGGGTAATTGCCATAATCAAATTCCTTGTTTAGCCTGGATCCGGTGCGCAGCACCAGATCTCACAGGAGATCGATTACTTTGTTTTGCCGCCGTGCTTTTTCCGCAGCAAAGACCATGAGGTGCGACTCGAGCGATTCTTCCGGGCCGGAAAGAATCTGCTTCTGATCCCCGTCGGCGACCGCTGCGGTAAAATGCTCCATCAGACGGTAATCGCCGCCGCCGTGGCCGCCCAGCAGAGTGGCGTGGCCGGACGATACGGGGGTTTTCGACCAGGTGTCGGAAAGAAAATCGAAGCGAGATATGGTTTCGCCGTCGCTCCACATCTCGCCGTGGGTGCCGAAAATCTGGGTTCGCCGGTGTCCGATTTCGGTAAAGGCAGTCATGGTAAACGCTGCAGTTTGCCCGCCGCAAAAATTGAGGATGACCACCTGATGATCGACCACATTGTTATCGCATTCGTAGACGCAGCGTCCATAAGGACCGTTGCGCAAAGCGTCGGCGATCGATTCGACAGTGACTGACGAGGTGAGAATGTCGTGCGGCCAGCCGGTCTCGCCTCTTGCCGCCCGCTGCAAATAGATTTTGCGGGCTGAATAAGGGCATCGAGCTTCCACTTCGGCGGGACAGTCCTGCAGGCAGCGGGTTCCCGCGTTTGGCGGTTTGGCCTGGCGGGTAAAATGAGAAAGCGCGCCGAAGGAAGCCACCGAGCGGCAGGGCTCGCCGACGATGAAGCGGATCCAGTCCAGATCATGGCAAGATTTTGCCAACAACATGAAGGTCGATTCCTTTTCGTTGCGCCAATTGCCGCGCACAAAGGAATGAGCCTGATGCCAGTAACCGACCGGTTCGAGATGCTGCAGGCTGATGATGTCGCCGATTTGATCGCTCAGGATTTGTTCGCGCAAGTTCCGGGTCAGATCTGTATAGCGCAAGACGTGGCAGACACCGAAAAGCACGCCGCTTTTTTTAACCGCATCGATGATGCGCCGGCACTCCTCTTCGGTTGGGGCCATGGGCTTTTCGAGCAGCAGGTGATAGCCGGCGCGCACCGCAGCGATGGCGGGTTCAGCATGCAGGTTATCCTGGGTGGCGACGATGGCGGCATCTGCAAAGCGCGGAACCGCCAGGGCGTCTTCCCAGGTGGTGAATTGCTGCCGGCCGGGAATGGCATGGCGTTCAGCCAAACGTCGGCGAAAAAAGTCGCGCGGTTCAGCGACACCGACCACTTTTGCCTTTTCCGGATGTTCACGGGCGTATTCGGCATAGGTGGTGCCCCGCGATCCACCTCCGAGGATGAGATAGGTGACGGGTTTCATGTGAATCTTTCGTGTGAAGGTTATTCGGGATTGGTGCGGAGTTAAAACTCCAAATCCTTATTCGTTCACTTGGGCCGCTCGAGTCAGATCTGGCGGCAGTTGGCCGTTGGCCAACGCATGAATTCAATAGGCGCCCAGGATTTTGGCAGTATTGACAATGGTGCGAAAATCGTTCAGACTGACGCTCGAAGGCACCGAGTGGTCCGACGAGAAAATATAGCCGCCGTTTTCTTTGAGCGTTGGAATCACTCTTTCCATTTCGGCACGAATCGCTTCAGGATCGTTCCACAGCACAGCGTTGATGCCGCCGTGCAGAACCAGCCGATCGCCGTATTCGGCTTTGAGCTGCAAGGGATCCATCCCGGCCTTGACTTCCAGCGGATTGAGAGCGTCCAGACCGATATCGAGCAACTCCGGGATGAGGGGCCGGATATCGCCGCATGAATGGAGGTGGGCGGGGATACCCTTTTGATGCGCCCAGTCGATGGCCCGCTGGTGGACCGGTTTGAGAAGGTTGCGGTACATATCGACGGAAAAGAACTGATGGCCCTTATAGCCCATATCGTCGGGCCACCAGATCGAATCGAAGTGCAGTCCTGCCTCCCAGACACGGTCGAGCATTTGCAGCTGGACTTCCAGCAGATGGTTGAACATCTCTTTCACCCATTCGGGATTTTCGATCAGCGCAAAGAGAATGCGTTCTGTACCGACAATCCAGGAATGGGTGACATCGAAACCGAACCACAGGGAGGCTTGAATCCAGGCTCCTTGCCGGCACCAGGTTTTGTATCGGCTTTTGAGATTGGGCCAGTCGATGCGCTCTTCGCTGGGAGCCATGCGCTCTTTATGTCGCCGCCAGGTATCCGGATCGGTGATGGTAAAATCGAGAAATTCCGGCGTGGAGGCGGCGTGTTTCCATTGTTTTAGGGTGACTCCCCATTCGCTGGTATAGACGCGGTATTCTGCCGTGTCCTCGAGCACTTTGGTCGGCAAGCGCGGAGAGTTGTCGAGATGGATTTTTTCTACGCGGTCGAGATCGAAAAAATCGACAAAGGAGCGGTCTTTGGGCAAGCCTTCTTTTTGCCAGCGTTCGATGGTGGCATCCCAAGGGTCATCGATAATGGGAATTCGGTCGGCTTCCTGGTGTTTAAAGATACGGGAGAATCTCTCTTTGCTGTTCATCAGCATTGATTCCTGCTAAGCGGAACTTTTTGCCTTCCAACGGCTTTAAGAATTTGAATGTTTGCCTACAATATAACATCGCCGCAGAAACATGCAACAGCTTTCTCGGGTGCGAATCGACAGTTTGGTCGAAACAGCTGCCTATTTTCGTCGAAGAGGCAGGTCGGCGGCAAGGGTGATCAGGTTTTTACGATCGAAAGAGGTGCGATCTGCGGGTAAATCGGTCTTTGCCGTCACTTCAGCGATAAGATTGGTTTTTGGCACGCAATTTGAAGGTTGTCAGCAGGTGTTGTTAAGTTGCCAAACGGGTAATTGATGCGAACAGCTAATTTTACAAGAGGGTAGTCATGATCACTAAAATTTTTCCGATGCTTGTTGCGGCGATGCTCTTTGCGCTGGGAGCAGCATGGGCATGTGAAATAACCGTCACCAATGATGGCGAGGCCAAAGAGTTTTATTCAATAGGTGACCAGGTAATTTTGAAAGTCACGGTGGTTTTAACCCACAGAAATTGCCGCGAAGGCATCGATGCAACCAAGTTTCAACCCGAAGGATTGGAAATTTTGGGAGCAACTCCCTGGAAAGAGACCAACCGCAACACCTATGAGCGGCTGATCAAAGCCGAAATCGACAGCGCTGCCGAAAATGAGGCGATTCTGCACGCGCGCCGGACCTGCAACAAAGAAGGCGGCTATGGAGCCATCAAGCTGTTGATCAAGTAGACAAGGATGGCGATGTGCGATATCGAATCGTGTTTCTGTTGATTGTTTTAATCGTTCTGTTGCCTGCAGCGCCCTACCCGGTATGGTCGCAAGAGGAGATCGAATGGGGGGCTCTGGACGAACAAACCGTTGTCCTCGGTGAGGATTCCAACCCGATCCAACCCGATTCGCGGCACAGCGGTTTTTATTATGCCATCGGTGCGATTGCCGCTGCAGCTCTGGCGGGAGTGCTGTTGCGCTATAGCTGGTTCCGCCGTCTGCGCCCGTTGATCCTGTTGACAAGTTTGATCGTGCTCGGTTTCTTCAATGGCGGTTGTCCGTGCATGATTTCGAGCATGCAGAATTTTGTGCTGTGGTCGTTCGGTGAATCCGTGCGGGTGCACAGCCTGTTCTGGTTTCTCGCTTTGCTTCCATTGACCTATTTCCTGGGCCGTGTTTGGTGCGGCTGGATCTGTCACCTGGGTGCGTTGCAAGAATTTTTGCATCGCAGCCCTTTGTCAAAGTTCCGCAGTCGGCGAAGTCAAAAGATTCTGCGCGCCATGCGATGGATTTTGTTCGTTCTTTTGATCGTGCAATTGGCGATCACCCGCAACAATATTTTTATCCACTATGATCCTTTTAAGGTGGTTTTTAACCTTTTTTCCGCCAACCATCTGGGATGGTGGCTGGTTGCACTATTGTTGCTGAGCTCGCTTTTTATCTACCGGCCTTTTTGTCAGGGTGCTTGTCCGGTCGGTCTGATTCTCAGCTGGGTCAGCCGCCTTCCCGGGGCCTACAAACTGTCCACCAACTGCAAATGCACGGACTGCGGGGTCTGTGCGAGGCACTGTCCCACCGGGGCCATCGCCTCAAATCGCGAGTTCGATTCCGGCGAGTGCGTGATGTGCGGTGTGTGCCTGGATTGCTGCAAAAAAAACGCGATTGAATCCCACCGGTGATGTTTCCGCGCGAACCGCAAGAGCGGAAAAAGTGGCCGCCCTTGTGCGCGGTCCATACAAGATAGCCCAATCCCAACAATTTGCCCGCTGTTTTGCTCTCCGTATAAATGTCGAACCAATTGTGTCCCATCATGGCGCATCATCCAAGTCAGCTGCAACAACAACGGCAAAAATCCGGAGGATCTCGCGGTCAGACGGGGCACTCCGGATGCAGAATAATTGTTTTGTGTCTGGATAATCATTATATTGGACAAACATGGACTCGATCAGAACAACCAGTAACCCCTGGTTTTCTTGGTTATTTTTTTTATGATGCGCATGGCATTTATCGTGGAGACAGGCGATTCATGTGGGCCACTATCAACAATCATATATTTATTACATTATATATTTTATCTCTGTTTTTCATTCCCTATATCATCACGCAAAAAAAGAATCCGGTTTCGGCTTTGGCATGGATCATGGCAACTGTACTCTTGCCGTTGGTCGGACCGCTTTTTTATCTTTTTTTCGGTACCAATCGGATTCGCAATCGGGGTTTGGCAAAGTTGTTTTCCAATACCCGAATGCGCAAGAAACTGCGTGAGATCGAAAGCCGCTCTGAGCCCGACACAACCATTGAGCGGTTTTTGCAGGCGGATTCTGCCATGGCCGATATCATCAAGATCTGTAAAAAATTCAGTTTTTTCGATGCGGTGGCCGACAACCAATTGGAGTTGTTGATCGATCCGGAGGCGACCTATCAGCGCCTTGAGGAGATCATTGCAGAAGCCAAACATGAAATCGCGATCAATTTTTACATTTTCGAAGCCGATCGCATCGGTATGCATTTTTTAACTCTTTTGCAGGAAAAGGTCAAGGCCGGCGTGGCGGTCTATTTTCTCTATGATGCCATCGGCTCGCGGCGGTTGGGTTTTCGGCGCCGGCTTTTAAGGGATTTGCGGCGGGCGGGAATCCAGGTGAGTGAATTCCTCGCGTTGCGAAATTTTTTCAAGTTATGGAATCTGAATTTGCGCAACCATCGCAAAATTGTGGTGGTCGACGGCCAAACAGCGGTGGTTGGCAGCCTCAACATCGGAGCTGAATTTCTCAGCAACGACAAAGAGAGCTGGCGGGAGACCAGTGTTTTGGTCAAAGGGCCGGCGGCAGCACAACTGCGCTGGGTTTTCAGCGAAGATTGGTATACCGCCACAGGCCAGGTTTTAGCCGCTCCACAACTGGGAAAGCACATTAAATATGGCAATTCTGTTGCCCAGGTGGTTGCCAGCGGACCCGACGAGCGCGGTCAGGCGGTTTATCATGCTTTTATCATGGCGCTCGCAACCGCGCAAAAAACGGTTTATCTGACCACCCCCTATTTTATTCCCGATCATGCTTTTGAATTGGCGCTCAAGCTGGCCGCCCTGCGCGATGTGGATGTCCGTTTGTTGGCACCCGGCCGCAGCGACCATCCCTTTGTCCGTCTGGCCGGCCGTTCCTATTACAACGATTTGCTGGAAAACGGTGTGCAGATCTATGAGTACAACGGCGGCATCCTGCATGCAAAAATGATGACAGTCGATGGCTTGCTGACCATCATCGGTTCGGCCAACACGGACATCCGCAGTTTTCGCTACAACTTTGAGGTCAATCTGCAAGTCTATGATCATGACTTTGCCTGTCAGGCGGAGCAGGTTTTTTTTCGCGATTTGCAGCAAAGCCATAGACTGGGTGAAAAATTTTTACAGCGATCTGCCCCTGCCCGGTTTGGCGAAAATGTATTCCGCCTGACCAGCCCTTTGTTATAGGCTGATCAGAGATGTTTCGTCGTCAAATCCGACACCTACAGGGGCCGATCTAAAGTCAGAAGCAAACCCGGGCAGCCTCTGTCCCAAGCCGCCCTGCAGCGTTTTGACTATAAAGCGAGCCAATTTGCCATGCGCGCGGCCGAAAGTCCGCTAAGAGAATTAACGATTGAATGTTTTTGATTCGGCTAACACCGAATCTGAGTCGGAGACAAGCTGGTATGAATTTCAGGACGGCGGCGTTGTTTGCCATGTCGATCATCTTAACGTTATCTTTGCCTGCCTATCCACGACAAACGAAAAGGAGTTCAGAAATGTTGTTGCCAACACCACCGATCGGCCGTTGCCATCGAATCGACAGGCCACTTGCTTTGACCGGCAGAATTGACGACCCCCTGTGGGCAAAGGCTGAAAATTTTGCTCTGGTCGATGCCGTAAGCGCTGAAAGACCCGAACAGGAGACGACGGTGAAATGTCTCTATAGCGACCGCTATCTCTATGTGGCCTTTAGCTGTGAGGACAGCTATATCTGGGGCACCCACACTGAACGCGACAGTCCGATTTTCGAACAGGAATGTGTGGAGGTTTTTATCAACCCTGCCGGCGCACCCCATCACTATTATGAAATCAACCTCAGTCCGAGAAATGTTGTCTATGATTCCCATATCATCAACAACCGCACCCCCGACAATCCCTTTGCAGACTTTCTCGGATTCCCGCAGTTGAACATTGTCGACTTGCACACCGCAGTTTGGATCGATGGGGAGCTCGGTGTTCAAGGCGGCGCCCGCGGCTGGCGTGCGGAATTTGCGATTCCGTTGGCCGAATTGTACGGCGCGCCCCATTGCCCGCCGCAAGCCGGCGATCAATGGCGAATCAATTTTTACCGCATCGACTCTCCGCAAATGAACCAACGCCGCCATTCTGCCTGGAGCCCGACCGGACGCGAAGCGTTTCATCTTCCCTGGCGTTTTGGCACTCTGATTTTTGCCGATTGATCCGCGCTTTACTGCCTTTTCGGAATAAGATTTGGTTCCCTGCTGTTACATTTCTTCGCTTCTTATACAAACGGCCAACAGGAGGATACCATGAACACTCGCTACCGTAATCTGCTCTTTGCTGCCACCCTGATCTTTGCCGGTTCCGGCCAAGGACAGATCCAATTCACTGCTGATGATTTCAGCCAATTCGTCAATACCAGCCACGTCCTGCAGACGGATACAATGGAGACCCGTACTGTGAATGTCGGCTCGGCCGGTGCCAATCAGATATACGATTTCTCTTCTTTGTCCTTATCTGGTCCACAGATGAACACGACTTTTCTCAACGCATCTGCAACCCCATTTTTCGCCATGTTTCCAGGGGCAACTCACGCGGCAAAAATGATGGAAAAAAACGTACCAACAAGTGACCGCTTTTATCATTATCTCAATGTCAGCAACAGCGGCATCACTTCTCTCGGCATGGTCTATGCAAACCAGAATGATCAGCTGCAAGGCATGGATCAGGATGACGAATTTACCCCGGTGCCCCTTGTCTACAACAAACAGTGGCAGACCCAGTCAAGCGATACACTTTCCGCTGGTGGATTTGTGACGATCAACAGCATGCAAACGAAACACCACATCGATGGCTGGGGCAAGATTCGCTTGCCGATTGGCGAACAGAATTGCCTGCGCTGGCGGCAGGACGTTACCATTATTTCCACCAGCACCTATGGCGGGATGACCCTGGCGGCCGATACCAGCGTGACCGTGGATTTCAACTTTATCGGCAAAAATTCGGTTTACTATGCTCTGGTGAGTGGGGTGCCGGACGACGATTACCCCGATGTGCTGATCACCAGCGATGTCAGCGTGTTGGCCGAGTTGTCGCGGCTTACAGATGTGGAAGATAGGGAGACAGTCATTCTGCCGGACGAATTCGTCCTGTTGCCCAATTTCCCCAATCCTTTCAATCCACAAACACAACTGAGCTTTCACTTGCCCAAACACCAGCATGTGCGGTTGGAAATTTATAACAGCCTCGGTCAAAACGTCCGCACCCTGGTGGACCAACCCCTGGCCGATGGTTTGCACACCCTGACCTGGGACGGCCGCGATCAGGAGGGGAACAATCTCGCCAGCGGCAATTTTTTGGTCGTGCTGCAAGCAGCCGATCAGCAGCGGGTGCAAACCATCACCCTGTTGAAATAGAAAGTGCAATCCAACCTGGAGCGCCGAAGGCGGCGCTCCAGGTTGTTCACCTCTATTCCGCCATTTTGCCTAAAAGGGCCATTCAAACCACCTGCCAACCTCTCACTCCATTGTCCCTCCTGAGCAACAACTGCAAAAGAAATGTCATAATAATGCCACACCTGGCAAAAGTCTCAGGCTACTCGTCGGTTTCAAGTGGTTTTTATTCACATTTGCGCATTATTTATTAAATGAAATATAATCAATTATTTAAAAAAAGGAAAATATGCCCAGCACAGCTGTCGATAAACGGTTATGCGTTGTCACTCTTTTGGTACAGTATTTGGATAAAAAAGTTACAACAAGCGCTTTCTCATGAGATTCATCAAGGCACACCGATCAGGCGGGCCGTGGGAAGGGAGAGCGAACATGCTCCGCGTGAACAGCGGAGAACGGATCGACTGATCTGCAATTTATGCGCGGATCTGGCCAACTGTATAAAGGAGCAATAACGATGCGATGGTTAGCCGTTTTGCTGTGTGGGGTCGTGCTGTTATCGACAGGGCAAAGTTTTGCCCAGGCGGTTCACAGCCGTGAAGAATTTTCCCGGTTGCAAATGCTCGCCGACCGCTATCGGCAGGAAATGGATTTGCGGCAGCAGGAAACCGATCGCCTGGCTGTTCAGCGCGGCTATGTTGTGCGTCAGATTTTGTCTGACGGCGGGTTGGTGCGCATCCGGAGAGTGGAGGAGGGATGTCCTTTTTACTACATCACCCACAATCTGAATGCGGCCCAAACGGTATCGACTGACTTGTTGTGGAGCGATGGCTTGTTGGGAAGCGGCATATCAATCGGTTTGTGGGACGGCGGCGATGTCTTGCTGTCGCATCAAGAGTTTGGCGGCCGGGTGGCTGATGCCGACGGTGCCAGCGGTGCGACCGCGTTGTGGCACCCGACTGCGGTGGCGGCCACGATGGTGGCGGCGGGTATGCAGGCAGCCGCTAAAGGAATGGCGCCGCAAGCTCAGATCGACGCCTATGACTGGGATAGCGATATCGCCGAAATGTTGAATGCCGCCGCTGATCCGGGAATTTTGCTCTCCAATCACAGCTATGGCACGGTGGCGGGTTGGTCTTACGGCGCGTATGATCAGACTTTTGGTCAAGGTTGGTATTGGTTTGGCGATATCGACATCGACGACAGCGAATCCAACTTTTTCGGACGCTATGACAGCGAGGCGCAATCCTTTGATGAGATTATGGCTGCAGCGCCGCACTATCTCATTGTTGTGGCGGCCGGCAATGATCGCTATGAAGGGCCTACCAATCAGCCGGTACCCCATTTTGCCCTGAGCAGCACCGCCAGGCCCGGCCAGTATTCCTGGGTAGCTTCTGATGTCACTCGGCCATTGGACGGGGTGATGGACTGTCTGGCCGGATTTGCCACCGCCAAGAACGTTTTGACTGTTGCGGCAGTCAATGACATACCTGATCATTACAGCGCCCCAGGCGACGTCACAGTATGGGGCAATATCACCAACCGCCGCGGCAGTTCAGCCGGGCCGACCGATGACGGACGCATCAAACCAGATCTTGCCGCCAACGGCTTTGAACTCTATACCGCCTCTGAAGCCGGTAACGCACTTTACAGCAAAGGCAGCGGCACATCCTTTTCAGCACCGAACGCCACAGGCTCTTTGGCTCTATTGCAGGAGCATTATTATAAAACCCACGGTCAAACCGCTATGCAGGGCATGACCTTGAAAGCGCTGGCGATTCACACCGCTGACGAAAGCGGACCTGCGCCAGGTCCGGACTATGAGTTTGGGTGGGGGTTATTGAACAGCAAAAAAGCGGCCGATTTGATTGCGGCCGATGCCGAGCACCGCCTGTTGATCCGGGAAGCAGAGCTTTCTACAGGTGAAACGGTGACTTTGCAAGTCTGCTCACCGGGGAGCACGCCGTTGCGAGTGACGCTGGCATGGAGCGATCCGCCCGGTACCCCGGAATCCTTGCATCAGATCGATGCGGCCACACCCATGCTGGTCAATGATCTGGACCTGCGGATTTTATATGAAGGTCAGACTTTTTATCCCTGGACACTGGATCCCAACAATCCGCAGAATCCGGCCAATCGCGACCGCGACAACGCGGTCGATAATGTCGAGCAAGTGGTGATCGATTTGCCGCAAAGCGGCTGCTATACCATTCAGATCACCCACAAGGGGGTTTTGCAGGATGGTTTACAGACCTATGGCTTGATCCTTTCCGGCGCGATCACGGAATTCGATTTCGGCGATGCCCCGGACGAGGCGGATCAAACCGATGATTACCCCACATTATCGGCGAGCAACGGCGCAGCCCACGCCGTGACTGCGGATGTCTTTTTGGGATCGCATCGCGATTCGGAAATAAATGGCCAATCCGACCCGCTTGCCCTGGGCGACGACAATCAGGGCTCGCAGGATGATGAAGACGGCATTCTTTTTATGATGCCGCTTGTGCCAGGAACTTTGGCTGGTGTGCAAGCAATTGCCAGTGTTCCGGGTTATCTCAACGCCTGGTTCGACTGGAATCGCGATGGGGATTGGGCGGACGATGGTGAGCACGTTTTCATCGACCGGCAGTTGAACGGCGGCATCAATAACCTGAACCTGTCTGTGCCCGCCTCGGTCGAGGCCGGCAGCCTGTTTGCACGGTTTCGATTCAGCACTGTTACCGGTCTTTCCTATACCGGCACGGCGCCGGATGGAGAGGTGGAGGATTATCTGGTGGCTATACAGCCCGATTCGGATGGCGACGGCATACCCGATGCGATCGAAGGAAACGGCGATCGGGACGGCGATGGTGTAATCGACGCACTGGATTATGATCCGACCGGGTATTTCTACGATGAACTGTCCGGCGCCATCCTCTCGGGAGGTCAGGTAGCGATCGAGGGTCCGCAAGATGCAGTGGTTCTGTTGCTGCAGGACGGCAGCAACGGTTATTATCAGTTTCAAACCGACGGAACGCCCGGCATCTATACCTTGCAGATCACACCGCCGCCCGGATTTATATTGAACACGTCATGTGCGCAGATGACTCCCTTGCCTTTCGATCCGACCGGCAGCACCAACCCGGTGGTTCTGGGGTCAGCCGAGATCGGTAACACCGGTTATCTCGGAGAGTCGCAGTGTTCAGGCAATCCCTATAGTATGGTGTTCGATCTGCAACCTGGCGATCCGTGGATCATCAACAACAACATTCCGTTCAGCCAGTTAATTGCCATAGAGCTCTCTTCTTTTGTTGCCGAGCAGGTTGCCGGCGATGTGCTGCTGAGCTGGGAAACCCAGTCTGAAACAGAAAACCTTGGTTTCCACCTTTACCGTCGCCATGCCGCCGATCAAGAGTACACCCGTTTGACCGACGAAATGATTCCTGGAGCCGGCAACAGCCAGGCGACCAGGCGCTATACCTTTGTGGACTCACAGATCGAGGTCGGCCAGACCTACCTGTATCAGCTTGAAGACATCGACTACAACGGTATATCGAGCCGACACCAGGTCATCGAAATCACCGTCGCCGCACCTCAGGCCTTTGCTTTGCAGCAAAACTATCCCAATCCCTTTAATCCGGAGACCACCATTCGATTCGATCTGGATTCCGAGGGCTGGTGCGAGCTGTCGATCTACAATCTCTTTGGTCAGCGCTTGCGGCGCCTGGTCGAGGAATACCGATCAGCCGGCAGCCATGTGGTTGTCTGGGACGGCCGCGACGACAGGGGTGCGATGGCGGCGAGCGGAGTCTACATCTATCGTCTCGAGCACAACAGCCGGCAAATCACCCGCAAAATGCATTTGCTGCGGTAATCAACGGCGTTCCCCATTGGGACACCACTATTCGGCAAGATATGCTCTCCACTTGGGCGCTGGGTGAGGTTGTGCTCCCCGGCGCCTCCTCTTTTGCCAAAACCACTCCTCCTTGGCTGGATCAAGCGATTGTGGGCGATCAGACGAATCGGTTGCATCTTGAATGAACAAGTTGTATATTTGAATATCGCCCTGAAATTCGAGCCTACGAATCAGCCATAGCCGGAAAAAGGGGAATCGGTTTCGGTGGATAAACGCAGAAAGAAACAAGCACAGCCGGTTTACCAGTTGGTTCGCCCTTCGCAATTGCCCGCCCACATGCGCACCTACTTGTCTGCTGAATGGCAACAGCGCTGGTGGACCGCAGTCGGTTCTCTTCTGCCTCTGCAACCCAAAAAACTTGCCCTCTTTTCTTCCGTTTCCTGTCCAGGAGATCTGCTGATCAAGAGCTATGATCTGGCGCAGCTGCTGCGGCGGTTCGGCGTTGCGGTGGTTAGCGGATTTCAATCACCGGTAGAAAAAGCCTGTCTCGATCTGTTGCTATGTGGCATGCAGCCGATTATCATCGTACCTGCCAAAAGTCTGAAAAATTTTCGTGTACCGCCTGCCCAGCGCCGGTCGTTGTCTTTAAACCGTTTGCTCTATTTATCACCCTTTTCGCTTGAAGAGACCCGCACCAGTGTTCGTGCCTGCCTGCGGCGCAATCAAATGGTCGCTGCTTTGGCGGAAGAGATTCTTTTTGTTCATGCATCGCCGGGCGGCAAGTCGCAGAGACTGTTCGACGAATTGATTCGCCAGGAGCGAAAAGTCCATGTGGTGCAAAGCGACTTCAATCGCCACCTGGTCGAATGCGGCGCGCAGCCCATCGAAATCGGCGAATTGGCAAATTGGCTCAGCAGCAGCGGCCTGGCTCTGAGTTTGCCGCCGACGCTTCCTGCGCCGGTCACCCCGACCGACCGACAATTCAGCCTTTTCTGATTTTCGTCGTCACCACACCGACCAGAAGCGGGTAAGTCCTATGAAGCCGATCGATTTCCAATTCTATCCCTTCGCTGAGGCGATTGTTCCATCCGCAGTGCAAAAATACGGTCAGGATAAAGCTGTTTTGATTTTCCCAACCGAGAGCAACAAGCGTTTGGCTGTGCAGGTGCTGCAAAAGAGTTGGGATTTTGCCAATGTTCAGCTGTTGACCATGGATGAGTTCAAAGAACGCGTTTTCTATGTCGACCGACCCCTGCTAAAAGAAGAAAAACGCACCATTGCTTTTTATCTTTCGTTGAGTGATCAAGATCGCGCTTATTTCAAGATCAACAATTATTTTCAATCCATTGAATTGGCCCGCAATTTTTTCGACTTGTGGGAAGAATTCGACGAAGAGCGGGTCGGCGATCCGGTCGACCTCGATTTTTTTCTCGCAAACGGCATCGATCTCTCCGCCTGGCAAATCGAAACCTTTGCCCGTCTGCAGCACATACGGAAGCAGTATCGCGATTTTTTACAAAAGCGTGGTTTTATCGACCAAATCTTTGTGGCGATACCGGAATACTTTCATCCAGCTGAACTGGCCGAATACGACACGTTCGTTTTTGTCAATCAATTCTATTATTCTCGATTGGAAAAATGGATCATCGATCAGTTTGCCATTTTGGATAAACAGATTCATGTTCTTTATCAACTGCCTTCCGCTCTGGTGGTTCGCGATCAATTGGACGTCAATCCCTTTTCTCTCCGCGATTTGTTGACCGGCCAGACTCTCCCTTCACTGCAGATTGTGTGCGCCGACGAATCCTTTTCAATGCTGACCGCTTTTTTGCAGCAGCTCAACCAAGAGAATGTTCACACTGCGGTGGATGTCGATTTTTGGAATAAACCCTACGCCAGCTATCTCTCTGCGGAAGCGTTTAAACTCAATTCCACCGTTCCCTTTTCCCGCACCTCGATCTACCGCATTTTCACGCAATTCCATAGGCTGATGCAGGCGTTGATCTATGACGGTCATCGCGTGCTGGTGCCGATGAATGCGCTGATGGCAGCGCTGGTAGCGGATGATTTTTTTCTCTATATCTGTCGCTCTGTCGGCATAAAAGAATGCGCGACTTTGCAGGAGCGCTGTCTGCAAGTTGTGATGCAAAAACTCGACGACCTTTTCAGGGCTGTCGAACTTGCGCCGCCTATCGCTCAGGATTTGGGTATTGACGATCCGGATGTCTCCCGCTGGCTGCAGGGTTTTTACCGCACCGTCAATGCCTTGCGCGATATTTCGACCATCGCCGCCCTGGTCGATTTGATCGACAAAAAAGACGGAATCAAGGTGCACTGGATGATCAGGCCTGGCGATCTTTGGACAACCGATGCTCTGGAAACTTTTTATCGCATGCTCTCCGATTTTTCCGCCATCGAAACTTTTCCGCTGGTCGATTCCTGGGTCGATTTTTTTGCTGCAGGATCACGACCGGCGGCAGCTGCAGCTGAAGTCTTGCGACTTTTCCTTGACTATATGAAGGCCAAACAAGTCCATCTTTCTGAAAACAAACCAGCGAAAGCGGTTGTACGGATGACCGATTTTCTCGATACCCGCAACATGAGCTATCCTTCGGTCGCTGTGCTCAATCTGGTTGAGGGTTCCTTGCCGCATTCCCGCCGCATTCCGTTTCTTTTTACCGAACCGCAGCGAAAGCTGTTGCATCTCAAAACCTATGAAGAGATCAAATTGCGGGAAAAGTACTATTTTTACCGGCTGTTGCTCTCTTCACCGCGCGTCTTGTTGTTTACTTGCGCCAACCAGGAACAGGATATCGAGATGAGTTCTTTTCTCGAGGAGATCCTGCTCGAGTTTCCGGCGGCAGAAAACAACTTTTTTCACCAACGAGAGAGTTGTTACAAAGCGGTTCACAGCGAAATCAGCAGACCCAGAGTTGCACGGGCGCGCTATCGACCTCCGGACAATCCGGAGTATTTTCGTTTGCGCTATCAGAATGATTTTCCTGCGCAGGAGATCCAACTTACCTACACCAAATTTAAACAGCTGAAGAACAACAGCATGGTCTATTATCTTCGGGTTGTCTGCGGTTTACAAGAGCTGCCCGTGCAGGCCGAGGAAGATTATTCTTCTCGCCTGATCGGAATGATCGTGCACGATGCGATGAATCTGGTTTGGCGGAATGTGTTGCGCGATCAACAGAACAAACCCGTTGTGCTGCGACAAGCTGATTTGTCGGCAGCCCAATGGCATAAAGCTTTGCAGACCGTGCTGGGCAGTTCAGACTATGATTTAAAAGTTCCGCACAACTACACAGATGTCTACTTTGCCGAGATTGTCTTGCCGATCGTGGCGGAAAATTGCAGCCGCTTTGTCGATCATTTGACTGGGAAGTGGGGTGAACGGCCGGTGATGATCTATCCCGAGGCAGAGTGGGAAAAACGCCAGTTCAAAGAGATCCTGTCCGCAACAGAGAATGCCCTTGAATGCCGGGTTTGCATTCACGGCCGCGCCGATCTGCGCCTGGAAGAGGTGAATGGCAATGAATTCTATATTGTCGACTATAAAACCGGAGCCTACGACGCTGATCAGCTCAATTGGTACGAAAGCTATTACTATCTTCTCGAACACCCAGAATGGTCGGAAAGAGTGGATTCGATTTTTGTCGTTTTGACCGAAAACAGCGACAGACCGGTCATCAAGAGCAACAGGCGGCAGGGATTGCGCAGCGGTCCGCAGGTGATTAAGCTGCGGCTGCAAGAGATTTTGCAGCACATTGCACAAGATGGCTTTACCGTGCCGGCGCAAAAAACCCAGGCGCGAATTTGGCAGGAGGTCACTCGAGCCGATCTTTATACTCCGAACCTGCGCCGCCAAGGCAAAAATTCGATAGATGGAGATGAGGATGTCGAATAGCGTCAAAAAGGTCATCCGCGCCAGCGCCGGCACGGGTAAAACTTATCGCCTTTCTCTCGAATATATTGCCCTCCTTTTGCGGTTTCGCCGTCTGGGCATCCAGTTCAATGAAATTTTGGTGATTACCTTTACCAAAAAGGCGACGGCAGAAATACGCGACCGCATTTTTGCCCACTTGAAATCGCTGACGCAAAACTCCGACAGCCAAGCGGCGCAAGCGCTGCATCAGAACCTGCTCGCTTTTGGCATTCAACTGGCTGATTTCGATATAGACTATTTGCAGACGATTTATCGCGAAATGCTGAAGAACAAGGATCGCGTGCAGATCAGCACGATCGATTCCTTTACCAACACGATTTTTCACTCCATGATCGCCCCGGTAATGGGTATGACCCATTACGAAATCGATGAGGAGATCCGTCAGCAAAACCTGTCGGAAATCAGCGAGTATTTGTTGCGCGACCCAAGCCATTTGGCGCTGATCAAGAAATTTTTGCAGCAAGGTGCACAACGCAATATCCAGGCCTATGAAAAATTGATCCATTCGATCATCGACAAGCGATGGATTTTTCATTTCATCGACGATGCCGGCATTCGGCGGAGCGATGGAAGGATCGCCGCCACCGAACTGGATAAAATGTATGATTTTTTTTCAGCCACCTATTTGCAGATCATCGATCGCCTGGTGCAATACCTGCATGAAGAACAGAATGATTCACCCGCCGGGGCGCTGTTGACGGCCGATTTTTATGCGCTTTTGCAAAATCGAACCGGCGATGTGCAAGAGTGCTTGCAGGCATTCAAACAAATGGTGCAGGATCCGCAAACCGCGCAGCCGTTTTTCAATTTGGTGTTGGCGAAAAGAACTTTTTGGCACGGCGGCAGGTTGCTGCGCAAAAAGAAAGATGCTGAACTCAAGGAGGAACTGATCCAAAAGATTGCCAAGGCTGCCGGGGATCTGGGCGATTATCTGCTCTTCAGCTGTGTTTTTCCGGAACAAGAGATCCTTTTTGAGTTGGCCGATCGGGTTCTGGCCAAATACGACGAGATCAAGACGCGAGACAGAATTTTCACCCATTCCGATATCTCCTATTATACCTTTCGCCACCTCTATGATCCCGAATTGTCGTTGATCGATCAAGACAGGGTGACCAACTCTTTCTATGAGTATCTGACCAACCGTATTCGCTTTGTGCTGATCGATGAGTTTCAGGATACCAGTGTCTTGCAGCTCAAGATACTTCAACCGATCATCAATGAAGTGACCAGCGGTATAGGGGCGAGACCGTATGGGGGCGCGATCGTTGTCGGCGATGAAAAACAATCGATCTATGAATGGCGCGGCGGAGAGCGAGACCTGTTGCTGCGGATGCCGGCGATTTTGCAGTCAGATGAGGTGTCATCTCTGGATACGAGTTTTCGCAGTTCTTTTATGCTGATCGACTTTTTCAACCAACTTTTTTCTGATGCGGTCTTTCACGAACAGCTCAATCAGCGCGGCATTGAATGGCAATATCAGCAGATAAAAGCTTTTCGCCAGAATGATCCAGGATCAGCGGAAGTGCATCTGCGTGGATTTGGCAAAGCGGCCGAACAGGTTTCCAAACACGAAGTGTTGCACGAATATGTGCAAAAAGTGGTTTTGCCCAAAGTAACCGACCCAAGGGTCGCCGGCAACACGGCTATTTTGACGCGCAAGAACAGCGACTTGCAGGAAATTGCCGCCATTCTCGATGAAGAGCGCATCGATTATGTCCTCGATTCCTCCAAGTCGATTTTGGAGCACAGGATGATCCGCCCGCTTCTCCACCTCTTCCGCTTTCTCGTCTATCGCCAGATGATCGACCTGTTGCGGTTCTTGCGTTCAGATGCAGTGCTGTTGGACAGCGATTCGCTCAAGGCGCTGTCGATCGCATATCGCGATTGGCAAAGCCAAGGACAGCCTGAATGTTGGATCGATTTTCTGCGCAGTGTTGCAGGGATACCGTTTATCTCAATTGTGCTGCAGATTGTTGAAGAATCTGTTGCTGTCCTCGATATCAGCGATCGCAGCGCCAGAGCCCCACAAGTCGGCAGCCGCACGGTGCTCAGCTTTGTCCACACTGTGATCGAACAGTTGGCGATGATTGCCTTGTTTGATCAGGAAAACGATATAAAAAATCTACATGCCTTTCTGGAACGGATCGCCGCTTTTGAACAACGAACAGGCGATTATGATCCGAATCTGGAAGGTTTTTTGCACTATTGCGAGGAGAACAAAAAACACCGGGAATTCGCGCAACAAGGTCTCGAGTCGGTGCAGATGGTGCAGTTGATGACCATTCACAAGGCCAAGGGACTCGAGTTCGACAATGTTTTTCTTTATCTCGATCTCTCTTCCCACGCCGGTTCAGATTATGGCCGCCTGCAGAGTTATTTGATTTACGATCAACAATACAGGGGCGTGCAGGATTATCTGCTGACCTACCACTATGATGCGATTGTGCAGAATAGCATGAAGCGAACATTGGTTGAGGAAAGCGAAAGGCGCGGTCAAATCGAATCGTTGAACGCATTGTATGTGGCGATGACTCGGGCTCGTTTTAATCTGGTGGTGCTGGCGGCAGTCGACAGCAACAATTTAGCCGATTGGCTGCAGACGGAGGATGACGAGAAAAAGATCGAACGGTTGTTGTTGCGCCGTTTGGCTGCTCTTTTACTGGAACAGGATGCAGTGACCTGGGAAAGCGACTCATATCTGCGCGGCCAGCTGGGCGAATATACTTTTGCTGCCGTGGAGAAGCCAACCGAGACCGTTGCGGCACCGTCCGCCGCTCCGAATATCGCCCGTTATATCGATTTTGATCGCCATCGATTGCGATCAGCGGTCACGGCGAAATTTGATTATGACAAGTATCCGGACTATCACACTGCCGCCCGGATCAACATCAACGCCATAAAAGGCAACGTCATCCACTACTATCTTTCGTTTGTTCGCCATGACAGCGAACCAATTCGCCGGTGGGCGGCAGGCCGCACCTTTGCCTACTATGGGAATTTGCTGCCAAAGCAGGAAATCGATCTTCTTGTCGCACGCGCAAACCATCTGATCGATGCGAATAACGATCTGTTTTCGATCGCACAATGGCCGCAGGTGTTCACGGAATGGGCGATGATCGATCCTGAGGGTCGGGAAGTCCGCCTCGATCGCTTGATGGTGAACCCCGATCACAAAGAGGTCTTGATCGTCGATTTTAAAACCGGGGAGGCATACGAGGAGGAGCAAATCGGGCACTATGTGGAGACAGTGCGGGCGCTCGATTTTGTGCAGCAAAACGGCTATATTTGTAGAGGCAGATTTGTCGAGGTGGGTGAGATCTGAAAAAAACAAGCCGGATGCTTACTCTGCATCCGGCTTGCGCAGTACGGATTATTGAGCAAGGGCTTTGCGCCGGCGGCGCCGCAGAAAACCGCCCTTAAAGCGTCCTTTCAAATGTGCGCCAAAGGTTTCCATGCTGGCATAGATCACCGGCACAATGACCAGGGTGAGCAGCGTTGCAACCAGCAGTCCCCCCATCACCGCACGCGCCATCGGCGCCCAGATTTCGCCGCTTTCGCCGATTCCCAGAGCCAGCGGCAGCATGGCAAGGATGGTGGTCAGCGAGGTCATCAGAACCGGCCGCATGCGGACCTTGCCGGCTTCGGCGATAGCAGCATACAGCTCAAAGCCGCGTTCCCGCAATTGGTTGATATAGTCGACCAACACGATACCGTTGTTGACAACAATTCCGACGAGCATGATGATGCCGATAAAACTCATCACACTGATGGTTGTGCCGGTGACGAGCAATGCCAAGGCAACGCCGATCAGCGACAGCGGAATGGTGAAGAGGATGATAAAGGGATCGATCAGCGACTCGAACTGCGAAGCCATCACCATATAGGTCAACAAAATCGAGACCATCATTGCGATACCCAAATAGAAGAAGGATTCCTGCTGCTCTTCGGCAACACCGCCGATGTCATAGCGAAAATCGGGCGGCAGTTCAATTTCTCGCATAATGTTTTCGACGTCGCGGGTCACACTCCTGAGATCGCGGTCGGCGATATCGATCGAGATGCTGACATATCTATCCTGGTCTTCGCGAGTGATTTGTTGCGGCGCTCGAGTGTAGTCGATGGTCGCCAGTGCGCGCAGGGGAATCTGATCGCCGTGCGGGGTGGTGATCAGAATGTTTTCGAGATCCTGCTTCGTTTCGCGATACTCCTCGCCGAGCTGCACCCGGATATCGAATTCATCTCCGGATTCCCGATAGCGGGTAACCACGGAACCCAAAATGCTGGTGCTGACCACCGAACCGATCTGCGCCGTGGAAAGGCCGAGATCGGCGATGCGCTGGCGATCGAGATTGATGGTCAGTTCCGGTCGCGATTCCTTTATGCTGACTTCGGTTTGCACGACGCCCTGGATCTTTTTGACGCGGTCGTCGATCGTGTTGGCAAGCGCTTCAGCAAAGACCAGATCATAGCCGATAAGTTTGAGTTCGATATCGCTGCCGGCAAAGGCGTCGCCCATGCCGCCGCTGGCAAAGGTGGCTTTGACATCCGGAAGTTTGCCGATTTCTTCGCGCAACAATTGTTCGATATCCTTCAGATCTCGATCGCGTTCGCTGCGTTTCGGAAGTCGGATGCTGACCTCGCCTGCTGCCGAAGATTGGGACCCAAACAGTGCCATGATGCCTTCACCCTGGCCAAAGCTGCTGTAGATGAACTCCGCCTCCGGCACGTGCTCCCGAATGATGCGGTTGATCTCGTGAAAGGTTTTTTCCATTTCATCGAGACTGATCCCTTGCGTGCGTTCGACGCGAAATTCGAGATAGGCGTTGTCAGATTCAGGGATAAATTCACCGCCGCGCGCAACCAGAACGACCACCGCGAGAACAAAAGCAATAAAAGTCGCCAACAACACTCTCTTGCGATGCAACAACGACCAACTCAGCAGACCCAAATAAAAAGTGCGGAAATTCTCCAAACCAGTCTGAATCGCATTTGCTGCTTTATTGAACAAACCCTTTGACGAAGACTTTTCTTTTGTTTTATTGAGCAAGCGCGATGACAGCAGGGGGATGAGAGTCAAGGCGACGAAAAGAGATACCGCCAGCGAAAAACAGATCGTGATCGCCATTTCCTTAAAAAGCTCGCCGGAGATTCCCGGAACAAACAGGATCGGCACAAACACGGCAAGAGTGGTGAGCGTCGAGGCGGTGATGGCCATTGCAACTTCACCGGTTCCCTGGGTTGCCGCATCGCGGGATGAAGCTCCTTCCTGCCGGTAGCGAAAAATGCTTTCCAGCACCACGATGGAGTTGTCGACCAACATTCCGACTGCCAGCGCCAATCCTGCCATCGAGATCACATTCAGCGTCAGGTCGGCTTGGTCCATAACCGCAAAGGTCAGGATAATCGAGACCGGAATCGTAACCGCGACGATCAATGAACTGCGCACATTGCGCAAAAACAAGAGAAGCACGAGAAAAGCGAGAACCATTGCCTGAATGCCGTTGCTGCCCAGGTTGGAGACCGACTGATTGATGAATTCGGATTGATCCCAAAACACCTCGATGTTCACGCCCTGGGGAATCTGCAACCGAATTTCCGGCAACCTGTCATTGACCGTTCGGCAGACTTGCACGGTGTTGGCATCCGATTGTTTCTGTACCATCATGACGACTGCAGGGTGGTCGTTTGCCCAGGTACGCGAGCGCTGTTCTTTAAAGCCATCGACGACCTGGGCGACATCGCGGATGCGGATCACTGAGCCGTTCAATGAAAAAATAGCCGTTTCTTCGATTTGTTTCACGTTGGTGTATTCGCCGGCTGTCTGGATGCTATATTCCAATTTCGGAGTGTCGAGATATCCGGACGGGATTTGCAGATTGTTTTGCTGCAGTGCCGACACCACTTGTTGGATCGACAGCCGATGCGCGCGCAATCGGGTCGGATCGATCAACACTTTGATCTCCCGTTCCATGCCTCCGCCGGTAAAAGCGGTGGCTACGCCCTGCAGCCGCTCGATGCGCGGCTCAATGTCCTTTTCGGCGATGTGGCGCAACTCCGCCTGACCGTAAATATCCGAATTGACCGCCAGAAACATGATCGGCTGTTGTGAGATATCAAAAGCAAAAACCAAGGGCTCAGTGGCGTCAGCCGGCAACACATCCCTGATCCATTCCATGCTGTTGCGAACATCGATCTCAGCCTGGTTCATGTCGGTGTTCCAGGTAAATTCGATCACAACCAGCGAAAGGCCCTGTGAAGATTGCGAAGTGATCGACTCAACGTTTTCCACGGTTGCCAGATTTTCTTCCAAAGGCCGGGTGATGATATTTTCCATATCGAAAGGCCCCACCCCGGTATACTGGGTGATCACTGCGATGACCGGAAACTCGAGCTTGGGAAAGAGGTCGAGCTTAAGTCGCAGCAGGGAAAAGAGGCCAAAACCGACCATGATCAAATAGATCATGGCAAAGGTGACACCCCGGCGAACGGCTGTTTCGGTAATTTTCATCAGTCTTCAACCTCCTCAATCACCATCACCTTGCTCGACTCGCTGAGCTTGTTCTGTCCTTCGATCACCACCTTTTCTCCTGTTTGTGCACCTGAAGCGATGGCGATAAACTCTTCATCCATATATTGCACTTGAATGGGTCGCTGGATGACAGAATCGGCTTGGACGACAAAGATCGAATAGGATTTAATGACCTGATCGCGGTTGTCGATCCGTTCGAGACGGGTATTTTCGATAGCGGTATTGCGCGGGATAATCAGCACATTTTCCAGCTTGCCGGTGATGACTCGCACCTTGGCAAACATACCGGGCTTGAGTTGTTGTTTGGGGTTTTCGATCAAAACTTCGACCGTTGCCATGCGCGTCAAGGGATCGAGGACCGGGCTGATTTTGAGCACCTTGCCGCTAAAGATCTGGTCTGGATAACTGCGCACATCGATTTGCGCTTGCAGCCCGACTCGCAAAACAGACAAATCCTCCTCCGTGGCATTGAAACTCACCTTGACACGGTTCATCTGAACAATCGATACCAGCGGCATGGCCGGATTGGCCATATCGCCTTCTTCATAGTAACGTTTGCCGATAATGCCGCTGATCGGAGCGCTGACCGTGGCATCGGCCAATGTGCTTTTAATGCTTTTTAGACCGGCTTCTGCTTGCTGCAAGGAGGATTTCGCCGCTTCAAACTGCATTTCGACGAGGTCGAATTGCTGTTTGCTGATCGCATGCTCCTGGAAAAGGCGATTCATTCGGGAATATTCCACCTCTGTATTGGCATACTGTGCCTGCGCCGCCGCCAGGCCGGCTTCAGCCTGTCGAACCGTCTGTTGTATGGTCGTGGCAAAAATCTCGGCAATTCTGTCACCTTTGTTTACCCATTCGCTCTCATCGACATAAAACTTTTCGATGCGGTCTGGTATTTTAGAAAAAACCTTGATCTCTGTTTCGGCCACAATGTCGCCGCTATAGGTCAGGCTTTTGTTCAAGGTTCCGGGCTGCAATTCGCTGACTCTAACCGGCAGGAGAGCTTCTTTTTCATCGGTCAAGGATTTTTTTGTGCAACCCCAACCGGATAAGCCTACGACAGCGATCAACAGACTCAATAAAAAAACTCGTTTCATCGGATATTCCCTTTCTTGTTTCGCCGGTTTATAAGATTCCTGACAGATCGCCGATCATCTTGCGCAATTGGTAGCGCGCCATCTGATATTCAAACAATGAAGAGATGTGATTTAGTCTTGCTTGTGTCAGGGCCAAATTTGCATTCAAAACATCCAGCTGGGTGCTGACGCCTTCTTCATACATGAGGTTGGCCAGCCGCAAAGCCTCTTCAGCCAGGGCAACCGATTCGCTGGTCGATTGATAGTTTTGCGCGGTCTCTTTCAGCTTGTTATAAGCGACCTCGACCTGTGCATGAATGCCGTCGCGCAGCTGCTGCTCGGTGTTCAGCATGATCTGGTGGTTCAGTTTCGCCGTTTGGTAGGTCTTGGTGTTCTTGAATCCTGAAAAAAGCGGCATCTGCAAGCTGATCGCCGAAGTGAACCCCTTGCTGAAATCATCCTGGCGAAGGTCAAAATCATTGCGCATGGCTAAAAATGAATAATCGGTCACAAAGACGATTTTGGGCATGTAATTGCTGCGGGCCAGAGCGATGCTGCCCTGGCTGATGCGCTTTTGCTGCAGGAGAGCCGCGTATTCCGGACGGTGCTGCAAAGCCTTTTCATGCAATTCAGGCAATGAGGCGTTCAGCAGCGAATCCGGGGTGAAGTCGAGTCGGCCGTTAACTTGAACTGGGGTTTCCTTGGGCAGCGCCAACAGGGTGCGCAGTTGGGTCAACGCCGATTGATAATTGTTGCGCGAGGTGATCACTCGCGGTTTAAGATTGGCCACCTCGACTTCAGCGCGCATCTTGTCAAACCCGGATGCTATTCCGACATCGTATTTTTTGCTGACCACGTCGAGATTGACCTGTGCCTGGTCCAGGGCTTTTTCTTGCACCCGAACGAGTTCTTCAGCCAGCAGCACTTGATAGAACGCTTCGCTGCTGCGATAGATCAAGTTCTGTTTGATGGCGGTGTATTGTTGCTGCGCCGCTTCTCGTCCGGCTGAAGCCATATGGATCGATGCGACTCCAGCACCGCCGAGAAAGAGCGGCTGGGTCAGGTTCAAGCCGTACTGAAAAGTATTCTCCAGCCCAAACGAAAGTTGAACATAGTCTGGCATCATGCTGATTTCCGGAATCAAATCGGCCAAGGGCCCAAGCATCGGCTTGAGAAAGTTGGGAATGGTATTGGTTTGAATATCCCAGGCGTGTTGCACTGCCGCTGAGCCGTTGATCTGCGGCAGAATCGTCGAATACGCCTGCCACACTGCGGCTTGTGCTTTTTTAACTTCCTGCTCGGCGCTCCGGATTTCCGGGTTCTGTTGCAACGCCAACGCCACTGTTTCTTCCAGGGTCAGAACCCGAACCTGCTGTGCGGGTACTGCAGTCGACATGAGCAGCGTCACGATCACCATCATCGGGATAAAGCGCGACATTCTTCCTCCAATTCTTTATTCGTTCAAACCACGGAAATACAATTCGACAAGTTCATGGGTCAGCCATTCGATCGGGTGTTTCTCTTCGCCGTTGGCAAGCCGGCGTATAAAATGCATCAAAATTCCGGCAAAGATGTCGGTGGCCAGAACCGGATTAACCTGGGGTCCCAGTTCGCCGCTCTCTATTCCCTGCCGGATCAAAGTCTCAGTCCTGAGCCGATTGTGACGTTGATAATCGTCGATCTCTTCCTGAAAGGGCAACGGTTCCCATGCGGTTAAACGGCGGATGAAAAAACGCGAGACATCCGGATAAAGCTTGGCGAGTTGAAATCGGGAGAACAAAATCTTTTTCAGTTTTTCCTTTAACGGCAGATCCGAAGCAAAAATCTCCTCGAGTTCGACATCGCCGTTTTTTAACCCAAGATCGATGAGCGCGCGGTAGAGGCCTTCTTTGTTGCCAAAATAATAATAGATGGTCGGCTTGGTCACCCCGGTCTTTTCGGAGATTTCGCGCATGGAGACGCCATCGTAACCTTTGAGGGCGAACAGGTGGGCCGCTATCCGGATGATTTGGGCTTTGGTTTCTCGTGATGAATTGGCGATTTCGGCCATTCGAATACCTGTTTTGACTAGGTTCTATTTTCTACCTACCGTTCGGTATAGAAGAGATAAACGAATTCGTATACTGTTTTATTCACAAAAAGTTTCAGATTTATTGCCTGAATGCAAAATATTTTTCATTTCTCTCCCTATTTGAAGGGCTCAGTGTTTCCCGCTTGAATTTTCCGGTATTTTTGTTTAGCTTACAGCCAAAGCGGGAATCGCTTTTTTTGCTTATTTTCGGAATCGTATGTTAATGTGCGAACGGTTTCTGTTTGACAGTGGAAATCAGAGATGAGCGATTTGTTTGATGATAACTCAAACGCCGCAGGCGAGCGACCTTTGGCGGACCGTATGCGGCCGCAAACTTTGGCCGAGTTCATCGGTCAGAAGCATGTGCTCGGACCCGACAAGGTCTTGCGGCGAGCTATTGAAACGGATCAATTGGTGTCGATGATTTTGTGGGGACCGCCGGGAGTGGGAAAGACCACGCTGGCGCGCCTGATCGCCAACGCGACCCGCTCGCAATTTTTCAGCCTGAGCGCTGTGTCATCCGGAGTGGGTGAAGTGCGCAAGGTCATCGCGCGTGCTGAAGAGTTGCGCCGCACGGCAAATCAACGGACCTTGCTTTTTATCGATGAAATTCACCGGTTCAACAAATCTCAACAGGACGCCTTGTTGCACAGCGTTGAAGACGGTACCTTGTTGTTGATCGGTGCCACCACAGAGAATCCGAGTTTTGAAGTGATCTCTGCACTTTTATCGCGTTGCCGGATCTACAAACTCGAACCCCTTGCAAGCAGCGAGCTCGAACAGATTCTCGACCGTGCACTGGAACAGGATTCGGTTTTTTCGGTTAAAAAATTGGCATTTGCCGATCAGGCCAAAGAGTTATTGATCACCCTGTCTTCCGGCGATGCGCGCACGTTGCTGAACGCCCTTGAATTGGCGGGTAACCTGGTTGAGCCGAACGACTCCGGCATCTATCTGATCGATCGCACTCTGGTCGAACAGGCCATGCAGCGCCGTGCCTATCTATACGACAAGAAAGGCGAATACCATTACGATACCATCTCGGCGTTTATCAAAAGCGTTCGGGGTTCGGATCCCGATGCTGCCATCTATTGGTTGGCCACCATGCTGGAAGGGGGAGAGGATCCCAAGTTTATTGCCCGGCGCTTGATGATCCTTGCCTCTGAGGACATCGGCAATGCTGATCCGCATGCCCTGATGTTGGCGACCTCGACTTTTGATGCGGTCCACACCGTCGGCATGCCTGAGGCGCGCATTATCCTGGCGCAGGCGACCACCTATCTCGCATCCGCACCGAAGAGCAATGCTTCTTACCTGGCAATTGCGGAAGCGGAAAAAGATGTGCAGAACAATCCCGCCGGGGACGTCCCCTTGCACCTGCGCAATGCACCGACCGCTTATATGAAACAGATCGGCTTTGCCAGCGGTTACAAGTATCCGCACTCTTTTGGCGGATTTGTCGATCAGGACTATTTCCCGCCTGAAGCCCGCCATCGAGTCTACTATCGGCCGACCGAAAACGGTATTGAGCAAAAGATCAAACAGCGTTTGCAAAATCTATGGCCGCATCGCAAACGTTCATAACTGAAAGGCCAGCAACTCCATCTGTGGAGTGTGATTGATCGGGTGTTTAACAAAAAGCGCTGTCTTGCTCCTTTTGGCTGCACGTCTGGCGTGGGCACAGCCCGTCGTCGGCGATTCGAGTAAAACCGAACCGCCACAGGTCTTGCGCCGCAGCGATTTGGATACGACGCTGCACTACAAAGCGCAAACGATTCACAATTCTGTCAGCCAACGGCAAACGGTTCTGCTCGGCAATGCAGAGGTTGTCTATAAGAACATCAAATTGCAGGCCGGGCGGATCGTGGTGGATTGGGATGGCAGAGAATTGACTGCCGAGGGGTTGGTCGACAGTGTCTGGGTTTATAGTCAAGATCACCAAGATTCGACTCGGGTGGCTCGCATCAGTGAGGAGCCGGTGTTGATCGACGGCGGCACGCGCATGAACGGCCAACGGATGATGTACAACTATGCAAGCGAGAAAGGCCGCGTTGTGCGCGGTCGAACCGAGATCGAGGATGGCACTTATTTCGGCGCGCAGATTAAAAAAGTCGGCGATAAGACGTTTAACGTTTCGCAATCGGTTTTCACCACCTGTTCCCTGGATTCCAATCCACACTATCATTTCGAGGCGCGGCGGCTGAAAATGGTGGTGCAGGAAAAAGTGATCGCCAAACCTGTGGTTATGTATATCGGCCATATACCGATCATCGCCCTGCCCTTCGCGGTTTTTCCGACCGAACGCGGTCGGCAATCCGGAATTATCGCACCGACCTACGGTCAAAGCGCCAACGAAGGAAGGTATCTGCGAGGCCTGGGATACTATTGGGCACCAAGCGATTACTTTGATGCCAAAACGACCGTCGATTTTTATGAAAAGTCGGGTTGGTTGTTTCGCGGCGGCATCAATTATGCCGTGCGTTACAATTTGACCGGTACGATTTCCGGCAGCTTGACGCGCAAAAATTTTCGCTCGCTGTACCAACCCGATTACCAGGAGCGGCGCTGGGATCTGCGCGTTCAACACACGCAGACGATCGATCCGACATTTCGCATCGCCGCCAGCGGCTATTTCGTCAGCGACAACAGCTTTTATAAAGATTTGAGCACCAACCTCGCCATGCGTCTGACCCAGGAGCTGCGCTCCAACATGACGGTTTCGAAGAATTGGCCGAATAAAAAAATCAGCTTGAGTGCCAATCTGTCGCGAACGGAAAATCTGCAAAACGGCAATGTGACCGAAACGCTGCCGCAGCTGACCCTGCGCAAATCACAGACCCAGCTGTTCAAAAACGCCAAGTCTTCTGCCGGCAGCCGCCAAAGCCGTTCGACCAAGTGGTATGAATCGCTCTATTATTCCTATTCGAGCAATCTGACCAACACCCGCCGGGATTATACGATCGGAAGCGGTCAAAGCGCAGAACAACAGACCGACCGCGATCTCCGCATCAATCACAACTTTAATCTGTTTCACAATAGCCCGAAAAAAGTTTTCGGCTGGCTGTCGCTGAACCAAAACCTCAACATCGATGAGGACTGGTTCGACAAGTCGAACGACTACCATTATGATCCCACTGCTGAACAGCTCAAGACGACCACCGTCAGCGGTTTTGCCGCCCGTCATACTTTCCGTTACAATGCCAGCGCCAACACCAAGATTTATGGTTTGTTCGCGCCGCCAATCGGCGATCTAAACGCCATCCGCCATGTGGTGACGCCTGCGATCTCGTTTAACTATCAGCCCGATTTTTCTAAAGATTTCTGGGGCTATTATCAGGAGATCGAAAAGCCGGACGGCCAGACGATCAAACAGGATCGTTTTTCCGGCACTCCAAGGGGTGAAATCAAGGCAATAAATCTGAGCATGCAGAATCTGTTGCAGATGAAGCGCGGTTCCGGTGAAAAGACGAAAAAAATCGATCTGTTTACCGTCAACTTGAACACCGGCTATAACTTTGCCGCCACATCATATCGTTTGTCGGATTTGCAAAGCAATTGGCAAGCCAATCCCGCCAAAAATTTCAGCCTCAGTGCTGGAACCACCCACTCTTTTTACGGCTGGGATAAGGACAGCCGTTCCCGCGTCGATCGCTATCTTTTTTCCGGCGATGATCTGCGATCGGCCAGGTTGATGCGGTTGACCAACTTGCGTTTGAATTTTTCCTGGCGCCTGGAAAGCAAGGGTGAACAGCCGCGCTCTGAAGCCGACCGCGTGATGACCGATCCACAGGCGATCATGGAGGCTTTGAACCAGGCAGAGACGGAAGCGGCAGCAGAGGAACCGGGAGTTTTGGAAGAGAATGTGCGCGAGCAGGGCGATCGCTTTCAGGATGAATCAAATATCAGCAGGTTATCCATACCCTGGAGGCTCAATCTCACCTTTAATTTTTCTCTTTCCCAAATCGATCCCAACAATCCGGTTCGGCGTTATTACCTCGACATCTCTGGAGCGCAGGTGCAACTGACTGAAAAGTGGCGCATTGGCTACTCCGCTCACCTTGATCTCAAGGAACAAAAAGTCAGCTATCAGCGATTCTCCATCTACCGCGATCTGCATTGCTGGGAAGCGCAAATCGATTGGGTGCCTTCCGGGATCAGCAAACGGATCTATGTGCGCATCAACATCAAAGCGCCGATGTTGCAAGACATCAAATTGGAAAAACACGGTGGGACCGGCAGCGTGCTTGGCTATTGAGCGGAAGCTGGAACGTTAAACCTGGGTGCCGTCCGGGATCACGGCATTTTTCGTCACGATGACGATGCCGTTTCGTATCCAGATGCCTCGTTCAGGGTAATCCGCTTCCTCGATTTCAGCTTCGTTGAAAATGCGAACACCTGAACCGATTCGCGCATTTTTGTCGATAATGGCTTTGCGGATAACCGTATCATGGCCGATGCCAACGGACGGCAATCCTTTTTGCTTATCTGCTTCTTTGGCTTCCCGCGATTGGTAGTAGTCGGCGCCCATCACCAGCGAGTTTTCGATTTGAGAATGCGAGCGAATAATCGAGCGCACCCCGATAATTGAGCGGCGGATGACCGCTTCTCGGATAATACAGCCTTCACAGATCATGGCCTGCTGCACATCTGCTTGGAGAATTTTGCTGGGAGGCAAGAAGCGCTGATGGGTGATGATCGGTGCATGTGTATCATAAAAACTGAATGCCGGATGGACAAAATCGGTCAGCCCGAGGTTGGCCTCATAGAACGATTGAATGGTTCCGATGTCTTCCCAATAGCCTTTGAAAAGATACGCCCGCACCTTGAATGAATCGAGGGCAATCGGAAGAATCTCCCGACCGAAGTCCTGGGTGTCCGGATGTGCCGCGAGCAGATCCTGCAACACCTGGCGTTTGAAGACATAAATGCCCATCGAGGCGATAAAAGGCATCTTGTTTGCTGCCATCGGCTCGAGCCCCAATTGGACGGTATCAACCTGCATTTTTTGTAGCTCTGCACCTTGCGGTTTTTCACAAAACTCGACCACACAGCCCTTGTTGTCAATTTTCAACAGACCAAACTCTGAAGCCTTCTCCATGGTTACCGGAATGACTGACACGGTAATATCCGCGTTGTTCTGCCGGTGCTCGGCGATGAAATCTTGGTAGTTCATGCGATAGAGGTGATCGCCCGAGAGAATGAGATAGTCGTTCACGTTGTGCTCGAGAAAGGAGGGCAAATATTGTCGCACGGCATCTGCTGTACCCTGAAACCAATTTGAATGTTCCGGCGTCTGTTGTGCCGCGAGAATTTCCACGAAACCATCGCTAAACGGAGAAGCCGGATACGACTGTGAAATATGGCGGTTAAGCGAAGCGGAATTGAATTGGGTGAGGACGTATATTTTATGCACATTCGAATTGATGCAATTGCTCACGGGGATATCGATCAACCGATATTTGCCGGCAATCGGTACTGCCGGTTTGGCACGCAGTTGCGTAAGAGGGAAGAGGCGGGTTCCGCGGCCACCGCCCAGAATTATTGCCAGCACATCGCGCATCGAGTTTGCCTCCTCTTGCTGTTCAATTTTTCTTTCTGTCCATTTCAGCCTGCTCGCCGTTGGACCGATTTGTGCGGGTATGCAAGATATCCCAATAATAAGATTCATACTGTGGGATGATTTTATCTTCAGCAAAACGGTCGATCGCAGCCTGACGACCGTTATTGCCAAAAGCGCGCAGTTTTTCTTTGTTGCCCAACAAGTCCAACGCCGCGTCCGCCATTGCCTCGACGTCACCCACCGGCAACAAGTAGCCGTCAACGCCGGAATCGATCACTTCCGGCAACCCGCCGATCCGGGTGGCGATGACCGGTGTTTTGCAGCTCAAAGCTTCCAGCGCTGCCAAACCAAAACTCTCCTCCTCGCTGGGGAGGAGAAAGAGATCGGCACAACCGAGCAGGTTCTCGATGTAATCCTGGGTGCCGAGATAAATCACATGGTTTTGCACATCGAGATCGCGTGCCAGGTCAGTGGCTGCCTGGCGATCGGGGCCGTCACCGACGAGCAGCAATTTAGCCGGCACTTTTCTGCGAATCCGCGCGAGAATCCGGATGGTATCTGGCAGGCGTTTTACCGACCGGAAATTGGAGGTGTGCATCAACAAGAATTCCCCCTCTGGCGCGAAATTCTTTTTGGCGCACAACGTTACCTTGCCATTGAATCGCTCGGGATCGACAAAATTGTGGATTTTTCGTATGTCTCGCGCAATGCTGAATTCTTTTTTGGTCTCGTCGCGCAAATAACCAGATACCGCAGTCACGCCATCCGATTCTTCGATGCTGAATTTAACCGCTTCATAGAAAGACGGCTCTTTGCCAACCAGCGTGATGTCTGTTCCGTGCAAAGTGGTGACAATTTTAAGCCTGTTTTGGCGCATCATCTGTTTGGCCAGATAGGCGCTGATCGCATGGGGGATGGCATAATGAGCATGTACGATGTCGAGATGGTTCAAATGGGCGACCTGCACGATTTTTGCGGCCAGACTCAGGTCGTATGGCGGGTATTTGAATAAAGGATAGGCCGAAACATCCACTTCGTGAAAATAGACATTGGATTGAAAAGCGCGCAGACGAAACGGTGAACTGTAACTGATAAAATGCACTTTGTGACCCCGCCGGGCCAGGCCGATTCCCAATTCGGTGGCAACCACTCCGCTGCCGCCGTGTGTCGGGTAACAGATCATGGCGATATTCAACG
The DNA here is from genome assembly GCA_029565675.1 of bacterium. Classification (GTDB taxonomy): domain Bacteria; phylum Zhuqueibacterota; class Zhuqueibacteria; order Residuimicrobiales; family Oceaniaggregativiventaceae; genus Sulfursilanivivens. The sequence continues at coordinate 187,246 of JAKQNP010000008.1, forward strand.
ATTCTTCCATTCTTTTGTCTCCGGAACAAGCGAGCGAACAAACCGATCAAACTAAAGATAGAGGTGAAATTTTTCCTGATGGAGGATATCCGTGCAATATATCCAATTCCCAAATGGTTGTCAACGAAAAGCTAAGCGTGGTATCGCTGTCAGGTTGAATTGTTACTCATCTCCGCATCCTCCGCAGCCGGAGTCGATCCACCCGTTATAAAAAGATAAAATTCATTGATTATTGCTTGTTTTTTTTGTATTTTTCACGATGTTCGCGATTTATTGGGAAAACAGAATCCGGGCAGAAAAAGCGGGGAAGAAATTCCCCGACAGGTTGTTTTGATCTTGTTGGACAAATCAACGAATCAATCGATATTCGAGAGTGATGAACAGATGTATCATGAAAACATTCGAAATTTTTGTATCATCGCCCACATCGATCATGGCAAATCGACTTTAGCCGATCGTTTGCTCGAAGCTACGGGAACACTGGCCAAATCGGAGATGAAAGAGCAGGTTCTGGACAGCATGGATCTCGAGCGCGAACGCGGCATTACGATCAAGATGCACGCGATTTGTATGAGTTATAAAGGCCGGAACGGACAAACCTATTCATTCAATCTGATCGACACCCCCGGCCATGTGGACTTTACTTATGAAGTATCGCGCAGTTTAGCGGCATGCGAAGGTGCTTTACTGATTGTCGATGCAGCGCAAGGCATCGAAGCGCAGACTGTCAGCAATCTCTATTTGGCGATCGAGAATGATCTCGAGATTGTTCCCGTGATCAATAAAATCGATTTGCCCAGCGCTCAGATCGATCTGGCCAAACAACAGATCAAAGATCTGATTGGCTGCAAAGACAACGAGATCTTGTTGGCCAGCGCCAAAACCGGGCAGGGCATCGACGAGATTTTGCACGCCATTGTCGAAAGGATCCCGCCGCCGAAAGTATTTCCAGACCTTCCCACGCGCGCTTTGATTTTCGACTCCATGTTCAATTCATATCGCGGGGCGGTCGCCTATGTCCGGGTGGTGGAGGGAGAGCTGCGCGCCGGCCAGATGATCAAATTCTTTTTTTCCGGCAAAGTTTTCGAATTGCAGGAAGTCGGCATCCTCCGCATGAAGCAGATTCCTCGCGATGTTCTGCGGGCCGGCGAAGTGGGTTATGTCATTCCCGGGGCAAAAGAAGTCAAAGACACCAAAGTCGGCGATACCATCACGCTTGCTGATCGTCCTGCATCTGCACCGCTGCCGGGATATCGAGAGGTAAAGCCCATGGTCTTCAGCGGTTTGTTTCCTGCGGACGCAGAAAATTATGAAGATTTGCGCACTGCCCTCGATAAACTCAAGCTCAACGATTCATCGCTATTTTTTGAGCCCGAAACTTCGCTGGCACTGGGCTTTGGATTTCGCTGTGGTTTTCTCGGGTTGTTGCACATGGAGATTATCCAGGAGCGTTTGGAGCGGGAATATCAACTGGATCTCGTCACCACGGTGCCCAATGTCGAGTTCCATGTTTATACCAATCAGGGGAAAAAACTGATCGTCGACAATCCGGCGAACTTGCCATCCGCCGGCGATATCGACCGAGTCGAAGAGCCTTATATCCGTTCGAACATTTTGACGCCGATTGAATATATTGGCAATATCATGGGCCTGGCGCAAGACCGTCGCGGGCTCTATATCAATACCGAATACATCGATAAAACCCGTGTCAATCTGCATTACGAGTTCCCCCTGGCAGAGGTGATTTTTGATTTCTATGACCGGCTAAAATCTGTGACCAAGGGCTATGCATCCTTTGACTACGAGGTGATCGGGTTTCGACCGGGCAATGTGGTCAAGTTGGATATTCTTCTCAACGGGGAATCGGTCGATGCTCTATCGGTTATCGTGCACGCTGATAAAGCTTACGAGTGGGGACGCCGGGTATGCGAAAAACTGAGCGATCTCATTCCCAGGCAGATGTTTCAGGTCGCCATTCAGGCATCGATCGGCAGCCGGGTGATCGCCCGCGAGACCGTCAAACCTTTGCGCAAAAACGTGACCGCCAAATGCTATGGCGGCGATATCAGCCGCAAGCGCAAACTCTTGGAAAAGCAGAAAGAGGGCAAAAAAAGGATGAAGCAACTCGGCAAAGTGGAAGTTCCACAGGAAGCATTCCTGGCTGTGCTGAAAGTCTGATCCTTTTGTCGAACTGATTAAGGAAGGTCTGTCGTGATATTCACCGACAACTTGACCAAATTCTTTGGCCAAACCGTTGCAGTCGATTCTCTGCACCTCGAGGTCGATAAAGAACTGTTTGTCTTCCTCGGGCCCAATGGTGCAGGGAAAAGCACGACCATCAAAATGTTGACCGGCTTGCTGAATCCAACGCATGGCCATATCAAAATCGGCGGCATCGATTTGCACCGCGATCCACTGGGGGCCAAACAGCTGATCGGCTATGTGCCTGAGCAGCCTCATCTCTATGAAAAATTGACCGGTTCTGAATTTGTACTTTTTCTGGCCGATATTCGCCGCATACCGCGACGGGAAGCCTTGCGCCGAATGCAGCGCTATTTTGAACTTTTCGAACTGGTCGATGTTTCTGCCGGTTTGATTGAGGAGTATTCTCACGGCATGAAACAGAAAATAGCTCTCGTGAGTGCGTTGATCAGCGATCCGCAAGTTTTAATCTTGGATGAACCGACGGTTGGTTTGGATCCCAAGTCAGCTCATAACCTGAAAGATCTTTTGCGCCACCTGGTCAGCCGTGAGCGTACGGTTTTTATGTCAACCCATATCCTCGAACTTGCCGAGCGCATGTGCGATCGCATCGGCATCATCCACAAAGGAAAATTGCTCGCCGTGAACACCTTGGATGAGTTGCGGCGCCAGGTCGCCTCACAAGCCGGTACCTTGGAAGACATCTTTCTGCAGTTGACTGACGAACAGGAACCGGCTTTGGGTCAGCAGATTTTCAAGGCGAGGTAATCAGGTGTGGAGCTTGCTGAAAATCCGCTGGCGCTGCGTGGTGAACAGCCTGCAGCGCAGCCGCGGCAAAAACAAAGCACGACGTATCGCTCTGCTCATCGCCATTTTATTGCCCTTTTGGTTCACCAAACAAAATTTGGCTTTGTTTTCGGCATGGCAACTGATGCCCATTGACCATGACCTGCTGATCGGCAATTACGTGCGTCTCTCTTTGCTGGCGCTGTTCATGCTCCTCTTTTTTGCTGGTATCTCCATCGCGATTCATACTCACTTTATGGCTAAAGACTTGACGCTGCTGATGAGCCAGCCGATCCCACGCTGGCAAATCATGGCTGCCAAACAAATCGAAACCGCCCTGGCCAATTTTTTGCTGTTCCTATATCTGGGGCTGCCGGCCTTGCTGGCCTCTGGACTTCACCACCAGGCAGGCTGGCTTTACTACCTGATGCTGGTTCCTGCCACTTTGCTTTTTCTGTTGCTGCCTACGCAGCTGGCGATACTGCTTTCGTCACTGATGGTGTCGCTCCTTTCGTATCATAGAGCTCGTCGGTGGGCGATGGCGCTTTTTGCTGCCGTGCTGCTGCTGTTTTGGGGCGGTTTTTATTTCATGCAACTCTCTCGATACGACCCTGAATCCTCCTCATTTCAACTGCGCAACTTGCAAAACCTGCTTGGCTTTTCGACCGGCACCGTACAAAGACTTTTCCCCTCAGCATGGATCAGCGGATTTTTATCGGCCTTCATGCCTGAAGGCTCGCTTTCTTCGCTTTGGCCAGATCTGTTTGCCTTGTTGGGCGGCGTCTCTATCCTGGGATGGCTGGCTGTCCGGGCCAGTCTTGCCGTATGGCACCGCGATCGCCATGTTGCTGTGTCGTCCAAAAACGGAGTTGATTTTAGCAGCCGCATCAGCAGCGCCTCAGACCGCCCCGCCCCGCTCATGCGCTCTTTGTTCACCAAAGACATCACCCTGATCCGCCGCGATATCCGCATCACCATGCAAACCGCCATCTATATAGGCATGCTTTGCGTCTATTCTCTGGTCATGCCGCCTATAGACGAAAAAGGATTTTCGTCGATGTTGCCCTATGTGGGGCTTGGTTCTCTTGCCGGCTTGATTGCTCTGAATTTGAGCGCCCTGCTTTTGCCGTTTGAGGGCTTGTCTTTTATCTATCTCAAATCCGCATCTTTGTCCATGCGGAAAATTGTGACCGCCAAATTGCTGACAGCTGTGGCAATCGCCGGGATTGCCATGACCGCTGCACTCCTGATTCTGCTCTTTCGGCAAAGGATTTCTCTGGCTTTGCTGCCGGCCGTCTGGTCGATCTTGCTGCTGTCGATTTGCAGCGCCTCGGCAATCGGGTTGTGGATCGGCGCTTTTTACGGCGAGTTTAAATGGGAACGGGTCAACCACATGCTCACCTTTACTGGTCAGCTCTTTTCTTTCGTCGGTTATGCGCTTTATGTTTTTGCCGCTGCTTTGATCCTGGCGGGAGGTTTTTATATTGAAATGACCGCGGTGGCGGTTTTTCTGTTTCTGTGTCTTTCAAGCGCGGTGGTGTTCTGTGGAACTCTCAACAGCTTTAAGCGGTTAGACCGTATTGACTGGTCGTTATAGATGGACTTGCATCACACGCCGAATGCTATAAGAGAATGGTGATCTCGAGCTGTTAGTTTGGATCGGCGGCTGGTCGAAATTTTTATTCAGCCTTAACTGAGGAGGCTGTTAACCTGCAGAATGAGGAGCAGTGGAAGAGATGAGCAAAGTATCCAAAAGTCTGATCGGGGAATATGGGCATGCATTTGCGGTTGCCCTGGTCGCTGTGTTAATCTTGCGCGAGTTGGTTATTCAGGCCTTTCGCATTCCAACCGGATCGATGAAAGACACCCTGATGGTTGGAGACTTTTTATTGGTCAACAAATTTATCTATGGTGCGCGTACTTCCAACCATATCCCCTTTACCAAAATTGAGATTCCATCACTAAAATTGCCTGGCTTTAAAGATCCGGAGCGCGGTGAGGTTATCGTCTTTAAATATCCCCAAGATCCTACAGTCGATTATATCAAGCGCTGCATTGGCCTCCCTGGCGATACAATCGAGGTGCGCAAGGGCTTTGTCTATGTCAATGGAGAACCCGAAGGAGAGGTAAGCAAAGCCGCCTCGGAAATCTATGATTCGGAAGACCATGCGCGCATGGATTACTATCGCATCCGCATGAAAGAGGGTCAAACCTATACCATCCGGCACTACAGCCAGGCCATTCTGGAACGGGACAATTTTGGACCTGTTGTTGTGCCGGCCAATCACTTGTTCATGATGGGAGACAATCGGGACAACAGTGCTGACAGCCGAATTTGGGGACCCATGCCGATGGAAAATTTAGTAGGGCGAGCAATGGTGATCTATATGTCATGGGATAAAAATGGGCCCCTATGGAAAATATTTTCCAGGATTCGATGGGAACGCATTTTTGGCGTCATTCGGTGAGCGAATGGGGGAACTCGCCCTCTACATCCATATCCCCTTTTGTCGGAAAAAGTGCATCTATTGCGATTTTTACTCGCTGACCTCCCTGCATTGGCGGCAGCGTTACATCAAGGCTCTTGTACAAGAGATCGACCGACAAGGTCGATCTCTTTGCGAAAAAGTCGCAACGATTCGTTCCGTCTATTTTGGTGGTGGAACGCCTTCTCTTTTGACGAGGGAGCATTTTTTCGCTGTTCTGCAAACTATCCGCAACCATTTTGTTCTTGCTCCTGATGTAGAGATCACCTGTGAGGCCAATCCCGGCACACTCTCCGCCGCCAAGCTCGCCGGTTTGCGCTCTGCCGGGGTCAATCGCCTGACGGTCGGTGTACAGAGTTTTTGTGATGTCGAGCTGGCAACGCTCGGTCGTATCCACAACGCAGACGCAGCCAGACAATCGCTTCGCCAGGCAAGAGAAGCCGGATTTTCCAATATTGCCATCGATTTGATCTTTGCCATACCCGGTCAATCACTGCTGCAGTGGAAACGAAATATTGCAGAGGCGCTGGCGTTCAATCCGGAACATCTATCGGTCTATGGTCTGACGGTTGAAGCTGGCACGCCGCTGGATGCCGAGATCAAGGCCGGACGCATGCATCCCTGTTCTGAAGAGGTGCAGCGCAAGATGATGCTGGCTGCCATGCACCGGTTGCGAGCCGCCGGATATGAGCAATACGAATTGTCCAACTATGCGCTTCCCGGAATGACTTCACGCCACAACCAGGCCTATTGGCAAGGGCTCTCTTATCTGGGTTTCGGCGCATCGGCGCACTCATTTGATGGTCGCCAGCGATGGTGGAATTGCCGCGATCTGCAGCTCTATTGCAGACAAATCGAATCGGGACAGAATGCCATGGCCGAGCGAGAGACGCTGACCAGTCGACAACTTCTTTACGAGATGATCCTGCTCGGTTTGCGGCAGAATAGCGGAATTGACAGCCGAAAATGGCACTCAGCAGCTAACGTCGATCTGTTCGAGTTCGTCCAGCATTGTGGGCTCAGCACCGAAGAGGGGCTTGCGGCTTTCGCGCCATCAGCGGGCCACCACCTCTTGAGTCGTCTTGGTGAGGCACTTGTCCTAAGCGAACAAGGGGTGTTGCTCTACGATTCGGTGTGTGAAAAACTGGTTGGTGGCCTAGCGTGAGTTGTTCCCGCCGCTGTGAGCAAGAGTAAATTTGCAATTCGATAAAAGACCATATTCAGCCGAACTTTTTTCAGGAGTTGTTTGATGGGGCAGACATTTGCAGAAAAAGTGCTGGGGCGGTTGGCCGGCAAACGAGTGACGCCCGGAGAAATCGTGCAGATCTCTCCCGATTACGCCATGAGCCATGACAACACCGCTGCGATTGTTAAAACCTGGCGTCAGATCGGCGTGAAACGAGTCAAACATGCGGATCGCCATGTGGTGATATTGGACCATTGTGTTCCGGCCGCGAATGAAAAGTTTGCCCAAAATCACAAAGAGATCCGCGAATTTGTCAAGGAGCAGGGCATCCGCCATTTTTACGATATCTCCCGCGGTATTTGCCACCAGGTTTTATCGGAAGAAGGCTTTGCTTTGCCCGGCAAGTTGATCGTGGGCAGCGATTCGCACACCACCACTTATGGTGCGTTTGGTGCTTTTTCCACCGGTATTGGCCGCAGCGAAATGGCCGCCATCATGGCCACTGGCCAAATCTGGTTGCGAACCCCGGAAACGATCAAGATCGAAGCTAAAGGCAAAGCGCCGGTTGGCATCTCTGCCAAAGACATTATTTTGCACATTATCGGGGCGATCGGTGCAGACGGCGCTTTATACAAGTCGGTGTGGTTTTGCGGCGAAGCGATCGATGCGATGACCATCGACAGCCGAATGGTGTTGACCAATATGGCGGTCGAGATGGGTGCCAAAAATGGTTATATGGAGCCGGATGACAAAACTCTTGCCTATTTGGAAGGCCGAGCCAGGGCCGAATTCGAACCTGTGCGATCAGATCCAGACGCCGAAATCGAACAGCATCTGCAATATGATATCAGCGATCTGCCGCCGCAGATTGCCTGTCCCCACGCGGTTGACAATGTCTGTTCTGTCGAGAAAGTGGCAGGCAAAAAGATCGATCAGGTCTTTTTCGGCTCGTGTACGAATGCGCGGTTGGAAGATTTTGCCATTGTCGCCAAAGTGCTGGATGGAAAAAAGATCCATCCTTCCACCCGTCTGATTGTGATACCCGCTTCCAGTCAGGTGCTTGAACAAGCGTTACAGTCGGGTTATATCGATATTCTGGTTCGCGCCGGCGCCACATTGGTCAACAGCGGTTGTGGCCCCTGTATGGGCAATCACGAGGGCGTGCTGGCGCCGCAAGAGGTCACTCTCAGCACCTCGAACCGCAATTTCAAGGGCCGTTTCGGCTGCAAAGATGCGGAGATCTACCTGTGCAGCCCCTTGACGGCAGCGGTCAGCGCTTTAACTGGTGAAATCACCGATTTTCGCTCTTTTACCCTGTAATAGCGGAGGAGTATTCATGCAGATCATCACGGGGCGTGTATGGAAATACGGTGACGACATCAATACGGATGTGATTTTTCCGGGCAAATATACCTATACTGTCACCGATCCCGGCGAGATGGCCAAAATCGCTTTTGAAGATCTGGATCCGAATTTCGCCAAACAGGTCCGACCCGGCGATATCATTGTCGCCGGCAAAAACTTTGGTTGCGGCAGTTCCCGCGAGCAGGCAGCCTTTTGTTTTAAATATGCTCAGGTCGGTGCAGTGGTGGCGCGCTCTTTTTCGCGTCTCTATTTTCGCAATTGTATCAATGCCGGTTTGCCAGCGTTGACCTTGCCGCAATCCCCCGATATTTTTCAATCTGGAGAAACGATTTCTGTTGACCTGCAAAAGGGTATCATCCGCTGCACTGCTGGAGAGTATTCTTTCCCACCTCTGCCGGAAGCGGTGTTGGGAATTTTTCTGGAAGGCGGATTGATCCCCTATACCCGTAAAGCTTTGGGGTTCAGCAACACGCAGTCAGCTGAAGAAAAGGCCGGGGAATGATCCAGAACAAAGCTGAAGCCTACAAATGGGCGGCGAAACGGGTGCGGGCGCAAACCAGCAGACAAGTCGATCGCATCGCCACGCTTGCCAATACTGCGGCAATTTTAAAGGAATATCTGCCCAATTTTTTTTGGGTGGGATTCTATTTTGTTCTGCCTGAACAGATGATTCTGGGACCCTTTCAAGGCCCTCCGGCGTGTGTCGGCCTGCCCTATGACCGGGGAGTGTGCGCCGCGGCGGTCAGCGCAAGACGCACCATTCGAGTGGATCATGTTGATGAGTTTCCCGGACACATTGCATGCGACAGCCGTTCAAAGGCGGAGATTGTCGTGCCGGTTTTTGATGCCGCCGGCATGTGCCGCGCAGTGTTGGATGTCGACAGCGAAACCCCGGCTGGCTTTGATTGCATTGACGAGAAAGGGCTGGAGCACATTGCAGACCTGCTCAAAGAGATCTGGGATACTCGATAAAAACAGACGAAAGGTCCAGTATGCAAAAACTCAAAATCGGATTGGTTGGTGTAGGCAAGCTGGGTCAATATCACTGCAACGCGTTGTCGCAACTGGCTGAGGCTGAGCTAGCCGGAATTCACGATACGGATGCGCAGATCAGCGCCCAGATCGCGGCGACCTATCGCTGTCAAAATTTTTCGTCTCTGGATGCTCTGATCAAATCCGTCGATGCAGTCGGGGTTATCGTGCCGACGACGGGCCATCTGGCAGTGGCGAGCCGTGCTCTGCAAGCCGGCAAGCCGGTTTTTGTTGAAAAGCCGATCGCCGCAAATGTCGCGCAAGCCCGCGAATTGGTCGAGTTGGCGGCAAAGAAGAAATTGCCCCTGCAAGTAGGCCACATCGAGCGTTTCAATCCGGCGATTCGCGCGCTGGCGGGAATCGACTTGCAGCCGCAGTTCATCGAATCGCATCGATTGGCACCGTTCGATCCGCGCGGCACGGATGTGGCGGTTGTTCTCGATCTTATGATTCACGATATCGACATCATCCTCAGCATGGTCAACGCCAAACTGGAAAAGCTCGATGCCAGTGGCGTAGCGGTTGTCAGCGACCAGGTGGATATCGCCAATGTCCGGTTGCAGTTTGACAACCGCTGTGTGGCCAACATCACCGCCAGCCGTATTTCGCAGAAAAAAATGCGCAAAATGCGATTGTTCCAAAAGGACAGCTATATCTCTATCGATTTTCTGCAGAGATTCTCCGAGATCTATCGCCTGCAGGAACAGAGCGATTCCACATCGAGTTCAATGATTTTTGGACAGATCGAAAAGGCGAGCAGGCCCAAGCAAATCGTCTATGAAAAACCGCCCGTGCCGGAAACCGACGCCATGCGGAGCGAATGGCAAAGTTTTATCGCGGCTGTGAACAACCGCACCCGCCCGGTCGTCAGCGGCGAAGATGGATTGCGAGCGCTTGAAGTTGCTGCCGAGATTATTCGCAATGTCGAAAGATAGGGGGGCATTGCTCGTCGCATAGGGGGCTGAAAGGGTGTTTGGCCAAATTAGCGGGATATTGCTGTGCCTAAACGTCTGATGGTGATCGCCGGCGAAGCTTCCGGCGATTTGCATGGAGCGGCGGTGGTCGCCGAATTGCATCAAATCGATCCACAAATCGAACTTTTTGGGGTGGGCGGCGATCGCATGCGGCAGGCCGGCGTGGATCTCCTGTTTCATGTCGACGAACTCGCCTATATCGGTTTTGTCGAAGTGGTGCGCCATTATGGTTTTTTCCGCCGGGTTTTTTCGCGGTTGCGCGAGCAACTGCAAGCGCGCCAGCCTGATGGCGTGATTCTCATCGATTATCCCGGGTTCAATTTGCGTTTCGCCAAAGCTGCAAAAAATTTGGGATTCCGCGTTTTTTACTACATCGCTCCCCAGGTATGGGCCTGGGGGCAGGGCCGTGCCCACAAGATGGCCGACTCCATCGATCGACTCGCGGTATTGTTTGATTTTGAGGTTGATTTCTTCTCCCGATATGGCCTGGATACGGTATTTGTCGGTCACCCGCTGGTCGACCAATTGCGCATTCCGCCCCGGGAAGATTTCTATAGACGTTTTGGCCTTTGCCCTGACCAGCCTTTGCTCGCCCTGCTGCCAGGAAGCCGAAATCAAGAAATTTCCCATCTTTTGCCGCCTCTTTTAGAGACTGCTGCGCGACTTCAGGCTCGACATCCTGAATTGCAGGTGGCGGTCGCGCTTGCCGATACGGTGACCGAAGAACGCCTGCGTTTGATCAGCGGTAAACCGATCCAGGCAACCTTGATAAAAAGTGCGACTTATGAGCTGCTGCAACACGCCACCGCGGCGATTGTCGCCTCCGGAACAGCAACGCTGGAAACAGCGTGTTTTCTGGTGCCCTTTATCCTGGTCTATCGGGTATCGCCCATGACCTTCTGGCTCGGCAAGCGCTTGGTAAAAATACCACACATCGGGCTGGTCAATGTGGTGGCGCAGGAAAAAATTGTCGACGAGTTCTTGCAAAACGATGTTCATCCAGATCGCCTGACTGAACCGACGGAATCGCTGCTTTTTGACGAAAAACGACGGGCGGCGATGAAAGCCGAACTCAACAAAGTAAAAAATCGACTTGGCCAACCAGGCGCTTCCAGGAGAACCGCAGATCACATTTGGCGAATTTTTTATTCTTAAGATGGTGTTCTGTGACCCGCCGCACATGGTCGAAACCAAATGCAGCCTATACTAATGCAGAAAGATAAACAAAAAAAGAACCTGAACACGATCGCCACCAAATTGGTTTGGCTATTAATCCTGTTCCTTGGCAAAAGTGCTAGAATTCAACTCGTGAGGCGCGGGACTTGGAATCGGCTGGCCGATAGCAAAAATGGCTTTTTGGCGGTCCTTTGGCACGGCAAGATGATGTTGCCGATTTTTGTGCATCGCAATCTTGGAATTACCGCCATGGTGAGCGAACATCAGGACGGTGAGATGATCGCTTTGTCTGTTCATCGCCTTGGATACCAGACGGTTCGTGGATCGAGTACTCGCGGAGGTACGCGAGCTTTCCGACACATGTTGAAGCACTTGAAAAAAGGGGGGATCTGCACCGTCATGCCGGACGGACCGCGCGGTCCCAGACACCAGCTCAAGATGGGCACGATTTTATTGGCACAACTTTCCGGCTGCCCGATTCTGCCTCTGACCTTTGCGGCGAAATGGCGGATTTCTCTCAGGAGTTGGGATGCGTTTAATCTTTGGTGGCCTCTATCACGCTGTGCTCTGCTCTATGGCAAACCGATTTGGATTCCACGACAGGCAAGCGGTGATGAACTGGAGGAGTGGCGGATAAAGGTAGAACAGGCGCTCAATCGCTTAGAGGAGCAGGCTGACGCATTTTTTTGATCACATTTGGCCCGCTATTCTGCTGTGGCCGCTCTCGCAACTTTATTCACTGGCGATTGACTTTCGCAATGCGCTTTATGATAAGGGAGTCCTGGCGGTCCACAGGCTCAATTGTCGAGTCATCAGCGTGGGTAACCTCACCGTTGGCGGAACCGGTAAAACGCCAACGGTGAGATTTTTGGCGGCATGGCTGCAATCGCGAGGCAAAAGCGTGGCCATTCTCAGCCGCGGTTACCGGAGAGAGAGCCGTGATCTGGTCATCGTTTCCGACGGCAGAGAAATATTGGCTGATTGTCGTCAGGGCGGCGACGAACCGGTCATGCTGGCAAAATCCCTGCCGGCGGTGCCGGTGGTGGTCGATCGGGATCGCGTTCGCGGTGGCCGTTTTATCGAACACAGGTTCAAGCCGGACATCCTGCTTTTGGATGATGGCTATCAGCACCGGCGATTGCACCGTGACCTGGACATTGTCACTTTTCGCGCGGACAAATTGTGGGGAAACGGTTTTTGTTTGCCAGCCGGACCGTTGCGCGAGCGCCGGCATCATCTCAAACGCGCCGATTTGATTTGGCTGAACGGCGATACTGTCGATTCTGACCAACAACAACGGCTGCCGGAGGGTGTTCCACGGCTTTTAAGCCGTTTACAACCGACCGCACTCGTCGGCCACTCTGGAGAGCAATCGCTTGTTGTTCTGCAAGAGCAAAGAGTGGCAGCCTTTTGCGGTATCGCTCAGCCCGATCGTTTTCGCCAACAATTGTTGCACCTGGGAGCAACAATTGTCATTTTTCGCACCTTTGCCGACCACCATCGCTATGCACCTGCCGAGCTGCATGCCTTGCAAGAAGAAGCCCAACGAACAGAATGCCGATGGTTGATCACAACCGAAAAAGATTGGCATAAATTGCCGCCGACCGTGGTGGCCGAAAATTGGGTTTTTTTGCGCCTGACGCTCCAACCTGTCGATGCGGAAATTCTATCAGGCCTGTTGCAGTGTTAAGAAATTGAACACGTTGTTCAAGTGTCTCACAACAATACAAAATTTTCTTGCGATTGTGGCAAATATTTTTTAGAATGTAGATACTGCAGCTTGAAGACAAGGCAAAATTCGGTTAGCTGTTTATCGTTAGCCATTCTCTTTTTTAGATGAGAAAATGGAGTCCGATGTGGAAATCAGACAGCCCAAAGCAGTTATTCTGGTCGTTGATGACGACAAGAATATCAGCAAGATGATCGAAGCCACATTGAAAAAAGAAAAGCGCTTCGAAATCGCCACAGCTTTATGCGGCGAGGCGTGTTTAAAAATTATACGAGAAACCATCCCCGATTTGATACTGATGGATATTCAGATGCCAGGTATCGACGGGATTGAAACCCTCAAACGGATCAAAGCAGAAAATTCTCTTATACCGGTCATTATGATGACTGCACATGGAACCATCGAGCGTGCAGTCGAATCGATGAAACTGGGGGCCTACGATTTTCTTACCAAACCGTTTGCCAGGGATCGGCTGCTGGTGACGATCAGCAATGCGCTGTTGAACAGTTCTTTGCGACGTCAAGTCGACGAATTGCGCTCTGAGCTGCGCACCAAATATGCCTATGAAAATATTATCGGTGAAAGCGGGCTTATGCAGGATGTTTTTCGCTCGCTGGAAAAGGTGGTCAACAGCAATGTCACGGTATTGGTCCAGGGTGAGAGCGGTACCGGAAAAGAATTGATCGCCCGTGCCGTCCATTATCATTCGCAAGTGCGCAGCAGTAAGCCTTTTGTTGCGGTCAATTGCTCGGCTTTGCCGGAATCGCTGCTGGAGAGCGAATTGTTCGGCCATGAGAAAGGCGCTTTTACTGGTGCCACCTCACGGCGCATTGGCAAATTCGAACAGGCTGACGGTGGCACGATTTTCCTCGATGAGATCGGTCTGATGAGCCAGGCCACGCAATCTAAGTTGCTGCGCGTTTTGCAGGAACGCGAGTTTGAACGCGTCGGCAGCAACGAACTGGTTAAAGTCGATGTCCGGGTGATCTCAGCGACGAACCGCGATCTGGAAGAGTTGATGAAAACCAACGAATTCCGCGAAGATCTCTATTACCGAATCTCGGTCTTCCCGATCAAACTACCCGCTCTTCGAGACCGCAAAGAGGATATTCCGCACCTGGCTATTCATTTCATAAAAAAATACAGCGATGCGGAGAAGAAAAATATTCAGGGAATCAATGCCGATGCCCTCGAATTGGTCATGGCTTACCATTGGCCGGGCAATGTGCGGGAATTGGAAAACGCGATGGAGCGGGCTGTGGTTCTGGCAAATGGCCCTGAAATTGTGGCCGGTGACTTGCCGGCCGCGGTTCGTGCATTGGGCGAGAAACGGATCTACGAGTCCGACAGCACTCTATCAGGATGGATAGAAAAGCTGGAAGAAGAGGCGCTGCGCCAGGCCCTTCTCGAATGTGAGGGCAATATATCCAAAACCGCAAAAAAACTCGGGATAGGCCGCGCCACCATTTATCGCAAAGCCAAAAAGTATGGATTGCCGATGGTCAAGAGCTGACACCTTTTCTCCTATCACAACACCCACTAGACCCCGATCCGCAAGTACAGGACCGGGGTTTTTTTATGTTTCACAGTGAAACACTGTTTCATGTTGAAACAAATCGCTCGGGATTTTCTTGGCAAGCCAATTCGTTTTGTGCTGAAAAAATAATTTGTTAGAAGCCCTATTCGTCTTTGCTGGAATGGTATGCCTTTTGCCTTGACAAAGGTCGATCGAGAACTCAATCGTGAAAGTTGGCAATGATTTACCGCGGCAGCTGTGGTTTATAAACTGCCAACGTCTAGGCAAGAGATAGACCCGCATAAAGGCCATTCGGGAGAGGATGTCTTGCGCAGTGCAGCAGGGATGGAAAAGGAGAATGCGGGTGGCGAGAATTGACCTTTATGTTGAGAGTCATGCAACCTTATGAACAATCTTAATCTGCGGCAGCTGGTTGTCAGCATTTGTGCGGGCAATTTTTCTCATACCGAATTGATCCAGTTTATTCACCTCGTACAAAAGATTTCCCTGAGTTATCTCAAATTCCAAGAGATCCTCGGCAAGCGCATCGCCGGCGAGCGGATGGAAGCGGATGTAGAGCTTGAAGACCTCGCTTTAGACTGTATTGCCGAGCTTTTCAGCCGGGATGCAAGCGATCAGTTTACCCAACTCAAGCGCTATTTCGAGCCCAAGCTAGAGGAAGAGCCGGGTATCAGCGATGGTGATATGTTGATTCTCATACGGCGTTTGGTGATTCGCAAGACCAAGCAAGAGTTGTCGCGCATTTTTCGCGAGCGAGATCCGGAAGGCGCCAAGATTGTCCGCAACATCAAGGTGACAGTTCGCAATTCGGATAAATTGCACCTGTTCAAAGAGATGGGTCGTGATTTTATTTTTCATTCCAATGGGTTGATTGTCGACGAGACCAATCCGCATGCCAACCCGATACTCGGTTCCTACTTGCGCTGTGATTGTCCCCCGATTCCCGATGATCTCTTGCTTTCGGCATTTATCGACGTCTACGATCCAGCCAAGTCGGTATCAATTTTGATGAAACAGCTGTTTGAAAAGATCCACGGTTACGAGGAATATCAGAATTATATCTCTTTGGATTCGATTGTCAAGTTGGTCCGTCACGTAAAATTTGACCTTTTTAAAGAGAGGTTGGTCGCCGGCGACTTCACCCCTACCCCACAAGATCATCTGGAAAGCAAGGAAATCGAGGGGTATGTCGATGTCGTGATGGGCTCCCTGGAGGAGAAAATCCAAAGCCAATATCTCAAAACGGGTAAATTGTCCGCAGAAAAAAGTGCGATCTATCGCCAAGCTCTGCGCGATGTCCTTTTCGATTTGATCCAAAAAAAGGACAGCTCTTCCTACTTCCGCAATTTAAAGTACTATATCCCCGAACTGACCCAGCAAGAATACCGCCAACAAGAACGCTCGGTTTTTGAGTATCTCGCCAAAGTTGCCAAACGCGAATTCCGCAAACATCTCAAAGAATTATTGTAATTATTTTTCCGTAAAATTTCCCCTTTGCGTGTATGTAATTGGTGAAAGTTGTAACAACACAATACACGTGTCTTGGATTTGAACAAATTGTTGTGTAGCTTATGAGCAAAACATCCTTTACAGATCATAAATGCCCCGGCAGTGCGAAATTCGAGTTGTTGCTGCTGGATGTCGATTTGACGCCGACTGAGCGCAAACGGCTGCAATTGCATCTGCAGCAATGCCCGGCGTGCCAGAAGCTGACCCGCGAAATCGACGATTTCTACAAGGTCTTGTTGCAGGAATTGCGCTTTCCGATCTCGAATAAGGTTCTGCAATTCGCCCAAAACGTTGCCCCCAGGCCCATGCAGTTCGCATTGGTGATCGGCGATCTCATCGAGAACGGCCATGAGCCTGGAGAGCGCGCCTACCGGATGCGGGTGGTCAAACAGAACGCCGACGACAAGATCGCCTCAAACGGCGGGATTGCCGCCGGTGGAATCAAACACGACCAAATCGTTCTGCGCGTGTTGATCGATGCCGAAAAAAATAGCAGATTGCTGTCGCTTTGGTTTGTTGAGATGGATAATTCCAGAGAATGGATTTTGCGGATTCCAGGTACCGACGAAACCTTTCAGTTGAACAGCTGCGGCTGCAGCCGAAGTGCTTCTCTGCAAATAGAAAAGTGGGAGGGTGCCGTCGCCTATCTGTCAGGCAAGAAAAATCCCCCTGAATCCAGAACCCGTTTTTCGCGCATCACCCATGCGCTTGAATGCCTTGCCGAGTAGAGCTTCGCATTTGTACCTGCATTGATCAGCCATTTCTCCTGTTGACCGCTGTTGGGTTAGCTGCAATCGCCAGGTCTCAAGTCCGGATTGAAAATACAAGTTTTTTCTCAGAAAGAGCTTGACTAGGGGAAAATTTTTAAATACGTTAAAGCAAACCGTTTTTCGTTCAAGGCAGCAAGTGTCGGATCATCGACAAGCTCGTCTGGATCGCGCAAAGCCTTGGTCTGAGAAAACGGTATCCACTGCGCAATGCAAACCAACCTATTGATGGTTCTGGCTTCAGTTGAAATTGGGATCGACCGGCGACAAGTCTATTTTCAAAGCGAATTGCCGAGTTGCCTCTATTGAAGGTCATTTTGCAGCAGGGTAAATTCTTCATTGCTGACGCAGCAGTTCGGAACGATTGAAAGAGCAACGTGGATTACCAGGCAATGAAAAATCGCAAAATTCTCATCGTCGACAACGATGACAAAAATTTACGCGTTTTTCACACCCATTTTACTGAAGCCAAGTTTGCGATCGATTTGGCCAAAACAGATCATGAAGCGCTCGACATGCTTTTCAATGAGCGGTATGATGTTGTTTTGTCTGAACTTGCCGCACCCGGGATTGATGGTTACCGCATACTGGAAATTGCCCATCGCAAGTACCTAGACCGCGCTCCGCATGTCATCTTTCTGACTCAAAAAAGCGATGTTTGGCACCGCGTCAAGAGTTTTAAACTCGGGGCTAAGGATTATATCGTCAAGCCCAAACACATCAGGGAAATTGTTGAACGGGTCCGGATGGTGTTGACGCGGGTGGAAAAACGCTCTATTGATCCGACGATTGCGCACAGGAAATTCATCGGCAGGCTCGAAGATCTCAACCTTGGCGATCTGATTCTGGTTTTTGGGCTCGAACACAAAAGCGGCGTGCTCACTCTTTATTCTGAGAGCGGGACACAAGGCCAGGTTTTTTTCCGACAGGGATCAGTCATCGACGCAAATGCTCTTTCGTTGCGCGCAGAGGGTGCCATCTATAAAATGCTTACCTGGCAAAAGGGCCGTTTTACCATGCTGTTCTGCGATGTGGACGAACCCGATCAAATCAGCGTGAGCAATATGGGGCTATTACTGCAAGGAGTCAAACGGATGGAAACTCGTGAAGAATTGCTTAAACAATTGCCATCACTCGATGCGGTTTTGGTTACCACCAGCAATTTTCAAAAAATTGTCGCCTCACAACACCTCGAGCCGGATCTGGAATATTTTGTCTCTCTCTTCGATGGCGTTCGGACGTTTGCCCGTGTAATCGATGAAAGCAATTATGACGAATTGACAACCTTGAAAAGAATTGACAAACTGTTCAACCTCGGCTTTTTACATGTGATCGAGATGAAAAAAGCGGAATCCGAGCCGATAGTGGACCGCTCCTTTAAAGAGAAAATGGATACTTTTCCCAAAGTATCGCTGCCGGCGACGGAGGAAAAGATCCCGGTCGATGATGATCACGACCACGAAGAGGACGATCTCATGTCCGCTGCTGAAGCAGCGGAGCTGGAAAGTGCCAAAACATCGGAGGAACAAGATCCCTTTTCAATTTTTCGCAACGCCTCCGATTCGCAGCCGTTTGGTTCACATGAATGGGTTGAAGCCGATCTGCCTATCGACGAGGAATTGCTCAAAGATACCCGAAGAGGGTTGGAAGAGTCACATCCCCTCGATGCACTGTTAAAAATCAGACCAGATCAAACAGACGAGTCCGAAGAACCGACCGCCCGGCCGCCTGCACGAGCCTCGCTGCCGGTGCCGCCTGTTGCCGCAAATGGCTCTGATAAACGCCGTCGTTTTAAACAAGCGCGTGGTTCGGTTTTGATCTTTTCCGCCAGCCATCATGCCAGCAAAAAATTTGTTGAAGCCCTGGTCAACGGTGCAACCTTTACTGAAAGTCCCAATCGCGCGGACCTGACCGATATCTATTACGGCACAGCCGAGTTCAAGGGAGGCCGGTTGCTCAACATTATCAGCCTGCATCTGGATAAAGAATTCACGCCGTTTGTCGATCTCTTTGCTTCCCGCACAGCGGGCTACTTGATATTGATCGACAACAATCAACTCGATTGGCCCTATTTTCGTTATCTCGTGTCGGGATTGGAGAGCAAGTTGAGCCGGCCCTGGATGGTGGTGGTGCAAGATTCGAATTCGACCCCGGCGGACTTGCAGGCTTTGCGGCAAAAACTCGGTATCCCCGACGACATCCTGATCGATCAGTTGCCAGAGATTAACACCAGGGCTGCGCGCAAGTTGCTCTTTTCGTTGTTCGAAAGCTTTGCCGACCGCACGAAGCCGACAACACCAACAGCAAAAGGCGCCCATGCAAATTGAGTCGATGACATTTCATCCCCAAGGTCAAAGGCATCTGGTTGCAGCGATTGATCCTGAACCGAATGGACGCGAACGTCTGCAACAGATCCTTTTAAACAGCGGTATCGCAATCAAGTTTGTCGACAGCGGCACGGAAGGTTTGGAGCTTATCAAGACTGAAAAACCGCACTTGATCCTGCTGGAAGAGAAACTTCCGGATATGCCGTTGACGCAATTGCTGCAGCAGATTCGCAACGACTCGACCACTCGCCTTCTGCCGGTGATGGTTGCTTCCCGTGAACCACAGGTAGAAGAGAGGCTGCGAATCTTGCAGATGGACATCGATGATTTTGTCGACAAGCCCTTTTATCCCGAGGAAGTCGCGGCGCGAATCGAAATGCTGCTGCAGGAGAATGATCTTTTGCAAGAATCCCTGCGACTTTTCAATCGTGGTTTCAACGGCAATTTGCGCGAAATGTCGCTGGTCGACCTTTTACAGATTCTCGAATTGGGAGGCAAATCCGGTCGCATCGAATTGACACGCGGACGGCAGAGCGGGATGGTTTATGTCCGTCATGGGCAATTGATCGACGCAGAAGCGAGTGATCTACACGGCGAAAAGGCTTTGTTCACGTTGATGGGATGGTTAGAGGGGTATTTTCAGGTGGTTCTGGGGCCGATCGATCGGCCGCCGGTGCTGCACGGCCGGCACGGCGAATTGTTGGCGCATGGCTTGCGTTACCACATCAAATGCAAAGAACTCTCCACCCAACTGCCTTCCCTTTCTACTGTGATGCAAGCCGAACGGTCTGGACCCACCGGCGATCTCAGCAGTGCGGAACGCGAGGTGTTGGCTTTATTCGCCCAGCCGCGGTCTCTGGAGAGTGTGATCAGCGAATTGGCTTTGAGCGACTGGGTCGTTTTGGAACGCTTGAAAAATCTGATTGATAAAAAAATGCTCCGTGTTGTGCGTGCGGGCAAAAACGGAGAAAATCATACCAGCCGCGAATGGATCCAGAGAATCCATCGATCGGTGAATACCACAAAGAACCACTATACCCGCATCCTCTCATTCTTCCTGCGTACCCCCGCTGCCGAACAAAACACACCTGATCTGGATTCAGCGGCCGGTGCCGGTCGAGCAGCGAACAAACCGCTGCGGATTTTTCTGAATCGCAGTGAATTGCTCTTGTTGCGGCAGAAATTAGCCCAACCCCTGACGGCTTTTTGGCTTTGATGTTCATCGATGCCGACTCTTGCCCGGGCTCGATGGTGCGAACTGAAAAAAAGATTTGAATTTCATCTTTTTTTTTGTTTTTTTCTGTGCAATGTGAGTGGCGTCACTTGTGCATGGTTGATAAAAAAGATAGGTTCACCTCAACACGAGATGAAAGATGCCCCTGGTCGATCTTGACTCGATTATGACCACACCCAGAATCGCAGAGATCATGGTTGTCCGCTCTGCGGCATCTGCCCCGGTCGAATTCATCCAGGCGATTTGTCCGCATATCGAGCGGGAACGCACCGATCTGGTCTGGGGGCAATTGCAAGCGACTGAAGATTTGCAGCTTTTTTTGTATGGCCTGAGCATCAGATCCCCCTTTGAAAATTTCGCCTGGGATTTGGTGGTGCATAAAATTTTGGGATTTGTCTTGTTGTTCGATTGGCATCATGAAAGCGCCTGCCAAGAAATCAAAGACCTCATCGATTTTATTCTGCACAAATCTGCAGCACCGATCATCTGTGTTGCAGATGTCGGCAATCAACCGATTCTCTATCGCGAGGAGATCTATCGGCCGCCGATCGTTTTGTCGCGGCGCTGCAGGTTTACCTTTTGTCAAAGCAGCCAGCCGGCCACCATACGCCGCGCCGTCGTTGCGCTGTTGGATATGCTGTTGAACGAAGTCGGATGAAAAGGAAAGCGCTGCAGATGGAAAATCGAACCCCAGTGAGTTTGCCGGAGAGCCTGAAATTCCAGATTCTGTGCCGAATGTTGAAGGGCAAGCGGTTGAGCGTTCTGATGGAACAACTTGACGACGAACAATGTCTGGCGTTGCAGAGTTTTGTGTGGGAAAAAACGCTGGAATTCGGCATACGCGCCAAAGGCCGCCGTTTCTCGCAGGAGGAACTGCTCGGCCAACTCAAGGCAGCCGAAGCAAGGAAAAGCGATATCGTTTACGGTTTCGTTTTTAAGGGACTAAGCCGCTTCAGCCTGCAAAATGACAGCCCTGCATTGATTCGGGCAAAAATGCAGGAGCAAGTCGATCTGATGTGTCGCGTTGCCAACCAGTTCATCGAAATTCAGATGAGCGAATGAACACCTCAGCGACCAGCAACCCAACTACAAGCCGCAGAATTTTCCTCTGGGGCTTGTCTTGTTTTGAGACGTCCGCGCGCAGGATTGTCTGGGGAGCAGCGCTTCAGTTGCTTTTGTTATCTACCGCAACCTTTGCCGACCTCTCGGCTGACTATCAGTCGAAGAGGAGTGGGAGCATTGGAGTCATCTATTCTCCGGCCGACTCTGTTTTGGCGCGAAAAACCCTGTTGTGGACAGAAGAGCTGGTAAAAGAGATGGCTGTGGATTTTCAACTGCCGACAGAGCTGGACACCTTCACTATCTTCATCGCTGCCTCGCAGAAAGATTTTACCCGGATGACCCGGGATTTACCTCGTTGGGTCGCCGCCGTGGCTATCCCTTCCCACCACAAGGTCATGCTCAAGTCGCCGGCCTGGGATAACCAGAACAATCGCTACCGCCAGATCCTGGCGCACGAGTTGATGCACTTGCTTCTCTATCAGATTGTCGGCAACCGGGCGTTGCCGCGCTGGCTGGATGAAGGTTTGGCGCTCTTTTATTCGCAAGATCTGCGCTTCAAAACCCTGACCGCGCTTTCCAAAGCAGCCGCCACTCGATCGCTGCTCTCTCTGCAGCAGATCGACCACGTGCTGCAGTTCCAACCCCTTAAGGCGGAATTGGCATATGAACAGAGCTACAGCGCTGTGCACTATCTGCTTTTCACTTATGACATTGATGCATTGCGGTCAATTCTCGCAGGCATCCGTCAAGGCGGTGATCTTGACGAGATTTTTCAACAGGCGACTGGTAGCTTGTTTGCCGACTTTGAACGCGAGTGGCAACATTATGTCTATGACAACTATCGATGGGTCTGGTTGTCTGACGTCGATGAATATCTTTGGGTAGTGATTCTGCTGTTGGGAGTCTTGGCAGTCTATGCCATCCGCAGACGCAACCGGCAAAAGATGAGCGAATGGGCGCTGGAGCCTGATGCTGAATAGGTTTTGTTTTTCCTGGAAAAATTTTGTAATATTATAAATACACACTCAATGGGGCGCAAGCGCTTGGGGTGATAACCTTGGGCAATCATCCCGGCGAGATGCCTGTCATGCGAAAAATCATCTGGATCGATCGGGATGCGCTGGTATAAAAAAATTCAGAGCGATATAGAATATGATGTGCTTCGGGTGCTGATCGCGTTTTTGCGACTGATCCCGAGGCGCGCTCTTTTGGCGTTTGCCCGTGTTTTTGGGCATATCGTCTATACAGTGGTGCCGATCAGAAAAAAGGTTGCACTCGATAATTTACATCGGGTGTTTCCGCAAAAATCAAAGAAAGAAATTCGTAGAATCGCGCGGGCAGCTTATATCCAGTTTGCCCAAACGGCATTTGAGTTCAGCCATCTGGCCAATATGAAAGCGACCGATTTTGCGCAATGGGTTCATTTTGACAATCCTGAGCTGCTGGACAAATTGTCAGCGTTTGGAAAAGGGGTCATCTGTGTCAGCGGACATTTTGGCAATTGGGAATATCTGGGCGCCGCCATCCGGGCGCGCGGTTTTCCTATGGTTGCTGTTGCCAAAGAGCAGCGCAACAACCGAGTTGATCGCTTGATCAGTGATTTTCGCGTTCAAGTAGGTGTGGAAACCATCCAATTGGGCATGGCATTGCGCGGAGTCGTCCGTTCGTTGCGGCAAAATAAATTTGTCGCGTTGATCAGTGATCAAGATGCACATGAAGAAGGTCTCTTTGTCGATTTTTTGGGTCAACCTTCTTCGACTGCTGCAGGCCCGGCTATATTTGCCCTTAAAACCGGTGCACCGCTCTTGTTCGGAGTGGCAGTTCGCGGCCAACACGGCCACCACACTGTACATTTGCAGCAGATTCCAACCGATGACCTCGATGGATACAGCGACCATGCTCTGCAGGTATTGACCCAGCGCCATGCCTCGGCTCTGGCTGAATACATCCAAAACTATCCGGATCATTGGTTGTGGATGCACAAGCGCTGGAAGACGGCGCCACCCAGCAATGAGGACAGCCAGACGAAATGAAGCAAGACGCTCGATTTAGAAAAATACTTTTGATTCACACAGCGTTTATCGGTGATTTGATCTTGTCGACGCCGCTTGTTCGCGAAATCAAGGCCAATTTCCCCGATTCCAGTTTGTCGCTGCTGCTGACCCCGCAGACTGCACCCTTGTTTCGCAAGAGCCGCTGGGTCGACGAGATTTTGCTCTACGACAAACGAGGCAAACAAAAAGGCGCCGACAAATTCAGCCGATTGGCCATGGACCTCAGGCAGTGTCGTTTTGATGCCGTTTTTTCGCCGCATCGCTCTTTGCGCAGCAGCTTGCTGGCCTATCTCAGCGGCGCAAGAATCCGGATTGGCTTTGATAGCGCCACCGGAGCTTTTTTGTATACCCATCAGGTGCATTATGATAACGGCCAACATGAAATCGATCGAAACCTGTCTTTGCTCAAATCATTTAATTTGCCGGTCGATTCCAATGAGCTGGAAATCGCCGGCGATGCAGCCGATCGGCAGGTTATCGAACGATTGTTGGCTGATGCAGCGGTCGATACAAATCGCGATCTTATCGCAATTGCGCCGGGATCGATCTGGCCGACCAAGCGTTGGCCGGCGGTCTATTATAAGACTCTCATCCATATGTTGCAAGAACGCAACTACCAGGTGGTTTTGATCGGCGGCAAAAATGATGTCGAGCTGGCTTCGTGCTTGGCCAAGCCCGCGGACAAAACGACCATCAACATGGTGGGCAAACTGTCATTAACGGAATCGGCAGAGCTTTTAAAACTTTGCCGGGTGCTGGTGACCAATGACAGCGCGCCCATGCATCTGGCGGCTGCAGTCAATACCTCAGTGGTTGCGATTTTCGGCCCAACGGTTCAGTCCCTGGGCTTTGCACCGCGCGGACGCAATACGGCAATCGTGGAAATTGAATTGTCTTGCCGCCCCTGCGGCAAACATGGTGGGGTTATCTGTCCCATCAAAACCCATGCTTGCATGACGCACATCCATCCGCGTCAAGTTCTTGAAAAAACGATTTTTTTGGCGAGGTCTAAAACGATATGAGTCTGATCAGGATCAATCCCTATGCTCCGGAAGAGGAGCTTATCGGCCAGGCATCTCGTGTGCTGAAAAAAGGCGGAGTAATCGGCTATCCCACTGACACCGTCTATGGCATCGGCTGCAATGCCTTTGATCACAAGGCTGTCAACCGGATCTACGACTTAAAAAATCGGGATCACAGCAAGGCGATGATTTTGATCGCTGCTGATTTGATTCAAATCCAGGATTTGGTCAAAGAAATTCCCGAATCTGCTCAGATCCTGGCCGAAAACTTTTGGCCAGGCCCTCTGACCATCGTTTTCGAGTTGTCCGAAAAATTTACAGCATTGACTGTTGGAAACCGCAATACTGTTGCTATCCGTATACCGGACTCGTTGATCTCTCTTTCTCTGCTCAAGTCATGCGGTTTTCCGATCGTTTCCACCAGCGCCAATCGCAGCGGCCAACCTGAATCGGTAATCGCAGAGCAAGTGCTCGAGACATTTGGTTCAGAGCTCGACCTGATTATCGATGGTGGGCCAACTCCGTCATCCCTAACTTCTACTGTGGTCGATGTCACGCGCCCGAAACCGAAAGTTCTGCGGGAGGGTGCGGTGTCTATTTTGGAAATCAATACGGTCCTGGATATTCTTTGACCAGCAGGGGAAAAAAATGTCGAATTACCGCCGACAGTCGCGTCTTGGTCATCCGCACCGATCGAATCGGCGATGTGATTCTATCGACACCAGTCTTGACGGCGCTTAAACGCCGGTTCCCCACTGTTTTTGCGGCAGTGCTGGTGCGCCCATACACTCAGCAGATCGTCGAGGATCATCCCCATATCGATCAAATTTTGCTGGATCCGATCGAGGACAAACACAAGGGAGTGCGCGGTCTGTGGCGCTTGCGGAATCTCTTGCACCGCGGTCGTTTCGATATCGCGTTGCTTTTGCACCCGACCTTTCGCCTGGCGCTGGCTGTTTGGTTGGCCCGCATCCCATGCCGGGTCGGTACGGCTTTTCGGTTCTATTCGTTGCTGTTCAACCATCGGATCCGCCAGCATCGCCGCACCAGCGGTATGCATGAAGCGGATCTCAATCTGCAATTCGCGGCAGCTGTCGGTGCGCCGGTCGATTCGATCGAGCTCTGTTTTGCGGTACCGGAGAGAGAAAAACAAAGGGCACAGCAATTGCTCGATGAAGCCAAAGTTGTTGGACCCCTGGTGGTGATCCATCCAGGCAGTGGCGGATCAGCCCAAGAGTGGCCGGCCCAGAAATTCGCAGCGCTCGCCGATCGCATCGTTCGTGAATGGGGATGGCAGGTGGTTGTTACCGGCGGTGAGGCTGACCAAAAACAAGTGAACCAAATGGCAGCCGCAGTGAGTGTTCCGATTGTCCGCCTGGACCGCCGACTGGATATCAAGACGCTGGCTGCCTTGCTCCAACGCGCCGACCTGGTTGTCGCCAACAGCACGGGCCCCCTCCATTTGGCTGCCGCCGTCGGCTCGCCGGTTGTCGGACTCTATTGTCCTTTGCCTGCCTGCCATCCGCAACGATGGGGCCCCTATCATCAACCCGAGGGAGTTGTGCTTCCACCCCCGGAGAACTGTCTGGTCGATTCTCGCGGTCGTTGCCGTAAAGGCGAATGCATGGATGCCATTTCCGTTGAGCAGGTCTGGCAGCGATTGCAGGACCGCCGTCAGACCCGTGCTCAAGACCGTTTGAACTCTTGATGCCGGTGGAAAAGATCGCTGTTTTGCCACCAAACTCGACACGACCAATCCGTGGAGATGCGGCATGAAAGAAACCATTCTCAGTATGAATTCGCTGCTCGTCTACGGCGCCCTTTTTGTCGCAGCGCTGTTGATTGCCTATTTTTTTCTCACTCTCACTTCAGGACTGGAAAAAAACGTGGTCAGCAAGAGCAGCAAGAAAAAAACCTCTTCCAAACTCGGTTGCTTGTCCGTCCTCATTCTGTTGTTGTTCGCCTTTTCTCTGGTTTCGTTCACGGCTTATTTGCGGGCCTTCCATGCTTTCAACGCCAAGGAGTTGGTGGCGATAGTCGAGTGTGCTCCTCCGGCTGCCGAGAACACCGATTTTCGCCTGAAATTGACTCCGGTGTTGCATGAAGTGCCACAAGAAGAACAAACATTTGATATGGTGGGCAATCAATGGGCAATCGGCGGTGACATTCTCAAATGGTCAGCGTCGATGAATTTTCTCGGTCTGCATACCTACTACCGCCTCACGCGGCTCGAAGGGCGATACGAAACCGCAGCTGAAACTTTGGAGAAACGCGTCTCTGCCTATTCGCTGGTGGAGGAGGAAAAGAACGCCATCTGGCGCATGCTCTATGAAGTCGGCGACCTTTTGCCGGTGGCGACCTCTGCTTATGGCAATACGGTCTATTCCTATCCCACTTTTGGCGATCGCTATATGGTCTATGTTACGACTTCGGGATTTATGGCGGAGAGGATTCGGCCGTCCACACAGAAAAAAGCCGGCGATTGGTTGGAAGAGGTGCTCGATTACGTGCGGCCGCAGCCTAAAGCCCCCACGCCCCGCTGACCAGGATGTTGCTGCCGCTGGTGTAAGCAGCCTGTTCGCTGATGAGGAAACGGATGGCGGCCACCAGGTCTTCTGCTGTTCCGAGGCGCTGCATGGGAACGGTGTTTTTATCGATTGTCGGGGCTGTTGATCCATCGCGCATGTGGCCCAGAGAAATGCAGTTGGCCGTGATACCCTCTGCTGCCAATTCACGCGCCAGCGATTGTGTGAGGATCAACAGACCGGTTTTGGCGATTGCATAGGGAGTGATTTCCCGATAAGCTCGGATTGCGGCCGCCGACGAAAGACCAATCGTGATAATGCGACCCCACTTGTGTTTTTGCATGATCGGCACAACCGCCCGGCACATCAGGAATGCGCTGGTCAAATTGCTTTCCAGCATTTCGCACCACAGCTTGTGATCCGTTTGCAGCAGCGGTTTTTGCGCAAAGTCACCGACCGCATGGATCAGAATATCGATGCGTCCGGTTTGCTGTTGGATGTCGCTGACCAAACGCTCGACTTCTTGCGGTCGGCGCACGTCGGCTTGCACCAGCAGACACTCTGCACCTTGTGCATGAATTCGCTCGGCGGTTTTTTCTGCTGCAGACCGATTGGTGCGATAGTTGATCACCACCCGCCATCCGTCTTGTGCCAGCGCCAATGCAACATGGCTGCCCAGACCCCGGCCGCTGCCGGTGATGAGCGCCGTTTTGCCATGCAAAAAGTTCATCCCAAAACGATCCTCATCGTGGTCCCTTTGCCCGGGTGGCTTTCTTTGACAAAAACTCTGCCATTGTGATATTCTTCGATAATCCGCTTGGTAAAATTCAAACCCAGACCCCACCCTCGTTTTTTCGTGCTGTACCCGGCCTTGAAAATATCCCGCCGCATTTTGATCGGCATGCCGACGCCGTTGTCTTCGATATCGATAAAGTATTTGCCTTTGTCATGTATGCCGGTTTGAATGGTGATCACTCCGTTTTTGCCTTTCACGGCATCGAGAGCGTTTTTAAGCAAATTTTCAATGGCCCATTCGAGCAGATCGCGATTGATCGGCAGCGGCGGCAAGACGATGGATTTTTTTACGATCTGCGTTTCTTTGCCCATCTGCGGCAATCGCCGCTGGAAATAGTGGATCAGATCATCGAGGATGGGATCGAGCTCCTGCAGTTTGAGATCCGTTTTGGAGCCGATTTGAGAAAAGCGCGCGGCCACTTTTTCCAGCCGTTTGACATCGGTCTCCATGTCTTCGGCCATGATGTGGATCTTATCCGGCTGATTCGCATGCAGCTTGATCATCTCGATCCAGCCCATGAGCGATGAAGTGGGGGTGCCAAGCTGGTGGGCGGTCTCTTTGGCCATGCCCACCCAGATGAAACTCTGTTCGCTCGATTTGATGCTGCTGAAACCGAGGAAGGCGCCGAGGATCAGCAGCCCGAGCGCTGACAAGGTGATGTAAGGCAGATAGACGAGCTGGGTGATGAGCTTGGAGTCGCCGTAGTAGAGATAGCTGATCACGGTTTCTCCATAGGTGATCGCTACCGGATCATTTTCCCGTGCCATGCGCTTCATCATCTTGCGCACTCGGCTCTCGATTTCGCTTGCAGAGTTGTTCTGTGGAAACTCAAAACCGATCCAACTGGTCGGATTGCCCTCGGTGTCGGCGAGGATCAGGGGAAAGTTGGTCTTTTGGATGACATTCTCGAAAAACCATCCCAATCCTTCATCTGCTTCCACATCGCTGGCGATTTTTTGAATGGTCTGGGCATGCAGTTCGACAATATCGCGCGATTCCGAACGCAAGTCGTTGACCAATTTTTGCGTATACAACAAAAAGCCGATCACGATGAAAACCATCAGAACAAAAAACAGACTTTTCAACGTACCGGACAGCAGGTAGAGCTTTTTCTGAAGCGAGAAGGCCATGGGCTATTCTTTCAAGCAGCAGCTGGTTTTATCGATCGTTTCTTCCATTGCAGAAAGGCGAGGATCAGCAACAACCCGATCACCAGCGCCAGGGTTGCGATGCTGATCCACTTGCCCAGAGAAAACGCCGGTGAGCGATAATAAAAGACGATTTCGTGCTCGCCCGGTTCGAGAAAAATGGAACGCAGCAGATAATTGGTTTTGTAGATTTGCGCCGCCTTGCCGTCCACGGTTGCCTTCCATGCTGCCGGATAATAGATCTCGCTCAACACCATGAGGGTTGGCGCCGCCACTGCAGTTTGAATGTGGATCTCCTGAATATCATAATGGGTGATGGTCGCCCGGTTGCTGTCCGAAGGAGCGATGGCAAAAGGCGGGCGTTCCTCGATGATCGCAGTGGTGTGCGGGTCAAAAACGCCGCTTTTCATGCGCTGAAAGATCTGTTGGCGGCCGTTCAGCTGCTCGATGCGGTCGACGAAAAAGACGCGCGGCAGCATTTCCGTGTTTTCATAGATCCATTGATTGCCAAACTCGGCGATCGGCCGAAAGCGCGGATCGCTGAGTGGCAGATGGTTGACCACCAGATATTTGACGTTCAGCATGTCCAGCATGGCATAGTCAAAGCGCAGACGCTGTTCAGGGATCTGCGCCAGCGGCAAGGGTGTCCATTGCGGTCGGTTGTCGCGCATGCCATAGCGCCAATATTTTTCGATGAAGGAGTTGATCTGGGCGCTGAAACCGGTTTCTTCGAGAAAATCCTGATAGATACGCAATTTGGCGGCCGAATAGCCGCCGGTGCTCTGGATAGTATGGTACATGTACCAATTGGCATTTTCACGATCGAGAACCGGAAAAACACGAAAAAGATCTCGATCCTGTTTGATCAATTGCACGGCAGGCGTTTCGGCAAAATAGGTTTTGCTCTCGCGGCTCATCTGCGGACGGCTGATTTTATGGTCAATGAGCCAGAAATCGATGAGCACCAGTCCGGTCAAGGAGAGGACCACCAGCCATTTGTTCAACCTCCAGCGCAGAAAGGCCACTACAATCGCGATTGCGCCTCCGACCAAAAACAGGGCTTTAACGGCATCCCGCAAAGCTGCGTCATAGGCCATCACACGTTGAGCGACAGTCAGATTTGCCCGGCTGTTGGTGACCAGCTTGAGGTAGCCGGATTTGCTGAACAACAAAAACAGAGCCAGGCAGCCGACGACAGCCAGGAAAATCCAGAGATAGTTTTCCAGATGTTTGTTTTTTGCTTCCTTTTTCCGCGGCATTGGATTCTTTTCGCCCCGATCGAGCAGCGCTTGCAGTCCGATTGCCGCCAGCATGACCATCGCGATATCGAGGACAATGTGAATCATGCTCGGAACGCGAAATTTGTCGAAATAGGGCAGAAATTTAAACATCGGTGTATAAAGAATCGGCAGGTGCTTGCCGAACGAGACCAGCAGGGAAAACAGGGCGACCGAGCCGAAAAACCAGGTGGTGCGGTTGCGGCGCAACACAAACGCCAGGCCGGCCAGCAATAAGACGATCACGCCGAAATAGAGCGGATAGTCGGTAAACGGCATCTTCCCCCAATAGGTTGCACCGCCAAATCCCATGAATGACGGGAAGAGAAATGTGACCATCTCCAGCGGATGAAACGACCAGGAGCTGGCATAGTCAAATGACAAGCCACCGCCCTCGCCGCCGCGGATGGAATAGTGTTGGTATTCGAGCACCGGCAGATAGACGATCGCCGCCAATAAAAAGGCGATTGCGATGGAGGCGGCGAGCAAGGCGCCGCCCAAGAGCGTCGGTTTAAGGCTTTGGCGTTTTATCTTGGCGGCAGCCACTTCAAAAAGCCAAAAAACCGCCAACAGCAAAAATGTATAATAAACCACCTGGATATGGGCCCGCATCAGTTGCAGCGCAACAGCCAGAGCGGTCAAAACCACATACAAAGCGTTGCGTTTTTCGAGCAGTTTGTAAGCGAGGAAAAGAATAAGAGGAATCAGCGCCAGAGAGATCAACTTTGAATTGTGGCCGTAGGCGGTAAAGGCGATAAATTGGGGTAAAAAGATTACAGTCAGGCCGGCAAAGATCGCAGCAGGCGGTCCCAGTTTGCGGTTGCGCGCCAAGGCATACATCCCCAAGGCCAGCAACAGATAATTAAAAAAGTTGAACATGAATTGCGGATTGGGAAGAATAAAATCAACCTGCTTCAGTAGCCAGCTGAAAGAGGAGTCGATGATATTGACCAGAGGTCTGCGCAACAAACTCGCATACGAGGGCATCCCGGAAAAGATATAGGGTGTCCATTGCGGATAGACGCCGCGCGCCAGCGCATCTTCAGCAAATGGAACCGATGCATGCGCAGTCATCTGGTCCGGCGAGGTGAAGGTTTTACCTCCCCAGATCACCGGATAGAAAAACAGGAGCAACAAAATCAATGAGAGCACACTGATCAGCGCTACGGGATGCTCGGACAACACATCGC
This sequence comes from bacterium, assembly GCA_029565675.1. GTDB lineage: Bacteria > Zhuqueibacterota > Zhuqueibacteria > Residuimicrobiales > Oceaniaggregativiventaceae > Sulfursilanivivens. The sequence continues at coordinate 218,630 of JAKQNP010000008.1, forward strand.
GATGGGCTGGTTCAGCAACGGCGGGCGGTTTTTTCTGAATTTTCTTTTTTGCCACAATGACCTCGTCAGTTAAACGCTGGCATAGGGTTGACTGCTGCAGATCGGCAGAAAAAGGAATCACTAAAAAATAGACAATATTTCCCAAAAAATCCAAAGGTTTTCGATGTTATTTAATCCAGTGGTGTTCAGCCATTTGGCTTTTGCTTTGAAAACCGGCAACATGATTTTGCCATAACAACAATTCCTTGTTGCTAGCGACAAGGGAGTTTTGTACTTTATGGCAATTGTAAACGACAAGCGACCATTTTGATCAGTTCAAGACGGTGGGAAAATAATTGCTAAAGATTCAATCTTCCAATAGATTTTTTATCGACACGCTGAAACTGGGTGCCGGTACAACGATCGGCCAGATTCTCATCGCTTTCTCTGCACCGATTCTTTCACGCCTCTATTTGCCGGAAGCCTTTGGCGCCTTTGCGGTTTTTAACTCCCTCGTCATCACTCTCTCGATGATCTCGGGATTGCGCTACGAGCTCGCTATTCTGCTGCCACACGATGATCGCGACGGTTTTCATCTTTTGAATTTGCAGATGCTCCTGAATCTGAGTTTTGCTTTGGTATTCGGGGTATTGATCGGGGTTTTTCGTCACCCTTTGGCCAGCGCTCTGGGGCGCCCTGATCTTGCCAATCTGTTGTGGTGGTCCGGTTTTGCCATTCTGCTGTTTGGTGTTTTTAACGGGATGAACTATTGGAACACCCGATTCAGGCGCTATAAAATGGTCGGTTTCGCGCGAATTGTCGACAGTGCAGTGATGACGCTGACCCAGATTGCCTTGGCGGTCAGACTGAATCTCGGCGCCGGGGGATTGATCGCCGGTCTGTTGATCGGTAAAGCAGCAGAAAACAGTGTTCACCTGGTGACCATCTGCAAGGAAGATCGGCACTTTTGGAGACTGGAAAATCGGTGGCAGCACAGCAAAGCGCTTATGCACAAATACCGCAAATTTCCCCAATTCAATATGTGGGCGACTCTGCTCAACACGCTTTCATGGCAAGCGCCGGCTCTGCTGCTGACAGCGATGTTCGATCTCAAGGTCGCCGGCTTTTATGCCATCGGTGAACGCGTGATCCGCTTGCCGATGAATGTGATCGGCCGGGCGATTGCACAGGTCTTTTTTCAACAAGGGGCGGAAGCCCATCGCACCGGCAAACTGCGCGACATCTTTTGTCAGACGGTGCGCATGCTGTCGGTTTTGGGTTTGATCCCAACCCTGATCTTGTCCCTGGCCGGCCGCGATTTGTTTACGGTTCTTCTCGGCGCCCAATGGGCTGAAGCCGGAGTCTATGTGCAAATTCTGTCGATCTGGGCGTTCATCTGGTTCCTTTCCTCGCCGCTGTCGACCATCATCACCATAACTGAAAAACAGGAAAAGAGCCTGCTGTTCAACATTCTCATCCTCAGCACTCGACTGATCTCTTTGGCTGTCGGCGGGCTGTTGCACAGTGCTCGATTGGCGATGCTGATTTTTGCTTTGACAGGCATTTTTTCCTACGGCTGGCTGTTGCTTTATACCGGTACAGAGAGCGGTGTCCGGCCGCGGACGACATTAAAACTGTTATTGGCAACTGATTGGCGTTGGATTGTGTTCACGGTTTTGAGCCTGAGCGCATTGCATCTGTTTTCGCTTTCTCCAATCTGGATGTGCTTTGCTGCAATTGCAATCCTCGGCGCTTACAGCCTGACGATCGCGAAACAGTTGACTGCAACAGTGCGGATCAGCCGATCCTAAAAGCAACCGGTTATCTGTCCAGGTTCGGTCGAGTACCGGATTTATAACCGAATCGGTGGGCCGGCGATGATCCAAATGAGAAGGAGCATAAAAAAGTTAGTCGATATTTATAAATTGGGTGCATTTTATTTCGCATGGTACCGAAACAACGACCCATTCATTTGATGAGGCAATGCATGAAAATTGCATGTTTTGGCGCACGGCTGGCGGACAATCTCGGAGGGCCCTCGCTTTTGGTGGCCACCAAATCCGTCGTTGGTGCTTTTCTGCCGGAAGCTGAATTTACTCTTATCGTGCGGGCGAAGGAGATGGCCGGGGATTTAGCTTGGGCTGAACGCTATGGGGTCAAGTTGGAAGCGTATCAGATATCTCCCTGGTTGCCGGTGGCGGTTTATTTGCGCCGATGGTTCGGGTTACAGATCGGCTCTGAACAAATCAAAAGATTGATTCGTGTTCTGGAAGAAGCTGATGCGGTGATGGACATCTGGGGTATTGCCTTTGCTGACAGCCTGGGCTCGAATTCATTCCTCATTCGTCTGACCGATGGTTTGCACTTTTGGCTGGCCAAACGACTCGGCAAGCCGGTGATAAAGTATACCGCTGATATGGGTCCCTTCAAGCAGAGATGGAACCGAATCTTTGCTAGGTATTATTTGCAGCACACCATCGATCTGATATTGGCGCGCGATGAGCGGACTGCTGGAGATATCCGCGACCTCGGTGTGCAAACCCCGACCATTGTCGCAGCCGATACAGCTTTTTTGTTGCCGGCAGAATCCGGCGATGAAGCAAAAAGCGTGGCTTCGATACGACGGCATAAACCCGTCATCGGTCTTTCGGTTAGCTATCAGGCTAAGAACCGGGAAAAGACGGTCGGCTCCTACATTTCAACCATGGTGCACCTGGTCGACCACGTGCACAAATCCGTCAATGGGATGGTGCTGTTGATTCCCAACGAGATTTCCAGCGGTGCCAATGACGATGCGCGCATTGCAGAAAAAGTCCATGAACAAGTTGCCGGCCAAAATTGTCAGATTGTGCCTTCTCCGCGATTGCGCGCTCAGGAGCTCAAGGGGATCATTCAGCAATGCGATCTGGTGGTGGCGGCGCGCTATCACACCATCGTTGCTGCACTGTCGCTCGGCATTCCGACTTTGGCGATCGGCTGGCATCACAAGTATGCCGGTGTACTCGATCGTTTTGGTCAGGAGCGGTGGTTGTGTTCAATCGAGGATCTGCAGGAGCGAGAATTGCTGGAAAAATTCGATGCCTTGTGGGCGGATCGGCAGGCACAAACAGAACAAATCCGCCGCAATCTCGAACCGGTCAAACAGCTGGTTCGCGACGCTGCCGAACAGGTTGGCCGCTTCATTCAGCAACGGACTTTTGCGGATTCGAGATCGCTTCAGTAAAAATCGTCGCCAGTTTTTCGGTCAAGGTTCGTCGCTCGAACGGCCGGATTTTATCGGCAGCCAGCGGCGGCAGCGGCGGTTGGGGCCAGCGGGCGGCAAAATCGCGCAGAACATCGAACACTCGGCGCGTATCTCCCAGGGGAACAACCAGGCCAAAATTGTGCGAACGAATCAAGTCAGCGGCATCACCTTCCGGCGCCAAAGCCAGAATGGGCTTGCCGGCGCCGATATATTCGAACAGCTTGCCGGTAAGGATGCCGCGGTTGGCCGGCGCATCGTCGATAATCAGCAGCGCGACATCGCTGGCCTTGAGATAGGCGATGCTTTCGCCGTGGCTTAGATAGGGCAGGATCTCGCAAAAGCGGCGGATGGGTGAGGAGTTGATGCGCTGCTGAAAAATCGGTGCGATTCGACCGATGAAGCGCAGCCGCAGGCGCTCAGCCAGTTGCGGCGTCTGGCGATCGAGCTCCTCCATGGCCGCGATGAGCGCCTCCGGATCGCGATGTCCATAGAGCGAGCCGGCGTACAAAAGGGTGAGATGGTCGCTCTTGGGCGTGGACGGCCGGTCGAAATCCGCGCTGTCATAACCGTTGGTCAGAATGTGCCAACGCCCGTCGCGCAGATGCGGATGGCGGCTGAGCAGGTCTTCGCGAACCCCTGCAGAAACCGCCAGAACACGAGTGGCGTCGCGCAAGACGCCGCGCTCCATCCATTTTTCAACTGCCCGGCTGGGCAGCGGCCGCCATTGCGGCGCCGACAACCAGCCGATCCACGAATCGCGGAAATCAGCCACCCACGGCAACCCCGTTCTCCGATGCAGCATCCCGGCGATCAGATGCGCGGTGTAGGGTGGAGCGCTCGAATAGATCAAATCGATCTGTTCTCTGGCGATGATTTTTTTGCCCAAAGAAGCCGCAAACGGCAGCCAACCAATACGGGCGTCCGGAACAAAAAAAGCCGCACGGATCCATTCGGAAAATTTTTCCCTGAGCGACAACTGTTGATCAGGATCGCGCGACAGCACGGCGATATCGGTGGGGCCGTTTTTTTGTCCGGTCAAGCGGCGATAGATGGCGTAGGGCTCAGCGATTTTCGAGCGATAAACCGGGGTGTCCTGCGGAATTTCCGCCAGCAACGATTCATCCACCGCCGGATAGTCTGCATTTTGCACAGTCAAAACGACGGGCTGCCAGCCGAATTCTTGCAAATATTTGACGAATTTGAGAGTCCGCTGTACCCCGGCACCGCCAGAGGGGGGAAAATAATAGGCGATCAGCAACACTTTTTTCGTCATCGCCGGGCAATCCGCTTTGTTTGGCGCCAGATGTTCACGGTTTTTTTGCCAGGAGCTTGTTCGTATCCTCGTTCACGAGCACCCAGATCGAGTAGATGCCCAGAGCCGTGCCGATCGGGATATTGAGCAAGTTGATGGCTGAAACCACGAGCACCAACAACCGCGCCCAATTTTTGCGGCGCAAAAGGCCGATTCCGCCAATCAGACCGGGTATCGCGGTGATGATGAGAAAAAATGACGCGATGCTACCGATCAGGGTCAAGACCGTCTGGGCCTGCGCGTCATCGGCGATAAAACCAATTCCGGTCAACAGGACAAAAACAAACAATCCGATAAGCACGGCCATAATGCTCAGACCGATATGCAAGGCCGCAACCAGAGAAAGATGTTTTTCCATTTTGACCTCCTGCGAGAAAAGTTTGCTTTTGAAGGGACCATCTGCTGGAGCTGATTTCCTCAACGCTGCTCCGTGGAGATGCCGATGGTGCGGCGGACCGCAAAGGTGTCGCTGGCCGATTTCATCTCGGTCAGCATCTCACCGAGCAGACCGATTGAAAAGAACTGGATTCCGACAATAATCAGCAAGACGCCGAGAAACAGCATCGGCCTGTTGCTGAGGAATTGATGGTAAAAGATGCGCTGATAGGCCAGGACGATGAGGATAATCGCACCTGCAATCGATGTGAACAGCCCGAGTGAACCGAAGAGGTGCAGAGGGCGTTTTTTGTAGCGAGTCAAGAAGGTGATCGTCAACAGGTCAAAGGCGCCGCGAAAAAAGCGGGCTGCGCCGAATTTGCTGCGGCCGAATTTGCGCGCATGATGAACCACCGGCAACTCGGTGACGCGAAAACCGTTGCCGTGCGCAATCACCGGCAAATAGCGGTGCATATCGCCGTAAACGTTCAGCGAGCGAATCACCTGCCAGCGATAAGCTTTGAGGCCACAATTGAAATCGTGCAGATGAATACCGCTGAACAGGGCGGTAAAAAAGTTATAGACTTTGGAAGTTTGGCGTTTGATCAAGGGATCATGGCGGTCTTTTTTCCAGCCGGAAACCAGATCATAGCCTTCATCGAGTTTGTTGAGCAAACGCGGGATTTCTTCCGGATCGTCCTGCAGATCGGCATCCATGGTGACGATCCTGTCGCCGGAAGCCGCTTGAAAGCCGGCCGCCAGAGCAGCCGATTTGCCATAATTGCGCCGAAACTGAATGAGCTTGCAATTTTCGTCCTGCTGACACAATTCTTCCACTACATCGCCTGAGGTGTCTGTCGACCCATCATCGACAAAGATCACTTCATAGTCCAAACCATTCTTCTGCAGCGTGTGGGTCAGTTGGTGGTGCAGCTCGAGCAGCGACTCGGCTTCATTGTAGAGCGGAATGATAACGGAAACATCTTTGTGGCTTTTGATCTGCAGTTTTTCGTTCATGACAAACAGATCTCCGACTTATCGCGATATCTGCATGGCACTGCGCCCCACCTCAGAGATCGACTTTAATCGCTTTTTCCGGAACGACGATGGTGAATTTTTCGGGATCGATTTTCTGGTTGACAGCAACGCTGTTGTAGAAAAAGGTAATCGATTCCTTTTGTCTGGGCCGTTGAATGCGGATCGTCTTGGGAAGGCGAACGCCATCAAACGTCGAAAACCGCGAATAGTGCGCCAGGAACACGAGTTCATGGTTTTGGTTATACGTTCGAGTTTGGGTGACGACGCCGTTGTAGGGGTCGACAGAATGAACAACCGGTTGATCGCCGTTCTTGCTCAAGAGCAGCAGTTGGTTTTCCTGGCGATGAATGGTGCCGGAAGAGATCGGTTCGGCGGTTTCCAGACCGGAAAGCAGTTGCACCAGTTTTTTATAGCTCAAACGAAACGACAGAAACCGGTCGAGGTTGAAAGAGTCGGCCGGGCCGGTGTATACGGTGTTTTGCATAGGTGTATAGATGACATATCGATGGCGATCGGCAAACAGAACCCCCACATCGATTCCGAAGGCAGCTTCGATTTTGACATAGATCGAATCCGGCTTCTTGAGGTGGATCGTGGCGTTTGCCGTATAGGATGCTTCCGGCGTTTCGATAATGACCTTACCATCGGCGCTAAGAGTGCGCAGGTTGTCGTAATTCTCCTGCAACACCCGCTGCACGGTTTCCCAGCGTGCTTCTTCCTGGCTCAGTTGGGGAGTGGATTTTGTGCCCGCACACCGCAAGGCAATAAAAACGCCGAGCAGGATCATAAGCCGCACCATCGCGGCGGCGATGCGATTGAATTGTTCTATTTTTGCAGCTCCTGAATTTTCATCAAGATGCGCTGGTTGTTCTGATCCAGTTTCAGCGCTTCTTTCCAGGCCGCGCGGGCTTTGGCTGGCTCATTTTTCTGCAGATAAATATCGCCAAGGTGCTCAAATACTTCGGCCGATGGACTGATGGTGAGCGATTTTTCAATATAGGTTTTGGCGAGATCGAATTCTTGCATTTTATAATAGATCCAACCCATGGTGTCGAGATAGGCGGCGTTGTCGGGATCGGCTGCCAGGGCACGAGTGACCAGCTCGAGCGCTTCATCCAGACGAGCCCGATCACTGTCGCGCACGCTCAGGTGATAGGCGAAATTGTTGAGGATGAGCGGGGTCGACGAATCGATTGCCATGATTCTTTCATAGAGCGCCTCTGATTGATCGAACTGGCGCAATTCATCGTAGGTGCTGGCCAGAGTGAGCATGGTTTGCACGTTTTGTGAATCAGCTTTGACTGCCGCGCGCAAAAAGGGCAGCGCTTTGCTGAACTTGCGCTGCTGGTTATAGAGAAATCCGGTGTAATAATTCATCTCCGGATCATCGGGGTATTTCGCAAGGGCCTGGATAAAGTTATCCAAAGCCAGTTGCAGGCTGTCCATGCGCATATAATTGATGCCGCGCAGAACCCATACTCCCGGAAGATCCTGGCGAATCATCAGCGATTTGTCCAGATGGAGAGCTGCCTGCTGGTGGTTCTTGAGGATAAAGTTGTAACGCGCCAGGGTGGTGGGCACCCGCCAGTCATTGCCTTGTTTTTCCGTCAGCTTTTGCACCATTTGCAATGCTTGCAAGGTATCACCTTTCAGGAGGGTGAGGTTGGCGATTTCAATGCTGGCGCCGACAGTGGTTGAGTCAATGCCCGTCAGAGGCTGATACAGAGCGATGGCGTCGTCATAGCGATGGGCTGCACCAAACAAATCGCGCAGCAGCCTGCGGACGGTAAAAAACTCGGGGTTTTGTGCCAATGCCTGGTGGTAGATCGACACAGCAGCGAGGGTATCCTGAACCATTTTGGCGAATTCCGCATGGGCCAAAATCGCTCGTTCCTCATCGGGATGATCCTGAGCAGCGCGGCCAAATTCCTCGCCGGCTTTGGCGGTGTCTTTGCTAAAAAAATAAAACTGCGCCAACTTGAGGCGGTTGTCTAGATTGGACGGATCTTGCTGGACCAAATCGCGATAAATTTCGCTGGCCAGCGGCCAGTTTTGCTGTTTTTCCAGCAGCCTGCGCAATTCGGCTTCGGCATCCTCGAAATGGGGATTTTGTTGCAACGCCTGGCGATACAAGCCGAGCGCAGCAGTTGTATCCTGGCGCAGGATGGCAATGGCCGCCATTCCGAGATAAGGCTCTTGCCGCGTCGGATAAGCGGCGAGAAAATCCTGGAAAATGGTCTCTGCATAGGCAAGCGTCGGCTTTTTGAGAAAAAGCTGGCCGATTTGCAGACGGAATTCCGGTTCGCCCATGCCGGCTTGGAGCAGCGATTGGTAAGAGGCATAGGCTTGCTCGCTGTTACCGGTCAACAGCTGCAAAGCGGTCAGATTGTAGAGGATCTCGATGTCGTGCGGATTGAGGCGCAAGATCGATTCATAGGCCTTTATGGCGTCGGACAGGCGATTGTCTTTTTCATAAGCTGCGGCGAGGAGTTCGAGAGCTTCCAGGTTGTCGGGCGCCAGCCGCAAAGCTTTCTGCGCCAACCGGATGCTTGTCTGGTTTTCACCGAGGAAATAATAATTTTCCGCCAACGATACATAGATGCCCGGCGAGGAGGAGTCGATTTCCGCAGCCTGATGGTATTCGATGATCGCGTTCTGCGGTAATCCCACCAGTTCGGCGATCGCGGCGTCGATGACATGCCGCATGGCCTCGCGATGATAGGTCGGTGTTTTCTGCTCGACTCTTGGAGCTGGCCGACTGGAGCTGCAGGCGGCAAAAAGCACTGTTGCCAGTGCCAGGATTGTCGATAGGGGTTTAGACAAACTTTTTCCTTGTCGCCTAATTTTGGGCCGTTGTTCCCTTGGACAACCGGGAAACCCATGAAATTGCATTGTCCGGAAACTCATGTAAAAAAACAATATATTAACAATTTAAGCCAGACTCAAGGAAAAAATCTTTGAAAATTTCTCGCAAATCGCTAAATTTGTCGAATGCACGGGGGCTGTATTTTTTTAGCCAAACCGTTTTCTGAATAATCAACGCTGGAGTTGTGCGCGTGTTCTCTGGTGCAATTGCCGCGCGTCGAGATGGATTCAATCGGAGCGATCGATGAGCAGTCGTTGGCTGCAGATATTGGAGAAATTGCGCGCCCACCGCTGGCGCGGCGGGATTCTTCTTGGGCTGGGCCTCTATCTGGTGCTGATCAACCAGCTGATTCGGGTGCGACCGGATCACGTCTTTATTGCTCTTTTGTTGTTCGTCTTTGCCTTCAGCCGCGGCCGGCTCAAAACCTTTGCCGTCGATTGGACGCCATGGATCGTTTTCTGGATCTGTTACGATATGATGCGCGGAGTGGCCGATAACCTGCGCGGCGCCATCAATGTGATAGTTCCCTATGAAGTGGAACTGGCCATGTTCGGCAAGTTTTTCGGCGGCATAATCCCCTGTTACGTGATGCAGGATTGGCAACAGGTCATGGATGGGACATTTATCAAGGGATTGCTGGATGCCAGCGGCGGACTTTTCTATACCCTCCACTTCGGTATGCCGCTCCTGCTCGGCTGGGTACTCTGGCATACCACCAGCGACCGCAAGCTCTTTTATATCTTTGTCTGGAGCATGACGCTGCTCAATTTTTCTGCATTGACGACGTTTATTCTCTATCCGGCCGCACCCCCATGGTATGTCTTTAGCTATGGGTTCGATCAACCGCCGCAGACCATCCACTGGGGCCTCGGTGCCGGCGCGCTGATCAACGTCGACCGGATGATCGGGATGAATTTTTTCCAGACCCTCTGGGGAGGATTCAACCCCAACCATTTTGCCGCCATTCCTTCTTTGCACGGCTCCTATCCGGTCGCCATCGCTTTTTTTACCTGGAAAAAATTCCGCAAAGCAGCTTTTTGGCTGGCGCTCTATCCTTTGGGTGTGTGGTTTTCTGCCGTCTATCTCAACCAGCACTATATCATCGATTTGATCATCGGCGCTCTCTATTTTGCGGTCGCCTATTTGATATCCAGCCGTCTGCTTATTCCCCATGTTTTTTCCCGATTTGTGGATTGGGAGTTGCTGCGGCGACGTGAACAGGAAACCGAAATGGCTGAAACGATTAAATAGAAACGCCCCGTTGCCAGAGTTTTAGCTTGACTTTTTTTGATAATTTCGTATATTAAGCTTTACCTTTTGGTTGGCGCTTTAGCTCAGTCGGTAGAGCAAGGGACTGAAAATCCCTGTGTCCCCAGTTCGATTCTGGGAGGCGCCACAAATCCGCCCTTATAATGATGCAATTATAAGGGCTTTTTTTATTTTGGTGTCTAGTTGAGGATTCTCACGGGTGATGGATTTTTATGTCAGCTAATGAAAGCAGCAAACCGGTCAGCCGGCGCCAGGATTTGCATCCCGGACTGCTGGTGGCGATCGTACAGAAGGCGGATCAGTCCAGCGGCAAATTGACTGTCGGGGTGGTGCAAGATATTCTTACCCGCGCCGCGGTGCATTCGCGCGGGATTAAAGTGCGTCTGGAGAGCGGCGAGATCGGCCGGGTGCAAGAGATTCTCGATCTGCGAGCCGCTGAATAGAGCATTAAGCGCCTTGATCCTTTAAACACCATGAGTGTTGGCAATGGCTCTGGATGAGAGACCTTGCCGCAGCCTGCTGGATGCAACGGAGTTTGGGATTGCAGCAATCAATTCAGATCATACGATCCCGATACGGTGTAAAAAATGGCGCTCTCGTAGGGGATAGGCCTTGGCTATGCCGACTTTCCAGGTTTTGGTTGAATCGCATGAAAGAAGGATTGCAAGAGAGGTCGAGATGAACCATTTGTCAGAGTTGCGCGACTTTGCCGTTGCGACCGCCTATGCCGCCGGCAGGTTGACGCTGGGTTATTTTCGTGCCGGGGTGCGGGCAGAGTTTAAGAAGGACGATACGCCGGTTACGGTGGCCGACCGCGAAGCTGAGGCGCTCATTCGGCGGTGCATCGAGAAGCGTTTTCCGGATCATGCGATATTGGGTGAGGAGTACGGCTCTGTCGGCAGGGGTGATGCCGAGTGCCGCTGGATCATCGATCCTATCGATGGAACGAAATCTTTTATCCGCGGTATTCCGCTATATGGTGTGCTGATCGGATTGGAGATTGCCGGTCGAATCGAAGTGGGTGTTGCCTATTTCCCGGCCCTGGATGAATTGGTGGCTGCCGCCACGGGTCTTGGCTGCACCTGCAATGGACGCGCGGTGCAGGTCATCGAGACCGCACAATTGTCGCGCAGCATGGTGGCGTTCACCGACGCCGCCAGCTTTGCCCAAAGCGGCCGCGCGGCAGAATGGCAGCGGATTCAACAATCGACCTATTATCGCCTGGGTTGCCCGGACGCCTACGGCCACGCTCTGGTCGCCACCGGCAGGGCGGAACTGATGCTCGACCCGGTGATGAATACCTGGGATTGCGGCCCGTTTCCGGTCATTTTGCGCGAGGCTGGCGGTTATTTTGGCGATTGGGCGGGCAATGAGACCGTCTATGGCGGAGAAGCGCTGAGCACGACCTCCGCTCTGTTGCCGCAGGTCTTGCAGGCGCTAAAAGGGTAGCTTTCTCTTGGGCGATTGGCGGCAAAGAAAACAAAATAGCTAGAAAGCGCGGTGCAGCACCCCCCGATGCTGCACCGCCTGTATTCCCCCTAGTGGGTGCTTTCGGGCAACCACAATGTATCGCCGACACAGAGATCTCGTCCGCTGCTGAAGCCGCTGAGACCGAGAACAAGCCGATAGCTCACCTGCCAGTCGTTGCAAACGCTGACCAGGTCTTCTCCCGGCTGCAGGACATGGGCGCAACAGACAGTGGTTTTTCGGTGATAAGAACGCAGAGCCCTGGTGCGAATGGCTTTCTTCTCTGTCGGCACCGACTTGAGATCCTTGGGTGGACGTGCAGTAAAACTCGCGCGTTTTTGCATTGGCTGCGGCTGATCGTCGGGTTTTGGCTGCGCAGGCGGCCATTCTGCCTGAAGCTGGAGCGTGGAATACTTTTCAGCAGCGTTGCATGTCATTGACGAATTTTCAGCTGCAGAAGAATCGACATCGACTGTTTTCAGCAGCACAGCAGTTGATGCCGCACCGACCAGGGCTGCACCCAACACGAGTTTCAACAACTCTGCTCCCCATATTCCGACAATCATCTTTTCCCCCTTTCCTTTGCGCCGAACCGGTACAAAATACCGGCACAGCTGGTGTTGATTCTGCGGCAACCAGGGGATCTGTTCGATCGGCATGCTTTAACTCGGAATGGCACGCTCGATTTTCCTGCCACAGTCAGGATCGAAGGATCAAAAACCGCGGCGGTGCTACAAAACCAAAAAGATCACCACCGCCAGGATGACCAAAAAGACCACTGCATTTCCCAGCAAGCTGAGCAACTGATCTAAGGATGTATGGACGATTAACATGTTATCCCCCTTTCTTTTGCTTGCTCTGCCTTGAAAGAGGCAAATCAAGCGGATTCCGTTTCGGGAACCATTGACCATCGGTCAAAGAGCGCGAAGGCTGGAAGCGCCGTGGTGGGCCAGGGACCGAATGATCGACAGGGGAATATTCAGAAGAGTGGAGGTGCCGGTCAGCAGGGAGTCGCAGTCCCTTTTGCCCAACGCGGTATGCCCAGCGGTTGTCTAAAATCGGTCCGCAAGGACACGGAGATCAGAAAAACTTTTTTGTTCATGAGCCATATTGCCTTTCTTCGCATGATTTTGCTGTTATGCAATCTCTCTTTTTGACTGCGTCCTACCTCAAGATAAGTAAATTTGACCAATATTGTCAATAAAAAAATGCAATTAATCATAAAAAATGACTAAAATTTAGCAAAAAAATAGTTTCGGTTATACTGGGGAATTTTCTTATAGTATTTGTTGACAACCTTAATCTTTGATGAAAATTAAGTATTCTTGGCGATATTATCTTAATAGTTTATTTTTAACAGAATAGATGATTTGGCGAAACCAAGATATTTTTGACTGGCGGTGGCGCAATTTGCTCGATGGACGGGTTTTATGCGATCAACTATATTGTGAAAATATTGCCTAACTTTTGCCGCTTTTCGGCAAAAAAAGCTTGATTTGGGCAAAGTTTGTGATTAAATTAAAGAAGAGAGAAAGCAACAATGGGCTCGCCGGTTTGTCCGGGAGCCCTTTTTTGTCTCGCAATCGTTGTGGAGGTCTATGGAACTTCAACAGCGACTAAATCGCTGGCTCGTGATGGTCAGCCAACAGCTGGAGCAGGCGCTGCCCAATCATCAGCGCACCTATTCCGAGGCGGTTAACTTGCCTCACTATCGCCATCTTTCCCTGCAGCTGTTGTTGCGCTTTCAAGATCTCACCTTGGCGCAGGCGGCTTTTTTGCATGGTGTGCCGAGCAGCGAAGTTTCTGCTCATCTGCAGTCGCTCGTGAACGCTGAAATCCTGCAGATCCTTGAAAACCGCGAGTTGCTCGCTTCTTTAAATGGTCTCGACAGCGATGTTGCCAATCAGTTGGTGATCAATGTGCTGCCGGCCCTGCGCGATTGGCGCTCTGTGCCGCTTTTTCTTTTTGACAAATTGCATCATCTCGATTCCGATGGCCATCTCTTCAATTGGACTTTGCGCTTCTACCAGTCGCCTGCCCTTTTCGATGTCGAGCTTTTTCAACCCATGCGCTATACCTGTTCGCTCACCGATCTGTTGCAGTTCAGCGCTTTCACCAGCTCGGTTTTGGTCAAAACAGCCGACTATTTTGGCCTCTGGCATGAACGCAACGTTCTGGAGAATGCGGCGTTGTTGCTGCACGATCAAGCGAGGTTCTGCAACTTGGTCGATTCGGTGTTGGCCGAGGTCAAAGAGCCAAGCTACACCGGGCGGATTTGTGCGGCCATACAGAAAACCGTTGGCTCTCTCGGCCAGACAATGTGGGAATGGCGGCATATCGCAGCTATGGATCGCGAATTAAGCGCCGATGGACACCCGGGCGGACCTCGATCGGTTCCCAAACTCGGTTATGTTGCCGTGCTCTGCCGGGATGCTTCGGTTTGCTATCAAGTTCTGGGATTGTTACACCGCCGCTGCAAACATCGGCCGGCAAAATTAAACGATTTTATCGGTGAGCCTACCAAGAGCGGCTATCGCGCTCTGCACACGGTGCTGCTCGCTCCAGATGATTTGCAGGATTGCACGGAGGTCATTCCTGTCCGTTTGATTCCGATCGATGAGAGCAACAATCGGTTCTTGAATTCGGATGATCAAAAGATAGCCAATATTCGCCACCATTTTAGCGGCGAAATGGATGCCGGCTTGCGGGTCTTTACGCCCGATGGTCGAAGAGTCGATTTGCCGGTGGGCGCTACCGTGATGCATTTTGCCATGACTCTTCATTCTTCTTTTGTCGCTCATCTCAGCGGAGCAACGGTCAATCGCCAGCCTGTTTCCGCTTTCCATCCGCTCGATTGGGGGGATGTGGTCTGGCTGGATATCGCCAAAACGCCGCAGCCGCTGCCGGCCGGCTGGCGGGAGCGGTTGCCCCAGCCTTTTCGCAAGCGGGTCATCCGTCAGTTCAAGCAATTCTATCGGCCGGCGCTGATGGCGGCTGGCCGCACCTGGCTGCGGCAGCAGCTGTTGGCACGCGGACTGCAGGAAATTCCGGAAGATGAAATCCTCGATCTCTTCGTCGAAGAGGTGGCGACAACCTGGCGTTCGCAAAACCGGCATCCACACGTCGATTGCGGCAAGGAAGCGCATGATTGGTGGCTTCAGCAGCTCGGCATTCTCGCCAGCTGCAATCGCGGCATGGATTTGCCCTATGTGTCGGCCATCGACGAGATAAGCGCAGAAGAACTGGTCAGCGATATGCTGCGCACCATCGAAACCGCCAATCTGAATCTGATCCATGAATTGAATGTGCCGCTGCCGTTGCAGTCGCGTATCGACTCTATCGTATTATGCGATCAGTGCCATCCGCAAATTCCGGGCGATAATGTGGGCAAGTTGGAGAACCGCACCCTGCGGGTGCACCGCAAAAGCGCGCCTTGCGGAAAAGGTGGTTTTGCGGTTTTTCGCCAACATCGCGCGAGGCATCCACACTATTTCCTCATCGAGTTCACCAATCGCATCGGCGCTGCCGCTGAAATTTTCGAGGTTTTTAACCGTTTTCATATCGACATTGCGGATTTTGCCGGCTGTCGGCTGCAACGCGGATGGAGCGTAGTGCGGATTTTGGTGGATGTTATGGAAGAAAACCGTATCGATCAGGTTGCCGCCGCATTGGAAAAAATTCAGGGCGTGCGGCGGGTTATCAAGCCAAATCAGCCGGCTGTGCCTCTCCTCGAAAGCGTCTTGCCGCCGCGCGCAGCTGTCCAAAGCTCGGCGCTTTCGACGCCGGCGCCCTATATCTGCGGCAATTGTATCGTCGAGGATGCATACTTTTATGGTATGGAAAGGGAGCTGGCGCAGCTGCGCGATATCTTTAACCGGGTCAATCTCCAAGGCGGCTATAAGGGGTGCTCGGTATTTGTCTATGGGCCCAAGCGCAGCGGCAAAAGTTCGCTGGTGCTCTATTTTTATCGCGAAATCCAACGCTTGCATTCGCAAAAGTGTCTGCTGGTATACTATGAAGCCTCCCGTCGGCAATCGTGGAAAGGCGCAGAAAAAGAGCTGAATCGGCAGATTTGCGAACACGCTGTGCAGATGGCGCCGTTTTTCAATATTGAATTGCCGCCGCTGAGTGATCTCTCTTTGGTGGAAAACATGGAGATTCTGCAGCGGGTTTTGCATATCCCGTTTGTCTTGATCATCGACGAAGCCATCGGATTGCTGCACGAAACCACCGCTGCAGAAGAGATGGAATCCTTGCTCGATTTTTTTGACTGCGTTGCCAAGCTGCCGCAGCGGATGGTCATTTGGGTGGGGCCGGAAGCGCCGGTACAATTTTTACACCCCAAGGTCCGCCGCAAGCTGGAAAAAGCGGAACCGGTCAAGACGCGCAATTTCGAACTGCAGGAGACCTTTGCCTTGTTGCGGGCGGACAAATTCAACTATCGCCATCACATAAAGATTTCCCATTCACTGGCACGTCAGATCCATCTTTTGACCGGCGGGCA
Source organism: bacterium (assembly GCA_029565675.1). Classification (GTDB taxonomy): domain Bacteria; phylum Zhuqueibacterota; class Zhuqueibacteria; order Residuimicrobiales; family Oceaniaggregativiventaceae; genus Sulfursilanivivens. The sequence goes on from JAKQNP010000008.1 coordinate 234,684, forward strand.
TCCTTATTGGATTTCCTATCTCGGACGTTTGATGTGGCAATCCGCCCGCCAGGGTGAAATCACCCGATATACGCCGCAGCTGCTGAGCAGAGCCGTGGAAGACATGCTCAATTTGGGGGCTCCGTTTACCGATCGCCTCTATTCAACACTCGATCCCAGCCAATCTTATCACCTGATTCTCAAGCTGCTTGCCCAAAAAGACGTGCCGGAAGAAGGGCTGACGTTGACAGATCTGCGGAGCCAACTGAACAAAACCAATTCTGATTTGGCTGAAAAATCGCTGCGCAATGTTTTGAATATTCTGCAAGCCCAGGGAGCTCTGCACTGCCATTATCACCGACGGCACACGACCTGGAGTCTCGCAGCGCCGCTCCTGGGTATGGCCATTCAATATCATCAGGAGCCAAACTCGATCACAGGAGAAAAGTTATGAAGGATGACTCATCCCTCTTTTTTATTTATGAACAACAATTGGAACAATTGGCACAGGCTCAGCAGATGACCTATCTCTATGGCGGGCGCGGAGTGGGAAAGAGCACTTTTTTGCGCAGATTGGCGCAACGGCTGGGCCCCCAAGATGTGATCTGGATCGAGGGCGATGACTGGTTTGCCGCTCGCCAACGCCTTGCGGAAATCGATCCTGGCGACCTGAAATTATCCAAACATTTGATCATCGATGATCTGGATCGATTTTGTGCGGTGGGCTATGATCGCGAAGGAGATAAATTTGAGGAAATGATCAATCGTCTGGATGAATTGTTCAAACGCTTGACAGCCCCGGACCGGCAAAAACGGGTCTATGCGGCAGGAACCCGGAAACCGCAGTTTTTTATCAATGGCCGAGACCGAAAGCCTGAATCCGCGCAGCGCTCGCCCTGGTGGCAACTGTTTTGGTCGTATATCGATATGAGTTGGAATCATGTGCTTTTCAATCCCTGGGAGTTGGGCTGGAAACAGAACCTGTCTGACTGGATCGAGAAACGCTTTGCTGTTGCCGTGCAAGAACCGGTCTGGCGGTTATGGGCTAAGCTGACCATATCTTTGACTGGCGGGCACCCATCGTTGATCAAGGCGGCGTTGGCGGGACTCGAGCACTTGGCCAGGGGGGAGGAATTGACGCCGGTTGAGAAAAAATTGCGCTCTCCGTTCGATGTCAACGAAAGCGACGAGCGATGGCTGCAAACACGTCACTATCTGGAAGACTGCCTGGTGCAAACCGGCCTGAATCGATTGCGCCGCGCCCTGCAGAGCTTGTGGACCATTTCCCAGTCAAGTCGTCCGGAGGTGGCCGGTTTTCTCACCCGCCTCGCGCAGGATGAACCGATCATTCCGCCCTATGATGTGCGGGAGATTCTCATCGATCACTCGGTAATCTATCTCGATGCTGAAAGCGGCAGCTATCAAATTCCAGGAGATCTGCTCAAAAACGAAATTTTGCATTTATTTCCACCATCGGAAGACAAAGCGCAGATCACGGTCCAACCCGATACCGCCGCACCCCAGCGTCGCGGCACCATGGTATTGCAAGTCGGGCAAACACCCATGCCGATCCGCCTCAACGGCAGCACCTGGCGTTTGCTCTCTCTGCTGCACCAGCAAGGCGGCCAGGTTGTTTCTCTGGATACGCTGCAAAAAAAGCTGAACAAAACAGAATATGGTGTGCGCTCGGCCTTGCAGCGCCTGGAGAATAAGCTCAAAGAAGTCGGTGCAGATCATCTGTTGGAAAATCAAAGAGGTAAAGGTTATCGATTCAGATCGGAGTGATTAATCAAACGTAAAGACACTTGGGTTTGATCACCACTTTTTCTGATTTGCTGTCTGTGATCTCTAGATTAAAAAATTGGAAACGAGAATTATATGTTTGCCGCAGTTTTTCCGTTCTTCAATTTTTCAAGCCAGTTTGAATAGGTTATTAATATTGCGAAAGTTGAATATATAACGCCGGCAATGATATCGACGACATAATGGTCGCCTGAATATATAACGGTCAAGGAGACGCTCAAGGCATAGAAATAGCTGATTTTGCTGTCAAACGCATCGACAATGATAACGGCTATAGAATGTCTCTGACCACTGATTTGGCTCCGCGTGCTCTCGGCTATCGATCTGTGGACAGATTTCACACCAGGATTTACCGTCAACTATTTCGGAATAAAGAAACTTATTTTTTTTTTATGAGTTGAAATCGCCGGAGATTTTATTTATTTTTATACCTCGCTCCTAAAGAACGACAGCAATCCATCCTCTAATCGGCAGAAGTCATGATTGGTTTTACTCTTCGCAACTCTTTCCGCCCTGTCGCTCGTCCGATCAGTGCCAGCCGTTTACAGAGATCCATGCGGATCAGCATTATTGCCGGCTCCATCGGCATTCCATGGGTCTTGACTTTTTTACCCGGATATATACTCAATGTTTTTTTCAAGAATCACCTCGGCGGCACCGCTTTTCAGCTGGGATTGATGGTGGCTTTGATATATATTTCCAATCTTTTACATCTGGGCGCGATTACCATCTATGGCCGGCTTAAGAGCATCAAGTTATACTGGTGGGTGATGCACATCTTGCACCGCTTCATCGGATTGTTGTTGGCTTATGTTTGTGTGATGGTGGTACGGGGCGGGGACCCGGGGATGGGTATTGTGCTGACGGTTTTGGCGGTAACGGTGAGTTCTTTTTTCAGCAACGCGAGTGCCGCAGGTTGGTCGGCATGGATGGCTGATCTGGTGCCGGGGCAGATTCGCGCCACCTTTTTTACCCGTCGCTCAGCGATCCTCAACGCTGTCAGCATGGCATGGTTTTTTGTCGTCACTCTGGCGCTGGATCTCTTTGTGCAGCACGAGATGTCGGTTTTCGCAGTGGTTTTTACACTTGCGGCAATCGGCGGAGTGGTGGATATCTTTATGCATATTTGGATCCCGGAGCAAGAGGCAGCTCAGGCAAAGGATCCACCAGGATGGCGGCTTTACACGGATCCGCTGAAAAACGGCAATTTCCGGCGCTTTTCGCTTGCCTATACCCTATACATGCTCTCAACCAATATATTGGCGCCTTTCTTGGGACCGTACCTGACCGCCCAGGATGGCATCGGTGCGCCGAATATCTGGCTTGGAATCCTGGTTATGAACACGCAATTGGTAACCATCGCCACGATTCGATACTGGGGCGTGGTAATGGATCGGTTTGGCCGCAAACCAGTTGCCCTGATTGGCAGCCTCTCTTTCCTGGCCGGCCTCGGGTGGTTTTTTATCACCCCACAAAACTATGTCATTATCGTGCCGCTGATCGCCTTGTTGACTGGGAGCCTCAATCCGGCGTTTGTCGAGGGCATCAATCAAATGATGTTGTCGATTACTCCGGAAAAAAATAAAACTTCATATGTCGGCTGGTTTCTGACCATCGTCGGCGTGGGCAATGCCGTCGGCGCCCTGGGCGGCGGTTATTTGTATGATCTTTTCGCGGAGTGGCATTACGAACTCTGGAAAGGATTTTTTATCGGCGGGTTTCATCTGGTGGCGCTGACCAACATCGTGCTTTGTGCGCTGAGTTTTCTGCTGTTGTTGCGCATTCGCGAAGGTGGTGAAAAAACGATGGGCTTTGTCTTTTCGCGCTTGGCCACACCGGGGATTTTGCGCACTTTTTCCAACATGGGCATCATCGCCAAACCGCGCAGTTCAGGCCGGGTTGCACAGGCGCTGCGCGAAATCGATGGTTTATCGAGCAGCCTGGCCATCAGTGACGTCTTGCGTCGGTTGGATGATCCAGACGCTGAGGTTCGCGAAGAGGCAGCGCTGGCGTTGGGTCGTGCACGTGCAGAAGAGGCGGTTGATGCGTTGATCGAGCGCCTTCGAGATCCCGAGTCGACCATCCGGATCGTGGCGGCGAAAGCCCTGGGCCAGATCGGCAATCCGCGAGCGCTGCCCTATCTGATCGAGGGATTGGAAAGTCCATCCGATGAAGTGCAGCAGGCATGCGCTCAAGCGATCGGCAAGATCGGCGGCGAGGAGTCGTTGGCACAGCTGTTTCGCTTGATGCGGGAAGGGCGCAGCGAAAAGGTCAGCGCCTTGAGCGCCGATGCCTTGTCGCGGCGCGGTATACTCGAGGCGGCCTGGGAAATTTTGCCCTTTATGCATCAAACCAAAAATCCGGTTTTGCGGCGACAACTCGCTATTGCTATGGGCAATTTGCTCGGCGAGCCCGGAGAATTTTATAAATACTATACCAGTTTGGACGTCGTGCAGGGGAATCGTTTCGATCGGCTCTATCATGAAGCGCAACACACCCTGCTGCAATATGAGAAGAACGGTATCAGGCAATCTTCTGCTGACTCCCTGACCAGGACGTTGCCGTCCGTGCGTGGGCTGATCGAGAGGAATGAATATCGGCAGGCGCTGGTGGCTTTGGCTGATATCCTGCACGGTCTGGTAAGGATTCGTCTGCAGCAGGATATCGAGGATGAAGAGGCTCTTCTCTATTATACCGTCTATCGCGATGCCCGGCTTGGACTGGGTTACTGGGCGGTGCGGGAAATGGTCGCCCTGACGGAAGAGAATCCTTCTGATGAACTTTTGCGCATCGACATTCTGCTGATCCTCTATTTTCTCGCTAATTGCAGCAAAAACGGTTAAAACCTGCGATTATTTGGGATCTTGATCTTGTCCAGGTGCGCTTTTCTTTTGGGCTGGCTGCAAGATCGGCAAGAGCGCATCGATATAATGGAGTGCCTGGCGATGGAAACCCAGGTCGCTCGGGTGCACTCCATCGACCGTTCCTTCGCCATCGATACCCAACTGGTCGCGGGAAGTGAGGTAGTGGAGCTGAGTAAACCCGGACTGGACCAGCTCCTGGTAAATTCGCTGCAAGGTGGCTGCTTTGCGTTCGAGCTGCTCCTGCAGATCAGACTTGAATGCTGCATTTGATGGCCAGCAGCTCTCTACCAATAGAACAGGAGTATCAGGCTGCCTTCGGCATAAGGTCTGGATGAAAGAGAAGGCCCTCTCCTGCAGCAACGAGTCGGTCATGTTGGGAAGGCAATCAATGATAAAGACCTCGGCATCGATCTGGGCCAGGAGCAGCGCCACCGACGGATCCATCCGCCCGTTGCCTGAAAAGCCGAGATTGACGACTGGCCGATCGAGATGTCGGCCGACGATCGCCGGTGACGCCATTCCAGGTCGTGAGGCGCATCCACCCTGGATAATCGAGGTTCCGTAAAACACGAGGGGCCGCTGTTTCCATGCCGGCCGCGGCGGTGCTCCGATCAATTCGGCTTCGGTTGGCACGCCAATTTCGACTGATGCGACACCGTTATAGAGCGGTAAATACAAGCAATATTCGCGTTTTTCCGCTTTCAGACCCGTGATTAGAACATGAGTGTTTTGGGGAAAATTTTTCGGCAGACTGTTTCCCAGCCAACGCCAATTCCTATCGCTATCGCGAAAATAGAGATCCACGCCGCTGACCCCGGTTGCCGGCATATGCGGCATCTCGAGTTGTTCAAAGAGCAGCGTCCAGCGGGCAGCAATGGCAGACGCATCGGTTAGAAAGCGCACACAAATTCCGGCGGAGTGTCGGCCCAATTCCCACAACTTGGTGGAAACCAGCGCCTGGGCGGAATCGGGCAGTCTCTGAAATGGGCTGTTTTGATTCAGCCAACCGGCCCCCTCTAGGGTTAAATCTTGACCGGAGATCCACAGGGTATCGCCGGTAAAACCGCGCTGCGGGATATCGCCTTTCACAGGTCCTGCCTGAACGGCGAAAGCAAAACAGACAGCGATCGCAAATTTTTGCCACTGCATCAGATTTCTCCTCGATTGCAGATGTCGCGGTTAAGCTCAATTGTTTTTTCAGATGAAGGGCATCACCCGCGCAGGGATGACCGCAATTGCAGCACCTCTAAAGATTCTTTGACCAGATAGACTGGATTGTGCTTGCGCAAGAGAGCGGTGCAAACTACGACAATCCGTCAAGTTTATCAAGGAGAATGTCGCCGGCGTTGCTGGGATGGCTGTTTTGGCAAGAGCCAAAGTGCTCGCTTGGCAAAGAGAGATCGGCTGCCGGTTGTCCGGCAGCAAAGCGACTAATGCTTGCGACTCTGGAAAAATTTCTCTACGTTTGATCGCTGCCAGTAACGGATCATCTGAATTTAGTCTTTTGCGATAGAATTGCCGATGGATGTTTTTCGAGAACAATCTCACGACCCTTTTGCTGAACAGCGCCGGAACTGGTTTCAGTTTTCATTTGGACATGATTACCTGCGAATCTATCCGCATCGCGACCAGGCTGAAGCTGATCGCCAGGTGGCTGTTGTTTGGCAAAAGCTCGAGTTACATGCCGGGCAGGCGGTGCTCGATTTGGGCTGTGGCAATGGTCGCCACAGTCTGGCTTTATCGCGTTATCCGGTGCGAATTGTCGGTCTGGACCTGTCGCTGATTTTGTTGGCTAAGGCTGAAGAGGAAAGACGTCGTCACCAACACGGATGCGTTTTTGTCAACGGCGACATGCGGGCAATGCCCTTTTGCACGGCTTTTGATGCGGTGGTCAATTTCTTTACCAGTTTCGGTTATTTTGCGCATGAGGAGGAAAACTTTGCGGTTCTGCACAGCGTTGCTCAGGTTCTCAAACCAGGCGGCTTGTTCTGGTTTGACTATTTGAACCGGGAGTCGGTTTTATCCTCTCTGGTACCCTTTGACCGCAAAATTTGGGGAAATCTGCAAATCGAGCAGCGGCGGCGATTCGATGCTTCGACAAAGCGGTTGGAAAAAGAAATTTTGGTCCGCGAAGGCGAGCTTGTGCGCAAATATGTGGAATCGGTGCGCGCTTATGACAGGGATGAATTGTTCGGTATGCTGCAAAAAGCCGGATTCGCGATACTCGATGTGTTGGGGTCTTATGACGGCCAACCGTTTGCTACCGGGTCACCGCGTCTGATTTTCATCGGACAAAAACAGGAATTGGCTGGGCATGGATAACCATCTGACTTTTGGTTCGACCGCCTTGGTCAACGACTATCTCCGTGGCCGGGCAGAGATCATGAAATTTTTTTCCGGCGATTTCAGAAATCTCGACTCTTTTGCGCGCGTTGCCAAAGGGATTCGTGTTCAGCCGCGCGATGAATTGGCTGAAATCCTGATGCAGCAGAACCGCCACTTTGGCAATGAGGCTGCGTTGCCGGCGATCGCCTTGCTGCGCCGCCCGGATACGCTTGCCGTGGTGACGGGACAGCAGGTTGGCTTGTTCGGCGGCCCGCTGTACACCATTTATAAAGCGCTGACTGCGATCCATCTGGGTGTAATTCTGCAGCAGCAACTGGGTGTAGCGGTTGTACCGGTTTTTTACCTGGTTTCCGAAGATCATGATTTTACCGAGATCTGTTGGATCGGCTGGATGAATGGCGAAAATCGCTATGAGCGCATCGAATACACACCCGAACGATTGTTGGAAAGGCAGCCTGCCGGCGATATCCTTTTGGACGAAAAATTGCCGACGTTGCTGGACCAGTGGTTCGCCAAATTGCCGAGCACTGAATACCGCGATTCGGTTAAAAACCGTCTCTGCAGCCATTATGCCCCGGGAAAGAGTTTCAGCGCCGCGTTTTGCACCTGGTTTGCTGAGTTGTTCAAGGACTATGGCATTGTGCTCCTGGATGCCGCAGATCCCCGGCTCAAACCGATGATGGCGCCGGTTTTTGAGCGTGAATTGCGCGAGCAGATTACCCAAACCGCCATTGGCGAAACCGACAACAGTCTGCACATGGCCGGTTACCACAGTCAGTTGCGGGTGCAAGAAAACCGGCCCGCGCTCTTTATATTGCGCGAAGGCCGCCATTCTCTGCAAAAGGGAGAGGGCGGTTTTCGCGATCTGCATGACGATCGGTTATACACCGTGGAAGAGCTGTTGGATCAGCCGCAACATTTGAGTCCCAAAGCGGCTCTGCGCACCGTGGTGCAAGACACCCTGCTGCCGACGGTTGCCTATGTCGGAGGGCCGGGTGAAATCGCCTATTGGGCGCAATTGAAGAAAATTTACCAGGCTTTCGATTTGACCATGCCGGTGGTTGTTCCGCGTTCGAGTTATGTGCTGGTCGAACCCAAAATCCGCCGTCATATCGAACGCTACGCGGTCGATCTTTCTGTTTTCCTGCGCGATCCGTCCAAAGCCATCCCGGCTATTTTGCATGAGCACCTTCCCGCACCCGGGATTGACCAATTGCAGCAACTGCAAACTCGGATCGATCAAGTGTGGTCTGGCCTGCAGACAGAAGCCGCTGCCTTGGATCCGACCCTGGCAACGGTCTTGGGTAAAAGCCATAACCAGATTGTTCATCTGCTGCGCCAGGTGGAGCAGCGCATGCTCACGGCGGGCACCTTGCGGCAGGAAGCCAGCCTCAGGCAGTTGCAGGCGGTTGCCGAACACCTGCTGCCGACTGGCCAACCGCAGGAACGGCTGCTCAATTGTGTCCCCTATTTGACCAAATTCGGTCCGTCTTTGATAGACCGGCTTTATGACCAAATTGAATGGCCGTATACGGCGACCAAGGTCGTCAACCTCGATTGATCGCCAATGCCATGGTCGGCAATTGAAAATGAGGTAAGCGATGGAGCAAAGACTCGATGTGCTGGCAATTGGTGCGCATCCCGATGATGTGGAATTGATGTGCGGTGGAACGCTTGCCAGGCTCTCTGCCCAGGGATACCGCACCGGTATTTTGTCTCTCACCCAAGGGGAGATGGGAAGCCGGGGCAGTCGCGAGCAGCGAAAATTTGAAGCCCAACAAGCGGCCCGCATTCTCGATGTCGCCTGGCATGGCATGCTTGACATCCCGGACAGCAATGTAGCGGTCAATGAAGAAAACAAGCTCAAGGTGATCGCAGAAATTCGCCGTCATCGACCGGATCTGGTCTTTGCTCCTCCACAACGATCCAGACACCCCGACCATGTCAACTGTTCGCAACTGGTGCGCGAGGCGGTTTTTTTTGCCGGGCTCAGACGATTGGAGACCGATGCCCCGCATTTTCGACCGCAGCGGTTGGCTTATTATATGGAAATGGTTGATTTCGTCCCCAACTTTATTGTGGACATCAGCAGCACTTTTGAGAAAAAAATGGCGAGTATCCAGGCATATACTTCGCAGTTTTATCAACCGGGTAAAGAGGATCGCGAGGAACCAACATTTATCAGTTCTCCAGAGTTCTATCAATCGATTATCAGCAAAGCGGAATATTGGGGACAAAAGGTCGGTGTTCGATATGGGGAGCCTTTTGAAGTGGCAGAGCCGATCGGTGTGGATGACCCGGTAAACTTGTTATGCCACAAGCGCCAAACCAAAGAAGAGCGTCAAGCGCTGGACTGACGTTGCAGCAATGCTTCGATTGCTTCGTAAAGCCTTTCCCAGCTGTATTTGCGCTTTTCTTCTGCCACGCCTCGTTGCAGCTGCGGTGCCATTTGTTCCACAAAGAAGCGGCAGATCGCTGCCGCCAGGGCTTGTGGATTTTGTGGCGGAACGACCAGTCCTGCTTTTTCATGTGGCACAATTTCCGCCAATCCTCCGACATCTGTAACCACCAGAGGTCGGTTGAAATGATATGCGATCTGCGCAACACCGCTCTGCGAGGCGGAGAGATAGGGTTGCACGACCAGATCACAGGCGCAAAAATAGGTTTTAACCTGATCATCTTCGATGAATCGGTCGTGCAACACAATCCGATCCTGCAATTGCTGGCGAGCGATGGTGTCGAGGGTGTTTTGTGGAGAGCCGTAAAATTCACCGGCAATCACCAGTCGGGTTTGGGGCAGGGTTCGCAAGACTTGCGGCATGGCCTCCAGCAACACCTGCAAACCTTTATAATGTCGGATCAAACCAAAAAACAGCAAGACCGGCGCATCAGCCGGCAGACCGAGCAGTTGTCGAGCTTCTTCCTTTGTTTTTGGCTTACCAAAATTGCTATAGACAGGGTGGCCGACTAGGCTGACAGATGTTTTAATGTTCAGCGAACGAATTTCCTCTTTAACAACACTCGATAAAGCGATCAATCCATCGCAGGTGCGCAAAAAATAACGGCTCAAGGCGGCATCACCCCAGCGAGGTTCATGGGGAATGGCATTGTGCACAATCGCCAGAACGCGAATTCCCCGGCGGCGCAGCAGTCGTCCGATCGTGCCAAAAGCTGGAGCAAAAAAGGGCATCCAATATTTAAAAATCACCGCGTCTGGTTGTTCTCGAAGGATATAGCGGGCGGTCTTGCACCACGACCAGGGCTGGATGGTGTCGATCAAACGGACGGCGACAAAGGAATCGGTCGAAGGGTGGGGGACAAATTGGCTCTTTCCTGGAAAAAACAAAGCGGGATATTGACGACGAAACGTAACGGTTTTGACCCGATGCCCGCGTTCGCTCAACCCGGCACTCATAACCTGCAAAAATTGTGCGATCCCACCGCGGTAGGGGTATGCTGGACCGATGAGGAAAATTGATTTCGGCGTTGGTGCAGCAGCCGATAAGCGGTGCAAGTGGGGGGCGGTGTTTTGTTTCACGGTGATTCTCTCCAATGTTGCGCCCGAGATGGCAAACACCTCTCCTCTGCAGAATCGGCGGAAAAGTCAGCCGTCCACCCCACGTTGATATCTCGCCCATAAAACAGGTCAGCAAAAAAACGGCAAGGCGATCCGCTCAACTTGCTTGAGCGGTGGTCAATCCATGCATTTGTGAATGCATTTCATGACATCCCGAATCTGTGGATTTTTTAGCGAGTAGTAGATGTTTTTCCCATCTCGCTCGGAAGCAAGCACGTCGCGATCTTTGAGAATGGATAAGTGATGCGAGGCCACGGCTTGTTCGATGTCGAGGCTTTCAAAAATTTGCGTCACATTCAACTTGGCGCCGCCTTCGAGCAAAGTGACGATGGCCAAGCGCAAGGGGTGGGCCATCGCTTTGAGCATCTTGGATGTCTTTTCCAATTTCTTGTAATTTTGGTTGTCGCGCACAGTTGACTTCATAATCGGCCCTCGAGGATAGTCTGGTCATAAAATGAATTGGGATTTTTAAAAATATAACAAAATCGATGTAGCGCCTATTCCGGGAAAACGGCGAATCTTTCTCTGCAAGAGAATGGCAAAAATCTCATGCAGGAATTCGTTTTTTCAAGACAACGGCTGTGGCGGGTTTTGCCGTGCTGGCATCTGAACAGAGCCGAAGAGATTACATATATCAATATATGTCAATTATGTATATCCGTCAATACTTTTTTTAAAGGTCGCCCTGTTTCTTCAGCCGAATTCACCAAACCCTGAAAGTTGCTTGCTCAGTAAAGGCTGGAGGTGAATTCACCGCGGGCTCTTTTGGGGCGTGTTGTCTTTGGGCTGTTGTCTGCAAGGCAGAGGGGAAGAAAAGGCGGTTTACCGGCATTAAAAAGTATCAGCAAGCATCTGCGGTGGGCGCTGTTTTTGTTAAGACCGTCAGTTTGCAATTGGGTTTGCGGGCGCTTTTAGACGACAGGATTGGCTGGTCGGCCATGCGAGCGGGCGATCGCTTTCTCGATGATTCGATATGCGCCGATCACAGCCAATGTGCATACTACCCCTAGCAGGGCGCCGACGACCACATCAGATGGGTAATGGACGCCGACGTAGATGCGGGACAGACAAACCAGGATGGCCAATGTCCAGTAAAACCAGTTGCCGCGCGGATAAAAAATGGCAAAGAAGGAAGCAGCAGCACAGATGTTGGCCGCATGGGATGAGGGCATGGAAAACGAAGTTTTTAGCCCTGTCAGCATGTGAACACCATCCAGCGCCACACACGGCCGGGTGCGGCGAAATAATTCCTTGAGCACGGAGGCGGAAATCTGATCGCTGAGAAGAATGACCGGGATGATCAACAAGGCAGCGATCCGACCCTTTTTCCCCCCTTTCCACAGCAGCAAAATGTAGGCAGCGATCCATAGCGGAAAGCCGTTTTCTCTTTTGGTGACAAACGGCATCAACCAATCGAAAACAGGATTTTCCCATCCATGATTGATGAAAAAAAAGAGAGCGGTATCGACTTGCTGCAAAATCTCCATGTTGCTCGCGGTCTGTTTAGGGTTGGCGGACAGTTTTAAAAAAAGAGGAAGAAACACCCCGGTTGTTCGTCATCGCTTTTTGCTTTCCATCTTGGCTTCAACCGATATTTCCGTATGCGGGATCGCCTCCAACCTTTCCTTGTCGATCGGTTTTCCCGTCACCTTGCAAATGCCGTAGGTTTTGTTATCGATCCGTTCAAGGGCGCGGTTGAGATAACCGATGTATTTTTGTTGGCGATCGATCATCAGATAGATTTTTTCGCGTTCCATCGCATCAGTACCGGCGTCAGCCATGTGAAAGCTGTAGGCGTTGTCTTTCTCGTCCTGGTCGGCTTCATTTTGCAGCTGATTTCTCATTCGTTCGATCTCGCGTTGAGCTTCTTGCCGCCGCTCGAGGATCAGATTGCGAAAGTGTTCCAGCTCTTCATCGGAGAATGGTGTGCGGATCGGCTTGTCTGCTTTGCTTTTTGACCGAACCGGTTTGGTGACTTTTTTGCTCATCTGCCTACTCCATCCGATACGAGTTGTGTTTGCGGAGATTTAAAATTAAGACTTTCTCGAATTAGAAGCAATAACAAATTGCCCCGGCAAGTCGGAACTTCGCATCGGAAAACATGCCACGCATCAATCAACAAATTGACCGGCTGGAATTCCTCTTTCGATGGTCATAATGGGTATATTGTCATCAATGCGATAGATCGTTTTCCCATCGCTGGTGATCAAGCCCTCAATCAGTTCTTCTTCTACGATGGTTCCGTCTGCGTAGACTGCTTTTTTCCTGCGGATGAGTTTGTTGGCCCGTTCACGCTGCTCATCGGTCAAGACTTGCACCGGGATTCTGGTTTTCGGGCAACAGAGAATATCCAGCAGTTCTTTGCTAATCGGCATTACCCAGCTCCTGATCTTTATTGGAATTCAATGACTTGTCGGTGATTGGTTTTTTTCTTTCCGGCTGTCCAGGATTGGTCTGCCGGCGATTGGGTGCCGTGCATGGCCATTCGATATAAAGTACGATTTCCAGCCGATAGAATCAACTGGATTATCGCGTCACAGCCTGAGAGCAGGTGGGTGGATCCCATTGCTGTTCTGCCAATCGCTATTTTTTTGTGGCCGATTTTTTTCACTTGATTTTTTAGCATACAATAACCACATTGATGGGAACGTATTCTGGAGGATAGATGATGAAAAGGTTCATACTGCTGTTGCTCGCCATGTTGTTCTGTGGAGCGTTTGCCGTTTATGCGCAGCAGGGATTATTTGCAATCCATGCCGGCTATTATGGGCCCAAAGACACCAAGGGCGGATTGTCCGTCGGCGGCATCCTGGGTAAAGCGATCGATGAAGCGGTCGATATCGGAATCGGATTCGATATTTTTCACAAATCATATTCCGATCGCAGTCTGGTTTCCCGAATAGATCAAACGGGATTGAGCGGCGAGATCGAAGAGACCGAAGTGGATTACACCCGCACCATTATTCCCTTGCATCTGTTGGCGCAGATGAAAATTCCCAGCGGACGATATTTTGGTTATCTGTTGCGCGGTGGAGTAGGCTACCAATTTTTAATCAGTCAGGAAAAAAATTACGAACTCGATACCAGCGCAACCCACACTTATGGCGGGTTGGGCTGGCATGGTGCTGCTGGCGTTTATTATTATATCGGCAGCCGCTCCACATTTATTGCTGATCTCTTTTACAACAGCAGCGAGGTTAGCCGGGATATCGAGGAGAGCCAGCGCGGTTTACCGGTGACGGAACGAGTGAATTTGTCTGGGATGGGGTTTCAGGTGGGTGTGGTTATTGATATCAAGTAACCTGCCGGTAAACAAGCGATGAATCGTTTGATTTTGGGTCAATTGGCAAATCGCGGCTGAGCAGCGATTTGCCGGCATTTCGATAGCAGGATCTCTCTTCCCTCGGCCGCGGTCTTTATCACCCCTTGACCAACAACAGCGATTGATGGTTCGAATTGGATGGCCCCAGTCGGCCACGCAGATCGCTTTTGCGTCAGCTCAACCAAAGCGGTTCGCTGATGGGGAAGATGTTAAAGGACAGAACTCATGAGACTCGAACGACGCGTTCAATTCGGCTTTGGCGGCACGATGAGCCCGGTGGTGCGCAAGCTATTGATCGCCAACATAGGCATCTATGCTCTGCAAACAATCCTCCCTTTGCTCGGCTCATCGTTCTTCCTGGAGACCTATTTTGCTCTGCAGCCGAATCAAGCGGTCCACCACCTGATGGTTTGGCAGTTTTTGACTTATGCCTTTTTGCACGGCAGCTTTTTTCATCTTTTTTTCAACATGTTTACTCTATGGATGTTTGGCAGTGAAGTCGAGCGTGCAATGCAATCCAAGCCGTTTTTGCACTATTATTTGTTGACTGCGATAGGCGCCGGGGTGGCACAGGTTTTGGTCAACTGGGGGTCATCGATGATGGTGCTCGGCGCTTCCGGTGCGATCTATGGGGTGTTGGTTGCTTTTGCGCTTTTTTATCCGAATCGCGAAATTTATTTGTTGATTTTTTTCGTGCTGCCCGTTCGCCTTAAGGCCAAATATTTGGTATTGATCTTTGTCCTGATCTCTTTTCTTTCCAGCATACAGCTTGATCTTTTTGCCACTTCGGACAACATTGCGCATATGGCGCATTTCGGTGGGGCCGTGGTCGGATTTCTCTATCTGCGAAGCGGACATCTTGTCGGCATGCTGATCCGCGAATGGCGAGTGCGGCAATGGCAGCGCCGTCAGCGAGCTTTTCTGCAAAAACAACAAGAGATGGAGGCGATTCGCAATAGGGTCGATTCCATTCTCGATCGGATCAATCAAGTCGGCTATGAAAATATCAGCAAAGAAGAACGACAATTTCTCAAAAAAGCCAGTGAAGTCATGGCGAAAGAAAACGTTCACCAATGAGTGGAGTTGGCCATTGTCTGCAATTGGCGGCAGGCAAGGCTCGCCTTGCTGTGGTTGAAAGTCAATCAAGTGTGGAAGATGCTTTGTAAATTCAGAAGAGCCTGTGCACTGACCTGGGGAGATGGAACGATGCGGCCGGGAGGCGGAGTCTGAAAGTTCGTCTACCTTTTTTTTTGTTTCTCGTCTTGTGTTGCTGGCCAGCCCAATTATCGGCGACAACAGAAATTGCGCTGGTTGACTACAGCAGCGGTTTGACGATCGGCAAAATCAAATGCGTAACAATTTTGAGCACTGACTATGTGCGGCTGGATCATTTTATCACCGCACTGGGACTGCCGCATCAGCAGGATGATCGGTTCAAAAAGTTCTGTTTTACGGTGGGCAGCCACTCTGTTTGCTGTTCAGCAGCCAATCCTTTTATCCGCGTCGACGGCGAAATCCGGCAACTGCCGTTGAATATTCTCTATCAAAATGGGCGTTATTACATTCCTCTGATGATGTTTCTATCCGCTGTGCAAGATGTTTGGCCTTTCTCCCTCGAATACCGTCCGATGCAAAAAGAGATCTATCTCGATCGCGGTTACCGGCAAGTTGTCGAAATCGAAGGCAAGAAATTGCAGAACGGATTTCTATTTCGAATCCAGCTCAACAAGCCTGTCGACACCGACGATATCTATACCAGCGAATCGAACGGCTGGTTTTATATCGACCTCTATGGAGCCCAGGTCGAAACCAAAAAACCTATTCCCTGCACGATCGACTATCAAAAAATCCTCGAATTCATCCCTATTCAGCTGTCTGACGAGACCGCGCGGCTTTCCTTTCGCATTTCGGGCGCGATACAAGAACGCAAAGTCATGAAGGGGGACAATGATGCGCAGGTTGTGGTCACTTTGCGCACGGTGGATGAAGTGGCGCCGAATCTGTTGGCAGATCTGCAGCGCGAACGGGAGAAATGGAAAATCGATGTCATTATCATCGATCCCGGGCATGGCGGCAAGGATCCCGGCGCGATCGGTCGCAACGGTCTGTACGAGAAAAAAGCCGTGCTGGAAATCGGCCTGGAATTGAAAAAACAGCTGGAAAACCGTATGAATGTCAAGGTTCTGATGACCCGCGACCGCGATCGTTTTGTGCCGTTGAAACAGCGGACCAAATTCGCCAACAGCAATGGCGGGAAGCTTTTTATCAGTCTGCACGCCGATGCCAATCCGGTACGATCTCTTCGCGGCCATACCGTCTATTTCCTCGGACCGGCAAAAACCGAAGAGGCGCGCATCGTCGCGCAATTCGAGAACTCGGTGATTCAATTCGAGGATTCTCAAGATCACTATAAAGACTTTGGTGGGGCGGCGTTTATTCTCGGCGCTAACGCACAAAACGCCTATCACAAAGAGAGCCAGGATTTGGCAGCCCTGATCGATCAGAAACTGGCTGAGCAATGCAGCGCCAACGGGCACGGAGTGCGACAGTCCGGATTTTATGTGCTTTATGGCGCCAGTATGCCGAATATTCTGATCGAAACTGCATTCATCTCCAACCGCTCTGATGAGCAAAACCTCAGCGACCGATCTTTTCAGAAAAAGATGGCCAAAGCGATCTGCGAAGGTATTGTTGAATTCAAAGAACGCTTTGAGGGGGATATCTAACTCCGCGCGCCTTCCCCTGCCAGGTGTCCTGTTTGACCAATTCCTCTTCGATTGAATTGAGCACTTGATGCTTGTTGGCTGCCCATTGCGGGGCGATAAGCAGGTGCTCTGGTGCCTCGGCGGTCAAACGTTGAATGACCATCTCTCCCGGTAGATATTGAATAAAATCACATGCCCCTCTGACGTAATCATTCAATTGCAAAGCTTTTACCTCGCCGTGCAAATAGAGGGATTCCAACGCCGTACCGCGCAAGATGAGCATGGGATGGATCTTGACTTCGTGAATGGGTGAGTCGGCCAATTTTTTTGCTGTGTAACCGGTATCGTCCAGACCTTCCTCCGGCAGCCCCAGCATGATATGGGTGCAGATTCGCACCGGTAAGGCTGCCAGCTTATCCACCGCCCGGCAATACTCCTCATATGAATGGCCGCGACCAATTCGTTGCAGCGTGCGATTGTTGGCGCTCTGCAGTCCGAGCTCAACCCAGACATCGATTCGCTCGGCGAGTTCCGCGATCAAGCCCACCACACCTGCAGGCAGACAATCAGGCCGGGTGGCGATAGCCAAACCGACAATGCCGGGGTATGCGATAGCCCCGTAAAAAAGTTCGCGCAGTTGCGGCACCGGGGCAAAAGTGTTGGTCGAGGATTGAAAGTAGGCGATAAATTTATTAATCCCCTTTTTTTCGTGCCCCACCTGCACGCCCATCTCAATTTGTTTGCTGACGCTCACTCCTTGTTGGAATTGCAATGAATTGAAACTGTCCACCCGACAAAAGATGCATCCTCCGCTGCCGGTTTGTGGATCACGATTGGGGCAGGAGAGTCCGGCATCCAGACAGATTTTCCAGACTTTCTCTCCGTAACGCGTATGTAAAAACTTGGAGAATTTATAATAGCGGTCAGCCATGCAGTTTTGACTCTTTTGCTTTGCGCAAGCGGTGTCTGTACCCGAGTTATTTATTGGCTTTGTCAGGGCAAAAAAGGTGCAGCCCGGCCAAGTCGCCCGGATAATTCGTGGTTATGCGTCAATCCTAAAATAATGAAAAAGTTTCTGAATCAAAATCAAATAACGACTGACGACGATAGAGTTTAAAAATTATGTTTTATACCAAATGAGAATGCGGTGAGGTGATAGTCATAATAAGGATCGTTGGACCGATTTTGTTGCCAGGATAGGTCGAAGGTAAGAGTGGCTGGGTTCAAGTCAGGATGCGTTCTTAGGGATTTGCGCAGGGAAAACCAAAGCGAAGTTCGGTTGTCTTCGCGGATCCGCTGATCGGCAAAAGCTTCTCCCGCCAAATCGAGAGCCAGACGGTTGGGGTAATGTTTCGCGAGAGCTTCACCGCCGATCTCCATCATCCAGCCATGCAGCAGACGTTTTTTTAATGCGAGTTCAAGACCTTCTGCCTCATAACCGAATGGATCGTCAAACATTTCATCATCGGAATAGTAATAGCCGTCAGCTGTGCCAAGAGTTCTAATCGCATTTGTCAAATTGCGGCGCAAACTCAAATCAGCGCTGAGTCCTGCCGTTGGAGAAAGCGACTGTGCAAGGCGCATTGTCGCCAGCAACTGACGGCTGGCGCCGTCTCCGATACTGATCAATTCTGGAAACCCAGGCACCATTTTGATTGCACTTTGATCGAGATAGTCTTTCTGCAAGGCTTCAATTTGCATGATCATGGTGGTGCCGGAATCGAAAAATCTGCTCAACCGCAAATATCCGCGGTTTTGCCAATAAGAAAACGGCTCGAGTTGAGGATAGGTGCGCATCCTGCCATCCCATCCGAAATAGGCAAAGAGTTGGCTGGTCAGAAGAGCTTTATAGCCGATATAGACTCGGCCTTGACGATATTCGCTCCAATCGTAGACTTTCGAGTTGAGGCGATTGCGGCCTTCTATTCCGGCGCTGAGTTTGTTGTCTTTTTCGAGCCAGCTGTAATAGAAATCCAGTCCAGCGATATGGGTTTGGTTGTTGCGGCTGGGATTCCGATCAAAACGGGTCAATTCAAATCGATAGGCGATCTGTAAACCGGTTTGGGGGTTGACCAGTCGATAGTGTAGTTGTCCAAGAAAATCCTGATAGGTGTCGGGAATCTGTCGATAACTTGAAACGATATTGGAGGCGTATCCCCCCTGGACGTCGAGATTCAGACCCAGTTGAGCATGCAGTGCAATTGGCGCAAAAATTAGCCATCCAGCAATCAGGATCTGACAGAGTTTTGTATTCATGGCATTCGTTTCGCTTTCAGGATTCTTTAGCTATCAAGAAACCGACATCTCAGAGGATTGTCCTCTGAGATGTCGGATGATTCATCTGATCAGTGACCGCCTTTGTTTCCGGGGTTTTTCATGCCTTTGACTGCACGGGCGCCGCGACCAAAACAATCCTCAGGACGCTTCCAATCGCTATCCTGGCCGTTGGGAATGCCATCGCCATCTGCGTCAGGAGCAAGGTCGTTGAATCCGTCGCCATCCTCATCGACAAAGCGGTGCGCTTGATTCCCTCTTCCCAGGCGGTTGCCGGTTTCGAGGCCTTTAAAATCTGGATCCTGACCGTTGGGAATGCCGTCACCATCCGCATCAGGCGCGAGGTCGTTGAATCCGTCGCCATTTTCATCGACAAAGCCTTTTACACCCTTACCCTGGCGGTTTTTAGCCTGGTCGCCGCTCGGTTGATAGTCTGGATCCTGACCGTTGGGGATGCCGTCGCCGTCATCGTCAGCGGCGTTGTCGTTGTAGCCGTCGCCGTTTTCATCGACAAAGCCCTTTGCACCCTTGCCCTGGCGGCTTTTGGTCTGATCGCCGCTCGGTTTATAGTCGGGATCCTGGCCGTTGGGGATGCCGTCGCCGTCATCGTCTGCGGCGTTGTCGTTGTAACCGTCGCCGTTTTCATCGACAAAGGCAGCGGCCCGCTGTTTCGATTGTTGCGCCCAGCTGTTAGCGGTGAACAACAAAGTGAAAGCCGCCAACAGGGCGACCACCATTGTAAAAACACCAAATCGTTGCATGGTAAACCTCCTCTTGTTATGGTTGTGTTTCATCCTTCATTCACTGCTTAAGCAACTCTTGTGCCAAATTCTCAGCCCACTGTCAGGCCAACGGAGCAAGCTTGCGCCGGCCATTTTTGAGTCTAGAGAAAGCTGATTCGACCAAAAGGGAGGTGTGGACGACCAAATGGTCGAGGGCCAGGCTTTTTCGGCAAGCCGCTTTGCGCCGGCCAAGTTTGGCTTAAAAAAGTCGGTCATAACCAAATAGTCCTTGCGATCCAGCAAGGCATCGCTTATACTTGGGGTGAACAGGCAAAAATGTAAAAATTTTATGAGGACTGGAGATGAACCGCTCGCTCGTCGTTGGGTTGATAGCAATCACTCTGCTGCCGCTTTGGTTGGTTTGCAAAGAACGTCAGCCCGATGCGCCAAGGGCTGCAACTGTAACACTGGGCCAACTGGAGATTGATGCCGCCTCAGAATTTGCGCGGCTGGCTATCAATTGCATTCAAAACGAATTTCCCAACAAAACCGGACATGTTCTCAGTTCTTCCGCTGATGCCTGCTATCCCCAAGCTTTGCATCCGGCTTTTTATGGTTGCTTTGATTGGCATTCGGCAGTGCACGGCCATTGGCTGCTGGTGCGCTTGCTCAAACGTTTTCCTGCTTTACCCGAGGCGAAAGAAATCCGCCAACTGCTCGAGCAAAACCTGACCCAGGAGAACATCGCAGCTGAGGTTCGCTATTTTTCTCAGCCGCTCAACCGCTCTTTTGAGCGCACATATGGTTGGGCATGGTTGCTCAAACTGGCTGAAGAGCTGCACGATTGGCCGGATACGGATGCCATGCGTTGGTGCGCAAATCTGCAGCCGCTGGCAGATCTGCTGGTGCAGCGCTATCAGGATTTTCTGCCGCGTCAGACCTATCCGATTCGAACCGGTGTGCACCCCAATACTGCTTTTGGTCTGGCATTTGCCATCGACTATGGCCAAGCCGTGGGCGACAACAATTTTGTCTCTTTGATCACTGAGCGCAGCCGGTCCTATTTTTTTGCTGACCGCGATTATCCGGTTGACTGGGAGCCCGGTGGGGAAGACTTTTTTTCACCAGCGCTTATGGAAGCGGACCTGATGCGCCGGGTGCTTTCTGCGCAGGAATTTTCGGAGTGGTTCGAGGCCTTTTTACCGGCTCTATTCACTGATGAACCGTTGGGATGGTTGGAACCTGCCCATGTTTCTGATCGCAGTGACCCGAAGATTGTTCATCTCGATGGTCTGAACCTGAGCCGCGCCTGGTGCTTGAGCGGTATCGCCAAAAAATTACCTGCTCATCACCCCATAAAAGGAAAACTGCTGGCGGCTGCTGCCCGCCATGCTCAAGCGACCCTCCCGTACATTTCCAGCGGTCAATACGAAGGCGAACATTGGTTGGCCAGTTTTGCCGTTTATCTCTTTCGTGAAGTCAGTTTGGATTACCCTGGCGAAGTCAGCCGTTATCAAGGTTTTAGGCGTTATGACTTTTTGCACAAGGGGCGGGCGGCGATCATTGTCGCTCCGGACTCCGCTGCCGATGGCTTGCCCTGGATCTGGAGAGCGCGTTTCTTTGAACACGAGCCACAGACCGACCTGGCTTTGTTGCACAAAGGTTTTCACCTGGTCTATATCGATGTCGTCGATCTTTTTGGTGCACCGCAAGCCGTGGCGATCTGGAACGATTTCTACGAGTTTCTTACGGGTCGTTTTCATTTTTGTCGCAAGCCGGTTTTGGAAGGATTAAGCCGCGGCGGGCTGATCATCTACAATTGGGCCATTCAGAATCCAGACAAGGTGGCCTGCTTGTACGGCGATGCACCGGTTTGTGATTTGAAAAGTTGGCCAGGGCCAGAGCGCACTGAAATGATGGAAGCCTATAACTTTCGCAACCAGGAAGAATTTTTCGCCTATCCCGGCAATCCAGTCGACAATCTCGCGCCCCTGGCAGAAGCGGATGTGCCAATTCTGCATGTGGTGGGTGAAGCCGATCAGGTGGTGCCGGTTGCGGAAAACACCGACGTGGTTGAGGAGAGATATCGCAAGCTGGGCGGCCGCATGCACGTGATCCGCAAACCAGGCGTTGGTCATCATCCTCACAGTCTGACGGATCCGACCCCAATCGTCGACTTTATTTTGCAGCAGGTCGATTGCCCTTGATCTCGAATAAACCTAAACCCAAGCGGTTTAAACGGTTGCCGTCAAAACTTCAGGCCGTTACACCGACTCTTGCCAACCAGACTGCCGAACCTGCTGTCGCGTTCATGGCCGGTGCTGCAGCGGACCAAATGGTTTTGCAGCGCGATTGGCCTTCGCGACTGGTCGGTCAAGAGACGGTGGCCGACCAGAATGTGCGTCCCAATTGACGAATTCTGTAAATTCTTCTGTGTTTTTGACCGGGAATTTCCTATATTAAAGGCTGTGCTGAACTTTTTTATACGGAGAAACCCGGATTGAAACGCAAAAGCAACATTCGCAATATCGCCATCATCGCTCATGTCGACCATGGCAAGACGACGCTGGTGGACGGCCTGCTGAAACAGAGTGGAATATTTCGCGAGAATCAGGCGGTTGCCGAGCGCATGCTCGACAGTATGGATTTGGAACGCGAGCGTGGCATCACCATCATGGCCAAGAATACAGCGGTTATCTATCGCGGTATCAAGATCAATATCGTCGATACGCCAGGCCATGCGGACTTTGGCGGCGAAGTGGAGCGCAGCCTGAATATGGTTGACGGCGCGCTGCTGCTGGTCGATGCCAGCGAAGGCCCGCTGCCCCAGACCCGGTTCGTTGTTAAAAAAGCCTTGGAAAAAAAATTGCCGATTATCCTGGTGGTCAACAAAATCGACCGACAGGATGCGCGAATTCAAGAAGTCATCAATGCGGTCTATGATTTGTTCATCGATCTCGATGCCACTGATGACCAGATCCAATTTCCCATTTTGTACACGATCGCCAAGCAAGGAATCGCACATTTGCAGCTGGACGATGGGTCAACTCATTTACAGCCGCTTTTCGAAACCATCATCGATTTTGTCCCCGGTCCCGAGGCTGATGACGAGGCGATACCGCAATTCCTGGTGACCAATCTCGATTATGATTCTTATGTAGGGCAAATCGCCATCGGCAGGTTGTGGCATGGGTCTTTGGAAATGGGCAAGACCTACACTCTCTGCGGTGAGCATCAGAATACCACGGGGATCAAATTTTCTGCGCTTTACACTTTTGAAAATTTGCACCGAAAATCGGTGCAGAAAGTTGAAGCAGGCGATATTGTCGCCATTGCGGGAGCGTCCGGAGTGAAAATCGGCGATACGATTGCCTCCTCGACGGATCCGAAACCTCTGCCCCGGATCCGCGTCGATGAACCCACTTTGTCGATGATTTTTTATGTCAACTCCAGTCCTCTTGCAGGGCGTGAAGGTCGATTTCTCACTTCGCGGCATCTGCAGGAACGGCTGGAAAAAGAGATGTTGGGCAACGTGGCGATTCGGATCGAGGCAACTGGTCGTGCGGATGCTTTCAAGGTTTGTGGACGCGGTGAACTGCAGATGGCCATCCTCATCGAAACCATGCGCCGCGAGGGCTATGAATTTATGGTCTCAAAACCGCAGGTGATCACCCGCGAAATCAACGAACAGCGGCATGAACCCACCGAGCTGGTCATTCTCGATATTCCAGAGTCTTACATCGGCGTGGTCACGGAAAAACTGTCGCAGCGAAAGGGCCAGATGACCAATCTGGTCAACAAAGGCAGCGGTCGAGTGCACCTGGAATTCCGCATACCGTCGCGGGGATTGATCGGTTTTCGAAGCCATTTTTTGACCGACACCAAAGGCTCTGGCGTGATGAATTCTATCTATACCGGTTACGAACCGTGGTTTGGCCGCATTCCTCAACGGCAAATGGGGTCGTTGGTTGCCGATCGCCCTGGTTATGTGACGGCATATGCCAGTTTGGCGATGGTGGACCGGGGAGAGCTTTTCGTGCCGGTTGGGACGCAGGTCTATGAGGGAATGATCATCGGCGAGCGCAATCGCAGCGTGGATCTGGATGTCAATATCGCCAAAGAAAAGAAATTGACGAATATGCGCACATCGACTGCCGAGGCAACCGTCACATTGCGGCCGCCGCGCATGCTTTCTCTGGATCAATCGATCGAATTCATCGCTGAAGATGAACTGGTGGAAGTGACGCCGATTAATATCCGTTTGGCCAAAATGGAACGCGACCGCACCAAACGCGCGGTACAGCAGAGGCGAGAAAAGTGGGAATCGTAAAAAGGCGGGCTCTGCAGAGCCCGCCTTTTTTGTTGGTCGATTGTCGCGGCTATTTCCCGGGGTAGGCTTTGCCCTGCAAGTGCGTGATGTACTTTTCAGCCTCGATCGCCGACTGACAGCCGGAACCGGCAGCTGTTATAGCTTGCCGGTAGATCGAATCCTGCACATCGCCGCAGGCGAAAACACCCGGCAGATTGGTGCGCGTCCGCCGGTCGGTCTGGATGGTCCGATCGTCAGCCAGCGCGACCTGAGTTTCGAACAGCTCGACATTTGGTCGGTGGCCGATAAAGACAAATACCCCATCGACTGCAAGCTCGGATTTTTCACCGGTCTTGGCGTTTTTTAAAATGAGTTTTTCAACCCCTTGTTTACCGGCGATTTCTTCTACCACGGTATCCCAAATAAACTCGATCTTCTCATTGTCCATCGCCCGCTGCTGCAAAATGGCATCCGCGCGCAAGCGGTCACGGCGGTGGATGATGGTGACTTTGCTGGCAAAACGGGTGAGAAAAAGACCTTCATCCAGGGCGCTGTTGCCGCCGCCGATGACCGCCACGGGTTTACCGGTGAAAAAGAAACCGTCGCAGGTTGCGCAATACGAAACCCCGCGTCCAATCATCTCTTGTTCACCGAGCACTCCTAGCCGCTTGGGTGTGGAACCAGTGGCAATGATGACCGACAGGGCGTCAAATTCCTGTCCCGCGGCAAAGACTTTTTTGACTTCCCCGCTTAAATCAACACGCGTGACCGTGTCGTAGATGATCTCTGCGCCGAACTTTTGCGCTTGCTTTTCGAGCAGCTGATACATTTCAAAACCGCCCAGACCATCGGGAAAACCGGGATAGTTTTCCAGGTCATTGGTCAGGGTTACCTGGCCGCCTCTTTCTAGACCCGAGATGACCAATGGTTTGAGATTGGCGCGAGCGGTGTAAATTGCCGCCGTCATTCCCGCAGGTCCAGAACCGATGATAATCACATTCCGCATTTCTTCCTCCAACAGATAACTTTTGATCGCTGAACAGAATGGAAACGTGGCGCGCGATCGAGTCGTTTTCGCCTAAAGTTAGATGCTGCAATGGCCGGGATTATGCAAAATCATATCGGGTTGGGCAAATCGATAAACTCGCTCTCGAGCTCAAACTGTGAGCGCAAATAGTCCCCCAAACTTTTGATGCCAAGTCGTTCTGTCGCATAGTGGCCGGCGGCGATAAAATGGATTTTCCCTTCTTTGGCCAGATGGAGCGACGGTTCGCCTGCTTCTCCGGTGATATACGCATCCAGGCCGAGATCGATTGCCAGCGACAAATCCCGGGCTGCACCGCCCGAGCAGATCGCAATTCGACGGATCGACTCAGGGCCGAAAGCAAAAACAGTTGCTTCGCTCTGATAGAGATTTTTCACCTGCTTGATCAGCTCGGCCGGCGAAATTGGCGGACAAATTCCTTGAATGCCCACTTGCGCAAAGTCGTCCAGCTCCTGCAAGTGCAAAGCAGCCGCCGCAACCGCATTGTTACCAAGCTCCGGGTGCTTGTCGAGGGGCAAATGATAGGCCAACAGAGAAATGTCGTTTTCCAGCAACAATTTCAGGCGCTCCTTGTAGAGCCCTTTGACAACCATTCGTTCCCGGTTCCAGAGAATTCCGTGATGGACAATGACCATATCGGCACCCAGATCGACGGCGCGCCGAAAAAGTTCGGCGCTGGCGGATACGCCCAGAACGATCTTGTTTACTTTAGCTCTTCCTTCGACCTGTAAACCCTGAGGGCCATAATCGTCAAAATCGCGAACGGCCAACAAGGTGTCGAGATGGTCGATCAAACGATCTCTTTGCATCACTGCTCTCCAGTTAAAATCGGTGGTCAGCTACACTGCCGGGGCAAATTTCTCCATTTCAATGGCTTTGCCGCAACGAGCGGATTCATAGATGGCGAGTATCAGCTGCAACGGGCGGCGGGCCACGGTACCGCTGACAACAGGATCTCGCCCTTCATCGATGGCAGAGATAAAATCTCTGTACTGATGCACGAACAGCGTGGCATCGATCGCTTTTGGGTCAGAGGCGCCGCCGACGGCCACCTCGGGATCCTTTTGCGGCGGTTGGCCTTCGATCTGCAGGAATGCCAGCCGTTCGCCCTCTATTCTTGCGGATCCACGGGTGCCGTGGATCTCCAGTCGCGCTGGCAACCCGGGATAAAAAGCTGTCGAAGCCTGAATCACGCCGTATGCACCGCTGGTAAACTCGACCAGGACCATGCCGATGTCTTCGACGGCTATTCGATGTGCAGCTGTTTTGCAACGCGCTTGCAGCCATTTGACTGGCCCCATGACCGATAGCAGCAAGTCGATGAAATGAATGCCCTGGTTCATAAAAGCGCCGCCTCCATCCAATTCCCAGGTGCCGCGCCAAGCACCGCTGTTGTAGTATGCCTGTGAGCGATACCATTTGATCGCTGCATCGCCCTGCAAAAGTGTGCCCAGTTCGCCTGATTCCACTGCCCGATACACCTTTTGCACCGACGGGAGAAACCGGTTTTGGCTGATCACTCCAAGAGTGACCCCGTTTTCTCGGCAGGCGGCAATCAGCGCATCGGCCTTTGCCAACGTGATGTCGATCGGTTTTTCGACCATAACGTGTTTACCGGCTCTGGCGGCAGCAATGCCGATGTCCGCATGCAGGCCAGAAGGCACTGCGATGTCGATGATATCGATATTCGGATCGGCAAGAGCATTCGGCAAACGGTCATGGCGCGACAATCGGTGCTCCTGGGCAAAAGCCTGTGCCTTGGCAGGATCGGCATCACAGACAGCGATAACCCGTGTGCGTTCGATGGTCTGATAGGCTTTCAGATGGTAGGGTGCGATGACCCCGGTTCCGATCAGTGCAACCCCTAGAGACTCTTTCATGGCAGATCTTCCCTCTTGTTATGGCCAGGCCAGCGCAATAGATGGGCTGTTGATCAGGTACATTGTCAAAGCTTCTCTCTGCAGCATGGAGCAATAGTCGGGCTGGATGTGCTTTGGTCGAATCAGAATGAGAGGCTGAAATATGCTGAATGCGACAAGAGCTGCGCAATACAGCCTACTCTCTTTTCGGCTTGGACAAAGGTTTGGTGGTCGCCGGTCCAGTGAGTTGAATTATATTTTTTGTGTGTAGTGATTGTGATGCCAAACATCATCGAGCTTGCGTTTCGGCACGTGCAGAACATCATCTGCGTCGAGATAGTACTTGATCGAATCGTTCATTTGTTCCACCACAGGTTGCTCATCAGGATACCCCAAAGCAACGGCGGTGTCGATTTCGCAGTGCGAGGTGATCTGCAGCAGATCTCTCAAAGCGACTCGATCCAGCGATCCGAGCCAACAACTGCCGATTCCGAGTTCCGAAGCTGACAAGATGATATTTTGCATTGCAGCGCCCGCATCGTGTTCGCCTCCCTGCGGTCGAATCGACCGGTTGATCAGCAAAACGATAAAAGCCACAGGTTCCTGACCTTTGGCGGGCCGGCCACGGTTTTGGGTGAGATAGGCTGCCCAGCGGGTGTGGGCAAAGACGGCTTGAACTTGAGTGGGCTCGTCGATGACGATGAATTCCAGGGGTTGCAGGTTGGCACCCGAAGGCGCCAAACGGGCTGCATCGACCAGATCGAGCAATACGGAAAGCGGAATCGGTTTTTGTTTAAAGCGCCTGATCGTCCGACGCTTCCTGATCAAATCGGCAATACCCACAGGTTAACCTCTCTGTTTGCGACCAATAATTCAGCTTGATATTTGGGCTGGATTCTGACTGGCCAGAATCCAATCGGAAAAAGTGCTTTTAATATAACGAGTTGGAAATAAAAAACAAAGCTTTTGTAACCGGGGCCGCGTTTTTTCGTAAAAGAAACAAAAATGAGGCGCAGCCACAGGCATAGAAAACGGCGGTTGAGCTGATGAATTGTGGATTAGAGTCTTGAACCATTTTGTTGTTTTTTATACAGGATTACTTTTGTTTTAAAGGGAGGTGCTATGTCCGAGAACAAAACCGAGCTGGTGGCCAACAAAGCGGATCGTTTTAATGCCTTGTTGTTGGGTATCATTTTTATTTTGGCCGGCGGATTGATTTTTGCTGATCAACACCATTTTTTGCAAACAGGCTGGCTCTGGTGGTTGGTGTTTCTGATCGGTGTATTGCTGTTGACCGCCTCGGTGGCCCAGTTGCTGTTTTCCAAAAAACACAATTTGAGTGTCGCACAAATGATCTGGGGCCCGGTTTTTATCGCCATCGGCGGCAGCAAAATCAGTTTTTTTGCCAGATGGTGGCCGTTGATTTTGGTGGTTACCGGTATTTTGCTGATCATCGTTTCGATCCGAAAACATGAACAATAAAAGGCAAATTATGGATGTCCCACCGAGGAGATGACAGAGCCCGAATCGGAGAATCGTTTCGGTTTCAGATTCTGTGCCCACCGTAAAAAGCTTTGTTAAATTCGTACGGATTTTATATATTTTGCCCTGGTGTGCAGCAGCCCAGCCGAACACCAGGCTTTTTTTTGAAGCTTTTTTCGCTGGACGCTTTTACCATCTGCATGCGAGGAGTAGGCGTTTAGCTTGTTTCCTTAGCCCTTTAGCTAGAGATCTTATAGGAGTCAAGTATGAGGCTTACGGAACTGCTCTCTCCAGAAGTCATTCGCATTCCCCTGCAGAACAACCGCAAAGACCAGATCATCGCCGAATTGGTCGACCTGTTGTACAAAGCGAAAAAGATAAAGAATTTTGAAACGGTGCTGGCTGCGGTGATGGAACGCGAACGCGTGATGAGCACCGCGATGGGCGATGGAGTGGCGATTCCACATGCAAAGACCGACGCGGTTGATGGATTGGCAGCAGCGTTTGGTATTACGCGAAACCTGGTAGATTTTGACTCCATAGATGGCAAGCCGGTGCACATCGTTTTTTTGTTAATCGGCCCGACCGAACAGAGCGGTCCGCATTTGAAAGCGTTGAGCAGAATATCCAGATTGATGCATCGCGAGGAATTCCGCCAGCGGCTTGCTGGCGCCAGCGATGGCCAGGAAGTGTTGGATATCATCCAGGCCGAAGAACGCAAATATTTTTCTTTCTGATCCGTTTGTCCACCGAGAGTCGTCAAGCCATCCAAGAAAATTCGAAACCTTTTTATTGCTCAATAGATCTCCAGAGCGAAGAGCTTTTGTTCTAATTGAGGTGCTGAGGAAGAAAACGATGAAATACCAATCGATCAAAGGAACACGAGATGTTTTGCCAGAAGAACAAAAATATTGGCGCTATATCGAAGAAAAAATTGGCAGTGTGACCAGTCGTTTTGGCTATCAACGCGTCGAACCGCCGATTTTTGAAGAGACGGCCCTGTTTTTGCGCGGAGTGGGTGAAACGACCGACATTGTTGAAAAAGAGA
Organism: bacterium; assembly: GCA_029565675.1. Taxonomy (GTDB): domain Bacteria; phylum Zhuqueibacterota; class Zhuqueibacteria; order Residuimicrobiales; family Oceaniaggregativiventaceae; genus Sulfursilanivivens. The sequence continues at coordinate 264,019 of JAKQNP010000008.1, forward strand.
TGTACACTTTTATCGATAAAGGAAAGAATTCTTTGACGCTGCGGCCCGAGTACACGGCTGGAATCATGCGTCTTTACCTGGAAAACGGGTTGCACAGCTTGTCTAAGCCGGTGAAATTGTACAGCATCGGCCCCGTCTTCCGTTACGAACGGCCGCAAGCGGGGCGATACCGCCAACACACGCAATTCAATGTGGAGGCTTTGGGGGAGCAGGAGCCCAGTGTCGATCTTGAAGTTATGTCGGTTGCCTGGCTCCTCTATGCCGAGCTCGGCTTCAGCGGCCTTTCTTTTCAGCTAAACAGCACTGGATGTCCAAATTGCCGACCGGCTTATGTCGAAGAGCTGAAAAATTTTTATCGCCGCCATTCCGAGGCGATCTGTGATGATTGCAAACGCCGTTTGGAACGCAATCCTTTGCGCTTGCTCGATTGCAAAGTCAAATCCTGCCAACAGATCAGTGCAGATGCGCCGGTTATTCACGAAAGGCTCTGCGAAGAATGTGCCGACCATTTTGCCACTCTGCGGCTTTATCTCGACACGCTCGGCCGGCCGTACCGAATCAACCATCGCCTGGTGCGCGGTCTCGATTACTACACCAAGACGGTGTTCGAGGTTTGGGTGCAAGGGATCGGGTCACAAAACGCGATGTGCGGGGGCGGCCGATACGACGGCCTGATCGAACAGTTGGGAGGTCAGGCCACCCCGGGCATCGGCTTCGGCTCAGGCATCGAAAGAATGATTCTCGGAATGCGGGAACAAAATATCGAACCGCCCAAACTGCCTGATCCTTTTATTTTTGTCGCGCACATGGGCAAAGCAGCCGATCTTCGGGCTGTTGAGCTTGTTACCTGGTTTCGCGAAGCCGGCCTCTCTGCTTTGATGGCTTTTGGGCAACGCAGTTTTAAATCGCAGATGCGCGAAGCCAATCGGTTGGCAGTCACCTATGCAGTGATAGTTGGCGAAGACGAGATTACCGCCAACCATGCAACCGTAAAAAACCTGGCCAATGGCGAACAGCAAGCCATACCGTTCGACCAGGTGGTCGCGGTTCTGAAACAAGCCTGCGAGAGACAGCGCTGCTGATGCTGTCGTCCATAAACAGGCATCGAGCCAGAGGGTAAAAAAATCGACCAAGCTGCGCTCTCGAAGAATCATCTGCGGGCCCTGTGCACATTGGCCAAAAAGAAGCAGCGCCTGAAAGAAAACAAGGTGTTGTTGGAAGGCAAGCGCCTCTGTGAGGAAGCGATGCACAGCCGCTGGTTCGAACCCATCGAACTGATCATCGATCCCAGCCGCATCAAAGAAGATCTTTGCTTTCAACGGCTCATTCAAGATGCCGAATCGCGCCAGATTCCGCTTTACCGGGCGACAAGCAGCGATTTTGCCGTTTTTTCTGCGACTGAGCACTCGCCGGGTGTCGCTTGTGTCGGCCGGCCGCTCTCGCCTCCTTTGGCGACATGGATGACCACCGCCAGCGGCATCTGGGTGGCGCTTGATTCTTTGCGCGACCCGGGCAACCTTGGTACTGTGTTGCGCACCGCAGCATGGTTCGGAGTGGCGGGTGTGCTTACAAGTCCGACCACAGTCGAGTATACCAACCCCAAAGTGGTCCGCGGCAGCATGGGCGGCATGTTCCATCTTCCTGTATTTACCGAGGTCGATCTTTTCGAGTGGCTCCCGCGTTTTCATGAAAGCGGTTTTCGAATTTCAGCAGCGGCAGTGCGGGGCGGTATTGTTCCTCAACAGGTTTTTCCAACAGACCGCGAATTGCTTTTGATCGGCAACGAGGCATTTGGTCTTGATCCGCGGTTGGAAAAAGAAATTGACCAGCGTTTGACCATCAGCCGAATCGGTGGCGGAGAATCGCTGAATGCTGCACTGGCTGCTGCCATCATTTTGTACGAATGGAGCAAAGAAAAGTGATATGAAAGAATCGCCCGACCAGAACATTCGGCCGTTTGAGGCGGCAACGATTGTATTCATAACGTTTATGATTTTCTTTTTTTCGGCTGTCTTGCTCGGACTGCTGGGAGTGAACAAATCCGCGCTCTTGATTGCTGAGCTGCTCGTAATCCTGCCTGCCCTTTTCTATGTCAAATTGCGCAACTTGCCGTTTCGTTCAGTTTTTCGTTTTTTTTCTCTGACCTTGCGCCAATGGCTTTGGATTATCGTTATGAGTTTTTCGGCCTTTGTTGTTTTGGATGAATTGGATCGGCTCGTGATGAGCTTTTTCCCGATGCCACAAGTGATCTTCGAGGCGATCCGCACCTCCATGCAGATCCATTCGCTGTACGATGCGGTGGTTTTGTTTCTCGCTGCAGTCGTTATGGCGGGTTTGGGTGAGGAGATGCTTTTCCGCGGTTTCTTCCAGGGCGCGCTGGAAAACCATCTCGATCCGGCTCGCGGTATCGTCATGAGCGCCATCGCATTCGCCCTTTTGCATATCAATCCCTGGGGTGCGCTGCAAATCACCGTTATTGGCTTGCTGCTCGGCTATGTGGTATGGAAAAGCCAGAGCTTGCTGCCGGCTGTTTTTATCCACATGACCAACAATTTCTTGTCGATCATTCTCTTCAACTGTAATAGCGCACAACTCAGCTGGTACAGCAGTGAGCTGCATGTCCACTTTCACTGGCTCCTCGTCTCAATTTTGTTTTTCATCCCGGCTTGCCTGGCTTTTAATCGCGAATGCCAGAAAACAACAGGAGGCAACTGAGAGATGTCTGCAAATCGACCACAAGTTCGAATCGGCATGATTCAATCGACCGATTCTGTGCGATTCAGCTGCTCACACGCATTTGCTGTCACCGATTTGAGCGGGAAAATGCTTTTCGTCGGTGAAGCTGATCAAACCTACAACTGCGATATCATCGAAGCGATTCCGGCCAGAATCGATTTCGCCGTTCGTTTGGCGATTCGTGAAGACCATGCCGAGGCTGTGCGCGTGCAACAGGAAATGCATAAAAAGTCACTGCAATGCGAGCTATGGCATCCGGGGGTGGTGTTTCTGGCGGGCGAAAAAAAATTTGACAACCGGGAGTATTGGGTTGTAACCGAGACTTTTGCCTCGTTGGCCGTTGCCGAAGCTTTTGCTCGTGATTATGAAGCAGTCGGCGAAGCCACAGTGGTAAAGAAAGTGATCGAACCGGCGAACGGCACGGTAAAGATCGGTGATTACCGAGTCAACAGCGGAATCCGGATCGAACCTCAAAATGGGGGTACCATTCGTCTTGCGGACGTGCCGGTCGGCATCGAATTTCATTGGCAGCACACACGCACGCAACAGCTCCCCGGTGTCCTGGAAGTGGGGGTCAACAACAACGGCAAGTTGTTCGCGATCAACGAGTTGGATATCGAAACTTATTTGGTTTGCGTCAATTCCTCCGAAATGACCGCTGAAAATCCCATCGAACTGCTCAAAGCGCAAACCGTTGCAGCCCGCAGCACCATTCTGGCAACCATGGGCAAGCACCACTATGATTCGGCTTTTCATCTTTGTTCAGACGATCATTGCCAATGCTATCATGGCTTGGCCAACGTTTCGTCCGTTTCACAGAAAGCTGCTGACGACACTTGTGGCGAGACACTTTTTTATCAAAATCGCGTATGCGATGCGCGCTATTCAAAAATCTGTGGCGGGGTGATTGAAAACTATGAGTCGGTCTGGGATCATCGCCGGATTCCTTACCTTGTTGAAGGAATTGATGGCAAAGCACAAATCGATTATCCGGCAAACAGCGAAGAAAAGGCGCGCATTCTGATCGACTCTTCCCCGGATGTTTTTTGCAATACGCAAAAATATCGGATTGAATCGAGTTTGCCCTATAACTCCACCGAGCTGTTCCGCTGGGTGGTCAGTTACGAACGCGAAGAACTGCAAGTTTTGTTGCGGCAAAAGATTGGTCCCGATTTCGGTGAGCTGATCGACCTTTTGCCAGGAGAGCGCGGAGCAAGCGGCCGGCTGATCTATCTGGATATCATTGGCAGCAAACAGAAGATTCGTATCGGAAAAGAGCTGGCCATCCGCCGGGCGCTATCCACCAGCCATCTCTACAGTTCCTGCTTTTATATCGAACGCGATTTTTTGGCTAATGGCATGGTCAAGGCTTTTCATTTGCACGGCGCGGGTTGGGGCCACGGAGTCGGTCTTTGTCAGGTCGGCGCAACGGTGATGGCACAGCTGGGCTATTCATATCGGCAAATCTTGGCTCATTATTATAAAGAAAGCGAACTGGTCAAAGCTTATCGCTAATCCTTTCTCTTGTTCGGGATCCCGGGGCAGCGGTTTTACGTCTTGTCTGCAAATACGCGTACGCAAAAGCAGGCGAGTGCGACTATATTGATTACGATCAAAGGCGGCGGGCATGGTGCATTTGAACGGACTGTTGCCGCATGGGACAAAGCCTGTTGCAGTCTGATCAAAACGGTTGCGGCAATAAGACAGGCTGAACACGAGCAAGAGCTGCCGGTTTATGAAGATCGTTATCCTCAACGAAGAATTGCGTTCTGAAATGCAGATCTATCTGGCTCTGGCGAATCATCACGAGGTTGAGATCGCTGCAGATGTCAATGATCTCTATCGTTTGATGGACGAAGAGCCAGCTGACTTGGTATTTCTAGATCTCGACTCCCTGATTGAAGACAAGACAAAGCAAGAAAAGGCGTGGCAGACTTTTCGCCAGATTGAGAACAAATATCCCAAAGCAAAAGTCGTGGCCATCTGCGATCGATCAGATTTTAAGCTCTGTGGTGGTGCCGCAAAACAGAAACTCGAACACCTGTTGACGCGGCCGATTCGACAGCGCGAGTTGTTGGCGGTAGTTGAATAGAAATAGCAACTTAATTATTAAAGGCTGCAGCAGGTATTTTTTGCTGCAGCCTTTTTTTTAGAAAGATATTGCTTTTATGCCCATTTTCTGTTAAGTTGAAAAAGCTTGGCGGTACCACGCGGTCATTGACCTGCACTTGCACAGAGGCATAAGGATGGTGGTTGAGACAGACTTTTTGGTGATCGGCAGCGGGATGGCCGGTTTGAGCTGTGCTCTAAAGCTGGCGCGTCAGGGAACTGTTGGGGTTGTAACCAAAAAGGAAAAAGCTGAATCCAACACCAACTATGCACAAGGTGGGATTGCCGCGGTTATCGATCCTGCCGATTCTTTTACCAAGCATGTCCAGGACACCCTTGATGCCGGCGACGGCTTGTGCCATCGCGAAGCTGTTGAACTGATTGTGCGCGAGGGGCCAGGGCGGGTCAAGGAGCTGGCAGAAATCGGTGTGGATTTTACCCGCAAAGAAAATGGGCACCTGGATTTGGGCAGAGAAGGCGGGCACCACATCAACCGTATTGTCCATGTCAAAGATCACACCGGCCGCGATGTCGAAAACGCTCTTTTAGAGGCGGTAAAAAATGAGCCCCGAATCACGATTTATGAGAACCACTCGGCTATCGATTTGATCACTGAGCACCATCTTTTTACTTCCCTCGAAGCAACCGATCAGCTCCATTGCTGGGGCGCCTATGTTTTGGATGATCAAACCGCAAGGGTAAAGCGTTTTATCGCGCGAGCAACGATCCTGGCGAGTGGCGGCTGTGGCCAGGTCTATCTCCACTCGACGAATCCGTCCATCGCCACCGGCGATGGAATTGCCATGGCTTATCGCGCGGGCGGCCGCATCGCGAATATGGAGTTTATGCAGTTCCATCCCACCTCCCTTTATCACAGTGAGGCCAATTCTTTTTTAATCTCTGAAGCTGTGCGTGGATTCGGCGGCCGACTGGTGACGCAAGACGGGCAGAGTTTTATGGAAAAATACCATCCGATGGCCAGCCTGGCGCCACGCGATATTGTCGCTCGTGCGATTGACACAGAATTGAAAAAAAGCGGTGCGCCGTGTGTCTTTCTCGATATTACGCACAAGAATGCCGAGGAAATCAAAAATAGATTTCCGCACATTTATCAAAACTGTCTGAACTACAAGATCGACATTACCCAGGAGCCGATACCAGTGGTGCCGGCGGCGCATTATATTTGCGGTGGTGTTCAAACCGACCTCGATGCAGCTACGAGCCTGTCCGGTCTTTTCGCCTGCGGCGAGGTCACCTGTACTGGCGTACACGGCGCCAACCGCCTGGCTTCCAATTCCTTGCTCGAAGCCGTGGTTTTTGGCCATTTGGCAGCCGAGTCGGCCATGCGCTTTGTGGCAAATCAGGGCCGAAAGTCCCCGGCCATTCCGCCTTGGGACGACAGTGGCACGTTTAACAGCGAAGAATGGGTTCTGCTTTCACACGATCGCATGGAAATCAAAAATATTATGTGGGATTATGTCGGTATCGTGCGATCGAACTTGCGTTTGGAGAGGGCTTTAAACCGCTTGCGTTTGATTGGCCAGGAAGTGGAGAATTTTTATCGGCGCACACGGGTCACGACCGAGCTGATCGAATTGCGCAATCTGGCGACTGTGGCGATGTTGATCGTTCGTTCAGCGCTGTTGCGCAAAGAAAGTCGCGGTTTGCATTACACAACCGATTATCCGAGGCGTGACGATGAACATTTTCAAAGCGATACCGTCCTCGAAAAGCAGGTTATCTGATCGTTCGGCGGGAGTTCGTTCGCGCTGATGCCGAACATAGCTTGTTGCGCAAGCCGAAAAGTTAACGTGTTGAGGGTAAAGGATGATAGCGACCAAAGTAAGTGTGCGGGCATTCAAGTCGATCTATGAACTTGAAATGCCTCTTGATGGGCGCATGAACGTCATCATCGGCGCCAATGAGAGCGGCAAGACCAATATCCTGCGCTCGCTTTATTCGTTTTTACCTGAAGTGCCGTTCGATGTCAGTCTGACCTGCCAGTATAGCAATCACTATTACATGGGCAAAAGCCCGGAAGTGACGATCGAATTCGGCGGGTTGACCAAAGAAAACCGCACTCAACTGATGCAGATATCAGAAATTTTTAAAGATATCGAGTCGTTCCACGTGCGGCGCGACGGCCCCTCGCATAAAGACTACCATCTGTTGATCGGCGACTCGGAAGTCGACAATATCGATATCCGCCATTTCCTCAAACTGCTGCCCAAGGTCCTCTATTTCAGCGATATTTCTTTGCTTAAAAATCGCGTCGATCTTGACAGCCTTCTTTCCAACAACGTCGAATACAACACCGAGCGCAATCTGTTGAAAATCGGTGCTATTGAAGACTATGGAATCATTTTCGAGGACAGCACTCGCGGTCGCCGGGCGATGGACGAGGCCAGCCGAATTATCACTGAACAGATACGCCGCGCCTGGTCCCAGGAACCCAGCATTGAAATTAAACTGAACGTCAACGGCTCGACGCTTTATATCGACTTTTCTGATGATACCACTGTTTTCGATACCCCCGAGTCGCGCAGCCTGGGCTTTCGCTGGTATCTCTCTTTCTATGTCAATTTTGTTGCCCAAACTTTCGAAGCTCGTGCGAATGAATACATCTTTTTAATCGATGAGCCGGGTATTCATCTCCATCCCGGCGGTCAAAAGGATCTGGTCAACGTTCTCGAAGATCTGTCGTTGAAAAATCAGCTGATCTACACCACTCATTCGCCTTTTATGATCAACCGGAAATATCCTGAACGCGTCTATCTCACCATCAAAGACAAAAACGGCACCCATATCGATCTTAAGGCCTATCGCGACAACTGGAAAGCTTTGCGCAAAGAGATCGATATCATTCCAGGCGATCTCTTTTTCTTCACCACTCCTGTGGTTGCCAGCGACAGTCAGGAGAAAAAACGCGCTGGATTGCTGCACAAGCTCAAAACCAATCCCTGATCAGCAGATTCGCGCATCCGCTTTGGATGATCGCGCTTCGTTTCTGCTTCACGCCGGATGATGCCCGTCCGGATTTTGCATCAATAAATGGATCAACACCTTGGCATCGGCAAGTGTCGATGAGATCAATGCCCATTCATTCGGCTGATGCGCGGTGTCTTCAACAGTCGACCAAACTGCAGTGGGAAAGCCTTTTTCGCGAAAATGGGCGGCCACTGTTCCACCGCCGATGCCGATTGTTTCGGCTTTTCTTCCTTTGACCGCATCGATGGCCTGGCTAAGCGCTTTAATCACTGGCGCATCAGCCGCTGTCGGCGGTGCCGCGGTTACTTCCTGCATATATGAAATTTCAACTTGCACGCCGAACCTTTTGCCAATGCTCGCTGCGATATTGTTAACCTCGTTTTTAACCTCCGCCAAATCATAGCCGGGCAATATCCGACAATCGAGATAAAAAACATCGTCCGCTGGAATGGTGTTGATGTTGGGCACATTGTTCTCTTTTTTGGTTGGTTCAAAGGTGCAGGTCGGTGGATCGAAAACCGGATCGAGGCGGTCAAAGCGCTCATGCAAAGATTCCAATTGCACGATCAAGTGGGCAGCAGCTCGATGCGGATTGCGGCCAAGATCTGGCGTCGACGCATGGCATTGTTTGCCAATCAGGTGAAACCGAATCCACAAGATGCTTTTCTCCGCCACCTCGATCAAGCGGCCTTGTGGATCACCTGCATCAGGCACAACAATCCAATCATGGGGGTGAAAGAGGTCTGGCCGTTTGTGCAAAAGGAACTGCAAGCCATAGTTGCTGCCGGTTTCTTCATCGGCTACGATCGCCAATCCCAGATTTTGCTCGGGTACAATTAAGAGTTCCTGCAGCGCTTTTGCGGCCATCATCGCCGAGACCAGACCCTGATGGTTGTCCTCGACTCCCCGACCGATCAGCCGATCGCCATCGACGGTCAATTTGAACGGATCGCTTTTCCATTGCGACAATTCTCCTGCCGGCACCACATCCAGGTGAGCCATGATCCACAAAGTCCGATCCTTTCGCTTGCCGGGGATGCGTGCAATCAGATTCGGCCGAAAACCACACTCCACGCGTTTGTCAGGCGCCTGAAGGGTTTCGATATCGCTTATTCCCAGACGCCGCAATTCGCTTTCGACTGCCTCGGCTTTTTCTTTCTCTCCTTGTCCACCGTTTTCAGGTCCCAAGGCTGGAATGGCGACCAACTTGGCCTGCAGATCGATGACCGCCTGGCGATAGCTGTCGACTTTGTCAAGCAGCGATTGTAAATCAGAAAGAGCAGACATGGGTTATTCCTTTCGATTGGTTTGCCCATCGATCAGGGGGGCGACCGCCTCGGCGATCATTAACCGCCGGCTTTCGGGACCCAAGTTAAAGAGTGCATCCAGGACCGTGCATTCAATAAAGGGTCCGAAAAGCTGCGGATAGGTTTCGGGCGTGGTTTTGATTTCGCGAGGCTCGATGCCCAAGTTGGCCAAACGGTGCAAATCGAAAAGGCCGGCTTCTTCAGGCCGATAAAGATAGCGGTCGGCTTGCAAAGCGCGACTCCAGGCGACGATTCGTTCGGTTCGATTGTCGACCCGCTGTAAGTCGGCTGCCGAATGGGTTGGTTTGTTTATCCCCAGGTGGCTTTGGCAAAACTGCCAGCCGGCCAACAGCAAATCGCCCAGTCGCAGCCACTCCCGGTTGAGCAGCTCTTCGAGCTCGTCCCAATAAGCATAAAAATATGGCGCGTTGTGATAATTGAGGTGGAGCGCCCGCAGATGGCTCTTTTGCCACGGCTGATGACCATCGATTAAAGTTTCTGCAACGTTTTGCGGCGGATTTGTTCTTTGCAAAACCGGTACCGTAAGCCATTGCCGCCCGGCGCGGGTTTTTATCGCCATCCGATGCATGCAGGTCTGTTTGGTGAAGCGAAAGCTTTCCGCCCAGATCAATTGATCAGCACAGGCAGCCTGGGCAAAAGCCGCCAGGGGCGGGAAATAGGCCGGAGTCAGGACCGTGACAACCATCAGCTAGACCTCGGAATCGGCGCGCGTCAGTTCTTCATAGAGCCCATAGAGCTTGCTGACTTCGTTTTGCCAATTGTAGTTGTTTTGCACAAATAAACGGCCTCGTTTTCCCATCTCTTGGCGCAGCTTTTCATCGTCCAGCAACCGTCCGATAGCCGCGGCATGGGCTTTGGCGTCGTCAGGGGGGACCACAAAACCGCACTCTGCCTGGTTGATCAGCATCCGCAAACTCGGCAAATCGCTGCCGACAACGGGCAGTCCACAGGCCATGTATTCAAACAACTTGTTGGGGAAAACCATTTTGAGCATTTGCTGGTTGGCTTGCCAGGGAATCAAACCGATAAGCGAATGCACGAGATAGTCGGCAACTCTTTCATGCGGTATGAACCTCTCATAGATGAGCTGATCCTGCAGTCCGCGCTCCTTGACCTGAACTTTGATCTCTTTTTCAACGTGCGGTTCATTGAAAGGGCCGAGACAGAGCAGAGAGATATTTGGATGACTGTTTCTGAGCTGCGCCATGATTTCGATCATCACAGCCGCGCCGCGAGCGCGTGAAAGACCACCGAGGTAGATGAGCCGCGGTTCAGGCGTTTTGCGATTGGCATAGGCATGGTCGAAATTTTCCAGCTCAGGCAGGTTGCGCAACAGAATGGTTCGGCAGCCGTGCGAATCGAATCTTTCCTGTTGATCAGCGACGACACAGATGACGGCGTCCAACCGCCGGGCCAGCGCCGGCTCAAGCCGTGAAATCAGGCGGAAAAGGAGAGGTTTCAGCCACTCGGGGTACCAGACTCGTTCATAGGCAGTTTGCGGATAATTTTCATGGCAGTCATACAAGACGATTTTTTTGGTGACCCATTTGAGCAGCACCGAGACCGGCAACAGTTCGATATCGTGAAAATGATAGACTTCAGCATTTTCCCGCCAGGCGCGCCAGGCAAACCGGAAGACACTGAGCAAGCGAAAGAAGCGATTTTTTGGGCGCGGAATAGCCTTCAGCAAAACGCCATCCCGCATTTCTTCTGTAACATCGGCGTGGGCGAGCAAGACGACCTCATACCCATGCATCGCCAGACTCTTGGCTTCGCGATGAAAGACTCTCACATCATCCGGGCGATGGACCGTTGTATAGATGCAGACCTTGATCATGTTGCATTCCTGTTCTCGTCTGGCTGCTGCTGACAGAAAAGCCCATGTGCTTTGCGGGCCGCAAGCCGATCAATCGAGCACCATGCTCAGACCGATTCTGCCGCGCTCTTTGTCGATCGATAGCACCTTGACATCGACAATGTCGCCGACAGCGACAACGTCGAGTGGATTTTTGACATATCTTTTCGCCATGCGACTGAGGTGGACCAGACCATCCTGTTTGACGCCGATATCGACAAAAGCGCCAAAATCGACCACGTTGCGAACCGTACCTTTGAGGATCATGCCCTCGGCCAGGTCGTCCATGCTCAGGACATCGCTGCGCAAAATCGGTTTGGGCATTTCATCACGCGGGTCGCGATTGGGCTTTTCCAAGCTGTTGATGATATCGATCAGGGTTTCTTTGCCGCAACCACAGAATTGGGCCAGGGCGTCAAACGTGACCGCGGATTGTTTGATTTTTTGGCTGACCAACAATCCGTTTTTTCGCACCTGCTCGAGGTCGAGCTGCAAATGGTTTAAAAGTTTGGTCGCTGCGTCATACGACTCGGGATGCACGGCAGTGGCATCAAAAAAGAGATCGCTGTCCGGAATGCGCAAAAAGCCGGCTGCTTGCACAAAGGCGTTATCACCCAGGCCTTTGACCTGTATCAATTCGGCGCGGGAAAGAAACCGGCCGTGCTCTTCACGGTATTTGACGATGTTTTCCGCTACCCGCGAATTGATGCCGGCGACATATTGCAGCAGTGAGGTAGATGCCGTGTTCAGATCGACCCCGACCTGATTGACTGCTGATTCCACCACTTCGTCGAGCGCTGCAGCAAGCTTGATTTGATCGACATCGTGCTGGTACAATCCTACACCGATCGATTTTGGGTCGATTTTTACCAATTCCGACAGGGGATCGAGCAGGCGCCGGGCAATGGAGATATTGCCGCGCAATGAAGCCTCCAGGTCAGGAAATTCTTTTTTGGCCACAGGAGAGGCCGAATAGACCGACGCTCCGGCTTCATTGACAATCACGTAATGGATGGATCGCTTCTCTTCGGCGATGACTTCAGAAGCGAGTTTTTCTGTTTCGCGGCTGGCTGTACCGTTGCCGATGGCGATGACTCCGATCTGCTGTTTGTCGAGGATCTCATGCAGAATGGTTTTCGCTTCTTCCCAACGATTCTGCGGTGCATGCGGGTAGATCGTCGCGCCCTCCAGGTATTTGCCGGTTTGATCGATGGCCGCCACCTTGCAGCCGGTGCGAAATCCCGGGTCGATGCCGAGGATTTTCATGCCCCGCATCGGCGGGGTCATCAGCAGAGCGCGCAAATTTCTGGCAAAGACGGCTATGGCATGCAGATCAGCCTTTTCTGTGAGGCTGTTGCGCACTTCGCGCTCAATGGCTGGCGAGATCAGCCGATGGTAGGAATCGGCGATGGCCGCCACCAGCTCTTGATGAAATATCGACCGATTGTTCTTGATCACATGTTGTTGAATGTCGAGGTTTCTGTCTTCGGTTGCAACCTCGATCCAGACACGCAGGATGTTTTCCCGCTCGCCGCGGTTGATGGCGAGAATCCGATGCGCTGGAATCGTCTGTACCGGCTCGCTAAACGATTTATAGATTTCATAATCAAGGCAGTTTTGCGGATCGCGCGCTTCAGAAGCGAGCAGACCTTTTTCCCATACAGCGGCACGCACTATCTGGCGTATGTCTGCATCGTCGGACAAGATTTCTGCGATGATATCCCGGGCACCGGCAAGCGCGTGTTCGGCGCTTAAAACCCCTTTTTCTTCATCGATATAGGTCGCGGCAATGGCCGCGGGATCGCCCGAGACGGTTTCTTGTGCCAGGATAAGATCAGCCAGCGGTGCAAGCCCTTTTTCACGCGCAATAGTCGCCCGGGTGCGCTTTTTGGGGCGATACGGGAGATAAAGATCTTCTACCTGCTGCAACTTGGTCGCCGCCAGGATTCGCTCCTGAAGCTCTGGTGTCAACTTGCCCTGTTCCTCGATGCTTTTCAGCACGGTCTCCTTGCGTTCCTGCAAATTGCGCAGATAAGCGATGCGCTCACCGATCGCGCGAATCAATTCTTCATCCAGGCTGCCGGTCATCTCTTTGCGGTATCGCGCGATGAACGGCACCGTGTTGTCGGTGTCCAGCAACTCGATGGTGCTTTTGACTTGGCTCCAGCGCAGATTCAGTTCTTCTGCGATCAGGGTGATCATTTCAGACTCTTGCACAGTATAATCCTTTTGGCTTGCGGTTGGTTTGCGATAGTTCCGAATTGGTGCGCCGCACCGAATCGGAATTGCGAAATCGGCCGTCAATATAGCCGTTGGCGCGTTTATAATCAATGTTTTTTGCGCTCTAAAAGGGCGACGGCTTCGATATGAGCAGTGTGCGGAAACATATCCACTGGCGTCACCTTGATCAGCTGATAATCCGTTTTGCAGAAGATCTGCAGATCGCGCGCCAGAGTGGTAGGATTGCAGGAGACGTGCACAATGCGTTCGGGCAAAAGACGAAGGATGGCTTGAACGGTTTTGGGATGCATGCCGCTGCGCGGTGGATCGATGATCATCACATCAGGCTTGCCGTGTTGCGCGATTTGTGCTTCCGTATCTGTTAGCAGGTCTTTGAGGTCACCGCAGACGAATGCGCAATTGCTGACGTCATTGCGGATGCAGTTGCGTCGGGCGTCATCGATCGCCGCCGGGATCGCCTCGAAACCGGTAATATGGGCAGCATCGCGGCTGAGATAGATCGAAATGGTGCCGGCGCCGCAATACAGGTCATAGACGGTTTCCTGTCCGCGCAATCCAGCGTCCTGCCGGACTTGTTCATACAGCTTTACCGCTTGCAAGCTGTTGGTCTGCAAAAAAGAATTGCTCGAGATCTCAAAGATCCAATCGCCGATTTTTTCGTCGATCGTGGCTTTGCCAGCCAGAACAGTCTCATGTTCTGAAAAAGCGACTGCAGCCTGCTTGCTGGTGGTGCTCAACAACAAACTGCTGATCTGCGGAAAACGGTCGGTCATCCATTTGGTAAAATCAGCAGCGATTTGTGCTTCATACTCACGGGTGATCAGATTGACCATCCATTCGTCCACCTGTTTGCTGCGCCTAATGATGAGAAAACGGTAAAATCCTTGATGATCGCGGGTGCTGTAGGCGGGGCGACCGCTTTGCCGGGCAAATTCACGCACTGCGGCGACCATGTCGTTGGCTTGTGGATCGAGCAGTCGGCAATCAGCGATGTCGATGATTTTATCGTAAAAACCTCTGGCATGCAAACCCAGGAAAAGCCCTTCCTTTTGCAGATCGTTATCGGAACCCATCTCACTTGCCTTTAACCAGCGACAGCGGGAGAAGCTAAATTCCATCTTGTTGCGGTAAAATTGCAGCTGGTCGGCGGGAACAATCGGTGCCATGGGCACATCCATAAAACCGCCAAGGCGTTTGAGTGAATCCTCGGTTTGCCTCTGCTTGGCAGCGATCTGCTGAGCATAGTCCAGATTTTGCAGCGCACATCCGCCACACTCGCCAAAATGGCTGCACATCGGTTCAACTTGATGCGCAGAAGCGGCTATCGTTTCGATAACCCGCGCCTGCAGATAATTTTTGCGCCTTTTGCTGATTCGCGCGCGGACCGTCTCCCCGGGCAACGCCTGGTCAACAAAGACCACCCAGTTGTTCAACCTTGCGACTCCCTGACCGCCAAAGGCGAGGTCCTGGATGGTGATCTCGATTTCCTCACCTTTTTTCAAGGGCATTTCACCGGCCATTTTTCCCATCCATAATCCTTTTGGCACCGACAAAGTTTTCTGCATAAGGGGAATCGGTCAAACGCGAAAGCACCACTCCCTGGCTGACCGAGGCGTGCAGAAAAAACCGATTGGCAATATACAAACCAACATGATCAGGCGCACTGCCTCTTTTAAAGCGGAAAAAGAGCAAATCTGCAAATTTCAGTTCCCTGGGTTTTACCGCATCGCCGACTTGAAAGAGCTGCTGGGTGCTGTGCGGCAAATTGATGTCCGCCGCCCGGCGGTAAATGGTGCGCACCAGACCCGAACAATCTGTTCCAGCAGGGGAAGCACCTCCCCAGAGATAAGGGGCAAGATAGAATCGCTGGATCTCCTTGCGAAAGCGGTCAAACTCCTCGGCAGTCAGGTGGGAAGGAGCAGTGATTTCCCGGGCGGCCGGTCTTTCTTCTATGGGCGCCGCGTGGTCCAACTGTCTGATATTCTCCTTGCGCGGAGAGACAACCTGCGCATTGCGCGGCGCGGGTCTCCAGGTGCAGGATGTGTGCAACAAAAGAGCCGTGCCGCATGCGATGCTCAATACCGCTTTTGGTAAAATTCGCACCCGTTGTCCCCTCGCTCGGTTTTATTCAATTATCGTGTTTCGCTTTGCTTCGAGTTGTGGCTTGTGCATGGCTGCGACTGAAGGTGCTGCGCCCTTGTAGAAAAAGATAACGACTTATGCCAAAAGATTCAACAAGTAAATAACCAATGACAACAGCGTTTGGACTCGGATTCCCATTCGGCAGGATCCCGATCAAAACAAACCGTTGGTTTTTGCTGTATATGGGCCACTGTTTTTCGATTCCGCACACAACACCGATTGCCGGCGCCAAGAATTCGGATGGAACTCTATTCAGGCGGAAACACAAGATACGGGTTTCGCTTGCATTTGGCGGCGGCATCAAATACCTTTGATCACTTGATCATTTGCTGACTCTGGCGATTTTTTTGGTAGGAAATTTGCAGGAACCTTTTGTTCTGTATGGAATTAGAAAAGTGGTGTCCGGCGGCGGTCACGCAGTTTATTGTTTGCATCGCCGGAGTGTGTTGGCTTGGGAATGACCTGTACCAGCCAGGTAAAAAAGTGCTCTGGATTATCCATCGTGCATAAAGAAAAGAGCTTTAATATAAATAAAAACAATATTTTATTATGCCGGGAAAATTTCGCAGCTTATCCAAGCCCGGCATGCAATATCGAATAGACCAATGTGGGAAAATCGACGGGTCTGCAATTTTCAGAGGATGAGGACTACCGCGACGGGTTGCTCATGGCCGCGGTATGCCTTTGCCCCATTCAGGCCCCAATCGGTGGAGGAGCCGATGTCCAGAAAAGGTTTTTTGTTGCACCGTGCGAGCACCTGTTTGCGCCTGGC
This sequence comes from bacterium, assembly GCA_029565675.1. Lineage (GTDB taxonomy): Bacteria > Zhuqueibacterota > Zhuqueibacteria > Residuimicrobiales > Oceaniaggregativiventaceae > Sulfursilanivivens. The sequence continues at coordinate 280,190 of JAKQNP010000008.1, forward strand.
AAAATTTGTCTGGGCCATACTTTTGCTCTTATGGTCTGGTGCGTCGGCTGAGGAGCCGACAATTCGGGTTACCTTTCTTTTTTCTTTCGGCCGCTTCGGCGAAGAAAACGGATGTTTCAACCAGCCTGGCGGCCTATCTGTTGATCCGGCCGGCAATGTCTATGTCGCCGACACCGGCAATCATCGCCTGCAAAAATTCACCGGCAACGGTGCTTGGCTGGCGGCAATCGGCGGTTTCGGTTGGGACGCTGAACAATTCAACCGCCCGCTGGATGTTGTAAGCCCCAACGGTCTCGATGTATTTGTCGCTGATTACGAGAACAATCGCATCGAGCGCTACGATCGGGACTTGAACTGGATTTTGACCATCCGAACCGATGAGACGATCGAGCAAGGAAAACGGTTTGCATTGCCGCGTTCTCTGGCAGTCAGTTTGCACAGCAATTTGTTTATCGTCGACAACGAAAACCGCCGAGTCTTGAAGATGAACAGCCAATATATTCCGACCACAATTTTTGCCGATTTCAACTGGGGCGATGGAGAGCTGTTGCGTCCGGGGCAGTGCGCCCTGGACCGCTCGGATCGGCTTTATGTATGTGATGAACTGAGCCGGAAAATAATGATCTATGATTATTTTGGTAATTTTCTCGATTTCATCGACCATCCGGAGCTTGGCGTGCCTTCAGGGATTGCCTTGTGGCGTGACGAGGTGATCGTCGTCGGCAATCGAACGACCGACCGGCTCATTTTTCTCTCGCCGGAGGGGAAAATTTTTGGACAATTCGGCGGTTCTGGCGCCAAGTTTGGCGCTTTCCGGCATATCAGCGATCTGGCTGTTACGGGAAACCGCCTCTATGTCAGCGACATGGAAAATCATCGCATTCAGGTTTTTGAACTCGACTATGACCGTCCCTAAATGGACATTTCTGCTCTGCCTGCTGGTCATCCTTTTTCCCGTCTATCTGGGCGGGCAAACGGTTGGAAAAATCAGCGGCATCAGCCTGTATGAGAAGGATTTGCTCATCCGAGGCGAAAATCGCCGGGGGCCCTATTTTCTGCCCGACAGTCTGATTGTCGATGGCTCTGAAAAAGTCACTATCGATGGCATTTCTCTGCCTGCGGGTGCATACGAGTTGAACGCTCTGGCAGGCGAACTGCGGTTTCAGCAAATCGTTTCAGATCGATCTGAAATTCGGATCGTCTACAAAAAGCTGCCGATTGCTGTAAAGCGGAGTTATTATCGCAATCCTCTGGTTCAGAGGATGAGCGGTGCGCCAACTCAAGCGATGACACCGCGAGATGTGTCTGTGCCAACAGAAATCGATTACGCTTCACAGCTGCAAAAGAGCGGCAGTATTACCCGCGGGGTCACGGTCGGCAACAACCGCGGGCTGAAACTCAATTCCAGTCTGAATTTGAATCTCAGCGGCAAGGTTGCGGAGCAGGTTTACGTGAATGCAGCGCTGACCGACCAGAGCACTCCGATTCAACCGGAAGGGACAACACAAAATCTGAAGGAAATCGACAAGGTTTTTGTCGAGATCAAAGCCCCGCACCTGACAGCGACCTTGGGCGATTATGTGCTGAATCTGCAGGAGAATGAGTTCACCCGCTACAGCCGCAAATTGCAGGGTGCAATGGCGGAAGTCAGCAGCAATCAACTCCGGCTGTTGGTTTCAGGGGCGGTTTCAAAAGGCAAATATATTTCCAAACAGCTGTCCGGGAGAGAGGGTTATCAAGGTCCCTATCAATTGACTGGCGATCAGGGCCAACTCGATATCATTGTGCTGGCTGGCACGGAGCGCGTTTATATCGATGGTGAGACCATGGTGCGCGGTGAAACCCATGATTACATCATCGATTACGCAGCTGCGCAGATCACTTTTACCCGCCGGCGGTTGATCACCAGCGATTCGCGAATTGTCATCGATTTTCAATACTCCGATGAGCTCTTCCGCCGAGATCTGTACAGCGCTCGCTTCGAATCTAACTTGTGGAAGGAGCGTTTGCATTTTTCCGCCACTTTGTTGCACGAAGCCGATGATCGCGACAATCCTCTCGGTTTTGCGCTCTCTGAAGATCGGATGCAGGTCCTGCAGGCTGCAGGCGACGATCCGAACAGGGCAGTTGTCGATGGAGCGGTATACGTCGGCTCCGGGATGGGGCGGTACAATCGGGATGAGGCCGGGATCTATGTTTATGCAGGGCTGGATTCAGGCTCTTACCAGGTCACCTTTTCCGATTTGGGCAGTGGCAAGGGCGCTTATCGCTACAAGGGCGAGGGGGTGTACGAATATGTCGGCGACGGCTTTGGAAGGTATGCTCCTTTGGTTCTGTTGCCGACGGCTACCAGTCACGATATCATCGATTTTAGCGGTAGCCTTCGCCTGTTGCCCTATATGCACCTGGGCAGCGAAACCGCAGTCAGCCGGTTTGACAGAAACACCTATTCCGGGTTGAACGACGACGACAATCAAGGGGTGGCGCAGACCTGGTCGCTGCGGATTGAGCCAGACTCGCTGCGCATGGCTGATCTAAACTTGGGCTCTCTGCGATTTGTCGGGCGCCTCCGAAAGATCGATGACCGATTTCACGACATCGATCGGACCACCTCGATCGAATACAACCGCCAATGGGATTTGCCTGTCGAGAGCGGTCGTGGGGAATCGGTGCGTGAAGCACAGCTGAATTACCTGCCGCGGCCTGGTTACCAATTCAGCGGTGAATACGGCAGAAACCAAAAAGGCCATGATTTTTTATCTCGCCGCTGGCAACTGCAAACGCAGATCAACGATCCGCATGTGCCACGCACCCAATATCGAGTCGAGCGTATCCGCACCAACAGCGGCAGCCAGGACCGCCTGAGCAACTGGCTGCGACAAAAGGGAGATATTCGTTATCCATTATGGAAAATCACTCCCTTTTTTACCTATCAAAATGAAATCAAGAAAGAGAACTGGAGCGATTCTCTTTATACAGGCTTCAAGTTCGATGAAACAGCGAGCGGAATCGAATTTGCCGGCGGTTCTCGCCTTTCGGCTTCTGCGCAGGTTCAATGGCGCCGGGATGAAAATTATGTCGCCTTCGAAAGCTGGAAGAAACAGTCGGACGCGCTGACCCAGACTCTGCAAATCCGCCTTCAGCAGCTCGGCTTCTTGTCCGGCAATGTGGCCTTTACCCATCGCGAAAGGCGCTATGCCGATCCGACTCAGGAAAACACGCGCAGCGAATTGGCAGAGATGCAGCTCGCGTTTTCACCCTGGCGACGCGCTGTGGCCGGCGAATTGAATTACCAAATTTCCAACACCGCCACCGCACGCAAAGAAAAGGTCTATATCCAGGTGAGTCAGGGGGATGGCAACTATCGCTATGATGAAGAGTTGAATGAATACGTGATCGACCCATTGGGCGATTATATTTTGCGCATCCTGGCAACCGATGAATTTGTGCCGGTCGTCAAGTTGAAAGCGAGCACTCGTTTGCGCCTTGATCCGGCTCTCTATTTCAAACAAACCGGAAAAGCCTCCAAGACTTTTTGGCAGCAGGCACTGTCGTCAGCCTCGACCGAGTCCTATGTTGCGGTGGAAGAAAACAGCCAGGAATCGGATGTGTGGGCGATTTATTTGATGGATTTCGCTAAATTTCGACAACCGGAAAAAACAGTATTCGGTAACCTGCAAGTGCGCCAGGACCTGTTTCTGTTTGAGAAAAGTCGGGATTTTTCCATGCGTTTGCGACATCAACGCCGTGATGAGCTGAGCAATCAATATCTTGAGGGCGGGCAGCAACGCTTTGAGCGCGAATCATCAATGCAGATTGTAGCCAGATTGCTAAAACAGGTCAGCGTTAAAATGAATCTCGGTCGCGAGCGCGTCAGAAGGTTCTTCTATTTCGCCGGTCAACAAAATCGCGATATCGTTGCCAATAAATGGGAAAACGATTTGTCTTTCCGCCCGATCCCATCGCTGGAATGCGCTTTGGCGACGCGCTACTCCCGGGAGGAAGATCGGGCCTATGCTGATCCGACGCGCCTGAACGCCTATGCGCTGGGACCGGGCATGAGCTATTCCTTTCGCGGCAAGGGCCGACTGCGCGCCGATCTGGAGTGGAGTCAAGTCGACGCCAAACCGCAGGGGCGCTTGATTCCCTATGAAATGGCCGCTGGCCGCAGCCTGGGAAAGTCAATGCGCTGGGATTTCCGTTTCGATTATCGGATCTCCGATACAATCAATGCGACGTTTTCCTATACCGGTCGTCATGAACCACAGCGCGATCGCACCATCCACACCGGCCAGGCGCAGGTTACGGCGGCTTTTCGGTGAGAGTCGAATGGGCAGGACTGTAGGAACTCTATGTTATATCGTATGCTGACAATCGGTTGTTTTCTGCTGCAATCTCTTTTCCCTGCGCTGGTTGCTCGTGCAGATGGGGGCAGCCCGCAGACGAAATTGCTGCTGCATGAGATTCGTTTCCACGGTTTGCAGCAAACCGGATCAGAACAGGCGATGAAATGGATGGAGATGCGCCTGTCCCAGCCGGTGCTTGTCGAAGAGTTGCCGCAGAAAATCGAGAAACTGCTCACGGGGTTGGCTGGAGAGAGGCGCGTCTATAGCCGAGTCGACTCGTTGGTTTATAAAGTTTCTTCGGACAGCGCTTTGATCGAATTGGACGTCTATCTTTTCGAGGCACCGCGCTTGCACCTGCAGGAGTTGTCGATCAGCGGTGCTGATAGCTCCCAGATCGATGACCTCAAGGCGCGCTTTGATACACGACCCGGAGGAGCCGCGGATGCGCAGACTCTCGAAGCCGATCTGCTGGATGCTGCGGATCGTTTGGCCAGTCGCGGCTATGCTTTCAGCCGTTTCGATTTGGTTAAAAGCACACTCGCCACAGAAAATTTTGAGCAGGCAGGACTTGTGCTGGGCTTTAATTTGGCGCTCGGCCCGGCACTTGTCATCCAGGATATCCAGATCATCGGCAATACTCTGACCAAAAAAGAAGTGATCTTGCGCGAAGCGCGACTGCGGCCGGGCATGTCCTTTAATCAGAAAACCGTTGATCGAGCGGTGAGTCGATTGATGCGCACCGGCTATTTCCGCCAAGTGCTCCCGCCGGTGGTCTTTCTCTCGGAAGGCGATCAGGGCGGTCTGCTGCTCACGGTTGAAGAAGGAACGACCAGCCGTTTTGACGGGATTCTCGGCTATACTCCAGGGGTTGAGAACGAGAGCGGCTATTTCACTGGCTTGCTGGATATTTCTTTGGGTAATTTGCTTGGCACCGGCCGCTTCCTGGCCGCTCATTGGCAGAAACGCGATCGCAAAACCCAGGAGTTGGAATTCAGGTATCGCGAACCATGGATTGCTGGTTTGCCGGTTTCAATCGGCTTTGGCTTCGAACAGCTGATACAGGATACCACCTACGTCGACCGCGCCATCGACCTCGATCTGGATTTGCCGTTGTTGGAAAATCTGGTTGGCAGCGCCGGCATAAGCCGGCGCGATGTTTCACCCGATTCCCTCGGCAGCGCTCTTTTGGGCTTGCCAAAAAGCCGAACCTGGACAGCCAAGCTAGGTTTTGCTCTCGACACCCGTGATGATCTCGTCAATCCGCGAACCGGATTTTATTACCATTCCTCAGGAGAGGTGGGAAAGAAGAAAAATCTCGGGCCGGAGAATCTGCTCGCTGAATTGAATCTGGCGCAAGATGTCGATATCAAACGCTTTACATTGGATGTCGAGTGGTACGTGCCCCTCTTCAAACGCCAACTCGTTGCCCTGTCATTGCATGGCCGGCAGCTCAAGAGCAATGAAAATCCGATTCCCTTGCCCGATTTGTTTCGTCTGGGCGGCGCCAAGAGCATGCGCGGTTATCGCGAAGATCAATTCCTGGGCAGCAGTGTGGTCTGGAGCAATTTGGAATTTCGCTATTGGCTGGGAAGACGATCACGGGTGTTTGTGTTCCTGGACGGCGGCTATTACAGCCGAACCGCTCAAAACGTCAGAACCGAAGCCTTTCGATCCGGCTATGGCCTGGGATTCCGTTTGCAGACCGGTTTGGGAGTGATGGGTATCGATTATGGCCTGGGCAAAGGGGATGATCTGATGAACGGCAAATTGCATATCAGCCTGATCAATGAGTTCTGACGTGTGGCTGCAGTCGGTGTTTGGTCCCGATCGGCATCGACCGGGACCAAACTGCAAAATTAGCAGGCTCTATTCAGCGGGGATATAGAGGTAGCGTTTGACTTTATTGGTCGGGGTTTTTTCGAAAGGCTCGGGATATTCGATCCATTTGTTGATCGCCGAGAAATTCGGCAACGAGCGATTGACGTTGAGACGCTCTTGCTCGAGAATCGATTGCACCAGATCCGTCGCTTCTTCTTCGGTAAGGTTGTTATAGTGGTGTTGTTGATCGATAAAATCGTAATCGAGATAAACCTTGGCCACCATTTTGCCTTGCGCTTTGTAGACCACCACTTCCTGGATATAGGAGGATTTTAGGATCTCTTGTTCGATCAGTTCCGGATAGATGTTCTCTCCCGACGGGCCGATGATAACGTTCTTTGAACGCCCCTTGATAAACAGATAACCTTCTTCATCAAAATAACCGAGATCGCCGGTCATCAACCAACCGTCCGGCAGAAATGCCGCTTGTGAAGCCTGGGGGTTTTTATAATAACCCGCCATGGTGATTGGACCACGGATGATGATCTCACCAATTCCAGTTACCGGATCGGGTTGGTAAATCTTCATCTCGATACCCGGTATCGGCTGGCCGCAAGAGCCGATTTTGACCTTGCCAAAGGGGTTGATGGTCATAATCGGTGAGGTTTCGGTCATACCATAGCCGGTCGAGTACGATATTTTAGCTTCGCATAAAAAGTTTTCAACATCCTCATTCAGTGCTGCACCACCGAACATAAAGAATCGCAGTTGGCCGCCAAAGGATTTGAGCAGTTTCTTGCCTGCAGTTTGATGCAAGAATTTGCGGAAAAAGGATATGCGATAGGCGCGATTCACCACCGCTTTGCCCTGCAGCTGTGGCAAAACTTTTTTGCGATAAATCTTGTCGATGACCAACGGGACAGACAGTACAGCAGTTGGTTTCACACTTTCCATGGCAGTCATCAACTTCTGTGGAGTGGGCAAGCCTTTGAGGTAATAGATCGAACTGCCGGCGCTGAGTGGGCAGAGCATGCCGCCGGTGGCCTCGAAAGTATGCGACAGGGGCAAAATCGATAGAAACCGGTCGTGATGGTCGAGCGGAAATTTTTCGAGGCTGTTCACCACATCGGTGACAATGTTGTTATGAGTCAGCATCACCCCTTTGGAATGTCCGGTTGTACCGGAGGTATAGATGATCGCTGCCAGGTCTGCAGGCTCGGGTTGTGGAAAGGAGTCGATCCGTGTCGACGCCTTAGGCAAGCGCTGTTTGGCGTCGAGATAGTCCTCTTCAAAACGAGAGCTGTCACTGTTTTCCAGGTCGAAAATCGCCTGTAAGGTCGATTGCTGCAGCCCTTCCAACTTGCTGACATATTTGTTCGTCACAAAAGCAGCGATACATTCCGCGTTGCGGATGATGTGGCGGGTATCCATGTCGGGAAAGCCGGTCAGAATTGGAACAGCTACTATACCAACGGTTGTCAGGCTGATGTAGGCGATCACCCATTCCGGGCAGTTGTCGCTGATGATCGCCACTCGATCACCCGGTTTGATGCCGCGCGCCAGCAGAAGAGATGACAGCCGGCGGCTTTTTTCCTGCACTTGCGCAAACGTTAAAGTCTCACCATCCACCGCTCCAAGTGCCGGAAAATTTTGGTGGTGTTGAAAAGCGCGGTCAAAAAGCGCTGCAATCGTGTTCTTTGGCAACTCGATCAGCATATTCTACCCTTGCAGTTATTTATTATTTGCTTATTTTACAGTTGATGGCGATGCTGTACCAATGTCTATCCTGACAAGCCCATCCAATCGATCAGGCGCTGTCGGGTCATCTTTTCAGGAAAAAGTATTGCCCCTCCTTCAATTGGGTTCGGCAGCCACCGGCGTTGCAGCGCCGGAATTGTGATCGCGCAGTTGTCTCACCTTCTGGTAAAGACCAAATTGCTGTTGCTGTTGATGCAGCAGCCTGGCCGGTGTTTCGAACCTTGCTGAAGAACAGAAAATTTGCAGTTATTTTGCAATCGGCCTGGTATTCAAATACAGTGTAAATACTTTTACTTTCAAAAAAAAGAGAAATTTCTGCCGATTTTTGCTGATCACTTTTTTTTGCATGCATCACCCCCGATAATTTTTCGGGTTGCAGGGGAATGAGGCAGATGATGGATCTCTATGACCTGTTTGAAACCATTTTTCAGTCTACCCGCCTTTCACATCCCGTCGATGAAGAAGAGCGAATAGGATACACGCATGAAGGATGGCCGATAACAGCCTATCGTTTTGGCCGCGGTCCCTTGCGAATCAGCCTGCTGGCAGGATGCCAAGGCGACGAACCGGTCGGGCCGATGCTTTTGGAAAAACTGGTCGCTTATCTGCATTCCTTGGCTGCCGATCATCAGATGCTGAGCGATTTTAATTGGTCGATTGTACCGAACATCAATCGCGATAGCCAGCTGGCCAATGCCGCTTGGACACGGGATGCAGAAAGCGCGTTTGATCCGATCAAGTATCTGCGTTTTCGCAAACGGGACGAACCAGCGGAAGACATGGAATTCGGTTTTCCTTTGTCTCCTGACGATAACGAGGCGCATCCAGAAAATTCGGCGGTCTATCTCTGGTGGAAAAAGCAGGAACAACCGTTTCATCTGCATGTTTCCCTGCACAATATGGGTTTTGGAGCTGGCCCCTGGTTTTTGCTCAGCCCACAATGGTCGCAGAGATGCCCGCTGTTGATCCAACTCTGTCAACAGGCGGCCAAGGATTTGCGATACCACCTGCATGATGTCGAGCGACTTGGCGAAAACGGGTACAATCGCATCGGCAGGGGATTTTGCACCCATCCGATTTCCATGGCTATCCAGCATTTTTACATTATTCGCGATGATTTTGCCAGAGCCAAAAAAATACGGCTCAGCTCGATGGAATGTGTCCGTTCGTTTGGCGGCGATCCGCTGACTTTGATGAGCGAAATCCCTTTGTTTATCACCCCCGGAGTAGGAGAAATACTCGGGCCGCCTGATCCGCGGGCGGAGATGTGGAGAAGAAAACTGCACGAGTGGAGCGAAAGAACCAAAACCTGGGATCACCACACCATTGTTCGCGAAATGAAGGCCATGGGTTTGCGCGCAATGCCGATTAGGCATCAGATGCAAATGCACTGGCGTCTGGTGACTGCAGGAATCGAACAGCTTCTATCTTTGTTGTAAATCAAAACAGGAAAGTGAATCAATGGCGCAAAACGAGTTGAAAATAAAGGTTCGAGAGGCGGTGGTTGCTCTCAAAAAAAAGACCACCCTTTGGCCAAAGGTCGCAATTGTCCTTGGTTCAGGATTGGGCGGTTTTGCCGACTCGTTGAGCGATCCGCAATCGATATCCGTTGAACAAATACCGCATTATCCGCTTCCGACTGTTCCGGGCCATGCAGGTCGCTGGGTTTTTGGCTCCATCGGATCCGCACCGATCCTGGCCATCGAGGGCCGGGTGCATCTCTATGAAGGCTATACACTCGAACAGGTCACTTTCCCGGTTCAAGTGGCTGCAGCCTTAGGTGTGCAAGCTCTGGTGGTCACAACGGCGTGTGGTGGTTTGAATCCAAGGTTTTGCGCCGGGGATTTGATGTTGATCCGCGATCACATCAATTTTGTCGGCCGCAATCCGCTGCGCGGTCGAATCGATCAGCTCTTGGGTTCTCGATTTGTCGACCTCGGCGAAAGCTATGACCGGGAATTGCTGCAGATCGCTCGTCAGGCAGGCCAAGCGTGCGCAGTACAATTGCAGGAAGGGGTGTTTGTTTGGATGAGCGGTCCGAACTATGAAACCGCTGCCGAGGTGCGCATGCTGCACGCTCTTGGCGGGGATGCGGTATCCATGTCTACCGTGCCGGAGGTGATTGTCGCCCGCCAGCGCCACCTGCGGGTGTTGGGAATCAGCTTGATTACCAATCTCGGAACCGGCCTGAGCGCAGAGCAATTGCGCCATGAAGACGTAACCGCGTCGGCAAAACAAGCGCAGGAGCGTTTTTCGGCACTTTTGCATGTGATCCTTCCGCGTGTCCACGCACACTTTTCACCGGCACTCTAAAGAAACGAGAGGCATCATGCTGGAAAAAAGAATCCAGGCCGCTCGCGGCCACATCCCCTGTGATCTCGTGCTGCGAAACGCGCGGGTGGTTGATGTGTTTTCTTCTGGCTTGATCGAAACCGATGTGGCAATTCTGCAGGATATGATCATCGGTCTCGGCAGAGAGTATCGCGGTGAGAACGAAATCGATCTAAAAGGACTCTATCTCGCACCTGGATTGATGGATGCACATGTGCATATCGAGAGCTCGATGGTCGAAGTGCCGCAATTTGCCCGGGCTGTGGTGCCGCTTGGAACCACCTCTGTGATAACAGACCCACATGAAATCGCCAATGTACTCGGGTATGAAGGCATCCGGTACATGATGGAATCGAGCAAGCATAATCCTTTAAATGTTTTTTTTATGCTGCCCTCTTGTGTCCCTACCAGTCAGCTCGAAACAGCAGGTTCAGAACTGCGGGCTGCCGATCTTTTCCCTTTTCTAAGCGAGAGATGGGTGGTTGGATTGGCAGAGATGATGAACTATCCGGGCTTGCTAACCGGCAACTCTGCGGTTCTGGACAAGATCAAGATTGTCAAAGGCAAGCGCATCGATGGCCATGCCCCCGGACTCAGCGGCCAGGACCTCAACGCCTATATCGCTGCCGGCGTGCAATCCGATCATGAATGCACAACGGCTGCGGAAGCGCAGGAAAAGTTGCGCCACGGCCTCTACATCATGATCCGCGAAGGTTCAGGGACCAAAAATCTGCTCGCTCTCTTGCCATTGGTCAACCAGAAGAACGAGAGGCGCTGTCTTTTCTGCACCGATGATCGCCATCCCCATGATATCCTGACAGAAGGCCATATCGATTCCATGGTTCGCCGCAGCATTCAGGCAGGCCTCGATCCGTTCATCGCGATTCGAATGGCGACTTTGAATACCGCCGAATATTTCGGTTTGCACCAACTGGGTGCAGTCGCTCCGGGACGGCGTGCGGATTTGATCGCTTTTGCGGACTGGCATGATTTTTCTGTCGATCAGGTTTTTAAAAACGGCGAAAAAGTGGCGGAAGCGGGCAAAGCCATCTACACTCCGCCGCAACGGTCAACAGCTGCAGTGCGCGGTTCGGTCAATATCCGCTGGCTGGAAGGCGATGAATTCCGCATTCCTGCCAATGGCCGTCAATGCCGCGTCATCGGCGTGGTGCCGGATCAAATCGTCACCGAGTCGCTTTGTCTCGATTGTCCACAACGGGATGGCTTTGTGGTGTCGGATCCGCAGCGCGATCTTTTGCGCATTTTTGTGATCGAGCGCCATCAAGCCAGCGGCCGCATCGGCAAGGGATTGATATCCGGATTCGGACTCAAACGAGGCGCGGTGGCGACAACCATCGCGCATGACAGCCACAACATCATCTGTGTGGGAATCGATGATGCCGATATCATCAAAGCATTGAAAACGATCAACAAAATGGGCGGCGGGATTGTGGTGGTCAACAACGGCGCAGTCATCGAATCCTTGGAGTTGCCAATCGCCGGATTGATGTCCGACCGGCCGCTGCAGCAGGTGAGCGAAAAAGTCAAATCCCTCAATCAGGCTATCCGCGATCTTGGCGCCCGGTTGGATGATCCATTGATGACTCTTTCGTTTATGGCGTTGCCGGTCATCCCACAACTCAAACTCACCGACCGCGGATTGATCGATGTCCAGCGATTTCAACCGGTCGATTTGTTTATTGAGAAATAAAGCCCACTGTCACGTCTCGCCCCTTTCAGCGTGACCGCTATCACTTTCTTCTTGCAAGCCCGGCTTTGCACAGTAAAATCCATGCGCACGATTTCCGCTTTGCCAGTATGTTAAGTCTGCAGGTCAATCCGTTGATACAGGCAAAAGGAAATCTCCATGAAAAAGTGTTTTGTTGTGTTGTTGTTCGCTCTGGTTCTGTTGCCCTCATTCTGCCGGTTATACGCGCAAACGCCGCTCTATTCTGATCCACTCGACGATGGTTCGGCCCCTTCGCTGGGAATCCTGACCAATCGAAACGGCCAGTTTATTTCCGGCAAGGGCTGGAAAGCCACCTCAGTGACCAGCCAGTTGATGATCACCTTGCCATCTGGATTGCCGGAGCAGGGGACTTTTACAATTGATGCGACCAACTTTGATCCGGTCAGCCAAAATGCCGACGTCAAGCAGCAAATCATCAATCTCTATTCGCAAGCCAATGGCAGCAAGGATGTATTCTACAACGGCGGATCGTGGTGCAACATCCGCACCGGCACCGGTTACACCACCGGTCCGGGAGTCGCCGGATTCAAATTTCTTGCATCTCCGGATGGTATCGATGCCCGCAAAGAACAGCGCTGCATGGAAAGCTCGACCTGGAATCTTGCCGCCACTTATGAGTTTAAGATCACTTGGAACACCCGCGAGATCTCGGTCTATGTCGATGGACAACGCCAGGCAACGCTCGCTTTCAGCGGCCAGGCAGAGCCGTTTCGCTATATTTTCCTCGGCACCGACAATGTCTATCAGGGACAAGCCGGACCGATTTATTCGAATTTGTGCATCTATGGCTCGGGGGTGACCCCTCCACCGCCTCCCCCACCGCCTGCTTCGGATGTCCGGTTTACCGATATCACTGCATCGGCAGGTATTTCCTCTTGGTCAACTTTCGGTTACAGCCATTCAGCAACCTTTGCCGATTTCGACGCTGACGGCCGCAGTGATTTGATGATTGGCAATGCGACTGTGGATGCGTTGACCCCCATGCAGCTGTTTTGCAATCAAGATGGGCAAAAATTCAGCGACTGCACTGCGGTGCGCGGATTGGATGAACCGGGCATGACGACCGCCATGGTGAATGCCGATTTCGACCTTGACGGTGACCTGGATCTGTTTCAAGCCCAGATGATCTATGCCGGGATTGGTTTCAGCGGCCCCAATCGCCTCTTGATGAACAACGGCGCAGGCGCAGTCCAGCCGCTGCCCAATCCGGGTTTGGTGCAGTCAGGTAACAACACGCGCGGCGCCCTGGCTTTCGACGCTGACGGCGACGGCGACCTGGACCTCTATTGCGCCAATTGGGGGCAGGATAATGAATTGTATCTCAACGACGGGACCGGCCGCATGACCCGGGTATTTCAGGGTGCCGAGGGAGCAGGAGCGTCGGCGGATTACGGCGAACTCGGCGTCACGGCTGCGGATATCGATAACGACGGCGACATCGAACTCTATATCTGTCGCCGGCCGGCAGCCGAGCAAGAAGCTGCAAATCTGTTGTTTGTCAACGATGGGGCCGGCCGGTTTTCTGAGCAAGCCACCAACCGCGGAGTTGCTTGTCCTGGCCGCAGCCACGGCGCCGTTTTTTGCGATGTCGATCGCGACGGTGATCTGGATTTGTTCGTGGTCAATTATGCTGAACCTGACGGCCGCTTGCCGCTGCTCGGGGTGTTTTTCAATGACGGCAGCGGCCATTTTGTTGACCGCAGCGCCGAATTCAATATCCGTGTCAGCGGGTACCATCTGATCTTTGCCGATGTCGATAACGATGCCGATCCGGATCTCTTTCTGATTCGCAACCGCGACAAAGAACCAGGCGCGCATGCTGAGCTGTATCTCAATGACGGGAGCGGCAATTTTACCCTTGAAAGTGGAACCGGGTTGGAAATCAGCGGTGAAGACGCCCGCGGCGGAGCAAGTGCCGATTTCGATCGAGACGGCGATGTCGATTTTCTCATCGCTTTTCGCCAGGGCAGTCCGGTTTTGCTGCGCAATGAAAGCGATAACGACAACCACTATCTGCAATTTCTCGCCCGCGGCTGCCGCGGCGATTACGGCGGCGTCGGCGCAAAAGTGACGGTTTTTGAATCCGGCTTTCTCGGCGATTCGGACCGCATTCTCGGATATCAGCAAGTCGTAACCAATTCTGGCTATCTCAGCCAGAACGATCCGGTGCTCCATTTCGGCCTGGCCCGGCATACCCAATGCGATGTGCGGGTGGAGCTGACCGACGGATCGGTACACGATTTCCCGGCGCTTGCCGCTGATCAGCTCTTTGTGATGCCAGCCGTCCCTCGACTGTCTCTATCTCTGCTGCACGGCGACAACCAGAGCGGACTGATCGGTTCTGAACTCAGAGATCCGCTGGTCGTGCGCGTGCGCGATCAGTTGCAGCAGCCGGTCGCCGGTGTTGCCATCACTTTTACCCTTGTCGCCGGGAAAGGCGAGTTCATCGGCCTAACTCAAGTGGCGACCAATGACCAGGGCTTGGCTTCGGTTCGTTTCCGTTTCGGCCAACAAGCCGGACGCCACCTGATTCAAGCCACTATGGCCGGGGCAGATTCGCCGGTCGAATTTTCCGCCACTGCTGTATTGCCACCGCCGACCGCCGTGGCCATCGGCTCGGGGCAGACCGGCACAGCCGGAGCTGATCTGCCCTTGCTCGTCGGCGTGCTGGTGGTCGATGCCCTTTTTAGTCCAGCGGAAGATTATCCGGTGCGCTTTATCACTACCTCGCACTCGAGTCTGATCGACGGCGCAAAAACAAGCGACAAGGTAACTGAGAGCGATGGACGGGCGCTCGCGATCTGGACGCTCGGCACCAAATCGGGGCGCGATTCTCTGTTTGTCGTTGGCCAGTTTAGCGGCCCGGACACCCTGGTTTTGACGGCTCAGGTGAGCAACAGCCAGGCAGCGCAGTTGCGTCCTCTAACCGCCGCTCCCACAGATCCGAAGGCGCCGGGATTCACTTTTGCCGATCCTTTTGCTGTACAGGTGGAGGATGGTTTTGGGAATCCGGTTGCCGGGCACCCTGTTCAATTTTCTATCCAGGCCGGCGGGGGCAACCTCAATGGCGCCCAACAGCGCACAATCGTGAGCGATCAAGCTGGACAGGCACAAGTGATCTGGACTCTCGGGCCTTATCGCGGTCCAGAGCAGATTCTCTCTGCCGGCAGCGAAATAAACGGCACGGCGCTGGAAAATTCGCCGACTCTTTGGCGCGTGGTTCCCGAACGGATTCCCGATTGCGGGCACTCGACTCTGAATGTTGCTTCGCCGGTGAGCGCAGACGGATTGAGCACTGCCCGCCTGGATGTCGTTTTGCTCGACGCCTCTGGCCAGAACGTCGGCCCGGGATACCGGATTCGATTCGACGTCAGCGGTTCGGACAACCGCATTGCTTTTGTCGATTCCTTGAGCGACGCGGAAGGCCGAGTCACCGCTTTTCTCTCATCCACCGTCGCAGAAGAAAAGAGCGTACGCGCATGGATTGTGGGGATGGACCTTTACCTGACTGCAAGTGCAGTGGTCAGGTTCGAAGAGGCGATTCAGGTTCCGACTGCGTTCAATCTGATCTCCGGCAACGAACAGATCGGCATTGTCGGAAAGGATCTGCCGTCTCCACTGACCGTCCAGGTTCTGGGCAGCAATGGCGCTCCGTTGAAAGATCATCTCGTTGTCTTCCGACTTCTCTCCAACCAGGGTGAGTTGTCCGGGACGCAGAGCGCATCGATGAGAACGGACCAAGACGGAATTGCCATCGCGACTCTGACTTTGGGCTGTCGGGCCGGAGAATACAACCATCGGGTTCAGGCTTTTGCCGCCAACTCGAGCGATACCTTGCTCTTTATCGCCAGCGCCCTTCCCGATGTGCCGGCACAGATGATGACCGTCAGCGGCGACAGCCAGCGGGTCGAGGTGAGCAATCCGTTGCCGCTGCCGCTGGTGGTGCGGGTGTGCGACCGTTTTGAAAATCCATGTCCCCAGACACCGGTTGCTTTCAGCGCTCTGGACGGCGGTTCCATTCTTACCTCACAACCGATACTGACCAGCAATGAGGGATTGGCTTTTTGCCAGGTCGCTGCCGGGACAGAGGAAAAGCAATATCTCTACGAAGCAAGACTGGCGGACGGACTTGGCCGGCAGTTTTTCTGTTTTGCCAACGCAGCTGTCAACCAGCCACCGCGGATCCTCGTTTTTTTGCCAGCCGATTCGGCGATGGAGGTCAGGGCCGGGGAAAGTATTAATTTTTGGCTGAGTGTGGTCGATCCTGACGGCGACACATTTCACATCGAATGGTTCCTAAACGGCGGATTGGTTGCTGAGGGGCCCTATTACAACTTGATGATTGCTGATGGCTTGCCTGCTTTGACCCAGATCGAGGTGCGGGTCAGCGATGCCAATCATGCCGTATTTAAAAGATGGAAGGTGGTTGTGCAGGCAACAGCAGTGGAATTGAGCGATTTTCGCGCTCAAGTGCAAGAATTCGGCAATGTCGAACTGCATTGGCAAATTCGCAATTCCACTGACATCAGCGGTTTTTGGCTGCTGCGCAGCACACAGATCAGTCAGGGCTACGAGCGGCTCCACGGTCAGCTCTTGCACGCTTGCATGGCCAAGGACGGCTATCTCTTTGTCGATCAAAGTACAGCCCTGGCAGGCACCACGCTCTATTATCGCCTGGAGGCGGTCGAGCATGACGGCACAGTACAGGTTTTCGGTCCAATAGCTGTTCAGATCACGGCACCGATCCATTTTGTCCTGCAGCCCAATTACCCCAATCCGTTCAATCCGACGACAACTCTGTCCTTCAGTGTGCCAGAAAGTCAGGAGATTGCGCTCTGTATTTATTCCATCCGCGGCGAACGGATACGCACTCTTGCCTGCGGCCAGGTGCAAGCCGGCGTTCATACCCTGATGTGGGATGCTTGCGACAATGCCGGCGTTCAGGTCCCATCGGGTATCTATTACGCAGTTTTGGAGAACAGCAACCTGCGCCAGATCATCAAGATGACTTTGCTCAAATGATCGGCACACCTGGTATAAAAAAAGCCCTTTTCACTGAAAAGGGCTTTTTTATTAGATAGACAGAGGTTTATTGTGCCTTGTGGCAGAACCACCAATCGAAACAATCCTTGCTGCCTTTGCGAGCTTCTGCATCTTGCACGGTCTTGGCGGGCGGAATGATCACGTGGTCGCCGATCAGATCGTTGTTCGGCCAGTTTGCGGGGACCGCGACCTTTTTGTTGTCGGCAAGCTGGAGGGCTTTAACCGCGCGCAGGATTTCATCCATGTTGCGGCCGATTTCTTGTGGATAGTAGATTACCAGGCGGACTTTGCCCTGCGGATCGCCTATGAAGACGGCGCGCACCGTGTTGGTGCCTTTTCCGGGGTGGAGCATGCCCAGCTTCAAGGCAATGGCGTCATTTGCAGCGATCACCGGGAATTTGATTTCCACTTTCAGGGTTTCCTTGATCCACTGCACCCATTTGATGTGCGAGAAGACCTGGTCTACGGACATGCCGATAAGCTTGCAGCCGATTTTTTCGAATTCGTTGTAGAGTTTCTGGAAACCGACGAATTCTGTGGTGCAGACCGGGGTAAAGTCCGCCGGATGGCTAAAAAGCACGAACCACGATCCTTTCAGATCGCCAGGGATATTCATGGGACCATGGGTGGTTTGCACAGATATTTCCGGAAAATCATCTCCGAGGAGAGGCATGTTCAGTTTGTTCTCTTCCATTTTTGTTTCCTTTCCTTATTTGATTAACTGATGACATATATATAGCGAAAAAACTATAATTGCAAAAAAATCTCTTCACTTCAACTCTGAATTCCTGCACGCCGGGCATCTGCCAAATAGTTCAATAACGATACGGTCGATGGTAAAATCTTTTCCGGGTTTTATCCAGCGATTGATCTCGTCATCGGTGGGCATTTTCATGTCAATAACTTTACCGCATTTGTCACAGATCAAATGGCAATGCGGTGTCAGATTTGCCTCGAACCGGTCGGATACACTGCCGACGTGGATTTTTTGTAAATGTCCCTGTTCGACCAGAACGTGTACATTGCGGTAAACAGTTCCCAGGCTCAGCCTGGGGAATTCTTTTTTCAGCTTTTCGTAGAGCCAATCCGCGGAAGGGTGGCAATCGGTCTCTCTCAACAGCTGCAGGATGCGTTCGCGTTGGCGGGACCGGCGATATTTAACAGTTTTGATCATAACCTTTACCAATAATAGTAATCGTTATTGATTATAATATAGCCTTTTTAACCTTCTTTGTCAACGCTTTTTTATTGTTTTTTGCTTTGCAGGGAATTGGTATCTTTCTATTGTTCTTATCAGCCGCATGCAGGCGGAGCAGCGCAGAAGCATGAGCTTTTTTTACCCCTTTTATCTTTTCGTTACTGGGTGGTAAATTTTGACACCAAAATGCACTGCATGCGAATATTTAAAAGGCAGGATACAACAAAATCGATCCATCTGCCACAGGCGGAGAAAAGGTGAGTGTTTGTGGGTGAGGTAGATGACAGGAGTTACTTGCAGGAAAAATTGGCAATTTTCTTTGCGCTGGAATTTGATGGCCGCCATCTATAGCCCCATGCGGCGGATCTGGCCGTTGTCAGCGATTGTGTCGGCTGAAGGAGCTCAGTTGCGGCGGTTGTTGGAAATGACCGATGTGGCCCCAAACAGCCGTTGTATCGATCTGGGGTGCGGTGTGGGTCACAGCCGCGAACTGGTGCCGGCAGAAGCCTGGGTTGTCGGCGTCGATCGCTCGCCCCGCATGGCCAGGCATGCCGCTGCAGCCGGTTATCGCGCGGTGGTGTTGGCGGATATTGGTCAATTGCCCTTTGCCACGAATTTCGATTTTGCGCTCTGTATCGGAGTTTTGGAGTATGTGGCCGCAGTTGACCTTTTTTTTCGCCAAGTCGCTGCGGTCTTACACGAAAACGGTTATTTTTTGTGCACGATTTCGCCGAATACAAAGATCACCGCGCTTCGTCGACGATTCGGGCCGTTGCTCTATTTGCATCGGCCTGAGCAAATGATTCAGTGGGGAGAAGATGCAGGTTTGCGGCTGGTGGCACAAAGATATTATCTGACCCAGATTAGCTTTTTGTTTTCCAAGCAGTGCGCCGCGGATTAAAGTGGATTCGAATGCTATGCCCTGCATTCGAATCCACTTTCGATGGTCACGATCAAGGTTGCGGAGGATTCGAGCTGGGTGTTACAGAAGCATCCCTGCGATGGTTGCTGTCATCCACGATGCCAGTGCGCCGGCAAACATGGCGCGCAGAGCGACTTTCGAAAGATCTGATCGCCGACCCGGCGCCAGGGCACTGATTCCGCCGATCTGGATACCGATCGAAGAGAAATTGGCAAATCCGCACAACGCATAGGTGGCGATAATCTCAGAGCGGAAAGAGAGATCAGCGGCGGTGATGTGGTGTGCCAATTCGCCATAAGCGACGAACTCGTTGGCCGTGATTTTGATCCCCAATAAATTTCCAACCTGCATGGTTTCGCTCCAGGGAACGCCCATCAAAAAGGCCAGTGGCGCGAAAAGGGTGCCGAAAAAAGTTTTCAGACTGCCGGGGAAAATTCCGGCATATTCGCCCCGCAACGGATTCAGTTCTCTTCCCAGCAAGCGGGCGTCGACCAGACGGTCGAAAAAGCCAAGCACGACATCAATAAATCCGATCAAGGCGATAAAGGCAACCAGCATGGCGCCCACATTGACAGCCAGTTTGAGACCGTCTGTCACTCCCTGTGCCGTGGCATCGAGAAGGTTTTCAGCTTTTTTCACCTCTGGAATTTTTACATCTCCGGCTGTTTGCGAATGCTCGGTTTCCGGATAAAAGATTTTTGCCAGCACCAGCGCCGCCGGTGCAGACATGACGCTGGCAGCGATGAGATGTCCGGCGTTGACACCCATACGGATATAACCGGCGAGAACGCCGCCGGCGATGGTGGCAAAGCCACCGACCATGATCGCGTGCAGTTCCGATTTGGTCATGCCGGGAAGAAACGGTTTGACCAACAGCGGGGCCTCGGTTTGCCCGACAAAAATATTGGCCGAACACGACAGAGTTTCAGAACCCGAAGTGCCCATCGTCCAACGCATGAAGCGTGCCATCACCTTGACCAAAGCCTGCATGATGCCGAGATAATAGAGAATCGACATGACAGCCGAAAAGAAGACAATCGTCGGCAGGACTGAAAACGCAAACTGATAGCCAAATAGATCCACGTGATCTTGGCTGACCAGCTTGCCAAATAAAAAGGCGCTGCCCAGATCGGAGAGGCTGAGAAATTTGGCGACCATTTCGCTGAAAATTCGCATCAAATCCTGCCCGGTTTTTCCCTTGTAAAACAGGATTCCCAAACCCAGCAACAGCCAGCCGGCAAAAAGATAGCGGTGGATCGCCGCCTTTTTCGCAAGGTGAACCGGCAGATGCGCGAAAACGAGAATCCCAAAGAGGGCAACCGCGATTCCGAGTGTGCTCAGACCATAGCCGAAGGCACTGACCACAGCCATGGCGGCGATCAGGATTGCCGTCCGCCAGACGTTTGTTTTCCGGTCAGAGCCAATCACGCGATCCTCAAAAGCATACAACAAAATCATCGCCGCCAGGACAAACAGTCCTATCCATGAAAGCCAGGATTTGCCGAGGATAATCGCAGCAAAGAGGAGCTGTAACGCAATTCCCCAAAAAACAGTTCGCAAGTTAATCGCTTTGCGGTTGGTGGAAAACAGCACGGCGATGGCGACGATGGCCAGCATTCCGGCTGCGCCGATGAATCTCATACACCCTCCTTGGAATCGTCGATTTCGTGGCAATGTCTGCAGCGGGCTTCATAGATGTCGGCGGCGCCGACGACCACCCGGTTGGAGTTTTTGTTGAGGCGCTGGGTTCGGTTGGCCGGATTGCCGCAGCGCGTGCAAATCGCCAGGGTTTTGGTGATGTATTCGGCCACCGCCAACAACTGCGGGATCGGTTCAAACGGTCGGCCGAGGTAATCCTGATCCAGTCCGGCGACGATTACACGTTTGCCTTGATCCGCCAGCCGTTGGCAGACATCGACGAGAGAAAGATCGAAGAACTGGGCTTCATCGATGCCAACCACTTCTGCATCGGCCGCTTGAGTGAGAATGTCCTGCGGTTTGGCAACCGGCGTGGATGGGATTCTCTGGGCATTATGTGAAACGATGTGGTTGGCGGAATAGCGGTCGTCGATAATCGGCTTGAAGATTTTTACTTTTTGGCGCGCGATCTGGGCGCGCCTAATTCGGCGGATCAATTCCTCGGTTTTGCCGCTGAACATGGAACCGCAAATCACTTCAATCCAACCGGTTCCTTTTGGTACAATGCTGAGCATGGTCGGAAATCCTCCCCTTGCCGGCGTCGATAATTCCGGTCAAAGCGGCCCTGCGCCGGAATCCAATTGCCTGGATCAAGTTTGTTAGTTTGTCGCCATTCTGAACCGTTGAAGAATCATTTGCACATTATGGGCGCTATCCTCTTCGCCGGAAACCGTGAGATCAGCCTGTTTTTGCGACGGCTGGACATACTCGAGGAACATCGGCCGTACGGTGCGCTCGTATTGTTGCAGCACGGATTCGATATTTCGCGATCTTTCGCGCATATCCCGGCGCAAACGCCGAATCAGACAAATATCGGCTGGTGTATCGACGAATATTTTATGATCCAGAAGACGGCAGAGATCGGGACGGCTGAGGATCAGGATGCCCTCGAGAATGACGATCGATTGCGGTGCATAGTGAGCCGTCTGTGTTTGTCTGAGATGGGTGGAAAAATCATAGACAGGATGATCGATGTCTCGCCCTTTTTTGAGCTGCTCGAATTGGCGAGCAAGCAGAGCAAAGTCGATTGCGTCGGGATGGTCAAAATTTTCTCGACAGCGCTCTTCGTAGCTCAAGTGTGAAATATCGCGATAATAATGATCTTGCGACAGAACCTCACCTGCTCGAGGCTGCAGAGCATGGCGCAGAGCATTGGCCAGAACTGTTTTGCCCGATCCCGAGGCGCCGGCAATGCCGATTGTGATTACAGTTCGAGGGGAATCCATAAAGGGTATCGGTTTTTATGATTTTGTTGCCTTGATGCGGAGATCTGTGTCGAGTTTTCTATTCAGGCAGATCGCTGCGCTCAAAAGCCTGTGGCAGCAGATCCATCAATTTTATTTGCTGCACAGGTTGATCGTTTTCGATCAAGATGACGTCGATATTGCCAGCAAGGTCCCACAACATCTGGCGACAGGCTCCGCATGGCATGCACTTTTTTCGGGTGGAGGAGGCGATAGCGATGGCGTGAAAGATTTTTTCTCCTTCAGAAATCGCTTTGCTCAAGGCGACTCGTTCAGCACAAATCGTCAATCCCAATGAGCTCGATTCGATATTGCATCCCGTGTAGATAGCACCGTCGCCGCCCATAAGCGCAGCGCCAACGCGGAAATTGGAAAAGGGTGCATGCGCATTTTCGCGCGCCTGACATGCCTTAAGGACCAATTGGGCAATCGGCATCGACTGTCTCCACAAAAAAAAGTCCGAATCCCTTGCAGCAAAGGATTCGGACGCAAAATAACAATTCGCCGTTTAAGAAACAACATAGAAGTTGGTCTGTTAAAACGGCAAATCGTCGCTGTCTTGCGCGCTCGGTTCGGCAAACTCGGCTGGTGCTTCATCCGCAGACGGAGGTTGAGCATAAGAGGTGTCCCGATCACCGCGTGTGTCGAGCAACTGAATCTGGTCGGCAAGCACTTCGGTCGTATAGCGCTTGTTGCCGTCTTTGTCGTCCCACGACCGGGTGGTCAGCTTGCCTTCCACGTAAATTCGGCTGCCTTTTTTGGTGTATTTGGATACCACTTCTGCGGTTTTGCGCCAGACCACCACGTTGTGCCATTCCGTCGACTCTTGCAGATTTCCATCTTGCCCTTTCCAGGATGTGTTGGTCGCCAATCTCAGATTGAGCACCGCTGCGTTTGCCTGGGTGTACTTGAGCTCTGGATCAGCACCCAGACGACCGATGAGAATCACTTTGTTCACGGTACCTTTGCTGTCATAGGCCATGGGAAAATCCTCCTCCTGGTAAAAAAATAAAGTCTAAGAGTTATTTAGCAAAAAATAACGAAAAAGTCAACAAAAAAAGCGAAAAATAGAGAAAAAAGCTTCTGCCTGTTCAAATCCTGTTTGCAAATAAGGCGCAAGTTGTTTATACTTGCTGCGGTCGAGATTGTCAAAGGAGAACGAAATGTTCAAGCGCGAATTCCGCCTGCTCGAGCAGCAAAAGCTCGAACTGGGCGATCAGCAATTCTGGGTCAACAATCCGTTGTCCCCTGCGCATCTGGAACCGTCGATCCGCCGATTGGGTCTTTTACATCCCCTGGTGGTTCGATCGCGCGGCACAAATTTTCAAATCGTCTGTGGTTTCCAGCGGGCTAAAGTCGCTCAACACATTTCTCTCGAGCATTTGCCCTGTTTTGTCGTCGAAGCATCCGATGATTGGCAGCTTTTCCTCTACTCCCTGGAAGACAATTTAACAATTCGCTCTTATAATCCAATTGAAATTTCCACCATACTGCACAAGTGCGGTGCGCAGTTCAACCGCTCTGATCAACAGATCTTGCAAGAAATTGCTCCGCGGCTCGGATTTGGCCAAAATCCGCGCATTCTCGAGCTCTACTCTCCTTTGCAGCAATTGGATCCGCGCTGGCATCAAGGTGTAGCTGACGGCAGCTTTTCGGTCGAGGTGGCATCGCAAATAGCCGGTCTTGACCAAAGCGCTCAGCAGGCCCTTTTCGCGGTCTATGATCAGTTGCGCCCGGGGAAAAATCTGCAACATGAGCTTTTACAGTTCTTGCAGGATTGCGCCAGGATCGGGAAAAAAACGATTGCCGGTTTGTTGGCAGAAGGTGAGCTGGCCGACAGCTTGCAGGATGATGAATTGACAAACGCTCAACGCCTTGATCGCTTTCGGCAATCGCTGCGGCGCAAACGCTATCCGCGATACAGCCAAAAGGTAGAGGATTTCAACACCATTCTCAAACAGACCAAATTGCCGCCGACCATACAAATCCGCGAAACTCCCTTTTTTGAACGCGACCTCTATACCTTGCAGTTCCAATTCCGCAATCAAGGCGAATTCGATGATGCCCTTGCGGTGCTCGGCAATCTGCGCGATAACCGTTTGATCAAACGCCTGGAAGAGTTACATGGATAGCGCTGCAGTTCCTTGTTTTGTGCCTGAAGAGTTGATCGTCGAGAAAGCTGTTGAGCATACTGATCTGGCTCAACGAATTCTCACGCGCTTTGCCGATGTCCCGATCGCCCGGGTCGAGGATGCCCAGCAAATCTGGCTGCAAGCCCAACACGCTCGCGTTCGTCATGAATGGCAGGGAAAGGTGCTGCTGGCGCGGCAACGAGGACCTTTCTTGCGCCTGTGCCCGGGGACCAAAAAGCATATTTGTTGTCTTTATCAAAACTTGGATGTGGCTGCCGGCTGTGATTTAAATTGCACCTATTGTATTTTACAGGGCTATCTGCAATCCTCACTGGTCACCTGGTACTGCAACCTGGAAGATCTCTACCAGGAAGTCGATCGCGAATTGACTTCACATCCGGAGCATTTTTATCGCATCGGCACCGGAGAATTGAGCGATTCGCTGACCTTCGATCCATGCACCCATTTGGCCGTTGACCTGGTGCGCTTTTTTCGCACCAGACGCAACGCCATTCTCGAGTTGAAGAGCAAAAACACCCACGTGGATGAGCTTCTCGAAGTAGACCATGGCGGGAGGACCGTCGTCTCCTGGTCCTTGAACGCGGCGCCAATCGCTCGCAGCGAGGAGGCTGCAGCTCCGGATATCGAAGCGCGCCTGCGGGCCGCTCGCAAAGTGCAGGAGGCAGGTTACTGGCTGGGATTTCATTTCGATCCGATGATCGATTACCCCGATTGGCGGCAGGGCTATCGCGAAACCGTGGACCGGCTGTTTTCCGCGATTCGCCCCGAGCAGATTGCCTGGATCAGTCTTGGCGCCTTGCGCTATCCGGCGGCAATGGATGAAGCGATCCGTAAAAACTATCCAGAGTCGACGATTGTCCTCGGCGAATTGTTGCCGGGAATCGACGGCAAATACCGCTACCTGAAGACGATGCGTCTTGAAATGTTTCGCGAGATGGTTCGCTGGATTCGCGGCTATTCTGCGGCGCCCGTTGTTTATTTGTGTATGGAAAGTGATGAAGTGTGGCACAAAGCATTTGGCTGGTCTCCCGGATCGAGCGCTCGTCTGAAAGTGCTGCTCGATGACCGGGTGCGCTCAGCGCCAAAGTGATCGAATCAGCGCACGAGCTGGGAAACAGGGACGAATTTGATGCCGCGGTCTTCCAACTGCGGGATCATTTCTTGCAAGATTTGCAGGGTGTTTGGCCGCACATGGCCGATGGCGATCACTTTGCCTTGCGTGCTGGCAAGGGTGGCCAGACGCTCCATTTGCGAACGGATAAAGGCTTTGTCGTCTTTGGCGTCGAGAAAAAGCTGATTTTCTTCTACCGGCAATCCCACTTGTTTGCCTATTTGCAGACCGATGCTGGAGGGATGCGTATGGCTGTCGATGAAGAATTTGTCAAGACTCTTTAATTCCTGCAACAAGATGCGCATGACCGCTTCATCCGCGGTAGCGCGTGAGCCCTGATGGTTGTTCAAACCGACGGCGTGCGGCAATTGCGAAAAAGCGCTTCGCGTCCGCATCCTGATCAATCCCGCATCCTGGCCGGCCAAAATGGTAAATCCCAGGTCATCAAACGGTTCATTCAGCGGTTCCATCGGCATATGCACAAGATAGGTTTTTTTCGCCAATTCGGCATCGCGGGCGATGGTGCGGCTTTCGCGCAGTCCGGGGATGATCGACAAGGTAATGGCGTGCGGAAAAGAGATAAAAGAACGCACGAGGTCGTTATGGGAATAACCGAAATCGTCGATTATGATCGCCGCATAGCCGGCGATATTCGACAGCTGGGCATTTCGGATCAGACGCAAGTGTAGCGCTTGCTGGTCATTTTTCCCGATGGTGAGCAAAATCCCACTGCTTGGGATATTCTCCTGACAGGAGAGGATCGCGGCATTTTGGCCTTTCAGGCGATTCTGCAGATCGAGATAGAACTGATGAAACTTGAATTTAGGCGGGATCTGCACCTGCAGTTCTTGTTGACGGCGTTGGATCCAGTTGGCACTGATGTGATAATTCGCCAGGGTTTCAGTGGTCAGCGATTCGAGCAGGGGGTCCGACGATTCGGCGATCTTTTTCACTTCACCGTGATCGCGCCCACGTGGGGGAAGGACCACAAAGTTGACCAGCAGGAGAAGGCCGGCCAGGATGGTCAATGCGATTATCCAGATTTTCGAACGGCCATCCGCCTTTTTTTCAGGCTGACTGCTGCGTTGCTTGCGTTTCATGGTTTGCCTGTTTGTTTTATTTGCCAAAATAGGCGCGCAATTGGCTCCAGGTGGGGGTCTCACCCGACGAACGGTCAGTCCACTCGACAATCGCCCACAGGCTCTCGGTGTTGCGGCCGAGGATGAGCTCGCTTTGTCCAGCCATGAGGCGCGGACAATCCGTTTCCTTGCAGGTATGCCGGACGTCGAGTTGATAATCTTGAACCAATGTGATCCGGTTGATATCGCCGATATCGATCGATTTGGATGCCGACAGCGTCAATTTGACGACTGAATCGGGTTTTAAAAAAAGCATAAGTTGATTGACATAATTGGTTTCTGATAATTTGTTCCAACGATCGAACAAATTGGGATAAGCATTGGCAACCGATGGATCGGCATGATAGCGAAAACTCTGTCCGGAAATACTGGTATCGGCAAGACAGCGCAGATAGTTGGTGCTGTTTTTTTCGGCCAGCGCATTTTTTAGATTGATCAGCACATATTCGGGAGCAGTCGGCTGAATCCAGCTCGATTGAGTTGAACTCGGTTTTTCCGGATCGCGGGTCGAAAACGGGAATTGGCAATTCAGCCAGAGCATACTCAGCAAATAAACGAGAATGTGGAGATTGCGTTTCATCAACTGCTCAAAAAGATTGCGATTTGTGATAATAGAGCAAGGAATTGGGCTGTACCGGACATTCTTCGGCAATGGCAAAGCCTGCAATGCGGTTTTGGCTGCGCAATTCAAAAAGGCGCGGCACCAAATAATCCCGCAATTCGGTCAGTGACATTGGATTGACATAAATCTTGGTTCCTCCCTCAAAGCCTGCCGGAATATTGATTCGCCACTTGATCAAAACATGCCAGGGTATGCTGACGATGCTATCCCGTGGCATATAGTACCATTCCTCATTGCAGCTGATCTGTGTCCCTGTAGCTGCGTGCACGGCATGCACGATATCGCTGAACCCGCGCAATTCGTCAGGGCTGTGTTCCGCAGGCCGGCAGTTGAGGCTTTTTGAATAGATCGCAATGGTTGGATGGCGGTGGCCGGGCTCGACAAAGGCAATCGCATGGCTGTTTTCGCAGATCACATAGTTGTTGTAGCCGGCATAATTGGCAGCCGCCTCGTTGTAGATGTTGGGGTTTTTGTTGGCCATGTCGAGTTCGCGTTGCAGAGAAACACCCCACTCATCCAGAGCCACAAGCTGTTTGTGCAGATGATCAAAGGATGCACCTGCCTCTTTGCGCCAATTCTGAAAAATGGCAATGTACCTCACATAGCGATTGTTTTCGAAAATATCTTCCATCGATTGGATAACAAAATGGAAATATTGAGAGTGTTCATCCGGCCTCATATCCCCTGATGAGAAAAGCTGCGCATCATTGGAAGCACTGTCGATATAATGCCGCCGCGGGATGATCAGCTCATGTCCACCGCCAAAAAACGCATCCGCCCACTCCAATTTTTCGTCCGCTGAAAATCGAAGGATTTGCTCAGCAGAATAGCCCAGGTAATTCAACTTCATGTCCACAATGGCGAGCACATGATCGCGCCCTGCTTGAGTGGAGAGATAGCGCTCTTTCCAAAGGCGATTTTTTGCGCTGAGGCGATAGGAATAATTTTTTTTCCAGTAATTGATCGTGACGATCTCGAAAAGATTGGGTATGCGGCGGAACTCTGCGGTTTGTTGAAAGATGGCAGGCGGATCCAATCTCTCTTGTATAACGAAACCATTGTTTGCCTGAACGACCCGCGCTTTTTCCGG
Organism: bacterium; assembly: GCA_029565675.1. GTDB lineage: Bacteria > Zhuqueibacterota > Zhuqueibacteria > Residuimicrobiales > Oceaniaggregativiventaceae > Sulfursilanivivens. The sequence goes on from JAKQNP010000008.1 coordinate 308,413, forward strand.
CGGCGTGTTAGGGTATTTTGCTGCACAAAAGTTACAGTAATCCTCCGGATCATGCCTCTCGAGCGGACGGCTGGCGATCTCTTCCCGCAGCGGCGTCGGTCGATTGCGGCGACCGGGAATAAACCACACTTCAGTGCCGGTAAACGGATTGATATGCTTTTCCGTTCCATCGGGCATGATGTGAACAGCACCCCGGTCAACACGATTCATTGGCGTTTCCCTTGCATTTTATAGCATGACAAAAGCGGATACTCAAAATTGCCGATCTGATTATTCTTGGTTTTTACCTGGGCAGAGGTTGTTGCGTGCTCCGGATCTTTATCTCAAACACAACAATATTGAATTTTGTTCTCAAATACAAGGCAAAAACTTATCTGCCTGGGGCTCAACAGGTTGCCCAAAAGGCAATTTTCGCTGTTGGCAGGGGAGTGGCGTGCTGCGGGATTTTCCTTGATTATTCTTAGAAAAATCAGTAACATTTTGCCGTGTCTTGCGGTGTGAATGATTCGTATGAATTTGAGATTGATGCTCTATTCACTGATATCAGCCGCACTTTCCCATCTGTCAGGTATCCGGGAATAGGGTTACAACTCGGAGTGGTTCTATGGCCTGCTGTCGCCAGGATTGGTGGCGAACCTTTTTGTCCTACCGACTCGCTGTGCTGTTTTTCTTTGTCACAGCAATCGGAACCAGCAGTCTGCGATGTGCTCGCCAATCGCATGGATCCTTCCCGCAGACAGCAGAGTTGTCAGCAGGAATGCTTGTCAGCCGTTTGCAGCAAATCGATCGTGTTGTGCAGCGGGCGATAGACGATGGAGATATCCCGGGCGCGGTGGTATTGGTCGGCCGAAACGATCGGGTGGTTTTCTGCCGCGCATATGGCCAAAGCCGGCAGCTGCCCACTCCTGCTCCGATGCGCACTGACCTGCGTTTTGATCTGGCTTCTTTGACCAAACCAGTGGCGACCGCGACCTCTGTTTTGCTGTTGATCGAGAGAGGCGACCTGCGCTTGACAGATCGGGTGAGCGATTATGTCCCGAATTTCAGCCGAATTTTTTTACCTGATGGTTCTCCCGGCGAAGAAGCCAGAATTCAACACCTGTTGACGCACACGTCCGGTCTTCCCGCTTACACTTCGTGTCAATCTGCCGCCGATTCCCTCGGACAACCATGCTCAACTGCCGATCTGGTGCACTATATCGCTGCTTTGCCCAAAGAATATGCACCTGGCGAACGAACGCTTTACAGCTGCTTGGGCTACATCACCCTGGGGTATATCATCGAAAAGATTTCGGGGAAAAACCTGGATCAATTCAGCCACGAGCATGTTTTCGCCCCATTGGGCATGCTGAATACCGGATTTGTGCCCGCTGATTCGATCAGGTATTTTTGTGTACCAACAGAAATGGTCGGCGACACCGCTCTTCAAGGTGTGGTCCACGATCCTTTGGCGCGCTTGCAAGGCGGCATCTCCGGCAATGCCGGATTGTTTTCCACAGCTCAGGATCTTTGGCGTTTTGCACGGATGGTCTTGAACGGCGGGGAACTCGATAGCCAACGTGTTCTATCACCCATGACCATCAATCGGATGGTTAAAACCAGCGGCGCTTCCCATTTGTCGCCGCGCGGCTTGGGATGGGTGGTCAAGCAAGGGACCTCATGGGTTGGCGGTGATCTTTTCCCGGATGGCGGTTACGGCCATACCGGTTATACCGGCACATCGCTGTGGATCGATCCCACGAGCGAAACAGCTGTCATCGTTCTGACCAATCGCGTCCATCCGCAGGATGATGGATCTGTGGATTGGCTGCGATCATCGATTGCGAATATTGTTGCCGCAGCGATTGTACCATTCGATTTTTAATGAACCATCCCAGCAGCAGCCCTAATTCGCACCGCTTTGCGCAAGCAATGGAAAGAGCAAAATGAAAAAGAACAACAAAGAAATCCATGTTGTCGGCGATCGCGTGCTCATCGTGCCGGATATGGGAGAAGATCGCACCAATGTTGGCCTCTATCTGCCGAAATGGGCGCTTGAAAAAGAGACTGTGCAAGGCGGCCGAATCGTGGAGGTTGGTCCAGGAACGCCTTTGCCGGCGCCGACCGACATCGAAGAAGAACCCTGGAAAGAAAAAAAACACGACAAGAACTATATTCCGCTGCAAGCGAAAATCGGCGACTATGTTCTGTTCTTGCGCAAAGCTGCCATTGAAATCCGTCTGGATGACCATCCCTTTCTGATTTGTCCCCAGGCGGCGCTGTTGGTTGTCATACGCGAATTGGCGAGCGTGCAAGATAACTTTTAATGATTTTGTATCGGTTATCGCTTGATTCGCGATTGTGATGAGGTGAAAGCGACCTGCCTGTTGCCTGTCTGTGGATCAAGTCACTAAAGGGTGCCGGCAGTGTTTCGTCATCAGACAGGAAACCTTTGTAAAGATCAATTGTCTTTGCAACTCGACACGAGATTTATTGGGTGCCGAGCAAATCCAAACGCCCGGCTGATCAAGGATTGAATCAAATAAAAGGATTGCGGATGGCGAGAATATGTCTTTGTCTAAACGAGGTAGCCAGGTTGCGCGCCATGAATCGCGGCAAGGAGCCCGATCCGGTGGCCGTGGCGATCGCAGCGGAAATTGCCGGTGTCGATGGAATTGTCGTGCATCTGAAGGAAGATCGCTCCGATATTGTTGATCGCGATATTACCATCCTGAAAGAGGTTGTGCAAACGCATCTGAACGTGGCGATACCCCTGCAGCAAGACTTGGTCAAACGCACCATTCAGCTGCTGCCGGATATGGTGACTCTGTGTGCGCCCGCTGTCGAAGAGCCTGGTGCGCAAGAAACCCTGAATGTTGCCGAGCATTTGGAGTATCTTGAGGATGTGGTTTCAGAATTGCGGGCCAACACCATTGTCGTCTCTGCATTTATCGAGCCGGATACTCATCAACTCAAAGCAGCCGCAAGAGCCGGCGTCGACTATGTGCAGATCAGCACCAACCGGTTGGCTCAGGTTCAGGATCTAGCTGTTTTGCATGACCAGATTGAGCTGATCCGGTCTATCGCCATTGCGGCCAACAAGTTGGGGCTGGGTGTCTCAGCAGGTCGAGCGCTCACGTTTCAGACCATCCATGATTTGATCGAAATTCCCTATATCGAAGAGTACAATATTGGTAGAGCCGCAATTGCACGGGCCATCCTTTTGGGCATCGATCGCACCATCAAAGCTCTCAAATCGATCAAAGCCTGAACCAAGAGTGACGGTCTTTGCCGAATTTTCGCCAGAGGAGATTGTTTATGCAAGAGGAACTGATTGCCCGAGTTCCCGAGTTTGTTTCGATCAAAGACCAAAAGATGCGGCAAAAAGCGATTGCCTGTTGGCTGGAAGCCATGGCAATTGGGGGATGGGAAATCGATGATCTCGAAAAAATTCCATTTACGCTGCTGATCCCCAACACGCGCATCAGTTTTCTCGCCCATACCCGCGCTGTCACTCAGGTTGCTCTGCGCTCAGCGCAGGTCCTGCAGGACTTTTATGCCCGCGAATACACAATCGATTGGGATGCACTGACCGCTGGCGCTTTGTTGCACGATATTGGCAAGTTGCTCGAATATGAGCGTGTAAAAGGCGAGGTTGTTAAAAGCGAAAGCGGCAAATTGCTGCGCCATCCTTTTAGCGGCGCCGGTTTGGCTGTCAAGAATGAATTGCCGGATAAAGTCGTGCACATCGTGGCAACCCACGCCAAAGAAGGTGATTCCGGGTATCGCTGTCCCGAAGCGGTTATTGTCCATCATGCTGATTTTATGAATTTTGAACCGCTCAAGTCTCTTTAGCTTTTAGCGCGGCGTCGATATCCTTCAGGTCCCCATGTACATCCCATAATCGAAAGCCCAAAGAGGGGTAGAAATGGAATTTCCAGCTGAACCGTTTCGCATCAAGGTTGTCGAAAAAATCCAAAAAACCACTCGCGAGGAGCGCGTCGAACTCTTGCAACAGGCAGGCCTCAATCTTTTCAATTTGCCTGCGGAAAAGATTTATATCGATTTGCTGACCGACAGTGGCACTTCAGCCATGAGTGACAACCAATGGGCAGGCATGATGGTGGGAGATGAATCCTATGCCGGCTGTAAAAATTTTTTTAATTTTGCAAGAGCGGTTCGCGACATTGTCGGTTTTTCCCATATCATCCCAACTCATCAGGGCCGATCGGCCGAAAATCTGCTTTTCTCTGTGATTCTCAAAAAAGGCGATCTGGTGCCCAACAATACCCACTTCGACACCACTCGCGCCAATGTTCTGCACAATGAGGCAATTCCCCTAGATCTGGTGATCGATGAAGGACACGATCCAAATCTGGATCACCCCTTCAAAGGCAATATGGATGTTGATAAACTCGAAAGATTGATCGCTGATAAAGGCAAAAAACGTATACCCCTGATCATGATGACGGTGACCAACAACAGCGGCGGTGGGCAGCCGGTCTCTATGGCCAACCTTCGCCAAGTGCATCGGGTGGCGAAAAAGCATCGAATTCCTTTTTTTCTGGATGCCTGCCGGTTTGCAGAGAATTGTTTTTTCATCAAAGAACGCGAGCCTGAATTCGCCAGCAAGAGTATTCCATCGATCGCTCGCGAAATGTTCTCCTATGCCGATGGCTGCACGATGAGCGCCAAGAAAGATGGACTGGTCAATATCGGTGGCTTTTTGGCGATGAACGACGACACTTGCTATCGCGCAGCAACCAATTTGCTGATCTTGTTGGAAGGTTTTCCCACCTATGGCGGACTGGCTGGACGCGATCTGGAAGCGATAGCGCGGGGATTACAGGAAGTTCTGGAAGAGGATTACCTCGCTTATCGCATCGGTCAGGTTCGTTACCTCGGCGAGTTGTTGAGCCGAAGCGGGGTGCCGATACTAAAACCGATCGGCGGCCATGCAGTCTATCTCAATGCCAGAGAATTTCTTCCGCATCTGCCACAGGCGCAATTTCCTGCGCAAGCGTTGGCGGTTGCACTTTATCGCGAAGCCGGGATTCGAACGGTAGAGATCGGCAGTTTGATGTTCGGTGAAACCGATCCCAAAACCGGCAAAGAGAGCTATCCGGAGCTTGAATTGGTGCGGTTGGCCATTCCGCGAAGGGTCTATACCTCAATGCACATGCAATATGTGGCTGAATCGATCGCACAGCTTTATCGCCAACGCCAGTCGATCAAAGGTCTGCTGCTGGTGTATCAAGCGCCGCTCTTGCGCCATTTTACCGCCAGATTGTCGGAGGTGGAGTGAAAAAAGCGCTTTTGTTTGATTGCGATGGTGTGGTCGCAACTACCTTTCCCTTTCATTTTGCCGCTTGGTGTGCGGTAATGCCGCCAGAGATCGAGATCGCGGAGGGGGTGGTCAAAAGGAATGAAGGCGCTCCCGCCTTTCGGATCGCCCAGGAGATCTATCGGGCAAACCATCTCGGCCTCGATGAAGCGCAAGCGCGGTTGTTTGCCGAGGCGAAAAACCGCTATTTTCGTCAGCATCATTCAGCTTCGATCTATCCGGAAATCGAACCCTTGCTCGACATCGCTGAAGCGATGTCGTGCCGCCATGGGTTGGTAACGGGCACCGTGCTGGAGAACCTCCGCAGTTTTATGCCGGAGGAACTTTTACAGCGGTTCCACTGTTTGGTTAAAGACAAGGATGTGGAACAGGGAAAACCGCATCCGCAGCCCTATCTGACCGCAGCCAATCGTTTGCAAATACCGGCAGCCGACTGTCTGGTGGTGGAAAATGCACCCCTGGGTATCCAGAGCGCTTTGGCGGCACAAATGACCTGCGTCGCTTTGACCACCACCTTGCCGGCTGAAGAGTTGACGGGCGCCCATTTTATTTTTGCCGATCATGGTGAACTTTTAGCCCGCTTGCCAGATCTGCTCGCCGGTGCTGCCATCTGATCGCTGTAGCGGTGAAAAAAGTCTTGCTTGTTGCAATCGAGTTGCATAAATTTTTAAAACAAGTTTTTGGAGAGCTGTGGGCATAATTTTTGTTACTCATTTTCACACCTCGATTTTCCCAATCACGGGGTGAAAAATGCCCGGCCTCCTCTGAAACCGAGTTGGAGATTATTGGGCTCGGTTTTTTTTTGTGCTTGCCTGGTGAGAGGCTCCACCAAAGATAAAACGCGGGCAATGGCAATCGAGGCGGGCGGAACGCTTTTGCACAGGATAAAGAAAATGAAACAAATGGCTTTGCCGGTTTTGGCCAGGGCAGTTGTCGGTTTTGGGCTTTTGTTATTTGCCTGCGCTGAGCGCGAGATGCCGCTGCAAAATTTTACAGCAGGAGCGCCGGTGCTGAGCGATTTGTCTATGCCGCAAATCTTCAATCCCAACCGCTACCACCCGATCACCGTGCGCGTCGAACATCCCGCCGGCCCCAGGGCGGTCCATTCGGTCAAGTGCCGGGTTTTGCGCACCGCCGATGGTGTGGAAACAATGAATTTTTCACTGTATGACGACGGGGCAGCCGAACAGCCCCAGGACGGCGATGTGGTCGCTTTTGACGGGATTTTCAGCCAACAGCTTTTTTGGGACCAAAGCGTCGATTCAGAGCAACTGTATCGCTTTGTTTTTCAAGCGACTGATTCGGATGATTTGTCAAGTGATCCGCTCGAACAAACAGCGCGAACCGCTCGTCGTTCCGCACCGATTCTGTTGGCCGTCACTTTGCCCGAAATGTTGCCGAGCGGTTTTGCCGGGCAGAAGTTATTGACCGCCGCCGTGGCCGATTCCAACGGCATTCAGGATGTGCAAAAGGTTGTGGTCAAGGGGTTGCTGCAAGAGGTGCAGGCGTTTTCCTGGACACTTAACGATCGCGGCGTTTTGGGCGATCTGACTGCGGGCGATGGTTTGTTCTCCCTCGCTGTTGACCGCAGCGCCGGCGCCGGATTGCAAGGCCCTTACCAGCTGCAGGTCGTTGCCGAAGATTTATCTGCTGCCCAGAGCCAAATTTATGAAACCCAAATGTTGATCGAAAACCATCCGCCGACGATTTCAGAGGCTGTGGCGCCGGACTCGGTGCTTCGTCCCGCCCCCGGCATTTTCGATGTCTATCTCGTTACCGTCAAGGTGGATGATCCGCAAACCTTGGCTGATATCCAAACCGTTAAATTCAAATGGGTCAAACCGGACGGCAGTTATGCCAGCAGCGGCCCCTATTTCGAAATGTTTGACAACGGGCTGCCCTATGATCTGTCCCGCTGGGGGCAGGGCTATCGCGGCGACCAACTGGCAGGGGATGGGATTTTTTCAACGGTGGTGATTTTTGGCGCCCGCCCGGAGGATGAGCAGCCATTGCTGGGCAATTATACTCTGACCTTTCAAGCCGAAGATAAAGTAGGTCAATTGAGCAATGTCCTGAACGCGATAATCAAACTCAAGTGATGGAACGATCGATGCGAAATCGAATTTCAATACTATGGCTGCTCTGTGGTTTTGCTCTGGTGACCGCCAAACCGATTCATTTCTACCAGGTGGGAGAAACGACCCCACCCAAGCCAGGTTTGGCCGGCAATGGCATTACCGACATTCGTGCCAACTCAACCCATCTCTGGTTCGGTACAGGCCACGGCTTGAGCCGAACAGCCAATTCTGGAGATTCTTTTGCGAGCTTTGACCAGAAGCACGGACTAGGCCGAGGCAGCATCTCCGCTCTATGGGTGTCTGGCGATACAGTCTGGGTTGCCACTGCCGATGATACTCTGACTGCCGTCAGCGACAGTTATCTGGATATGGGAACAGGCTTAAGCGTATCCGTCGACAATGGACAGACCTGGGAACATTATCCACAGCCGGGTGTCACACCCATACAAAACTTGACTTATGATATTGCCGTTTTCCGCAACACCCTCTGGATCGTCAGCTGGGGGGGCGGTATATGCAAATCCAGCGATTGGGGAGAGACCTGGCAAGAGGCTGCGCCGGACTCGATGCTGTTCAATCCAGGCGCACGGCTCAACCATCGCGGATTTTCTGCTGTGGCCACCGAGGATGCCATTTGGATAGGCACCGCCGAAGGGATCAACCGATCGCGCGACAATGGTTTGACCTGGGCACATTTTACCCATACCAATCAACAACAGCCGATTTCGGGCAATTTTGTCGTTGCTTTGGCTTATCAAAAAACCGCTGACCGGCGGATTATCTGGGCGGCGACGTGGAAAGCCGAAGGTGAAAGTGAAACCTATGCAGTATCAAAAAGCGAGGACGACGGTCTGTCCTGGCAGATCACCCTGCAAGACGAAAAAGCCCACAATTTTGCTTTTGATGATTCGGTGGTCTATGTGGCGGCCGACAACGGCTTGTTCAAGTCGATCGACTATGGTCAGACTTGGTATCGGTTTCCGGAGATTATCGACCAGCAGAGCGGCGAGCGCATCTATAGCCGCGACATGTATTCAGCTTTTGCGCGCGACAATGAACTTTGGGCGGGCACGGCTGACGGTCTGGCGCGCACAATCAACAACGGCTATACCTGGAAAATCTTTCGCGCTTTTAATCCAGCCGGTGTCGATGACCAACCGCGAACTTTTGCCTACCCCAACCCGTTTTCTCCTTTTCGCCACAATGTTTTGGGTGAAGATGGGTATGTGAGAATCCAATACAACGCGCTGCGCTTTACTCGATCGACCATCCGCATCTATGACTTTGCCATGGATTTGGTCCGCACCCTGGTGCAAGGCGAACCGGTTGTCGGGCCCGGTGATTTTACCGAGGTGTGGAACGGCCGCAACGACTATGGCGATGCCGTAGCCAATGGCGTCTACTTTTACAGCGTCGAACTCGAAGGCGACGGGACCTATTGGGGCAAGATCATCATCCTCAACTAGTGGAATGGAAAGACTATGAGAAAAAGTTGGCTCGTCGTGCTGAGTGCGGTGATGATTTCCACGGCTTTTGCCGAAACGGGTGACGGCGGCTATGCAGGAGCATTCCTGCGGATGGGAGTCGGAGCACGCGCAAAAGCCATGGGTGACGCGCTGACCGCGCTGCCGTCGGGAGCTGCCAGCGGAATCTACAATCCCGCTCTGCTCCCGCATCTGAAAAATCGCGAAGTTCAGGTCTCCTTTGCTTTTTTACCCCTTGATCGCAATCTCGATTTCGTCGGCTACGCGCAGCCGCTGCATGCCGAATCCGACAGCAGCAGCGAACGCCCAATCAGCGCAGGTTTTGCCCTGGCCTGGATTCATGCCGGTGTCGACGAGATCGACGGCCGTGACTTTTCCGGCAATCGAATCGGCACCTTTTCCAATTCTGAGCACGCCTTCGTTCTTTCTTTTGCCATTAACCCGTTACCCTGGGTCTCCGTTGGCCTGAATGGCAAAGTCGTTTACAACCGATTTCCCCATCTGGGACGCGATGATGAAGCTGTCTCTGCTCAGGGTTTCGGCCTTGACATCGGTGCCTTTGCCAATCCCCTGCCTGGCTTGATGGTGGGCGCGGTTTTGCACGACAATTTGTCGAAATACACCTGGAACACCGACAAGGTATGGGACAAAGGAACGAGCACAATCGATGAATTTCCCAAAATTTCGCGCTTCGCCGTAGCCTATCGCATTCCGCAACAATGGTTGCTTTTGGCGCTCGATGTGGAAGACAGCCAATTGCAGAACCCTCGCTACCACGGGGGCATCGAATTATCTGCAAAAGAGCTGGGGGCCTTGCGGATGGGTTTGGACGACGACAAGCTTACTTTTGGCCTCGGATTTCAAGTAGACCTGTTCGGCAAGCAAACCCGCCTCGATTATGCATTTGTGGCGGGTGGCGCTGCGCCGCATGCTGACCATATTTTTAGCTGGGCTTTTGTGTTTTAAACACAAAAGTCGACTCCATCGATAACCCGCGGCACAGGGTGCGGAACAGAAATTTTCTATTTTTGAATGGCTGAATTGAAAAAACAACAGTGTTCGAAAGTTCAGCGTTGAATGGTTACCCGAATCGGAGAGTGCGGGATGTTAAAAAAGTATTTGATCGCCTTTGTCCTGGTCACGGCCTCTTCGGCGGCAGCCGCGGGCCGATCAGGACTGGCCTTTCTAAAAATTTCCACTGATGCCCGTTCGGCTGCCATGGGATCAGCGGCTGTGGCTGGAGGAACCGACGCTGCAACTGTTTTTTGGAATCCCGCCGGATTGGCCTGCTTGACAAAACGGCAGGCCACCCTTTCCTACAGCCACTGGATTCAAGATATCGACCATTCCGTGGCGGCTTTTGCCATGCCAACCCGTTTCGGCCATTTCGGTTTGAGCGCAATTCTGACTGAAGTCCCAGGGCTCGAACGCCGCGATTCGGCGTCAGCAGTTCCGCTGGCGGAATTTTCCGCCCAAGATTTCACGATCGGTTTGGCCTATGCGCGAAAATTCAGCCACCTCTCATTTGGCATTCAGGCCAAATATCTTTATGAAAAGATACACGTAGAAAGCGCTGACGGCTTTGCGGTCGACATGGGAGTGCGATATCTGCCGCAAATTGAAGGACTTGCCTTTGCAGCCTCTATGCAAAACTTGGGTTGGATCGACGAACTCAGCAACGAACGCATCGACCTGCCGCGCATCGGGCGCGTCGGCGTGACCTACTCGCCAGGTGGGATGAACGGCTTTCGCTGGGCGCTTGCTTTGGATTTCGTTAAAATAGTCGACGAGGAATCTCATGTGCACGCCGGTGCAGAAGTACAGCTGATGGAAGTGCTTTTCTTGCGGACCGGTTATGGAACTGGCTATGATGAGAAAAGCTGGAGTGCCGGTTTGGGCCTGGGTTGGGGAGCGGCACGTGTCGATTATGCTTATGTGCCTTTTTCTTCTGATCTGGGCAGCGCCCAACAGTTCAGTTTAACAGTTTTGTTTTAATCAGATTCTCACATGCTCTGCTCTGTTTTCACGGCAGGTCGCAAATCAACTGATACGCAAAGTGGCAGGAGAAAATACAGCATAACAGGCCTTCCTGCTCCTGCGGATGCTTATCGTTCATCATGCATCGATTTTTGAAATCAAACGAGAGGGTGGAAGAGATGGCCAAGTATCGTATCGCATGGCTGCCTGGCGATGGCGTCGGCAATGACGTCATGGAAGCCGCTCGAATTGTTCTCGACAGTCTAAATCTGAACCTTGAATTCGTACATGGTGATATCGGTTGGGAATTTTGGTGCAATGAAGGCGACCCTCTGCCGGCTCGAACAATCGCTGTATTGAAACAAACCGATTGCGCTCTTTTTGGTGCGATCACCTCCAAGCCCAAAGAGGAGGCTGACAAGGAACTGATTCCAGCGCTTCGCGGCAAGGGATTTGCCTATTCCAGTCCGATCGTCCGTTTGCGGCAAGAGTTCGATTTGCACACCAATCTGCGACCTTGCAAAGCTTATGCCGGCAATCCTCTCAATTACCGCGACGACATCGATATTGTGGTGTTTCGCGAAAATACCGAAGATCTCTACAGCGGAATTGAATTTCACCCTGTACCGGATAGCCTGCGCAAGACGCTCGCAACTGAACATCCAAAGATGAAACGTTTTGCCGGCGTCGATTCCGCCGATATGGCCCTGACGCTGCGCATCATCACTCGGCCTGCCTCGCAGCGAATCATTCGATCCGCATTTGCCTATGCCAAAGAAAAAGGTTATAAAAACGTAACAGTAGTGGAAAAGCCCAACGTGTTGCGCGAAACCAGTGGCCTGTTTATCCGTGAAGCCAGAAAAATTGCCCAGGAGTATCCAGGTATCGAGCTGTGGGAAACCAATATCGATGCCATGTGTATGTGGTTGATCAAGAATCCACAGAATTATGGGGTTTTGGTCACCAGCAATTTGTTCGGCGATATCATTTCAGATCTTTGTGCTCAACTTGTTGGCGGGTTGGGCTTCAGCGCCAGCGGCAATCTCGGCGATCGCTATGCGGTCTTTGAACCGACGCATGGGTCGGCTCCCAAGTATGCAGGCCTGTATAAAGTCAATCCCATTGCGATGATTTTGACCGTTAAACTTATGCTCGAGCACCTCGGCGAAGAAGAAGCGGCTGCAAGAGTTGAAAACGCGGTCAAAGCAGTCTTGCAAGAAGGCCTGGTTCACACTTATGACATGGGAGGTACAGCATCGACTCTGGATATGGCCAAGGCGATCAGCGCAAAACTCTGATCGCTGTGGCCGCCCGGCACGATCATGGGATAGACTGTAGAGGCATATCATCAATCCGGGAATGGTGCTCTGCTCACCAATGTGTGCGCGACACCGGTGCCAAAACGATTGTTTGGCGAACTGAAAAGAGTAATCTTTATTCTCTCACGCGGAGTCGTCTTTGAATACGATCAATTTGGTGATCGGACTGCACAACCATCAGCCTGTCGGCAATTTCGATTTTGTTTTTGAGGAGGCCTATCAACGTGCCTATTTGCCATTTTTGCAGGTGTTGTCAGCGCACCCTGGAGTGAGGACGGTTCAGCACTATTCCGGTATTCTCCTGGAATGGATTTTGTCTCATCATCCCGACTTTATCTCTCTCTTGAGTTCAATGGTTTCCCGAGGTCAGATTGAGATCATGACCGGCGGATATTATGAGCCGATTCTAATCGCGATTTCAGATCCGGATAAAGTCGGACAAATTCGCAAACTCGACCAATTTTTGCGCAAGCATCTCGATTGTAAACCCAGGGGCATATGGCTGGCAGAACGCGTATGGGAGCCGCAGTTGCCTTTGCCGCTGGTCCAGGCTGGCGTTGAATACACCGTTCTCGATGATTCGCATTTCAAGCATAGCGGGCTATCCGGTGCCGATCTGCAGGGCTATTTCATCACCGAAGAGCAAGGCGCTCTGCTTAAAGTTTTCCCGATCGATGAAAAGCTGCGCTATTCCATTCCCTTTCAGCCTCCGGAAGAGACGATTGCTTATCTGCAGTCATTGGCCGACAGTTCCGGCGACCGCATCGCGGTGTTTGCCGATGATGGCGAAAAATTCGGGGTCTGGCCAAACACCTATCACCAGTGTTATGAAAACGGCTGGCTGGAAAGCTTTTTTTCTCTGCTGGAGGAAAACCGGGAATGGATCCGGGTGCTGACTTTTGCAGAAACACTCGACCGCTTCGCGCCCCGAGGCCGGGTGTACTTGCCGACTGCTTCCTACCGGGAGATGATGACCTGGGCTTTGCCGGCTGCAGCTATCCCGGAATACGAAAACATGAAGAGTTGGCTCGAACAAGCGCCGTTCAAAGAGGTCGACCGGTTTTTTCAGGCAGGATTTTGGCGCAATTTTTTTGCCAAATATCCGGAGGCCAATCAAATGCACAAGCGGATGTTGCAGGTTCGGGATGACTTAAAGAGGTTGGAGAGCGATCCTGCAATGCAGGCGGCTCCTCTCGAGCCGATCCGCGATCTGGTCTATGCCGCCCAGTGCAACTGTCCCTATTGGCATGGCGTTTTTGGCGGTCTCTATCTGACCAACTTGCGCTACGCAATTTACAACCATTTGATCCGCGCCCAGGTCGCTATCGATCGCCTCATCTATGGAAAAGAAGCAATTGCCCATGGGTGGGTCCGAATTGAACAAAAGGATGTGAATTGCGATGGACTCGAAGAAACCTTTGTCGATACCGATCGCATGCGGCTTTATTTTGCCCCGGCAAAAGGAGGTACCCTCTTCGAATGGGATTTCAAACCCTGCGCCATCAATCTTCTCGACACTCTGTCTCGACGTCCGGAAGGCTACCACCATAAATTGTCTGAAGCAGGTGGCCAGCAGGCTGACCAAAGCGCTGACTTTTACACCATTCATGAAAATATCCGCAGCCAAGAAAGCGGTCTGCAGGATCTTGTCGACTGCGATTCTTATCAGCGCGTGGCTTTAATCGACCATTTTTTGCATCCCGAAACCGATCTCGACGGATTTTCCCGCACAAAATACCGCGAGCAAGGCGATTTTATCGAACAGCCGTATCAGGTGCAGGTGGAAAAGACAGAAACTAGCGCCAGATTGATGTTCAGCCGGGAGGGTCAGGTGCAAGTCGACCATGGTAAAGTTCCGATGCATCTGGACAAGACCATCGAGATAAAAGCAGGATCAGATTCTATCGGATTGACCTATCGCCTCCACAATCGCAATAACCGGTCAATCGAAATATGGTTTGCCGCTGAATTGGCATTCAACCTTCTCGCAGGCGAGGCCGTTGATCGCTACTATGCTGCTCACCAGGCAGCGATTGACGACCGCTGCTTGCGAAGCCGTGGTTCGATTGCAGATCTTGCCCAATTTTCTTTGGTCGATGAGTGGCTGGGTTTGCATATCAACCTCGATTTTGCACCGCGGGCGGAGGTCTGGCGTTTTCCGATCGAGACGGTTTCAATGTCAGAATCGGGATTTGAACGTATCTATCAGGCGTCAGTGGTGGTACCCAATTGGAAAATCTTATTACCGCCGCAGGCATCAAAACAGATGGAGATCCAAATCGAACTGCACAAACTGGAGTAGGATGAAACCCGGATTCGGTGTTGGCCGAATCAATAAACAGTCCACCTATTGTTTTTTGTGCAGTCGCAATGGCGTCTCGTCGTCAAATGGGATACCGCTGATGCAGTAGCAGAAACGAACTTTTTCATACTCTGTAGATTGCAATTCAAGTCATTCTCTGTGAGATCAGGTGCTTGGCGCCGACTCGGAGTGAAATTCCTTTTTTTTGGGTAAAAATGAGAGTCAAAAAGATGAAAACAAAGAGTTCAATTGCTCTGGCCGTGGGGTTGGCTGTGCTGCTGTGGTTGGGGTTGCAGAGAATCGGTTCCACTCAATCGTCTTCCAGAGACAATATCCGTTCCCAGTTGGACCGTTTTGCCGAAGCTTTTTCTTACGTCAAACAATACTATGTGGAGCCAGTGGAGAGCGAAAACCTGATCACCGGTGCGATTCAGGGCATGCTCAGCGAGCTGGACCCGCATTCGGTCTATATTCCACAAAAAGAAGTTGAAAAAGTGACGGAAGAAGTCGAGGGTTATTTCGAAGGAATCGGCATTGAATTTATCGTGCAAAACAAGATTTTAACGGTGGTTTCACCGATCGTCGGCGGGCCATCGGAAGCGGTCGGATTGCTGCCGGGCGATCAGATCGTGCGGATTGACGGTGAATCTGCCTACGGGATTACCGAGTCTGAAGTGATGAAAAAACTTCGCGGCCCGAAGAACAGCCAGGTGCAATTGACCATCAGGCGTCCCGGGCAGCCGGAAAATTTCGATGTGGTGATTACCCGCGACAAGATTCCCATTTACAGCATTGTTGCCGCTTTTATGCTTGATGATGGGGTTACCGGCTATGTTAACCTCAGTCGGTTCGCCAAGTCAACCGCAAAAGAGCTCGATGAAGCGCTCACCAAACTGGAAGCGCAGGGAATGCGGCGGTTGATTCTCGATCTCCGTTTCAATGTCGGCGGCCTTTTGGATCAAGCGATTGAAGTCGCTGACCGTTTCATCCCGGGTGGTTACCGTTTGGTCTACACGCGCGGACGGGTTCCTGGATCAAACGAGGAGTTTTATTCCAGCAACCGCAGTGCCTTTCGGTCCTATCCTCTGGTGGTGATGATCAACCATGGGTCTGCCAGCGCGTCAGAAATCGTTGCCGGTGCGGTACAGGATCTGGATCGCGGCTTGTTGGTCGGCCAGACCAGTTTTGGCAAAGGATTGGTGCAGAACCAACGCCTGTTAAGCGATGGTTCTGCCATGCGATTGACGGTTGCCCGCTACTATACCCCAAGCGGTCGTTTGATCCAGCGGCCGTTCGACAGCGGTGTGATGGATTATTATTTGGAAGCCTATGAAGATGAAGAACAGGCCCAACCTGCAGACAGCACACGAGAGATTTTTCTGACTCTGGCCGGACGAAAGGTCTATGGCGGCGGCGGCGTCACGCCGGACACCATTTTAACGGATCTCAAGATCACCCGTTTTACCGGTGAGCTGATTCGTCAGCGCATCTTTTTTGAAATCGGTTCAGCAGCGGACAGCCGTTTGCTGAGTGCGCTGAAGGATTTTGATTCCTTTTATCAGCAATACGAGGTGGAGGACAATCTGATCGCTCAGATTGCAGACGCATGCAAAAAACATGATATTCCATATAGCGCCGAGGCTTTGGAAAAAGACCGGGACTATATTGCGACGATGATCAAAGCGGAGATCGCCCGTCATCGTTGGGGAAGTGAATCCTATTATCAAGTGCGCATACTGGCAGATTCTGAAGTGCGCGCAGCCAATTCTCTATGGCCGTTGGCTGAGCAAATCTACCAACTGCATGATTGGCCTGTTCCCCGTGTTAACCGTTAAACGGCTGGCCGGGTAAAAAACAAAAAGATGTTGACTTTTAGGACAAAAAATACTAAGTTTTGTTGACAAAGTAAAAATCCTGTCTAATTAAACGTTTACAAACACCTTTGGAGGAAAGACCAGCATGGTTGAGATGTTCATCAACGGTGGCCTCTTTATGTGGCCGATTTTAATTTTGTTGATTCTCGGATTGGCGATCAGCATCGAGCGTCTGTGGACCTTGACCCGTGCCGGCGTCAACACGCGCAAATTCCTGGATCAAGTAAAAAGTGCTTTGAAAGAAGGTGGTGTCGAAAAGGCATTGGAAGTCTGTTCAACCACACGTGGGCCGGTGGCCTCCATTTTTCACGCTGGTTTGATGCGGGCGGATCGCGGCGTCGAAAGTGTTGAAAAAGCCGTGACCAGTGCCGGTTCAATCGAAATGGCATTTCTGGAAAAGGGTCTGGTTTGGTTGGCGACGATCATCAGTGTTGCGCCGATGCTCGGATTCACCGGTACGGTTCAGGGCATGATTCAGGCCTTTGATGCCATTGCCGCCGCTAATGACATTTCACCGACCATTGTGGCAAGCGGTATTTCTGTCGCTTTGTTGACCACCCTTTTTGGCCTTGTGGTGGCCATGATCATCCAGGTTCTGCATAACTTTTTTGTCTCTCGTATCGACAAGCTGATCATTGACATGGAAGAGAGCTCCAACGAACTGGTCGACACGCTGGTCGCAAACGAGAAAAAGTAATCAAGGGAGAAGGCCTTCATGGCGCTAAAGCGAGATCGAAAAGTACCTGTCGAGCCACCAACGTCCTCGTTGGCCGACATCGCGTTCCTGCTGTTGGTCTTTTTTCTGGTTACCACCACGGTTGATGTCGATAAAGGACTCTCTCTTTCCTTGCCTGAGAAAGGCCAGGTCACCGAAGTCCGCAAGAAAAATATCGCCAATTTGTTGATCAATGCGACAGGCCAGGTTATGTTGAATGAAGAGCCGATCGAATTGAACATGGTGCGAGAGCGGGCCAGGCTGATGATGCAAGAGAATCCTTTGATCATCTTTTCGGTAAAAACCGACCAGAAAACCAAATATGATGTTTACATCGATGTGATCGACCAGTTAAAGCAGGCCAACGCAACGCGTATCTCTATTGCTGAACCCGAGTCTTAGGAACCAATAAAGTCTCCTGGGCGTTGAAACAAGTAGGAGTCTACGTTGAAATTCGCAAAAAAGTCCAATGTCAGATCGGGCATTCCGACTGCATCACTGCCGGATATCGTGTTTATGCTGATCATCTTTTTTATGGTATCAACGGTATTCAAGGAATCATCTGGATTGCCACTCACTCTGCCGGATGCGAAAAAGATAGAAAAACTCCCCGGCAAGCGAAACGTTGCGGTCATTTGGGCGGATCGGGCCGGCAATATATCGATCGATGATCGTATGGTGGATATTTCGAGCATCCGCAATATCATTTACACAAAAGCCGCTGACCCTCTACAGCCGTTGAAGCTTGTCTCTCTGCGGGTTGACTATCAAGTCGAGATGGACCGTGTTACCGCAATTCAAGAAGAGTTGCGCTCGGTCGGCGGTGCGGCTCTGAACGTCAATTATTCAACGCGTACTGCAGCAGATTGAGGTGATTGATTATGTTGATCCGACAAATCCCCAAGTACAGTCTGCAATACCACTCCAAAAAGGTATTGGAATTGGGGTTGATCCTCGCATTGGGTATCCTGATTCTATTTTTCCAAGCCTTCAAGCGGTTCGATCGCAATATCGAGAAGGTTGATAAGGTAGATGTGGTTATCAATGTCGATGAAATCCCTCAGACTGAACAAGAACAAAGGGCTCCGGCTCCCCAACGACCGTCGATACCCATTGAAAGCGAAGACGAGGATATCCCTGAGGATGCCACGATCGAGAGCACAGATATCGATCTGAGCGAACTGCCACCCCCGCCGCCTCCTCCAGAAGAAGAAGTCGACGAATCCGCCATGGTTTTTATCGCCTATGATGAACCACCACAGCCGATCGGCGGTTTTGAAGCGATCCAAAGAAATCTGCGCTATCCTGAAATCGCCCGCAAAGCGGGTGTTGAAGGACGTGTCGTGGTCAATGTCTTGATCGATCAAAACGGCAATGTCATCGATACGCGGATTCTCAAATCACTTGGCAACAACGGTTGCGATGAGGCCGCTATCGCTGCCATCAAATCGGTCAAGTGGAAGCCCGCCAAACAACGCGACAAACCGGTTAAAGTTTGGGTGGGTATTCCTGTGGTTTTTATGTTGAAGTGAGAACTGCGACCGATCGAATTTGTGAGAAAGCGGTGAAAGAAGTTTTCACCGCTTTTTCTTTTTTCCCCCAAAGGGTTTCTTATCTGCGCGAGTGCTTTCATGAAGCACATTATTCTTCTCGGTCTTGTCATTCCATTTCTTTCCTGTCTAAATCCGTTCGCTCCATCTCTCGACCGCGGAATGGAAACTGGTTTGGTTCTAACCGAACAGCAATCACCTGAAGAGGTTCTGGAAAACTTTACCTATGCCTATAACTTGAAAGATTCGCTCGTCTATGCCGAATTGCTGGACAGTTCGTTTGTTTTTGTCTATTTTGACCCCAATCTGGGTACCTCCGGGCGTTTTATCTCCTGGAATCGCGACACGGATCTCAAAACGACCGGCCGGCTTTTCCGCAATTTTCAAACCATCACCTTGACCTGGAACCATACCATCTATGAAGACCGCGAAGAAGATAGGGCTGAACTCTCGAAAACGCTGAATTTGAATCTGTTTGGCGAAGGCGGCGATTTTGCCCTGACCGGCAGTGCGATTTTCAATTTTGTCAAAAGTCCTTATGACCATCGCTGGCGCATCTCCCGCTGGAAGGATGAATCGCATATATAGGTTCTTTGCCTGATTTTTTCGGCAATACCTGCTGAAATCCTGTGCAAAACAAAGCCGAACAAGCATTATCTGTTGTCTCTTAATTCCTATATTCGTATCTTTAGAAAAAAAGCGCACAAACCTCATATGCCTTATGGATAGTCTTTCTCCAGCACAAAAAGATCTTTTTGAGCAAGTCGCATTTGAACATATGGATTCTCTCTATTCCACTGCATTGCGCATGACGAGAAATCCACAAGAAGCAGAAGACCTTGTGCAAGAAACTTATATGCGCGCTTTTCGTTTCTTTGCGCAGTTCCAACCCGGCACCAATTTTAAAGCCTGGATTTTCAAAATCCTCACCAATACTTTTATCAATCGCTATCGAAAAAAAGTCCGTGCCCCGCAATCCGTCCAATATGACAAAGTTGAATACACCCTTCAAGACAACACCCAGGAATCATCCCCTGTCGAGTTGCCGGACGCCGGCGAAACAGACTATAAGAAGCTCTTCGATGATCAAATCGCTGCCGCGCTCACCAAATTGTCGGATGAGTTTCGTATGGTCGTCATGCTGGCAGATGTTGAAGATTTTTCCTATAAAGAAATCGCTGACATGCTCGATATCCCTATCGGCACCGTGATGTCTCGCCTTTTTCGCGGTCGACAGTTCCTGCAAAAACAACTCAAGGAATACGCCAGCAGGGAAGGCTATATTCAGCGAGATCCCGATTCGATCTAGCATCACTTTTTGCCTTCATCTGTGATTCAACCTTATACCTCTGAATACAAAAGCTCCTATGGTCGATCTAGAGAGGATCATGCAATGGAAAACCGCTTTGCTGTCATTTTGTTGTTTGCCCTCCTTTCAACAGGTTTTGCCCAATTCGGCAATGATCCACAAATTTTGCAAATCGAACCCTCTGCTTCAGTCGATCAAGTCGTTCCCGGAATCGATTTCCAAATTTCTGTGGTTGTTCATATTCAAAAGGGTTACCACATCAATTCTCACACCCCTGCAGCCGACTTTTTTATCCCGACTCGCCTGGAATTCAAACCACAGTCCGAAGTGGAGATATTGCCGGTCCGCTATCCTGAACACAAGCTGGTAAAGTTTTCGTTTTCTGAAGAAAAATTGGCGGTTTATGAAGAGACGATAACCATTGCCGCTGGCATAAGAGTCGCAAGTCGGTTTGTTCCGGATTCCTTGCGGATCGAAGGAAAACTCGAATATCAGGGGTGTGATGACAAAACTTGCTTCGCCCCTTCTTCAGTTGCCTTTACGCTGATGTTGCCCATTGCCGATGACCAAACTCCTGGAGAGGACCCCGGTTTGTCTGGCCTGCACAATAGCGGCGAGTTGCCAGACACTGATTCTGTTTTGACGGCGAATGAGCGCCGAGCGCAAGATATTTTGTCCCGGGGTTTGCCGTATGCGGTTATGGCCTTTTTTCTGATCGGGCTTGGCCTCAATCTAACCCCGTGTGTTTATCCCATCATTCCGTTGACGGTCAGCTATTTCGCCGGACAAAAATCCACCAACCGATTTTCAAGCTTTCTCAATGCCCTGTTCTATCTGTTTGGAATCGCACTTTCATTTTCGCTGCTTGGATTGCTCTCTGCTCTCGCCGGCAAACAATGGGGATTTTTGTTTACCAGTCCCTGGTTTGTAGTAGCCATTGCCCTGATTATTCTGTCGATGGCCGCAAGCCTCTTCGGTGTTTTCGAAGTCTCTGCTCCCAGTTGGCTGCTGAGCCGGGTCGGCGGCACCAAAGGCGGAACTCTGGGTGCGCTCTTTATGGGATTAACGGTTGGCGTGGTGATCGCTCCCTGCGCAGCCGGGATGATCATCGGATTGGTCGGCCTGGTGGCGAAGATGGGTCTGGTTGCCCAGGGCACACTGCTCTTTTTTGTTATGGGCATCGGCCTTGGTTTGCCGTATTTGATACTCGGTACCTTTTCCGGTCTGCTGTCCAAACTTCCCCAGTCCGGCATGTGGATGATCTGGGTGCGCAAATTGTTCGCTTTTGTTCTGATCGGCGTTGCCATCTATTTTCTCTTGCCACAGCTCGAACGCGTTGCGGATTCTTTTGCATTTGCCACCGGTTTCCTGGCGCTTTTCAGCGGCTTGTTGCTCGGTTTCCTCGATCGGCAACCCGGCTATACCCGCGGTTTTAAAATCGGCAAGGCTGTGTTTGGTCTTTTGCTCATGGTTTATGGTCTTTTTGCAGTCGGACAAGCAATTGAAAAGAAAGCGCAAGTTGCACCGACTCAGAGCGCCATCGCCTGGAATGTGGGCTCGATCGGCTCGATTGAATCGGCCTTGGTTGCTGGAAAACCAACGTTTATTGATTTTTATGCGGATTGGTGTGCTCCATGTAAGGAGTTGGATCAAAAGACATTTGCGGATAGTGCGGTAGTTCGGCTGGCCAGACAAATCACCATGATCAAAGTCGATTGCACTCGCTCGACTGAGGAAAGCGAACGGCTGATGAAACAGTTCCAGGTCAGCGGCATGCCGACATTGGTGTTTATCGACAGAGAGGGGAATGAACTCACCGAATTGCGCGAGATCGGTTTTATCCCTCCTGCGGCAATGGCTGAAAAATTTACCCGGTTGTTGACTGAACAGTAGAACCATCTGGTTGTTTCATCTCAAGCAGCTGGGACAGCTTTGTTTGCAGCGCCTGCCAATTTAAAAAGTGTTGTATTGGATGTGCGATATCGATATATTTGCTAAAATCCACCATAATTGGCCCCCTGCCGTGGCACTGGGATTCAATCGGAACTTGAACTGCAGATCGACTTTTTTTGCTGGAACGGTTGAGTGGAACTGAAGCGCGTTAAATTTGTCCAGAATCCGAAATCGGGATTTATCAAAAGCCCGATCTTTATTCGCAAAGTCGTTGAACTGGCTTTGGAAGATGCCCCTTTCGAGTTTGATTTTGTTGAAACTCAATACCGCGGGCATGCGCACCAAATCGCGCTGGAGTGTGTCGAAGAAGGCTATGATGCAGTGGTGGTGGTTGGCGGCGACGGTACAGCCAACGAGGTGGCCTCTGCTCTGGTCCACACCCCCACAGCTCTGGGGATTATTCCAACCGGTTCGGGCAATGGCCTTGCGCGCGGTGTGAATATCCCGGTTTCGGTAAGGCGTGCCGCCCGTCTTTTGCTGACCGGCCGCATTCAACAAGTTGATGCCGGACGCCTCGAGAACCGCTACTATTTTGTCGTCGCCGGGGTCGGTTTTGATGCTTTGGTGGGAAAGCTTTTCGATGACAGCAGTTTGCGCGGACCGCTGCCCTATTTTACCATTGGTTTTCGCGAGTTTCTCTTTTATAAACCTGAAGTTTTTATCTTGCGCTTTGACGGCAAACAAGTGGTTGCCCCCGCTCTCTTGATCGCAGTGGCCAACACCAAGCAATGGGGAAACGGCGCACTCATCGCCCCGCACGCCGAAGTCGATGACGGGTTGCTCGACGTCTGTATCCTCCACCGAGTCAAACTGCCTTATGCGCTTTACCATTTTCCAAAGCTCTTTACCGGCCAGATCGATAAAATCCGCAAATATGAGCGCTACCAGACAAAAGAAGTCGAGATCATCCGTGAAACACCCGGCCCTTTTCACGCTGACGGCGAACCAGGCGAAGGAAAAACCTCGCTCAAATTTTCCATCGAACCACGTGCGCTTAAAATCATCACTCCCTCTCATCGGTAATCAGAGCTCACCTGCCACAACAACCGTCTGCACCTCCTCCTGCAAAAGCTGCTGATCGCGGTCAAGAACACGCAAGTGAACGATATAAATCCCCATCCGGCATTTTTTACCAGTCCAGTCTTTGCCATCCCATAAGACACTTGCGCAATGCGCACTTTCCGCGTGGCTCAGCAGAGAACGGATCAACCTTCCGGCTGCATCATAGATTTTTACATCGATCCTCGCAACCGGTTGAGGTATTTGGCACTGAATGACCGTTACATCTTCATACCCATCTCCATCAGGCGAAAAGATCTTTGGTGTTATCGCAAGGGCAACCTTCTGCGAAGCGATCGGTGTATAGACACTGTTTTGCCTGCCCAATGTATGGCCGGACAGGTCAACCGAAGCAGCCCAATTCTCTGCTGCTGCACTGCTGATGAGCGGGGAAATCCGCTCCAACGATCGGCCTTTTAAATCATGGTCAAAATCGACTCTGTCCATCATGAAACCGTTGGGGTCGAACAGACAGACCGCGTCCTGGCTGGCGAGTGAAGGAAAACGATCCAAAAGGCAAAACCGGGTCAGGCTGTCAGGCGACGTGAAATGAACGGGAGAACGGCTTAAAACCAACAGACTTTGACCGGCAAGCGGCAAGAGAGAATCCGCGAACAAAAAGTGTTGACTGGTATCGGCATCGCTGATCGACCATTGGCTGAGGAGAAATTGCTGCTCAGTGCGATTGACCAATTCAATCGCTTCACTTTGCCGGGCATCGGGATTGTTCAAAACCTCGTTTATGACCAGTGGCGTTTGCGAATAGCTGATAAATGCA
Organism: bacterium; assembly: GCA_029565675.1. Taxonomy (GTDB): domain Bacteria; phylum Zhuqueibacterota; class Zhuqueibacteria; order Residuimicrobiales; family Oceaniaggregativiventaceae; genus Sulfursilanivivens. Next base: position 332,134 of record JAKQNP010000008.1, read on the forward strand.
AAAAGATGTAGGGAATCGTTTTCGCAGATCTCGTCCTCTGCACAGTCAAGGCTGATTGTCGACTGAATTTCTCCGGCGATGATGTTTTCCCATCGCAAAGAGAAAATTGCACATTCCTGAGGTTTTAGGTGGCGGCGTATTTCCTCTGCCTGGCTATATAAAGATTTGGGTGTCTTTGGGGTGACCACTTCGAGAATCAGGCGGAAATGGTCGATGTCCAGCAAACCATTGTTCTCAACAGCGACCTGGATCTCTGCGGTTTCTCCGGCCATTGGATACGGGCAAATCCATTTTGACAGCTCTTTTCGGATCGCCAGATCGCGGTCCCTGGGACTCGCGCTGTTGTAACGCCCGGGAGTGCTGCCGCTGATGTCTAGAGAACAGCACCAGTTCTCCGCGATCTCTCCTGATTGTTGCCAGCGGATGCGTTCCAGGGATTGCCCGATCTCACAGCCCATCTTTGCATCGTATTCTGCACGATCGATGAGATTGCCGGTCTGATCGCGCAATTCGATTGCATCACCTGAATTGTTCAATTCGGGTAAGGTGATGACCATTTGCTGATCGGTTGGCAACTGCTCGTGCAAGCGCCGGGTCAAAAGTATAAACCCATTTGGTTGTACAATGAAAGCGGGCAACTCAACGCTGCGAACGCGATCCTGGATTGACCAATCAGCCAAGTCAACGGGCCAGGGATGTGGATTTGCGAGTTCAATCCACTCCTCGGTCGAACTGCTGGTAAAGGCTTGAATCTCATTGATCACCAAGTCACTTGGCTGCCCCTCCACTGTGACCGCTAGAGTACTGCGATTGTCGTTGGGATAGGTGTCCATCCCATCCAATTCGATCAACCCTTTTTGCTCTCCTGGGACAAGGATTAACCGGCTGAATCGGCCGACAAAAGAATCGCCAGGCGATAAAGCTGGACACTCGCACTGATCCAGCCACTCGATTTGATCAGCGGCAGGATCCATTCGTCTAAATTGCAGCAAACAAGGCTCGCTGCCCTGGTTGCTGAGCAAACGATTCAAATAATCGATCTGCAGAATTTCTCCGCGGTTGTGATCCGCGGCACGCGGCTGGAACTCTTTAGTTTCAATTGCCAAGTCGGTGTATGATGCTTGACAGGCGTTTCGTTCACCGCGGGTCGCGCCAGCCGGGTGCGGACAGGCGAACCAATGGTCAGCCACAAATCCCGCGGACGATGGCTCGAGCCTTTCCAGGGAGCAAGTTGAGTTGATCTCCGGACCAAGACATGAATCAACGGTGATTTCTCGATGTCGAAGAAGGATAGAGGATTTTCCCCCATGCTCAAGCGGCAACTCATCGCATGGATACCAAGGCACACCTATATGCCTGCAAACGGCGGAATTAGTGATCCTGGTGGTGGACTGCAAACCGAGGTTGCTGCAGGCACAGAAAAGCTTACAGTTGCCATTTGTTGTCGGATGAGCAGGCAGGATTCTCAGCTCGACTGTCTCACCTCGCGTATTGGCCAGGCCGTTTTCACCCAGTTGTGCTGCATCGACCACAAAAAGGGGGGGTAGGGGAAGAATGAGGCTGTTATAAAGGGAATTGTTTTCGAAGTAGCGGGACGGAAAGATAGTGCCATATTGCCCGGGATGCAAAAGGCTGGTTTCGCCAAATCCATGGATCGGACTGCTCGGTCCGTCAGACGCCAAGTGCCACCCGGCGAGATCAAGGGTATGCGGCCCGAGAGTAAAGATTTCGACAGATTCCTTGTCGCGCTCTTCGCCATCGGGATTGAACATAATCTCCGACACCACCACCTGTGCTGCCAGTGGCGCTGCCAGCAAAAAAAACAAACCTAAAATGCGATGCAAAACACACCTGCAGGTTAGCCGTCCAGTTTTTGTTGGCTTGAAGGTGTCATCCTGTTCCGCACCAGGTTTTGAATCGTGGTCTGGCGAAAGCCGGTTTCGAGTTTGCGGTCAACGCGTTGCTGAAATCGGGCAACTGCTTCGCTGACCGGTTTATCCTGGCAAATCGTGCACTCGGGATCTATCCCCTGTCTGCGCAAGGCCAAAATGATATCGATTGGTTTCAGTTTGTCGAGACTGATGGCAGGCACAAAACGAGATTTGCTTTCGTCTGTGGCATGCAGGAATGCGAGCTCTTTCAATCGTTCGGTCACCGTTTCGATATAAGGGGTAGGCACACCGAATTCCTGGCCGAGCTCCTCTGTGGTCGGCGGTTGTTCTCCCCGGTCGAATCGGCTGCTGCAGCGCAGAACGATTTTAAGGGCGATATTTTCCAAAAACGATTGGCTATAGAGCTTTTTATCCTCATCGACGGTCAAACGGCTCAAGTTTTGATTGATAAAAGAAATTTCTGCGCTGATTAAAATGATCGCCCAATTCATGTACAGCCAGAGCAAAAACATCGGTAAGGTGGCAAGACCCGCATAAACAGCTGCCTTGGGGCCATATTGGTACGAGGTCACGGCAAATCGGGCAAAGAACCAATTTGAAATTTGCCAAATCGTACCGCCGATGACGGTCGCGACCAGGGCGCTTTTCCATTTGACTTTGGTATTGGGAATAAAGGTCAGAATAAAGAAAAAGAAAATCCAACTGGCGAGCAGGGGCACAGTTTTGTTAAAGAGAAAACTGAATCCTGGAATGGAGTTTATTTTTTGTACCAAGGCGATGCTTTGCAACGAAGCGGTCAGACCGATGATGACCACCAAAAGCAGGGGAACCAGAAGAACGACGCTGATATAGTCCGTTATTTTGCGGTGCAAGGGTCGAGATTTTTTGATCTGCCAGATGTCGTTGAAGGCCCGTTCGATATTGTTGATGATGCTTAAAACCGAAAAGAGCAAAACCAGAACCCCGATCCCGCCGATGACGCCGAAATTGATGTTGTTGACAGATTGGATAATTGTCGGTACGATTTTGTCGACAGCGACTTCTCCCAGCGGCTGAAAAAGCTGGTTGAGCGCTGGTTCCATCTGTTGGGTAAAGCCGAAGGCATTGAGCAAGGCAAAGCTCAATGCCAGCAGGGGGACGATCGACAAGAGGGTGTAATAAACCAGAGCCGAGGCGCGAGTCAGGAGGCGATCGCGAAAAAACGCGCGAAAGACAAAATAGAACAGTCGGATCTGCAAAACGAGAAACTCGGTCAGGCGGGAAAGCGTGACGTCAGGGTGATTGATATCCTCGCGCGCCAATTCGAGCAGGCGATCGACAGAATTGCGAATTGATCGCAGAAAAGTCATCATATCTCACCAAATTAACGCTAAAACCGCAAATAACTGCTTAAAAATAAATAAAAATTCTCTTCATGTCAAGGAGAAAGATTGGTTTTCCCACTTTGCCGATTTGGGCGTTTGTCATCACCTGCTTGTCCGGGCGGCGCTGATGTTATGGCTGGCTGAATCGATCGGCCGCCGGCGCTCCGATCAGCTTTTCTTGGATTCTGTCGATTTGACGATGGTCTGATCGCGGCGCGAGCCGACCGAAATAATTTCGATCGGCGTCTCGGTCAGTTCTTCAATGCGGTGTATATAAGCGCGTGCATTTGCCGGCATCTCGGCGAACTGACGGGCCTCTTTTGTGCTCTGCAGCCAACCCGGATGAACTTCATAGATGGGCTCGGCTTCCTCTTGAATATAGATTTCAGCCGGATAATTGCGGATCGTTTTGCCTTTATAGCGGTACTCGGTGCAGATTTTAATCTCCGGCAAAGTGTCCAACACATCCAACTTGGTCAAAACAAAAGACGATAGACCGTTGATGCGCACAGCATGGCGCAAAACCACAGCATCCAGCCATCCGCATCGCCGGGGACGACCCGTGGTGGCGCCGAATTCCGCCCCCAGACTGCGGATGGTTTGACTAAAATCCGTGTCGAATTCGGTCGGCATCGGTCCCATGCCCACGCGGGTGGTATAAGCTTTGGCGATGCCGATGACTTGTTCGATTGCGGTTGGACCGATACCCAGACCGCAACACGCCCCGCCGGCGGTCGGATTCGAAGAAGTCACAAAGGGATAGGTGCCAAAGTCGATATCCAACATGGTCCCCTGTGCCCCTTCCACCAGGATTTCTTTGCCCCGGCGAATCGCATCATTGAGATAGACCGAAACATCGGTTACATAGTCATCGATGAGGTGGTCAAATTCAATATAATCCTGAATGACTTTGTCCACATCGATTTGGGATGTGTTGTAAATACGCTCAAGGACTTTGTTTTTTTCTTCGATGTTCTTGCGGATTTTTTCGCGCAAGACATTTCGATCGAGAAGATCGACAATGCGAATGCCGGACCGGTTGTATTTGTCGACATAGGCCGGCCCGATGCCGCGCCCGGTGGTGCCGATCTTTTCGATGCCTTGTGCTTCTTCGCGTGAACTGTCGAGAAGATGGTGATACGGCATGATGAGATGAGCTCGGTGGCTGATGAAGAGCCGACCGTGCACGTCAAATCCCTTCTGGGTCAAGAAATCAATTTCCTGCATGAGGACAATCGGATCGATCACCACTCCGTTGCCGATGACACACGCGGTGTTTTCATGCAGAATGCCAGACGGAATCTGATGCAAAACAATTTGTTCTTCATCGATGACCACTGTATGGCCAGCATTCGGCCCCCCCTGGTAACGCGCGACGATATCCACTTTTTCGCTGAGGTAATCGACAATTTTGCCTTTACCTTCATCGCCCCATTGGGCTCCGACAACGATTTTAACAGCCATTTTCGTGCTCCCAAAAAGTAAAAACTCCGAACTGGAATCGCTGTTCGGAGTTTGCACACCTTCCAGACATGCAAAAATTTTGGCTAAATCTCAAGCGCTTTTTGCACCGAATCGTAGATTTCAAAAATCGTATGCAGTTTGGTGATGGCCAGCAGACTGCGGATGCGGTCGGTCACGCCGGCCAATTTAAACTGCCCACCGGCATTTCGCACCGTGGTCAACCCGCTGATCAAAATGCCCAACCCGCTGCTGTTCATCAATTCGACCTGCGAAAGGTCGACAATGATCTTTTTATGGCCTTGTTCCAACAAGGTGTGCAACTGGTCATTCAGCATGGTCGCGTCCGGGCCGCCCATAATCTTGCCGGACAGGTAAAAAACAATGTGAGTATCGATGGTGGATTGTTTCAGCTCCATGAGAACGACTCCTATCGCTATCAATGGGCAGTGCGCACGGCAACTTTTTTCGTTTTTTCGTTTTCCTGCCGGCGGTGCCATTCGTATACAATGGCGCTGGCGATGAAGATCGATGAGTAAGTACCGATGACGATGCCGATGATCATGGCGAAGCTGAAATCGCGGATGACTTCGCCGCCGAAGAAATAGAGCACCACGACCACCAACAGAGTGGTCAACGAGGTGATGATCGTGCGGCTGATCGTTTGGTTGATGCTCGTGTTGATGATCGTATAAAGCGAATCGCGGCGCATAATTTTGAGATTTTCACGGATGCGGTCGTAGATGACGATGGTGTCATTCAGAGAATATCCGACAATCGTTAAAAAAGCAGCGATGACGGTAAGGGTGATCTCGAGACCGAGCAAAGAAAAAATACCCAAGGTGATCAACACGTCGTGAAAAAGAGCGATGACCGCCCCGACGGCGAATTTGAATTCAAAGCGCCAACTGACATAGATCAAAATGCCCAGCAGCGAGATGAGGATAGCCAGAATGGCTGAACGGCGCAATTCCCCGCCGATTTTCGGCCCAATTTCGTTAGCCGATAAAATCTCATACGCGTTGTCCGGGTAGTCAGCGCTGATTTGATTTTCGATCATCAACGCGCTATCAGATCCTTCTTCCAACTGTTCAGTGCGAATGAGATATTCATTCGCCGATTTCATACCGATCTTTTTTATTTCTGCGTTTGCCATGTTGATTTTTTGCAGGCTGCTGCGCAGATCGCCGGCAGCAATCGGCTTCTCAAAAGCGAGTTGCAGCGATGTGCCGCCGGTAAAGTCGATGCCGTATTCGATGCCTTTGTGCAAAAGCATGGATACCAGACCGATCACGATTAAAGCGATCGAAAAAATGGCAGCGTATTTGCGCGCTCCCAGAAAGTCGATAAAAGTCTCATGGAAAAATTGCATATCTATTCTTTCTCCTCAAGAGTTTGAGTGGAATCGATCAATAATTGAACACTTTATCCAGATTCATCTTGTTGGGCAGCAGGTCAAAAATCAGACGCGTAACGACGATGGCGGTGAACATGCTGGCGATAATGCCGATGGACAAGGTCAAGGCAAAGCCACGAATTGCGCCGGTGCCGAAGCTGTAAAGCGCAATGGCGGTAATCAGCGTGGTGATATTGGCATCGAGAATGGTGCGGAAGGCACGGCCATAACCGTTGTCGATGTAACCGCGTGGGGTCTTGCCGGTGCGCCGCTCTTCGCGGATGCGCTCGTAGATCAGCACGTTGGCATCCACAGCCATACCGACTGTCAGAATGATGCCGGCAATGCCGGGCATGGTCAGCGTGGCCTTGAAACTCGCCATAATGGCAAAAACAAAAATGATATTGAGAAGCAATGCAATATCTGCAACAACTCCCGGCAGACGATAGTAAATGATCATAAACAGAACGACCAGCGCCAAACCGATTACCGCGGCATTGGTGCCTTTGGTGATCGAATCCTGTCCCAACGATGGTCCGACGGTGTTTTCGGTGATGACATGCACCGGCGCTGGCAGAGCACCGGCGCGCAGAACAAGCGCCAGATCCTGAGCTTCAGCCATGGTACCGATGTTGTCGATTCGCGCACTGCCGCTGGGGATTTTTTCTTTGATGTTCGGCGCCGACGATACCTTGCCGTCCAGGACGATGGCCAGTTTTTTGCCCACATTCATACCAGTGGTTTTGGCGAACAGCTTGCTGCCTTCGCTGTTGAGTTCCATGTGCACTTCAGCAGCGCCGACGTTGAGATCATCACTGCCGCTCGAGATGGAGACATTGGCGTTTTTCAACAGAGCGCCGGTGATCTCGGCTTCTTTTTTGAGCAGATAAAGGGTGCGATAAGTGACATCTCCATAGCTAAAGGTGTCTTTGCCCCATAAAAATTCAGCGTCTGACGGAATGACTTCCTGAATGCGGGGATTTTGTAGCCAGCGCTGCACCGCATTGACATTTTGTTGCGGCACCGAGATCACATCGGCATAACGGCCGCCCGTCGCGCGCAGGAGTGCTGTAAAAGGCTTTTCTTGAAAGGTATTCTGGTCGACCAGAATAGAAGTATCCGCCTCAGTGGCAGTCGTCGTTGTTTGTCCAAACACTTCACTGATAGGGATTTCGGTGTCTGTCGATTTGCTGCCCTCGGCGATTTCGAGCGAATCATCTGCCGGGGTAACCGCAGTTGTGACCTCCATTCCGCGTATCTCTGCTTTGGCGATACGGTCGATGTCGTTGAGCACCGACTGAATCAGATCAGCATCTTTAACCAGCTTGAATTCGAGCAGTGCGGTGGTGCCGATGACATCCTTGGCGCGCTGAATATTGGTGATGCCGGCCAGTTCGATGATGATGCGGTGCGCACCTTGTTTGGTGATCGACGGTTCAGAAACACCAAATTCATCGACGCGGTTGCGCAGAACCTGAACAGTGCGGTCAATCGCATCAGCTGCTTCTCGTTCCAACTCGGCCATAATATCCTCGTCAGCCTGGCCTTTGCGGCCATAATAGCGATTCAAGCGGATATTGCGGCTGGCAAAGTTTTGCTGCAAAGCAACAAAAAAGTCGGTTCCATCCTCGGCCACCATCTGTTTCGTCGCTTTGACAATGTCATCAAAGCGCTCGTCTTTGTTTTTGGCCAAATCGTTCACCAACTGCGGCAAATCGACCTCATAGACCAAATAGGTACCGCCTTGCAGGTCGAGACCCCGGCGGATGGCACGGTCTTGCACTTTGTCGATTTTGTTGCTGAGCTGAATCAATTTGGCGCTCTGCTGCAGCGCCACAGTTTGGCTGTCACCGATGGTGGTTTGACGAACCAGACTCTCCAAATTTCCCTGGGTAACGCCTGCCATGACGGTGCCAGGATCCAGCCGGGTCAGCGAAACAATCTTTTCGATCAGTTTCGTCTCTTCTTCCTGAAGATTGTTGAGCTGCACGGTGGGCACCAGTGCAAAAAGCGAGAGCAAGACAAGAACGGCGACCAAGACGACTTTGAACACCTGATTGCGTTGCATATAACCACTACCTCCACGGAATAAAATTATCTTCGAATATATCTCGCAAATGTAGTAAATATAAAGAAAAAAGTCAATTAAAAGTTCACCTCAGATTCGGTGTTGAGCGAATCAAAAAACAGGCAATCTCTTATTCTTGATGCAGTTGCGATTATGACAAGTTTCACCCTTTGTGTACTGCTATCGAATTGATTTTCTGTGAGATCCGTTGCTTTGCGCCGAATCCGGATTCACCTTAATCTGCACATTCAAGTGTTCTCGAACGGCCGGTTTCCGCCGCAGGCTAGGACCGCACGATGCGTTGACGAACGGCATCGATGATCGAACCGTCCCGAAATTCGATCAACGCCACCACGCGATCCGTGAATTCGGGTTTTTGCGGTATGCCGGTCATTTGCATCGCCCGATGATGCAATTCGTCGATGGAACAAATCGGCAGCGAACTCTTTTTTACCCGTTCGAGCAAATCGTGGCGCCGCGGATTGATTGCGATTCCGTATTCTGTGACCAGCACATCGATCATTTCTCCCGGTGCGGTCACGGTCGTGACGGAGTCAACCACAATCGGCACGCGATTGCGCACAAGCGGGGCGGTGATGATGGTGACGTTGGCATCCGCCGCATCGGTGAAACCTCCGATACCGTGCAACAACCAGCCGTCAGAGTGGGTGTTGACGTTGACATTGAATTCCAGATCAACCTCGGTTGCGCCGAGCACCGAAACCTGGACTCGTTGTGCAAAACAGCCTTTGGTGTGATAATTGTAAGAGACAAATGGATTGGTCTCGATGTGATTCGGGTTCTCGCGCAGCGAGCGTACACCATCGAGATCAAAACTTTGGCCGTCGAGTATATATCTGGTCATCCCACTTTCCAGCATCTCCACCATATACTTGGTCGATCCGCCCCGCACAAAATCGGCAACCACCCCCTTGGCGGCCATCATGTCGCTCATGTATTTGACAAAGGCGAGCGACACCCCGCCGGCACCAGCCTGAAACGAAAAATTGGGTTCGGTCATGATGCCGCTGTCGCGCACGAATTGCGCGGCATATTCAGCAATGAGCAAGCGGGTCGGGCTGCGGGTAATGCGAGTGGTGCCGGACATGATCTGCGCCGGATCGCCCAGGGAATCCACCTGCACCACAAAGTCGACATGGCCACCCTCAATGCTCCATGGATAACAAGGAAAGGGCACCAAATTGTCGGTGACGACCACCACTCGATCGGCCCACAGAGAATCTGCCAAAGCGAATCCGAGCGGGCCACATGCGGAGGGTCCGTTGAGTCCATTCGCATTGCCATGGCTGTCGGCACACGGCGCCGCGATAAAAGCGACGTCGATCTTCAGATCGCCATCCTGGATGGCGCGAAATCGGCCGCCGTGCGATCGCAGAACCGCGGTTTTTTTCATCTTGCCAAGCGAGCAGGCTCTGCCGACCGGCCCGTTCATCGATCCTTCGACATGCGAAATGACTCCCCGATCGATATAGTCAACCAATTTTTCATGCACCGGGAACAACGCAGACGGCGCCAACACCAGATCTCTGAGTCCTCTGGTGGCGAGTTTCTCCATCACCAGGTTGATCAGCAGGTCGCCGTTGCGAAGATGGTGGTGAAAACCGATGGTCATGCCGTCGCGGATTTCACAGGCATCGATTGCCTTGTCAATGGACGATAAGAGCTTGTTTTTGTAATCGCTGGCGGCCCGGATCAACGCGCCGGCTTGGCGTCCACCGCCTTTGTCTGCTCCTGCACCACGAAAGGGACGAAGCGCTCTGCCATCGATTTCTGCAGGCACCATTCGTCCGACTGCATTTTTTATCCAATTCATATCGCCTCATCCTTGTTGCAGGTTTTGTCCGAAAGTTGGAACCTCGACAATTAACAGGTTACCATGCCCGATGCGCACAGTTCCAGCCCCGTTGTTCCGCTGATAGCTGGACAATGGTGTGGGCCTTGCGAAACTCGGCGTGTCGGCCGTGTGATCGATCGGTTGTGCAAACATGCTGATCGCTTCGGTTGTGCAGTTGTTATTTTTCTTCTCCCTCGTTCAACAATCCGACCGCCCGCGCCATGGCCAGCACTTTTTGCGCGCGCGCGACCACAGGAGCATCGATCATCTTGCTGCCCAGACAGGCCACACCTGAACCTTTTGCGCTTGCTTCTTCAACAGCCTGGATGATTAACCGTGACTTTTCGATCTGTTCGACGGTGGGGGTGAAGATCTGATGAATAGGCTGTATCTGCGATGGATGAATCACTCCGCGGCCGTCGAAACCGAGCTGCAGAGATTCGCGTGTGCTCGCCAGCAAGCCGTCGATATTTTCAACGTCGGCGTAGACTGTATCCAACGCATGCAGACGAGCGGCTTTTGCCGCCAGAACGATAAGGCTGCGGGCGACCAGGCTCTCTTTGCCCTCCTGACTGCGTTCGGCGCCGATATCCGCAGTAAAATCTTCGGCTCCAAAACAGAGAGCGCAGTTGCGCTTCGATGCCAGGGCGATCTCCCGCGCATTCAAAACACCCTGTGCCGTTTCGATCAAAGGCATCAGTTCGATCGGCCTTTCGATGCCATGCTGTTGCTCGAGTTCCTGGACCAATCGTTCGACCGCCTGCACATCGGCCACTTTTTCGCACTTGGGAATCAACAGGGTGTCAGGTTGTGCGGGTACGATCTGCTGCAAATCCGTTTCGCCCTCGGACGTGGAAAGCGGATTGATGCGCACGATTCGTTCGCTGCGGCCAAAATCGACCGCCATCAGGGTGTTGCGCACCAGGATGCGCGCCGCTGCTTTATGCGGTGGAGCGACCGAGTCTTCCAGATCGAGAATAACCGCATCAGCCCGAAAAAGACCGGCATTGAGCGCCAGATCGGGTTGGTTGCCCGGCAGATACAGCCGCGAGCGGCGCAAACGGGTCGCCTGCTTGGCGGGCAGATCGACAGGCGCAGCCGGCAAAAGACGCTTGTCGATGGCCGGTTGTGCTGTACGAACCGCCGCTTCGACCCGGGCTTTGATGATATGGTCGAGCGCCCCTTGATCCCTGATGATCAGCTTGCAGTGGTGGATGCTAAAAAAATCCAATGCGGTTTCCAGACAGTGCAAAATCTGATCGCCGAACAGCTCTCTGACCGAACTGTTGATCTCGATCACCCGGCCGCCGGATTTCGCGAGATGCAGCTCGATGAGACAATCGCTCTTTTCTTCACGCCCGACCGTAATGATTTGCGCTTGTGCGGATTGGGACATGTAAATTTACCTCATCTATGTTCAAAAACAGGCTCTTGGGATGGTTTGATCGGCCCTTTAATATCTGCCAGCGAAAAGTTCAACACAACTTAAAAGTATACTTAACTTGGAATGAATAATCAATAGAAAAAGCTTTGTTTCGCTGCTGCGCTTTTCATTGGCATAAAAAAATCCCAATCGTTGCATTTTTATGTTGATTTTGTTATCATGTGTTGTCAGCGTCTGCTCAGCGGCAAACGCAATGATGTGCCGAATTTGCGAGATCTGACAGCGGTGATGCATGGCCTGGAATACACCATCAATCCAGTCTGGTTCGATAGAACTGCCTCAAAACGGGGCTGATCTCCCAACTATCAGCAAGGAGAAACCGACCAATGGATATCCAAAGCCCTCGATCCGCTGCACTTTGGCAATCGCTCATCCCTGTGGTTTCCTTGATCTTTTTCCTTGGCATCAATATTTTTCTTTTCGCCGGCAGCCCGCATATTCCGCTGGTCCTCGGCACAGTGGTCGCTTGCATCGTCGGCCTGTTTCTCGGCTTTTCCTGGCGTCAGATGGAGGAGAGCATTGTACAGGGAATCATGGTCGCCATACAAGCCTGCCTCATCCTGCTGGTGATTGGCATGTTGATCGGTACCTGGATCCTCAGCGGTATTGTTCCCTTTATGATCTATTGCGGCCTCAAGCTTTTGGCACCATCGCTGTTTTTGGTCACCACCTGTCTGATCTGTTCTCTGATCTCTCTGGCAACCGGCTCATCCTGGTCTACTGTGGGGACAGTGGGAGTCGCCTTGATCGGCGTGGGGCAGGGTTTGGGGATACCGCTTCCTATGGTCGCAGGAGCGATCATCTCCGGCTCTTATCTCGGGGACAAGATATCGCCGCTTTCCGACACCACGAATCTGGCGCCGGCAGTGGTCGGGACAGACATGTTCAAACATATCCGCCACATGATGTATACCACCATGCCGGCCTATGTTGTTGCTTTGCTGCTCTATGCGCTGCTGGGATTGCTTACCGCGCAAAACCGCGTCGAGGGCACCGAAATTTACGCCATTATGAGTGCTTTGCAGCAGAACTTCAACCTCAATCCTCTCCTTTTATTGCCGCCGTTGTTGGTGATTTTAATGGTGCTTTTCCGCATTCCCGCTCTTCCGGCTCTCTTGGGCGGTGCTGTAATTGGCGGCTTGTTTGCGCTCTTCTTGCAAGACACCTCTCTGCAGCAAGTGATGACCGTTGCACAAAGTGGTTTCGTTTCAACAACCGGGATAGATGCCGTCGACCAACTGCTGACCCGTGGCGGCATGGAAAGTATGCTATCGACTGTTGCCCTGATCATCTGTGCGCTCGCCTTTGGCGGCGCCATGGAAGGTACCGGCATGCTCATGGCTATTGGCGGCGCGATTCTGCGTCTGGCACGCAGCATCGGCACGCTGGTTTTGGCAACCATTCTGACTTGCATTACCATGAATGTTATCGCACCTGACCAGTACCTCTCTATCGTTGTCCCCGGCCGCATGTATCGCGAAGCTTTCCGTCAGCGCGGCCTTGCCGCTGTCAATCTTTCCCGTTGCCTCGAAGACAGCGGCACCCTCAGTTCTCCGCTGATACCCTGGAACACCTGTGGTGCCTATATATGGGCAACTCTGGGAATTTATCCATTTGCCTATCTCCCGTTTGCCTTTTTGAACATCCTCACCCCGCTGGTATCGATTTTCTATGGCTTTACCGGCATTACCATTCGCCGACTTGACGACAATGATCCGGAATCAAGACCTGTTTGAAATATCTTTCTTTGCAGAGGTGTTAAAAAAAATTACCAGTGTCCCGTCGTCAGTCGGAACACTGGTTGGGAAACCACTGAAATAGAATCATTTTAACAGGGTGAATGCTGCTGTCCCTATTGCTTATGACGGATGATCGTGATTGCAGGATAGAAATAGATGAAGGAGACATTATGAAAGTCAACGAAGGCACTGTTGATCGCATCGGGCGGGTGATTGTCGGTCTGGCGTTGTTGATCGTGGCGCTGCTGTCTTTACAAGGCGCAGTTGCCTGGATCGTCGGTACCGTGGGAGTGATGTTGTTGATCACCGCAGCCAGCGGTGTTTGCGGTTTGTATGCTTTGCTCAAGATCAGCACCGTTAAAACGAGACAAACTTGAGAGCAACCTTCCTCGTCATTTTTTTCAATTCGACTTCCTGGTTCAGGAAGATCGGAGCGCGGACGCCGGTGAAACGTTTGTACGGCTAGCCGCCAACTCCTCTGCCAGATATTTGCCTGTATAGGATACGGAATTCTGCGCGATTTCTTCCGGGCTTCCCTGTGCAACGATTTGACCACCCCTTTCGCCGCCATCCGGACCCATGTCGATGACATGATCAGCGGTTTTGATGACGTCGAGATGGTGTTCTATAACGACCACTGTATTGCCGCGATCGACGAGGCGGTTGAGAACAGTCAACAGCATTTTGATATCTTCAAAGTGCAGTCCGGTGGTGGGTTCGTCCAGAATATAGAGCGTTTTTCCTGTGCCCCATTTGGAAAGCTCGGTTGCCAGTTTGACGCGCTGGGCTTCACCGCCAGACAGCGTGGTCGCCTGCTGCCCGAGGCGGATATAGCCCAGTCCAACATCTTGCAGGGTCTTGAGTTTTCTCTGAATAGAAGGGATATTTTGAAAGAGATCGTGCGCCTGCTCGACGGTCAGTTCCAGAATATCGGAGATTGATTTGTTGCGATATTTGATCTCCAGCGTCTCCCGGTTGTAGCGTTTGCCCTTGCAAGCTTCACAGGTGACATAGACATCAGGTAAAAAATGCATTTCGATCTTGATGATGCCGTCACCCTGACAGGCTTCACACCGTCCACCCTTGACGTTGAAGCTGAATCGCCCGGGTTTGTAACCGCGAATTCGCGCCTCGGGCAATTGAGAAAAGAGATCGCGAATCGGGCTGAAGAGCCCGGTATAGGTGGCAGGATTGGACCGGGGTGTGCGGCCGATCGGCGACTGATCGATATCGATCACCTTGTCGATATTTTCCACGCCTTCGATCGCTGCAAAGGGCAGCGGCGTGTCTTTGCTGTGATAAAAGTGGCGGCGCAAAATTGAGTAGAGCGTTTCGTTGATCAAGCTGCTTTTACCGCTTCCCGAGACGCCGGTGATGCAGATCAATTTGCCGAGTGGCAGGCACAGGTCGACATTTTTCAAGTTGTTGCCGCAGGCCCCGCGCAAGATCAGCTGCTGACCATTGCCATTTCTTCGTTGGATTGGTGCTTCAATTCGACGACGGCCTGCGAGGTAATCGCCGGTAATCGATTGCCGGTTGGCGGCTACCTCCTGAGGGGTGCCCTGCGCAACGATACGGCCTCCGTGCTCGCCGGCGCCGGGGCCAAGATCGAGCAGGTAATCCGCTTCCAGCATTGTTTCCTTGTCATGTTCGACCACGATGACGGTGTTGCCCAAATCGCGCAGAGTTTTTAAGGTGTCGATGAGTCGCCGATTGTCGCGCTGATGCAGGCCGATGGATGGTTCGTCGAGAATATAGAGCACCCCGACCAACTGCGATCCAATTTGGGTCGCCAGGCGAATCCGCTGTGCTTCACCGCCTGCCAAAGTGTCGGCATTGCGATCCAGAGTGAGATAATCAAGACCCACATTCACCAGAAAGCCGAGGCGTTCACAGATTTCTTTTATGATCTGTTTGCCCACCTGGGCGTCGCGGTGGTTCAATTCGAGAGATGTGAAAAACTCCAGACATTGGCGGATGGAAAAAGCAGTCACCTGTTGAATCGGTGTGCCGTGGATTTTAACAAACCGTGCTTGCGGTTTGAGCCGTGCGCCGCCGCACACTTCACACCCCACCGAATTCATAAAGCTCTCGATCCACTCACGGATGTTGTCCGAATCGGTCTGGTGAAAACGGCGTTGCAGGTGATTGATGATCCCTTCGAACTTGTTGTGCACCAAACCTTCGTGACTGCCGGTTCGCGATCTGTAGTGAAAGGTCAGCTCCTTGTCGGTGCCATAGAGCAGCGCTTTTTGGCATTCTGCGGAGAGATCGGCGAACTTGTCCTGCAGCGTGTGACCGAATTGTGCAGCAACTCCTTGAACCATGGTCCGATACCAGCCATCCTCGAGTTTGCCCCAGGGAACAATCGCACCGTCGACGAGCGCCCGGGCCCGGTCGGGAATGACCAGATCGGGGTCGATCTTCATGGTCACGCCCAGCCCTTTGCACTCCGGGCAAGCTCCATATGGCGAATTGAAGGAAAATAACCGGGGCTCAAGTTCTTCATATGAAATTCCGCAATCGATGCATGCATAACGTTCGCTGTACAGATGCTCGCTCTGTCCAAGGTGATCGATCAGCACAATGCCGGAGGCCAGGTTGAGAGCGGTTTCCACCGAATCGGTCAAGCGGCCTTGAATCTTGGGTTGCACCACCAGCCGGTCGACGACGATTTCAATATTGTGCTTTTTATTCTTGTCGAGAGCGATGGTTTGATCCAGCTCATAAATTTGTCCGTCCACTCGCACCCGAACAAAGCCGTCGCGCTGCGCTTCCTGAAAAATCTCGCGATATTCGCCTTTGCGGCCGCGGATGATCGGCGCCAATATCTGGATTTTGCTGTTTTCCGGCAGGCTGAGCACCTGGTCGACGATTTGCTGAACGGTCTGACGTTCGACCCGTTTGCCGCAATTCGGGCAATGGGGAACACCGATTCGAGCAAACAGCAAGCGCAGATAGTCGTAAATCTCGGTCACTGTGCCGACAGTGGAACGCGGATTTTTACCAGCTGAACGCTGTTCGATCGAGATCGCCGGCGACAACCCTTCAATATAATCGATATCCGGTTTTTCCATCAAGCCGAGGAATTGGCGGGCATAGGCCGACAGAGATTCCACATAGCGCCGCTGCCCTTCGGCATAGATGGTGTCGAAAGCGAGCGAAGACTTGCCGGATCCCGACAGACCGGTGATGACCACCAATTGATTGCGGGAAAACTCGACATCGATATTTTTTAAATTGTGTTCGCGGGCACCGCGGAGGATGATTTTTTCTTTCTCGACCATCACAACTCTTGGTTCAATCCTATGGGAATTTCAGTTTTAAGATCGGCTTTGGGCACAGTTAGATGACATCGAATTGGAAATATAGCGATATTTTCCCAAACAGTGAATAAAAAATTGCTAGAATCTGTTGCCGAACAACCTCGATAGTGAACGCAGTGCGCTCTCCTGACTTTGGCGAACAGCGCCAAATTTCCAATAGATTCAATATGATATTTGCACCACCAGGGCGGCAGGGAGGATGGCTGCAAATGAAATTAAATTAAAAAGATACTTTCTATTCGGTTCTGTATTAACAGATTCCAGGTCTTTTCTTTTTGATTGACATTGATTGGATAAAACAATAAATTGCAACTAATTTCTGAATTCAATTCAGCTGCATATTTTCTCAACAATCGGTTGCACGTTAACTTTCGCAAGAGTGGAAAGGATGAAAGCATGAAGAATCTGCTGTTTCTGTTGTTGTGCAGTGTGGCGATGCTGTTCGCACAAGAGGCCGCTCCTGATTGGATGGCTATCGGTAATGCCGCCTACGAATCCTTCGATGACGCCAAAGCCGTGGCCAGCTACGAAGCCATAATTGCCGTTGACAGCAACAATTGTGAAGCGCTGTGGAAAGCCTCGCGCAGCCATGTCATCGTCGGGGAACTCGAGGGCAAAGCAGCGCAGGAAACGCATTATCCGAAGGCCGAAAAATTAGCCCGCCGTGCCGCTGTGCTTTGCCCTGAAAATGTCGATACCCAACTCAATCTGGCTATTGCAGTTGGACGTCTGGCCATTCTGCGCGGCGGCAAGACCAAAGTCGAATTGTCCAAGGAAGTCAAAGAGCGCGCCGAAAAGGCAATCCAGTTGAATCCCCAAGAGGATATCGCCTATCACGTCCTGGCACGCTGGAACCGCGAAGTGGCGATCCTGAGTGGCGTGAAAAAGGCTTTGGCTAAAATCATCTATGGCGGACTGCCGCCTGCCAGCCGTGAAAAAGCTGTGGAGCTTTTTCAACAGGCCATTGCCATCGATCCGAATTATATCATCCATCATTATGAACTGGGTTTGACCTACGAAACCCTGGGAAAATGGGCAGAAGCCAAATCTGCCTACGAGCAAGCTCTCCACCTCACAGCGGTTTCACCGCGGGATAAAAAATACCAGGCTGAAGCAAAACAGCAGCTTGAAAGAGTCATGAAAAAGCTCTAAAACGATATGGGCCGGCCAGCCTTTGGCCGGCCTCCTTTTTTCCCCGCTGTTGTCTTGCTCTATCCCTACTCACGACGAGATCGAAAACAATTGTTTTTCCAAACAGCCATGCAACCGTTCGGCTGCCAATCCAGAAGTTACAAAAACCGTCTCGCCAAGCCGCAATGAAAGCGAAGGTTTGACCGGGAAAAAATCTCGATTGTTGTTCTGGGGGTTTACTTTTTCGTTTCGATTTTGTATCTTGTAAAATCAAAAAAACAGGCAGATAACCAACAGAGGAACGGTAATGAACAAAATGATTCGAAACACCTGTCTGCTGCTGCTCATGGTGACAATTTGGTTGCAGGCTGGCCAGAAAAAACCGCTGGACCATACCGTTTATGACGGGTGGAAAAGCATCAAGGCGGAAAAGCTTTCCGTAGACGGAAAATGGGTTTTATATGGCCTCGAACCGCAAGAGGGCGATGGTCAACTGATTATTCGCAATTTGATGACCGATAGCACAATCGTGGTGGAACGCAGCACTGAGGGTGAAATCGCACGCGATATGCGCTATGCGGTATGCAAGGTTCAGCCGTTTTTTGCCCAAACGCGCCAGGCCAAGATCGATAAAAAGAAAGAGGACGACATGCCGGCAGATACGCTGGCAATCGTGGATTTGCAGACCGCGGCAGTGACCAAAATACCCGGCTTGAAGAGCTACAAATTGCCGAAAGAAGGCAGTGGCTGGCTGGCTTACACCATGGCTCTGCAACCTGCAGCACCCGATACATCCAAAGCCGCTGCACCGGACAGCGCCAAGCCAGAAGGCAAAAAAAAACCAGATAAAAAGAAACTCAATCTCGTGATTCGCCGCTTGAACGATGGCCGCGAGTTTTCCTATCCTCGCGTCACTTCTTTCGAATTCAGCAAGGACGGCCGTCGAGTGCTTTTTGCCATTGAAGAGTCGGACAGCCTGCGCACCGCTGGCGTCTATGTGTTCGACACAGCAGAAGAAAAAGAACACGGCTTGAAACTCGGCAAGGGCAAGTTCAAGATGCTTGCCTGGGACGAGCAGGGCGAGCAGGCTGCTTTTCTGGCCGATCAGGATACCAGCAAAGTGAGGGAACGGTTTTTTTCGCTCTACTATTGGAAATCCGGCATGGATTCGGCCACAGTCGTCGCCGATACGAGCAGTGCCGGTGTCCCGGATCGTTGGATTGTCAGTGAACACGGTGCGGTCCATTTTTCCGACAACGGCGGACGTCTTTTTTTCCGCACTTCGCCCCGACCGGTGCTTGAAGATACAACCTTGGTCGAATTCGAGGTCGCCAAGGTCGATGTTTGGAATTGGAAAGATCCCCTGTTGCAGCCGCAGCAGCTCAAAGAGCGCGAGCAAGAACTGAAGCGCTCTTATCTTGCGGTATTCGATCTCAAGAAACGGCGAATTGTCCAGCTCGGCCGAACGGAAATCCCCGAGATCGTTCTTGCCGATAAAGGCAATGCAGATATGGCGCTTGGGAAATCGAATCTGCCTTATCGCCGGCTGCGCTCCTGGGAAGGTGCCGAGTATGAGGATGTGTTTCTGGTATCTGTTAAAGATGGCGGAACCAGGCCGGTATTGAGCAAATACCGCGGTTCACTCGCTCTTTCGCCGCAAGGCGATTATCTCTTTGGTTTTGATGAAGAGGCCGGCCATTGGTTCAGCCTCTCGAGCAAAACAGCGGAAAAAGTCTGGTTGAGCCGGAACGTACCGGTTTCCTTTACCAACGAACTCGATGACCATCCCGATCTGCCCAGATCGTATGGTCATATGGGCTGGAGCCAGGACGATAAGCACCTTTATCTCTATGATCGTTTTGATATCTGGCAGGTCGATCCGCGCGGCAAACAAGCGCCGGTCAATCTTACCGCCGGTTTTGGCCGCGAGCGATTTCGGCAATTGCGGGCTGTCAATCTGGAGAAAGAAAAGCAATTCTTTTCCACTGATCAGGCTGTGCTGCTCAAGAGCTTTGATGAAAAAGACAAATCCGCAGGATTTTATCGCTTGCGCCTGGATCAGCCCGGCAAACCGCAGGAATTGATCCACGAGCCCTATTCATTCAGCAATCCGGTCAAGGCTGAAAACGCGGATGTGTTGTTGTTCACCCGCCAATCGTTTGTCGATTTTCCGGACCTTTGGACCAGCAACCTCGATTTCCAGGGCCGACACAAAATATCCAACGCCAATCCGCAGCAAGCCGACTATCTGTGGGGTACCGCTGAGCTGGTGCACTGGCGGTCGGATGATGGTGAACCCTTGGACGGCATTCTTTACAAGCCTGAAGACTTTGATTCGACAAAAAAATATCCGATGATCGTCTATTTTTACGAACGCACCTCGCAAACCTTGCACTGGTATCAGACGCCGCGGCCGAGCCCATCCACTGTGCGGCCGTCATTTTATGCCAGCCGCGGTTACCTCTTTTTTATTCCGGATATCGTCTATCAGGACGGCTATCCGGGTGAAAGCGCTTTCAAGTGCATTATGCCCGGGGTAATGAAGCTGATCGAAAAAGGCTTTGTCGATGAAAAGCGCATCGGTATCCAGGGCCAGAGCTGGGGTGGCTATCAGGTGGCGTATCTGGTCACACGCACCCGACTTTTTGCCGCCGGCATGGCCGGTGCACCGGTCAGCAATATGACCAGCGCCTACGGCGGCATCCGCTGGGGCAGCGGCCAAAGCCGCATGTTCCAGTACGAACACTCGCAAAGCCGTATCGGCGGCAGTTTGTGGGAAAAGCCTTTGCAATATATCACCAATTCGCCGGTTTTTCGCGCTGATGAAGTGCAAACGCCTTTGCTCATGATGCACAACGACAACGACGGTGCTGTGCCCTGGTATCAGGGCATCGAGATGTTTGTCGCGCTGCGCCGCCTGGGCAAACCAGTTTGGCTGCTCAATTACAACAGCGAAGAGCACAACCTGATCAAGCGGCAAAATCGCAAGGATCTCTCTATCCGCATGCAGCAATTCTTCGATCACTATCTCAAAGGCGATCCGGCACCAGTCTGGCTTCAGGACGGCATCCCGGCGACGATGAAGGGCAAAACATGGGGCTATGAATTGACGCAATAGGTGGCCGGCCTACGGATTTGCAGACCTGCCGACAGAGTCGCGTCTGTCGGCAGGTCTTTTTGTTTGCAAAGGCCACCACCCAACTTGTGGTGTTCGTTGAACTTTTTCCCACTACCCACTTGAAGGGGATGGTGAGTTGTCTGTGCAGGAATTCTTGCGCATCGGCACCTGCAGCTGGAAATACGATTCCTGGATCGGCTTGATCTATACCGAAGCCGGCCGGCATAATTATTTGCAGGAATATTCACAACACTATTCAACGGTTGAAATCGATCAATGGTTTTGGTCGTTGTTCGACGGCAAGAAACCGGTTCTGCCAAACCCAAAGACCGTACAGGAGTATGTCGATGCAGTTCCCGACCACTTTGAATTCACGGTCAAAGTGCCGAACAGCATCACCCTGACTCACTATTACCAGTCGGCAAATGGGCATTCGCTGCAAGCAA
Organism: bacterium; assembly: GCA_029565675.1. Classification (GTDB taxonomy): domain Bacteria; phylum Zhuqueibacterota; class Zhuqueibacteria; order Residuimicrobiales; family Oceaniaggregativiventaceae; genus Sulfursilanivivens. The sequence continues at coordinate 353,374 of JAKQNP010000008.1, forward strand.
ATCCCTATTTTTTATCGAATGATCTGTTTGAAGCTTTTCTTGCGAGCCTGGCTCCGATGCATCAGCAAATCGGTCAGCTGATGTTTCAGTTCGAGTATCTGAACAAACAAAAAATGGCCGATCAGCTTCTTTTCATGCAAAGATTCGGCGATTTTATTGCGAATTGTCCGGCTGGTTTCCCCTATGCCATAGAGATCAGAAATCCGCACTATTTGAATGAGAAATATTTTGCCTATTTGCAGTCGAAAAACCTGGCCCACGTGTTTTTACAAGGTTACTATATGCCCTCCATCGTCAGCGTATTTAATCAACACAAAAGCCATATCGAGAAAAACGCGATCATCCGATTGCATGGACCAAACCGCAAGCAGATGGAAGAGATGACAGGAAACCAATGGAGCGAAATCGTCGCTCCCAGGGATGCTGAACTCTCAGAGATCGCGAGAATGGTGTTGGAAATGATCGAGAAAAAGATTAAAATTTTCTTTAATGTCAACAACCACTATGAGGGATCGGCTCCCAAAACGATTGCCAGATTCGAAGCGTTGCTGCAGAAAGCAAATGCACAAGATCGCAAAGGGTGAGACAATAGCCGAACGATTTCTTGACAACCATCTGGATTCTCATCAGCAGAAGCCGGTCCCGATAAAAAAACTCCTCACAAAACGTACCACTATTGGGAAGACAACAGTATGACCGGAATTGAAAACTATCGCCGCGCCATCGAATTCAAAAAACCAGACACTGTTCCGTGTGACATCGGTGTCGATCTCGATTGGATGCAGGAAAAAGATCCGAAAAAGCGGGCCAGGATCAGAGAGTTGATTGCGCAGTTCCCCGACGATTTGCTGCGCTGGTTGAACACCGCCCGCAATGCAGTTGAACCTGAATCTCAGGACGGCGTCGTTCGCTGGACCGATGAATGGCAGACTGGCTGGGTGGATGACGGCTATGGTGCAAAAACCGACCGCCACCCTCTGATCGACGGGTATGAGGCTTTCCCCGGTTCGATCATTCCGGATCCCCACGTTGCCGGCCGATTTTCTGCGGTTGACGAAATATTGCAGAATCGCAAGGAACGCTATGTGCAGGCGGCAGTCTGGTTCACTCTTTTTGAACGACTGTGGATGCTGCGCGGATTTGAGAACATGCTGATGGATCCCTATGTGAATGAACGGTCATTCTGCATGTTGCGCGATCAGATCGTCGACTACGACCTGGCGATCATCGATGCGTGGCTTGCGCGCAGAGCCAACGGGATTTTTTTCTCCGATGACTGGGGAAGCCAGAAGGGCCTGCTCATCCATCCCGACGATTGGCGGAAATTTTATAAACCATCCTATAAACGCCTGTTCGACCGGGTGCACTCCGGTGGGGCGCATGTCTGGATGCATCTTTGCGGCAATATTACGGCCATCCTCCCCGACCTCATCGACATCGGCCTGAATGTATTGAATCCGGTACAGCCGCAAGCGATGGACCTACAGGTGTTGTCGCGAGAATTCGGCGGCAGCCTGTGCTTCTACGGCGGCATCGATGTGCAGGGCACCTTGATTCACGGCTCAACCGAAGAAGTGAAACAGCAAGTCCGCGATCTTATCGACTTGTTCGGCCGCTTTGACGGCGGTTATATCGGCGGCACCAGCCATTCGATCATGCCCGAAACGCCTCTCGATAACATCATAGCGATGTATGAAGCTTTTCTTGAATGTCGGTAACAACGTTTGACCTGCAGGAGGAAAAAACATGATCGTCGCAAGAAATCTACAGGATGTACCTGTTCTGGAAACCGCGCATAACGTCGATGCCCGCAATGTCTACAACACCGAGAACGCGGTTGTTACAATCATTACCCTGAAACCCGGGCAAGAATTAAAAAAACACATCACGCCTGTTGATGTGGCATTTTATATTTTACATGGAAAAGGCATTGTGCAGATCGGCGACGAAAAGATCGAGGTATCCGAGAATACCCTGGTGGAAAGCCCGAAAGACATCCTGCACTGCTTGTTCAACCAGGGAAACGTGGATTTTGTCTTTATGGTTATCAAAGCCCCTCGTCCGCAGAAAAAGACAGTGTTCGTTGCTTGACGCAGTGAGCAGCTCCAATCACAGGCGTACGCTTATTTGCCTATTACCACTGAGGTTGATCTGATTGGCAACCTGCATAATCAACTGCAAAAGTTGAACGACTTTACCTTTTCAGATATGGATGGGGAGAAATTTTTTGTCAGCGGAATTTTACCATCTCTGGCAGTTGCTTTACGCCAGTGTACCGATTTTCACAATTGCGGGGAAATTCCCATGCGACAACATCAAGACTACCTGATGCGAATGATCGAACAACTGAGCCAGGCTCTTGCTGGTGTTCTGAATCGGTTGCTTAAAGGAGAGAGCGCCCAATCGGCAGCGGTCGATGCGGAGCTCAATGACATCGCTTCACGGGCAGGAATCGATTTGGAACTTGCACAAGCTATCGGTATGGAAAACCTGCTGGACCTGGTCAGCGCCGGCGGTGCGGTGGACAACTGCAGGTGTTGGTTGTTGGCGGAACTCTTGTATCTGAAAGCTCTCCAATCCCAGCAAATCCTCGACTCGAATAAGGCTGTGGAAAATTTTGCTCGTTCTCTTTTTCTTTACCGCAAGGTCCCAAACGAGGATAAAGACTCGTATGGTTTGCCGGCGCCGGACGCTCGCCGGGAGGAGATCATGGGCAGGATGACCGAATTTCCACTCGGCGATCCGGTTGATATTGAAAAAATGCAACAATTGCTCGGATTGCGGAGGCAGTGATAAAAAGATGACCACAGGTGCTCCATCCGAACGGCGATTCAGCGGAGAGGCTGCCAGGCTCAGATCTGCAGAACGCGTGGCCAGGCTTGAACCCGAACGCGTGGTGGCGTACAGTTTGCAAAACCTTCACATCACCAGCGTGCTGGACATCGGCACCGGGACAGGCTTGTTCGCAGAGGCGTTTTCAGCGGCGGGGACAGCGGTTACCGGCATCGATGTCAGGAGTGACTTGCTGGCAGTTGCACAACAACATCTTCCAGAAGGTCGATTTGTCAATGCTCTGGCCGAATTCTTGCCATTTGATGACAAGTCATTCGATCTGGTTTTCCTGGCGCATGTGTTGCATGAAGCAGACGACCTTTCGCAGGCTCTGCGTGAGGCTGCCAGAACCGCACGGCGCCGTGTCGTAATCGTTGAATATCCCTATAGGCAGGAAGAATCGGGGCCACCGTTGGAACACCGTCTGCCGGGCGATCGGATCGAAAGCCTTGCTGCTGCTGTTGGATTGTATGATCGTGTAAAAGCGAGTTTAACCCACGTCGATCTCTATGCCTTCAGCGCTTTCTAGCCTGTTCAGTACAAATTCAAACAGGTAAATTTTTACTGTTGCCTGAGCGCGAATCAGAGAGGCGAAATTTCAGGAGCTCAACCCGAGAGTGATATGACTCGAGCCGTTCCTGGCTCTGCAATTCGGCGGCATCGGGCCTCTGGTGCGTCTATGGCACACAATCCAAGCAGAGGAATTCAATATGAACCGACAGAGATTTCACATCAAACCAGTTGCTGTTCTGCTGCTGTGGTGTTTCGGCATGCTTTTATCGGTTTCTTGCAAGAAACAGAATAACTCGGATGCGGATGCCACTTTTATCGCCACTCCTGCCGATCTCAAGGCCCGCATCCCGACGCAATTGCACATTACCAATCCCGACTTTATCGTCTTTGTGCCCAGGGTAACCGATGAAAGCGTCAACGACACCGGCAACGAGCACTTTCTCGTATTCGACGGCCCGGACGGCTCGCTCATGGCCGTTTGGACGCAGAGCTCTGCCGAATCGCAACCTGACCAGCACATTGCCTTCAGCCGCAGCGACGACGAAGGCAAAACCTGGAGCCAGCCGCGCACCATCGCCGGCCCGCAAAAGCCCGGCGATGGCCACATCGCCAGCTGGGGATATCCGTTGGTCAGTAAAAGCGGTCGTATTTATGTCCTCTATAGTCAGAGTATCGGGGAGTACGACACCTTTCCGCATATCACTGGTTGGTTACACGGGATCACCAGCGACGACAACGGCGTCACCTGGTCTGAACCGCAGAATGTGCCGCTGCGGCGCAGCACTCGCGACAATCCCGATCCATCTGTTCCTCCCAACATCATCTGTTGGCAAAAACCTCTGCGCCTCGGCAAGGACGGCAAATACCTGGCAGGTGTCAGCCGCTGGACCAGCTTTTCGGTTACCGAACAACCGACCGAATCTTGGATGTCGGCCGACGCCCGAGTTGAATTCATGCGGTTCGAAAACATCGATGAAAACCCCGAACCGCAGGAAATCGACATCACCTGGTTCGCTTTTGATGAAGCGGCGCTGGCGGTACCCTATCCCGGCTACCCCGAGATCAGCGCTTGTCAGGAGCCCTCAATCGTCCAACTTCCCGATGGCCGTCTTTTCTGCGTCATGCGCACGGTTGCCGGCAGTCCCTACTGGAGTGTCAGCGCCGATGCCGGTGAAACCTGGACCAAACCCCTGCCGCTCCTGCGGCGGGATGGCGGCGATCCGCTTTTCCACCCTCTATCTCCCTGTCCGATCTACGACGTGGGCGGCAATGAAGCGGGCAGCGGACGCTATGCGCTTTTTATCCACAACCACGACGGTCATTATCAAGGCTACAAACCGACCGATTCGAGCTTTCACCGCCGGCCGGTTTACATCGTCCGTGGTGAGTTCAACGCAGGCGCCAACCAGCCGGTCTGGTTTGATGAGCCGGAATTCTTTTTCGATCACAACGGCATCAGCCTGGGCAAACCCGGAACAGCGGGCCGCCTCGACCTTGCCCTCTATGCCAGCCTGACCGTGCGCAATGGCCTGGCCGTGCTCTGGTACCCGGACCGCAAGTTTTTTCTCCTTGGTCGCATCATCACATTGGGCGACGAGTGAAGACACCGGGATAGTCCATACCTGGCTCAAAAGCCGGTTTCCAGTTTTTGATATCAGACAGCTCAATGTCTGTAAGGCTGACAATTTCAACCATTCCCGGTTCTTGCTCCCCGGTTGTTTATTTGGCTGGCCGCGCCCGCATGGACGAGCGGGCTTTATTTTTAAGTTTGTGGAGAGAGGATTGAACCGTCATTCGCCGATTTACGGCCTTTTGGTTCAAGACCTTATTTGTCACAGCGCCGAATTCTTAGGAAAACCAGTGAATGACACATGAGACATCATTTATTGAGATAGCAGCAATCCTCGGCCTGGCGACCCTGAGCGGAATCATCGGGCAAAAATTACGACAACCGTTGGTCATCATGTTCCTGGCGACCGGTATTCTGGCTGGTCCTTCGGTGCTCGGCATCATCAACAGCTACGAGCAGATCGAACTGTTGGCTCATATGGGCATTGCGCTTTTGTTGTTTATCGTCGGCCTCAAACTCGATCTAAAGCTGATCCGCACCACCGGCCCGGTCGCTTTGGCGACAGGATTGGGGCAGATCATCTTTACCTCCCTCATCGGTTTTGCGATTGCCCTTAGCCTGGGCATGTCCGCTCTCAGTGCGGCCTATGTGGCGGTCGCCCTTACTTTTTCGAGCACCATCATTATTGTCAAGCTTTTATCAGATAAAAAAGAGATCGATTCTCTGCACGGCCAGATCGCCATAGGTTTTCTCATTGTTCAGGATATCGCTGCCATCCTGGCTCTGGTGGGCTTGACCACCCTGGGATCATCGGTTGCCGGGGATGGACCGGCTTATATCTCCATTCTGATGATGGGCGGAAAGGGATTGGGCTTGTTGGCGGCGGTCGCCATATTGATTAAATATGTGATTCCAAAACTGACTCAACGTCTCGCATACTCGCTCGAATTGTTGACGCTTTTCGCCATCGCCTGGGCAGTTTTGCTGGGCGCTGTCAGCGAAAGCTTGGGTTTCAGCAAGGAGGTCGGGGCGTTCCTGGCCGGTATTTCACTGGCGTCGACAGCCTATCGAGATTCAATTGGTGCGCGCCTCACAAGCCTGAGGGATTTTCTCCTTCTCTTTTTCTTTATCGACCTCGGAGCGCGTCTGGATTGGTCGATGATCGGCTCGCAGTTCGGAGCATCGCTCTTGTTCTCCCTGTTTGTTCTCATCGGCAATCCGCTGATTGTCATGACGATCATGGGATTGATGGGCTACCGCCGGCGAACGGGATTTCTCGCCGGACTCATGGTTGCGCAAATCAGCGAGTTTTCTCTTATTGTGGCGGCCCTTGGTTTGAGCCTGGGTCATATCTCGAATGAGACCATGGGGTTGATCACCCTGGTGGGAGTCGTGACGATCTTCATGTCCACCTATATGATCCTCTATTCCTACCCGCTTTACCGCATTCTTTCAGGCCCGCTGAAAATATTTGAAAAGCGCAACCCCTATCGGGAAACGAACATCGACACCCACAAGATACCCGCGACAGTGGATGTGATTCTGGTCGGATTGGGCAACTATGGAAATGGATTGGCGGAGTATCTGTTGCGGCGCAAGAAAACTTTGTTGGGAGTTGATTTTGATCCTGGCGCGTTGGACAAATGGCGCAAAAGGAGTGTGCCGGTTCTCTATGGAGATATGGCAGATCCGGAGATGAGCGAACAACTGCCACTGGATCATGCTCAATGGGTGATCAGCACGATTCGCTCAAAGGATTTGAACCTCGCAATGATGCAAAATCTTAAAAACATACGATTCGACGGCAAAGTGGCGCTGACAGCGAACAACAAAGATGAAGCTCATGAATATGAAATCGCAGGAGCTCATCTGGTCTTTCGGCCGTTTCTGGATGCCGCAGAGCAGGCAGCCGATACGTTGGCTTATGGTATGGACTTTCTGCCAGAGAGCATAGACTGGCCGATGTCTTTTCTGGAAGTGCGTATTCGGTCAGGTTCTTCTATTGCAGGACAAACCATAAGAGACCTTCCCCTGTCACTGGAAGGAATAGCAATTCTGGCGGTTAGTCGGGGCGGCCAGGTTTACTATGAACCCAAACCGAATTTCATGATTTTCCCGGCTGACATCCTTCTCCTCGCCGGTCCTCCGGCCGGATTAAAAAAAGCTGAAACCATTCTCAATCAACTCGAATACCAAATAGGCGTACAAGCGGCCGACCGTTTTGCCATCGCGGAAATTGCGATTGCAGAGGATTCGCATATTTCTGGTCAATCTGTTGCAGATCTGCAATTTCGCCAAAAGTATGGCGTAACGCTGGTCGGCATCCGGCGAGGCCAGCAACAGATCACAGCGATTAATCCGTCGGAAAAGTTGCGCGGCGGTGATTGCCTGATCGTTATCGGTAAATCTTCAGCCGTAAAAGAATTACAAGAATATACACCCTTATAAAAAACTTGAATGAGCGCGGAGTGGAGCATCCTTTTTTTAATCGGCTGGCAACAACTGCCTGCGAGAAGGAGGTGTCATATGTTTACCTCGTTTTTTTTGAAAATGTTGAACAAGGAAGCTCTGTCGCTGAAAAACAACGCCCGGGAGATCATTGCCAGTCTGGGGTTGAAAAAGGGAGATCTTGTTGGAGATTTTGGCTCGGGCGGAGGTTACTTTGCCCTGGAATTTGCCAAAATCGTCGGCCCCACAGGTCAGGTCTATGCTATCGATAACCAGCAGAAGAATTTGGACTTTGTAAAGAAACGATCCAGGCGCGAGGCGCTGGACAATGTGGCCTTCATCCAGGCGGAAACGGAGATGAACAAAATTGCTGAAGGGAGTCTGGATTTGCTCTTTAGCCGAAATGTCATTCATCATCTTTCTGATCCGGCAAAACACCTGCAAAATCTCAAACGATTTCTCAAGCCGGACGGAAGATTGGCGATCATCGATCACAAGCCCAAGAGGGGTCTCAGTTTTGTTGCGCTGTTCAAGCACCACACTCCCTCCGCTACCATTCTGCAGGAGACGGAAAAGGCCGGTTACACCCTGATGAAATCTTTCGATTTCTTACCCGAACAGACCTACAACGTCTTTAGAGTCAAATGAGTTGCCTGCTGTTGTGTTATCCCGAGCAGCGATCGGCTGGTGGTTGTTGGCAGCGGCGATTGCTTTTTTAATCGCTGAATAAGGTGACAGCGGCTTCGACCGTTTTCAATCCCGAATATCAGGTGGTCAAATATCCATCGTTGGGTTTGACCGTGCACAGAAGAGATCGGTTGTACTTCCCCAAGCGCCACTATTCTCGATGTCGGCTGCGGCACCGGCTATCATGTCGTCGAATTGGCGAAACGAGGATCTGCAGTGACCGGGCTAGATTTGACCGCCTAAATGCTTTCCAGATCCGCTGATGGGGTGAAAACGGCAAAGCCGAGGCAAAAGAATTACAGGTTCAGGAACGCAGTTCATGCGCATATGGAAAGAGATGCAGGACAGGTCTAAAACCGGTTCGATGGTTTTGGCTTTTATCGCTTTTATCGCACTGGGGATGCCTGATGGTTTGCTGGGAGTGGCCTGGCCTTCGGTGCGGACGAGTTTTTTGGTTCCGATGGATGCGGTCGGTTTGTTGCTCTTGGCATCGATGATCGGCTACATCACCTCAAGTTTTTTGAGCGGTCCTTTGATCGGACGGCTGGGTGTCGGCCGGGTGTTGGCGACAAGCTGTGCTCTGACCGGGACAGCTCTGGTTGGTTACACTCTGGTTCCTGTCTGGTGGATGGTCGTGGTGCTCGGTGTGGCTGCCGGGCTGGGAGCGGGTGCCATCGACTCGGGCCTCAACGCTTATGTTGCGGCGCATTACGGGGAAGGTGTGATGCAGGGCCTGCATGCAAGCTATGGAATCGGGGTGACGATCGGACCGATGATCATGACTTTTGCACTGACGACCTTGCAGTCCTGGCAGTTGGGATACCGCGCGGTGGGGGGATTGCAGCTGGCTTTGGCGGTCTGTTTTATCTCGACTCTGCCGCTGTGGAACCAGAAAGGGACAATTCCCGGCAGCCAGGGGCGCAAGAGGTTGACCGATTATCGAACGCCTTTGACTGAAACCCTGCGACGTCCGAGAGTGTGGTTGAGCGCCATGCTGTTTTTCGTCTATACAGGTGCAGAGGTCGTCGTGGGAATCTGGGCCTATACGCTGATGACCGAGTCACGCGATATTCAACCTTCGACAGCAGGAGTGTGGGCAGGCGGATATTGGGCTGCTTTCACGGTGGGGCGGATGACAGCTGGCTTGTATGCCAAACGCGCCGGAGTCAATCGCATGGTCCTGGGGAGTCTGGTCGCATCATTGCCCGGAGCACTGCTTTTATGGTGGAATCCCGCGGAATCAGCGAATTTGATCGCGCTGGCCTGGATCGGCTTTGCCATCGCGCCGATTTTTGCCTCGATGACATCCGGAACCAGCCGACGAGTGGGGGTGCCGTATGCCACCAACACCATCGGTATGCAAATGGCTGCGGCCAGCTTGGGTGCGGCGATGATTCCGAGTTTGGTGGGGATTCTGGCCCGCCGCATTTCGCTGGAAGTCGTTCCCCTTTGCTTGCTCGTGTTGTTGGCAGGGTTGATCGGATTGTATGCCGCAGCGATGCGGGGCAGGGTACAAGATTCGGGCGATTAACTGAGCCAATTGTTCGGCGATGAAGATCGAATTCGATTTGTTCATTTTTTTAGTTGATTTTGCTATTGTAAATCTGGAATATCGAGTGCTCTATCGCCAATCAAATAGTCTCCATTTTATTGGAAAAAGAAGAACTGCTTTTAACTGTTACCGCTGCTGATTCAACAAACAGAGCCGATTTCCCCCAATATGCTTGTTTTTTAATCCGAACAGATTATTTTTGAGTAGTAACGAAAGCCCGAATTTAGCACGAGTAAGGCAAGTCATAAGGTTTAAACGGTTACCAGGGATTTGCCAGATCTTACAAGCCATCTTTTAAAGCGGGCTTCCTAAACTCGAATACTATTATCAATTCCTCCTGTAAAACAGTGTTAATTTGACAATTCAATTTTTGACAATAAAACAGTGCAGCCCAATCGATAGAGAGACGTAGCCTGTAGGGTAAAAAAATATTTTGTCTCTCTATTCTTATTTTTTCTAGACATGGAGAAGAAGTCATACAGGTCATGATTTAGTTTTGCATTTGCAGAGCTTTTAATGCATACAGATTATTGAATTTATACAATATGCGATGGATCAGTTACTTCTCTTAATTTGGCACTCCACAATTTTTGCAGCCGTTAGGGGCAACGAAACGGTCGCAATGTAGAGGATCAAGTACTTGATAGAACCACATGATCGGTTCTATCAAAGGGAGATTCTGCCATGACTAGCAAATTAAAAGAATTCATTTTCACAATATCCATATGCATGATCGGGCTGTTCTCTGTTTCGAGTCAAGCCGTCTCGCAGGATGCGACAATCTCAGCGGAAAAACCTTCAACTGAATTAAAGCTCCAGGATATTCGTTTTGGTACCTCGTTCAGTTTGTGTAAATTGCTTGTTGCAGATAATGTATCCAGACCCAGCAGCGATACCTCTGAAATGATGGTTGGCTTCACGTTTGGAACTTTGCTCGCCGGCGAGGACGGCCGACCTTGGCTGATAGACATAGCACTTCAATTCGGTTCAGCTGATCGATATTTTTATGGTTACTATAATAACGGAGTTCTATTCAGCCTTGAAGCTTTTGGCGGTATGAATTTTGACCTGGGTGATGGTATACTATTTGTGCATACCCTGTTTGGTTTGAATTTTCTGCATATTGGCGCATCTGATTCCTATGTACAGCAATTCCAAAATGACATTTATTACTATGGCACAGATGGTCTCTCCAGCTTAATGGCCTCAATTTTTAATTCATGGAACCAAGCAAGGCAAGTCTACGTAAAAGGTTTCCCTGGTCATTCCCGACTTGCTCCCGCACTTAACTTCGGTTTAGAAATTCGCATTGGTGAGATCATGGCGTTGATGTTTGATTATACCCCCCTATATGATAACCGAATCCGCAATGAGTTTCGTTTTGGTTTTGCGTTTATCTTTGACGTTGATAATTAATCATCGCAGGTCACTCGTGTCCCATCGTCAGGTGGGACACCAGTGATCGCAGGTATCTTCGCAAACTGACCGATGTCATCTTGCGGATTAGCTTTATAGTATTCAGTCAAGCCTATTGAATTTGCTCCACGAAAGTTAAGATAGAATTCAAAATCCAGATGCAAAATTCGAGGGTGTACGCAACTCATCTAATCAAGGAATTATGCGGCAAAGAACTGCAGGGGATTAAGTAGTGTGGTTTAGAACAGAAAAATACATCAACCCCATCAAATTGATTCTGGCATTTAAAATGGCCGACTTGACAGACATCTTGGATTGTGAGACAATCGCGGCCAGTGCACCTTCATAATATGCCTTAAATTTACCCGCGACAGATGCATCGAAGGATACAGGTAAAAAATTGGCTTGAGCGGATAACTCAGCCGCTCTTTTCAAGAGCCAATACTCTGACATGAGCTGAATGTCGCCGCTTCGGGATATGCGGATAATCTTTATCTCATCATGACGGTTCTTGTCTTCCAATTCCAATACGATGCTCACCAACGCAACAAGATACTCTTCTGTTTCATTGGCCATCTTGGGCAATAGCACCACTTCTCCATTGATCTCCGGTTGCTGCCAGTAGCTGATCAAAGCATCGATGAGAGGATGGCCCAGGCCGAAGAACTCGATACGCCTCTTGCGCATGGCTAGGTCGCGATCAAAGGTTCCATTCTCATATCGTGGCAAGATGTTCGGATAATGCGATAAAGCCTTGGGCACCTCGATTTTGTACCCTTCACCATTCGGCAAAATGCTGCCGCCCATTCTCAAGAAGGCTTTCTGCGAAAACTGCTTCAGGTCCTGGAGCGAAATCTTGTTTTCCAGCGCCTGATAATCGCTCAGGCTAAAGGCATTGAGGTCCTGGGTCAGCTCCTTCAGGGCATCGCTGGCCTGGCGCGCTTTTTCCATGGCTTCAAAGATTTCCCTCTTGGTGCGCGAATAATCCCGATCGATCAATGCCCGATTGTAGAGATCCTGATAGTTCGGCGAAGAGCCGATAAAACCGAGAATGTCCGAACGAAAATCTTCTGCCGGCTCGCCGGTATTCTGCTCAATTTTACCGATCTGGGCAGCAATCTCTTTCAGCTTGCTTTCTAAAATATGATAGATTTGCGCCTCGACCGTATCCTCGGCGACCAGGTTATAAACTTGCACGGTATCGTACTGGCCAAAGCGGTGCACACGACCGATGCGCTGCTCGACTGCCATGGGATTCCACGGCAGATCGTAATTGAACAGGATATGGGCCACCTGCAGGTTGATACCCTCTCCACCGGCTGACGTGCTGACGAGGAACTGTGCGCCGTTTTCCGCCCAGATTTTTTCCACGGCTTCCAACTTGTCCGCGAGCGGGCCGCCTTTGATTGTGACCACTCTGGCTTTGCCATAAATCTGTTCGAGTTCTTCGCGTAAGAACTCAAGCGTTTCCCGATATTGGGTGAAAATAATGAATCGTTCTTCCGGATGATCAGCGCGAATGCCGTCTATGGCGCGCAATAACGTATCAAATTTCCGGTCCCGTGTGCCTGGGATGATCTGCAGCAGATCCCGCACTTTTGAAATTTCGTTGGGTATGTCAGAGGCGGCATAGATGGAGCTTTCATCATCATCCTCGCCTTCGAGCGCCCATTCCGTGGTATCCTCATCCAGTTGATATTTCTTGCTGATTTTTTGCCGCATCTGCGCGATATAGGCATCCAGATCGACTTGCCTGGCCGACGGATTGTGAATGCCCAAAATTTCCGCCGCCACCTGCCTCATTTCATCTTGTACCCGCATGATGTTTTCAGCAATGCCCTCAGCCTGAGGTCTTGAACGCTTTTCCACCTCTAACGTGAAATGCTGCCTGATCAGCAACCAGCAGTCCAAATCGAATCGCCAACGCAATCATCTCTGTGCGATCCTCTTGTTATCTTTTATCCCTCTTTAGCGCAATTTCTATTGATTTTCAGCTCTTGAACAGATATTTTACATTTGGCCATCAAAGGCACGTCGTTTCATGCGTCCTCTGCACAAGGCACTGATTTTTTCCTCTTGCTGCATCAGCGCATGTTCACAAGCAGGTGCTATGGTTCACTGCCAAATATCGGTCACTCCTCCAGAATGCCACCCGCTCTGATAAAAGATTATCAGCCACCGCCCCTGCTTCGATTTTCAGCGTTCTTGTGATGCAGATTTTAGGGATGTTCTTGACGGGAGGAGTCGGCTGATGAAGACAACACTGGCAAAAATTGTATTTTCTGCAGCTCTGATCCTGCTGTTGGCTCTTTTGCTGAATTGCCGGGACGATAAAAATCCGGTTGCGCCGAGCGGATTCAACTTCGACCCCAATCAGATCCCCAGATTTGTCCGCGCCAACTATATCGACCCAACCCGGATGAAGCGGATCTCCAAATTCCGCTCCGCGATCGGATCAGATTATTCCGACGATTTTGAAAAATGCCGCAACATGAAAAATGCTTTCGAACCCCGGAGCGATTGCGATTGGTCGGCACTGGATATTTTTTCACCTCTCGTCGGAAAAATTAAAGAAATTATCCCGGGGGCTAGCGGATCAAAAATCAGCATCCAATCGCAAGAATTCCCTGAATTTAGTGTCCATATCTTCAACGTCCGGTTGTCCGACTCGATGGCTGTCGGACAGCCGCTGACTGCTGGAGAGAAAATTGGCACCCATTTCGCTGCAGGTGTGCTGTCGGAAATCGCAATCAGCGTCAACACGACCAAGGGGTGGAAGCTGATATCCTACTTCGATGTGATGACCGATTCAGTCCTCTCCACCTTTGCCGCCTGCCAGGCTTACAGCCGTCTGACTTTCATCATCAGCAAGGAGGAGCGGGATAGCGACCCGCTCATCTGTAACAACGGAGCCTTCGCCGGCGAAGGCACGCTGGAAAATTGGCACTCGCTGAACTGCCACTATGACGTCGACGCATGGGGGTGTCCCCGTTTTGTCGATGTCAATTACGTCGAGTTCGACCGCATCTGGAAAATCTCGAAATTTCGTTCCGCCGCGGGCCACGACTATTCAGATGATTTTGAGGATTGCCGGAGCATGAAACACTATTTTTGGCCGGATGATCAACAAGACTGGGCGACCATACGCCTCTATATTCCGGTTGATGGAGTCGTGTCGTGGCGATTCGAAGAATTTATGGGAACGCAAGTATGGATTCGATCGGACGAGTACCCCGATTTTCAATTTGGCATTTTTCACATCAGATTGCAGGACTCGACATTGACCGAGGGACGGGTGGTCAAGGCCGGGGAACTGCTGGGCACCCATTTCGCCTATCTCAATCCCAATTGGTCAAAAACGTTTTCCGATATTGCCGTCAGTGTCGACACCAATCACGGGCGAAAACTGATTTCCTATTTCGATGTGATGACGGATGACCTGTTTCAGCGCTATCAGGCACGCGGTCTGGCCAACAGAAGCGATGTGATCATCAGCAAGTCAGAGCGCGACACTGCACCTCTTACCTGCTCGGGCGAGTCGTTTATCGCCGGAACGGGCGTGCTCGAAGACTGGGTTACGTTAGAGTAACCCATGAAACTCTGGTGCCGCAAAATTCCGCACTTGTGTAATGAGGATAAATCACTCATACATACGCTGAAAATCTCGCTGGATGTCGCTTTTCGTATTCCGCAATCTGGCTTTCATGGCGCAGGATATAACCCAGCTGATCGATGCCTTCGAGCAGGCAGGCTTTGTTAAAGGAATCGATGGGAAAGGTTACGACCTCACCGGCAGGCAGGGTCAGCGTTTGTTCGGCCAAATCGATGGCCACAGTAACTCCTGGATGTTCGTTGAAGTGCCTGATCAGTTTTTGCATCACCGGTGAAGCTACGGGTACCGGCAGCAAGCCGTTTTTATAGCTGTTGCTGCAAAAGATATCAGCAAAGCGAGTGCTGATAACGGCGTGGAACCCGAATGCCAGCAGCGCCCAGGGTGCATGTTCGCGGCTGGAACCGCAACCGAAATTATCGCCGGCGACCAGGATGCGGGATTGGCGAGCGAGCTGTTGATTGAGGATAAAATCGGGATTCTCCGATCCGTCGGATTGATAGCGCCAGTCGTGGAAGAGATTTTTGCCCAACCCCACCTTGTCGGTGATTTTCAGAAACCGCGCCGGTATGATCTGATCGGTGTCGATGTCCGGCATCGGCAACGCTACGTAGGGGCTGATCAGGATCTTGAAAGGTTCCATCTCTGTCTCCTTGGCAAAAAGTGTCCTGCGGCTTATAAAAGAGTACGGACGTCGGTTACCGTGCCGGTCACCGCAGCGGCCGCTGCGGTGATGGGGCTGGCCAGCAGAGTGCGGCCGGCTTTGCCCTGGCGGCCTTCGAAATTGCGGTTGCTGGTGCTGACCGAGATCTGCCCGGGTTGCAGTTCGTCGCCGTTCATCGCGATGCACATGCTGCAACCGGACTCGCGCCACTCAGCGCCGGCATCGATAAAAATTCGGTGCAATCCCTCTGCTTCCGCCTGTCGCTTGATCGCTTGTGATCCGGGTACGATCAGCACGCGAACTTGCGGCGCAACTCGGCGACCCCGCAAGATGCGGGCGGCATCGCGAAGATCAGCCATCCGGCCGTTGGTGCAGCTGCCGATAAAAACAACATCCACCGCTTTGCCGAGCAATCGATCACCCGGAGCGAATTGCATGTAGCGCAGCGCTTTGTACAGCGCTTCGCGTTGATCCGTTTCCGACAGAACCTTTGGATCAGGAATGGTGCCATCGACGGGCATGGCCATGGCGGGATTGGTGCCAAAAGTGATCATTGGCGCGAGATCGCCGGCGTCGAGTGCGACTTCTTTGTCAAAAACAGCCTCAGGGTCGCTCGGCAGAGTTTGCCATCGCGCCACCGCCTGCTCAAAAGCACGACCTTTCGGGGCATACGGCCGGCCTTCGAGATAAGCAAAGGTTGTCTCGTCCGGGGCGATCATGCCGGCGCGCGCTCCCGCTTCGATACTCATGTTGCAAACCGTCATACGACCATCCATGTCGAGAACGCGGATCGCCGACCCTGCATATTCGATCACATGGCCCGTGCCGCCGCTGACACCGACTTTGCTGATCAGCGCCAGAATAAGATCCTTTGCCAATACCCCGGATTTGAGGCGACCATCGATGGTGACCCGCATGCTCTTCGCCCGGCTTTGCAGCAGCGACTGGCTGGCCAGAACATGTTCCACCTCACTGGTGCCGATACCGAACGCCAATGCGCCAAAAGCGCCGTGTGTGGCTGTGTGGCTGTCGCCGCAGACAATGGTCATGCCCGGTTGTGTCAAGCCCAGCTCTGAACCGATCACATGGACGATTCCCCGCTGCGGCGAGCTGCGGTCGAACAGGGTAATACCGAACTGACGGCAGTTTTCTTCCAATTTGCTGATCTGGGCCTCTGCCAAATCATCCGCAATCGGCAGCGAGGGATCAAGAGTCGGGATAGAATGGTCGACCGTGCCGAACGTCTGTGCCGGACGGCGCACCGCCATCTTTCTCTTCCTCAAACCATCGAATGCCTGTGGCGAGGTGACTTCATGAATCAGGTGCAGATCGATATAGAAAACCGCCGGTGACGCCGAAGGATCGCCGATGATATGGTCTTCCCAGATTTTTTCGTACAGCGTTTTGGCATTTTTGCTGTTGTGCTCTTGGCTGCGGCTGATGCTCATCGTTTTCCTTTAGCTCGGTTGTTAGGATGTTGGAATATGGCTTCGGCTCAACGCAATACAGCACCGTTGCAGGCCTGGGTGACGTGGCGGACATAGCGCGCCAGCCAGCCTTTTTCGATTTTCGCTGCAAACGGCGGCAGCGCTTGCAGCCGGTTCCTGATCTCCTCTTCGCTCAGCCGCACATTTAGCGAGCGGCGGTGGAGATCGATGTCGATCAGGTCGCCGTCTTGCAGAGCGGCGATCGGTCCGCCAGCGGCGGCTTCCGGGCTGACATGTCCGATACAGGCACCGCGGGTGCCGCCGGAAAAACGGCCGTCGGTGATCAACGCCACCGATGTACCAAGTCCCATGCCCATGATCGCTGAAGTGGGAGACAACATCTCCGGCATACCCGGACCGCCTTTGGGACCTTCGTAGCGGATCACCACGACTTCGCCCGCCTGGATCTCCTGGCGATCAATTCCCTGCAAACACTCCTGTTCGCTGTTGTAGACCCGCGCCGGGCCGGAAAAACGCCACATCGCCGCCTCGACTGCTCCGGTTTTCACCACCGCACCAAGCGGCGCAAGATTGCCAAAGAGCATTGCCAAACCGCCATTTGCAGCATGTGGCCTATCCAGCGGCCGAATAACCTCAGAATCGAGAATTTTGCTCGCGGCGATATTCTGCCCCAAAGTTTTTCCTGTTACGGTAAGGCGATCGAGGTCGAGCAGTCCCGGTATTTTAGCCACCTCGGCGAGAATGGCCGAGATGCCGCCAGCGCGATCGACATCCTCGATGTGCACCATGCGCGATGCCGGCGAAACTTTGCAGAGATAGGGAACCCGTTCGCTTAACTGGTTGAGCTCATGCAGATCGATATGGATACCGGCTTCCTCGGCAATGGCCAGCGCATGCAGAACCGTGTTGGTCGATCCCCCCATGGCCATATCGAGCACAAACGCATTGGTGAAAGAAGTGGCAGTTAAAAGATCACAGGGCTTGATGTCGCGTTGCACCAACTCCATAATCCGCGCACCGACCATCTCGGTCAGACGGCGACGCTGCGGATCGACGGCGGGGATGGTGCCATTGCCCGGCAGCGCGATACCCAGCGCTTCGCACAGGCAGTTCATGCTGTTGGCAGTGAACATGCCGCTGCAGCTGCCGCAACCCGGACAGCCGTGATCTTCCAACACCTTCAGCTGTTGGGTGTTGATTTTTCCCGCCTTGATCTGACCGACACCCTCGAAAATGGTGATCAGGTCGATCTTTTCACCGGCAGGTGTTCGACCGGCTTTCATTGGACCGCCGGAAAGAAAGATGGTCGGGATGTTCAGACGAACTGCGGCCATCAACATCCCTGGAATGATTTTATCGCAGTTGGGAATGCAGACCAGACCGTCCAGACAATGGGACTCTGCCACGGTCTCTACACAGTCGGCGATGAGCTCGCGGGAAGCCAGGCTGTAGTTCATCCCTTGATGGCCCATGGCGATACCATCGCAGATGCCGATGGTGTTGAACTCAAAGGGGACTCCTCCCGCCTGGCGTACCGATTCCTTGACCTGGCGCCCGATCTCCTGCAGATGCATGTGGCCTGGAATCAGATCCGTATAGGAATTGCAGATGCCGATAAACGGCTTCACCATGTCGCCGTCGGTCAAGCCAATCGCTTTGAGAAGACCGCGATGTGGCGCACGATCGATGCCTGTTTTGATTTGATCCGACTTCATATCAATTCCTCTGTATATTTTAGCCTTGACAAAATTCAAAGTGCGGTATGCCGGACTGCAAAAGGATACGAGCTCTGTCGGACAAGCGATCGGTGTCGTCCGGCATTGCTCGCTGGTAGGAATAAAACGAGGACGGGCGGACAAAACCGCAACAGCGCAAATTTTTGCAGCTGCAATCGCTCCGCCTGCAGGCCGGCAAATGGGGCATTGCCAACAGCCATCGCTTGTGTGCCCCGTTATGCGCAAGTCGACTCTCATCGACAGCAGGACCAGTATGTCTGTCGCTGTTACCAGAAATACAAATAAAAAGGTTATTTACGGTAAAAATAAAATAAAAATGACCAAATGCAAGTTATAAAATAAAACAATTGATAATATATTGCATTTTTGCTTAAATTATTAATATTTTGATATCGGATTTTGTTTGCTGGCCAATTTGGGCAATTGTTGTCGCTCGAACGAATTGCGGTTTTTTCAAGTCGAGAGCGGTTTCGGCCAATTCGAAGAAAGAATAATGACAATTGATTTGATTTTGGTTTTATATCTTATTAACATGAAACCCAGATTCGTTGTTAACCGAATCAAAAACCATTCAATTGCAACTTCTTGATGCGGGTTCGAAGAAGGAATTTTTCACCCTTTGTGTACTGCAATCAGATTGATTATCTGTGAGATCCGGTGCTTCGCACCGAATCCGGGTAAAGGGAACAGCCCGCTTTTTGTGTTTACCGGGTCCCAGAACAAAGATACCATTTTTCGATTCTCATAATCTGGCGGATGGGTTCATGTCTTCGAGCAATCGCGGGATGAAAGAAAATCAAGGATCAGTCGGCCTGGTGCAGAGGAAAATTTTGGCCTTTGCGGCTCCGCCGGACGAGATGGTTCTGGAGAGCGGTGCCCGTTTGGGCCCGGTCACCCTGGCCTACGAAACCTGCGGTTGTCTCGACAGCCAACGCAAAAACGCCATTTTGATCCTGCATGCGCTTTCGGGTGACGCCCATGTCGCCGGCTACCATACGCCGGACGATCCCAAACCGGGGTGGTGGGATTGGATGGTTGGGCCGGGCAGGCCATTCGATACGGATCGCTATTTTATCATCTGCTCCAACGTGATTGGCGGCTGTCAGGGCTCTACCGGGCCGCGTTCGATCAATCCTGCCACCGGCAAGCCCTATAATCTCGATTTTCCGGTGGTGACCATCGGCGACATGGTCGAAGCGCAACGCCACCTGATCGATGCGCTGGGGATCGATCGGCTGCTTTGTGTGACCGGTGGTTCAATGGGCGGCATGCAGGCTTTGGAGTGGGCCATCCGCTACCCGTCACGCGTGGCGTCCGCCATTCCCATTGCCACTTCCTGCAGCCTCAGCGCACAGGGCATCGCCTTCAATGAGGTCGGGCGCCGCGCCATCACTGCGGACAGCCGGTGGCAGGGCGGCAATTATGGCCCCAATCCGTATGAGATTCCGGCGGCAGGTCTGGCCGTCGCGCGCATGCTCGCCCACATCACCTACCTCAGCGAACAAGCCATGCAGGCCAAGTTTGGCCGAAGACTGCGCGCCAAAGATCGCTATGGGTACGACTTTTCCATCGATTTTGAGGTCGAGAGCTATCTGCACCATCAAGGCGAGAGTTTCGTCCGCCGTTTTGACGCCAACAGTTATTTGTATATTTCCAAAGCCATGGATTATTTCGATCTCTATCGACAATACGGATCGCTGGAACAAGCATTTGCTGCAGTGCAAGCCCGTTTTTTGCTTCTTTCATTTACATCCGACTGGCTCTTTCCGACGCCGTGTTCAAACGAAATCGCCCAGGCTCTGCTGACGAAGGAAAAAGAGGTGACTTTACGCGAAATTTCTTTGCCGTATGGGCACGATTCTTTTTTGATCGAAAACGACGAGATGAAACACATCGTTTCCGCTTTTCTGGCGCGTATCTACGCTGCACTATAAAACCAGCCTTTGAGTTTGCCTTGAGGTTTGCCGAATGCGGGGTACCGGTGGCGGTGGGGCAGACAGAGCTCGAGTCAGCATTGCATCGTATCCTGGGCAACTCCTTTGATCTGCTCTCTCTCGATTGGCCTTTGCAAGCTCCATGCCGTCCGGATCGATGATCTCCAACCCTGAATCTGTTCGAGCTGCATTGATCGGCTGAGCGAGCTCAAAGATAGGGTTTTCTCGAGCTCTCTGGCTCGGGCAATCCGGTCAGAGACATTCGGCGTTGCGGCAATGGATTGCCGTTGCCGGTCTCAACGTCAGGGGGAATTGCGGACCACTATTTCGCCGATGGCGAATTTTACGTAGGGATAGTTGTCTACCAGTTGATGGTTGACCTCGACCACGGCGATCAGGTAGGTTTTGTCGGCGATGCGAGTGATTTCCGTTTGTTTGCGATAGATGCTTCCCGAGTGGCAAATTTCCCCATCACCGTCGATCAGCGAATAATGTGAATAATCGCGACTGAACTCGTGCACTTGCAGCTTGAAGGGCAGAGGTTCCAGAGAATAATTGACCGTGCCGGGCGGCAAGCGGTCGGTAACCAAAAAGTGCTGCAGTTGTGGAGCGAGGTTCAAAGATGCGCCAATTCGCTCGAGTTCCTGCTCGGTGAGAATTCCCAACGGCAGGGCGGCTTCTTTTTTTGCCCGAATGATCCAGCCCTCCTGCTGCGGTTCAGCGGTGAGTCGGATGTCTGCGAGTTCCTCTGCTGCCGGCAGAGGCAGAGTGCCGATTCCGCGAACCCGGATTTCGAGAGGTCGGCCGGTGTTTTTTTCGACCGCAAACCAGCGGTGGGCTTCCGGTTCAAAAAGGCGGTCGAGCGAGTAGCGTGTTTGTTGTTCCAGGGTTTGATTGATAAAGTAGGCGCATCCGATCAGCGCTGCCAGGGTACCGCTGATTTTAAAAAGCCCAAAGGCAAAAGAGGTGGTGGAAGCGATGCCGCCGAGGAAGCGGTAGACCAGCGCCGCAATAGCCGCCGCCAACAGAACGGCCGTTACAATCGGAGGAAGGGGAACATCGAACAAATAGAAAAACAGAGTACCGATAAAGCCCAGGAGCAAGAGTCCAAGGATTACGCCGTCCTGCAGCGATAGATGAAAACGGGGCTTTGATGAGGATTCAGAGTCGAGTGCCATAAATGACCTCGATGTTTGGAATTTATCTATTCATACAGAAAAACGTCACACCTGCGCAAACACGCAGGTGATTTAGGCCGCAGCAGGCAGTTTTTGCCTTTTGTTCGGCAATTGCCACCACGGCGTTGTCGGATATTCGTGGTGTTCCCAGTGATAGCCAAAGTGATAGCAGGTGAGAAAGGAGAGCCAGACCGGATAGTCATTGCTGTGCGAGCGGTGCGGATTATCGTAACCGCCGGCAGGTTCGCGGTGCGGCAGAAAAGTGCCGAAAGCGAACAACTGCACCGTGCTCAGCAAAGCCGGCAACACCCAAAAGAGCAGGATATTCGGCAACGGGACACGAGCCACGTGCAGCAACAAATTGAACAACACGGCCATGCCCACCAGTTGTTCGAGCTTTAAATAGCGTCGCATAAAACGGCCATACCAGGGCCAGAAGCCGCGGTGTTTGCCGTCGTGGTAATCCGGGTCTTGTTCGCTGGCTGGAAACTGGTGGTGATAGCCATGCCGGCTCAACAACCACTTGTAAGACATGAAGGCATAGGATCGCACCGCGATTTGGCCGATCAATCGGTTCAGACCAGGACAGCCAGGTGCCACACTGCCGTGCATGGCGTCATGAGCGGTGATAAACAGGCCGGTATAGAGAAAAGTCAGCAGGACCACCAGCAGAGCCGTTGCCGCGGCAGGCAGGATTGCGAACGGCTGCGACAGCGCAAAAATCAGCGCGCCGAGCCAGCTCAACCAGATGACAGCGGCGATGAGTACGCCCTTGCCCGGCTGGCAAATTTGCTTTTGTTTTTCAATCATCGGATTCCTTTCGCAAAAATCACAAGTACAAAGTAAATCGCCTGGGCGATGTAGGCGTGCAGCCACAGTACCGGAAGGCGTTCGAGTTGTTTGATGGCTCGCGGCCTCAGCAGCAAAAAGAAAAAGCCCAGAACACCCCAGGCGAGGAAATTTTGCCATGGCACGATGTTGTCCTGCCATTCCCAATACTGCAACCGGATTGCCGCCGGTTCCAGCAGGCGGTCAAAGAGCACCATCATGGCTGCTGCGCCCAGGGTGAAAAGCAGAAAATTTTGCCGATCCCTGAACATTTTCCACAAACGTTGAGCAACGGCCAGGGAAGCGAGTGAAATGCCGATCCAGGAAAAACCGATGGCCACCGGCACTCCGGCGATCTGCGGTTGCAGGACTTGGCTGTAGCGATAGACGCCAAAAATCAGGCCGGTTCGGCTGCCAAGCCACTCGACGAAAAAGCCGCCAATTCCCACAAAACCTGCCCACCACACCAACGTTTGGCGTTCGCCGGCGGATAGAGCAATCCAACCTTCCATGAGCAGCCAAAGATTGAGTGCGATGAGAAGCGGTCCCGCGATCAAGGTCATCACAGTCTGAAACCAGCCCAGGACGTGCCACAGTCCACCGGCAAGCAGGATAAAATAGAGCAAGAAAATTTTTCGTGATGCGAGCTCCAGCGGTTTTCTCCTATTGCATCGGAACGGCTCGGCCTTTCCAGTCGATTTCTCCCTGTCGGTGTTTGACAAGCGAATTGACGCCGATGGCCAGGGTCAGGGCCACCGCCAGCGGATGGAGGACGATGCTGCAAAAAATCGGTTGTTTGAATTTGATCGCCGTGATGGCGCGGATTACTAGATTCATTCCCACCGCAGCCAACAGCAGTTGGTTGTGCGGCCAGAGGATCAGCCCCACATAAGGCAAAATATAGATCGCGGTCAGCATCACGAGCAGAGCGATAAAGGGAACGGTTTTAAAGGCAACCAGGCCGAAAGCGTTTTTCGAAAAGCCTTGCCAGACCTCTGGCCAATTTGTGTACATGCGGCCGAATACGGCGTCGCGGCCGGATGCAGTGATGATCTTACACCCCAGTTTTTTCATCAGGCGGCTGAACTCCACATCCTCGACAATATGGTGCCGAACGCGGTGATGACCGCCCAGCGCCAGATAGGACCGGCGGTCAAAGGCCATCCACTGGCCGTTTGCCGCCGCCAGGGAAGCAAAGCGCGTTCGGTAGGTCAGCTGCAGCGGCAAAAAACCATAGACAAACAGGTCGAACATGGGCACCACGAGTTTCTCCCCCCAGGTACGGGTGATCTGTTGGGGAAAACAGGAAAACAAAGCCAGTCCGTATTTCTGCATCCACCCCACGGTTTTCGCCACTGCGTCGGCAGAGATCCAATTGTCGGCATCGGTAAAGATGAGAATATCCGCATCGGATTGCTGGCTCAATTGGTGGCAAGCCCAGTTTTTGCCGGTCCATCCTTCCGGCAGCGGTTTGCCCTCGATCAGGTGGAACCGGCTGTCGACGGCGGCAAACTCGCGCACAATTTCAGCGGTGCGGTCGGTCGATTGGTCGTCGAGAACTGTTATTTCCAGTTTTGTGTACTTTTGCTTTTGCAACGCCGCAAGGCAGGTGTGGATCTTCTTCTCTTCATTGCGCGCCGGCACCAGGACCGACACCCTGGGACTTGCAGTCGGCAGAGGCCCGTTTTTGACCAGCGGTGCGCTCAAGGCATTGAAGAACACCACTGCCAGATGGATCAGGAGGATGACCAGAATGGTCGTCAATGCCAGAGTCATCTTGCTTGTCTGCTCTTCCAAAAGGGGATTTGGCGATTGTTGATCGACATTTGTCCTTGCAGCAAAAGCTGCCGGGGCTCATTGCCCAAAATGGCCTTATCCAGGCGATCGAGCAGCTGTTCATGGCTTTTTTGTAAATTCAACAAATCCAGTGGAGCTCCTGCGTCGGTTATTTGCGGCTCACCGCAAAGGATAAAGAGCTCGGGGCGCTGCTGCTCGAGAAAAAGCGGTTTGACAGCCAGTTGCACCCATTGCAGCGGTTGAGGGCTTCGCCGGCTCAGCAAGTCGACGCCGGGTCGATACCGGATGTTTTTTTCAACGCTGGCGGTCAATTCTCCCTGTGGAAAAAGTGCGATCAATGGATTGCCGTTTAACAGCGACAGGGTATAATCGAGCGAGCGGCGAATTCCGCCGGGAGATAACGGATCGATGGAATAGGCGCCGACGCGGGTGAAAAAGCGATTTTTTCGCAATTGCTGTTCGAGCATCATCAGATAGAACGGCCTGCGGAACAGGGAGCGGTTCAACAGATAGGCAAAGAAACCATCCCACCAGGTGTGATGATTGGGCAACAAGAGCACCGGTTGATGATCGTTTAGTTCAGGTACTTGACCGACCAGCCAGATCGCAAAGAAATGGCGGCGCAACAAGCGGCGCAGATAGGTCCAAAACAAACGGTTCGCCCATACAGTTGGTCGAGCTTTAATCACAGCGCTCTCCCCAAAGAGGAAACACGTTCTCGCGCAAAAGGCTCATGCGCGTGCGCACGACATGCTGCAGGAGAATGGCAATTTTGGTCGATTTCGGAACAACCACCCTCCCAAGAAATGGATTGTAACCCTGCTCGGCGATTTTATCGAGAATGCGGCGATAGATTTTGCTGGCTGCATAGATGGCAAATTGGGAGTCGGTATCCAACATTGGGATGCCATTATTTGCTTCATCGTAATAGGTGTTGGCCCGGGCGACCTGAAATTTCATCATCTCGATAAACCGGTCGCTCAATTTTTCCTGCACAATATCTTGTTCTCCGAGGCCGAATTGGGCCAGTTCCTCTTGTGGCAGATAGATCTGTCCCATATTCTTGTCTTCTTGCAGGTCGCGCAGGATGTTGGTCAACTGCATGGCAATGCCCAATTTTTCAGCGAACACAAAGGCACTGTCGTTTTTATAACCGAGAACATGGGTCATCATCAGGCCGACCACCCCTGCAACGCGATAGCAAAAGAGATAGAGGTCTTGAAAAGTGTTGTAGCGCTGGATATCGGCGTCCATGCGCACGCCGCGCAAGAGATCGAGCGGATAGGTTTGCGGAATACCGGTTTGCAGGGCGACATAGATAAAGGGAATGAGCACCGGGTGTTCCGATTCGCCGGTGCGATAGGCGATCTGGACCTCTTCCGTCAGATAGTCGAGTTCGCGGATCAGTTCGGATTTGTTGCGGTTTCGCGGTTTGTCGATCAGATTGTCCACATAGCGGCAAAAGCCATAAAGGGCAAAAGTTGCCAGCCTTTTGTTGTGGGGCAAAAACCGAGCCGACAGATAAAAACTCTTGGCGTGATGCGCGGCGATCTGTCGCGAGTATTCAAACGATGCGCGGTCGATAGGATTTCGCAACAGTGTTTTCATCTGATGCCGTCCTGGTACAGCGAATCGAGGTGCAGATCCTGCAAAATGACTTTTTCGGTGGTTTCGGCCGTCAGCATGACACCCGGCAATCCGGCGCCTGGATGGGTGCTGGCACCGACGATATACAGACCCTGCACATCTTCACTGCTGTTGTGCGGGCGCAGGATGGCGGTTTGGGTCAGACGCGGCTCCACTCCCCAGGCGCTGCCGAGGTGGGCATTGGTTTTCTTTTTAAACTCCTCCGGTGTAAAGATATGCAAAACTTCGATATGGTCTTTAAAACCCGCCAGACCGAATTGATCCTGTAAAAACGTCAGGACGCGATCAGCAAAACCTTGTTTCTCTTTATGCCAATCGATATTGCCGGCCAAATTGGTGACCGGGATCAGGACATAGAGGCTTTCGCATCCGGCCGGCGCCATGGATGGGTCGGATCGCGTTGGTGCATGAAGGTACAGGCTGAAATCCTCTGGCAGGATGTGGCGATCAAAGATATCGCGGATCAGGCCTCGGTAGCGCTCGGACAGGATCAAGGTATGGTGCAACAATTCGGGATACTGTTTGCGCAAACCGACATAGAGAAGAACCGCACTCATCGAATAATGCAGGCGTTGCAGCCGGCGATCATGCCATTTTCGGCGCGCTTCCGGCCGAATCAAATCCCGGTAGGTGTGAACAAAATCGGCATTTGAGACCACCACATCCGCGGGCAGCTCTTCGCCGTCGATGCGCACGGCCACCGCTCGTCCATCCTTGACCACGATCTCGCGGGCTTCGGTCTGTACTCTGATTTTACCGCCAAGACCGGTAAAGGCTTCGGCAAAAGCGCGGACCAGGCTGCTCATGCCGCCGATGCTGTACCAGATACCCTCCTTGCGTTCGAGGTAGGGTATCATTTGGTAGACGGCCGGAGCGCGAAAGGGATTGCCGCCGATGAAGAGCGGATGAAAGGAGAAGGTGAAGCGGTGTCGCGGATCGCGAAAATAGCGCGAGGCAAAGGTGTAAGATGGCAGAAAGGCCTGCAACCGGATCGCATCCGGCACAAAGGTGAGCATGGTCTTGACATCCATAAAAGGTCGCGATCCGAGTCCCTCTTCGATGACCGCTTCATAGATGCCGCGCGAAATGTTCATATAGCGCTCATATCGGTCTGCGTCACGGCCATCGAATTCTGCCATCTGTTTTTTCATCGCCAGAGGATCGGAAGTGTAATCGATGAAAGTGTGATCGTGAAAATAGATGCGGTAGCCTGGTTCCACACGCACCAGGTTCACAACGTCGTTCAGCTTTTTGCCGGCACGGTCGAATATCCGCTGCACAATCGACGGGGCGGTGATGAGCGAGGGACCCATATCAAAAGTATAGCCTTTATCGCGGAGCTGCACTGCATGTCCGCCGACCTGGTGATGTTTTTCCAGCAGCGTGACTGCAAATCCCTGTGACTGCAAACGAATGGCGATGCTCAAACCACCAAAACCTGAACCGATAACAACCGCTTTTTTCATTGTGCGCACTCCCAAATTCCTTCCTCATTGCATAATGCAGGGATCATTGGCTATCCTGCGGGTTGCTGTTGTTGTCCTCCGGTGTGCCGAGCGATCAGGTCGGCTGCCATCTTGGCGGAAAGCACCACCAGGGGAATACCGCCGCCCGGGTGGGCGGACCCGCCGGCAAAATAGAGGCCGGACAAACGCTTGTTGCGGTTGGCCGGCCGCCGAAAGGCTGTCTGTCTGCTGTTTGAAGAGATGCCGTAGATGCTGCCGCGATTGCTGCCATAAAGGCGATAAAAGTCATCCGGTCCGATCACCTGTTCGTGGCTGATATAAGGAGCGATATCGATTCCCGCTTGCGCCAGTCGCGCAAAGACGGCCTTCCGAAGAGCAGCCGCCGCGCCGCTGTCTGCCGGTCTGGTGTTGTCCAAATAAGGTGCATTGATCAGCACGAACCAGTTTTCCTCTCCGGGCGGCGCATCAGCCGGATCAGTCTTGCTGGTGATGGCAATATAGATCGTCGGGTCGCTCGGCAAGGTTTTTTCAACAAAAAGCTGATGGAATTCACGCTGATAATCTGCAGAAAAAAAGATGTTGTGATGGGCCAACGTTGCATGGCTTTTTTTAACTGACCACAAAAAAACGATTCCCGACAGCGAGGGCTCCAACCGTCCGAGTTTTCGGCGCTCCCGCGGAAACCCCTCGATCAGATTTGCATAGGTCTGCACCACATCGGCGTTGCAGAGCACCGCATCGGCTGCATGCCCGTCGCCGCCGACCTGTACACCGGTTACGCGGTGGCGGTCATCGTACAGGATCTTTTCCACCCGCTGGCCTGCATGGATGATCACTCCCAGTTCCTGGGCGATTTGCTGCAATCGGGAGACCAGTCGATAGATGCCGCCGTGCGGATAAACCGCACCGAGAACGAATTCCACATAGGCGATGATGTTGAGAGTAGCCGGTGCTTGAAAGGGATTGGAACCGTTATAGGTCGCATAGCGGTCAAAGAGCTGGACCAGGCGGGGATCGCGGAAGAAACGGCGCACGCTCTGATCGACGGTGTGAAAAGGATCGATTCGCGGCAGAGAAAAAATCTTTTTCAGCGTCTGCAACCTGAGCCAGACTGTGGTTTCATGGATGGGTGCAGTGAGGAAAATATCTGCAGTGGCGTCATAAATGCGTTTGCAATAGGCAAGAAACCGCCGGAATGCTGCACCTTCTCCCGGTGCAAATGCTTCGATCAGGTTTTGCATGCGTTCAACATCACCAACCGCATCCAGTTGGCTGCCGTCTGGCCAAAAATAGCGGCAGATGGGATCGATTTCGAGCCAGGGCAAAAGAGCAGAGCGGTCAGCACCGACCTCGCGAAAGAGATCCTCGAGCACAAACGGCATGGTGACCAGTGATGGACCGGTGTCGAAGCGAAAACCATTTGCGCGTATTTCTCCGGCTTTGCCGCCCAGCTGTTCGTTTTGTTCGAACACCTCGACCTGGAAGCCGCGTTTTCGCAGGTAGATGGCGCCGCTTAGTCCGGCCAACCCGGCACCGATGACAATGACTTTTTTATCCGACAAGGAAGGACCTCATTATTCTTTCCATTCCTGGCCAACGGAAAGCTGAACTCGCTCAGCGATGCCTTGCCAACAAATTTTCATAGACAATCAAGACCAAAAGGATATGAGCGCTGCCGTAGATAAAATCTTCGATGGGGATCGTCAAAATGCGGAAGCCGAGCTGATAGGCCGAATCATAGATCACCACCGGCCGTGCAGTCAGATAACCGTTGCATACCAGCACCATCAGCCAGTAGAGGATGAAAAAACGGCCCGTGCGTTTCTGCTGCAAAATGTTGCTTTTGACAATTCGATCCCCGGCCACGGCCACGCCAAAGGCCAACAAAGCCAGCCCGGTATATTCTTTGCCAACGACAAGGAGAACAACCGCAGCCGGCACAAACAATCCGGACAACAAATAGATTTGGCTTTGATCAATCCATTGTTGTGCGCGATTCTTGGTTTTGAGAATTTCCCATACAAAGAGACAGGCAAAGGGAACGGTAAGGAAAAACAGCCATTCTTCGATCGGCAGTCCCAGCAAGCGGAAAGGCAGGGTATGTTCTGAACTGAATTGCCAATGCCGTCCGGTTACCGCCGCATCCCAAAACAAAAAGATCGGCGCGACCAGTGCTGCAGCGGTCAGCGCATAGCCCCATTTGTTGTGGTAGTGGACCTGTCGATCAAAACTTAAAATTGCCGGACCGACGGCAACCAATAGATTGAACAACAGATACTCACCGGCCATATCCCAATCCTCTATTGGATGACAGCGGCAAGTGGTTTGGCAAAGAGATCCGCAATGTCGGAGAGCTGCAGTCGGTCTTGGATTTGGGCTATAGCGCTTTGTTGTTCGGCGGTCATCGGAATTTCGCGCTGCAAAAAGCGGATCATGTTGTCCACCAGTTTGTTTTCATAAAAATGAAATTGCTCGGGCAGCAACCGCATCAGCAGCTGGAACGATCGTTGGGCATCATCCTTGCGGTTGAAGAAAAAGGGCAAAAAATGACAGGTCGATCCATGAATGAACAAGGCCTCGATATTTTCTGGGCTGGCCGCCAATCCGGCATCCATTATGGCCAGACCTTGTTTGGCATAGTGGAGCTTGCTGTGCGGCCAGGGGGTGTGAATGGCTTTCATCGCCGTTAGAGCGCCGATATAGGTTTGCGCCACTCCGAATTGGGAGCTGTCGACCTCACTGAGCCTGGAAAAGAGCGCAATCGCTCGATCCAGCGATGCTTTGTCTTCAATTCCCTCGTAAAACAGCAGGCGGCCTTGCTGCAAAAGAAAAGTGTTTTCGCTCTCTGCATCTGCCGGCAGTGCGATTAAGAGGACGAGAGCCAGCATAGCCAGACAAGTCGTCGACCTTGAACCAAATGTCATTGATTTCTCCTGCATTTCACAGCTGTAACCAGAATGAGCACAAAGGGTATGATTCGGATTGATTAGATGCACAGACCGCCAGTTTGATTCATTTTTTTGCATGAATCGGCCGCGCATGACCGGTCATGGGCTGGCGAGGGGCGGCTAAACTGGCTCAGGATCTTAGCGGGCCACCGAGGCCAGAGCCGCGCGATAGGTATCGATTGCCCGCTGCCGTCCGATCCGGTGCTCGACAATCGGCGGTGGATAATCCGGGGTATCGAGTTCCGGAATCCATTTTTTGATATAGCTCCCCTGCGGATCGAATTTTTGTGCCTGCAGAAGTGGATTGAACACGCGAAAATAGGGAGCTGCATCGCAGCCGCAGCCTGCAGCCCACTGCCAGTTGCCGTTGTTGGCCGCCAGGTCATAGTCGAGCAGTTTGGCGGCGAAATAGCGCTCGCCCCATAGCCAATCGATCAACAGGTGCTTGGCAAGAAAACTCGCAGCGATCATGCGCACGCGGTTGTGCATAAAACCGGTTTGATTCAGTTCGCGCATGCCGGCATCGACAATGGGATAGCCGGTTTGGCCCTGACACCAGGCATCGAATTGATTTTCATCGTTTATCCAGGGAATCGCAGCATATTGTTCTTTAAAGGGCTGTTCAACCACGCGGGGAAACCAGGCGAGAATTTGCATGAAAAATTCCCGCCAGATCAATTCATCCAGCCATGTCTCGTTCATCTGTATTGCGGCTTCCACGCAGCTGCGGATGGAAACAGTGCCAAAGCGCAGGTGCACTCCGAGGCGACTGGTTCCCTCCACCGCGGGCAGGTTGCGCTGCAGGTGGTATTTCTCAATGATCTCAGGACGGATCTTTCTTTCCGGGAATGGCATTTGGCCAGGGCGAAAACCTATCTCCGCCAGGGACGGTATCGGTTTTGCGTTCTGCTCGAGGAAATGGCCGGTGGATTCGCTCGGCAACTGGGCATAATGGTGCGATTCCAGGCGATTGCGCCAGCGGTTGCGAAAAGGTGTGAATACAGTATAGGGCTTGCCATCATCCTTGACCACCTCCTGGGCATTAAAGATGGTCTGATCCTTACACAGATGGAAATCGATTTGTTTCGCAGCCAGCAACAAGGTCACTGCTCGATCGCGTTTGACTGCATAGGGCTCATCATCGCGATTGGCATAGACAGCTGAAATGCGGTACTCTTCCGCCAATTGTTGCCAAACCATTTCCGGCTTGCCGATCCGCACATCCAGGGTGCTGCCGCGTGCGACGAGGAGTGCTTGCAGTTCCTCAAGAGCGTTATGGATGAATTCGACCCGCCGGTCGAGCGGATCTTCCAGCTCATCCAGTATTTGGGAGTCGAAAATGAAAATTGGTACCACCGGCAGACCGCGCTGCAAAGCAGCATGCAGACCGTGGTTATCCATCAAACGCAGATCGCGCCGATGCCAAAAGAGAACCACCTCTGGTTGGTGTTCGTCCACTAGAAGACCTCGCTGAGCGGTTGTGTGTCGCCCTGGTGTGTCGTAAAATACGGCACTTTCATTAAAAATGACTAAATGCGGGATTATAATGCACCCTCAATTTTGTAAAATAAGGTGCGAATGCGACAATCACAACAGAAATGTCGGTCAACCTACCAGAGGTGTATCAATGAAAAAACTGCTAATTTTGGGCGGCGGAACAGCGGGCACAATTATGGCGAACAAACTGTCACAGCATCTGAACCTCGATCAATGGACGATCACCCTTGTGGACAGCGATCCTGTGCATTATTATCAACCCGGTTTTCTGTTTATTCCGTTTGGTATCTATGGCCGCAATGATATTGTCAAACCAAAGCGAGATTTTATTCCTTCTCAGGTTGAATTGATTTTATCGGAAATACAATTCATCGAACCGGAACGCAACCGGGTGAAATTGGCCAACAATCAGGTCTTGCAGTACGATGAGCTGATCATCGCGACAGGCTCGCATCTGGCGCCTGAAGAAACAGAAGGATTGGTCGGCGATGGCTGGAATAAGACAATATTCGAGTTCTATACCAGCAAGGGCGCCTGCAATCTGCAAAAGTTCCTCAAACATTGGGCTGGTGGCAGGTTGGTGCTCAATGTGGTAGAGATGCCGATCAAATGTCCGGTGGCACCGCTGGAATTCCTTTTTCTCGCGGATTGGTGGTTTACGGAACAGGGTATTCGAGATAAGGTCGAGCTCACGTTTGTCACCCCCTTGCCGGGCGCTTTCACCAAACCCAAAGCTTCGCAGATTTTGGCAGATTTTTTAAGCAAAAAGAATATCCAGTTGGTGCCAGAGTTCAATATCGAAAAGGTCGATGCTGATAAGAGCAGAATTGTCAGCTATGACGGCAAACACGTCGACTATGATGTTTTGGTGACCGTGCCAACCAATATGGGCTCGGAAGTCATCGGGCGTTCTGGCATGGGAGATGAATTGAACTTTATTCCCACAGACAAGCATACTCTGCAATCTCGCAAGTATGAAAATGTCTTTGTAATCGGAGATGCCTCTGATTTGCCCAGTTCCAAGGCGGGTTCAGTAGCACATTTTCAGGCGGATATTTTAACGGAAAATTTTCTCCGCCATATCGAGGGTTTGCCCATGGTGGAAAAATTCGACGGTCACGCCAACTGTTTTATCGAATCGGGGTTTGGCAAAGGCCTGTTGATCGATTTCAATTATGATATTGAACCGCTGCCGGGGAAATTCCCGTTACCCGGTATCGGGCCTTTCTCCCTCTTGCAAGAGACACAGATGAATCATTGGGGCAAAATGATGTTCCGCTGGGTTTACTGGAACCTTCTGCTCAAGGGTGCGGCATTGCCTATCGAAACGCAAATGACCATGGCCGGTAAACAGCGCTGACCGCCTGGTTGGACCAAGGTTTCTCGCAAACGAATCCAGGGAGTTATTAGATATGAATAAAGATCTCGAACTGCTGCATCAAAAAGTTGATTTTCTGACCGAGCAGGTCATGCAGAGCCAGCGCCGCCAGCAGGATTGGCTGGAGCTCAAAAACGATCTGACCCCGATCGCCAATGATCTCTTGCGGTCCATAATCGCCGAATTGGAGCAGATCTCGCCCTATTTCAGCAGCGATGATTTGCTTTTTCTTCTAAAAAAAGTTTTGCGCAATACGCGCCAATTCATCACTCTGATTGAGCAACTGGAAAGTGCATCGGATTTTGTTCGGGATGCGGTTCCTATCAGCAAAGAGGTTTTTCAGGTTGCCCTGCAAAGGTTGGATGAACTGGAACAGAAAGGATATTTTCGCTTCATCCAGCAGACGCTGAGCCTGCTCGATCGTGTGGTGCAACATTATGCTGCACCGGAATCGCCGAAACAAGGCGACACCATTGATGCGCTTCTTGGCACTGTGCAGCAACTGACCCAGCCGCATATGTTGCAGTTGGTGCAGAATCTTCTCGCTGTCTTTGAGGCTTTGCCCGACCAGGCGCCGAGAAAAAGTTCCTATTGGGCTCTCTACAAGCAACTGCGCGATCCACAAGTGCGGCAAGGAATGGCTGTGGCACTGGATCTTTTGCGCGCTTTTTCGACGACCACGGTGCAAAGCGATCGCCTGACCGGTGATGCACCAACCCAATAAAGCGCGAACGTATTTTCGCTCGTCAGATAGATCAGCCAATAAAAGATTAACGCTTTGAACACCGATATCAGGAGGTCCTATGCAAACAAAGGAAATTGCTGGCAAACAAGTGCAAGTCGATGAAGACGGGTTTTTGGTCAACCCGAATGATTGGACCAGGGAAATCGCTCAAGCCCTGGCCGCAGAACAGGGAATTGATGTGCTGACTGAAGCACATTGGCGGGTGATCGAGTTTATGCGGGCGGACTTTGCAGAAAAGGGTGCGGTGCCGACCATTCGCCGTCTCTCCAAGGTGGGTGGAATTGAGACCAAAGAGCTGTACGAGTTGTTTCCAAACGGACCGGCAAAAAAGGCAGCCCGGATTGCAGGCTTGGGAAAACCACAAGGGTGTGTTTAATCCAGTCGAGGAGAAGAGCATGAAAGAGTCCCCGGACGCAATAAAAAAAGTCTCGATCATCATTTCCAAGGGCTCACTTGACGGTATCTATCCCGGCCTGATCATGGCCAACGGCGCCCGCATGGAAGGTATTGAGGCGACTCTCTTTTTCACATTTTTCGGTCTCGATGCAATTTTGAAAAAAAGGGTAGACAAATTGACGGTCGCAACAGTTGGCAATCCAGGCATGCATATGCCGACACTTCTCGGTGCTTTGCCCGGCATGTCCGCTTTTGCCACTGCCATGATGAAAAAGCAGATGGAAAAATTGGATATACCGCCGGCCGGTGAGTTTTTGGAGATGATCAAAGACGCGGGTGCTGGCATCTATGCCTGTCGCGCGACAGTTGATATGTTCGGCTTGAGCAAAGACGATTTTATCCCGCAGGTCGATGGGATCATCAATGTCGGCGAATTTTATGAGCGATCCGCCGGCGCCCAGATCATTTTTACATGATCTTGGCGGATTCAAAAAAAAAGGAGGTTCCATTGAACGCTCCTTTTTTTTTGGCTTGTCGCCAACGATTTTGGCTTAACTGTTTGATTTATAAATAATCCTCGATGGGCGGACAGGTGCAAACCAGATGGCGGTCGCCGGCCGTGTTGTCGATGCGCCCGACCGCCGGCCAGAACTTGTTATCCCGCACATACGGCAGCGGAAATGCAGCGATCTCACGGCTATAAGGATGCGCCCAATTGTCGGCTGCGCAGACCTGCGCGGTGTGCGGTGCGTTTTTCAGCGGATTGTCTTTGCTGTCCATTTTCCCATTCTGGATTTCCATTATCTCACTGTGGATCTGCAGCATGGCGGCGCAGAACCGGTCGAGTTCGCCTTTGTCCTCACTCTCGGTCGGTTCGATCATAAAAGTGCCGTGCACCGGAAAAGATACGGTCGGGGCATGAAAACCATAATCCATAAGTCGCTTGGCGATATCTTCTGCTTCGATGCCGGCTGATTTGAAGGGCCGCAGGTCGATGATCATTTCATGTGCCACGCGGCCGTTTTTGCCTTTGTACAAGACGGGGAAATGGTTTTGCAGACGGGCGGCGATATAGTTGGCATTCAAGATAGCCATCTCGCTGGCGTGCTTGAGACCCTGGCTGCCCATCATCTGGATATAGCCATAAGAGATCAGCAGAATACTGGCGCTGCCATAAGGAGCGGAAGCGACGGCAGGTATCGCGGAGTTGGACTGTCCGGATGCAAAGACATGACCTGGCAGAAACGGGATCAGGTGTTTGGCTGCGCAGATCGGCCCGGCGCCAGGCCCGCCACCACCATGGGGGATGGCAAAAGTTTTATGCAGATTGAGATGGCAGACGTCAGCACCGATTTTGGCCGGGTTGGTCAATCCGACTTGAGCGTTCATATTGGCGCCGTCCATATAGACCTGGCCGCCCATCTGATGCACAATGTCGCAGATCTCGCGGATGCGGGATTCATAGACTCCGTGTGTCGAAGGGTAGGTGACCATCAAGGCAGCCAACTGATCGCGGTGCTGTTCGGCTTTTTGTCGCAAATCGTTGACATCGATGTTCCCCTGATCGTCGCAAGCAACCAGCACCACCTGCATGCCGGCCATGACTGCGCTGGCGGGATTGGTGCCATGCGCCGAGGTCGGAATCAACACAACCTTGCGCTCTTTGGCGCCTTGTGCGATATGATAGGCGCGGATCACCAACAGCCCTGTCAATTCGCCCTGCGCGCCAGAATTGGGCTGGAGCGATACGCCAGCAAGTCCGGTGATTTCGGCAAGTGACTCTGCCAAATCAGCAAAGATCCGGCGGTATCCTGCACTTTGGTCGGCGGGAGCGAAGGGATGCAAATTTGAAAATTCGGGCCAACTCAAAGGCATCATTTCGGTGGCGGCATTGAGTTTCATCGTGCAGGAGCCGAGCGCGATCATCGAGGTGTTGAGCGCCAGATCGCGGTTCTCAAGCTTTTTGATATAACGCAAAATCAGCGTTTCCGAATGCAGGGTGTTGAAAATCGGATGGGTCAACACCGCGGACTTTCTTTGCAACTCGCCGGGGATGATCTGGGGTGGATAAGGCCGATGCCAATCGATTTCTGGCGCCGGCTGGTCGGCGGCTTCCGCAAAGATGGCCAGGAGATCTTGGACGTCTTTGGGGCGAACGGTTTCATCCAGGGAAATGCCGATGTGAAGGCTGTCGATCAGGCGCAAGTTGATACCGGCACTGCGGCTCAAGTGATGGATTTTTTCCGCTTGTTCGGCTCTTTTCAATTCAATATGCAAAGTGTCAAAATAGACAGAGTTGTTCTGGCGATAGCCGAGTTTCTGCAAACCCGCATCCAACTGGCGGGCAAATCCAT
The DNA here is from genome assembly GCA_029565675.1 of bacterium. Classification (GTDB taxonomy): domain Bacteria; phylum Zhuqueibacterota; class Zhuqueibacteria; order Residuimicrobiales; family Oceaniaggregativiventaceae; genus Sulfursilanivivens. The sequence continues at coordinate 390,018 of JAKQNP010000008.1, forward strand.
GAATCCTTTCCGCCAGGGCGCGCAATCCCTGCGGTCCATGGTAAACCGCATACATGCCCGCCAGGATCGCCAGCAGCGCCTGCGCGGTACAAATGTTGGAAGTCGCTTTTTCCCGGCGAATGTGCTGTTCACGAGTTTGCAGCGCCATACGATAGGCGGATTTGCCGGTCGAGTCGACTGAAACGCCGATGATGCGACCGGGCATTTGCCGAACCGCTTCCTCGCGGGTGGCGAAATAGGCTGCGTGTGGACCGCCGAACCCCATGGGCACTCCGAAACGCTGTGATGACCCGACCACTGCATCGGCACCCATTTCTCCTGGGGGTGTCAGCAGCAGGAGACTGAGCAGATCTGCAGCGACAACAACCTGAATGTTTTGCTCGTGCATGCGCGCGATAAAATGATGGTAGTCGTTTACCTGACCGAATTGATCAGGATATTGCAACAATACGCCAAAGAAATCGTCGTTCGGCTCAAACTGCGCATAATCGCCAACAGCGATCTCAATACCCAGCGGTTCTGCTCTGCCGATAACCACCTGCAGCGTTTGCGGAAAGACATTTTGGTCGACAAAAAAAGTGTTGCGTACGGCGTTGCCGGCGCGGTTGCTCAAGCGATGCAACATGGTCATCGCTTCGGCCGCAGCGGTTCCTTCATCCAACAGCGAAGCGTTGGCAACCGGCATGGCGGTCAGGTCAGAAATAACCGTTTGAAAATTGAGCAGCGCTTCCAGTCGGCCTTGCGCGATTTCGGATTGATAGGGTGTATACTGTGTGTACCATCCAGGATTTTCGAAAATCGTGCGTTGGACGACGCTGGGCATGTAAGTTCCGTAATAGCCAAGGCCAATATAGGAACGAAAAAGTTTGTTGGTGACGGCGATGGAGCGCATTCTATCGAGATATTCCTGCTCGCTCTTGCCGGTGGCTGCTTTTTTTTCGGCAATGCGGATATCTGCTGGAACGGTTTGTTCGATCAATTCTTCCCGGGAAGCAGCCTGAACGGTTTTCAGCATCTGCTGGATTTCTTCGGCGGTTGGGCCAATGTGGCGATCCTCAAACAGGTGTTCTGATGTCATATCATTCCTCGGCTTCATAAGACACTATCTTTAGGGAAATGTCGTTTCATTTTCCTGAATGTACCCTTCGCGTTTGGCATACCGCCCCAGTGACCGCTGCAAAATACGCCGCCCCCGAAACAAGCGCGACATCACCGTGCCGATTGGGATATTGGCGATTTTAGAGATCTCTTTGTAGGATAATCCTTGAATGTCTGCCAGCAGTATGATCATGCGAAATTCATCCGACAACTTGTCGAGAGCGTATTGAATGTCGTCGTCGAACATATCGTCAAACGAAGTCTCATCATATTTCGGTACCCAGGTGTCCGGGCCTTTGTAATCCGGATCGTTTTCCAAACCGAACGAGACTTTTTCCAGCTCGACTTGCTGTGGAGAGCGGGTTTTTTTGCGGTAATTGTTGATAAAGGTATTGGTTAAAATCTTGAAGATCCAGGCGCGAAAGTTGGTGCCCTCTTTAAACTTGTCGAAAAACCGGAAAGCGCGCAAATAGGTGTCCTGCACCAAATCTTCGGCCTCCTCTGCATTGCGCGTCATCCTCAAAGCCGTGCTGTATAGGGCGTCCATATGCACCAAGGCTATTTCTTCAAAAAGCCTCTTGTTGTCCTGCTTGGTTGCCATGGGTGATCTCTCGTTTAAAGGGACAATTTACGTACAGCAGTTTTCCTACAGGCCTCTGTTAGATGATTCTCGACTTGGCGAGATTCAAAAGATCAATAAAAACTGCAATCAGTGGTGTCCCGCCGTCAGATGGGACACTGCTGAATCGCAATGATTTTTAAATTTGCTGATGATTGCTTTAATAATATAATAAAAATATTCAATAGATCAATAAGAAAACCGTCAGCACTTGTTGAGCAGACAACCATCGGCTTGGTTGGATCTGGTTTCCCTTTGTCAAACGATACAAATGAATTTGTGTTGCAAAGTAGCGCGGGATTCGATACCATTAAAAAAGAGCTTTTGTAGGTGGATGAACCGCAAGGTGCAGCAAAGATCTCAACAGGGGAGGATGAATCGATGCCCAAAATAAGCAAGTGGGTCTGGTTGCTGGCAATCGCCGTTTTGTTGCTCGGAGCTTTGCTGATCTGTAAATTGCGGCAACCTCAGGCGGTCTATTACAAGATGAGTGTTGAGGAGATCGATCGCGATATCCGGCAGGTCAGTTTGCAGTCGTGGTCGGCCGCAGAACGGGTTGACTATTATTCGAGCAAATTTTTGGGTGCGCCTTATGAACTCTACTGCCAGGGCGATGGACCTTATGCGCGTTATGATCGATTGCCGCTGCTGAATCTTCGCGAAATCAACTGCATGACTTTTTGTGAAATTGTCATGGCGCTCTCCTTGTCGGACTATTATATCGATTTTTTCAACATTCTCCAGCATATCCGCTACGAAAATGGCATTATCGGCATGGCAACCCGCAACCACTACACCATGGCGGATTGGTTACCAGCCAATAGCTGGTGTTTGGACGAGGTGACGGCACAAATTGGCGGTGAAGATTGCCGCTCCTTGACCCGAACCATCAGCCATGCAAATTTTTTTGCCGGTAAAGGAATAGATGACATACCAGTGATGCTCCCGGATCGCCAAATGGCGATCGATTATTTGCCTTTTGCGGCGCTGCTGAGCCACGAACAAGATTTGCACTCCGGCGATATTGTGGCTTTGATCATGGACGGTCAGGCAATTTTTTCTGCCCACATGTTGTTGTTGATCAAAAACGGCGACAGCACGGTTTTTCGCCATGCCAGCATGAGTGCCGGTAAAACCGTGGACAGCCCTTTTGCTGAATATATCCGAGCCGTGCAGGAAAATCCCAAGTATCTGGGTATGAGTTTTATGCGGCTCAAGGACCGCATTGATTGGGACAGCCACAGCAGCCGGCATGGCAAATTTCGGCCGACCATTCGTCCGATCAGCCGTTGGGAATGGCAAGCTTTGCCGGCGCGCGCGACCGGAAGGCAACACGAGATCCGTTCGGTTGTCGTGCATCACTCGGGAGTCGAGTATACCGGCCAGCCTGATCCCAAAACCGTCATCCTTGGCATCCAGCGCTATCATCAGGAAGAAAACAAGCGCATCGATATCGATTATCATTTTCTGATAGACCTCGAGGGGCAGGTCTACGCCGGCCGACCCGAAGAATGGGTGGGAGATACCGAAACCGACTATGATCCAACCGGTCATCTGCTGATCTGTGTGCTTGGAAATTACGAAGTGCAAAAGCCCAATGAAAAACAAATTGCCTCTCTTGCCGCTTTGATCGCGGACAAGTGTTTGACCTATCGCATCGATCCGGCCACGATTCGCGGCCATCGGCAGTTGACAGAGACCCTCTGCCCGGGGAAGAATTTGCAGGATTGGATCGACAATGGCGAGCTGCAACGCTGGGCCAGCGAGCGGATGCGATGGATGCAGTGATGGATCGATGCGATGCAGAGACTGCCCTTCGCCGCCCAATCCACCCTCGGGTGCAGGTGGACGGCGCTGAAAACCTTTGCATTGCGACCACGGATTGTTTACATTTAATGGTCGGGTCAAACTTGACATGCACAACAAGGCAACGTCCAGACTGTTCGACAACGAGCCGTACCATCTGAAATCGGTCGCCGTTTTACGGCAAAATGTGCGCAAAAACGGCGGAAGTGAGGTCAGCGGCTCTGGAGTCGCAAGAGCATCATCAGAGTGATTTCTGTCAGGCAACCAAAAACTGGATACATGAGAAGGGGTTTGCACCATGAAAACGATGGCTCGGCTTTGTGGACTGTTCATGGTGGGAGCGATTGCGCTTCTGCACGCCAATCCGCTTGACTATGGCGGCGGTCCGCTGAATGTCATCCCTGCCTGGAACCTGCCCCGGGGGCAGGTAACGGTCGGTTTGCATTCGCGTGCCTATTTCAACGACGATGTAGACGTGACTGCTGGTGATGGCGATGTCGCCATGACTTATTGGGATATTCAGGGCGGCATGGCCGTGACCTATGCTTTTACCTCCCGATTTCAACTGGGATTGAATCAAATCATCTATCAGGACAATCACAAAGGCGGCGACGGCTACAATTTGCCCGACGATCTCTATTTTACGGCAAAACTGGGTTCTATCGGCCGGCGCACCGGATCGATACGCACCGGAATTCAGCTCGATCTTCGCTTTCCCCTGGCAAAAGAGCACAACCTTCTCCTCGAGCCCTATTCTGCCGGGCGTATCGGAGTAGGAATTCGAGGGCTTTTTTCCATCGTTTCCGAACCGCTTTTTCCTGAATTTGGTATCAACATTCACGCCAATTTTGGTTTCTTCAACCACAACGATCTCGGCCTTCATATAGTGGAAAATTCGAGCGACACCGTATCGGCAAAACAGAACACGCAGGAATTGTTTCTCGGTGCAGCTTTTTCCACCGCTGTCGACCAATTTATCCTTTTTACCGAGCTCTATGGCCGTACTTTCTTGCAAAAACCGCCTGAACCAGCCTATGGGCGAGAAACCAGCCTGTATTTTTCACCCGGACTCAGCTATGCAGTCAATTCATGGTTGCGGCTGCGGGCTGCTCTCGATTTTCGTTTGCTTGGCAGCGATGACGAAACTGTCTACAAATCAGGCGAAACCCTGTACTCGGTTCTGCCTTGGAAAAACGTGCCGAACTATCCGAGCTGGAGGATAACAGTGGGGGCGACAGCGGCATTGCGGCCGAGCATCCAGCCGATGATTTTGGCGAAACAGATCGAAGAAGACATGCGCCGCGCCCGTGCGGCCGACCCCGATGTGATTGAACACCTCTCCAAGGAGCGCCAGGAGACCGAAAAGGTCGAAGCCGAATTGGAACGAATCCGCCTAGAACGGCAGCGCATGGAAGAATTGCTGGAAAAATTGCGCACCATTCTCGAAACCCCGCCACAGCCCAGCAGTCCACAGGAATAGAAAACCGCCTGTTGCATAAAACCGGCAACAGGCGGTCATTTGGTTATCGGCATAACCGCCGGCAGAATTTATACCGCTTTCAACCCTCAATTTTGTCCAGCAAAAACAGGCGCAGGGACTCAATCTTGACACGTGTCTGTTCCATGCTGTCGCGGTCGCGGATCGTGACGGTCTCGTTCTCCAGCGTCTCTGAATCGACGGTGATGCAATAAGGGGTACCGATCTCGTCCTGTCGACGGTAGCGCCGCCCCACGGCGCCGCTGACGTCCATATAGACCGGATAATGCGGGGAAAGCAGATTAAAGATTTTTTCCGCAATTTCCGGCATGCCATCCTTTTTTACCAGGGGGAAAATACCCGCTTTGATGGGCGCAATCGACGGCGCCAGATGCAAAACCACACGGGTGTCTTTTTCCAATTCTTGTTCTTCATAAGCATCCACCAGAACGGTCAACAACGTGCGATCGACGCCGGCGGAAGTTTCGATGATATAGGGGATGAAGCGCTCTCGGGTGGCGTCGTCGAAATAGGTCAGATCTTTGCCGCTGAATTCTTGGTGGCGCCGCAGATCAAAATCGGTGCGGTTGTGCACGCCTTCCAGTTCTTTCCAGCCAAATGGGAATTCGTACTGGATGTCATAGGCGGCTTTGGCATAATGCGCCAGTTCGTTTTTGTCATGTTCATGAAATCGCAATTTTTCTGGCCGGATGTTCAGATGATAATAATAATCGATGCGGTTCGCTTTCCAGTGTTCGAACCATTCTTGGTCGCTGTTTGGTTGAACAAAAAACTGCATCTCCATTTGTTCGAATTCGCGGGTGCGAAAGATGAAATTCTCGGTCGTGATTTCATTGCGGAAAGCTTTGCCGATTTGGGCAATGCCAAAAGGCACTTTGAGACGGCTGGAGTTCAAAACATTGAGGTAATTGACATAGATCCCTTGCGCTGTTTCCGGCCGCAGATAGACGACATGCGAGGTGTCCTCAACCGGCCCCATGAACGTCTTGAACATCAGGTTGAATTGCCGCGCTTGGGTTAATTCACCGCCGCAGTTCGGACAGACGGCAACGCTTTCCAGCAAATCGGCACGAAAACGCTGTTTGCATTTTTTGCAGTCCACCAGCGGATCGGTGAAACTCTCCACATGGCCGGAGGCTTCCCAGATTCTCGGCGACATCAGAATGGCAGAATCCAATCCGACGATGTTGGCCTGTTTCTGCACCATCCAGCGCCACCAGAAAGCCTTGATATTTTTTTTCAGTTCGGTGCCAAGCGGACCGTAATCATAAATGCTTGTCAATCCTCCATAAATTTCACTGGATGGAAAGATGAATCCTCGGCGTTTGCACAAGGAGACCAGTTTTTCCATCATTTCTTCGTTTTGATTCGCCATACAAGATGTTCCTTCCGCATTTCTCTATAAGGGTTGTTCGGTTTATTCTTGTGCATCCTTGGGCAGTGTATCGCGCAGCGATTCGACCAATTGCAAACTGGACAAATTTTTCAGTGTCTCCACATGGTAACGCATGAAAGTCAACAGCAGGAAATCGATCTCTTTTCCCAGCGTGCCGCTGATCTGTGCCTGATCGGATCGGTCGAGCGCAATTTGGTCCAACCAACGAAAATATGCCAGGGCTTTGCCGCTTATAGGCAGCAGCGCAAGGCCGGGTGGTGCACAAGCCAGGCAGGCCAGCCCGCCCTGGTCGATCAGCAAGGTGTGCTTTTCCTCGATTGCTGTGTTGCCGCATTGCAGACAGCGGTCCAACCGCGGTTTGATACCCGTCAGTTCCATATACTGCCATTCGAAACAACGGATGATATTGCGCAAGCCGCTCTCTTTGTTTTCCAGACCTTCCATGGTTTGTTGTAAAAGATCAAAAAGCCGGGAATTGGGGTGTTCGCGCTCCTCCGCTTTTAAAATGATCTCGCAAGGAATCGAGGCCAAAACGGTTTTGCCGAGACTGTTGTGAATCTTTTTATACGGATCCTCGAGATCGACTTGTTGACCGTAATGCAGAGAGCGGTTTTCGCGATGATAAAAGACCAGTTGAACTCGACTGAGCGTTTGTAGCGCTCCCCATTGCTTGCCTTTGATGTTGTGCGCGCCCTTGACCATCAGGCTGATGGTGCCAAATTGGCGCGTATAGAGCAGTAAAATTTTGCTGGTTTCGCCCTGTTTTTGACTGTGCAGGACGATCGCTGCTGTTTTGTGTATCGCCATTTTGGTATTTGCTTCTATCCCGATGTGTCTGCATGTTCTGCTGTCGACCGGGTCAGAGTCGCCTAGTGGAAATAGCGAATATAGCCCATGGTCAAGGTTAAATAGATCAGCAAACCGAACACATCGTTGGAGGTGGTGATAAACGGGCCGGTGGCAATGGCCGGATCATAATCATATTTGTCCAATACATAAGGGACCACAGTGCCGGTCACCGCGGCGTTGACCATGACGATCAGCATAGACACGCCGATGACCAGACCAAAGAGGGGATCGTCCGTAAAAAAGACATTGACCATCAGCGTCACCAGCAGCGCCATAATCAATCCGTTGAACAAAGAGACTTTCATTTCCCGCCATAACCGTGTCCAGCGATCTGATGAACCCTCCACGGCAATGCTGCGGACAACGATTGTGCTCGCCTGAATTCCAGAATTGCCACCCATCGCCATAATCAATGGAATAAAGAAAGCCGTGGCCACAATTTGTTCCAGTGAGGCTTGAAAACTCTTCAGAATGAACGCTGACACCACTTCGCCACAGAAAGCGATGAGCAACCAGGGGAGACGAAACCGCGAGATTCGAAACGTCGACATCTCCTGGGGAATTTCGTCCTCATCAATACCTGCCATGCGACTCAAATCTTCATTGGCTTCTTCCTGCAACACATCGACGATATCATCGATGGTGATCCGGCCTACCAGGCGATTGGCATGATCGACCACAGGGACAGAGACAAGGTCGTAACGCCGAACGATAGTGGCCACATCTTCCTGGTCTTTTTCTGCTGTCACTGAAATCACATCGCGGTTCATGATATCGCGGATCAGCATGTTGTGTTTGCTCAGAAGAAGTTTTTTCAGCGATAATACGCCGGTCAATCTGCGCGCCTGGTCGGTAACATAAACCGTGTAGATTTCATCCACTTCCTGCGCCTTTTGCCGGATCTTTTGGATGGCCTCGTCAACCGTGTCGGTTTCTTGCACGGTGACGAATTCGAGAGCCATGATGCCGCCTGCGGTGTCTTCCTCATGGACAATCAGCTTCTCGACTTCAGCGCGTTCTTCGTGGTCGAGGCGGAAAAGCACCTGTTCAGCGGTCTCTTTTGGCAGTTCCGCAAGGATGTCGGTCGCATCGTCCGAGTCCATCTCCACAACAATGGAAGAGAGACGGTCCAAACCCATACTCTCGACCAGTTCGTTGCGCGTGACTTCGTCCAATTCGATCATGACATTGGAGGCGGTTTCCGATTCGAGCAAACCGAATAAATAGTTGCGCGGCTGCTCTTCCATTTCGCTCAGAATATCTGCCAGATCGGCCGGATGGATGTCGACGATCAAATTTTTCAATTTGGCGGTGTCGCGAACCTGGATCAAATAGCTGAGGTTTTCCACGATTTCTTTTCGATCCTGACTTTCCATATAGACCTCGCATCGACAAATCAAGGCCGGCCTTAGACGGTGGAGTTCAACTCGCTGCGCGGGTCATCTGGCACCACTTTTGGCATGGTTAAAAAGTTCTGTTGGATCGCTCGATTGACAAAATCGATCCACTCCTGAATGGACAGCTCTTCCGGTCGTCTTTGCATCTGCTGATCGGAAAAATCGGCGTTCAACATCACATTTTTAAGCGATTTGCGCAGCATTTTACGCCTTTGATTGAATGCCGTGCGCACCAAAAAACGAAACATTTCCACATCGAGCAACTGTTTTTCTCGGCGATCGGTAAATTGCCATCGCACCAGGGCAGACTCGATTTTGGGCTGCGGTCGAAAAACCGTATGCGGCACACGCATGAGAATATCGACATCCGCGAAGGTTTGGCTGATAACCGACAGAATGCCGTATGCTTTGCTGCTGCATTTGGCAACGATCCGTTGCGCAACCTCTTTCTGAATCAACAGCGTCAGTTCCTGAACCAAAGCCCGGCGTTCGAGCACACGGAAGAGGATCGGGCTCGTGATGTGATACGGAATGTTGCCAAAGATGCGCCATCGTTGGCCAGGCGGCAACTCGGGCCATTCATAGTGTAAAAAGTCGGCGTGTACCACCGTTACCCGCGGGTCGTTGCCAAAATGTTCTTGCAGCCGCGTCACGCAACGCTGGTCGATCTCGACGGCATGGAGGTGCGCGACCTGTTGCGCCACGGTTTCGGTCAATGTGCCGGTGCCGGCGCCGATTTCGATCGCATAATCAACCGATTGCAGGCCGAGACACTCGACGATTTTGCGGGCGGTGTTGGGGTCGATCAAAAAATTTTGTCCCAAACTCTGTTTGGCGCGCAAACCAGTCGGTTTCATCTCACCCCGCCAGATTGAATAAAGCCATCGCGTTCAGAGTGGTCTGCCGAGCAACTGTTTCCCAAGTCAGGTTTTTGCCTTCTGCGATTTTTTCCGCAATTTTACGAACATACGCCGGCTCGTTGCGCTGTCCGCGATAGGGAACTGGCGGCATGAGAGGGCTGTCTGTTTCCAGCAACAAGCGCTCCAGGGGCACCGATTTCATAACCGCAAACGTATGAGAATTTTTATAAGTGATGTTCCCTGTAAAGGAAAGGTGAAATCCCATCGCCATCGCTTGTTCGGCTTGCTGTGCGTCGCCGCCGAAACAATGAAAGACACCTTGCCATCCGTTCGGGCTCAATTGGTGCAAGCAGGCAATGACCCTCTCCTCAGCCTGTCGGGTATGCAAGACAATCGGCAGGTTGCGGTCCAAAGACCATTCGAGAAAGCGGCGGAAAACCGCCATTTGTTGTTCCGGCGGTGTTTGCTGGTGGTGGAAATCCAGGCCGATCTCGCCGATCGCCACCACTTTCGGATGGCTGAGCAAATGGTCGATTTTTATCAGATCGCCATTTTGCATGGCGGCAGCGTCGTTTGGGTGGATGCCCACCGCCGCATACAGCTGTGGATAGTTTTCCGCCAATTGCACACATTGAATCGAGGTCTGAACATCCACTCCGATGGTGATCATTTTCGTGACCCCGGCATCGCCGGCCCGACGGATCACCTCGGCAAGATCTGTTTCATAGTCGGCAAAGTAGAGGTGAACATGCGTATCGATCAGATCGAAAGTCATCGCACTTTGGCCCCGCACTGCAACGGGCGATCCAGGGTCAGAATACTCAGAGAACCGGTTTCATCCTGAGCGGCCAGCAACATGCCATTGGATTCGATGCCGCGGATGGTGGCGGGTTGCAGATTGGCGACAATCACGATTTGTTTGTCGATTAAATCCTGCGGTGCATAATGCTCAGCGATGCCGGCGACTATCTGGCGCTCTTCTTCGCCGAGCTTGATCGTAAGTTTGAGCAGTTTGTTCGCTTTTTCCACTTTTTCCGCCGCAACAACCTGTGCGACGCGCAATTCGATCTTGCCGAATTCATCGATGGCGATTTTTTCGATTTTCTTTTCCTCCACAATGGGTGCGCTCTGCTTGTTGGGCGATGACAGGCGCAACCGGTCGATTTCCGGTTGAATTTCTTCGTCTTCGATTTTTCTGAAAAGAATTTCCGCCTCACCCAAGCTTTGCCCTTCGACCAGCAGTGATTGGCCAGCCTCATCCCAGCCGGCGTCGGCCAGGTCGTTGGGTAGAGCCAGGATTTTCCATAACTTGTGGGCGGAAAACGGCAGAATCGGCTCGATTAAAATCGCCAGAGTTTGCAGTGCGTGTAAACAGATGTTCAGGGTGGTTCCGCATTTGTGGCGGTCGGACTTGACTGTTTGCCAGGGCTCTTGATCGTTAAAATACTTGTTGGCCTCGCGGGCAACATCCATCATCGCCGCCGCCGCTTTGCGCAATTCGAAATTTTCCAGCAAATCGCCAACCTGTTGCGGCGCCGCAGCCAGCACAGCCAACATGCGGCGGTCCAGTTCGTCCAATGCAGCCCGGGGCGGCACCCGGTTGGCAAAAAATTTGGCGGTAAAAGTGAGCGTTCGGTTGACGAGATTGCCGAGAATGTCCGCCAACTCACCATTGCTGCGTTGCTGAAACTCTTTCCAGGTAAAATCGGCATCCTTGGTTTCCGGAGCGTTGATCGCCAGGTAGTAACGCAAGGGATCAGGCGAAAAACGCGCGAGATAATCCTCCAGCCATACCGCATAATTGCGGCTGGTCGAGAGCTTTTCTCCCTCCAGATTGAGAAATTCATTGGCCGGCACGTTGTCGGGCAGGATGTAACCGCCATGCGCCATCAACATCACCGGAAACATGATACAATGAAACACAATATTGTCTTTGCCGATAAAATGGATCATCCGCGTTTCCGGATCCTGCCAATATTTTTTCCACAGAGCCGGATCGCCCTTTTCCTGAGCCCATTCCTGGGTCGCGGAAATATAGCCGATCGGCGCATCGAACCAGACGTATAACACTTTGCCGGCAGCCTCATCCAGGGGAACCGGTACTCCCCAAGACAGATCCCGGGTCACCGCGCGATCGGTCAGCCCGGCCTGCAGCCAACTTTTTACTTGTCCTGCAACATTGGTTTTCCAGTCCGTTTTTTCTGCCAGCCAGCTTTGCAGCTGTTCCTGCCACTCGCCCAACGGCAAATACCAATGGGTGGTCTTGCGCAGAATCGGCACTTCGCCGGTCAGAGCGCTCCTCGGTTCCTGCAGGTCAGCAGCGGAGAGCGAGGAGCCGCATTTTTCGCATTGATCGCCGTAGGCACCATCCTGGTGACAAATCGGGCAAATGCCTCTGACGTAGCGATCCGGAAGAAACATGTTGGCTTTGCGATCAAAAAGCTGTTCTTCGGTTTTCTTTCTAAATATGCCTTTGGCCGATAGGACTCTGAAAAAATCCTGGCTGGTTTGGTGATGCGTTGCCGAACTGGTGCGACCGTAATAATCGAAGGACATACCGAAAGCGCGAAAAGCTTTGATGTTGCGAAAATGAAAGAAATCGACAATTTCTTGCGGGCTCTTTTTTTGTTTTTCGGCGGCAATGGTGATGGGCACACCATGTTCGTCAGATCCGCAGATATAGAGAACATCGCGTTTCTTCTTGCGCTGATAGCGCACATAGACATCCGCAGGCAAATAGGCGCCGGCCAAATGGCCCAGGTGGATTGGGCCGTTGGCGTATGGCAAGGCGCTGGTGACCAAGATTCGCTGGTACTTTTTCATTTTCTGTTCCATTTGTCTGATTTCCGCTGTAGACGGGAAAGTCGAGTGACGAATTTTTTTGCTCAGCCTTCCAGGGCCAGGGTCTCCTTTTCATCCTCTTCTTTGGAGCTCGATTTTTTCATTTTCACCAGATTCAAATCTTTCAGCTCCTCCAGACCAAGGATTTCGAGTTTTTGCTCGGGGGTCAAGAGGGTAGCGGTTTCGTTGAAGACGTTGACCTGAATGACCTGCAAGTCGCCGGTTTTGCCGCGGTACACTGCACCGATCGCCGGCAGCCGTTGCATCTGGCGGCGATAAAAATTTCTTTCGTACATCAAACAACACAAAAGTCGTCCGCATACGCCGGAGAGCTTTTGTGGGTTGAGCGGCAAGTTCTGTTCTTTGGCACATTGCGTGGTGATCGGCTCGAACTCAGTCAGGAACGTCGTGCAACACAACTTTCGTCCGCAAATGCCATAGCCGCCCACTCTTTTGGCTTCGTCGCGAACGCCGATCTGCCGCAATTCAATGCGAACCTTGTAAACTCCAGCCAGATCTTTGACCAATTCGCGAAAATCGACCCGCTGATCAGCCGTGAAATAAAAGGTGATTTTGTTGCCGTCAAATTGATATTCCACATCCACCAGCTTCATGTCCAATTGGTGTTCGCTGATTTTTTTGCGGCAGAGGTGGTAAGCTTTGACTTCTTTCTTTCTATTTTCTTGATAGCGTTTTTCATCGTTTGGCGTCATTTTGCGGATGATGGTGCGGCACTCGCCTTTTTTGACCTTGCGCTCGAGAACGGGGCCGATCTGATTGACAACACCCAGGTCTTCACCCTTTTCCGCCTCCACTACGGCAAAATCACCGACTTTAAACGGAAACTGCATCGGATTTTGGTAGATCTCTTTGCGTTCACCCTTGAAGAGAATTTCTATCATCATCTTGATCTCTCAAAATTGATTAAAAAAGTTGCTGTACAATGGACTTTTTACCGTTTCGCGGCCGAATCGCAGAACTGCATGATTTTAACCTCTCCCATCCAGAAGAGGACTCTAGGCCTCAGGTACATATTGTTTGAGCTGAAAATGGGACCTGAGGCGGTGCATCAAGGCCATTATCACAAGTGTCAGATTTGCATTGCGGTCGATCTGTTCGATTGCTGTCTCGACCTCTATGAGACATTGCGGAATATCGATTTCATCAAAGGCGCCGACAAATTTCTGCAGGGTGTCGAGTTGATCGAAATTGGTGATCGGCAAATTCGCTTTCGTTGCAGGTGATTCTATTTTTACCATCAGGGCGTCGCGGAGCCACAACAAGATCAGTCCCAGCACGTCCTTGAGTGCGCCTTTATCATAGCGCGTGGTGAATGCTTCGACCAATTGCAATTGCGCCATCGGATCTTTAAAGCAACAGCGCAACAAATCGACGGCATCCTCACGCTGTTGCGCCAGATCTTCTTGCAGCCAATCCAGGGCCCGGCGAAAACTTCCCTGTGCAATACGGGCGATTTTTTGCGCTTCGGCTGAAGAGAGTCCGTGGCTGTCGATCAATCGTTTTTCGATCTCGGCGTCGGCCAGAAAACCAAAGCGGCATCGCTGACAGCGCGAAACAATGGTCGGCAACAACGCATTGATATGGGCGGTGCACAAAATCAAGTAGGTATAGTTTGGCGGCTCTTCGAGCATCTTGAGCAGCGAATTGGCCGCTTCTGCGGTCATCCGATCGGCTTCCGCGATGATGATGACTCTGTATTTTTCCATCGGCTTCAGGGCACCTATCCGCCGCAGTTCGCGGATTTTATCGATGCTGATCGTTGGATTGCCGGCAATGGGGGTGCGGCAATAGGGCTGCTCCATTAGACTGTCCAAAACCGCACGTTCGTTTTCCACAGTCACCGACTTGTTGCTCGGAAAGAGAAAGAAAAAATCAGGATGGGAAAACGAGCCGATTCTCCGGCAGGCTGAACAGGCGTTGCAAGGTCGATTCTGCGATGCTTCGCAAAAAATAGCCTTGGCGAACTCGATCGCCATTGCCTCTTTGCCCACGCCGTCCGGTCCGGCAAACAAATAGGCATGGGCAATCCTTTTTTGTTCGATCGTCTGCAAAAGAATGGTTTTAATCGTCTCTTGGCCGATTATTTGGTCAAAACTCATCTGCCCATCCAACTTGAACGGCGTCGTCTAACTCAACCAGTCTTCAGGATTGAGATTCTGTGTGTTTTTCCAGATCTGAAAATTCAATACCGGGCCATGCAGCGATCCAGATTGGCCGACAGTGCCAATCTTTTGCTGCCCGGCGACGTCCTGATCCACATCGACCAGAATTTCCTGCAAATTGGTGTAAACCGTGTAAAAACCATCGTCGTGGCTGATGATGACGATGTTGCCGCGTCCACGTTGCCAGGTAATGGCCTGCACCCGACCATTGCCGACTGAAACAACCGGCGCACCTTCGACGGCCTGTATCTCGATGCCGAGATTTTCGGTGACGGTCTTTAATTGTGGATGCTCATGACGGCCGAATTGACTGATCACCCGACCTTGCGCCGGCCAGGCCAGACGGCCGCGCTGCGCAGCAAACGGTTGCTCGGATTTTTTGCCTGAATCGCTGCTTTTCCGGGTCCGGCTTTGACCCAATAACCGCTCTTTTTCGGCATTGGCGATCAGCGAGGTGATCTCTTTTTCAGCTTCGCGGACTTGCCGCAAATGTTGCTCGATCGCTTTGACATCATTGCGAATCGTCGACAAATAATCTTGCCGTTTGCGCTGGGTTGATTTCAGCTGCGTCTCTTCTTGGCTCCGCAATCGCATTTTGCGCTCGCGCTCAGCGATCTCCAGTCGCAACATCTCCTTGTTGCGCTCCAATTCGCTTTTTTTATCGGTCAGCGATTGAAAGGTGCGTCGATCGTTTTCAAAGATCAATTTTTGAAATTTTAACCAGGTTTTCAACCTGGCATACGAAATCTGATTGAGCAACAGCGCATACCGCTGTGACCGCTCATATTTGTAGAACTGCACCATGCGCTTTTTGATATAGACGCGCAAGCGCTCGATTTCGTCGTGCAGCCGCTTGATATCGCGATCGTATTGGTTGATCTGTTGCGTCAAATCACCGATCTCATGGCTCAAGTTGCGAATATAGCGAATTGTCAGATCGATATCCCGATCCAGACTCGTTATAAGATGTGAAGTTGCTGTTTCGCGCGAACGGGCTTGCTCCAGCTCTTTTTCATATTTGGTTATTTCCTGGCGCACTGCCTGCAATTCGCGTTCAGGTTTTTGTTGACTCAACGCGGGTAGATTGAGCAGCAGGCAAACGCTCAGTGAAATCAACGATAAAGAGCCTTTTTCGAATAATTTAGGCATAAACATAAAGTAAGATTTTAAGCAGAGAAAATCAACAGAAATCAAAAGCAGTTCGCTACAATTGGCATCACCAGCCAGGCGATTTCTTCTTGCGTGCCTTGTCCGGAATCTCTATATTCTCATGGCTGTGACTCGAACACAACAAGGTGCAAAAAGTAACTCTGGCCGATGTTGCTGAGATGCGCAGAGGTTACAATGCGAGGCAGATGTGATTAAATTTTTTGCCAATTTCGTACGCTTGCAACACCACCATGGCGATGCTTTGCAGGGAATCGATTTGTTTGCCGGTCTGACCGATCAAGCGCGCAATGCAATCGCCGCCTATCTGCACCAGCGGTCATTCGCGCCTCAGGAAATGATTTATCGACAAGATGCCCCGTCAGGCGCCTGCTATTTTATCCTGCAGGGATCAGTTGAGCTCTATCGTCGCGGCCCTGAACAACAAGAAGAGAGGTTGCGGATCGTCAAAAGCGGCCAGAGTTTTGGTGTTGATGCGCTTTTCCCGGTTCATTCGCGCTCTCACGGCGCCCGAGTATTTGAATCTTGTCAGTGTCTGACTCTCACATCAGCCGATTTCGCCGCTTTGAAGCAAAACGATCCCATAAATGCCACTGAACTGTTGCTGTGCCTGCTCGATGAACAGTTGTCGGTGGCCGATCGTTGCTGCGATGAATATCTGTCGTTGACGCGCCAGCTGATCCATGCCAACATCATTGTTTAAGCGGCTTTTTCCGGCTGCTGGCTGCAAAATACCTGGTTTTTACGGGCAATATGCGTGTGTCCTCTTTTTATCAGAGATGCGCGGTTGCACTCTCGGCGTTTTTTTAATAAAAGCCATTCTCGGTCAGTTGAACGATCCAGTCCAAATCACACCAGCCGCAAAGAGCAAAAGTGTCGCAAACTCTAGCCAATCCCATGCTTGAAATACAGCGGTTGCCGTGTCAGGCGTTGCGCACGGCTCTGGCACTCGCCTTGGCAGCGCTAGCGGTTAAGGTCGACGCCTTGGTGGCACCGCTGCTCGTCCTCTTTGTTGTTTTTCATATTGGTGGGAATCTGGGGGTGACAATCCATTCGACTCTGTCGCAGCCCAACATTGCGCGTTGGGCGCGCCCTGCCGGCTGGACGTTGGCACTCTTTTTCGGTTTGCTGCTCAACAGCGGCATCTCCAGGTGGGAACAATCCCTGCAATTGGCAGCAACAAATCCAGGATCTGCCTTTCGCTCCTGGTTGCTCTCGCAGACAACCGCTTTGCTCCAGATTTGCAATCCATCGCCGTTGTTTTGGATTCTGGTTTGGTCGATCGTTTTGGCTGGCTGGGTGTTCCGGCCTTGTGCACCTTCCTGCTTGTGGCGGGCGATTCCCAATCGTTTTTTCGAGCCTGTGGCGGCGGGTTTTTCTCTCTTGCGCGAAACAGGTCAACATGTCGTGATGACGCTTGCCGGAGCAGCAGTTGTCCATCTGCTGCTCTGGGCCGTTGGGCTGCGGTTGCTTGGATTTTACGATTCCACACCTCTTGCTCTCCTCCTGTCTTTGCTCTCTTCTTTGGGTTGGTGGGGTTGGTTGATCGGCTTTGCCGTGCTGACAGTCGCTGTCTGCAGCCAGAGCTTGGGATGGACGGCGTTCGCCGGCATTTCGATTATCGGAGCAGTGATCTGGTTTGTCCAGTTCTTGCTTTTCGAGAACAGCATGCGGCGCGTTCGCTGTTTGCGTTTGCCACTCCACTCTTTGCCCCTCTTCATCATCGGTTATCGGATCGACGGATTGCTCGGGGCAGTGGTTTTGACTCTTCTTTTCAACCTTTTTTTTGCAGCCTCCTTGCCTCTTGGCCAATTTCTTCCCGGCTTTGGTTTTTCAGCTGAACATTGACAGCTTTTTAAGTTTTTTGCTAAAATAAGCGCACTTTTGAATTTTCTTGTACCGAATCGAATAAATGATTAAATTCGTGTTTATCAGTCGATTCGGATAGTCGATTGCCGGGCCGTTTGTGTCCGCCAATTGATTTCAACCGGGGTGATTCGATTTTTGCCAAAGGCAATCACTTTGTCCAACGATCCTATTAAAAGTAGTTCTGGTTATTTGCCGGCGGACGCTGTGGTGGCTTTCCAGGGCGCTCCGTACGCTTTCAGTGAAATCGCTATCAAAAAATACTTCGATTCATCTGTGCGCACCCTGGGTTGCCGATCCTTTGAGGAACTGTTTGCCGCGGTGGATAACGGCGAGGCGCTTTGCGGTATGGCACCGATCGAAAATTCACTGACCGGCAGCATACACCGCAATTACGATTTGTTGCTGGAAAGCCAGCTTAAAATAGTCGGTGAAGCGATCATGCCGATCGAGCAATGTTTGATCGCCAATCCGGGTGTTCGCCTTGAGGATATTCGCCTGATCTATTCGCATCCCCAGGCTCTTGAACAATGCCGCCAATTTCTCGTCTCGCTGCCGGGGGTTGATGCGGTGGCCAGCTATGACACTGCCGGCAGCGTGATCATGATCCGCGACCGGAAATTGCGCGACGCGGCGGCGATCGCCGGCAAGTCCGCAGCCCTTGATTTGGGCATGCAGATCCTGCGCGCCGAGGTTCAAGATTTGTCGCCGAATTATACGCGTTTTTGGATTATTGCCAAACAAGAGAACCATTGGGAAACGCCGACCCGAACGTCGATCGTGTTTTCGATGAAAAACATACCCGGAGCGCTGTTCAAAGCTTTGAGTGTTTTTGCCTTGCGCGATATCGATCTGATCAAGATCGAGTCGCGGCCGTTGCGAAACCGCCCATGGGACTATTTGTTTTATTTGACTTTTGCCGGCACCTTGCAAGACGAAAAATGCCGCAATGCGATCAGGCATTTACAGGAAATCACCTTCTTTGTCACCCTGCTCGGCTCATATGCTTCTCGGCATTTGGAATTTGATGAATCGGATAAATTAAATTGTGCAACCCCATCAATTTTTTAGGCGTACTGAAAATGGCGCAGGAGAGTAAAATGAAGAAAGAACAAGGGGCTTTGGGAATCCTGGTTGGCGGCGGTCCCGCTCCAGGTCTGAATGGTGTCATAGCGGCGGTGACGATCGAGGCGCGGCGGCACAATCTCAAAGTGTATGGCATTTATGACGGTTACAAGTGGTTGGCGCAAGATGACCCCAAAAAGCTGAATGAAAATGTCCGGGAGTTGCGAATCAGCGATGTCTCGCGCATCCATTATTCCGGCGGGTCCATTTTGCGCACTTCCCGCACCAATCCGCTGAAAGTGCCGAATGGCATTAAAAACGCGGTCCAGAATTTGCAAAAATTGGGCATTCGCTATATGGTCACCATCGGCGGCGATGATACCGCTTTTGGCGCCAGTTCGATAGCCAAGGCAACCAAAAGCCTGGTCAAATTCGCCCATGTGCCCAAAACCATCGACAACGATTTGCCCTTGCCCAACGATTTGCCGACCTTTGGGTATGAGACGGCGCGCGATCTCGGCGCGGTTTTGGTCAAGAATATGATGGAAGAAGCCCGCACCACTGGACGATGGTATATCGTGGTGGCCATGGGGCGATATACCGGACATTTGGCGTTGGGAATCGCCAAATCGGCTGGTGCAACCCTGGCGATCATTGCGGAAGAGTTCGGCAAGCAAGGCGATATCCCGATCAATCACGTTGCTGACGTTCTGGAGACCGCCATCATCAAACGACGGGCAATGGGCCATCAACACGGGGTTTTGGTGATCGCCGAAGGAGTTGCCGAACGCTTCACTGAAGCCGATCTTTTCAAGGCAGCCGGGCACGCAGTTGGCAAAGACTCTTATGGCCATATCTTGCTCGCCGATGTCGAATTGGGAAAAATCATCAAACGCGAAGTCGAGCAACGCTTCGAGGATCGCCAGGAAAAGTTCCGCATGGTGGAAATCAATATCGGCTATGTGCTGCGTTGTGCAGATCCCATTCCCTTTGACCAGGAATACACCCGCGATCTCGGCTACCATGCGGTCCACTATCTGCTCAGCAACAGAGCCGAGGATCAAGCCGATGCCTTGATCTGCGTGGAAAACGGCCGTCTGACACCAATTAAATTTGAAGATATCCTCGACAGCAAAACCGGAAAAACCGCAATTCGCTATGTTGATATCAACAGTGACTATTACCGCGTGGCGCGCAGTTACATGCTGCGCCTGGAAAAGCGTGATCTCGAGGATAAAAAATTGCTCGCCCTGATGGCAAAAGAGATGAAAATGACGCCCAGCGATTTTGCCAAGCGCTTCAAATATCTGGTCGATTGATTCTCCCCCTGCCTCAAATAAAAAAGGAGTTGACGCACTCGAGCGACAACTCCTTTTTTTATTCCTTGCCTGGATGGCGATTCCGCTCGTCAGGTTCCCATCTCCCAGGAAGCGAGATATTGTTTCTGTTCTTCCGTTAGAAGATCGATTTCTATATTCATGCTCGCCAGTTTGAGTTTTGCGACCCAATCTTCGATTTCCCGCGGCACATTGTGCACTTTATTCTCCAACTTGTCCGCCTGTTTAACCACCCATTCAGTGGAAAGCGCCTGGGTAGCAAAGCTCATATCCATAACCGAGGCCGGGTGGCCTTCAGCCGCAGCCAGATTGATCAAACGGCCATCAGCCAACAGATAGATGTGATGATTGTTGGCGAGCGTGTACTCGTCGACAAAGTTGCGCACTGCGAGGCGCTCGGATTTGGCCAGCTTCTTCAGCCCCGGGATGTCGATTTCAACGTTAAAATGGCCGGAATTGGCGATAATGGCGCCGTCTTTCATGCGTTCGATGTGCTCCGGGCGAATGACGTGAATGTCGCCGGTCAAAGTGCAAAAGAGATCGCCGATCTCGGCGGCTTGCAACATCGGCATGACACGGTAACCATCCATCGCCGCCTCGAGGGCGCGGATCGGATCGACCTCGGTGACGATAACGTTGGCGCCCATTCCCTTGCAACGCATGGCAAAACCTCGACCGCACCATCCATAGCCGGACACGACGACGTTCTTGCCGGCAAGCAGAATATCGGTTGCGCGGATAATGCCGTCGACAGTCGATTGACCGGTTCCGTAGCGGTTATCGAACAAATTTTTGGTGGTGGCGTCGTTGACTGCAATCACCGGAATTTTCAGCGCACCATCTTGCGCCATTGCGCGCAGACGGATGACGCCGGTAGTGGTTTCCTCCATGCTGCCAAGAATGTTTTCGGCAATCTGTGGATAGTCGAAGTGGATGGTCGAGACCAGATCTGCCCCATCGTCCATGGTCACCACAGGTTTATGCTCGATGGCCGCCCGGATGTGATCGTAATACGTTTTGTCGTCCTCGCCCTTGATCGCGAAAACTGCAATTTTGTATTCTTCCACCAGAGCTGCGGCTACATCGTCCTGGGTTGAAAGGGGATTGGAAGCACAGAGCACCAGTTCGGCGCCGCCTGCTTGCAGAGTTCGGCAGAGATTGGCGGTTTCAGCGGTGACATGCAGGCAGGCGGACATTTTTTTGCCAGCCAGGGGCTTTTCTTTTGCGAACCGTTCCTTGACCAACCGCAAAACGGGCATATCGCGCTCTGCCCACTCGATGCGCTTTTTGCCGTGTTCGGCCAAATTTTTGTCTTTGATATGAACTTTCACGAAACCTCCCGAGTTATCGGTGTTTAAAGATACAGGTCATTCTTTATGGTCTAGAGCGCTTTTTTCAATTCAGCGACCTTGTCGGTGTGTTCCCACGGCAAATCCAGATCCGGACGGCCAAAATGGCCATACGAAGCAGTTTGTTTATAAATAGGCCGCCGCAGGTCAAGCGAATCGATGATACCCTGTGGGGTTAGATCAAAATGTTTGCGAACCAGCTTGCTGATCTCGCGATCGTCGATTTTCCCGGTACCGAATGTGTCGATATTGATCGAGACGGGTTCGACGACGCCGATGGCATAGGCGACTTGAATTTCGCATTTGGTCGCCAATCCGGCGGCAACGATATTTTTGGCGATGTAGCGCGCTGCATAGCTTGCAGAGCGATCGACCTTGGTCGGATCCTTGCCCGAAAAGGCGCCGCCGCCGTGCCGAGCATATCCGCCATACGTATCGACGATAATCTTGCGTCCGGTCAATCCGGCATCGCCCTGCGGTCCGCCGATCACAAAACGGCCGGTCGGATTGATGTGAATCGTCGGACCGTTGGCCGGCAAAAGCTCGGCCGGAATTACCGGCAAAACCACTTTGTCGATCACATCTTCGCGGATTTGCTTGTTGCTGACATCTGGATCGTGTTGACTGGCAATGACCACGGTATCCACGGCAACCGGTTTGCCATCGATATATCTGACGGTGACCTGCGATTTGCCGTCTGGCCGCAAATAAGGCAATATCCCTTCTCGCCGAACCATGGCCAAGCGACGGGTGAGCTGGTGCGCCAGAGTGATCGGCATCGGCATCAACTCAGGGGTCTCATCAATGGCAAAGCCGAACATCATGCCCTGATCTCCGGCGCCGAGGCGATCGACACCCATGGCGATATCTGCTGATTGTTGATCGAT
Organism: bacterium; assembly: GCA_029565675.1. GTDB lineage: Bacteria > Zhuqueibacterota > Zhuqueibacteria > Residuimicrobiales > Oceaniaggregativiventaceae > Sulfursilanivivens. The sequence continues at coordinate 412,236 of JAKQNP010000008.1, forward strand.
GGTGGTGATGACGGCACAGGTTTCATAATCAAAACCAAAATGAGCATCGGTATAGCCGATGTTTTTAATCACATCCCGCACCAGACTCGGAATATCGACATACGTCTCAGTGGTGATTTCACCGCCAACCAAAGCCAGACCGGTGGTGACAAAGGTTTCACATGCCACCCGGCCCTTTCGGTCATCGCGCAGCACACTATCGAGGACGGCATCCGATATCTGGTCGGCAATCTTGTCTGGATGGCCTTCGGTCACTGATTCAGAGGTAAACAGCATTTCGCGCATGAATTCAATCTCCTTTTATCTATTCCACAATCGAACGATGATTTGTTGGTTGATGGGGCGGATCGCTTGGCTGAGCGGCCCGGTCCTTGGAAAATCATCTGCTGGCCAGACAGCCAGATGTTCTTTAAACCTACCGGCATCGAGGCGCTGGTGCGTAAACAACCGTTAAACCCCGGGTGAATTCTTCGGCCGTTAATCTTGGTTGGTTTCCGCAATGATCTGGCAGTAGAGCAAATCTTCAAACTTTTGTTTCAGGATGGTCCGCAGGACCGCTTTGACTTCCTCAACCGATTGGCATTTCAATACCGTCTCTGCCAGGCCTTCACATTCCGTATAGTCTACTCGGCGGATAATTTCTTTTATCAGCGGTATTGAAATGGGGCTGACGCTGAATTCGTCCAATCCCAGACCAATCAAGATCATCGTTGCCAGTGGATCGCTGGCCATTTCTCCGCACATGCCGACCCATACCGTTTGTTGATGGCCTTTTTCGATCACTTCGCGGATGAGGCGCAGTATTGCAGGATTGTAGGCTTGATAGAGATAGGCAAGATTTTCATTGCCGCGGTCGACAGCCAGGGTATATTGGATCAAATCGTTGGTCCCAATGCTGAGAAAATCGCATTCCGCAGCAATGATATCCGCGATGATGGCGGCCGACGGCACCTCGATCGTCGCACCAACAGGCAAATTTTCCTCGAACGGAATTTGTCCTCGGCGCAGATCTTCCTTGACCTCAGCCAATATCTCTTTGCAAAACTTGATCTCTGAAACCGTGGTGATCATCGGCAAAAGCAGTCTCACCTGACCTTTGGCGCTGGCGCGCAAAATGGCTCGCAGCTGGGTTTTGAAAACATCGACAAAGGGGAGATAAAGCCGCAGTCCGCGCACACCGAGAAACGGATTGTCTTCCGGGGCGATCTTGATGCTCGTCGGCAATTTATCCCCGCCGACATCGAGCGTGCGGATGATAATGGGCTGATCTCCCATAATCTGAACAATGCGAGCATACTCTCGATATTGCTCCTCTTCACTCGGCAGCTCTTTGCGGGTCAAGAAAAGATACTCGGTGCGGTAAAGACCTACCCCGTTGGCGCCGTCTTCGCCGATGGTTTGTGCTTCTTCCGGGAATTCTATATTCGCAGACAATTCGATTTTTTTGCCGTCGCGGGTTTTGGCCGGCAGATCGCGGATATGCCCCAATTTGGCCTGATAAACCGCAAATTCACGGCGCTGTTTTTCGTAAATGGCGATCGTCTGCAGCGAAGGGTGGGCAATCACCCAGCCTTTGTTGCCGTCAACGATAACCTGGTCGCCGGTTTCTAACGCTTGCAGGGCTGACCCCAAGCCAACAATCGATGGCACCTTGAGTGAACGCGACATGATGGCGGCATGCGAAGTGCGGCCCCCAAGCTCGGTTGCTGACGCCAGGATTTTATCCCGTTTGAAATTAACGGTATCGCTTGGCGTCAATTCCTGGGCAACCACAATGACCGGATTCTCAAGCAGGGCAAAGGAAAAAACAGGTTTGCCTTGAATGTGACGGATCACGCGGCGTTTGATATCGACCAGATCACTGGTTCGAGCCCGCAAATATTCATCTTCGGTATGCGCCAGGTATGACTCAAATTGGCTGACTGCCTGGAAATAGGCGTTATCAGCAGTTTCCAGCCTTTCGCGGATTCGCTTGATCGCTTCCTGAATGATGAGATCATCATCCAGCATCAGGTTGTGGGTGTCGAATATCTGTGCGTCTGTTTCACCGAACGACTGTTCCGCTTTTTCCCGCAGTTCGATGAGGTCGATTTTCGATTTTTCGATCGCCTGCATCAGCTTGGCTATCTGGGCATCGATCTGATCAGGGGTGATGGAATTCGAATCCACTTTGATCGAATCACCGCTGAGCACAAGAACACTGCCGATAGCGATCCCCGGCGAAGCCGGGATGCCTTTGATGCGGATCTCTTTATTCGAACTGCTGGGCTCCATCCCTGTGCTCTTTCCCTATTCTTCACCGAACTGATTTTTGTCGATCAACTCCTCCAAAGCTCGCAAAGCTTCGAATTCATCCTCGCCATCGATGCGCAAAATAATTTCGCTGCCATACCCTGCTTCCAGCATCAGAACTCCCATAATGCTTTTGGCATTGACCTCATTGCCGTTTTTCGACAGGTAGATCGACGCAGAAAAACGTGATGAGGTTTTGACTATTTGGCCGGCCGGCCGTGCATGGATACCGAGTTTGTTCTTAATCTTTAAGGTTTTGGTGATCATCGTCGCTCACAAAGTATGAGTTGCCTGTTTCCGCTTCGACCATGTTTGTCGAATCAGGGCACAATCATGAAATTTGCAAAAAAGATGCCGATAACCAATGCCAATCCGATTGCCACAAATGCGGCGAAGGCGATCGACTTTTGTCGCCGCATGAGAAGCACCGAAACAGGAATCGACAGGAAAAAGGCGATTCCGTTTGCCAGTGAACTTTGTCCGCTGCGGAATGCGGCAACGGCAACACAAAAACCGGTCATCAGCAGACCAATTCGTTTGGCCAGAGAAAACCACTTTTGAAAACGCCGGACCGATACAGAGGAAACGATATCGAATCCTTTTTCATAACTCAACAATAAACCTTTGATGCGAACATAAAAATGTGGCACATTATAGACAACCAGAAAGATCGGTATGGCAAAAGCGCCGAACAACAACGACAGACCAACCCCCATTGCCGCGCTTGCCGGTTTGATGCCGTTCCAGAACAATTCATCGCCGATCAATCCCAATGGCCCCATCAACCGGTCTTTGAACAATTCGATCGGCCGTTGATCAGACCATTGTTTGTGCAGCGCTTCTTCTTCCAAACGCGCCACAGCACCCAAACACCACGACGAAAAATAGGGGTGCAAATTGAAAAATTGCAGATGCCGCTGCAAAAAGTTTTGCTGCTTTTCCTGTTCTTTAAACAATCTCCGGGCGATGGGAAGGGTGCAGTAACAAAACCCCAACCCAAGCATGCCCTGAAAGCTCCAGGAACCCTGTATCAAAAAAGAACGCCACAGAATTCTGAACAAATCGGATCGCTGGATCCGCTTTCGTGCCATTTCGTTATTCCTTGCTGCGCTAGAAAGCAACCAACCAGATCGCCGATGCTCCCAGAACCAATCCGATCAGCAGCGATGCGACCTCTTTGCGCGTATAAAAAAGGGACAAAAGAACCCCGCAACCCAAACCTAACAACGCCGACCCCAAAGGCTGCAGCCAAATATCCATTGCCACTGGGATGCGATGCACCACCATCGGCAAAAGGTGAATTCCCAACAACCAACTGCTGAACAGGGTTAAAATAAAACCCATGACGAACATCAGCGCCAGTCCGCTGAGGTGGCTGCGGGTGACCTTTTCAAAGTTGACCTGTTCTTCGCGAAGCAAAGCGCCATAGCGACTGCCGTTGATGCGGCGGATTAAAATGACGCCTTCACCGGCCAACAAAGACAATCCAAGAGCGAGCAGGATCGATAAAGCAAGGGTCGGAGACTGGCGCAGCGTCTGCTCAGTCGCTAAAATTGCTATTGCCGTCCCTGCAGTAGCGCCGATATTGCCTTCCGCTGTATAAGTGGCTCCAGCCGGAATCTCAGCCAGCCACATCAATTGGAAGACGATACCGACCAGCAGTCCCATCGGCAAATTGCCGAGGATCAGGCCTGTGACTGAACAGGCAACCAGCGGCTGTGATATCATGATCTGCAACGCAGCTGTCGTATCGAGCGCGACCATCCCGCTCCACAAACTGACAGCAAACAATTTTAACCACATATTGCACCAGACTAAATCTATGTTTCATTTCAAACAAACAAAAGGGAGCAAAAATTTCTTTGCATGCATGCCCGGCGTTTCGTCTGTGCAAATGAATCGATCAAAGCCACAGATGGCCGGTGCAGGTACAGTCCCGGGTTCGGTGCGAAACACCGAATCCGGGACTGTAAAATAGTCTATACAATTTCTTGAAAATAATCAACAAAAAAGATCGCTGCCGCCCGCAGAAGAATACCCCACATGGCTCCGCCTGTAGATTTGGAAACGGCTGATTGGAAAAAGACCTTGCTTTTTAGCACATAAGAATCTACATTTCATGGTTATACCAAAATCACTCGAACCATGTAAATCCAAGTTAGCAATGAGGGCACGTTTATGGCCATGATGAATCGAATGCGAGAAAATACCAAGACGATTTTGATGATCCTCGTCTTCGCATTCATTTTAACCATCATTATCGACTGGGGAATGGGCGGTTTGTCCAGCGGTCCCAGCCGAGGCGTCATCGCCAAGGTCAACGGGGACGAGATCACCTATGATGAGTTTTACCAGCAATACGAAAATCAGTTGCGCCTTTACCGCGATCAAACCGGCATCGATGCCACCGGCACACAGCTGACCCAACTGGAAAATCAGGTCTTTGAATCTCTGGTCCAGCAACGGCTGGTCAACCAGGAAATCAAGCGGTTAAAGCTCAAAGCCACCGATAAAGAGGTTCTTGAAGAGATCTACAACAATCCGCCCGACGTGCTGCGCCAGGAGCCCGCTTTCCAGGATTCCAACGGTGTTTTCAATATGCGTTTATATCAGCAGGCGCTTGAAAATCCGCAAATGAACTGGATGCCGATCGAAAATTATGTCCGCATGACCTTGCCTTACAGCAAACTGGAAAATTTGCTGCAAGTGGTCGCTACGGTTTCGAATGAAGACGCCTGGCTCTATTATGCAAAGCAAAACGCCAAGGCCAGGGTCGATTATATCGCCTACAACGCCGCTGCTTATGTCGACCAGGTTGGTGAACCAGACGAAAAGGAAATCAAAGACCATTACTCCAAGAACAAGGAGCAATATCGCTTGCCAGAACGGCGCCAGTTGGATTATATCCTGCTCGAAACCAAAGCGACTGCAGCGGATACCCAGCTGGTTCATTCGCGCATCGAAGAGATCCTCAACGATCTGAACAGCGGCAGCGATTTTGGTCAGATGGCGCAGATCTATTCTGAAGATACCGGATCAGCAGAGCAACAGGGAGATCTCGGATATTTTAAACGAAGCGCCATGGTTGCTCCGTTCGCCGATGCCGCTTTCAATGCCAAAGTCGGCTCCATCGTCGGTCCAGTCGAATCGCAATTTGGCTTGCATCTGATTCAGGTCTTGGACCGTAAAGTTGAAGCCGGCGAGGATCAAGTTCATGCACGTCATATTCTGCTGAAATTTGCCGCCTCTCCGGCCACCAAAGAGGGATTGCGCGAAGAAGCCGCCTACGTGGCTGAATACGCCAAAGAAGATGATTTTCGCAAAGTTGTCGAATCGGAAAACCTTAAACTCCAGAGCACACCGCCTTTTGAAGCTGACGCTTTTATCCCTGGCATCGGCATGCAGCCTTCTCTCAACCGCTTCGTGTTTCGCGGCAAGGTCGGCGATGTCACCCCGGTGATCGAAACCGAAGCTGGATATCTGGTGGCGATGATCAGCGATGTGATCAAAGAACACATCCAGCCGTTGGAAGAGGTCCGCAATCAGATCATCAGCGAGGTCAAACAGGCAAAGAGCAAAGATTTGGCGCGCGAAAAAGCTGAAGCCGCCTACAATCGCCTGCAGCAGGGAGCGGCTTTCGACCAAGTCGCGGCGGACGACAACCTCACGGTTAAACGGTTGGAATCCTTTATGATGACCCCCAATGTCCGGGGTTTGGGAACCGAACCCGAATTCGTCGGCACCGCTTTCAGCCTGGCTGAAGGCGAAATCTCAAAGCCGGTGGAAGGCAGCCGCGGTTACTTTTTGGTTCAAATGCTGAACAAGGTCGAACCGGATCGGGATACATTTGAACGACAAAAAGATGCACTTAAACTGCAGGTGCTCAAAAGCCGACAGAGCCAGACTTTTGCTCTGTGGTACAATCAGCTGAAAGAAAAGAGCGATATTCAGGATTTTCGTCAACAGTACCTGTAATTTTGACTCGGTGCGAAGCAGCCAATCGCCCAACAAGACCGCACCTGTCGTTTTGTGGTGGCAGGAAGTCGATGCCATCTCCAGGATCCAAAATGACGAAAACGATGATTTGATTTTGAATTCCGGCAAAACACATACCGGATTTGCTGCTTATCCAAGAAAAAGGGGCTGTCCATAGAGGGCAGCCCCTTTTCTATTGCCGGTCGATCGCAAAATCGACAGAGATCTGAAGCCGTTCACCTCCGCTGTCAACGCACTCAACCAAATCCTGGCGCTGCGGCTCGCGGCTGGCAATCGGTTCTGCCGGACTCTCTCTACAATTCTCCCTTCAATCCCAGCGTAAAATGGCGCATCGGCATCAAATTGCTCTCCATCGGTGCATAATTGTATTGCAGGATATTGTATACTCCCAATTGCACCGAGTAGTCTCTCCAATAATAGGAGATGCGACCGTCGAGAAACTTCATCGCCACCCGATCGTTGATCGGATAGACTTTGACGGCTTCGATTTTACTGGCATAGCGATAGTCGATTTCGACCTGCAAGGCACCGGTTTTAACCGAGGCTTTGACCGACCCCAAAACCGGCGGCCGGTAGGGCAGCGGTTCCTGCCACTGCCGATCCTCGTGTTGCATGGCCGTCAAACTCAGCTGCAGCGCCGGTACCCAGTTCCGTCCCACCCAGTTGATCTCGGTGCTCATATTGCTGGTTGCTTCAAGGCCGCGGATGGTGGCGCGGGGAATATTGCGGAACTGGATCTGGCCGCGGATCAGATCCAGATGCGCCTCGACCATTTCCCAGTACTCATTGTCAAACAACGAGATGTCGATGTTCCAGTTCGGGGTGATGTATTGGCGGAAGCCCAAATCATAAGCCCACGAGCTTTCCGATTTTAACTCGGGATTGGCGATGACCTTAAAGTTCATCACGGACAATTCGAGAAACCGCTCGACGATGGTGGCGGCGCGAAAGCCGCTGCCCACCGAGGCGCGGAAGGTGGTGGTTGACCAGGGTTGCCAGTTGACTCCCAGCCTGGGACTGAAAAGGTCCTCTTTCTGGCCATTGATCAGCTGGTAGCGGTCATAGCGCACCCCCGCAGTCAGGCGCACTTGCTCGCCGAGCTTCCATTCATCCTGCAGATAAGGGCCAATAAAATAGCCCTTGTGGTCGCCGAAATATTTGGTGCTGCCGGCGTCCAGTTGCACTTGCACCCCGGCTGTCAGTGTGTGCCCGGTGACCGGGATCCAGTCGGTTTGGACTTCAAAGCCCTGGCCGATCGCCGGATTGAATCCGGCGCCCTGGCCGAATTGGTTGCCCATCAGAGTGCGCACAAAGGAGGCGCGCAGATTGACGGCAAATCGCGCCGAAATGGGAATGGCCAGTTTGCTATAGGCGGAAATTTGATGGGTTTTGGCGTTGTTGTCGAGGTTCTTCGGATCGACCTGATAGGGATCGTTTTGTCCGAGCCACTGGACAAAAAAGCCGCGGTCGATGTGGCTGTAGGCGACATGGGTCGTCAACTTGATACCACCGCTGAAACGGTAATCCACTTTACCGGTCAGGTTGGTCTTTTGTGCATCACCGAGTTCGGTGTAGCCGGTGGTGACAAAGCGGCCGGCTGACAGGCGCAAACCCAGTGACTTGAATCGCCGGCTGTAGCTGATATCGGCGCGGGTATAGTGCAGGCGATCGGGATCGGTCCATTGCCATTCGCCAAAGGCCGGCTCATCATAGCGGCCGATGGAGGTGGAAAACATCAGCTTGCCCGTGGAACTCGGATCTTTGGTGATGATGTTGACGACCCCGCCGAGTGCGGAGGACCCCCATAAAGTGGACCCCGCGCCTTTGAGGACCTCGATCTGTTCGACATCCAGGGGCGGCAGCATGTCCCAATTGAATTCACCCGTATCGCTGGCGTAAACCGGTACGCCATCCATGAGCAGCAACACTTTGTTGCCGGCGCCGAACGTAAAGCCGGTGGAGCCGCGGATGTTGATTTGGCTGCCGATGAAATGCACACCGGGCGCGGCTTCCAGCGCTTCCTGTAAATCCATGGGATTGCGGCGCTGGATTTCGGCGGAGGTGACCACCGAAAGCGATACCGGCGCCTGGTCCAGACGCTGCTGCATCTTGCCGGCCAGCACCACGATCGGATCGAACTCGATCGGCGTCTGTTTGAGCGCAACCGTCAATTCGACGGTACGGTCTGGCTGCACACTGATCTTTTCTTTGGTCTGCGAACGAAAACCGATCATGCTGATGCGCACCGAATAGACGCCGGGCGGAATGCGGTCGATGGTGAAGCGGCCCTCGGCGTCGGCGGATGCGCCGCGCAGCGTGCCGATGATCTGGATGTTGGCGCCCGGCAGGCTTTCGCGCGTGTCGGCGTCGATCACCTGACCGCTGATCGTTCCTTGCAGGGCGACCGCCGGATAGGCGGTCAGCATCTGGATCAGGAAAAGCAAAAAAAACAGGATTTTTGGCTTCATGTCGGCTGCTCTATCGATTCCATGGTGGTAAACAGCGAGTTATTGGATCAACGACCAATCCGCTTCGATGTTGACGCCGGAAGCGATATCCCCGGGACTCAGAAAGATCTGGCCAATGCGCTCCGGCCGCCGCGGATCGCGGTAATATCCGAGGGTCTTGAAATCGGTGAGCGCGGCGCGCTCCTCCAGCCAGAAAACCGCGATATAGCTGACCATGCCGCTGGTCACCGGCAAATCGAATTGGTAGGGATTGGTTTCGATGCTAAAGTCGATCGATTTCAGAAAGATCAGATAGTCGATCGAATCTTCCGGTTTGACCTCATAAGCAGCCACTGCCACCGCTGCGGTGTTGGCCGGGAAAGGCCCATTAAAAGTGACCGTGCCCTTGATCCGGGCGTTGCGATTCACGGCTCCCCAGGAGGCGGTCAATCGGGTTTCATAGACCGGATTATCGGGCGTCAAGTCGAAATACTCGGGCTGCTTGCTGGTCAGGTCGATCGACATGGAGAGAATATCGGCCAGATTCGACTTGCGGTCAATGCTGTACCACCACAGCATATAGGCGTCATAGTGACCGTAGGGCAGGTCGAGCTCTGCATAGACCGTGTCGCGGTCAAACGCCAGACTGTTCGGGCTGTGATGGAGTTCGTTGATGGCGTGCGGCGGGAACTCGGGCGCCACCACCAGATAGACCCCCTGGGTATCGGCCGGCCTTTCCCCGCGATAGACGACCCGGACGCGCAGCTTGCCGGGCAGGGGCTCGATGCCCTGATCGACCGAACACGCCGCCAGCAGGAGCGAAAATACGGCGGCACTCCGGCACAGCCGTTGGATTGCGGTTTTGCAATTTGTTTTGCTCATTTCAACAGCACCATCTTTTGCGTTCGGCTCTGGTCGGCGGTTTCGACGCGCACGACATAGAGTCCAGAGGAGACCGGTTGACCGCTGTCGTTGCGGCCGTCCCAGCTCAGCTCGTGCAGACCAGAGCTGTACTGCCGGTCTGCGAGCCGGCATACCACGCGGCCGTGCAGATCAAAAATGCGCACAATCGCCCGCGCGTGGCGATCGAGGCGGAATCGAATCGTGGTGGACGGGTTGAAAGGATTGGGATAGACCGGCAACAGCTCAAAACTGTGCGGTTGGCCGGCTGTCGACTGCCCGTCCACTTCGCTGATCAGGCGGCGGTCGACGTTCACCGGGTTCTGGATCCAGCCGACAATCTTTTCGGCGAGCGCCGGCTCGGCGTTGGCGGCGAGAAAATAGGCGGTATAATCGAGCTCGAGATTGACCGGGCTGTTGGGCGCCAGAGAGATAAACGAAATGCCGTGATCGCCGTAGGAAAGCATGTCGCCGCTGTCGGAAATTTCTTCACCTGTTCTCCTATCACCTACAACAAAGTCTTCATCAGCCACACCGCCGGCCTGATTGTCGTGATAGTAGAGCGACACGCTTTTCCAGTTGGTCTCATCGAAACGGGTAAAACTGATCATGGTGCCCTGGTCGCCGGTGAGCATCGACCATTCCTCGATGGGAATGTCGATGGTGGTGTCCGGCGCGTCAGGCACGCCGTCGACCAGCAGTCCTTGCAGGTTGTTGCGGTTGTAAAAGCGCATGCCGCTGGCGGCCGGGCTGAAATCCCACGACTGGCGCATATAATCGAAGGTGACGTAAATCTCAACGCCAAAAACCCTGTACAATTCCTGCGGATCCAGGCCGGCTCCGCCTTCGATGGTGCCGCCGTAGGGATAGAACTTGGTGCGCACATAAAAGGTCAGCGGATCGTACTTAAACAACAGGGCATAGCGGCACTCGCGCACCACTCGCACCACCGGATCCCGGGTGTAGGAGAGGTAGTCATCGTTTTCGTAGAGAATAAAGGCATCTTCCTGGGCGGATTCCGTGGTCCCACTGCCAAATTTTATTTCGCTAGGGAGGTTTTCAATATTAAAAGAACCATTAAAACGCATTTTTTGCCGGTCAAAGATGTCGACCCCGCTGCCGAACGGCGGCTTGATAACGATGTCTTTCACCAGGCCGTTGGCTTTTTCCGACACTCCGATGGCGGCGCCGGCGTGCAGGGTCATGCTGTAGGCGTTGCTCTCGGCAGTGTGGGTCAACGGGTCAAAAGCCATGCCGTATTTGTGGCGCACCTCGTCCGGCATCTGCAGGGTGGAGGAGCGAAAGAGATAGACATAGGCGCTGCTCTGCGGGTCGAGCGGATCGCTCAGCTTGATCTCCAGACGGTCGTTGTCCCGGGCTTCGGGATCGTCGATTTCCGATCCCTCAGGTGCCTGATCGCCCATATCGCCGATCATAAAGACGAGCTCGTCGTCGATGTCGAACAGGGTCACCCAGTCGCCGCTCTGGTTCTGCACCATATACAGGGTATCCTGGAAGCTGTAATCGCCATAGACATTGGTGTTCTCGTTGATGTAGAAATGGCGGAGTTGTCGTTCTTCCTCTCGTTTGCCGTAGGGAAACGGATCGCGCAGACGAATGCGCTCGTCGATCTGGAAGGGGATCATCTCCCAGGTATCGGTTGCCTGGCGGTAGGCAAAGACAAAGATTTCGTCGACCGGCACGTTGAGAAATCCGCCGATTTCGCCGCCGTTGCGCACGAACGGCTCGTGAGGCCTTTCCTCGTACAGGGGAGCGGCCTCGATCGCTGCGGCCAGCAAAAGCAGCAGCAGACTGAGCAGGGTCGTATATTTTTTCATGGCTTGTCCTTTATGCGATCGAAAATTTTTCATTCTTTTTTTGGGGGGGATGATCTTGTTGATGATTGGTCTCCCTTTTCAATATACTCGCAGCAGTCGAAAACTGCGTGATCAGGATCACTTGCGCCCTTCAACGGTTGCGGCCTTCGATCGGGCTGCAGGGATCTTCGATTTCGCCCTCAGCCCCGATGCGGACGAAATACTCCCACAGATTGACGGTGGAGCAGACATGGCGCGGAGCGATCAACACATAGTCGCCGAGTCGAACGCGGCTGCTCTTGTCGATTTCGACGACCGTGTGTTCCTCGCTCCAGCGCACCAGACGGCCGCCCGCCAAACTGATGCGGTCCGGCGCTCCCTGGTCGACGGAAAACCGCTTGTGGCCGAGGTTGAGGGTGACATGGTTTTCGTCAATGCGGTCCATAATCCGGGCCAGAATCAGGGCAGCGGGCAAAAAAGCGCCCGGCATCAGCGCATCATAGGTGGTGTCGTGATAGATCCAGGTGCCTGGAGAGATCGCAATCCTGGCCTGCGGGCGCAAGTCGACCAGGTTCTGCAAATCGAGCAACGCGCTGGGCGTGCCGCCGACGACGAGTTCCGCCACTGAGATGCCGGCGCCGCGGAATTGTTCTGCCGTCTGCAGCAAGTTTTGCATACAACGAGCCGATTCGGCCTGGCGTGTCTGCGGATCGGGATGGTGGATATGGCCGTCATAGGCGTGCAGGCCTGCAAAGCGCAATCGATTCGATCGCTGACACTGTTGCCAAATCTCCAATGCGCGATGCGGCGCGATGCCGGTGCGGTGCATGCCGATATCGAGATCGATCATATAATCCCAGCAAAGTGCAGAGTTCTCGAGGATCCAGGCGACATGTTCGGGTTGCGAGATTTGTACCACCCAGGCTGTATGGGGATGGCTTTCGGCCAATTTGCTCAGTTTTTTGACCAGATGCGGCAACGGGGGATAGGCGACCAGCACGCGCGGGGCGCCGACTCGAGCCAGCATCTCGATTTCGTTGGGCGTGGCTTTAAAAAAAGAGACGCCGTTTTGCATGAGCTTGTGGGTGACCCAGGGCGATTTATGTGTTTTGACATGCGGACAGAGCAGATCGAGGCGGTCGCTGCCGGTGATCTGGGCGACGGCCCGGCGCATGCGCGCAATGTTTTCTTCCACGCGGTCGTGAAAAACCAGCAGCCGCGGGGTTTCAATTTCATCGGGCCGGGAAATTCGATAGGTTCCGGCGATTGCGGGCAAGTCAAAAGTCATCTTCATTCACCAAGACGAGTTCGGCGCTGAAATCAGCGCTAAAACCGGCAGCGACAACGATCGCCATCGGCATGAATACGGCCCGTCCGCGATCGATGCCGTCGGCAACCCATTCCGTCCACCCCGGTAGATCTACCAGCGGGATGTTTGTCCCGACTGCGGTGGTGAGATGGCGATAATCCAGGCGGCCGAAAACAAAATCCTCGGCGCCGACATCGGCCGGCACCCAACCGTAATTCGGCAAGAAACATTCGGCCCAGGCATGCTCCGTCAACCGGCGGCCGTCAGCGATGTGAATTCCGCTGATCACTCTGGCCGGAATACCACACGTTCGGCACAGCGCCACAAACAGAGTGCTGTAGTGTCGGCCGTCACTCTGCAAATCGGCTTCTGAAACAGCGGTGTCGCTTTCAGTCGGGGTCGGCATCACCTCCTCCTGGCGCCGCAACCAATCGGCTATCGCTGTGGCTTTTTCAAGCGGGTTTTCTGTGGTCTGGCTGATTTCAAGAGCAATCGCGCGCAGCTCATCCGTCTGCTCCAGTCCCGGCTCTTCTTGAGTATAGAATTGATAGAAAGAGTTGTTTTCATAGAGTCCGACGTTTTCCGGCAGCAGATCCGTTTCGAGGGTGTAGGCGCGATAGCGAAAACGGCGGATCACCTCGATCGTTTGGCCGTTGGCGAGCCGGCTGGAAAGCCCCCAGTGGCGAATGCGGTTGCCGTGATAGCGATCTTCATTGGTATAAAAGTTGGGAGGCTCGATCTTTTGATAATCGATCAGGCGCTGGGTCGGCCGTTCGGTCGGATCAGCAAACCAAACGGTCAAGAATGGCAGGACCGGCGGTGCAATGCCGAGCGAATCAGACAGGGTATGCAACGAATCAGCCGGGAAAATCCGGATATCAGCGGCTTTCCAGCGCAATTCCACGGTGTAGATCTTGCCTTCGATCAGCGCCGGCCGATAGCGCACACCCGCTGCTGTTAACGACGGCAACTGACGAACAGCAGTGGTATCGAGAAGGGCGCTTCGCTGCAGCTTTGCCGCACAAGCGAGCGAAAAAAAAGCGGCAATTAACGTCAACCTGCAAATGCCTAACATGCGATGCGAAAGATTCATGATGTTCAGGATTCCTTCTGTTTCTGCTCAACAAACAGCGGGGGAGCAGTGCCGTCCTTATCCTGTCCCATATAGAGCGTCAGGTGCGGAAATGGAATTTCGATGTTGTTTTCATCAAAGATTTTTTTGATGCGGCGGTTGAATTCCCGCCCTACCCGCCATTGTTGCCCCGGCCGGGTGGGGATAAATCCCTTGACAACCTGTGCCGAATTGGCCAATTGCTCGAGGCCGAGTATCTCGGCCGGCTGCAGGATATCTTCGCGAAAATCGGGATCGTTGCGCATGGATTCATCGACCTGTTTGATCAGCTCGATCACTTCGTCCACGTTTTCGCGGTACGCTATGCTGAGGTCGAAAACATGGCGCGAAAAATTTTTGGTCGAATTGGTCACCGTGTTGATCTGGCCGTTGGGGATGAAGTGGACTCGGCCGTTGAGATCTCGCAAAATTGTCAGTCTGAGATTGACTTTTTCGACCAGTCCGGACTTGCCGGCGATTTCAACCACGTCGCCGACGCGGATCTCGTCTTCCAGCAAAATGAAAAAACCGTTGATGACATCTTTGACCAAACTCTGGGCGCCGAAACCAATTGCCAACCCCACAACACCCGCCGTGGCCAGGAGAGGGCCGATCTCGATCTTGAGCTCGCCAAGAACCATGACAATGGCGACCAACATCAGGGCGACCGTCAGAATATGGCGGATAACCGCGCTCAGCGTTTCAGCGCGTTTTTGCGATTCTGTATCATCGGTTCTGCTGGCGATTATTTGGGTCAGCCGTTTGGCCAGCATGCGCACGAAGCGCAAGCCGACAGCGGTCAAGACGATGATCAGGCCGATATGGATCGCGCTTCCCAACAGACTTGTAGGCAATTTGCCCAACAAATCAGCGATTTTGTCCATCCTGTAACCCCAATGTTTATCAGTAATATAGCGAATATTTTATTGCGATGCAACTCCTGTAGCTGTTTGGCCAATTCCGCTGCTCATCCCCAAGGTTCACCGCGAAATAAGAACGTCCGAGCAGCAGGTATTCCTGTTGCTGCATGGCTACGGTGTCAGCAGCAAAATCTTGGCGGTCTGTGTTTGGCCGAGGTGCGCGGCCCACACCAGGTAGATGCCGCTGGCCACCCGGTGCCCTCGCTGATCGGTGCCATCCCAGGCCACCACTGTCGCCCGCTCGGTGCACTCGCGGACAAAACGGCGGATTTCACATCCCCTGATATCGGTGATCACAATTTCGATCGGCGCCGCCGGCCCGCTGATCGCCAGGGAGAGAATCGAACGGCTCGGATCAAAAGGATTGGGATAGGCCGGTTCGAGGGCAAAAGCGGCCGGAATCGCTGATGCAGTTGTTACGGCCGTCGAAGCAGTTTTATGCTGCGTTTCCGCACTGATTTGCAGGTCGTTGTCCTCCCAGGTCACCAGATTTTGCGCCAGTTCCGGACCCTGCCAGGCTGCGGGGATGAAGTAAGTGGCAAAATCGAGGGTGATGCGATCGGATACGAGGACCTGGTTTTGTTCTTGCGTCTGAAACAGCAAGCCGCTGTCGCAAAAAGAGAGATTGTCGCCGCTATCAGCGGTACCGTCGGCAGTCCCGCCGTCGCTGCGGTCGGCATAATAGAGCTGCGCTGGTGCTCCCTTCACATTTGGCAGGCGATAGATGGACACCACACTGCCAAAAGCGCCACTCACCATCATCCACACCGGGTCGCCGATTTGCTGACCCAAAGCCGTTGTCAGTGCATCTGGTTGCCCGTCGATGGCAATGGCGTCCGAGGTGGTCGAGTCGGAATAAAAGCGCGCGCCGGAGATGGCCGGGCTGAAGTCGAGCGATTGGCGCAACGTTTTTATGCCGAAAAGCGCAGACAGGCTGCTGTCTAATTGATCCTCAGGTACAACCAGTTTGTAGCTATACGGATAATAGTGCAGCTTGTAATCGACACTCAAAAACTTTGCTCCGAAATTTAATGGATTGGTGATCAAGGTCTCCTGATCCTGGAAAGAGCGCACCGGCTTGACCCGCACCGCCGATTTTTCCCAGAGCATCACATCTTCCGTATAGGAATAGGCGGAATATCCCGGCCAACCGGGCTTGCCGGCCAGCCGCAGCTTGAGGCGGTCGAGAATGTCGAGCTGCGGATCGAGGCTGAGAGCCACAAAATCGATCCAGCCGTTGGCGCTCAACCCCAGAGTATAGGCCGGGGTATGCCACCAGTCGGCCGCGGGTTGTTCGGCCGATCCCGGAGTGTGCGAAAAATAGCCGTTGGGCGGTTGCCAGGTTTCAGCAGTGACCGCGAAGAGATAGATCCAGGCCTGTTGCCCGTCTAGCGGATCGTGCAGTGCAATTTCGATACGCGGCAGCACGCTATCCGCGGTCGCCGGCCAGAGATCGGTTGGTGCGCGATCGCCGAGATCATGCGGCATCAAGAGCAGTTCATCTTCGGCGTCGATGCGGTCGTTCTCCGCTTCGGCTTTGTTGTATTTGCGCACGTTGTTCTCGATAATGATATCATCGACCTGCCAGGGGACAGCTGTCCAGCTGGCGTCCACAGCTGAAAAGGCAAAGGCCGCCAGCTGGCTGGTCGGGGTTTCGACGGCGGGCAATTGTTTGCCCAGCACCGTTATTGGCACATAGCGCCGATTTAAAGGGCTTGCCTGCACAGCCAACACCAGGGTCAGGGCGCTTAGCAGGATCCATTTTTTATGGGACATGCAGTTCCTTTCTAAAGTTCTCCACTGAAGGCCAGGGCAAAGCTGCGGATTTCTCCGAGCACGCGTTCAGAGACGGTATAGTGGTAATTCAGGGCATTTTGCACGAGAAGCTGCAGTCGGTAGTTTTTCCAATTGTACCCCAGGCGGAAATCCCATACGCGCATGGCGATGCGTTCGTCCAGCGGGTAAACAGCCACCCGTTCGAGGCGGCTCATGTAGCGAAAGTCAGCTTCGGCAAAATAACCGTTCCAGGAAAAACGCGGCGAAAAGAAGCCGATCCACTCGGGTCGGTAGAGGAGGATCTGTTTGGATCCCTGTTCGCGTGGATTCATCCAGGTGGCGGAAGCTTCGATGATCAGCCGGTCTTTCCAGATGCGCCAGCGCAGCAGATTTTCGATGCCCAGGATGCGGGCTGCGGGAGTGTTTTTGAACTGTGCGGTCAGATCCGATGCCAATGTCGGTTCGATCAGGTGTTTGTAGTAGCTGTAAAATCCGGTGATTTCTGCAGAAAGGATTTCGCCGACCGATTGGCGCACGCCGATGTCGATCAGGGTTGAACGCTCGGGGATCAGGTCCGGATTGGGGAGGGCGCGAAAATCCTTGGATCCGGCGCTGATGAATCTTTCCACCACAGTGGCGGCGCGGAAGCCACGGCCGAAGGATGCATGGACAATGGTGCCGTCGATCGGTTGCACGCTCAAACCGATTTTCGGGCTGACTTGAAACTCGACCGAATCGCCAACCAGGGTGTAAGTGTCGAGGCGCAGGCCGCTGTCGAAGTGCAAGCGGTCGCTGAGATGCCAGACATTTTGCACATAGGGTGAGATGCCATTGGCGCGCCGTTGGCCATAGTATTCCGACTCGACCCGGTCGTGGCGATAGTCTACGCCAAAGGAGAGATGGTGCTGGGGATGCGGCCGCCAGTTGCATTGCATTTCGCCTCCCAACCCAAGCGCCGGGGCAAAGGCTCCGGTGATGTTGAAAGGAACGCCCACGAGTTGTTGATTGAACGACATCCGGGCGCGCAAAGAAAAGGTCGGCGAAAAGAGTTTTTCATAGATCAAATAGGTCAAATAGCCGTCCAATCGGTAGCGATCGCCGACTTCCGTCGGCGGCACCAGCAAGGCATGGTTTTGCTCGCGCCATTGCAAAAAAAGCTGGCGGTCGTCGCTCGAAAAGGAGCCGAATGCGGTCAACGTGGAGTGATCGGGCAGATTCCAGCGCGTTTTTGCCGTCACATACCAGCGTTCGAATTCGCCGTTTTGGCGATCGCCTTCTGAAGCGTGTCTGGACAGCGCCAGGCGCACGCCGACCGGCCCGAAGCTTTGCGAATAGCTGAGATCGGTTCGGTTGTAGGTAAGCAGCTCCTCTGTCCATCTCCATTCCGGTACCGCCGGTTCATCATAAAAGCCGGCTGTTTGTCGAAAAGAAAAAGCCGGCTGGCGCTCCGGTAATTTGGTGAGGATATTGACGACACCGCTGATGGCCCCGGAGCCATAGATGGAGGAAGCGGCGCCTTTGAGGACTTCGATGTGCGCCACTTCCGTAATGGGGACGATGTTCCAATTGACTTCGCCCAGATCGCTGGTCATGATCGGCACGCCGTCCAAAAGCACCAGCTGCCGATGGCCGCCCAGACGGTTATAGCCTGAGCCGCCGCGAATGTTGACATAGTCGCCGACCAGGCTGACTCCGGGCAGATTGACCAGCGCCTGATCGATGCTCATACTGTTGCGCCGCTGAATGTCGTTCTGGGTCATCACCGCAATGCTCGCGGCTGCGGCGCTCAAATCCTCAGGCAATCGCGAACCCGTCACCACAATCTGGCTCATCTGGACAAACGAGGGCTCCAGTTCGATCTGCAGCTCGAGTCTGTCCGTTTGCACAGTCACGGGAATGCGCCTGGGTTTATAGCCGATATAGGTGATTTTAAGGGAGTAATGGCCCGGCGGGACCCTGGGGATAGAAAAACGGCCGTCGCCTCTGCTGCTGGCACCGAGATAGGTGCCTTCGATTTGGATGTTCGCCCCGGCCAATGGCTCAGAAGTATCTTGTTGGCGGACGACTCCATTGATGGTGCCAGTGATGTCGGCGCTGGAAAGGCTGGCCAGCAGGCACAAAAGGGTGCAGACCAAAGTGCCCAGGCGCGTCGCAGGACGATGCCAATTCTGCAGCCAGGGGTTTTTTCGTCCGCTCAGGCCGCCGAACTGGGCGGTCAGCACTGATTTGTGGTTAATCGGTTTCGTCTGTCGCACTCGCGTTGAGGTGGTTGCCGACCAGCCGCCAGTCAACCAGAATATCGATATGTTGAGCAACAGGCTGGCTTTTGGACAAGGTGATCGGCCGGTTTTCGACTGTGAAATTGACTGGATCAAATCCGTAAAAGCTGAGAATGTTGGAATAGTCCCAGGACCTGCCTTTTTCTTTCCAGATTGCGGCTACCAGCTGATACTCGGCCAGCGGTGCCGGAATTTCATAATACGACCGATCCCGGCTGAGATTGACCGACGAGTTGGTGAACACCACATCGCCGAGCGATTCAGGCGGGACGCGGACCGCCGCCACCACGCGAACGGATTCGACCTTTTCCGGCTGTTGTTCGGGATTCAGGAAAAGAATTTCTCCGGTAATCATGGAATCCAGGGTGCCCAGGCCATGGTCGATATCGCAACCGCCAAGCCACAATATGGCGGCGGGGATGGCAGCGATGACCCATGTTTTGCAATAGACAAGCTTCACCGTTTGGCCGCCCGCATCTGATATTGCTGCAATATCTTTTGTGCGCCGTCTTTGTGCAGCAGGACAGCGAGGATTTTGAGTTTGATATAATCGGCGTGAAAGAAACTGTAGCCGGGAAATTTGCCCTTGAATGCGGTTGCTGAAGAATCCTTGATCAAATACCAGTCCTCGCCGTCGATGCGGGTGTAGCCAATCAAGTGAACACCGTGATCGTCGGTGGAAGAACGATTGTCGAAGCGGAACTCCCGTGCCTCGGCATCGATATAGGCAGATGGAATGTCGAAAGTCGGCACAACAGCCAGATCCGCTTCGCCGTAGCGGCCGGGTTCACTCACATCGCCCGCAATCGCCACACTGAAACCGTTCTTGATCGCCTCTTTGATGGTCTCGGTGAACTGCTCCAGGGGGATGTTGTAATACTCCTTGCTGTTCCACCAGTTGTCCGGCACCTTGTAAGCGTCCTGCGTCCAATAGGGAACAGCTTTGAAGGACATCAGCGCGACGTAATCCTGCAGGGGAAGTTGCAGCACTTGTTGCAAGAAAGCCATCGGCGTCATCCATTGGCCATCGATCTGAATGGAGTCGGGAGGAGCACCCATGTATTTGTCGAGAATCAGGCGTGTGCCGGCGATGACCTGTTCTTCCTCCCAGATTTGCTGGCCGGCGACATAATCGAGATAGCCGGTAAGTTCGTCGAGGAGTTTTTCCTGGTTATAAGCCTGTTGATCGCCGATCAACCCGGTGTAATCCTGGCTTCGCACAGCACCGTATTGTTGCATGCGCTCGATGACCGCATTGAATTGCGATCCTTCGGCGACCAGCGAGTTGCCCTTTTCGCGCACGAAGCGGCGCACTTTTTCCACATATTCCCAATAAACCGTATACATACGCGAAAGGGTGATCTCGCGTCCCGACAGCCGTTTGATTTCGGATTCCAGGAGGGATGTGGTGGCAAAACACCAACAAGTTCCGGTGGTATCCTGGCGAATCGGCGCAGTATGGAAGACCGGATTGCAGGCCGACGGGGCCGCAGGTGGAGAAAAGCGCTTGATATCAAACCGCAATACGGTTTTTTCCTTGCCGTAAAAACTGGTTTCAGTTTGATAAACAGCTTTATCGCGCGGTGCAGCCGTTATTTGTGAAGCAATGAACAGGAGAATGCCCCATCCTGCGATCACTCTTTTCATAGCCGATTTCCTTTCCGCTGGTGCGTTTTTCCTTTGAATGCGATGCGAGCCGGCAGACCGGTTACTCTTCTGTCCGGGGATTTTTTCTTTCCGGGAATTCACCTTCTATGGCTGCCGCGATAATCGAAAGGGTCGCCGGACTGAAATCTTTTTCCGCCAACCATTGCAGATAGCCGATATCGTTTTCTTGCACCCAGGATAGGGAGCGTCCGCGATGCTTGCCAAAACTGAAAACCGCTTCGGAATCTTTCCAGTAGAACTTGCGGTCCGGATCGAGCCAATCCGCGGTTCCGCCGGAGGCCAATCGGTGCAACGCAGCGACAGTGTGGGGCAGATCGGTGTAGCGCTCGAGTTGGGCATGAAAGACATCGACTGTCGCCCGCACATCGCCGAGCGCGTCATGGGCTTCGTTGTGTTCTTTCTGGCAGTAAAACCGGAGCGCCGCGGTCAAATCGCGGGGTTCTTTTTTGTGAAAAATCACCTGGACATCGATCAGGCGTATCTTGTCGATTTCGAGCGGGCATCCACAGCGGTTCAATTCGGTTTGCAGAAACGGCACATCGAAACGGGCGATATTGAATCCGGCCAAATCGCTGTCGCGCAGGAAAGCGACAATCTGCGGCGCAAAATGGCTCATGGTCGGCTGGTCGGCGACATCCGCATCCGTGATGCCGTGCACCTGAGATGCGGCTGGCGGAATTGCGATCTCCGGATTGACCAGAGCGCTCCACTCCTGTTGCGTACGGTCCGGCTTGATTTTGATGAAAGCGAATTGCACGATCCGATCCTGCTGGAAATCGAGTCCGGTTGTCTCCAGATCGAAAAAAACCAGAGGCCGATTGAGCTCCAATGGGGCAAGAAGGGCCGAGGATTCAGCTTCATCAAACGGGAGCGATTGTTGCTGGGGTGTTTTCATGCATTTTCCGCCTGCTTGCCGTTATCAAGTCGATGATGTAAACCTGGTTTGCCTTGCCATAAAATAGGAAACCCCACGGGAAATATCAAATGTTAATTCACATGCGTGAAAACGGCAAAAAAAAAGCCCCCGGTCGATTCATCAACCGGGGGCAGAATCAACTCAACAGTTGTTTTACATGCGTTTGATGATATGATAGCCGAATGGGGTTTCGACTACTTCCGACACTTGACCGGCTGTAAGCGCAAAGGCCGCATTCTCAAATTCAGCAACCATTTGTCCAGCGCCAAAGATTCCCAGGTCGCCGCCTTTATCGCCAGAGGGGCAATCGGAATATTGTTTGGCCAATTCAGCAAAATCGCCACCCTGCTGGATTTGGGTCAAGACTTCAGTCGCCAGCACCAATGCTTCTTCTTTGGTGCGGGTGATTGTGCTATCGGCACGCTCTGCACCCTGGTACATGATCAGGATATGCGCCGCATGAATTTCGCCCTCGGCAGGTTGTTGAATTTGCTCTGTTTCGGTCGCAGGTGCAACCTCTTCTTGTTTCTTGGCACATCCCAGGACAACGGCAAACACAACAAATGCTGCCAGCAAAAGGACGGCAATTCTTTTCATTTCTTCCTCCAGGTTTTTCTACACCATATCCGTTGTTCTATTCCGGTATGTTTTACCGGTTACACTATATGGTTTTTTGCGCAAACGAGAAAACACCACCATGAAAAATTACAACATCAAATATAATAAAAAAAATTGGAAAATACAACAGAATTTATCATCGCCTATGTACAACGCATTGACTCATAAAAAAGGTAACCATGCGCCTTTGGCATGATGTTCGTTGCCTCATAATTTATGTAACCATGTCACTAAATGGAGACATAAATTATGAGTCCAGGATCAAAAAAAGAGTATGCCAATAATATCAGAAG